>NZ_JBDPLS010000006.1:0-535746 GCF_039871515.1 Nonomuraea sp. B1E8 | reverse complement strand
CGCCATCTCCAAGTACAACGCACGAGGCACCGTCGATCGCACCAGCTACAAAGCCACGATCAGCATGGAGATCCACACCAGCCCAGAGCCTTGACGCACTGGCGCAGACCTTAACTACACGGCATTGGGTCTAGCGGGCACGTGGCTCCCCGGCGGTCCCGGGCAACGAGGTAGGCCGCTGGATGTCAGCGGGCCTGCCTGGCTTGCGGTGGCACCGCGGCGGAAATTCTTCGTCCCCGCCGAACCGGAAAATCGGACAATATGTACGAACTCAACGCAATTACGCCTTTACATAAGGTTGACTATCATGACTAAACGGGAATACTGGTTTACCCGTTGACCGTCGTTCGACTGAGACCGAGGATGCCATGTCACTTGGCCTCGCCCTACCCCAGGCAGAGCCGCACCAGGCACGCAGTCGTGCCGACGTCGCGGAAAGGCGCGGTCCATTCCGACATGGTCCATGCCGGACGTTGTGCTGATTCCGCCACGCGCCGCTAGCAGACTCTTCGGCGGTTGACAAATTCCGCCGGCTCTCCTCGACCTCAGGACTTGTCATGCCGCCAGACTCCTTCAGCGTCCCGATAACGCTCATCGCCCTTGGCCTCCTCATCGCCCTCGTGGGCGTCGTGCTCCTCCACCTGCGCGTACGCCGCGATCTCGCCCATGTCCGCGGGCAGCTCGGTCAGGCCCGTCAGGAACAGCGGCATCGGACGCACGAGTCCAGCGCCGGCCAGCAGCGGCTGGCCCAGGCGGAGCGCCAGATCCAGGAGAGCGCGGAGCAGCTGCGCGAAGCGCGCGCCCAGCACGACCTCGTACGCGCCGAGACCGAGCACCTGATCACGAGGCGAATTCCCGCCCTGCTGTCCCACCTGCGCACCCCCCACGTGGTCGTGCCCGGCGTGCAGGAGCCGGCACTCGCAGGCACCGACATCGACAGGCAGCACAGCGCCCTTCTCGACGCGTTCGCCCGCGGCATCAGAGAGGAAGGCGAACGCATCGACGAAGCGGCCCAGGCGGTCATCAGAGGCGCGATGTCCCGCGTGCAGACCCAGGCGCTGCGCGCCCAGGACCTGCTCGCCGATGTGCAGCAGCGCTACAGCGGCGACGAGCACACCACGCTCCTGCGCGAGGTGCTGGGAC
Source organism: Nonomuraea sp. B1E8 (assembly GCF_039871515.1). NCBI lineage: Bacteria > Bacillati > Actinomycetota > Actinomycetes > Streptosporangiales > Streptosporangiaceae > Nonomuraea > Nonomuraea sp. B1E8. The sequence continues at coordinate 534,603 of NZ_JBDPLS010000006.1, read as the reverse complement.
TGGACATGTTCAACGAACTGATCATCCGTCGCGTGCAGGTGACCGGCATCGCGTGCGGCGCCACGCCCGGCCTGTCGCGTGACGACACGTATCTGGTGGACCTGGTGGTGGGCGCCGTCTCCCGGGTGGAGAACTTCGAGCAGCGCATCGAGAGCCCGGCCAACCACCTGCGCCGCCGGATCGGGGTCGCCGCCCGCGCCGCGGAGTCGATCCTGTTCATCACCGCCGAACTGCTGGCCAACGCGGTCCACCACTCCTACGGCACGCTCAAGGTGAGCATCGCCGTGCACGAGACCAACAGCGGCGCCGCCATCGTGATCGACGACGCCGGTGTCGGCCTCAACGAGGAGCAGTACGCCCGCGCCACCCGCCTGCTGAGCGGCACCCAGCCGATCCGCCTGGTCGACCTCGGCAACCCGCCCCGCACCGGCTGGGCCGCCATCGGCCGCCAGGCCGCGCACTACGGCCTGCAGGTCACGGTCAAGAAGAGCGCCTTCGGCGGCGTACAGGCCGTGCTGACCGTCCCCGCCGCCCTGCTGGTGGAGATGCCGGAGAACACCCGGCCGTCGGTGCTGGCGCCCGAGCCGGTCCGCGCCTCGGTCCCGGCCGGCCGGACGGAGCCCCTGCCGGCGGTTTCGCGGCTGGAGCCGGTCTCCTCCGCCGCGGGAACCGACTTCGTGACGGCGCCGCAACAACGGTCGGCGGAGGACCTGGCGCCGCTCCCGCAGCGCCGCCGCCAGTCGCCGCGCCCCACGTCCGGCTCCGGGCGCGCCGGAGGCGGCTCGCAGGGCCCTGACGGCCGCACGCTCACCACCCCGGAGGAAGCCCAGAAGCGGTGGGGAGACTTCCAGATCGGAGCCGAAGCGGGCCGCCGCGAAGCGTTCCCGACCGATCCGCACGACACCACCGAAGGGAATTGACCGTTCCATGGACGCTCACAGCGCTTCAAGCCGTGTTCCGACCAAGGGTCGCGCGTTGTCCCTCGACGTGTCCTGGGTCCTGTCACCTCTCCTGGCACTGCCCGGAGTCACGCGAGGTGTGGTGCTGAGCCGTGACGGGCTGATCCTCGGCGGCTCGGCCGATGTGACGACGGAGAGCGGCGAGCGCGCCGCCGCCATGACGAGCTCCGTCCTGGGGGCCGCCCGCGCCCTGTGCGAGGGTCTCAGCGGCGGCACCGACGTCGGGGTGGAGGACATCGTCATCTCCGCCGGCAGCGGCTACTACTACATCGCCCCGGCCGGGGACCGCGCCGCCATCGTGGTCGCCGCCACCGGAGCGGTCAACATCGGCGCGCTGGCCTACGAGGTGCAACTGCAGGTGCAGAAGCTGATCAAGGCTCTTGACGAAGCCAGCGCGGCCAGGGTGCCGGGCGTCCGGACGTGACCTCCGGACGGCAAAGGCGGCGGGTCGTCCCGGACTACATGGCCGCCGCGAGGCTGACCGTGCCCGAACACATCGATGTCGAGCGCACGACCCTGGTCTACATCGCACCCGACGCCGCCACCAACGGGCTGGACCCGCCTGGGTCGCATCTGCTGGCCCTGCTGCAGGACGGGCCGTTGTCGGTGTACGAGTGCGCCGCGCACCTCGGCCTCCCGTACTGCGTGGTGCGGTTGCTGGTCGCCGGACTGGTCGGCAGCGGAACGTTGCTGACCCGCAATCCGCCGGTGGCCACCAGTCTGCCCGACATCGAGATCTTGGAGTTGGTACTCAGTGGCCTCCGCGCTCTCTGACAGCCGTGTCAGTGCCGAGCACATCCCGGTCAAGCTGGTCGTCGCAGGGCCGTTCGGCGTGGGCAAGACGACCATCGTCAGTGCGCTCTCGGAGATCAAGCCCCTCAACACGGAGGAGGTGCTCACCCAGGCGGGCACGCTGGTCGACGACCTCACCGGCGTGAACGAGAAGACCACCACGACCACCGCGATCGACTTCGGGCGCCTCACCCTGCCGGGGGCCGTGCTCTACCTGTTCGGTGCGCCGGGACAGACCCGCTTCCAGGTCCTGTGGGACGAGCTGGTACGCGGCGCGCTGGGGGTTCTGGTGCTGGCCGACACCCGCCGCATCGACGAGAGCTTCGCCGTCCTCGACCTGGTGGAGAAGGCGGGCATCCGTTACGCGGTGGCCGTCAACCATTTCCCCGACTCGCCGGACTACCCGCTGGAGTCCGTGCGCAAGGCGCTCGACCTCGACCCGCGCACGCCTCTGATGGTGTGCGACGCCCGCGACCCCGCCTCCGCCCGTGCCTCGCTGATCGCACTGGTGGAGCACGTCAGAGAGCTGGTGTTGTCATGACCCTGCGCTACATGCCCGACGCCGGGCGCCTGTACGGGCCCGAGTACGCCAGAGACCCGCAGGCGGTCTACGCGCAGCTGCGCGTGCGGCACGGCGCGGTCGCGCCCGTGGAGATAGCCCCGAGCATCGAGGCCCACCTGGTGATCGGCTACCGGGCCGCCCTGGACGTGCTCACCAACGTCGGCGGCGTCTGGAGCAAGAACTCCAGCGCCTGGCAGGCGCGCCTACCCGACACCCCGGAGGCCGCGGGGGCGATCGCCATGCTCGGCCGCCGGCCGAACGCGCTGTTCTCCGACGGCGCCGAGCACGCCCGTTACCGGAAGGTGATCTCCGACTGCTTCGAGCAGATCCAGCCGCACAAGCTGCGCCAGATGGTGAGCGAGGTGTCGGACTCGCTCATCAGCCAGTTCGCCGCGAAGGGCGAGGCCGACCTGGTCGCCGAATTCGCCCGGCTCATCCCGGTCCGCATCTTCAACCGGCTCTTCGGGCGGCCCGACGCGGACAGCGCCGGCCTGACCCAGGCCCTGTCGGACATGATGGAGGCCGACGGAGAGACGGGCGCGCGGGGCAGCGAGGCGTTCAGCCGCTACATCGGCGAGCTGATCCAGACCAAGCACGCCCAGCGGGGCGACGACCTGACCTCCTGGCTCATCGACCATCCGGCCGCGCTGCAGCCCGACGAGCTGGGGGAGACCCTCGTGCTGGTGGTGGCCGCCGCCTACGAGCCCACGGCCAACCTGATCTCCAACACGATCTCCCGGATGGTCAGCGACGACCGCTACTTCAGCTCGCTCACCAACGGCGCGCTCAGCACGTACGACGCCCTCATGGAGGCCCTGCGCGCCGAGCCGGCGATGTCGAACTACGGCCCGTACTTCGTGCGCCAGCCCGTGCACTTCCACGGCACCTGGATCCAGCCGGCCGAGCTGGTCCTCGTCTCCTACGCCGCGGCCAACACCGAGCCCACCAACGTTCCCGAGGAGCTGCGTTCCGACGGTGGCGCGTACCTGGGCTTCGGCGCCGGGGCGCACCGCTGCCCGGCCAGCGATCCGGCCGTGCTCATCGCCATGACCGCGATCGAACGCCTGACCTCTCACCTGTGCGACCTCGAACTGACCGTGCCCCGCGAGGAGCTGTCGTGGCGACCCGGCCCGTTCCATCGCGCGCTGGCGCACCTGCCGGTGAGCTTCACCCCGATCCGCCCCGACCAACCAGGAGATTCTCCGTGGGCAATGCAGCCCCTGTCGTCCTCGACCCCTTCGGCACCGACCTCTCCGGCGAGGTCCGCCGACTACGTGACCTCGGCCCCCTGGTCCTCGTAGAGCTCACCGGAGGCATCCCGGCCTGGGCGGTCACCCGGCACGACCTGCTCAAGCAGCTGATCCTCGATCCGCTGGTGAGCAAGGACAAGCGGCACTGGCGGCTGCTGCCCCAGGCGCTCTCCGAGCCCGGCTGGAGGTGGATCATGACCTGGATCGGCGTGTCGAACATGCTCAGCGCCTATGGCGAGGAGCACCGGCGGCTGCGCAAGCTGATCGCCCCGAGCTTCACCGCGCGCCGTACCAAGGCCATGCAGCCGATCGTCGAGGGCATCGTGGCGGAGCTGCTGGACGCCATGGCCGCGCAGCCGCCTGGCCGCCCCGTCGACCTCCGCGGCGCCTACGCCCACCCGCTGCCGATGCGGGTGATCTGTGAACTGTTCGGCGTCCCCGCGCACATGCGGGAGGAGATGGCCCGGATCATGGAGGCCATCATGGACACCACCGCCACCCCGGAGCAGGCTGAGGCCACGGCCGTCCAGATCGGCACCGTGCTCCCCGGCCTGGTCGCCTACAAGCGGGAGCACCCGGGCGACGACCTGACCACCGAGCTGATCAACGTTCGCGACAGCGGCGACTCGCTCAGCGACGACGAGTTGCGCGACACCCTGCTGCTCCTCATCGCCGCCGGGCACGAGACCACCGTCAACCTGATCGGCAACGCGGTGCACGCCCTGCTCACCCATCCGGACCACCTGGAGCGGGTCCTGTCGGGAGAGATCTCCTGGGAGGCGGTGATCGAGGAGACGCTGCGCTGGTCGCCGTCGATCGCCAACCTGCCGCTGCGGTTCGCCATCGAGCCGATCGAGATCGGCGGGGTACGGATCGAGGCGGGCGACGCGATCATCACCAGCTACATGGCGGCCGGGCACGACCCCGACCAGCACGGCCCGGAGGCCGACCGGTTCGACCCGACCAAGGAACACGGCGAGCACCTGGCGTTCGGCATCGGCGTGCACCGCTGCATCGGGGCGCCGCTCGCCCGCCAGGAGGCGCTCGCCGCCCTGCCCGCGCTGTTCGCCCGGTTCCCGGACCTCCGGCTGGCCGTGAAGGAGAGCGAGGTGCCCCACGTCCCGTCCTTCATCGCGCACGGCTGGGGCAGCCTGCCGCTCCTGCTGGGCCGCTGACCCGCGCGGAGGCAGGGGCCGGCCCGCCTCTGCCTCCATCGGCTGCTCGCGGTTACACTGTGTAACTCGATTTTCTCCTACGCCGACACTCTGGAGATAGGAGGATGAGGGCGAAAAAGGAATACTCGGGAGCATGTCGGAGCTTCTCGCGCGCCATCGGGCAGTGATGCCTGCCTGGCTGGCGCTCAACTACACCGAGCCCATCGAGATCGTCAGCGGCAAGGGCAACCGCGTCATCGACGGCGACGGCAAGAGCTATCTCGACTTCTTCGCCGGCATCCTGACCAACATGATCGGGTACGACGTGCCCGAAGTGCGCGAAGCCGTCGAACGCCAGCTCGCCACGGGCGTGGTGCACACCAGCACCGCCTACCTGCTGCGGGGCCAGGTCGAGCTGGCCGAGAAGATCGCGCGGCTCTCCGGCATCCCCGACGCCAAGGTCTTCTTCACCAACTCCGGCACCGAGGCCAACGAGACCGCCCTGCTGCTGGCCACGTACGCGCGCAAGAGCGACCAGGTGTTCGCGATGCGGCAGAGCTACCACGGGCGCAGCTTCGGCGCGATCAGCGTCACCGCCAACCGGGCGTGGAAGAACAACTCGCTCTCCCCGCTCAACGTGCACTTCCTGCACGGCGCCGACCGGCACCTCACCCAGTTCGCGGGCCTGTCGGACGCCGACTACGTCAAGGCGTGCGTCGACGACCTGCGCCACGTGCTGGCCACCTCCGTCTCCAACGACGTGGCCGCGCTGATCGCCGAGCCGATCCAGGGCGTGGGCGGGTTCACGATGGCCCCCGACGGGCTGTTCGCCGCGTACAAGGAGGTGCTCGACGAGCAGGGCATCCTGTTCATCTCGGACGAGGTGCAGACCGGGTGGGGCCGCACCGGCAGCGCGTTCTTCGGCATCCAGAACCACGGCGTCACCCCCGACATGCTCACGTTCGCCAAGGGGCTGGGCAACGGCTTCGCCGTCGGCGGCGTCGTGGCGCGCGGCGACCTGATGGACGCCCCGCACGCGGTGGGCCTGTCGACGTTCGGCGGCAACCCGATCTCCATGGCCGCCGCCAACGCCACCCTCGACTTCGTGCTCGATCACGACCTGCAGGCCAACGCGGCGCGTACCGGCGCCATCATCATCAAGGGGCTCAAGGAGGCGGCCGAGCGGCTGCCCGTGGTCAAGGAGGTGCGGGGCAAGGGCCTGATGTTCGCCGTCGAGCTCGAGAGCCCCGCGCAGGCGTCGCGCTTCATGGAGGAGACCAAGAGGGCGGGCCTGCTGGCGGGCAAGGGCGGTTTGTACGGCAACGCCATCCGCATGGCGCCGCCCCTCACCCTCACGGTGGACGAGGCCGTCGAAGGGCTCGGCATCATCGTCACCGCACTGGAAACCATCAACGCGGAGGCAGCAGCTCAGTGAAGTCGGTCAAGCACTGGATCAACGGGGTGCTCGCGGACGGCGACGACCGTACCGCCGAGCTCTTCGACCCCGCCACCGGCGAGGTCAGCGGGCACGTGGCGCTGGCGTCGGCGGCCGACGTGGACGCGGCCGTGGCGGCCGCCGCGGCCGCGTTCCCCGCCTGGCGGGACGCGTCGCTCATGAAACGGTCGCAGGTGTTGTTCCGCTTCCGTGAGCTCATGTACGCCCACCGCGACGAGCTGGCGGCGCTGATCTCGTCCGAGCACGGCAAGGTGCACTCCGACGCGCTCGGCGAGGTGGCGAGGGGCCTGGAGGTCGTGGAGTTCGCCTGCGGCATCCCGCACCTGCTCAAGGGCGGCTTCTCCGAGGGCGTCTCGACCCGGGTCGACTCCTACTCCATCCGCCAGCCGCTGGGCGTGGTGGCCGGGATCACGCCGTTCAACTTCCCCGCCATGGTGCCGATGTGGATGTACCCGATCGCGATCGCGTGCGGGAACACGTTCGTGCTCAAGCCGTCGGAGAAGGACCCCTCGGCGTCGCTGCTGATGGCCAGGCTCTGGCAGGAGGCGGGGTTGCCCGACGGCGCGTTCAACGTCGTGCAGGGCGACAAGGTGGCCGTGGACCGGCTGCTGGAGCACCCCGGCGTGCGCGGCGTCTCCTTCGTCGGCTCCACCCCGATCGCGCGCTACGTCTACGAGACGGGCACCGCGCACGGCAAGCGGGTGCAGGCGCTCGGCGGCGCCAAGAACCACATGCTCGTGCTCCCCGACGCCGACCTCGACCTGGTGGCCGACTCGGCGGTGTCGGCCGGGTTCGGCTCGGCGGGGGAGCGCTGCATGGCGATCTCGGTCGTGCTGGCGGTCGACCCGGTCGGCGACGAGCTGGTGGAGAAGATCGTCGAACGGGTCGGCCGGCTGGTGATCGGCCCAGGCGACGACCCGAAGTCGCAGATGGGGCCGCTGGTCACCGAGGCGCACCGCGACAAGGTCGCCTCCTACCTCGACCTGGGCGTCGAGGAGGGCGCCAAGCTGGTCGTCGACGGCCGCGAGACGGCGGTGCTCGGCGGCGGCAGGGCCGCTGAGACGCCCGGCTTCTGGCTCGGCCCGACGGTGCTCGACCACGTGCCTCCGGGCTCGCGTACGCACCACGACGAGATCTTCGGCCCGGTGTTGTCGATCGTGCGCGTCGGCTCGTACGAGGAGGGCCTGGAGCTGATCAACGGCGGCGAGTACGGCAACGGCACCGCGATCTTCACCAACGACGGCGGCGCCGCCCGGCGTTTCCAGAACGAGGTCGAGGTCGGCATGGTCGGCATCAACGTGCCCATCCCGGTGCCGATGGCCTTCTACAGCTTCGGCGGCTGGAAGTCGTCGCTGTTCGGCGACACGCACGTGCACGGCACCGAGGGTGTGCACTTCTACACCCGCGGCAAGGTCGTCACGTCCCGCTGGCTCGACCCGTCGCACGGCGGCGTGAACCTGGGCTTCCCCACGAACCGGTAACCCGCGATTCCGGACGGGAGGGATGCGCGTCCCTCCCGTCCCGCTCCCCGGTAAGCTCCCAGCAGACGGACAAGGGGGGACATCGTGGATCGTCGTCGCACTTATGCCCTGGCGATCGCCGCATCGGCGCTGGTCGTCGGCATGGGAGCGGCGAGGCCCACACCGGCGCCGAGCTCCTCGCCGAGCCCCACCGCCAGCCCGACGGCGACACAGAGCGACGGCACGCTGCAGATCCTCACCTACCGGGGTTACGCCGAGTACGGCGGCACCAGCCCCAAGGTCGACTGGACGGGCGCGTTCGAGAAGGAGACCGGCTGCCGGATCGCCAAGCTCGACACCGTGCAGACCTCCGAGGAGATGGCCGAGAAGGTCACCGAGCGGCCCTACGATGTGATCTCCGCCGGGCCGGTGCTGGCGGCCGACCTGATCGCGAAGAAGCAGGTGCAGGCAATCGACCCGGCCAAGGTCGCCGGCTACGACGACATCGACGAGCGCTTCCGCGACATGTCCACCGTGTCGGGCAAGGTCTACGGCGTGCCCTACCTGTGGGGATACCACGAGTTCATCTACGACTCGGGCCGGGTCGAGGGCGGTGACCTCGGGCAGGTGTTCGCCTCCGAGCGGGTCGCGCTCAGGGACACCCCGCTGACGATCGCCGACGCTGCCATGGCCGGCGGCTCCGCGGACGAGCCGTACGAGCTGACCGAGAAGCAGCTCGACGAGACGATGACGATGCTGGAACGCAACAAGGACCGCGTCTACTGGCGTAACCCGATCGACCTGGTCAAGGGGTTCGCCACCGGGTCCCTCGACTACGCCCAGGCCACCCCCTACTACCGGATGTTGCTGCAGAAGGCCGGAAAGCCGATCAAGGCCGTGCACACCCGCGAGACCACCGGATGGGTCGATTCCTGGATGCTCGGCGCGAACGTGCCCGACACCACCTGCGCCTACCGGTGGCTCAACTGGGTGACCGCGCCCGACGCGCAGCGCGACGCCGCCGCGTGGGTGGGGCTGGCGCCGGCCAACGACAAGGCGTGCAAGGGGCGGGCCAGGCAGATGTGCGAGGCGTACGGCGCCGGCGAGGACAAGAAGCTCGACCACATCGCCTTCGCGGTACGGCCGCCCGCTTGCGGGGAATGTACGGACTATGACGCCTGGACCGAACGGTGGCGCGAGCTCGCCGAGTGAGGAGCGCAGGCGCCGGACCTGACGTGATGTGCCGCGGGCGCGCCCCCTCCCCCCGCAGGGCGTGACCTGCAGAGACGCCCTGGGCCTTCCCCCTCTGTCCCGGGGCGTCTCGCTGCCCGGCGAGAGTTCAGCGGGACGGGAAGGCCACGACGGTGGCCGCGGGAGCGGGCAGGAGCGCTTCGGCGCAGTCGCCGCAGGCCAGCACCGGAGCGTCGTCGGGGAGCCGGCCGACCCTCACGCGCGGCCGGGGCCAGCGTTTGTGGCAGACGACGCAGGCGTCGCCGTCACGCTGGGCCCAGGACAGTCCCTCAGGGTCGAACGTCACCATGCTTCGCGCCGCCGTTTTGCTGGAACCCCAGTTCATTACGCTTCCCGCAGCCATCGCCCATCCGTATACCGGAACCGTTATAACCCTGACCGTGGCTGTGATCGTCTAGCAGAGCGTCAAGTCAGGGTGATTTCTCTACCCGGTTGACGGCTGTTACACCAACAAATCGGACATCCAGTCACAAGCCGGATGCCCGATTCGGATGGGTTTGCTCTAAAGTTCGGCGATCGCCTTCTCCAGGATGCCGAGCCCTTCCTCGAGCAGGTGCTCGGGAATGACCAGCGGCGGCAGGAAGCGCAGCACGTTGCCGTACGTGCCCGCCGTGAGCACCAGCAGGCCCTCGGCGTGGCAGCGCCGGACGATCTCCTGGACGGCGGCCGGGTTCGGCTCCTTGGTGCCCGGCTCGACCAGCTCGATGGCGATCATCGCGCCTCGTCCGCGCACGTCGCCGATCACGTCGAAGCGCTCCTGGAGCGACCTGAGCCGGGGCAGCATGATGTCGCCGATGCGGCGGGCCCTGGCGACCAGATCCTCCTCCTCGATGGTCTCCAGGACGCCCAGAGCGGCCTCGCAGGCGAGCGGGTTGCCGCCGTACGTGCCGCCGAGGCCGCCGGCGTGCACCTTGTCCATGATCTCCGCGCGCCCGGTCACGCCCGCCAGCGGCAGGCCGCCCGCGATGCCCTTGGCGGTGGTGATGATGTCGGGCACGATGCCCTCGTCCTCGCAGGCGAACAGCGTGCCGGTGCGCGCGAACCCGGTCTGCACCTCGTCGGCCACGAACAGGATGCCGTTGGCCTTGCAGAACTCCGCGATGCGCGGCAGGAAACCCCTGGCGGGAACGATGAAGCCGCCCTCGCCCGCGATCGGCTCGATCACCACGGCGGCCACGTTGCCCGGGCCGACCTGCTTGGTGATCATGTCGATGGCCTGCTCGGCGGCCTCCTCGGCGCAGTTGTCCGGCCCGGACGGCCAGCGGAACGGGTACGCCAGCGGCACCCGGTAGACCTCAGGCGCGAACGGGCCGAACCCCTCCTTGTACGGCATGTTCTTGGCCGTCAGCGTCATCGTGAGCAGCGTGCGGCCGTGGTAGCCGTGGTCGAAAACCACGACGGCCGGTCTGCCGGTGGCGTGCCGGGCGATCTTGACGGCGTTCTCCACGGCCTCGGCGCCCGAGCTCACCAGCACGGTGCGCTTGTCGTGGTCGCCGGGGGTCAGCTCGTTGAGCTTCTCGCACACCCGCACGTACGACTCGTACGGGGTGACCATGAAACAGGTGTGGGTGAAGTCGGCGACCTGCCGCTGCACGCGTTCGACGACCTTGGGCGCGGCGTTGCCCACGCTGGTCACGGCGATGCCGGAGCCGAAGTCGATCAGCGAGTTCCCGTCGGCGTCCTGGAGCACGCCGCCGCCCGCGCGGGTGACGAAGACCGGCAGCGTCGTGCCGATGCCGGGCGGGACTGCGGCCTGCTTGCGGGCCAGCAACTCCTGCGACTTGGGGCCTGGGATCGCGGTCACGACGCGTCGCTCTTGGGGAATGCTCATGCTCCGACGCTACGGCGGCCTCTCACCTGCGCCGATATGTCGATATGTCAAACTGAAGGAGGTCGTATTCGCCAGAATGGACAAAAGCCGCATGCCGCCTTCACTGCGGACCGTGGTGCGCCGCATGCACCTCCGTCCCCTCGCCGGCACCACCACCCGCCCGAGCTCCGTCCTGGACGTGCCGGTGCGGTGGGTGGCGGTCAGCGAGCTTGCGGACCCGACTCCGTACTTGGAGGGTGGGGAACTGCTGCTCACGACGGGGATGCGGATGGCGGGCGACCTATCCGGATATGTCGCCCGACTGGTCGCTCGCGGCGTGGCCGGCCTCGGCTTCGGCGTCGGGGTCTCGCACGAGGAGGTGCCCGCCGCCCTGGTCGCCGCCGCGGAGGAGCACGGGCTGCCCCTGCTGGAGGTGCCACGCGAGACCCCGTTCATCGCCATCGGCAAGGCCGTCAGCGAACTCCTGGCCGCCGAGCAGTACGAGGAGATCACCCGCGCCTTCGACGCCCAGGGACGGCTCACGCGGGCCGCGCTGCAACCCGAGGGCATGTACGCGGTCATCGACCGGCTCGCCAAGGAGGTCGGCGGCTGGGCCGCGCTGCTGGACGAGTCGGGCGAGGTGCGTCACGCCACGCGCGGCGCCAGGACGGGCGCGGTGACCGCCGAGCTCGGCCGCCTCCGTGGCCCCCGCCACCAGGACCCGTCCGCCACCCTCCAGCCGCCCACCGGGTTTCCCGCCAGCCTGGCTCTGTCGGGGCCGGGTGAACACATCGTGGCGCAGCCGGTGGGCGGCGGGGCGCGGCCGCGCGGGTTCCTCACCGTGGGGGCGGAAGAGGCGTACTCGCCCATCACCCACACGGTGATCAACGCGGCGGCCTCCCTGCTCACGCTGGCCATGGAGCAGGGCAGGTCCCAACTGGAAGCCGAGCGCCGGGTGCACGCCGCGGTGCTGCGGCTGCTGCTGGAGGGTGCCCGGGAGCAGGCTCGTGTGGTGCTGGAGCCGCTCGGCCGCCGGCTGCCCGAGGAGCCGCTGGCGGTGCTCGCGACAGGTCCCGAGGCTCTGGACGTGCTGGAGACGTACGCCTTCGCGGCCCTGCACGACGACACGGACACGTGGGAGGGCGCGCGACAGCCACGCGGGAGCCGCTCCCAGGCCCGGGCGGCACGCACCCGGGCGACGGGGCAGGTGGCCATCGCGCTGGTCGCGGCCGGCACTGTGGACAGCCGGGCGGGAGGTCCGGCGGAGGACGTCGCGATGCGCATGGCGGAGAGGGTGGCCCTGGAGGCGGACGCACCCGTGGGGATCAGCCTGCCGTGCGGTGATGACCCTGCGGCCCTGCGAAGCGCGCTCGACCAGGCGAGACGAGCTCTTGAGGCAGCCGGGTCGAGCGCGGGAAAGGGCGGTGCAACGTCGGGATCCAGGGTGCTCGGCAGCGGCGGTGGGGGTGGTTCGGAGGCTGGGGAAGAGGGCCTGGGGCCGGGGAGGGAAGGGGGGCGGGTGGTGCGGTTCGCGGAGCTGGCCGGGCAGGGCGTGCTCGGCCTGCTCGACCAGGCGGACGCCCAGGCGTTCTCGGCCGCGCTGCTGGCTCCGCTCACCGGCTACGGCTCCCGGGCCGGCCTCGTGGAGTCCCTGCGCGCGTACCTGGAGAACAACGGCCACTGGGACGCGGCGGCGCAGCGGCTCGGCGTGCACCGGCACACGCTGCGCTACCGCATGAAACGTGTGGCCGAGCTGCTCGGCCGCGACCTCGACGATCCGGGCGTCCGCGCCGAGCTGTGGTTCGCGCTCGAAGCGGCCCGCCGCTGAGCGTCGGCGGCGGAGCCCGGCGCGCCGTTGCGTGTCAGAGGCGGAGCCCGGCGCGCCCGTTGAGTGTCGGCGGCGGGGCAGGAGAACCGGTCAGGCCTGCTTGTCGACCTGGTAGCAGCAGATGGTGGCCATGGTGACCGCCTCGAACGTGCGCCCGTCGCGCAGATGTCCGGCGCGCTCCAGGCTGATCGCCCCCTGGGCCGCCGCCCACAGCGCGTCCGCGATCTTGCGGGGCTGGGTCGGGATGAGGTAGCCGGCGGAGATGCAGTCGGCGATCACGCGGTCGAGGATGTTGAGTGCGGCGCGGGCGAGGGTCCTCGCGCGCTCGCTGGGTTCGAAGCCGGGGATCGCCCGCTCGAACATCAGGCTGTAGTAGCCGGGCTCCGACAGGCACGCCTGACGGTAGGCGGGCCCGAGAGCGGTCAGGTGCTCGAACGGGCTGCGCCGCTGCGGCACCGACTCCAGGCAGCGGCGGAAGCGCTCGAACCCCTCCAGATAGAGCGCCTCCGCCAGGCCCTCCCGGTTGCCGAACATCGTGTAGATGACGGTCGTCGTGCACCCCGCCTCCGCGGCGATCCTGCGCATGGTGAGGCTGTCGGGGCCGTCGGTCTCGAGCAGGTTGACGGCCACGTCGAGGAGGTGGGAGCGGAGTTCGTCGTGGCTGGCGCGCTCTCCCTTGAGGTAAGCACCCTGGAGCCCCAGCGGCGCCGAGGTCATGAGACCTCCTCAGCGGCCAAGGAGCTATGTGTCCTTGTGACCTCACGGTGTTCGGTCACGGGGCCCACGCCTTTCTGATCGGGGGCCCACCACGCTGTAGACCCGCATCCGATGACTTAGCCAGAGCGACGATTGCTCAAACCACTCCGCATGGTAAACATCCCGAATTGGGTCTAGTTCCGTTACATCATGGGTATACAACAGAGCTTGTACTTAACGGTGGGGTCCCGCGAGAGTCTTGTGCACCGTGGTGTAATCCCCGAACGTCCGCTTCGCATAACGTCTGAACTATGGACGTGCGTACCTTCTGGCTGGCCGGCCGCCCAGCGACCGGGGACTCCGAGCTCACTGTCACCAACCCCCACGACGGCCGCGAGGTCGGCAGGCATTCCGTGCCCACGGACGCGCAGGTCGAGGAGGCCGTCGCCGCGGCGCACGCGGTCGCGGATCAGGCCGCCGCGCTGCCCGTGCACGTGCGGGCCGAGGCGCTGGCCCACGTCTCGCGGCGCATCGAGGAGCGGGCCGACGAGATCGCCCGCCTGATCACCGCCGAGAACGGCAAGCCGATCTTCTGGGCGCGCGGCGAGGTCACGAGGGCCGTCGCCACGTTCCGCTTCGCCGCCGAGGAGACCCGCCGCTGGTCCGGCGAGGCGCAGCGGCTCGACACCGAGCCGGCCGCGGCCGGGCGCCTGGCGTACGTGTCGCGGGTCCCGTACGGGCCTGTGCTGGCGATCACCCCGTTCAACTTCCCGCTGAACCTCGTCGCGCACAAGGTCGCCCCGGCCATCGCCGTCGGCGCCCCCGTCATCGTCAAGCCCGCGCCCGCCACGCCGCTGTCGTCGCTGCTGCTGGGCGAGATCCTGGCCGAGACCGACCTGCCCGCGGGCATGTTCTCGGTGCTGCCGGTCCCGAACGAGCGCGCCGCCGGCCTGGTGCGGGACGCGAGGCTGCCCGTGGTGTCGTTCACCGGCTCGGCGCCCGTCGGGTACGCCATCGCCGACCAGGTGCCGCGCAAGCACGTCACGCTGGAACTGGGCGGCAACGCGGCGGCCGTCGTGCTGGCCGACGCCGACCTCGACTGGGCGGCGCGGCGCATCGCCCTCTACTCCAACTACCAGGGCGGCCAGAGCTGCATCGCCGTGCAGCGGGTGATCGTCGAGCAGCCGGTCTACGACGCCTTCGTCGAGCGCCTGGTCCCGGCGGTCAAAGGGCTCGTCACCGGCGACCCCGCGGACGAGAAGACCCAGGTGGGCCCGCTCGTCTCCGAGGCCGCCGCCGAGCGCGTGGAGCGGTGGGTCGACGAGGCCGTCGCGGCCGGCGCCGAGGTGCTCGCGGGCGGCGTCCGCGAAGGGACGTCGTACGCCCCGACGGTGCTGGCCGGCGTGCCCCACGACGCCAAGGTGGCCCGCGAGGAGGTCTTCGGGCCCGTCATGATCCTCCAGCCCGCCGCCTCCGCCGACGAGGCCTACGCGATGGTCAACGACTCCGCGTACGGCCTGCAGGCCGGGGTGTTCACGCGGTCGCTGGACGCCGCCTTCCTGGCCAACCGGCAGCTGAAGGTGGGCGGCGTGATCATCGGCGACGTGCCGTCTTACCGGGCCGACCAGATGCCGTACGGCGGGGTCAAGGACTCGGGCGTCGGGCGTGAGGGGCTGCGCTCGGCGATGACGGACTACACGTACGAGAAGGTCATGGTGCTGACCGGGCTGCCACTCTGAGGGCCAGGAAAAGGCGTTGCTCCGCCTGTCGGCACCCTGATAGAGGTGTCCGGTCTACTCATCGGGAGATCTCATGCTGACCGGAGACCGCGTGCACCTGCGCGCCCTCGAACCCGCCGACAGCGAAGCACTGTGGCGGTGGTATCACGATCCGGAGGTGGGGCGGTGGATGGACGCTTCGCCGCCCATCTCCCTCGCCCAGAACATGGAGAAGGGCGCCAACCGGCCGCGCAACACCTTCGAGCAGATGCTGCTGGGCATCGAGACGCTCGACGGCGGGAGGCTGATCGGCTATGTCGCGCTCGGCGACACCGACTTCATCCAGGGCGAGGCCACCCTCCAGAGCATCGCCATCGGTGACCGTGATCACCAGGGAGGCGGCTACGCGACGGACGCGCTGCGCGTGATCTGCAGGTACGCCTTCGAGGAGATGGGCCTGCACCGGGTGACGCTCTGGGTGGTGGCCGACAACACGGCGGCGGTGCGGGCGTACACCAGGGTGGGGTTCGTCGAGGAGGGGCGGCGGCGCGAGTCGTTCCGCACCAAGGGGAAGCGGCACGACTTCCTCATGATGGGGCTGCTGGAGTCGGAGCTGAAGTGAGCCGGCACGCCGGTCAGGCGCGTCCTGCCATGGTGTAGAGGGCCTTGGCGGCGTCGCCGAGGTAGGGGCCGTACATCGTGCGCTGGTCGTCGCTGTACTTGAAGCTGCTCAGCGAGGTGATCGTGCCCCTGCCGGTGGCGGCGTTGAACGTGGTCATCCAGGGGCCGCCGCTGGAGCCCGCGGTCATGGCGCAGCCGAGGCCCTGGTCGCGGGTCTGCTTGTGCGGGTCGTCCCGCAACCGTCCCGCGCAGTAGACCAGGTGCCCGCCGTTGTACGGCGGGTCGGCGGGATAGCCGAAGCCGAACGCCTGGCCGCCGCGTGGCGCGTTGAAGGCGATCTCCTGAGTGCCGACCACGTCGGCCACGTGCCTGCCGCGTGACGTGGCCAGGGCGACCATGCCGACGTCGTAGTTGTCGTCGCCGCCGCGCGCCCACGGGCCGGCGACGAACATGCGGCGGGCGGCGTACTGCCCGAACGGCGCCCGCCCGCCGGACCCGTAGCCCGGGACGAACGTCCAGTTCGCCGCCCACTCGCCGGCGCCGTCCTTGACGCAGTGGCCGGCGGTGACCACGAGGTCCTTGTTGGCGCTCCTGACCGTGCTGGCCGAGCAGACGAAGTCGGCGCCGGCCACGGTCAGGAACACGCGGCCCGTCGTCCTGGCGACGAGGCCGCCGGAAGCCCAGCGGGTGCCGACGGTGCTGGTGCTCGGCGCGGCGGCCGCGTGGTGGCGGCGCACGACGGTGCTCGCCGCGTGGCCGGGAGGGGCCTGACCGGCGGCCTGGCCGGTGAGGGCGGGAAGCGACCGCCCGCCGGGCAGATCGCCCAGCAGGCCCTTGTCGCGCGTGACGAGGCCGAGCAGCCCGATCGGCAGGGCCTTGGCCATGCGCCGCGGCGTCCAGTAGTCGAGCACGCGCTGCTGGTCGGCGGGCGTGCGCGCGGCCACGTGCTCGACTATCCCGCCCAGCCGTGCCACGGAGGCGGTCCCGGAGAGGGACCCGGTGCCGGACCTGCTGATGGACCCGGTGACGGGTGCGGTGACGGGTGCGGTGACGGGGGGCGCGGCCTGCTGCGGTGCCGGGGCCGCGCCGACGAGCGCGGAGCCGATCAGCCCCGCGAGGAGCGGGGCCCCCGCGAGCATGGGGGTGCTCAGGGTCATGCCCCCCGAGTCTGCACCACGAGATGTGTTCTTGTGACTACTTTCGGTGAGTTGCTCAGAGGGCGTTGGTGTTTTGTGCCGTCTGGTAGACGGCCTGAGCCTCATTTCCGAAATATGGGCCGAACATCCAGTTCGGGGCGAAGTTGTATTTGAAGCTGTTGACCGAATTCTGCGTGCCGAGGCCGGTCGACTCGTTGAAGTTCAGCATCCACGGACCGCCGCTCGAACCGCCGGTCATGTTGCAGGTCAGGCCGTGGTCCTTCGACATCGCGAGGTCGTCGAAGGTCCGGCCGCTGCAGTGGATGAGCTTCGAGCCGTCGTACGGCGCCGCCGCCGGGTAGCCGAAGGCGTACATCTGCTGCCGTCTGGGCTGGTTGAAGGCCACGCCCTGGCCGCCCACGACGTCCACCAGCGTCCTGCCCTCCAGCGGCGCGACCACCGCGGCGGCGATGTCGAAGTTGATGTCCTCGCGGGCGTTCCACTGGGGTGTGGTCAGCAGCCGGGTGGCGGCCCAGGTGCCGAAGGGGCGCTTGCCGTTGTCGTAGCCGGGCACGAAGACCCAGTTGGTGTGGAAGGCGCCGTTCATCTTCACGCAGTGGCCGGCGGTCAGCACCACGCTCTTGTTCGCACTGGTCACGGCCGAGCCCGAGCATGAGGCGTTGCGCCCCTGCGTGGTGAAGAAGACCCGGCCCGTGGTCTTCACGACGGAGCCGCCGCGCGTCCAGGGCGTGCCGGACGACCTGGCCGCCTGCAACGTGGCGCCGTTCTTCCGCGCGCCGCTGGGCGGGGCGGTCCACGGGGTGCCTTCGGCGGGCTCCGCCATGGTCTTCTTCGCCCCGGTCTCGGGTCCGGGGGCGTTCAGCGGCTTGGCTGCCTCCATGCGCCGCTCCGTCCAGTACGTCAGGACCTGGCGCCGCTCGGACGCCGAATCCGCCGCCGCCTTCTGCGCGGGCGCGGGCTCCGGCCGCACCCGTACGTGGGCCTGCGCCCCGCTCGCCGGGAGCAGGGCGGCGCTCCCCGCGGCGAGGGCCAGGGCGGAAATCAGAGCAACTTTGCGATGCATTACGTACCTCCCGAAAGTGAACGTGAGCTTCGGAAGGTAGTGGCATCGATATCCCGCTTTCTCAAGATTTGCGCGATCCGATATGACGACATTCCGGCACGAATCTACTGTGTTATCTCGCGTCACATACGTAAGGCACTTTGCGGCTGACCGGGGTCTCGTGCCCGAGTACGCCACGCAGCGGGGACAATGGACGGGTGCATGAACAGACCCTCCGCTCCGTCGTCGTGCTCGGCTCCACCGGCTCGGTCGGCACCCAGGCACTCGACGTCATCGCCGCCGACCCCGGCGGCTTCACGGTTTCAGGGCTGGCGGCGGGGGGCGGCAAAGTCGACCTGCTGGCCAGGCAGGCGGCCGAGTTCGGCGTCGAGGTCGTGGCGGTGGCCGACGCCTCGGCCGTGCCGGCGCTGAAGGAGGCGCTGGCCGCGCACGGCGCGCAGCCCACGGTGCTGGCAGGCCCTGAAGGAGTCGCCGAGGTGGCGGCGTGGCCGTGCGACACCGTGCTCAACGGCATCACCGGCGCGCTCGGCCTGACCTCCACGCTGGTCGCCCTGGAGTCGGGCAGGACGCTCGCGCTGGCCAACAAGGAGTCCCTCATCATCGGCGGTCCCCTGGTCAAACGGCTGGCCAAGCCGGGGCAGATCCTGCCGGTCGACTCCGAGCACTCGGCGCTGCAGCAGTGCCTGTGGGCCTCGGGGCCCGAGGGCTACGACCCCGCCCAGGTCAAGCAGCTCGTGGTCACCGCCAGCGGCGGCCCGTTCCGTGGCATGAAGCGCGCCGAGATGGCCGACGTCACCCCCGAGATGGCACTGGCCCACCCGACCTGGTCGATGGGGCCGGTCATCACGATCAACTCCGCGACCCTGGTCAACAAAGGGCTGGAGGTGATCGAGGCGCACCTGCTCTTCGACCTCGGCTTCGACCGCATCGAGGTCGTGGTGCACCCGCAGTCGATCATCCACTCCATGGTCGAATACGTCGACGGCTCCACCATCGCCCAGGCCAGCCCGCCCGACATGCGGCTGCCCATCGCGCTGGCGCTCGGCCACCCGCACCGCATCCCCGGCGCGGCCCGGCCCATCGACTGGTCCAAGGCGCACACGTGGACGTTCGAGCCGCTCGACGACGAGGCGTTTCCCTCCGTCGCGCTCGCCAGGCACGTCGGCGGCGCTGGCGGCACCGCGCCGGCCGTCTACAACGCCGCCAACGAAGCCTGCCTCGACGCGTTCATGCGCGGCGACCTGCCGTTCCTGGCGATCGTCGACACCGTCGCCCAGGTCGTCGAGGAGCACGACGTCACCCCGGCCGGCTCGGTCGACGAGGTGCTGGCGGCCGACGCCTGGGCCCGTGCCCGTGCGGCCGAACTCACAGCGGGGCAGTCCCGCTGACTACCTAGACTGAAAGCGTCGTCACAGTAAGGGTTGAAATGTCATCTGTAGCTCTCGGCATTCCGGCGGTGCGCCCCAAGCCGCTCGCCGAACGCCGCCACTCCCGCCAGCTCATGGTCGGCAGCGTGCCGGTGGGCGGCGACGCCCCCGTCTCGGTGCAGTCGATGACGACCACGGTGACCGCCGACGTCAACGCCACCCTGCAGCAGATCGCCGAGCTGACGGCCTCCGGCTGCCAGATCGTGCGTGTCGCGGTGCCGTCCCAGGACGACGCCGACGCGCTGCCCGTCATCGCCAGGAAATCGCAGATCCCCGTCATCGCCGACATCCACTTCCAGCCGAAATACGTGTTCGCGGCCATCGAGGCGGGCTGCGCTGCCGTGCGCGTCAACCCGGGCAACATCAAGAAGTTCGACGACAAGGTCGGTGAGATCGCCCGGGCCGCCTCCGAGCACGGCGTGCCGATCAGGATCGGCGTCAACGCCGGCTCCCTCGACCCGCGGCTGCTGCAGAAATACGGCAAGGCCACGCCCGAGGCGCTGGTGGAGTCGGCCCTGTGGGAGTGCTCGCTGTTCGAGGAGCACGGGTTCAGGGACATCAAGATCTCGGTCAAGCACAACGACCCGGTCGTGATGATCAACGCGTACCGCCTGCTGGCCGCCCAGTGCGACTACCCGCTGCACCTGGGCGTCACGGAGGCGGGGCCGGCCTTTCAGGGCACGATCAAGTCCTCCGTCGCCTTCGGCGCGCTGCTGGCCGAGGGCATCGGCGACACGATCAGGGTGTCCCTGTCGGCGCCGCCGGTCGAAGAGGTCAAGGTGGGCGCCCAGATCCTGGAGTCGCTCGGGCTGCGCGAGCGCGGCCTCGAGATCGTGTCCTGCCCGTCGTGCGGGCGGGCCCAGGTCGACGTCTACACGCTGGCCGACCAGGTGCAGGCCGGGCTGGAGGGCATGAAGGTCCCGCTGCGGGTGGCCGTCATGGGCTGCGTCGTCAACGGGCCGGGCGAGGCCCGTGAGGCCGACCTCGGGGTGGCCTCGGGCAACGGCAAGGGCCAGATCTTCGTCAAGGGCGAGGTCATCAAGACCGTGCCCGAGTCGCAGATCGTCGAGACCCTGATCGAGGAGGCCATGCGGCTGGCCGAGGAGATGGGCGTCGAGATCGGTCTCGACGACGACGCCGGCCCTCAGGTCACGGTCGGCTGACCTGCCCTTAGACGTACACGGAGGCCCCGGGTCCGCCATCGGCCCGGGGCCTCCGGCGTCCGCGGGCCGCCCGCCACCGTTCACTCTTTGCAACCGATCCATTACATGATGGCAAGCATTTGCCCATACCCAGCGTCATGGCCTGGTCACGTACGGGAGCATCGCAAGGCCTATGACATGGGAGGGGACCGGGTGAAACGGGTAGTCGGGATTGTCACCGGAACGGCGGTGCTCGTCGCCGTAATCGTCAGCGCGGACGGGGTGGCGGTGGCCAGCGGAGCGAGGGGCGCGCCGGCCGCGCCGTCCGCGGTGGCCTGGGGGCCGTGTCCCCAGGTGTCGGGTAAGCCGGCGCCGGCCGGCCTGGAGTGCGCCACCGTGCGCGTGCCGCTCGACTACCGCGAGCCGCTCGGACATTCGATCAAGGTGGCGATCAACCGGATCAAGGCCAAGACGTCGCGGGACGCCGACCACCTGGGCACGCTCCTGGTGAACCCGGGCGGCCCTGGCGCGTCCGGCCGCAACCTCACTTCGTACGTCGCCAGGAACCTGCCCGGCGACCTGCGCGACCGCTACGACATCGTGGGCTTCGATCCCCGCGGCGTCGGCGCGAGCGAGCCGGCGATGCGCTGCGTCGACCCCGACGCCTACTACAAGGCGCCGCGGCCGGACGCCGTGCCGCGCGGGCGGGCCGAGGAGCGGGTGCTGCTCAGCCGGGCGGCATCGTACGCGAACGCGTGCGGCAACCGCTGGGCCTGGCTGCTGCCGCACCTCACCACCGAGAACTCCGCCAGGGACATGGACGCCATCCGCGCCGCCCTCGGAGAGCAGAAGATCAGTTACTTCGGCTACTCGTACGGCACCTACCTCGGCGCCGTCTACGCCACGCTCTTCCCGCAGCGTGTCAAGCGGCTGGTCCTGGACAGCGTCGTCGACCCCACCGCGGTGTGGTACGAGGCCAACCTCAGGCAGAACGCCGCCTTCGAACGCCGCCACCGCCTCTTCCTCGGCTGGGTCGCCGAGCACAACTCCGTCTACGCGCTCGGCGCCACCACGAAGCAGACGTCGTTCGCCTACTACGCGATGCGTGACAGGCTGCGCGATCGCCCGGCAGGCGGCATCGTGGGGCCGAGCGAGCTCGACGACACGTTCACCATCGCCGGCTACAGCGACAAGCTCTGGCCCGCGTTCGCCGCGGCCTGGTCCGCCTACGTCCGGAAGGGCGAGGTGCAGGGCCTGGTCGACCTCTACGACAAGCACGGCAAGGTCGACGCGGCGGACGAGAACAGCTACGCCGTCTACCTGGGCGTCCAGTGCCGCGACGCCCGCTGGCCGCGCGACTGGGACAGGTGGCGGGCCGACATGACCAGGTCGCACCGCAGCGCGCCGTTCCTGACGTGGCCGAACGCGTGGTACAACGCCCCGTGCGCGTTCTGGCGCGTGCGTGGCGGCGAGCCGGTCAAGGTGCACGGGTCGCCGAAGTTGCCGCCCATCCTCATCCTGCAGTCCCGTGACGACGCCGCGACACCCTACCGGGGGGCGCTGACGGTGCACCGCCTCTTCCCGCGCTCCCGCCTGGTGGTGGAGCAGGGGGGCAACCACGGCGTGTCCCTGGGGGGCAACCAGTGCGTGGACGGGCACCTGGCGGCGTACCTGCGTGACGGCTCGCTGCCGGCGCGGGACGCCGGGTGCCGCGCGCTGCCCGAGCCGAACGCGTCCGCCCGCATGGCCGCGAACCCGCCGGAGCGGCACGATCTGCTGGGCGCTCTCGGGCTGCTGGGGCTGCTCGGCGGAGGATGACGTCAAGAATCGGTTACCGCGGGCATCGCCAGATGAGCTAATCGGTAACCCTTCGCGTAGTCTGACCGTGTGATGCTGCGTACATCGGCGTCGCGCGTGCTCGATGACAGCGACCGGGACGAAGTTCTCGCCATGCTTGACTCCGATCCGGTCGCCAACGTCTTCGTCTCCTCCCGGGTGCGGGCCGTCGGACTCAATCCGGCGAGGCTGGGCGGGCAGATGTGGGGGTTCGGGCCGCGCGGTGGCCTCGTGTCACTCTGTTACGCCGGGGCCAACATGGTGCCGGTCAACGCCGGTCCTGAGGCCGTGCACGCGTTCGCCGACCGCGCCCGCAAGCAGGGGCGCCGGTGTTCGTCCATCGTGGGTCCCGCCGACGCTGTCTCCTTGTTGTGGGAGCGGCTGGAGCCGCACTGGGGCCGGGCCCGCGCGATCCGCTGGGCGCAGCCGGTCATGGCCACCTCGCACAAGGCGCCGGTGCCCGCCGACCCGCTCGTCCGCCGGGTGCGGCCGGAGGAGTTCGACATTCTGCTGCCCGCGTGCGTGGCCATGTTCACCGAAGAGGTCGGGGTGTCGCCGAACATCGGCGACGGCGGCGCCCTCTACCGCACCAGGGTCGCCGAGCTCATCAGGATCGGCCGCTCCTACGCCCGCATCGAGGACGGGCGGGTGGTGTTCAAGGCGGAGATCGGCGCGGTCACGCCGCACGCCTGCCAGATCCAGGGTGTCTGGGTCGCCCCCGAGCTGCGGGGAAGGGGTCACGCCGTGGCGGGCATGGCCGCGACGGTGGAGGCCGCGCTGAGCTGCTTCGCCCCCGTGGTCACGCTCTACGTCAACGACTACAACCGATCGGCGCGCGCGGTCTATCGCAAGGTCGGCTTCCACGAGGTCGACACCTTCATGTCGGTGCTGTTCTAGCGCGCGGGAGCCCGCCCCCGGTCAGAGGCGTACGAGCTTGTCGAAGAGCCTGGCCAGCTCGGTGTCGGGGTCGCTCGTCAGCCCCGCGTGCACCGGCCCGGCCTGCACGATCGTGCTGCGCGGGGCCGTCAGCCAGCGGAACCTGCCGCCGAGCGACTCGCCCTCCAGCGGACCGGCCTCCTCGCCGCAGGCCAGCTCGTACGCGCTCAGCGCCCGGCGTACGCCGTCGAGGTCGGCGCCGGGATCGACGGCCCTCAGCCGGCCGGCGTCGAGCTCGACCCGCGCGCACAGGTAGGCGCGCGGCTGGCAGTAGAGCAGCACGCCCGCGTTGATCAGCTCGCCCCGCTCGACCCTGGGCACGACGCGGATCACCGCGTATTCGTAGACGTCCCTGGTCACCGGCCGCCTCCCCGCCAGAACTCGCCGACGGACCCCGGCCCCTGCCTGGGCGCCCTCTGCTCGGTGGACACCAGCCAGTCGTGCGGCTCGCGGGCCCGCCGGAGCAGGTGATCGGCATAGGCCTCGCGGACGGCGCCGGCCGAGCCGAACCCGGGCTCGCCGTCGAGCCACTCGCCGGGCACCAGCGCCGTCACGGCCTCCAGCAGCCCAGGGGTGATCCTCGCGGCCAGCTCGGTGCCCGCCGCCGCCACGTCGCCGGCGAACGGCGCGAGCACGTGGTCGCCGGCGTCGAACGGCCGCCGCGGGTCGGCCGTCTTCCAGTTGTGGTGGAACCAGAGCGCCGCGCCGTGGTCGATCAGCCAGGTGTCGCCGTGCCAGACCAGCAGGTTGGGGTTGCGCCAGCTCCGGTCGATGTTGTGGATGAGGCCGTCGAACCACACCACCCTCGACGCGAACACCGGATCGGCCGACCAGGCCAGCGGGTCGAACCCGAGCGCGCCCGGCAGGAAGTCGACCGCCAGGTTGAGGCCGGTGCTGGCCTTGAGGAGGTCCTGCACCTCCTCGTCCGGCTCTCTGACGCCGAGCTGGGGGTCGAGGTCGATGAGCTTGAGCTCGGGTGTCCGCAGGCCCAGCCGGCGGCCCAGCTCGGCCGCGATGATCTCGGCGACGAGCACCCGCCGGCCCTGGCCCGCCTCACGGAACTTCACGACGTAGGTGCCCAGGTCGTCGGCCTCGACGACGCCCGGCAGCGACCCGCCCTCGCGCAGCGGGGTCACGTAGCGCGTGGCCGCGATCCTTTCCAGCACGTGACGAGGTTATCGCCCTCTCCCGCCACCCCGGGCCGGGCGGCCTGGCGGGCGGGTCAGAGCTTGGCGATGACCTCCTCGGCGAAGCGCTCCATGGTGGCGATCTTGAGCTCCAGGGTGTCCTCGCCGTACCGGGCCTTCTCCTCCGGAGTGGCCAGCCACCAGGGCGCGGCCAGCGTTCCCGTCACGCCCTTGGCGGCGAAGCGCCGGTACGTGCCG
This sequence comes from Nonomuraea sp. B1E8, assembly GCF_039871515.1. Lineage (NCBI taxonomy): Bacteria > Bacillati > Actinomycetota > Actinomycetes > Streptosporangiales > Streptosporangiaceae > Nonomuraea > Nonomuraea sp. B1E8. The sequence continues at coordinate 510,100 of NZ_JBDPLS010000006.1, read as the reverse complement.
GCGTCCGGCAGCACCGCGAGCGGCGCGATGATGTCGAACGGCTGCCCGCTCCTGCCGTTGGCGTCGAGGTGCCGGCGGAGCGTGTCGAGCACGGGGTCGAGCTGCTCCTCGGTGTAGATGCGGTTGCCGATCCAGCCGTCGCCCAGCCGGGCCGCCCGGCGCAGGGCGGCCTCGCTGTCACCGCCCACATGGACGGGGATGCGCCCGGCGGGGACCGGGGAGATCGACAGGGCGGGCAGGCCGTCAAGGGTGACCGTCTCGCCCGCCCACAACGAGCGCAGCACGGGCAGCATCGCGTCCAGTCGCCGCCCCCGCGTGTGGAAGTCCTGGCCGGTCGCGACGAACTCCTCCTTGCACCAGCCCACCCCCACCCCGAACGTCACCCGATCCCGCGACAACACCGCCGCCGTGGACACCTGCTTGGCCACGGTGAACAGGTCGCGGACCGGGGCGACGTAGACGTTGGGGGCGAACCGCAGCGACGTGGTCACCGCCGCCATGGCCCCGATCGTCACCCACACGTCCGGCCAGTGCGTCCGCGCGTTCCAGCGCGGCCGCCCCGACTTCGAGTACGGGTACGGCGTCCCGAAATAATCGGCGTAGAAGAGATGGTCGGAGAGCGTCAGCGTGTCGAAGCCGCACCGTTCGGCGGCCCGTGCCAGCTCCACGAACTGGTCCGTGTCGGAGAACGAGGCCCCCAGCCACATCTTCATCGGAACTCCGGGGCGACCTTGGTGGCGAACATCTCCAGGTTGCGCTTGACCGTGTCGAGCGGCAGCACGCCCTGCTGGCCCTGCATGTAGAGGCCGAACCACTCCAGGTCGGGCATCCGGTCGAGCATGCGCTGGATGCCGCGCTTGACGTCGTCCGGGGTGCCGAAGAGCGCCATCTCCACGTCGTTCATGCGCTTGGCGTCGCCCTTCTCCGGGGAGATGGGCTGGTGTTTCTCGTCCTCCTTCTTCCGCAGCACCTCGAGGTAGCCGAACGGGCCGAAGAAGGCGGCGAAGTCCTTCGGGATGCCGCGGCCGAAGGTGTTGATGGCCTCCTCGGTGGTGTCGGCGATGCCGACGATCTTGAGGATGCCGGTGTGCTCGCCCAGCTTGTAGTGGCGACCCTGCTTGGCGGACTCCTCCTGGTAGAGCCTGGCCTTCTGGGCGTGGTCGTCGGGGTTGGGGGTGAACATCCACGGCATGATGTCCTCCTGGGCGGCCCTGATGACCGACCGGTCGGAGATCGTGAACGGCTGCCACAGCTCGGGGTGCGGGTTCTGGTACGGCCTGGGGCAGACGGAGACGGCCCGCACCGTGCCGTCGTCGGCGAGCTCGCCGGGCGCGCCGAACGTCCTGGTCCACTCCTGTGCCGGCCAGCCCTCGATGCCCTCGTACGGAAAGGGCACCTGGTAGTCCAGCACGTCGGACTTGTAGCGCAACGTTTCCTGGGTCCACGCCAGCTTCATGATCTTCAGCACCTCGCCGAAGACGTCGAAGTTGCGGGTGTCGGAGGCCGAGCCGTCGGAGCGGGCAGCGGCGGCGTGCCAGCGCTGGCCCAGCACGTTCATCCAGCGGTTCTGGTAGCCGCGGGCGACGCCGAGGCGCAGCCGTCCCTTGCAGAACTGGTCGAGCAGCGCCACGTCCTCGGCGGCTCTGATCGGATCCCAGGCGGGCAGGACCAGGCCGAGCGGCGCCAGCAGGATGCGCTCGGTCCTGGCGGCCAGGTCGGTGAGGAACATGAGCGGGTTGACCGAGAACTCCATGCCCTCCGAATGGAAATGGTGCTCGGTCATCATCAGCGCGTCGAACCCGACCTGGTCGGCGTGGACGGCTATCTCCCGCACCTCGTGCAGCAACCTCTGGTACGACTCCGTGTCACGCCCGATGGGCCGCCTGGCCTTGGCGTTCTCCTCGGCCGCGTAGCCAGAGCCGGGAATCTGCGGATTCAGGAAGATAGAGAACTTCACCGTTGGGCCTCTCTCCGCGGATGGTCTTCTGCAAGGTACTCTGGAAATCTTAACCGAGCAATCGCTTGGTCATGATGGGAGGTCCCCATGAGGCTCGGGGTCACGATGTTCGCGACGGACCTGGCCATGCCGGTCCACGACCTCGCCAGAGCGGCGGAGGAACGCGGCTTCTCCTCGCTCTACCTGCCCGAGCACACCCACATCCCGGTCTCGCGCCGCACCCCACCCGCGGGCGGGCAGCGGGAACTGCCCGAGGAGTACAAGCGCACCCTCGACCCCCTCGTCGCCCTCTCCTTCGCCGCCGCCGCGACCGAGCGGCTGTGCCTGGGCACCGGCATCCTGCTCGCCGCTCAACGCGACCCCATCGTGACCGCCAAGGCCGTCGCCACCCTCGACCACCTCTCCGGCGGGCGCGTGGTGGTCGGCGTCGGGTTCGGCTGGAACGTCGAGGAGATCGAGAACCACGGAGTCCCGTACGGCCGCCGCCGCGAGGTCGCCAGGCGCAACGTGCTGGCGATGCGGGCCCTGTGGCGCGACGAGGTGGCCGCGTTCGACGGGTTCGAGCCGTCCTGGTCCTGGCCCAAGCCGGTGCGGGTCCCGCCTGTGTACGTGGGCGGCGCCGCCGGGCCGAAGGTGTTCGCGCACGTCGCCGAGTACGCCGACGGCTGGATGCCGATCGGCGGCCACGGGATCAGGGCGGCGCTGCCCGCGCTGCGCGAAGCGTGCGAAAAGGCCGGGCGGCCGATGGCCCAAGTGATACCGTTCGGGACACGGCCGACGAAGGAGAAGCTCGACTACTTCGCCGGTCTCGGCATCGAGGAAGCCGTGGCCACGCTGCCGAGCGGGCCCGCGGACGAGGTGCTGCGCTTTCTTGATCAGTACGCGGCCCTTCACTGACGACGGGCATAATGGCGGTATATGTCCGAGCTTCGTGCCGATGATCCGCTGCGACTTGGGCCGTACCGGCTGACACGCAGGCTCGGCCAGGGCGGCCAGGGCGTCGTGTACCTCGGCGAGTCCCCGCAAGGCGCCAAAGTCGCGGTCAAGCTCCTGCGCGCCAGCCTGTCGAGCGACCCCGACGTGCGGCGCAGGTTCCTCGGCGAGGTCGAGGCCGTGCGCCGGGTGGCGGCCTTCTGCACGGCCCAGCTGATCGAGGCCGACCTCGAAGGCGACCGGCCCTACCTCGTCAGCGAATACGTCGAAGGCCCCTCGCTGCGCGAGCACATCGTCGCGGAGGGGCCCCGCCAGGGCGGCTCGCTCGACCGCCTGGCCATCGGCACCGCCACCGCCCTCGGCGCCATCCACCGCGCCGGCGTCGTGCACCGCGACTTCAAGCCGGGCAACGTGCTGCTCGGGCTCGACGGGCCGCGCGTGATCGACTTCGGCGTGTCCAGGCTCGTGAACACCGAGGCGACCACCGGCCACATCCCCGTGGGCACCCCGGCCTACATGGCGCCCGAGCGCATCCACGGAGAGCCCGCCGGGCCGTCCGCCGACCTGTGGGCGTGGGGGCTGACCGTCGCGTACACCGCCAGCGGCCGGCACGCGTTCACGGCGGAGACGCACCGGGAGGTGCTGGCCAGGATCCTGTACGGCAAGCCGGACCTGGGACCGCTGCGCGGGCCGCTGCGCGAGATCGTGCAGGCGTGCCTGGCACCCGAGCCCGGCGACCGGCCGAGCGCCGAGGAGGTGCTGCTGCGGCTCCTGGGGCAGCAGGCGGCCGGCGAGCAGGACGTGCTGACGTCCGGCGCCATGGCCGCCGTCGGCGCCGCCGAGCGGGACGAGATCGTGATCACCGACCCTGACCCGACGACGAGCTTCCCCGTCGTACGCGTCCGCGAGACGGCCGCCACCTCCGCGCACCGGCACGCCGGCACCCCCTCCGGTGCGGCCGGGCCGGAAAGGACCGGAAGCACGTCGGAAGGCGCGGGCCGGGAGGCCGGCGGAAGCACGGCTGGCGAGGGCGCGGACGGTGACGGGCGGCTCCCCGGAACGCGGCCGGCGCGGGAGCGGGTGCGGCCCTGGCAGGTCGTCGTGGCGGTGGCCGGGCTCGCCATGGGGGTGGCCGGGTTCGTGTTCTGGCTGCGCGGCGCCCAGGGCCCCGGCCTCGAAGGCACGTGGACCGGGTCGGCCGAGCACTTCACCGCCGAGCGCGTCTTCCCCATCGAACTGCACGTGCACCCCGACGGCGGCGGCGCCATGCGATGGGGAGCGGATCTGCACTGTTCCGGACAGATCGGGCAGACCGGCACCCAGCTGGTGTTCACTCTCGATCAGGTCGAGGGCGAGGAGTGTTATCCGGGGACGCTGAGGATGCTCCCGACCGCCGACACTAACCAGATGGCCATCAAGGTCACCCGCCACGGTGAGGACCAGGTTACGTATTCGGGCAAGGTCGCCCGTACCTCCTGACCTGCTGTATCACGGTCAGGCAGCGATTGGCCTGCGCACGGTTGACTGCGGGCGGCCCGTTGCCTTCAGTAGGTAGCAGGCGGCGAGGGGAGGGTGCCCGTGCCAACGGCGCAGCCGCTCAGGACGGGGGACCCGCAGCGGCTCGGGGAGTACACGCTCTCCGGGCGCCTGGGCGAGGGTGGTCAGGGTGCGGTGTTCCTCGGCACGAGGGGCGGGGAAAGATACGCGGTCAAGCTGCTGCATGGGCCGGTCGGCGACGAGCGGGGGGCGTTCCTGCGGGAAGTCGAGCTGGCCAAGCACGTGGCGCGGTTCTGCACGGCGCAGGTGATCGACGCGGGGTTCGACGAGGGCCGGCCCTACATCGTGAGCGAATACGTCGAAGGGCCCTCGCTGCAGCGGGAGGTCGCGCTCACCGGGCCGCGGCGGGGCGGCGCACTGGAGCGGCTCGCGGTTGGCACCGCGACCGCGCTCGCGGCGATCCACCGGGCCGGGATCGTGCACCGCGACTTCAAGCCCCAGAACGTGCTGCTCGGCCCCGACGGGCCGCGCGTGATCGACTTCGGCCTGGCCAAGGCGCTGGACGCGGCGGCCACGGTGAGCGGCAGAGGCGTGGGGACGCCCGCGTACATGGCGCCCGAGCAGATCACCGCGTCGGCGGTCACCGGGGCGGCGGACGTGTTCTCGTGGGGTGCGACGATGTGTTTCGCGGCCAACGCGAGCGCGCCGTTCGGGCAGGACTCCGTCGCGCCGGTGCTGCACCGCATCCTGACCGCGGCGCCCGAACTCGGGCTGCTGGACGGCCGGCTGCGCACGCTGGTGGAGTCGTGCCTGGACAAGGACGCCCGCAACCGGCCCACCAGCAGGGACCTGCTGCTCGCGCTCCTGGGTGACGCGGGCGACGTGCCGGACGGTGTGCTGAGCTCGCCACCCGCCCCCATCCTGCGGGCCACGCCGCCGCTGATCCCCGAGCCGCGGCCCCCGATGGCCGAGCCGGAGGAGACGGGGGCGTCCTGCGGTTACGTGCTGCCCGAGTCGCGGGAGCCGGCGGGGTCCGGGTCCGCTCTTGGAGAGCCCGGCAGGGAGCGGGGCACGTCCGGAGGTCACGCCTCGGTGGATTCCCCCGCAGGCGTGGGCGGCGGGTCGGGGGCCACCGGGTGGGGGCGGGTGGGGCGCCCGCCTGAGACGTCGGGGCCCCACCCCGGCACGCAGCTGACGCAGCCCCCGGAACGGGGCTGGCCGAGGGCGGCCATCGCCGTCTGCGCGGCGCTCACGGTGACCGCCGCCGTGCTGCTCACGGTGCTCATCCCCACGTTCGACGAGCAACGGGGCGCGCAGGCGGGACCGCGGCTGCCGGACCCGTACCCGCCCGTGATCACCCAGTCGCCGATCGGCGAGTCCATCCCGATCAGGACCAGGAAGGAGACGCAGGAGCAGCGCGAGCCCACCGCGAAGCCACCCCCGGCGACCCGCCCGGTCACCGTGCCGGTGCCCTCCCTGGTCGGGATGAGCAAGGGCGCGGCGACCAAGGTGCTCAAGAAGGCCGGGCTGGCACTGGGCGCGGTCACCGAGGCCGACTCGCCGGAGAAGATCGGCCAGGTGCTCGGCAGCGAGCCCGCCTCCGGCGCGGAGGCGGCCAAGGGCAGCAAGGTCGCGCTCCAGGTGTCGAAGGGGGTGGCGGTGCCCGCGGTCACGGGCAAGCCGCGCCAGGCCGCCGAGAACGCCCTGACCGGCGCGGGCCTCGAGGTCGGCACGATCAGCCACACCTGCTCCGACCAGCCCGGCGGCCGGGTGCTCGGCAGCGACCCCGAAGCGGGCAGCCGCGTCGCCGGCGGCACCTCGGTGAACCTCACCCTGTCCCGCCACGGCACGGCCGTGCCGCCTGTCGTCGGCCGGGACAGGGCGGACGGGCGGGCGGCGCTGGAGGCCGCCGGCCTCAGGGTGCGGCAGCGCGGGCAGGTGGTGGAGGACGAGTCGCGGGCGGGCACGATCCTGCGCCAGAGTCTCCAGGCGGGCAGCTGCGCCAAGCCGGGAGCCACGGTCCTGATCGTCGTCGGCGTGGCCGGCCAGTCAGGCCCTCCGGACCCCGGCGGCGAGCAGCCTTCGCCGACCCCGAGCGGCCAGATCCCCGGCGAGTGACCGCTCGGGCGCCTCGCACGGACCCACGCGTGCCGCGCCGTTCCCGGGGCAGGTGCAGCTCATGAAAAAGCTCTTCATGTTCTTCGCCGCGAAGTGGCTGACCCGGACGCCGCTCGGACTCGCCGTGCTGGGGCTGGGCTGGTTCCTGAGCAGGCGGCGCAGGCAGCGACAGGAGGGCGCCCGGCCCCCGGAGCGGCGGCCGGTGACGGCCCATCGCTAGGTTCCGCGATTCAGTGGACGCGGCGCGAAGAAATGTGGACTGCCTGCTAAGGACATCGCGTGGGAATCGGGGCAATCTGGTCGGCACCGCCAGGGGAGGCATCGCACGCACATCTTCTGGTCGGCGTCCGCGTCGTTGGTCACGGAAGGGGTTGTCATGAAGGGACTCATGCGGCGGGCGGGCGAGCGGCTCGTCGGAGCGGTGTTGCCGAGAGTGGAAGCCGGTGCGTGTGTGCCGGAGCACGGCCAGTGCTGCAAGAAGGGCTACCGCTTCAGCTGCCTGGGCAGCTGCACCAGCAAGTCGTCCACCTGCAAGTGAACAACTAACCACCGGAGCGGCCGGCGGGGGACGCTTCCGCGTGCCCCCGCAGGCAACCGTGCCCACCCGGAGGCCGAGGTGCTTGACCTGTTCGCTCGCGTGTTGCTCGCCGTTGTCTTCTCTGCGGCGGTCGTGGGGAAGGTGCGTTCCCGGCAGGGACTGGCTGAGTTCCGTGACCTGGTCGCGGCGGTCGGGCCGCGATGGCTGCCCGCCACTCCGGTCGCCGGCGTGGTCGTGGCGGGGGAGGCCGCCACTGTGGTGCTGCTCGCTGTTCCCGGCATGCGGCCGGCCGGCTATGCCGCGGCGGCCGTGCTTCTCGTGGTGTTCTGCGCTGGGATCGCGCGTGCGGTTCTGGCCAGGCGCCCAGTGCGTTGTCAGTGCTTCGGCGCCGGTGGTGGTCTGCTCGGCCCGCGGCATCTGGTCCGTAACGGTCTGCTGGTGGCTGTCGCCGTGGCCGGTGCGTTCGCCGGTGGCGTGCCCGCGTCCGCTCCGGGCGTGCTGGTCGCCGTGGTCGCCGGAGCGTTCGCCGGTCTGCTCACGATCCGCTGGGAGGACGTCGCGTTCCTCCTCGTTCCCGCCGGGAGGAACCGTTGACCCTGCTCACCACCGCCGTCGTGCTGCTCGCTGCCGTGGTCGTGGTGCATCTGCTGTTCACGTTCGGGTTGGTGGCCAGGGTCCGCGAGTTGCAGCAGCACGGCGGCGCGCCCGCCCGACACACGAGCGTGCCGAGTCCCGGTACGGTCGTCGGCCCGTTCTCGGTGACCGGCGTGGACGGCGTCACGATCTCCCAGGCCGATCTGGACGGCCCGGTCCAGGTGGGGTTCTTCCAGGTCGGTTGCGGGCCGTGCCGGATGTTGTCGGACGCGCTGGTCGCCGCTCCGCCGGAGGCGCGGTTCGTGTCGATGGTGCAAGGTGATGCGGATGCTCCTGAGGCGACGGAGCGGTTGGTCGCCAAGCTCGGCGTGCTGGGCCGGGTCGCGCTCATCGGGGTCGACGATCCCGTGCTGAGCGCGTTCGAGATCGTCGCGTTCCCGACGCTGCTGCACACGCACAGCGGCGTGGTGACCGCGTCCGGCACCCGGCTCGACGACTTCGCGGAGGTCACCGGCGCTCCGGCGAAGGTGGCATGACCCGGTCCGCCGCTCGTGCCGGCGTGGTGGCGCTCGCGTTGCCGTTCCGGTCCGTGCCGGTGACCGCCACCACCGCACTGGGGCTGACCGTGCTCGCGGGCGCCGCGCCCGCGAGCGGGGCATGGCTGACGATGCTGCTGGTCAACGAGCTCACCACGGGTACAGCGAGCACGGGCCGGGCGGTGTTCCTCGCCATCGCTTCGGCGCTCGCAGGAGGGCTGGCCATCGCTCTTCTCTATCTCGCCGGCTATCTCGGCGAGGTGGTCCGGCACCGGGTCACGCTGACCGTGGAGAGCCGGTTGTTCCAGCGGGTCGCCACTCTGCCGGGGCTGCGACACATCGAGGATCCCGCGTTCCACAACCGGTTGCGGCTCGCCGAGGAGGCCGCGCAGGAAGCGCCCGGCACGGTTTCGCAGTTCGCGCAGGAACTGGTCCACTCGGTGATCGTGCTCACCGGCTTCGCGGGCGTGCTCCTGGCGGTGTGGCCGCCGATGACCCTGCTGCTGCTCGCGTCCGTGCTGACCGCCGTGCTCGCCAGGCTGGCGACCGCGCGGCGCGAGGTGGCCGTCGAGGAGGCGTGGGTGGCCACCGACCGGCGCCGCCTGTTCTACCGGGCACTGCTCACCGATGTGCGCGCCGCCAAGGAGATCAGGCTGTTCGGCCTCGGCACGCTGCTGCACACCAGAATGATCGACTCACTGGCGGCGGTAACGCACGCACGGCTGTCCGTGGCACGCCGCGGCGCGCTGGTGCAGAGCGGGCTCGCGTTGCTCGGCGCCGCCGTCACAGGGGTGGGCACGGTCGTGGTCGCCACGAATGTCGCCACCGGTGGCGCGCCGGTCGGCGACCTGGTGCTGTTCCTCGGTGCGGTGGCCGGAGTGCAGACCGGGCTGTCCGGCGTGGTGCTCCAACTCGGCGAGGCCATCCGCGCGGCGCGGCTGTTCGTGCACTACCTCGACGTCCTCGACACCGGTGACGACCTGCCGGACGGCATGGGCACGCCACCTCCGTCGGCGACCATCGAGGTACGGGACGTCTGGTTCCGGTATGGCGAGGAAGGCCCGTGGGTGCTGCGCGGGGTGAACCTGACCATTCCCGCCGGGGCCGCCGTGGGGCTGGCCGGTGTCAACGGGGCGGGCAAGAGCACGCTGGTGAAACTGCTGTGCCGGTACTACGACCCGCAGCGCGGCACGATCACCTGGGGTGGTGTGGACATCCGCGAGCTGGACGTCGCGGCCCTGCGCGCGCGGATCGGCGTGGTGTTCCAGGATTTCATGACCTACGACCTGACCGCGGCCGAGAACATCGGCATCGGGCAGGTCCAGCGTCTCGGCGACCGGTCGCGGATCGTCGCGGCCGCGCGGGCGGCAGGCGCCGACGACACGGTGGCGGCCCTGCCCAGCGGCTACGACACCGTACTGTCCCGGACGCACACCGACGACGACGGTGAGCGGGCCGGCGTGACGCTGTCCGGCGGGCAGTGGCAGCGGATGGCCCTGGCTCGCTGCCTGATGCGCGCCGACGCCGAGCTGATCGTGCTCGACGAGCCCACCTCGGGACTGGACGCCGAGGGCGAGCACCGTGTGCACGCCACCCTGCGCCGGCACGCGCAGGGCCGTACCCGGCTGCTGATCTCCCATCGCATGTCCGCGCTGCGCGGCGCCGACCTGATCGTCACCCTCGTCGACGGGCGGACCTCCGAACGGGGCAGCCACGACGAGCTGATGGACGCGGACGGCGAGTACGCCCGGCTGTTCCGCCTCCAGGCCGGCGGCTACCAGGACGCGAGGGTGCGATGATCGGCTGGATCAGGGTGACCGTGCGCGGCCACAGCATGGCGCCCACCCTGCGGAACGGCCAGCGCCTGCTCGCGCGGCGCTTACGCCGCGACCCCCGGCGCGACGACATCATCGTCTTCCGGGTCGCGGACGATCAACTGCCACACCGGATCAAGCGGGTATCCGCCATCGCCGGCGACCCGCTGCCCGACTGGCTCGCCCCCTCGATGCCGGACGTGCCCCACGTGCCGGCCGGATATGTCGCGGTGGCCGGAGACAACCCGCGCTCCCAGGACTCCCGCCAGCTGGGACTGGTCCACCGCCGCGACATCATCGCCACTGTCCGGCACCCGCGCGGTGGCGTGGTCACTTGAGGGCTCCCGCCGTCAGCCCGGCGACGATGCGGCGCTGGAAGAACAGCACCAGTAGCACCAGCGGGATCGTCACCAGCACGCCCGCCGCCATCTGCGTGCCGAACGGGGTGTCGAACTTGGCCGCGCCGGTGAACTGGGCGATCCGGACCGTGGCCGTCTGGCGGGACTGGTCGTTGACCATGGTGACGGCGATGATGAACTCGTTCCAGGTCGCGATGAAGGCCAGGATCGCCGTGGTGAAGACTCCCGGCGCCGCCAGGGGGAGCATGACGCGGCGGAAGGCGGCGAAGGCGGTGCAGCCGTCGATCATGGCGGCCTGCTCCAGCTCGTACGGCAGCTGCCGGAAGAACGTCGTCAGGTTCCAGATGGTCAGCGGCAGGGCGAAGGACATCGACGGGACGATCATCGCCTGGTAGCTGTTGATCCAGCCGATCGTCGTGAACAACTTGAGCAGCGGCACGATCAAAAGTGCGCCGGGGAACATGGACACGGCGATCACGAGGGCCAGGACGGCGTTCTTGCCGCGGAAGGCCAGCCGGGCCAGCGCGTACGCGGCCATGGTGCCGACCAGGAGGGTGACCGCCGTGGTGGTGCCCGCGACGACGAGGCTGTTGACCAGCGACCGGCCGAAGCCCATGCCCTCGGCGAAGACCGCGTCGTAGCTCTCCAGCGACCACGGGGCGGGCAGCGGCGACTTGTCGTGGATGTCGGCGGTGCGGCGGAAACTCGACACCACCATCCAGTAGAACGGCACCAGGCAGTACAGCGCGATGCCGGTCATCGCGGCCCTACGCCACATCGCGGGCCTCCTTCCTGCGCGAGCGCACGTCGCTCAGCAGATCGGCTCCGAGCAGCCTGACGAACACGAACGCGATGACCGCGATGTAGGCGAACAACGCCGTCCCGTACGCCGACGCGGGCCCGTAGTGCACCCGTGTCGCCTCGTCCCAGATGAGCCCCGACAACGTCTCCACCGACTGCTTGCGCGGCCCGACCAGCACGTACGGCAGGTCGAAGATGCGCAGCGCGTCCATCAGCCGGAACAGCACGGCCACCAGCAGGGCGGGTCTGACGAGGGGCAACGTGATCCGCCAGAACGTCTGCCAGGGGGTGGCGCCGTCGACCTTGGCGGCCTCGTACACGCTGGACGGGATGATCTGGAGGCCGGCCAGCACGAGCAGGCCGACGAAGGGGGCGGTCTTCCAGGTGTCGGCGATGATCACGGCGAGCTTGGCCCAGGGGCCGTCCGCGGTCCAGAGGATGTCGGTGCCGAGCAGGGCGTTGGCCACCCCGTCCGCCTGGAAGATCCACTTCCACATCAGGCCCGCGACCGCGGTCGGGACCGCCCACGGGATCAGGATGCTGGCCCGCAGGAACGCCTGTCCCCTGAAGGCCCGCCGCATGACCAGCGCCATGGCCACACCGAGCACGACCTCCAGCGCCACCGTCACCACGGTGAACAGGGTGGTGTTGAACGCGGCGTTCACGAAGCGCTGCTCCACCACGCCCGCGTAGTTGGCGAGCCCGGCGAACCATTCGCCCTCCACCACGAACCCGTCCGCGTCGAGCCGCTGCCCGCTCTCGTAGAACGACTCTCGCATGGCCGCGACCAGCGGGTAGAAGACGACGAGCGCCAGCACGATCATGGTGGGCGACAACATGGCCGCGGCCGTCCACGACTGGCCGCGCGGGGCGGCCGGGCGCACTCTCACGTGAGCAGCGGGCCGAGGGCTGACTGCAGCTCGGTCAGCGCCTGGTCGACGGGCTTGGCGCCGGTGACGATGGCGTAGGCGGACTCCTGGACGGCGGCGGTCACGTCGCCGTACTTGACGGCCGCGGGGCGCGGCACGGCGGCGAGGATGCCCTCCTTGAGCGCCGGCAGGTACGGGTACTTCTTGATCAGCTCGGGATCCTCGTAGATCGCGGCCCGCGCCACCGGCATCGAGCTGGTCTGCGCGAACGCCTTGATCTGCGCGGCGCTGGTCATGAACGCGACGAAGTCCCTGGCGCTCTGCTTGTGCTTGGAGAAGGCGGAGACGGCCAGGTTGTTGCCGCCCAGCGTGCCCGCGCCCGGGCCGGTCAGCCCGGGGATGGGCGCCACGTCGACCTTGCCGGCGACCTTGCTGGAGCCGTCGGTCTTCTGCGCGGCCTCGTAGCCGTAGGCCCAGTTGCGGTAGAAGAGCAGTTTGCCCTCCTGGAAGGCGACCCGTCCCTCTTCCTCCTTGTACGTGATCGCCTCTTTCGGGATCATGCCGCTGTCGAACCCGTCGGCGAGGAACCGCGCGGCCTGCTTCGCCGCCTCGCTGGTGACCTGGGGCTTGCCGGATTCGTCGAGCAGCCGGCCGCCGGCGGAGGAGACGGCCTCGGCGAAGTTCACGGTCAGGCCCTCGTACTTGTCGAACTGGCCGGCGTAGCAGCTCATGCCCTTCTGCTCGGGCAGGACGTCCGCGCAGATCTTCTTCATCTCGTCCCAGGTCTTGGGCGGCTCCTTGACCAGGTCGGTGCGGTAGTAGAGCAGGCCGGTGCCGGTGAACAGCGGCATCGCATAGAGCTTGTCGCGATATTTCGCCGTTTCGATGGTGGTGGGGAGGAGGCCGGTCGTGTCCAGCTTCAGCTCGTCCACCCACCGGTTCGCGGCGAACTCGCTGGTCCACACCGCGTCGATGAGGATGACGTCGCCGGTGTCCGACTTGGTCTGCGCGCTCTGGATGAGCTTGCGGCGCTGCTCGTCGGCGCTCTCCGGGAGCAGCACGACGGTCGCCTTCTCGTCGGGGTGCGCGGCGTTCCAGGCGTCGACGATCTTCTGCACCGACTCGGCCTCGAACTTGCCGCCGAGGAACGTGATCGGCCCGCGCCCGCCGTTCTCCTGCGCGGCCGGCGCGCTCGCGGGGGTCGTCGAGCCGCAGCCGGCCAGTCCCGCGCCGAGCGCCAGCGCGGCGGCGATGTGGATTGCCTTCATCGGGGGGTTCCTTCCAGGGTTACGGTCTCGCCGCGCAGCCGCGACCGCTCGGCCGCCCAGGCGATGAGGTGGCTGTGCAGGCTCTCGCCGGGGGAGGAGAGGATCGGGGCGCGGTCTCTCGTGGCCACAGCGGTCAGGAACGCCTCGACCAGCGCCTGGTCGCCGCCGCCGTGGCCGCCTCTCGCCGTCGCGTCGCCGGTCGGACTGGTGTCGACGGTCTCGGATCGGCCCGTGACGAAGTCGGTCACGGTCAGGCGGTCGCCGTCGCCCTCGATGGAGCCTCGGGTGCCGAAGATCCGGGTCTGGCGGTGGAGCGCGGGCGTGAAGGCCGTCATCGTGAACGAGGCGGTCGCTCCTCCCTCGAACTCCAGGTTCACGACCTGGTGGTCGACCACGTCGTTGTCGCAGGCGTACACGCACCTGCCGTACGGGCCGGTCCTCAGCGCCTCCAGCACCCCCTGCTCGGAGACGTCGTCGGTGAGCACGGACAGCGGCCACTCGTCCGTGCCCGCCAGCGGCAGGTAGATGCGCCGGGCGGAGTAGGGGCAGCCGGGCTCGACCCGGCAGTCGAGGCAGCGGTCGGCGGCGCCCTCCGGCCGGTTCTCCGGGCGGAAGTGCTGGAGGCCGCCGAACGACGACACGCGGGTGACCTGCCGGCCCGTCAGGTGCACCAGCCAGTCGAGGTCGTGGCACGACTTGGCGAGCAGCATGAACGTGGACTCGTCGGCCCGCCGCCAGTTGCCCCGCACGTACGAGTGCGCCTGGTGCCACCAGCCGACCGGTTCCAGGTGCTGGATGTTGACGATCTCGCCGATCCGGCCCTCGTCGAGCAGCTCTTTCAGCACCTTGGTGTACGGCGTGTAGCGCAGCACGTGGCAGACGGCGAACACCGCGCCGGAGCGCTCGGCGGCTTCCACGATCGCGTGGCAGTCGTCCTCCGACACCGCCATGGGCTTCTCCAGCAGGATGTCGTAGCCCAGCTCGGCGAAGCGCACGGCCGGCTCGACGTGCTCGCGGTCCTGGGTGGCGATGACGACCGCGTCCGCCTGGCGGGGCAGCGCGGCCAGCTCGCGCCAGCCGGCGTACGGCGTCGCGTCGGGGAACCTGGCGCGGCGGCCGGCGAGCGGGTCGGCCACCGCGACCACGCGGGCCCGGCCGGTCTCGACGGCGTGGTCGGCGTAGGAGGCGCCCCGCGAGCCCGCGCCGACGATGGCGAGCGTGATCATCCAACTCCTCTACTTATGTAACCAATTCACGTATGTCGGCTGATGCTAAGATCCGGGCTGGTAGACGTCAATAGGGAAGTTATGGGGAAAGGTCTCATAAGTGACCGAGCTTCGGCCAGGTGACGCGTCGCTGCTGCGTAAGGTGAACACCCAGGCCACGCTCAGGGCCCTGCGCCGCGAGGGCGTGGCCACGCTGACACAGCTCGGCCGCATCACCGGGCTGTCCAGGCAGACGGTCGAGGCGGCCCTCGACGAGCTGGGCGAGCGCGGCTACGTCAAGGAGGTGCCGCCCGACGAGGGCGCGATGGGGCGGCCCGCGCGGCGGTTCGGGTTCCGAGCGGACGCCGGCTACGTGGTGGGCGTGGAGGTCGGCGGCGACACCATCGTGGCCGCGCTGGCCGACCTCGGCGGCGAGGTGATCGCCTGGGAGCGGGCCGAGGTCGGCATCGACGCCGCCGCCCACGAACGCCTGGCCGCCGCCCGCCGCACCTGCCTGGCCTGCGTGGACGGCGCGGGCGTGGCGCGCACCCGCGTGTGGGCCGTGGCGGCCGGCACCTCGGGCATCGTCGACCGCACCGGGCGCGTGTCGTTGTCGATCACGCTGCCCGGCTGGACGGGCGTCGACCTGGCGAGCCTGGCCGGAGACTGGTTCGGCTGCACCGCGCTGGCGGCCAACGACGCCAACCTCGCCGCGCTCGCCGAGCACTGGCGCGGCAGCGCCCAGCACGCCTCCGACGTCGTGTACGTCATGATGGGCCGCCGGGTGGGCGCGGGCATCCTGATCGGCGGCCGGCTGCACCCGGGGCGCGGCGGGGCCGCGGGCGAGATCGGCACGCTGCGCCAGGTCGGCTGGGAGGACGCCGCCCGCGACCTGGTCAAGGACGCCTCGGCGGCCGAGGTGTTCGAGGCGGCGCTGCGCGGCGACCGCGAGGCCCGGCGCCGGGTCGACGGTTACGCCGAGACCCTCGCCATCGGCGCCTCGGCGCTCGCGCTGGCCATCGACCCCGACCTGCTGGTGCTGGGCGGCGGCTACGTGCGGGCCGGCGACGTGCTGCTCGAACCGGTCAGGCGGCACCTGGCCGAGCTGTGCCTGAGCGTGCCCGAGGTGGTGGCGTCCACGTTCGGGGACGAGGGGGTGGCGCTGGGCGCGGTACGTCTCGCGCTCTCCCACGTCGAGCGCGAGATCCTCGGCCTCTAGCCGCCTCGCGGGTCGTGCCAGATCGCCCTGGCCGACTCCAGCATGGCCGCTCTGACCTGCTCCTCCGGCAGGTCCATGGTCTTGACCGTGCCCCACTGCAGCGCGCCGAGCAGGGCCCAGCCCTTGAGCCGGGTCTCCGGGCCCGGATCCTCGCCCACGAGCTTGGTGAAGATCTCGTCCCTGTACGTCCTGATCACCGCGCGCTCCGAGCCGGGCGGGACGGGGGAGACGGAGTCGTCTCCGGCCAGGTCCTCCATGAACAGGCGGATCACCGAGCGGTAGCGCACCGCGAACCCGACCAGGGCCTCGACGAACTCGTCCCGGCTCTCGTGGCCGGCGTCGAGCAGCGCCAGCATCTCGCCGGCCGCCGGCGAGAGGAGCTCGGCCGCCAGGCGGTCCTTGGGGTGGAAGTGGTAGGCGACGGCGGTCTTGGTCAGCCCGACGGCGGCGGCGATGTCGGCCAGCGACGTGGCCGCGTAGCCGCGCTCGGCGAACAACTCGCGGGCGGCGGCCAGGATCCGGGTGCGGGTGTCGTCGGCTGTGGTCATCGTCTCAATTCTCTAGAGGAGACAGCCTTCCCAGTATTTCCCGCTTTATCGTATGTCCTGTACGACCGTACTGGACGGCCGTCGAGTGGGGGCTTTGCGATGACGCGGTTGCTGGGACGGCTGGGCGGCTGGTGCGCGCGGCACGGGCGGATCGTGCTGGTCCTCTGGGTGGTCGCGGCCGCCGCGCTGATGGGCGGCAGCCTCGTGTTCGCCGCTCCCACCAGCAACGACGCGAGCATCCCCGGCACCGACGCGCAACGCGCGCACGACCTGATGAAGACCGGCTTCGGGCCCGGCTACGCCGGGGGCGGCACGGTGCAGCTCGTCGTCTACTCCGCCGACGGCCCCCTCACCGACGACGCGCCCAAGCGCGCCGTGGAGCGGGCCGTCGACCGGCTGCGCACCATGCCGCACGTCGTGCAGGTGGACTCGCCGTACCGCGTGGGCGGCATCGCCTCCAATCTGCGGATCGGGCTCATCGGCATCCGCATGGAGGGCCACGACAGCGACGAGATCGCCGCACTCACGCAGAGCCTGTCCAAGGCCGCGGACCCGGCGCGGGCCGCCGGGCTCGAGGTAGTGCCCGCGGACAGTTCCACGCCCGCCGACAAGGAGATCAAGACCGGGCCCAGCGAGATCATCGGCGTGCTCTGCGCGCTGCTCGTGCTGGTGTTCGCGTTCGGGACGCTGGTGGCCGCGCTCATCCCGATCTTCGCCGCGCTGGTCAGCGTGGCCTCGGGGCTCGGCGTGATCGGCCTGCTCGGGTGGGTGGTCGACATGCCCAAGCAGGCCGGCATCATGGCCACGATGATCGGGCTCGGCGTGGGCATCGACTACGCGCTGTTCCTGCTGTCCCGCCACCGCCGGCTGCTGGCCGACGGGGTGCCGGTCGTGGAGTCCGTACGCCGCACCGTGTCGAGTTCGGGCGGAGCCGTCGTGTTCGCCGGCGGCACCGTGATCATCGCGTTGAGCGCGCTGATGCTGGCCGGCTTCCCGCTGCTGGCCACGCTCGGCTGGGTCACCGGCATCTCGGTCGTCGCCGCCGTGCTGACCTCCGTCACGCTCGTCCCGGCCCTGCTCGGACTGCTCGGCCACCGCGTCAACGCGCTCAAGGTGCCGTTCCTGAAGGGCGCCGGCGGGTCCGGCGCCGGATGGGCCGGGCTCGGCTCGTGGGTCGCCCGCCGCCCGTGGCGGGTGTTGTTCGCCAGCGCCCTCGTGCTGGGAGCGCTGGCCGCGCCCGCGCTTGCGCTGAAGCTCGGGCCCCTCGACGAGGGATACGGCGCCCAGGGCTCGGATTCGCGGCGGGCGTACGAGCTGATGGCCACCGGCTTCGGGCCCGGCGCCAACGGGCCGCTGATCGTGGTCGCCGAGCTGCCCTCGAAGGTAGCCGACTCGGGAGACCCGGTCGTCGACCACCTCACCCGCGCGATCGACGACGTCGAAGGCACCGCCCACGTGGGCGAGCCCAAGGTGAACACCTCCGGCCGGTCGGTCCTGCTCCAGGTCGTCACCGACTACGCCCCGAGCGACGCCCGGGCCGCCGACGTGGTCAGGGACATCAGGGAACTCGCGCTGCCGGGCGTGCAGGTGCACGTCGGCGGGAAGGTCGCGGGGCTCACCGACGCGGGAGACCGCATGGCCGAGCGCACCCCGCTGGTCATCGGCGTGGTCGTGCTGCTGAGCGCGCTGCTCCTGCTGCTCGCCTTCCGCGCGCCCATCGTCGCGATCAAGGCCGCGGTGATGAACCTCGTCTCGCTCGGGGCCGCGTTCGGGGCGCTGGCGCTGGTGTTCTCCATCGGCGTGGGCAGCGGGCTGGTGGGCATGGACCCGCCGGCCAGCGCATCGTACGTGCAGACCATCTTCTTCTCGGTGCCGATCGAGAGCTACGTGCCGTTGATGTTGTTCGCGGTGCTGTTCGGGTTGTCGATGGACTACGAGGTGTTCCTGCTGACGGCGGTGCGGCAGGCGTACCAGCGGCACCGGGGCAACGCCCGGTCGGTGGCGCAGGGGCTCGGGTCGACGGGCCGCGTCATCACGTCGGCCGCCCTCATCATGGTGGCGGTGTTCGTGGCGTTCATCGCGTACCCGGATCCGATGGTCAAGACGTTCGGAGTCGGGCTGGCGGTGGCCATCGCGGTGGACGCCACGATCATCAGGGGCTTCCTCGTGCCCGCCACCATGGTGCTGCTGGGGCGGCTCAACTGGTGGTGCCCGCGCTGGCTCGACCGCATCCTGCCGAACCTGTCGGTAGAGGGCCACGAGGAGGACGAGACCCCGGCCCCGCCGCGCCGCGAGCCCGCCAAGGCCGGCGTGTAAGGACGCCTGGTCAGTCGGAGTCGGTCAGGTTGCAGGCGGGAACCCAGCCGACGACCCCGGTCGCCACGTTGCGGCCGTGGTGCCACAGGGTGCTCTCGAAGAAGTCGCAGCGGTAGAGGCCGTGCTCCTCCGACCGGTCGGACTCGAACCCCTGACCGGCGTAGCCGACGCCGGCGCGGCCCGAACCCGCCCTGGGCTCGCTCCAGATGACCACGCCCAGGGCGCCGAAGTCGTGGACGTCTCCGGCCACGGCGGACTGGGCCTGGACCCCCGTCATGACCAGCCCGGTGAGCGCCCCGGCCATGGTGACGTTCTTCATGTGCACCGTCTCTCCTCCCCGTGGTGTCGGTAACCCACGGTAAGAGATCGGTCGCTCATCGTTCCAGTGGTTCGGCTCACGTCGTCGGCCTCAGCCGGTCAGCGTGCCTGTGGAGCGGCGGCGTCAGACCATGTACTGGTCGTGGCGCAGGTACAGCTCCGTCCACTCCTCCGGGCTCAGCTGCCGGCCGGTGGCGGCGATGCCGGCGAGCTCCTCGAAATACGCCTCGCGGGGCGCGCCCGGCGTGAAAAGGATCAACATCGAGGCCGGTTCGCCCGACTCGTTCTTGAAGGCGTGCACACCGCCCTCGGGCAGGAACAGGAAGTCACCCGGCTTGCCGTCGGCCCACTTCTCGCCGTTGTAGAGGCGGATCGTGCCCGACAACACGTAGAACGACTCGGTCATGGTCCGGTGGAAGTGCGGATCAGGGCCGCCCGGGCGCGGGCCCATCTCCCACCGGTAGAGGCCGTACGCGCCGTTCGTGGAGCCGCCCGTCGCGAGATAGTGCACCTGCGTGCCTCCCACGCCCATGGACAGGTCAGGCTCCCGGCCGGCCAGCTGGAACGTGCCGCTGTGCTCACCGGTCTCGCCGAAGTAGCGGGGCTCGGGATAGGACATACCGCCTCCTCTGATCTTTGGAGGAAGTCTAGAAAACCCTGCCGAACCTCTGAGACACCACAACATCGGACGGCAGAGACGGTCACTAGCCGATGTACGGCTCCGCGTTCTCAAGACCCCGGTCTATCCGCAACCTGATCGCCGGGTGGATCGGGTAGTCGTCGAGGGCGGCGGACTCGACCCACCGCACCTCCCGCGCCTCGGACGGCTCCGGCCGCACCTCGCCTCCGACGACGCGGGCGCGCAAGCAGATATTGATGGGTTGTCGTACCTCGTCCACCTGGTCGCCGTGCAAATACACGATGACGTGATCCGGGGTGGAGAACACGCCGACGAGGCCGATCACCTCGACGTCGAGACCCGTCTCCTCCCTGCACTCCCGCGCCCCGGCCTGCGCGACCGTCTCTCCCCTCTTCACGCCGCCTGTGGGGATCGTCCACAGGTCGTTGTCCGTACGGCGCAGCAGCAGCAGGCGCCCGGCCTCGTCGCGGACGAACACAGACGCGGACGCCTTACGGCTGGTCGGCTTGGGTGCGTCTGGATCTCGCCAATAATCGACACGTTTCGTCATGCCGCTGCCCCTCGATCCCACGGCCGGGCTGACGCCCACACTCGCTCGTAGCTTTCCAGGTAGGTGTTGAACCAGGCCCCATCCATCCGCCGGAGGTGGAACGTAGGTGTGTAGGCGGCGAGCAGCCCGTACACGTGCACGTTCACCAGCATCTCGTCGTCGAATCTGTAGATGCTGTTGTAGAGGGGCGTGTCGTGCAGCCTGATCTGTACGGACGGTGGCATGCGCTGGCCGTAGTAGGCCATCACCGACGTGACTCGCCCGGCGACGCCACCTCCGATCTCGTACTCGGCGTCCCGTGCCGCGAGTTGTGCGCCGTTCGGGTCGCCGATCAGGAGCCGTACCCGCGCCCCCGCCTTCGCCTTGCCGGCCAGCGTCGGCAGCCAGTCCGGGTGTTCCTCTGTCAGGAACAGACCGGCGAACGCGAGCAGGTCGATGTTGCGTTCGGCGTTGCGCAGCACCTCCGTCCACAGATGGCGGGGTACGTCGTTGCGCCGCGGGTAGGAGGTGACCAGCTCGGCGCCCCCAAGCGACGTCCTGTCGATGGCATCGGGCCACAGGTACGATTCGTCCTCTTCGAGGATGGCTGCGACCCGGTAGCGAGTTTTGGGGTAGGGGATGACCCTGCCGGTAAGCCAGCGCTCGACGGACTTGACGCTGACCTCGGCCGAATCCGCGAGCTGCTGCGGATCGAGGCCGGCGCGGAGCATGGTCCGGCGCAGGCGTTCGTTCACCATGGCGGCATCCTTCCGCAGGACTTTTGAGGCCATCTAGTGGTCTGCAAGATGTCCTCAGGTGTCCTGGGGTGACGGTGCGCTGTCCTCTGGTAACGCAGGATGATGCGTGGCATGAGCAGGATCACCGCCGAAACGCTGGCCAGCCTACGCTCCGCGTACGGCGACGACTGGACCATCTGGAGCAGCAACACGGGTGCGTGCTACGCGACACGCCGTCGCAGGCTCCGCGCCGCCGAGATAGCCGTCGGTCTCGCTCAGACCGTGGACGCCGATGACGCCATGGCTCTGACCGTTCGGCTGCGCATCCAAGAGGGCCTGGCGGGCCTGGACCACACCTGAGAAGAGCGACATGCGTACCTGGAGACCACACATCCCCCGAACTCCGCGCACGCGTTTTCATGACACGTCCTGCTGCGGCGAGTACGACCTTGTCTCCGAGGGCGGGGAGTTTCTTGTCGTCCGCCAGTCCGAGGACGGCAGCAATGAGGAGACGGCACGAGGGCCTTACGGCCAGGCAGTCACAGCGTGGCTCGACCTGGCCGCAGGACACCAGCACCGCGGGGTGCTCGAAGGGTGGTGCCATGAGCGACACGGTCGCGCTACTCCGCCGTGAACTAGCGAACACCCTTGCCCTGGCTCACGCCTTCCACGTGAAGGAAGTTTCCGGGGAAGGCTTCGTCGGCGACCTCATCGTTTGGGGCGAAAACTGACCTCAATTGGGACGATTCCTGAAGGCAAGGCTGTCCGTCGAGGGGCACGACGTCGCGACCGCGCCCGAGCCCGAAACGAGAAAGGCATCCGCTGGGGCGGCTGGCCCAGAGTCTCGATCGTGAAGACCGAAACCCGCCACCGGCGGCCGGTCGTGGGTAGTGTGGATCAGGGTCTCTGGGCGGCTTCGTCGCTTTCGGTCCCTTTTTGTTGTGTGCGTAGTCGGAGGTGATCACGGTGCACCCGGTCTAGCGACGGCCCCATCCAGGGGCGTCACGGAGCCGAAAGGTGACCGTATGAGCAAGACCGACAGGACCCGGCCCTGGTGGGTGCGGATGGCCGACGCGCCGCCGATGACCTCCGTGCCCGTGCATGATCATCGTTTCGGGCCGTGCACGCTGCCGGACGAGATCACCGCCGACAGCGCGAACTGGCGCAGGGACGGCTGTTTCTGGGGCGCCCCCGGCTACCACGTGCTCGTTCGCGACACCAAAGGCGCCAACCGGGAGTGGTACTACATCCGCCGTGAGGAGCGCCGTCGCAGCCGGCACCAGGCGCGCCGTGAGCTGCGCGCCCACCGCGCCGATCGCGCTCATCTCGACGAGGACTGAGCCGACGCGAGGGCCCTGCGGCCGGGTGGTCGCAGCGTGGCCCTGACGCGGCCTGACAAGGCCATGGGTTCTAGAAGGTGATGACCGTGCGGGCGACGGTGCCCTGGCGGACGTGGTTCACGGCTTCGTTGATCTGGTCGAGGGGCAGGCGTTCCGTGATGAGGCCGTCGAGGTCGAGGCGGCCCCGGAGGTACTGCGCCGCCAGCATGGGCAGGTCGCGGTGCGGTGCGGCGTCTCCGCCCTGGGTGCCCATGAGGCGGCGGGAGGCGAACAGCAGGCCGGTGTCCACCTCGGCGGGGTGGCCTTGGGGCGGGCTGCCGACCATGACCGCGGTCCCGCCGGGACGGGTGGCGGCGAACGCCTGGGAGAGCACGCCGGGCGCGCCGGTGGCGTCGAAGGCGTAGTCGACGCCGCCCTTCACGAGTTCGCCCACCTGCCGGGGCAGGTCCGCGGCGAGGAGGGTGTGGGTGGCGCCGAAGCGTCCGGCCAGCTTGAGTTTCGGCTCGGCCGTGTCGGCGGCGACGATCGTGGTCGCGCCCGCGAGCACCGCCCCCTGGATGACGTTGAGTCCGACGCCGCCGCAGCCCACGACGAGGACGGTGGCGCCGGGGGGCACCCTGGCGACGTTCGTGACGGCGCCGACGCCGGTGACGACGCCGCAGGCCAGCAGGCACATGGCGGCGAAGGGGGCGTCCGCGGCGATCCGTACGCACATCGCCTCGGAGACGACGGTGTACTCGGCGAACGAGCCGATGCCGATGAAGCGGCGGGTCTCCTGCCCGTCGAGGGTGACGCGCGGCGGGCCGCCCATGATGGTGGGGAGCCTGGCGGGGCCGGAGCACAGGTGGAACTGGCCCGCGCCGCACGGGCGGCACCGGCCGCAGGGGCCGTTCATGGCGATGATGACGTGGTCGCCGGGCTTGACGGTGGTCACGCCCGTGCCGACGCTCTCCACCACTCCGGCGCTTTCGTGTCCGAGGATGAACGGTGGCCGGCTCGCCACGGGGCTCTTGCCGTCGATGGCCTTGAGGTCGGAGCCGCACACGCCGGACGCCATGATCCGCACGCGTGCCTCGCCGGGGCCGGGGTCGGCGATCTCGACCTCGCGGACCTCCAGGGGGGCGTGGAACCTGGTCAGGACGGCCGCGCGCATCAGCATGCGCCCAACGGTAACCCGGTGCCGAAATCGTGAGCAAGCGGTTGTTAGGGACCCCGTTGACACCCCTCCCAGGCGAATTCACGCTCGCCACAACGGCACGCCCGCCGAGATCAGGCAGGACCCGGTCGTCAGGGCCGCCTATCTGGGCTGAGCGTGGCGCTCGGTGAAGGACAGGATGCGCCTCCAGGCGTCCTGGCACGCCTCGGCCCACTCGCCGTAGGCGCGGTCGAAGAACGAGTGCGGCGCGCCCTCGTAGACGTGCGTCTCGTGCTCTGTGCCCACCTGGTCGAGAGCGGCCTCGTACGCCTCGAACTGCTCCGGCGTCGAGACCGTGTCGGCCCCGCCCCTGAGCAGGAGGAGCGGCGCTCCCGGGCCTGAGCCCGGCGGCTCGATGAAGCGCAGCGCGCCGTAGAAGCCGATGCCGCCGGCCAGGCCGTTGCCCTCGGCGGCCTGCCGCCAGGACTGTGCGCCGCCCATGCAGAAGCCCACCGTGAACACCGGCCCTCCGCCCGACAGCGCCTCGGTCGCCGCCCTCGCGTCGGCTCTGATCCCCTCGTTGGTGAGCTGGTTGACGTGCGTCATGAAGTCGAAGTCGTCGCCGCGCTCGCCGCGGCCCGCCGTACGGCCGAAGTAGTCGATCGCGATCGTGGAGAATCCCGCCTCGGCGAAGCGCACGGCGAGGTCGCGGTAGAAGGGGTGCAGGCCGCGTACGTCGGGCAGGATCACCACGCTGCGGCCGTTCGGCTCGGCGGGCTCGGCCCGGTAGGCGAGGAAGCGGTTGCCGTCGGCGGCGGTCAGCTCGATCTGCTCATGCCAGGCCACCTCCCCCTGGACGGGCGGGGCGGGCGGTCTGCTGTCGGTGGAATGGCACATGCCGGAGAACCTGCCCGGGGCGTTCCCGGATATCCACGTGCTCGGCGGCGGCGATGGTCGCGCGGGGCGGAGCGGCCGCTCCGGCGCCGGGACCCTATGGTGCGTGAACCAAGCGTGCGCTAGGTTGGTTGCGTGGATCTCGACTTCTCCCCGGCCGAGCGGGACTTCCGAGCCGAGGTTCGTGACTGGCTGCGCGCGCACGTGCCGCGACCGCTCCCGCCCATGGACACCGCGGAGGGCTTCGCGGCGCACCGCGCCTGGGAGGCACTGCTCGCCGGCGCGCGGCTGTCCGTCGTCTCCTGGCCCGAGCACTACGGCGGGCGCGGCGCCTCCCTCGTCGAGTGGCTGATCTTCGAGGAGGAGTACTGGGCCGCCGGCGCCCCCGCCCGGGTGACGCAGAACGGCATCTTCCTGCTGGCGCCGTCACTCATGAGGTTCGGCACGCCGGAACAGCGCGACCGCTGGCTGCCGCGGATGGCCCGGGGCGACGACGTGTGGGCGCAGGCCTGGTCGGAGCCCGAGGCGGGCAGCGACCTGGCCGCGCTGACCTCCAGGGCCGAGCCCGCCCCCGGAGGCTGGCGGCTGTACGGCCACAAGACGTGGAGCTCGCGCGCCGCCCACGCCACCCACGGGTTCGGCCTCTTCCGCACCTCCGGCATGCGCCACCACGGCCTCACGTACGTCATGTTCCCCATGGACGACGTCGCCGTCCGGCCGATCGCTCAGCTCGACGGGCTGCCCGGGTTCGCGGAGCTGCACGTCGACGGGGTGTTCGTGCCGGAGTCGATGGTGGTCGGCGAGCCGGGCGACGGATGGCGGATCGCGATGGCCACCACCTCGTCCGAACGCGGGCTGACCCTGCGCAGCCCGGGACGGTTCCTCGCCACCGCCGACCGGCTCGTCGCGCTCGCCCGCGACGCCGGCCCGGCCCTCGCCGACCGGGCCGCCCGATGCTGGGCCGACGCGGAGGCGTACCGGCTGCACACGTACGCCACCGTGCGGCGGCTCATGACCGGCGAGGAGCTCGGGCCCGAGGCCAGCATGGGCAAGGTGTTCTGGTCCGAGCTGGACCTGCGCATGCACGCCCTCGCCATGGAACTGCTCGGAGACCGGGCGGGGGACACGGGCTGGCTGGACGGGTTCCTCTTCGCGCTGGCGGGCCCGATCTACGCGGGCACGAACGAGATCCAGCGCACCATCATCGCCGAACGCGTCCTCGGGCTGCCCAGGGCGGGGGTGCGGCCGTGAACTTCGGCTTCACCTCCGACCAGCTCGCCCTGGGCGCGACCGTGCGCGACGTGCTGCGGGCGCACTGCCCGCCGGCCGCGCTGCGCACCGAGCGGCGGCCCGCCTGGAAGCAGCTCGCCGGCCTGGGCCTCTTCGGATCGTTGCTGCCCGCCGGGTCCGGCGGCCTGGGGTTGTCGCCGGCCGACATCCTGCCGGCGCTGGAGGAGACCGGGCGGGCGTGCCTGCCAGGGCCGGTCGTCGAGACCGCCGTGGCGGCGGCGTACCTGCCGGCCGGCCTGCCCGGGCTGGCCTCCGGCGCGGTGTGCGTGAGCGTGCTGCCGCCGGGGCAGGCGTACGCGCCGGACGCCGACCTGGCCGACCTGCTGGTGGTGGCGCGGGCGGGCGGCTGGCACCTGGTCCGCAAGGAGTCCGTACGCCTCGCGCCCCGCCCCGGCGTCGATCCGTGCCGGCCGCTGTTCGAGGTGGGCTTCGACGTGTCCGAGGATCTGGGCGGGGCCGTCGAGCCGGCGATGGACGCCGTGGTGCTCGCGGCCACCGTCGCCACGGCGGCGCAGCTCGTCGGGGTCGCCAGGGAACTGCTCGCGGCCACCGTCGCGTACGCGCGGGCCAGGACGCAGTTCGGGGCGGCCATCGGGTCGTTCCAGGCGGTCAAGCACCGGCTCGCGGACGTCGCCGTGGCCGTCGAGTTCGCGGCGCCCCTCGTCCACCGGGCGGCCCTGTCGGTGGGCGGGCCCAGGAGCCGGCCGCTGCCCAGCGCCGGACGAGACGCCAGCGCCGCCAAGGCCGCCGCGGGGGAGGCCGCCGACCTCGCGGCGCGGGCGGCGCTGCAGGTGCACGGGGCGATCGGGTACACCGAGGAGCTGGATCTGCGGTTCTGGCTCGCGCGGGCCTGGTCGCTCTCGTCCGCGTACGGCACCGCGGCCGCTCACCGCGAACGCCTCTGCGCCGCCGTCATCGACGGCGGCCCGGGACGGTATCCGTGAAGTTCGGAGTGCCGCTCGGGCTGTTGCATCCCGCCGCGTGGAAGGACGTGGCGGTGGCCGCGGACGAGCTGGGGTTCGAGTCGGTGTGGCTGCCCGAGCACCTGGTGTTCACCACCGACCTGTCGCTCGCCGGCTACCCGGGCGCCACCGGCCCGGGGATCAAGCCCGGCACGCCGCTGTTCGACGCGCCCGCGTACCTGTGCTGGCTCGCCGCCTTCACCTCCCGTGTCAGGCTCGGCACGGCGGTGCAGCTCCTCGCTCTGCGACATCCCTTCGTGTCGGCCCGCGCGTTCGCCACGCTGGACGTCGTCTCGTCGGGACGGGCCATCTGCGGGGTCGGCGCGGGCTGGTACCGGGGGGAGTGGGAGGCGGCCGGCATCCCGTTCGGCACGCGCGGGGCGCGGCTGGACGAGGCGATCGAGGTGGTCAGGCGGCTCTGGAGCGAGCCGGTGGTGGCCCATTCCGGGAGGTTCTACTCGTTCCCCGAGGTCGCGTTCGAACCCAAGCCGGTGCAGCGGCGGCTGCCCGTGCTCGCGGGTGGGGAGTCGGGCGCCGCGCTGCGCAGGGCGGCCCGGCTCTGCGACGGGTGGATCAGCATGCCGCACACGATCGAGTCGATCAGGCCGCAGCTCGACCGGCTCGGGCCTGGGGTTCCCGTGACGGTGCACGCCTACGCGCCGGTCTCCCCTGACGAGGTGGCCGCGTGGGAGGCGCTCGGCGTGGAACGGCTCATCGTACGGCCGTGGACGCGCGGACGGGACGCCGTCTCCCGGCTGGCCGCCTTCGCCGCCGAGCACGGGCTCGGCTAGGGACGCCCCTCCGAACGCCCCCGGCGTCGCGCCCAAGGGCCCGAGACCGGTCGGGCGTGGTGGGTGGGGGTCGCCGGTCGGGCGCGGTGGCGTCGCGATGCGGTCGGCACGGGCCGGGAGGCCGGTCAGGCGCGGTGGCGTCCCCTTCCTGGCCGGGTGGTGGCTGCGCCGGCGAGCCGGCGGCCGTCGTCGGGGCGGGTCGTCCTGCGGTGCCTGCGGCCCTTCAGCGGGAGGTCCTGGACGAACCCCTCGGCACCGCGCCCCTCGCCGGACCGCCTGGACTGCGCGCGTCCCGCGGGCTGTCCGGGCTCCTGGCGGCCCGCGTGCGGTGCTCCGGCGGGTTGGGGCGCGTTGCCGGGGCGAGGCCCCTGGACGTCGGGCGAGCCGGGCTGGGCGCGGCGGTGGCGGCGGCCGCGCGACGGCAGGTCGGACGCGAACGCGGGCTCTTCGGCCAGCCGCTCGTGCCGCCGCCGCCGTCCGCGGTAAGGGCCGCCGGAGGGGTGGTCGACGGTGACGAGCGGGCCGAAGGCGTCCGCGCCGGTGGTGCGGGTGGGTGCGAAGGCGTCGAAGCTGCTCGACGCGCCGGGGATGACGATGCGTTCGAACGGTCCCGTGTCCACGACCCGATCGAGCGGGCCGGTGTCGAGGACGATCTCCAGCGGCCCCGTCTCGGCGGGAGCCGTGTCGTCGAAGGCGGGCGTGAAGGGCCCGGTGTCCGCCGCGCGGCGGTCCTGGGCACTCGCGCGGAGACGAGAGGGAAGGAGTTCGGCGGCGTACGGCGATCGGAGCACGGTGGTGTCGGAGGCGTCCCGGGCGGAGGCGAGCGCCGTGGTGTGGCGCGGGGAGCGGAGGACGGCGGTGTCCGTGGTACGGAGTTCGGGGGCGTCGGTGGCGAGGTCGAAGGGCCGGGTGGCGAGCCGGCGCAGGGGCGCGGGGGCGGCGTTGCGGCGGCGACGGCGGCCGGCGTTCGAGCGGGCCGGGCGGGCGGGCGTGCCGGACGCGGCGGACGCCGAAGACGCGGCGGCCCGCAGCCGGCGGGTCTTGGCGACGGCGAGCAGCGCCAGCGCGGCCACCAGCGCCGATCCGACCAGCGTCGGCGTCGACACGGCGGGCATCGGGGCGGTGGCCGCGGCGTCGATGTGGGTGGGGACCGGGTCGGCGGTCGCGGCCGTGGTGTCGGCGGTGGACGGCTTGGCGTGCTTGGCCTTCTTGGCGGGCTCCTTGCCGGTGGCGCTCGCGGAGGCGTGGACCGTGGCCTCCTGCTCGGCCTTCTTCGACGGGGCGGGTGCGGCGGCGTCGCGGCCGCCGGAGTGCGGGGCGCGGGCGGGCTCGTCGCGTTTTGCGCGGGGGATCATGCCGGACAGCGCCTCGTCCGCGGGAAGCTCGAGCACGCCGACGTCGTTGCCGGGCCTCGACGGCTCCTCCGCCCGCTCCTCCGCCTTCTTCCTGGCCTCCTTGGCCTGCTGGGCGGCCTCCTCGTCCAGGCGGGCCTTGATCTCCTCCGGGTAGCCGTAGCCGACGACCTTGCCCGTGTCGCGTTCCTTGCGCTTGGCGACGCCGCCGTCGATGTTGCCCTCGATCGTGTAAATCGTGTCGCCCTCGACCCGCGTCACGACGCCGACGTGGTCGATCCTGCTGATCTTGTTGGATCCGCTCCAGTCGTAGAAGACGATCGCGCCGGGCTTGGGCTTCTTCCCCCACGTGCCCTGCTCCTTGAACCACTTGGCGTGGGCGACCGTCCAGGCGAACTGGCCGATCCACTCCTCGTAGCCGAGCTTGTGCGCCGCCCAGGACAACATCATGTCGCACCACGGGGCAGAGGTGTAGTCGGCGTCGAACTCGACGTTCTTGCCGTACCAGGAGCCGAACTTGGTGTACGCGCCGGCCTTCTCCGAGTAGCCGAGCTGGCGCTCGAGCAGCTCGATGAACTTCTTCATCTCTGGCGTCATGGAGGCGTGGGGAAACCTTCCGGGCAAGACCGGTTTTGTCCACGCAGACCTGGGTATACCCCTGTGACTGGTGTGACGAAACCGGCGGCTTGTCATCTCCTGCGATGAGCGAGGTTACCGTCTGGTAACCCCAGGTCAAGCACGCCCCAAGAGAGAGTCGACTCTTCTTGGGAGAGATCCGCAGGTCAGGATGCTGCCAGAAATGTCCGATCCAGGTGGTTTAAACCTAAAAGATCTACCTTGGGGTGAGATCTTAGTATCCCGCCCCGGTCAGCAGCCCTCCGTCCACCGTGAACTCGCTGCCCGTGCAGTAGCTCGCCCGGTCGGAGGCCAGGAACGCCACCACGTGCGACACCTCGACCGGCTTGGCGAACCGCTTGATGACCATGGACTTCACGAACGTGTCGGCGTCCACCTCGTTCGCCATGTCGGGGTTCATGGCCATCGCGGTGTTGATCGCGCCAGGATGCACCGAGTTGACCCGGATCCTGAACCTGGCCAGCTCCCGCGCCGCCGACTTGGTGATCCCGCGCAGCCCGAACTTCGAGGCCGAGTACGCCGACAGCCCTTCGGCGCCGATGAAGCCCTCGATCGAGGAGATGTTCACGATGGCGCCGCGCCCGGCCGCCTTCATGGGGTCGATCACCGACTTGATCCCGAGCCAGGCTCCCTTGAGGTTGACGTCGATCACCCGGTCGAAGTCCTCGGGTGACATCTCATCAATGCGCCGATATTTCAGGATCCCTGCGTTGTTGACCAGGACGTCGAGCTTGCCGTACAGGTCGGTGGACATCGACACCGCGCGCTCCCACTCCCGCGCGCTCGTCACGTCGTGCCGGACATAGACCGCGCCCGTCTCCTCCGCCAGCGCCTTGCCCTCGTCGTCCAGCACGTCGCCGAACACCACCCGCGCGCCCTCCTCCAGGAAGAGCCGCACGTGCGCCGCCCCCATGCCCCGGGCCCCGCCCGTGATCAGCGCGACCCTGCCGTCAAGCAACCTCATGACGTCCTCCTCCGGCGATGGCCGCTGCGGCCGCCTCCATGGAGCGGTAGACGGGGATACCCGCAGCCGCCGCGATCCGTCCCACCTCGTCCTCGACGCCCTCGGGGGCGCAGTCGCCGTTCCTGGTGACAAGGGTGATCCGGGTGCCCGGCAGCGCGTCCTGGGCTCCCGCGACCGCCCTGGCGTAGGCGTGAAGGGGCTCCGCCGCGTCGCCGTACGTGAAGAAGGCCTGCACGTTCACGTGCGCCACGACGTCCCGGTACGGCCGCCGCGACATGATCGTGTCGATCACCTCGGGCACGAGCCCGGCACGACCGAGCGGCCCGACGGGCACCTCGAGCGGATTGCCCGCCGCGGCCACCCCGAGCCCGCGCAGCGCGTCGAGCGCGTCGTCCGGCAGCGGATCGAGCCGCACACCCGCGCCGTCGAACGCGTCGGCGGCCAGCACGCTCGCGCCCCCGCTCGGCCCCACCACCAGCACGCCGTCCCCGGAGGTGACCCGCGAGCCGTGCGCCTGGAAGTACGCCAGAACCCCGATCAGGTCGTCCTGGCCGGACACCAGCGCCACGCCCGCCTGCTCGGCCACCGCCTCCCAGATCCGCCGGTCGCTCACCATGCCGCCCGTATGGGAGGCCGCCGCCCGCCGCCCCTGCCCGCTGCGCCCGCCGACGAGCAGCACCACGGGCAGGTCCGTCGCCCGCAGCGCCTCGTACAGCTCCCGCCCGCCGCGCGGATCCTCCAGGTACAGCCCGACCGCGCGCGTCTCCTCGTCGCCCGAGAGCCAGCGCAGCAGCTCGGCCGGGGTCACGTCGGCCGCGTTGCCGACCGTGGCGACCCGGCTGAACGCCAGCCCCCGCCGTTCCCCTACCTTGATCACCTCGCCCGCCAGGCCGCCGCTCTGCGAGATCAGGGCCACGGACCCCGCGGGCCCGAGCCCGCCGCCGACGAACGTCTGCCGGCCGCGCGGGCAGTAGACGCCCATGCAGTTGGGCCCCAGCAGCCGCGTGCCCGCCGCCCGGGCCGCCGCGACCAGCTCCCGCTCCAGCCCGTGCTGCCCGGCCTCCCCGAACCCGCCGCTCATCACCTGCACGAATGGGATCCCCGCCGCCTGCCGCACCACGTCGGCGCACCGCCCGGCCGGCACGGCGACCAGCGCGTAGTCCACCTCCGCCAGCGCGGGGGAGCGTACGGCCGGCACGCCCGACACCTCGTCCGCCTCGGGGTGCACCGCCACCAGCGGGACGCCCGCCTCGCGGTAGAAGCCGAGGAACATGTTGCCGAAGTTCGGCCGGGTCGTGGACGCGCCGGCGACCGCCACGGCCCTGGGCTCGAAGAGCGGCAGGAAGTCCGCGGGCGGTCCCGCCGCCGACCGTGCGGGGGCCGCGGCGGGCAGGTGGCGGGCGTCGACGGCCACCACGCCCGACGGTCCCGCGATGACCGGGTTCAGCTCGAACTCGCCCAGCTCCAGCCGCTCCCACAGCCCGCCGGGGCCGGCGACCGTCACGAGCAGCTCGACCACCGCGTCCACGTCCACCGGCGGGCCGCCGCGCCACCCGCGCAGGAGCGCGGCCCCGCGCAGCGAGGCCAGCATGCTCCGGGCGTCCTCCTCCGTGATCGGGCAGAGCCGCAGCGCCGTGTCACCCAGCGCCTCCGCCCACACCCCGCCGAGGCCGGCCAGCACCACCGGCCCGAACCCCGGGTCGCGCACCAGGCCCACGATGAGCTCGACCCCGGCCTGCGCCTGCTCCTCCACGAGGAACCCCGCGACGTCCAGCCGGGAGGCCATCGCGGCGGCCGCCGCTGCGAGCTCGCCGTGCCGCAGGCCCAGCGCCACGGCCCCGGCCTCGGACTTGTGCACCAGCCCCGGCCCGAACGCCTTCAGCACCAGCGGCGCGGCCAGCTCGCCGGCCGCGCCGAAGTCGCCGTCGCCCACCACCACCCCGCGCGGCACCGGCACTCCCGCCTCGCGCAGCAGCGCCTTGACCTCGTGCTCGTACGCGCTCACCCGTACAGCTCGCGGATCTTCCTGCGCAGCAGCTTGCCGGGGCCGCCGGAGGCGTCCTGCGCGTGCGGGAGTTCGGCGGCCACCACGATGTGGTCGGGGCGCTGGTGGGCGGGGAGCGTGTCGGCCAGCGACAGCGCGATCTTGGAGGCGTCCAGCGAGTGCCCGGCGCGCGGCACGACGGCCAGCAGGACCCGCTGGTCCGCCGCGCCCTCCGGCACGCCCACCGCGCCCGCCTCGGCCACGCCGTCGAGGGCCGAAACGGCCTCCTCGATCACGGCCGGCTGCGTCCAGACGCCGCCCTTGATGATCGCGTCCTCCCGCCGGCCGAGCACGCGCAGCACGCCGTCGGCCGAGAGCGTCCCGAGGTCGCCCCCGACGTACCACTCGCCGCGCAGCACCTCCGCCGTGCGGTCCGGCAGGCCGTCGTAACCGGCCATCCGGTGCGGCCCGGCCAGGTTGATCTCGCCGACCTCGTCGACCACGCGGTGGCCGCGCTGGTTCGTGATCCGTACCGCGTTGCCCGTGCGGGCGCGCCCGGACGACCCGAGGGGGATCGAGCCGTCGTCCACCCGCCCCATGCACGTGTACGGCGCCTCGGTCTGGCCGTAGTACGAGAACACCGCCGCCTGCGGCAGCCTGGCCCTGATCCGGTCGAGCATGGTCGCGGTCAGCGGCTCCCCGCCCAGCATGATCACCCGGATGGACGACAGGTCCACACCCTCGTGGTCGGGCGACCCCAGCAGCGCCGCGTAGAACGAGGGGATCTGCGACACGTGCGTGACCCGTTCGCGGGGGACGACGCGCAGGAAGTTCGCCGGGCCCCAGTCCTGCTCCAGCACCAGGCGCATCCCGGCGTACAGGGCGGGCCCGGCGATGGCGGGGAAGCCGATGCCCCAGATGATCGCGCCCGTGCCGAACACCGCGTCGGGCCCGCGCGGGACGTCCAGCCAGATCCGCGCCGTGGCCAGCGACGACGCGTGCGTGTGCACGACGGCCTTGGGCAGCCCTGTCGTCCCCGAGGTGTAGTAGAGGGCCACCGGATCGTCGTGGAACCCGCCGAGCGGCGGCTCGGCGTCCGGACCCTCCGCCGGCTCGCGTACGTCGATCCACGTGGTCACCGCCGGCAGGTCGTCCCTGATCTGCTCGACCACTCCCTCGACCGTCGCGTCGTGCACCAGCGCCGTGCACCCCGAGGCGGCCACCACGTCCCGCACCGTCTCCACCGGCCAGTACGGGTTCAGCGCCGCCGTCACCGCCCCGATCTTGGCCTGCGCGAGGTAGACCTCGGCCACCCGCAACGTCTCGTTGAGCAGCACCGCCACCCGCCGCCCGGGCGTGATCCCGGCCGCGATCAGGACGTTCGCGCGGCGGTTGACGCTCCTGTTGAGCTCGTCGTAGGTGAAGCTCCGCTCGCCGCAGTACGTCAGCGCCACCCGGCCGGGCGTGCGCAGCGCTCCCGCGGTCAGGACCGCGTGGCCGTAGTTGCCGTAGGGTGATCGTGCCATGGGGGGTGCCTCCACATCAGAGGGGCGAATAGAGCACGAAGACGTTGCCTGAGGGATCGCGCAGCACGGCCCGCCTCTCGTGCGGCCCGTCCTCCGGCGCCCGCACCACCTCGGCGCCGCGTCCCTCCATCTCCCGCACGACCCGCACCACGTCGTCCACCTTGTACGACGGCGCGGCCGAGGCGGTGACGTGCTCGGCGGGCCCGGCCAGCGCCACGGTGACCCCGCCCCCGTCGAGCGCCGCGAACCTGTCGCCGTCGCGGAACTTCACCGGCAGCCCGTAGAAGGCGATCGCCTCGTCCAGGTCGGCCACGGGAATCAGCACGTTGCCCAGCTTCACGCGGGCCTCCAATGGGGGAGATCGTCTATGAACGTCACGCGTACCGGCATGCCGACGCGTACCTCTTCTGGCGCGCACCCCACCACGTGCCCGAACGCCCTGGGGCCTTCCCGCAGATCCACCCAGGCCGCGACGTAGGGCTCGCGGCCCTGGTAGCCGGGGGCGAAGGAGCGGTGCACGATCGTGAACGTGTGCACCACGCCCTCGCCGGAGGCCGGCTCGGCGCGGAGGTCCCGGCCGCCGCACCGGGGGCAGGCCGGTTCCGGGAGGTGGCTGCGGCGGTCGCAGCCGGTGCAGCGCTGGATGACCAGTTCGCCGTGGGCGGCCCGGTGGGCACAGGTGTCACCGCTCATCGCTAGCCAAGCTAGCGAACGCTTGGTTGCCCCACAAGACCCCGCCGGCCGGGCTCCGTGGCGGAAGTGGCGGAAGTGGCGGAAGTGGCGGCGTCGTGGTCGATGGTGGGAGGCGGCGTGGTGCCGGGTTCCACGGTGGCTGGTGCTGTGCCGGGGTCCGTGGCCGGATGTGGCGGTGCGAGGCGTGAAGACCCGTCGGTGGTGGAGGTCGGCGACGCGATGCGGGCGGGCGGGGACGAGGTGGTGCGGGCCGTAGAGGGCGCGGGGGTGGTGCGGGCCGAGGCGGTCGGTTCCCGGGTGGGCGTCGGGACGGCGGACCCGGACGAGGTCGGCGTCGGGGCGGCGCAGCTCGGGCCGTCCACGAGCACCTCGCTCACCTGCGGCCCGTTGCCCGCCGCCGGCTCCGTCATCACGAGGATTCCTACGTACGCCCGCCGCCCGCACGCCACGCCCCCGGGATCGTGCGTGACGACGCTGGTGTAGGCGGTCTGACCGCGCAAGGTGCGGAACTCCTGGCGGACCGTCCTGGCCGCGCCGGCGTCCCCGTCCCTCCGCGTGTACGAGATCCGCAGCCGCACGGGCCCGGTGCCGTTCGCCGACACCCTGATCGCGCCGGCCGTGCCGCTCCACCGCACGATGCCGACCTCCTGGACGGTGAGGGCCGGGGCGGAGGGCCGCCGGGCGGTGGGGAGGGACTGTGAGGCGCTGCGGGCGGGAGGCGTGGGCGCCGGCTCGGCGGTCGTGCGCCGGGGTGTGGCCGCCGTCCTGGTCGGGCCGGGTGTGCGGGCGTCGGCCTGGGTCGGTTCCGGCTCGCTCTGCGTCTCGGGCGGCGGCATGAGGATGGCCCCCGGTCCGGGGGGCAGCCGGCCGCCCGACATCATGAGCGTGATCGACACGGCGACCACCGTCGCGCCGGCCACCCACAGGTGCGGAGGCAGCCGGGGCACCCTCGGCACGCGGTCGCGGATGCGGGAGGCGGTCGTCGCGGCGTGGCCGGTCCTGGCCAGCGGGAAACGGAGGGCGAGCAGCGTGGCCAGCTCGGCGAGGTGGCGGCGCCCGCGCTTCTCCCAGTCGGGGCCGTACGCGGCGACGGCGTCCTCCTCCAGCTCCGCCGCGAACTGCCGGGCGGAGGCGTACCGGAGCGCGGGGTCCTTGGCGAGCCCCCGCCTGAGCAGGTCGCGCAGCGTGTCGGGGGCGACCTCCACGGGCACCGGCTCCACCAGGTGCTTGTCGCGCAGCGCGGGCACGTCCGGCCCGCCGTCCTCGCCCTCCTTGTACGCCCGGTAGGGAGGCCGCCCTCTGGCCGCCTCGAACAGGACGCACGCGGCCGCGTACACGTCCGCGGGCGGGCCCGTCCTGCCCTGGGTCCACAGCTCGGGCGCCATGTACTCGGGACTTCCGGCGGGCACGCCCGGCTCCTCGGCGTGCACCACGACGCCGAAGTCCGCCAGCTTGGTGGTGCCGTCGGCCTGGACGAGGATGTTGTCCGGCTTGACGTCGCGGTGCGGCACGCCCCGCTCGTGGGCGGCGGCCAGGGCCAGCAGCGTGCTCTTCACCACGGCCAGGGCCGCCTCGGTGCTGATCCTGTGGTGCTCGGCAAGCAGGGTGCGCAGCGTGACGCCGTCCACCAGCTCCATGACGATGGCGGCCCTGCTCTGCGTCTCGACGTACTCGTAGAGCTTGACCACGTTCGGGTCGTCGATCTCGACGAGTTCGTGGGTGTCCGTCCGGTAGCGGTCCATGAACTCGGCGTCCCGGCGCAGCGTGGCGTTCAGGTATTTGATCGCGACGTAGGCGCCGGTCTGCTGGTAGGTGGCGAGGAACACGCGGCCGGTACGGCCGGCGCCGAGCTGGCGTACTTCACGGTAACCAGGGACCAAGTCCTACCCCCATCAGGCAGCCGTCTTCGATTGGACGGTCTCACCCGGGGTTCCGGTTGTCACGAGTCCAGAAATTTCGCCCAGCGTCAATCGGGGATGACGGCTGATGGCAGGTGTTATGCTGATCGACGTTACCAAGCAAGCGCTCGGCTAATAGGAAGGCGGAGGTCGCCGGTGGAGCGGGTAGCCGTGCTGGTGATGGAGATGCAGCGGGGCGTCGTCGGCGATCTCACGAAATTTCCAGAATTGGTGGATGCGTGCGTCCGGCACGACGTCGTGGCCAACGCCGCCCGTGTCCTCCACGCGGCCAGGGCCGCGGCGCTCCCGGTCATCCACTGCACGGCCGCCTTCCGCCCCGACCGGGCCGGCTCCCACACGGGCAACTGCCCGTTCATCATCTCGCTGCTCAACGATCCCGGGCACATGCTGGACGGCACGCCCGCCACCGAGGTCATCCCCGAGCTGCGGGACGGCGGCGACCTGGAGAGCCGGCGCTACCACGGCTTCTCCCCGTTCACCGGCACCTCGCTCGACATGACGCTGCGCTCGATGGGCGTCACCGCCGTCGTCGCGGCCGGGGTCTCGCTCAACCTGGGCATCCCCGGGCTGGCCCTGGAGGCGGTCAACCTGGGCTACCGGGTGACGGTGGTCAAGGACGCGGTGGCGGGCATCCCCGACGACTACGCGCGGGCCGTGCTGAAGCACACGATCGGCCTGCTCGCCACCCGCACCGCCGCGGCGGACCTGGCCCGGGCGTGGACGAGGCGAGCACCCGGATGAAGGGCGCGGCATGATGGACGGGCTGCGCCTGGACGGGCGCGCGGCGGTCGTGACCGGGGGAGCGGGCGCGATCGGCGCGGCCATCGCCGCCGACCTGACCGCGCTGGGCGCCCGCGTGGTGATCGCCGACGTGGACCTGCCGAACGCCGGGAAGGTCGCCTCAGGCCTGCCCGGCGCGCGGGCACTGGGCGTCGACCTGGCCGCGCCCCCGTCCGTCGAGGCGTTCGCCGGCGCCGTGGGGCCGGTGGACATCCTGGTGCACAACGCCGGGGTGTCGGTGGTGCGGCCGTTCACCGAGAGCGACCCGGCGAGCTGGGACCTCATGTGGCAGGTCAACCTGCGCGGGCCGATGCTGCTCACCAAGCTCCTGCTGCCCGGCATGCTGGAGCGAGGCTGGGGACGGCTGGTGTTCGTCTCCTCCGACGGCGCCAGGGCCGGCTCAGGAGGCGAAGGCGCGTACGCGGCCACGAAGGCCGGGCTGTTCGGGCTGGCCAAGACGCTCGCCCGCGAGGCCGCCAGAGCCCGGGTCACCTCCAACGTCGTCTGCCCGGGACCCACCGACACGCCCATGTTGCGAAGGGTGTCGGAGGCCGAGCCGGGGCTCGTCGGCAAGATCGCGCGCGGCATCCCGCTGCGCCGCCTCGGCACGCCCGCCGACGTGGCGGGCCTGGTCGCCTACCTGTGCACGGATCGCGCCGCCTACATCACCGGGCAGATCCTGTCGGTGAGCGGCGGCGTGACCATGCACTGAGCTCCGATGCGGTCACAGGGCCCGGTAGACGGCCTCCACCAGGCGGATGCCGCGCAGGTTGCCGGAGAGCGCGGCGGCCATCCGGTTCATGACGTAGCCGACGGCCAGGCCGCGCTCGGGGTCGCCCAAGCCGATGAACCCTCCCAGGCCCGTGTGGCCGAAGGCGGTCTCCGACGGCACGAAGAACGTCAGCGACGGCCGCATGAAGCCGAGCCCGAACGAGGTGTCCAGGAGCAGCACGCGGTCGGGGCCGCTCACGCGCGGGCGTACGGCCTCGCGCAGCGCGCCGGAGGGCAGGAGCTCGCCCGCGATCAGCGCCCGGTAGAACCCGGCCAGCCCCCGCGCGGTGGCGACGGCCCCGGCCGCCGGCCATCCGGCGCGCAGGATGACCGGATGGTTCGCGCCGCCCTTGAGCAGGTGCATGCCGGGGTTGCCGAGCGCCCGGTTCATCAGGCTCCGCGGGTCCTGGGCCGCCCTGGCCACCTCGGCCAGCACGTCCCGTGCCCGCCCGCCCTCGGGCACGGCCTCGGTGGGTGCGGGAGGCCGGGCGCGTTCGCCTGCCTGGAGCCGGGCCGTACGCGCGATCACGGTGTCCGGCGCCCCCACCCAGAGCTCCAGCCCCAGCGGGCGGGCGATCTCGGCGGCGGCCAGCTCCCCGACGCTCTTGCCCGTCACCCGCCTGATCACCTCGCCCAGCAGGAAACCGTAGGTCAGCGCGTGGTAGCCGTGCGCCTTCCCCGGCTCCCAGAGGGGCGCCTGGGAGGCGAGCCTGGCCGCGATCGCCGCGTGGTCCTCGAACTCCTCCACCGGCACCGGCTCCTCGATCACCGGCAGCCCGCTCTGGTGGGTGAGCACCTGCTCGACGGTGATGGCCGCCTTGCCCTCGGCGGCGAACTCGGGCCACACGTCGGCGACCGGCGCGGTGAGGTCCACCTGGCCCCGCTCCGCCAGCTGCAGCAGCACGGTGGCGGTGACCGCCTTCGTGCAGGAGTAGACGAACGCGGGCGTGTCCTGCTGCCAGGACCGCCCGGTGTGCCGGTCGGCGACCCCGCCCCACAGGTCGACGACCAGCTCGCCGTCCAGGTAGACGGCCAGGGCGCCGCCCAGTTCCTCGCCGTCGGAGAAGTGCCGTTCGAAGACCTCGCGTACGCCGGAGAACCGGGGATCGCAGTGCATCAGACCTCCGCGGAGAAAGGGGAGCTCAGTGGTAGACGAGCCTAACAACTGGGGACGATTCGGCCCAGATGATCAGCGTGGCACTCTCAACCTCCTCACCCCCGCCGTGGTGCTCGACGCGCTGCGCAGCGCCACCACGGGCGAGGTGCTGAGCCTGGCCATGCCGATCAGGGGCGCCACCTCCTCGCCCGCGCCCACGACCGTCCCGCATCTGCCCGGCCGCCCGCTGCCGCAGCACTTCATGTCCGTGGACGGCGGCGACTACGCGGCCGGGGCGCGGCCGATCGGCGAGGGCCTGCGGGTGGCCGACGACGCGCTGCTCGTCACCCACCACGGCACCACCACCCACATGGACGCGCTGTGCCACATGTGGTCGGGCGACGAGCTCTACAACGGCCACCCCGCGGCCAGGGTGCGCTCCTACGGCGCGACCCGGTGCGGCATCGAACGGGTGGGCGGGGTGGTCGCCAGGGGCGTGCTGTTCGACGTGCCGGGTCACCTCGGCCTGGACCATCTGCCGGCCGATCATCGCATCACGGCCGGCCTGCTGGCGGACATCGCCACCCCGCGGCCGGGGGACGTCGCGGTCATCCGTACGGGCTGGCCCCGGGTGTGGGAACGGTCGCGCGAGGACTACTGGTCGGGCCAGCCGGGACTGTCGGCCGCGGCGGGCCGGTGGCTGGCCGCGCACGACGTCGCGGCGGTCGCCGCGGACAACGCCGCGATCGGCGGGCTCGACGCGCGCGGGCGCGCGGAGGAGAGCCTCGCCGACGACCTGCACCTCGTTCTCCTGCACCGGCACGGCATCCACCTGATCGAGATGCTCTGGCTGGAGGAGCTGGGCGCGACCGGGCGTACGGAGTTCGTGTTCGTGGCGGCGCCGCTCAGGATCGAGGGCGGCACCGGCAGCCCTCTCACCCCGCTGGCCATCCTGTGAGCGCCCTGCGTCAGCCCGTGGACCAGGTCACGGGCAGGCTCGTGACGCCGTACACCGTGGCGTCGGGTTTCAGCGGCACCGCGGACGCGGGGACGGCCAGCCGCAGCCCCGGGAATCGCTCGAACAGGGCGCGGTAGCCGATGCGCAGCTCGATCCTGGCCAGCTGCTGCCCGAGACACTGGTGCACGCCGTGGCCGAACGCCAGGTGCCGGCTCGAGGCTCCCCGGTCGAAGCGGAGCGTTTCCGGGTCGTCGTGGACGGACGGGTCGCGGTTGACGACGGGGAGGGACACGGCGACGGTCTCGCCCTTCCTGACCAGCTCGCCCGCGACCTCGACGTCCTCCAGCGCCGTACGGAGGGGCGCGCCCAGGTGCAGGATCGACAACCAGCGCAGCAACTCCTCGACGGCATCGTCCGAGACCTCGTCGAGGGGAGCGCCGTGCTCCAGGAGCGCGAACACGCCGAGGGTCAGCATGTTGGCGGTGGTCTCGTGGCCGGCGACGAGCAGGAGCAGGGCGACGTTGGCCAGCTCCTCGTCCGTCAGTTCGGCGATGAGGCCGCTGATCAGGTCGTCGCCGGGCGCCTGGCGCTTGCGCCGTACCTGCTCGCGCAGGTAGGCGGTCAGGTCGCCGATCGCCGCGGGGTCGCCGCCGGGGATGACGAGCTGGGAGCTGCGTTCCTGGAAGAACTCGTGGTCGGCGTACGGGACTCCGAGCAGCTCGCAGATCACCGTGGACGGGATCGGCAGCGCGTACGCCGTTACGAGGTCGGCGGGCGGCCCGGCCGCGGCCATGGCGTCGAGGAGGCCGGCGGCGATCTGCTCGACGCGCGGCTCCAGCAGGCGCATCCTGCGCACGGTGAACTGGCCGGTGAGCAGCCGTCGGTAGCGGGTGTGCTCGGGCGGGTCCATGCTGCCGAAGAAACCTGGCGGGGCTTCCTGGCCGGGCTCGCCGGGACGTGAGGAGTGCATGACGACGTGCTTGATCTCCTGGCGGGCGCTGAACCTCGGGTCGCCCAGCACGGCGCGGGCCGCGACGGTGGTGGTGGCCAGCCAGCCGAGGTGGCCGTCGGCGAACTCCAGCCGGCTCATCGCCGGGAGCCCGCGGAGCCCGGCGGGAGGGTCGAAGGGCCGGTCCGGGTGACGTTCGATGGGAAGTTTCATAAATATGAGAGTGGACCATCAGTAGATAGTTGGCTCGCATATTCAGTCGCCCGGGTAGCCTCCGCCGCCGTGCGCGGCGTCCAGGGCGTCGTAGTCGGGGCCGGGGCCGCGCTTGGGGATCTCGTCCACGAAGACGACCTCCCGTGGCTTCTTGTACGACGCCAGTGACGCCTTGACGTGCTCGATCAGCTCCCCGGCCGTCGCCGTTCCGCCGGGGTGGAGCGCGACGACGGCCTTGACCGCCTGGTGCCAGACGGGGTCGGGCACCCCGATGACGGCGGCGCCGGCCACCGCGGGATGTGACGCGAGCGCCCGTTCCACCTCGGCGGGGTAGATGTTCTCGGCCCCTGACTTGATCATGCGCAGCTTGGGGCCGATGAAGGTGATGGTGCCGTCGAGTTCGCGGCGGCCGAGGTCGCCGGTGTGGTGCCAGCCGTACGCCGACTTAACTGCATTTAAGTCGGGTCGGGCGAAATATCCGGAAAAGAGGGTCTTGCCCCGCGCGCAGATCTCCCCCACCTCGCCCACCGGCACCTCGACGCCGTCCGGCGCCAGCAACCGTACCTGGACCAGCGGATTCGGCCGCCCCGCGAACCCCGCGCCGCCCTCGGCCAGCCCCAGGAACGTGAGCATCCCGCCCACCTCCGTCTGCCCGTACCCGCCCATCTTCGACCGGCACCAGGGCGAGCCGTCCACGGTGATCATGTCGTCCCACTCGGCCGAGTGGGCGACGAAGCGCAGGGACGACAGGTCGTACGCGCCGTCCGCGTTCGCCTTCGTGACGGCGTCGATCATCGGCCCGAACAGGAACGCCTGCGTCACCCGCTCGGCGTCGACCAGCCGGCACACCTCCTCGGCGTCGAACGCGGGGGTGAAGACGTTCGTGCCGCCGATCTGGAACGTGGCCAGGCAGAACATCATCGTGCCCACGTGGTAGAGCGGGCCGCTGCTGAGGAAGGTGAAGCCCGGCTCCATCTGCCGGACAACGAGCAACGACGTCGCGTGGGCGATGAGAGCGGCGCTGCCGAGCAGGGCGGCGCACGGCCGGCCGCCGAACGCGGCGGTGTAGAGGGCCAGCACCGGCTCGGTGTCGGCCACCTGGGGGAACTCCCGGGGGCTCGCGTCCGCGATCAGCCCCTCGTACTCGTCGCCTGCCCGCACCCACGTCCCCGGGCCCGAGCCGCACAGCGCGGCCGTCGTGTCCGACGGCTCCCAGACGACGGCCGACGGCGCCAGGTCGGTCAGCACGAACCGGAGCTCGTCCTCCGACTGCCGCCAGTTGGCCGGGCAGCACACCGCGCCCAGGCGCGAGCAGGCCAGCAGCAGCTCCAGTACCGCGTGGGAGTTCTGGCCCAGCCACAACACCCGGTCACCGCTCCCCACCCCCAGCCCGGCCAGGGCGCCGGCCAGGCGGGTCACGCGGGCGTCGAGCTCCGGGTACGTCAGCCGCGTCGGGCCGTCCACCACCGCGGTGATTCCCGGGCGGCTGCGGGCGTGGTCGGCGAGGACGTCCGACAGGGACAGGCTGTGGATCATGAGGA
The DNA here is from genome assembly GCF_039871515.1 of Nonomuraea sp. B1E8. NCBI lineage: Bacteria > Bacillati > Actinomycetota > Actinomycetes > Streptosporangiales > Streptosporangiaceae > Nonomuraea > Nonomuraea sp. B1E8. The sequence goes on along the minus strand of NZ_JBDPLS010000006.1, from coordinate 467,510 downwards.
CCTCCGGAACGCGGGCATCACTTCGGCGGCGAAGAAGCGCATGACCCGCTTCATCTCCTCCAGGGGCATCGGCCGGGTGCTGCCGAAGTCGCACAGCAGGTTCGTGAAGCCGGCGTCCCCGAGCAGCGTGATCTGCTCGATCACCCGTGCCGGATCCCCGATGACCTCCAGCTGCTCCCACCGGAATCCGGCCGACACGGAGCCGCCCTTGAGGTAGCGGTCCTGGTAGTACTCGAAGCCCTGCGCGGCGCGGCCGGTCTTCGGGTCGATGGGGGCGCTGCGCTCGTTGAAGATGCGCGACCGGTCGAACGACGCCTCGAAGCGTTCCTGGTCCGCGCGGGCCTGCTCCAGGGTCGGGGCCACGTACACGCTGCGCGCCACCACCAGCTCGGCTCCGTCCGGGTGGCCGGCCCGCGCGGCCGTCTCCCGCCAGGTGCCCGCCGCCGCGCAGACCTTGCGGAACGTCGCCGCCGGGTCGGCCAGGATGGGCAGCCCGCGCTCGGCGTACATGGTGACGGTCTCGGGCGAGACGGCCGCGACGTGCAGCGGCGGGTGGGGCGTCTGCAGCGGCCTGGGCACGAGCGAGACCTCGGCGCCGGTCCGGTAGAACTTCCCCTCGTGCTGGTACGCCTCCCGCGTCCAGAGGCCGACGATCACCTCGAGCGCCTCGTTGAAGCGGTCGCGGGCCTCGGCCAGGTCGATCCCGAACCCCTCGAACTCGGCGCTCTGGTATCCGCGCCCGATGCCCAGGTCCAGCCGCCCTCCGGAGAGCACGTCCACCTGCGCGGCCTCCTCGGCCACGTGGATCGGGTCGTGCAGGGGCAGCACCACGATGCCGGTGCCCAGCCTGAGGCGGGTGGTGCGGGCGGCGGCGTGGGCGAGCATGGTGAACAGGTTCGGGACGACCCCGTAGTCGCGGAAGTGGTGCTCGGCCAGCCGCACCCCGTCGAACCCCAGCTCCTCGGCCAGCTCGATGAGCTCCAGGTGGTGGTCGTAGACGTCCTTGAAGCTCTGGCCGTCGAAGCGGTGGAAGAGGTGGAAGGTCGAGAACTTCATTGCGGCGGCCCCTCAGTGATAAACCAAGCGCTCGCTTGGGAGCGTATACGCGACAGGCCGCCACCGTCCAGGCCGGGACCTGCCGGCGAATCCCGGCGCCGGGACACAAAGCCTTCCGGCCCGCGTCCCGGAGCCGGGTCTCCGGTCAGTGGGCGCTGAGCGCTTCTTCCCGCGACGGGGTGGACGCGGGCGCGGGTCGCAGAACGGGGGCCAGCAGGATGAGCAGCGCCACCACGCCAGTGATCATGACGAACGCGGCCGGATAGGACAGCCAGTCCGCGACCCACCCGATCACGGCGGGCGCCGACAGCCCCGACACGTACGTGATCGTGGCCACGCCCGCGACGCCCGCTCCGGGGGTCGTCCCCGCGTTGCCCGCCGCCGCGAACACCAGCGGTACCACCACAGCCACACCCAGCCCGAGCAGGGCGAACCCGGTGATGCCCAGGGCGGGTGAGCGCGCCGCGACCACCATGACGCAGCCGGCGGTCGCCACGACGCCGCCCGCCCTGACGGCGGTCGCGGGCCCGAGCAGGCGGATGACCCGGTCGCCGGCCAGCCTGGCGCCCGCCATGGAGACCATGAGCACGGTGTATCCGGCGGCGGCCGCCCCCGGGCCGGCGGAGGCGATCTCGGAGAGGTAGACGGCGGCCCAGCCGGCGCCGGCGCCTTCCGCGAACGTGGCGCAGAACCCGACGGCGCCGATGGCCAGTATGCCGCGGGAGGGGAGGACGAGGCGGCGGGGCGCGGCCGCGTGCGCGGACGCCTCGCCGGGCGGCAGGCTCCGCCCGGCCGCCGCGCCCAGGGCGATCAGGACGAGGGAGACCGCCGGCAGGTGGATTCTGGCGTCGATGCCGGCCTGCGCGGCCAGGGCTCCGACGCCGCCCGCGGTGAGACTGCCTACGCTCCACATTCCGTGCAGGCCGGACATGATCGAGCGGCCGAGCTGGCGTTCGAGCACGACGGCGTGGGCGTTCATCACCACGTCGCACATGCCGGCGGCGCCGCCGTACAGCAGGAACGCCGCGAACAACCACCCGGGCGCGGGCGAGAGCACGGGCAGGATCACGCTCGCGCACCACGCGGCGAGCAGCGCGCGGGTGGCGGCGCGCCCGCCGAAGCGGTGGGCCAGGCGGGCGGCGAGCGGCAGGCCGGCGATGGCGCCGATCGACGGGAACAGCAGCGCGAGGCCGAGGAGGCCGGGGCCGAGGTCCAGGTGGTCCTGGAGCCACGGGATGCGGGTGGCCAGACTGCCGCCGACGGCACCGTGAATGGCGAAGACGGCGGCGATGGCCCGTTGGGGTCTCATGCCGAGGAAACTATCAGGCAGGGTTCCTGATGAAAAGAAGTTTTAGGCAGCCTTCCTGATTAATATGGAGGGGTGAAGACCGCGACCCCGTCCATGGCCCGCACGATCAACGACCGGCTGGCGCTCGACCTGCTGCTCGAACGCGGCCCGCTGACCGCGCCCCAGCTACGCGCGCTGACCGGCCTGTCCAGGCCGACCGTGTCCGACCTGATCGAGCGGCTGACCGGCAACGGCCTCATCGAGGTCACCGGCGAATCCGGCGCCGAACGACGCGGGCCGAACGCCCGGCTCTACGGCCTCGTCGCCGGCCGCGCCCACGTGGCGGGCGTCGACCTGCGGCGTTCGGCCGTGCACGTCACGGTCGCCGACCTCGCGGGCCGGCCGGTCGGCGCGGCTTCGAGAGCGCTCACCGCTGAGCTCACCGGCGAGCTTGTCGACGTCGTCGCCGCAGCGGTCGGGGAGGCGGCGGCCGGCCGCACGCTTGACACGGTCGTGGTGGGCGCGCCGGGGCTGGTCGACCCGCGCACCGCGGAACTGGTGTCCGGCAATGAAGTGCCGGGGTGGCGGCCGGGGCTGATCTCCTCGCTGTCCCGGCGCCTGGGCGCACCGGTGCTCCTGGAGAACGAGGTCAACCTCGCCGCCGTCGCCGAGCTCCGCATGGGGGCGGCGCAGGGCAGCGAGGACTTCGTCCTGCTCTGGCTGGGCGACGCCACGGGCGCGGCGGTCGTGCTCGGCGGCAGGCTGCGGCGGGGGGCGTCGGGCGGCGCGGGAGAGATCGGCTTCCTGGACGTGGGGGGCACCGACTTCTGCCACCTCGTGTCGGCCGAGGCCGTCCAGGGGCTCGACCGCGCCGAGCTGGCCACGCGCATCGCAAGGGGCGCCTTCGCCTTCGTCACCATCCTCGACCCCGGGCTGATCGTGCTCGGCGGCGAGCTGGGACAGCACGGAGGTGATGCGCTGGCCGAGCAGGTGGCCGAGCACCTGCGGTCCAGCTCACCGGCGCCCACCGAGATCCGCGCCACCACGGTCGAGGGCGGCGCCGTGCTGCACGGAGCCGTGCTCACAGCGCTCGACCGCGCCCGTGACAACGTTTTCAGCGCGGTCACGCCAGGGCGCTGACCAGGCCGATCGCCAGTGCCGTGCGGTCGGGGACGTGCTCCACCAGCACGTGCTCGTGCCGCGCGTGCGCCCCGTCGCCGATCGCCCCCATGCCGTCCAGCACCGGGCGCCCGAGCGCGGAGACGAAGTTGCCGTCGCTGGCGCCGCCGACCGCCGCCTCGTCCAGCAGCCATCCGAAGCCGGCCGCCACCTCCTGCGCCTCCTTGAACAGCTGCTGGGAAGCCGGGTTGGGCGTCATGGGCGGCCGGTTCCACTCGCCGGTCGCCGAGATCGACACCCTCGGGTCCGATGCCCTCAGCCGGGCGAACACCTCGTCGATCCGGTCCATCTCCGCGGGGTCGCTCACGCGTACGTCCACGCCGCAGGTCGCCCGCCCGGCAGCGACGTTGCGGCCGGTGCCGCCGCCGATCAGGCCGACGTTGACCGTGGTGCCGCGCTCGGGTGAACCCGCCGCGGCCAGCGTGGTGACGACCTCGGCCAGCGCGTGGATCGCGCTCGCCCCCGCGTACGGGTCGAGCCCCGCGTGCGCCTCGACCCCGGTGGCGCTCACGTTGAACAGCCCCACGCCCTTGCGCGCGGTCTTGAGCGCGCCGTCCATGGACGCCTCGAAGACCAGGGTGGCCAGCGCGTCGATGCCGGCCGCCTCGATGTGCTCGCGCGAGGCCGGGCTGCCGATCTCCTCGTCCCCGTTGAACAGGTAGCGCACGCTCGGGTGCGGCAGGCCCAGCTCCCGCAGCCCGCGCAGCGTCCAGATCGACTGCACGAGCCCCGTCTTCATGTCGAACACGCCAGGCCCCGTGGCCTTGCCGTCCACCACCGCGAACGGCCAGGACCGCAGCGTCCCCGTCGGCCAGACGGTGTCGTAGTGGCAGAGCATGAGCACCGTGCCCGGGGCGGTGCCCTGGTAGGTGAGCTCCAGGACGTCGCCGTGCTGCCCGCCCTCGTGCAGGATCTCGTCGTCGGGTGTCCCGAGCAGCCCGACGGCTCTGGCCCTGATCTCGCGCAGACCCTTGACCAGCATGGCCTTGTCGTAGCTGTGGGTCTCCAGCTCGACCACGGCCTTCAGGTCGTCGAGCATGGCCGGTAGGGCCTGCCGGGTCCAGTCGATGATCAAGATAAAAGTCCTTCCGAAGGCTGCGCATTACGGTCAACCATTACACGGGGTCACGACTCATCATGACAAGTCGAGATTGCCGGTGGTTCACCGCGTAGGCCGCATCCTCCGGCTCATACGGACGGCTCGGGGACCGCCGCGGGCTCGCGCAACGGCAGCCGTACCTCGAACCAGGTGTCGCCCGGCTTCGAGCGCACCTTGATCTCCCCGCCGTGCCGCCCGGCCACGATCCGGTAGGAGATGTCGAGACCCAGCCCGGTACCCTCGCCCACGGTCTTCGTGGTGAAGAACGGCTCGAAGATGCGATCCCTGATCGCCTCGGGCACGCCGGGCCCGGTGTCGCCGACCTCGACGATCGCCTCGTCCTCGTCGTACGCGGTGCGGATGGTCAGCGTGCCCGACTCGCCCATGGCGTCGAGCGCGTTGTGCATCAGGTTGGTCCACACCTGGTTGAGCTCGCCCGCGTAGCAGGGGATCAGCGGCAGCGTGCGGTCGTAGTCGGTGACCACCGTGACGCCCGGCGCGATCTTGCCGCGGAAGATCGCGACCGTGCTGTCGAGCAGGTCGTGCACGTCGACCATCTGGAACGGCGCCCGGTCCATCTGGGAGTACTGCTTGGCCGAGCGGATCAGCGAGGTGATGCGCTCGGTCGCCTCGGTCACCTCGCTCAGCATCTGCGAGATCTCGATCGCGTCGGCCAGCCAGCGCAGCGCGGCCGGGGTGTGCTCCTCGCCCACCTTGCCGCGGATCTTCCTCAGGTCGTCGCTGGAGAACCCGGCGTTGACCAGCGACGGCGCCAGGTCCCACGCGTCCTCGACGCCCGCCTCGTCCAGCTCCTCGCCGAGCGCGTCCTCGGCGTCGGAGATCTCCATCGGCGAGCGCTGCTGCCTGCCCAGGGCCTCGGTGCAGCTTTCCTGGACCTCGACCAGCGTGCGGAGCTTGTCGGGAGCGATGCCGTCCTGGGCGAGCTGGGCGAGCTGCAACCGCGAGGTCCGCAGCAGCGTGCGCAGCTCGCTGACCGCGCGTACGGCGGCCGCGGCCGGGTTGTTCAGCTCATGGGTGAGCCCGGCCGTGATCGTGCCGAGCGCGGTGAGCCGCTGCCGCCGGTCGATGATCTCCCGCTGCATCCTGCCGCCCGACAGCAGGCCGTCGAGCAGGTGCATCGCCATGGGGAACCATTCGGCCACGATGTAGGCGAACTTCTTGGCCGGCAGCATGAAGATCCGCGAGGGGGCCGTGGCCCGCAGCGTGTGCTGGTAGGTCTGCGGCGCCCGCTCGCCGAGGTAGGCCGAGGTGGCGCCGCCGTAGACGCCGGGCTGCGAGGTGCGGGGCATGGCGACGGTGCCGGCGCTGACCGTCTCGCTGATCATCTGCACCTCCCCCTCGATCAGCACCGCGAAGCACTCCGCCGGCTCGCCCTGCCGCACGATGTCCTCGTCCTGCGCGTACGTCTGCACCGCGCCGCTGCCGGCGAGCTTGGTGAGCTGCTCGTCGGTCAGCCGCTCGAACAGGAAGAGTTTGCGCAGCTCGTCGATGTCGATGCTCGTCTGCGAGCTCATTGCTTCTCCAGGTAGCGGTGCACGAGCGCGACGGCCATCGCGCCCTCCCCGACGGCGGAGGCCACTCTCTTGATCGATTCGGCGCGTACGTCGCCCGCGGCCAGCACCCCCGGCACGTTCGTCTCCAGGTAGTACGGCTCGCGCCGCAACGGCCAGTTGCGCGGCCGCCGTCCGCCCTGCACCAGGTCGGGCCCGGTCAGCACGAACCCCCGCGCGTCCCGCTCGATCGTCTCCCCGAGCCAGGACGTGTACGGCTCGGCGCCGATGAACACGAACAACCACTGGGCGTCGACGTCGCGCTCCTCGCCCTTGGACGACAGCGTCAGCCGCTCCAGGTGGTCGCTGCCGCCACCGCCGACGACCTCCGTCTGGAGGTGCACCTCGACGTTGGGCAGCGCGGCGATCTGCTCGATGAGGTAGTGAGACATGGACTTCTCCAGACCATCACTCCTCACCAACAAGTGGACCTTGCTCGCGAATCCCGACAGGTAGACGGCCGCCTGCCCGGCCGAGTTGGCCGCGCCCACGATGTAGACCTCGGTGCCCTTGCACGACGGGGCCTCGGTCAGGGCCGCGCCGTAGAACACGCCCCGGCTCACGAACTCGTCCAGCCCGGGCGCCTCCAGCCGGCGGTAGGTGACGCCGGTCGCCAGGATCACCGCGTGGGCCGCGATCTCCCCGCCGTCCCTGAACCCGATCACCCGCGCCTGCCCGCGCGGCTCCAGCATGGTCACCTTCCGCGCGGTCAGCAGCTCCGCCCCGAACTTGAGCGCCTGCCTGCGCGCCCGGTCGGCCAGCTGCTGGCCGGAGACGCCGTCGGGGAAACCCAGGTAGTTCTCGATGCGGGAGCTCTGGCCCGCCTGGCCGCCCGACGAGTACGCCTCGACCAGCACCGTGTTGAGCCCCTCCGACGCGCCGTAGACGGCCGCGCCGAGCCCGGCCGGCCCGCCGCCCACCACGATGAGGTCGTAGAAGTCGGTGGCCGGAGTGGTGGACAGCCCCACCGCCGTGGCCAGCTCGGACTGGTCGGGCGACTCCAGCGTGGTGCCGTCGGCGGTCACCACCAGCGGCAGGTGGCAGCCCTCGCCGGCCGCGCTCACCAGCTGCGCGCCCTCCGGGTCCTCGGCCAGCATCCACTGGTACGGGACGTGGTTGCGGGCCAGGAAGTCGCGCACCTTGTAGGACGGCGCGGACCACCGGTCGCCCACCACGCGCAGCTCCGACCGCTCGATCCTGTCGGTGCGCAGCCAGGCGTCGAGCTGCCCGTCGATCACCGGGTAGAACTTCTCCTCCGGCGGATCCCACGGCTTGAGCAGGTAGTGGTCGAGGTCGACCACGTTGATCGCCTGGATCGCGGCGTCGGTGTCGGCGTAGGCCGTCAGCAACACCCGGCGCGCGTACGGATACAGGTCCATCGCGGCCTCGAGGAACTGCACGCCGTTCATCTGCGGCATGCGGTAGTCGGCCAGGATGGCCGCCACCTCGACGCCGCGCAGCCGCATCTCCTTGACCGCCTCGATGCCGTCCCTGGCCGCTTCGGCGCGGACGACCCGGTAGTCCTGGCCATAGCGGCGTCTCAGGTCACGGGCGACCGCCCGCGAGACGCCCGGGTCGTCGTCCACCGTCACGATGACCGGCTTCTCCATGCCGTTACGCCCCTGCCTTGTCGCACTCCGTCCCTTAAGGGAAGGATGTCATGTGCTGAGCGCTGCCTGAGCACCCGCTCCGCCAGTCCGCGTCAGGGCCTTCGAGCAGGCCTTCCACGGCCACGGCGGTCAGGCGATGACGTGGCTCTCCCCGCCGTCGACCAGCAGCGACACCCCGTTCACGAACGACGCCCGCTCGCCGGCCAGGAACGCCACCACGTCGCCGACCTCCTCGGCGCGCCCGATGCGGCCGACGGGCACGGACTCGCCCCGCCGCCGCAGCGCCTCGTCGCCGCCCGCCAGCTCCCGCAGCCGGTCGGTCTCGATCGGGCCCGGCATCACGTTGTTGACCAGCACGCCGTCGCGGCCGGCCTCGCGGGCGAGCGTGCGAACGACGCCGGCCACGGCTGAGCGGGTGGCGTTGGACAGCGCCAGGCCGTCGATCGCCTCGCGGGCCGACCTGCTGGTGACCGTGATGATCCGGCCCCAGCCGCGGGCGCGCATCTCCGGCAGGACGGCGTGGATGAGGCGTACGGTGCCGAGCAGGTTGCGCTGGATCGCGACGTCCCACTCCTCCAGCCCCACCTCGTCGAACCGGCCGGCCGGCGGGCCGCCCGCGTTGGCCACGAGGATGTCGATCGGGCCGAGCACGTCGCGGGTCTCCTCGACCACCCGCCTGGCGGTCGCCGGGTCCTCCACGTCGGCCAGCACGGCGTGCACGACCTTGCCGTATTCCTGCAGCTCCACCACCGCGTCCGCGAGCCGTTCCGGGCTGCGGGCGCTGACGCAGACGTCGCAGCCTTCGCGTGCGAGGCTCTTGGCCGCGGCGAGCCCGATGCCCGCGCTGCCTCCGGTGACGAGGGCGACCTTGCCCGAGATGCCGAGATCCATCAGAGCCTCCTGAGGGGACCGTCGCCTTCAGGCGATCGGGGAATCGGGAGCGGGAGGGCCGCCAGGGCCCGAGGAAGCGGACGAGTCACAAGCGTGACTATAGGTCGTGCGGGCGCCCGGACCGGCAAGGCCGGGCGTCACATCCTGTGCACGCGTACGAGCTTGTCCGGGTTCAGGACGGTGTAGATGTCCTTGATGCGGCCGTCGTGGACGTTCACCAACACGATCTGGTCGCCTTCCTCCGACCGCGTCCAGAACGCCGGACTGCCGTTGACGTCCAGCAGCCGCACGTCCGTGAACGCGTAGCGGTTCACCAGCGCGGACAGGAAGGCCAGCACCTTGCGCCGGCCGGCGACCGGCCGCAGCGCCGCCCTGACCTTGCCGCCGCCGTCGTTCCACGAGACCACGTCCTCGTGGAACAGCTCGGTGAGCGCGTCCATGTCGCCGCCCTTCGCCGCCTCCATGAACTTCACCAGCAGCTCGGTGTGGTCCGCCGTCGACGGCTGGAACCTGTCGCGCCCCTGGGCGAGCCGCGTGGACGCCCGGTGGTGCAGCTGCCTGGCGTTGGCCACGGAGGATTCGACGATCTCGGCGATCTCGGCGTACGGCAGCTCGAACGCCTCCCGCAACACGAACACCGCCCGCTCCGGCGGCGAGAGCCGCTCCATCATGTGCAGGGTGGCGAAAGAGACGGTGTCGCGCAGCTCGGCGGTGTCCAGCGGGCCGGCCTCCGACGTCAGCACCGGCTCGGGCAGCCACGGCCCGGTGTAGGCCTCCCGCTTGACCCGCGCGGAGCGGAGCTGGTCGAGGGCCAGCCGCGAGACCACGGTCACGAGGAACGCCCGCGGTTCCCTGACCGCGTCGTGGTCGGTGCCCTGCCAGCGCAGCCACGCCTCCTGTACGACGTCCTCGGCGTCCCACATGCTGCCGAGCAGGCGGTAGGCCAGCCCGAGCAACATGGGCCGGTGCTCCTCGAAGTCCACGGTGGCATCATGCCCCGTCGCCCCGGCGGGGGGTGCGCCGGGGGGCCGTCTGCGCGGGGACGTGACGGTTCACGGGTGGTAATGCCGCGGCAAGCATGATGAGCTGGACGGGTGGCGAGAAATCTGATCCTCTCAGGAGGCCTGTTCCACGACTTCGCCGCCACGTCGGAAGCGCTCGCCGGAGTGCTCTCCGAGGTCGGGGTCGAGTCGGAGATCACCGAGGACATCGCGGGCGCGCTGAGCGAGCCGTCGGAGGTCCAGCTCATCACCGTCAACGCGCTGCGCTGGCAGATGGGTCACGACCGTTTCGCCGACCAGCGGGCCGCCTGGGCCTTCTCGTTACCGGCCGAGGCCCGCACCACCCTTCTCGACCACCTCGACCGGGGCGGCGGGCTGCTGTGCATGCACACCGCGTCGATCTGCTTCGACGACTGGCAGGGCTGGCCGCGGGTCCTGGGCGGCTGCTGGAGCTGGCCCAAGTCCCACCATCCGCCGCTGGGGTGGACGGGGGTGCGGGTGCACGGCGGGCATCCGGTGGTCGAGGGCCTGCGCGACTTCGACGTGGTCGACGAGGTCTACAGCGACCTCGACGTGCTGCCCGACGTCAGGCCGCTGGCCTCGTCGAACGGCCAGCCGCTCGTCTGGGCGCGGCCGGTCCGGCGTGGCCGGGTCCTCTACGACGCGCTGGGCCACGACACCAGGTCCTACGACAACGAGATCCACCGCACGCTGCTCCAGCGGGCGGCGTTGTGGCTGCTCAAACGGCCGGTCACGATCCGCGAGTGACGTGTCCGGAAGCTACAAGACCAAGGGCGGCGATCCGGGCACGATGACGGTATGAACGTGAATCTCTCCGCGATCCCCGGCTTTCTGGCCGGGCACGCGCGTGTCCTTGACCGCCGCCGCTACGACCTGATGATGGGCGGGGGCGACGCCGCCTCCGTGCTGGCCGCCCTCGACGCCTACCGCAATCCCGACGGCGGTTACGGCTGGGGCCTGGAGCCCGACCTGCGCACCCCCGAGAGCCAGCCGGGAGCGGCGCTGCACGCCTTCGCGGTGTTCGGGGACGTCGCCCCGCACGTCGCGCCCCACACCTCTCCGCACGCCGCGGCGTTGTGCGACTGGCTGCACTCGGTGACGCTGCCCGACGGCGGGCTGCCGTTCTCGTTGCCGCTCACGGTCTCCGAGGCCAGCGCGCCCTGGTGGCGGAGCGGCGACCCGGCCGTCTCGTCCCTGCAGATCACCTCCGTGACCGCGGCCGCGGCCCACCGGGTCGCCGCGTACGACCCGGCCGTCGCCGCGCATCCGTGGCTGGAGCGGGCCACCCGCTACTGCCTCGACGCGATCCAGCGGCTGGAGGGCATGCCGCACGCGTACGTGCTGCTGTTCTCCGTGCACTTCCTCGACGCCGTCCACGACAGCCGGCCGGAGGCGGCCGGGCTGCTCAAGCGGCTGGGCGGCCACATCCCCGCGGACGGGCGGGTGCCGGTCGAGGGCGGCACCGAGAATGAGGCGCTGCGGCCCCTCGACTTCGCGCCCCTCCCCGGCAGGCCGGTCCGCGGCCTGTTCGAGCCCGAGGTGATCGCCGCCGATCTCGTACGGCTGGCGGGGGAGCAGCAGGACGACGGCGGGTGGGTCGTCGACTTCGCGCGCATCTCGCCCGCCGGCGCACTCGACTGGCGCGGGGACGCCACGGTCGGCGCCGTGCGGACCCTGCGGGCCAACGGCATGGCCTAGCGAGCGTCAGAATCCGGAGGGGCGTCCCGGAGCGAGATCGTGGTTCTCGTCACCCTTGAGCGGGGGGTTGAACACGCAGATGAGCCGCATCCCGCCGGTCGAGGTCAGGCGGTGTTCCTCGCCAGGGTCCGGTGCGTAGAGCGTGCCCGGGGTGATGGTGAACAGCCCGCCGGCCGTCTCGACCCGGCCCTCGCCCTCGACGCAGTAGCAGGCTTCGAGATGCCGGTCGTAGCGGAGGAGGGTGGTCGTGCCCGGACGCACGCGGGTGTCGGTGAGCGTGTAGCCGCGTCCGTCCGCCGCGACGAGGAGGCGGCGGCTCGTGCCGTTGGTCCAGTCGACGTCCTGCGCGGATCCCAGCACGTCGCCGAGTGTCCGGATGAGCATCGTGACTCCCTTGCGGTCAGGGCCACACCACACCGTTGCGCACGGTGTCGATGCGGTGGTCGCTCACGTGTCCTTCGAACAGGCGTGTCCCGAGACCGTACGCCTGGGCCAGCGGATCGGCAGGGTCGCGCGCCACCTCCCCGCGCGAGTTGGCGACGCCGCGCACGACGCCGACCAGGTCGTGGTGGAGATAGCGGGCGAGTTCCTGCAGTTGCGCGGTGGCGCCGACCATCGAGCCCGGGTAGGTCTCCTCAGAGCTCACCACGACGGCCATCCGCTTGCCGACCAGTCGCCGCGTGACTTCCGCGCTGCCGGGATAGTCGGCCTTGATGTAGCAGAAGAGGCGGTCGATGAAGATCTTCAGCTGTCCGGCGATGCCGTACCAGTAGAGCGGGGTGGCGAGGACGAGCGCGTCGGCCGCGAGGACCTGCCGCAGCAGGGGTTCGTAGCCGTCTCCGATCGAGCATGCTCCGTCCGCCTGCCGGCACGTGCGGCAGTCGCGCAGCGGCGCCGCGACCGCGTCGGTCAGATCGGCGAGCTCGACCTCGTGCCCGCGGTTCGCCGCACCCTTGAGAACGGTCTCCGCCAGCAGGCGGGAGTTGCCGTCCTTGCGGGGGCTAGCGCTCAGGGCGAGGGCCTTCATGAGCCGTGCACCCCTTCCCTTTCTCGGTGTCGGTGCTCGGCTCCCATCGTGCCGCCCTCGAACCATGAAGACAATCAAATGATTACGGCCGGTAATGGTAAGTTGATGTGCATGGTTGATCCGGCTCGCCTGAAGCTGCTCGTGGCCCTGCACGAGCAGGGCACGCTCCACGCCGCGGCCTCCACGCTGCACATCTCCCCGTCGGCCGCCTCGCAACAACTGGCGACGCTGACCCGCGAGGCGGGGGTGCCGCTCGCCGAGGCCGACGGCCGCAAGCTGCGCCTCACCGACGCCGGCCGCGTGCTCGTCGACCACGCCTATGCCATGCTCGCGCTGCTCGAGCGGGCGACGGGAGAGATACAGTCCACCGTGAACGGCGAGCTGGGGCGGATCACGGTGGGTTCCTTCCCTTCGACGATCTCGTCCCTGCTCATTCCGGCGGCGCTCATGATCCGCGACAGCCGTCCCCGGCTGCGGGTCGACATCCGCGAGGTCGCGGTGCCCGGCTGCCTCGATCAGCTCGCCGGCGGAGACCTCGACGTGGTCGTCGCGGTGGAGGCCGAAGGGGCGCCCTCCGGCGGCGACGCGAGATACACCAGGGTGGAGCTGGGCACCGACGACTTCGACCTCGCCCTGCCGGTCGCGCACCCGTCGGCGCGCGAGCCGGCCGTCGCCCTGTCGCTGCTCCACGGTGAGGAGTGGGTCAGCACCCTCGAAGGCGACGCCTGCGACCGCCTGCTGCACCTCGCCTGCGCCTCCGCCGGCTTCCGTCCCGAGGTGCGGCATCGTGCCGGCGACTGGACGGCGATCCTGGCCCTGGTCGAAGCGGGGATGGGCATCGCCTTCATCCCCCGCGCCGCACGGCTGCCCATCCCCGCGGGGGTCGTCACCGTGGCCCCGACCGGGCACGACATCCGGCGGCACATCTACGCGGCGGTCCGGCGGGGGGCGGAGGCCCGGCCGGCGATCGCCGCGTATCTCGCGGCGCTCAAGGCCGTCGCGTCGCCGGCGCGGGGCTATGAGCGGAGGCGGGCGGCCGACTCCGACTCCTGAGCCATCCTGCGCAGGGCGTCGAACGCCCTGCCGTAGAGGACCGTGCCGAGCACCTGGGCCTCCACGGCGGCGTCGCGCGGGCCGTCGAACGGGATCTTGTCCATCTCCACCTCCGACACGAGCCTCCTGGCGGTCTCGACGTAGGGTGCCAGGTCCACGGCCACGCCGAGCTGGCGCATTCTGACCAGGGTCTGGGCCAGCTCGTCGCGGGCGGGGGCGTGGGGCTTGACGTCCCAGCCGAGCTGCTCGACGAGGTGGTCGACCTCGGCGCGGGCCTGCTGCCAGTCCTCGCCGGGCTCCGGCTGGGCGCCGGGGCTCAGGGCGTAGTGGGCGATGCCCAGCATCTCGTGAATGGGCAGCGACTCGTCGTCGACGGCGGCGACGACCTTCTTGATGGAGGACACGGAGAGCCTGCCCACGTCGAGCAGGGCGCGGATCAGGCGGAGCCGGCGCAGGTGCGACTCGTCATATTCGGCCCGCGTCGGGGCTGTCTGCCGGCCCTGGTGGAGCATGCCCTCGCGCAGGTAGTACTTGATCGTGGGGATGGCCACGCCGGACCTGGCGCTCAGTTCGGAGATGCGCATCGGTAGATAATAGCGCTATCCAGATCGGGCCAGATGGCGGGCCGCGCTGACCAGCTCCTGTACGTCGGCCTGGCGGTTCCAGAGGAAGACGACTTCCAGGGGTGGGACGTCCTCCTTGATAGGGATGAATGCCAGCGTGTCGGGAATTTTCGTGCCTTCGTGGACGCAGAGGGCGTAGCCCGCGCCCGACTCCACCATGTCGATGACCAGGTCGTGCGTGGCCGCCGACGGGCCGAGGCGGGGGTGCAGGCGGTGGCGTACGAACCCTTCGAGGAAACGGCGGGCGCCCGCCACCGCGTCGGACTCCGGCATGACCAGCGGCTCCGACGCCAGGTCCGCCAGCGACACCGCTCCTGCGGCGGCCAGGGGATGGGCGCGCGGCATCAGCGCGCGCACCGGGAAACGGTGGACGAGCATCCGGGCCACGCCCCTCGGCATGGAGCCGGGCGCGTAGCCGAGCCCGGCCTGTAGCGCGCCGTCGGCGATGGAGACGATCTGCTCGGCCGTCCCCATGGGGGCGATGCGCAGGTTGCCGTTCTGGAGCTGGGACAGCAGGCGGGCCACCACGTCGGTCAGCCCGTCGGCCACGCCCAGGCGCGCGACGTGGCCCTTGCTCCTGGCGGCGGTCACGGCCCGCTCGAAGGCGTCGACCGCGACGGTGGCCTGGGCCAGGAACGCCTCGCCCGCCACGGTGAGCCGCACCCCGCTCGGCGAGCGGCTGAACAACTCGACGCCGATCTCCTTCTCCAGCGCCCTGAGCTGCTCGGACAGTGTGGGCTGCGAGATGTGCAGTGCGGTGGCGGCCCGGCGCAGGGAGCCCGCGCGCGCGATCGCCAGGGCGTAGCGGACGTAGCGTAGATCCATCGCTCACCTCGGGCCTGATGATGATGGGCTATCGGTTGATCGAACCTCGGTATTACAAGCGGCGATAGCTTCCGTGAAGATACACAGTTATCCGCCGCCGCCGACCTTCCGGTGATGCGCGGTGATCCGCTGCTCAGGCGGCTGAGCCCGGGGTTCGTGCCGGTCCGGGGGCACGGGCTTCGGACGGAGGACGCGGTCGTTACGGGTGTCCGTGAACCCGGGACGCGGCTCGTTGAGCAAGCGCTTGTCTGAAGCGGGTGCGGCCGGTTAGCGTGATCGGCAAGGCGCTGACGGCACGGCTCCGCCGGCCGCGCCGGATGGCGGGCCCTGCCGGGGGCGCCGGAGGAGGGAGCATGCAGCCGTTCGCGGGGCGGGCGGCCGTGGCCGGGATCGGCATGACGGCCCTGACCAGGGAGTCCGGGCGCACCGAGGAGGAGCTCGCGGCCGAGGCGTGCCGGGCGGCCTGCGCGGACGCGGGGATCGGGCCGCGCGAGGTGGACGCGGTGCTCAGCTACCACATGAACGACTCCGCGCCGGTCGTACGGGTCGCCAGGGCGCTCGGGATCGAGCGGCTCGGCTGGCACAACGACATCGCCGGCGGGGGCACGCAGGCGGCGTCGATCCTGGGTGACGCGGCGATGCTGATCCAGGCCGGCCTCGCCAGAAACATCCTGATCTATCGGGCGCTCAACGGGCGTTCCGGCACGCGCATGAACACCGCCCCCACCGGCATCCCCACGTACGGGCTGGCGGGCCCGATCCCGCTGTTCGCCATGGCCGCCACCCGCTACCTGCACGACACCGGCCTCACCGCCGAGCACCTGCACGCCGTCGTCGCCCAGTCCAGGCAGAACGCCGCGGCCAACCCCCGCGCCCTGCGCCGCGACCCGCTCACCCTCGACGCCTACCTGGCCAGGCCGTACGTCTGCACCCCGCTGCGCACGGTCGACTGCTGCCAGGAGACCGACGGGGCGTGCGCGCTGCTGGTCAGCGCCGTGCTCGACGGGCCGCGCGTGCACGCCGTGGTGCGCGGGGGAGGGCCGGGCTGCTCGTCGATGGACCGCGCGCCCGACGCCGGCACGATCTTCTCCGCGTACGTGGGCCCCATGGTGTGGGACGCCTCCGGGATGCGGCCGGCGGACGTGGACGTGGCGCTGCTGTACGACGCCTACTCGTGGCTCGTGCCCAGGCAACTGGAGGACTTCGGCTTCGTGGCGCGCGAGGAGCTCGGGACGTACCTGATGGAGCGGCGGCACGGCTGGGTGAACCCGCACGGCGGCCTGCTCTCGGAGGGGTACGTGCACGGATTGAACAACGTCGCCCAGGCCGTCAGGGAACTACGGGCCGGGCGGTCCGTGGCG
Source organism: Nonomuraea sp. B1E8 (assembly GCF_039871515.1). Classification (NCBI taxonomy): domain Bacteria; kingdom Bacillati; phylum Actinomycetota; class Actinomycetes; order Streptosporangiales; family Streptosporangiaceae; genus Nonomuraea; species Nonomuraea sp. B1E8. Next base: position 451,207 of record NZ_JBDPLS010000006.1, on the reverse strand, counting down.
CTCGTGACGGGGTTCGGCGGGAGCTACGGGAGCGCCGCACTGCTCGTGAGGTGAAAAATCAGCTGAAATGCTGGTCACCCGGGAACGCCTGCCTCGCAACCCCACCAGGCCTGCCTGACCCGACCCGCGAACCGGGACGCACGGGGATGCGTGAAACGGGACGGCGCGCCTGACAGGGACGGGGATGGCGCGCCTAAGCGGGATGCGTGAAACGGGAATGGCGCGCCTCGGCCTCCCGCGGGCCCAGCAGGGGCCGCGCGGCCAGCCATGCCGCCGCCCCCGCCGGATCTCCCGCCGTGACCGCACCCTCCAGAAGGCCTCGCACGGCGTCGCGTACGGGGCCTTCCGCCGTGAGCACGCCACCGGCCAGCACGAGGGGCAGACCGGGTTCGTGCACCCGGGAGGCGGTGCTCGCCAGCTTGGACGCGGCCTCGGCCACGATGGTCAGCGCCACCGGATCACCACCCATGGCCGCCTCGCTCACCAGCGGCGCCAACTCGGCCAGCGCGAGGGGCGGCCGAGCATGCACCGCCGCCGCCAGCCGCGCCCCCGGATCACCACCTGGGCCATCGGGCAGCAGCCGCCCCAGAACGATTTCCGCCAACAACCCCCACCCGGCCCGACCACCTCCACTCGCTTCGCGGTCGCCGGCTCCGCCACGCGCCGGCCGGCGGCCGTCGGCCTCGCGGGCGCCCGGCTCGTGACCGGCGCTCATCTCGTCGCGGCCCGGCTCGGGGCGGTGCGCCGTGCCGTTCGGTTCGTGGTCGCGTACCAGATCGACGCCCGTCCTCGTCGGCGAGGGGCACGGGGTGGTGATGGCGCGGATGGTGGCGCGGGCGGCGGCGAGGCCGATCCAGAAGGCCGAGCCCTCGTCCCCGAGCAGCCACCCGTACCCGTCGGCGGTGCCGGCGGGAGCGTGGTCGGCGATCCTGGCCGCGATCGCCCCCGTGCCCGAGATGAGCACGGTGCCCGACGGTGAGGGGGTGCCGGCGGCGAAGGCGGTCACGATGTCTCCCGTCACGCGTACCGGCGTGACCCCGGGGACGCCCGGCTCGCCGGAGAGGTCCGCCCCGGGCAGAAGGGCGCCGAAGACGCGCTCGGTCAGCGTCGCGCACAGCGCGGGGTTGCCGGCCAAGCCCACGACCACGCCCACGACGGTGCCCGCGCCTGTGACCGGGCCCGGGAGGTGGGCCGATCCGGGGTCCGCCAGGGTTGCGTGCACGGCGGCGGTCAGGTTGGCGGCGGCGGTGTCCATGCCGAGCGCCCCCGGATTGGCGCCCTCCGCCTGCCCGCGCCGCACCAGCGTGCCGTCCAGCGTGAACAGCGCGGCGCGCGACGAGGTGCCGCCGGCGTCGACGCCCAGAACCAGGTGCATGTCAAAAATTATTGCCGAAACACCTTGACGGCACCAGACAATGAGCATAATTATCACCGCGTGGAACTACTGAGCCGCATCAGGGCCGAGCAGCACGACATGCCCGAGGCGCTGCGCAAGGTGGCCGATGCGATTCTCGCGGCCCCGGCGGAGGCGGCCCGGCTGACCATCGTCGACCTGGCCGAGCGGAGCGCCACGTCCACGGCCACGATCACCCGGTTCTGCCGCGCCCTCGGCTTCTCCGGCTACGCCGAGCTGCGGGTGGCCGTGGCCACCGAGACCGGCCGGGTGGCGCAGCAGACGTGGCAGACCGACATCGGCCGCGAGATCCTGCCCGACGACAGTCTCGAACGGGTGCTGAGCGTCGTGTCGGGCAACGACATCCGCCTGATCCAGGAGACCGGCGACCAGCTCGACCTGGCCGTGGTGGAGAAGGTCGCGCAGGCCGTGGCCAGGGCGGGGCGGGTGTTGTTGTTCGGGGTGTCGAGCAGCGCGGCCGTCGCCAGCGAGATGGAATACCGGCTGCAGCGCATGCGGGTGCCGACCTGGAGCAGGTCCGACGCCCACACCGCGCTGACCGACGCGGCGCTGCTCGGCCAGGGCGACGTGGCGATCGGCATCTCCCACAGCGGCCGGACGCGCGAGGTCATCGAGGTGCTCGCGGAGGCGGGCAGCCATGGCGCGATCACCGTGGCCGTCACCTCGCAGCCGAGGTCGCCGCTGGCCGAGGTGGCCGAGCTGGTGCTGACGACGGCGAGCCGCGCGACGAGCTACAGGTCCGAGGGGTTCGCCGCGATCCACTCGCAGTTGCTCGTCCTTGATGTCGTGTACGTGTCGGTCGCCCAGCGCACGTACGAACGGACGAAACAGGCGTTCGACGTCACCGTACGGGCCGTGGCCGGACACCGGCTACCAGAACAGGGCCTGGCAGGACCAGGTTCGCCAGAAGGGGACATATGACGGTCAACCAGCGAGTCGTCCCGCAGGCTTTCGCCGAGCACATCGCGCACCTCGTCCAGGTGATCCCGAAGGATCCGGAGATCTCGCGGGCCGCGGGCCTCTTCACCGAGGCGCTGACCGCGGGCGGCGTGATCCAGGCGTTCGGGGCGGGCCACTCGGAGGCGATCGCCATGGAGATCGCCGGCCGCGCGGGCGGCCTCGTGCCCACCAACCGGCTCGCGCTGCGCGACATCGTCCTGTACGGCGACGCGCCCAGAGCCGAGCTCGACCGCTACGACCTCGAACGCGACCCCGCCGTCGCCCACACGATCCTCGACCTGGCACCCGTCCAGGAGCACGACCTGTTCGTCATCATCTCCAACTCGGGCGTCAACGGCGTGGTCGTCGAACTGGCCACGCTCGTCAAGGAGCGCGGTCACGACCTGATCGCGATCACCTCGCGCGCCCACAGCGAGGCCGTCGCGTCCCGCCATCCCTCGGGTCGCCGGCTCGCCGACCTGGCCGACGTCGTCCTCGACAACCACGCCCCCTACGGCGACGCCGTCCTGCCCCTGCCCGGCGGAGGCTCCGCAGCGCCCGCGTCGATTGGAGCGGTCTCCACCATCACCTCGGCTCTGCTGGCCCAGCTCGTCGTGGCCCAGACCGTCAGCAACCTGCTCGAAGCCGGTGAAGTGCCACCGGTCTACCTCTCGGCCAACGTCCCCGAGGGCGACGCGCACAACCTCCGCCTGGAGGCGCTGTACGCGGGCCGCATCCGCCGTACCGCCTGACCCGGCCGCACCCACGGCGGCGCCCGACCGGCGCCGCCCTCACACCGGCGCCCGACCGGCGCCGCCCTCACACCGGCGCCCGACCGCGGCGCATCCGCTGCGGCACGGTCAGGCGCCGCGGCACCGCTGATCTTCGGAACCGTACGACAGTCGGGGGACCACCCACTCAAGGAGAACCCCACTCATGTCCCGAAATTTCGGTAAAGTTCTGCTCTCCTTAGCCATCCCCGCTCTCCTCTTCGCCGTCTCCCTGGTCGCGCCCGCCAACGCCGACCAGGCCGTCCGCCTCCAATACCGGACCAGCGCACCCGGCGCCACCACGGCCCAGTCCGAGCCCTGGCTCCAGCTCTTCAACGACGGCACCACCACCATCCCGCTCAACCAGGTCAAGATCCGCTACTACCTCACCGGCAGCGAGACCTACCGCTTCGCCTGCTCCTGGGCGGTCGTGGGATGTTCGACGGTGACCGGCCAGTTCGTCCGCCAGGCGGGCGGCGACCAGTACCTGGAGGTGGGCTTCACCTCGGGCAGCCTGGCTCCCGGCCGGACCACCGGCGACATGCAGCTGCGCTTCTACCGCTCCGACTGGCAGACGTTCACGCAGGGCGACGACTACTCCTACGGCCCCCAGACCGGCTACTCCAACTGGGACAAGGTCACCGTCTACATCAACGGCACGCTCTCCTGGGGCAAGCCCAGCGGCAGCGACCCCGACCCCACCGTCACGCCCACCGTGCCGCCTGGGCCGGGCGGCGAGCTGTTCGACGACTTCACCTACACGGGCTCGAACGACCCCCGGCTGGCCCAGCGCGGCTGGACGGTCCGCTCCAGCTCGGGAGGCCCCGGCGTGCCCGGCGCCACCTGGTCGCCCGGCGCGGTCTCGTTCCCCGGCGGCCTGCTGACGCTCGACTCCTCGACGAACGGCACCCCCTCGGGCACCGTGCAGACCGAGCTGTCGACCGCCAACCGCAAGTTCCACGAGGGCACGTACGCCGCCCGCGTGCGCTTCAGCGACGCGCCGACCAGCGGCCCCGACGGCGAGCACGTGGTGCAGACGTTCTTCACCATCACCCCGCTGCGTTTCAACCTCGACCCCGACTACGGCGAGCTGGACTTCGAATATCTGCCGAACGGCGGCTGGGGCGAGGTGGCCAACATCCTCTACGCCACGAGCTGGGAGACCTACCAGGGCGAGCCCTGGCAGGCGGTGAACACCCACACGGAGGAGCGCGCGAGCTTCGCCGGCTGGCACGACCTCGTCATCCAGGTCTCGGGCGGCCGGATGAAGTACTACGTGGACGGCCGCCTCTTCGCCGACCACGGTGACATCTACTACCCCGAGACCCCGATGTGGATCATGTTCAACCAGTGGTTCATCGATCTCCAGGGAGCGACGGGCACGCGTACGTACCGCCAGCAGGTCGACTACGTCTTCCACAGCAAGAACGAGGTTCTCTCGCCCGCCGAGGTGCAGAGCCGGGTCGGCTCGCTGCGCTCGTCCGGCACCGCGTTCAAGGACACCGTCCCCAACGTGTGATCGTGCCCCGCGCCCGCCCGGGCGGGCGCGGGCCCACCCCCCAGCACCAGAAGGATCACTATGAAGTACCGCATCCTTGCCCTGGCGGCCGTGCTCGCGCTCGGCGCGTGCGGCACCGGCGCGGAGCCGGAGACCGGGGCGGCGGCGAGCGGCGCCCCCGCCAAGCTGACCGTCTGGATCATGGACGGCAGCGTCACGCAGGAGCTGCTGAAGAAGTTCGAGGCCGAGCACGAGGCCGCGCACAAGGGTGTCGACCTCGACATCCAGATCCAGGCCTGGGACGGCATCGGCGAGCGCGTCACCGCGGCCCTGGCCAGCACCGACGCGCCCGACGTGATCGAGGTGGGCAACACCCAGGTCGCCCAATACTCGTCCAGCGGCGGCGTCACGGACCTCACCGCGAAGGTCGCCGACCTCAAGGGCGAGGACTGGCTGCCGGGGCTGGCCCAGCCGGGCAACATCGACGGCAAGCAGTACGGAATCCCCTGGTACGCCGCCAACCGCGTGGTCGTCTACAACAAGGACCTGTTCGCCGAGGCCGGCATCAAGGAGCCCCCGAAAACCCGCGACGAGTGGCTAGATATCACGACAAAGCTCAATAAAGGTGGCAACCAAGGCATCTATCTGACCGGCCAGACCTGGTACGCGCTCGCCGGATTCATCTGGGACGAGGGCGGCGACCTGGCCGTCCAGGAGGGCGGCCGGTGGAAGGGCGCCCTCGACACCCCGCAGGCCCGGGCCGGCATGGACTTCTACCAGCGGCTCCAGGCCCTCGGCAAAGGGCCCAAGGACGCCGACGAGGCCAACCCGCCGCAGCACGAAGTGTTCGCCCAGGGCAAGGTCGCGCAGATCATCGCCGTCCCCGGCGTCGCCGCCCGCGTGCTGGAGGTGGACGACAAGCTGAAGGACAAGATGGGCTTCTTCCCCATCCCGGGCAAGACCGCGGACAAACCCGGCACGGTCTTCACGGGCGGCTCCGACCTGATCATCCCGGTCGCCTCGCACCACCAGGACGAGGCGTACGAGCTGGTCAAGGCCCTGGCCGGAGAGAAGTTCCAGAAAGAGCTGGCCACGACGATGAGCTTCGTCCCCAACCGCACCTCGCTGGCCGGCGTGTTGTCGGGCGACGAGGGCACCGCCGCGATGGCCGTCGGCGCGGCCAACGGCCGGGCCACCCCGAACACCCCCAACTGGGCCGCCGTCGAGGCCACCTCGGTGATCAAGCAGTACATGACCGCCGTGCTCACCGGCGCCGACCCGGCGGCGGAGGCGAAGAAGGTCTCCGAGTCGATCACTACGACGCTGAACAGCGGATCCTGATGCGGGCTGGACACCGCTCGTTCTGGCCCTTCCTGCTCATCGCCCCCACGGTGGCAGGCGGGGCCTTCCTCCTGCTCTACCCAATGCTCAAGGCCGCGGTGATCTCGTTCCAGCACTTCCGCATGGGCGAGCTGATCAGCGGCGGCGCCACCCTCGTCGGCCTGGAGAACTACGCCGAGCTGCTGGGCGGCGAGGAGTTCTGGCAGGTGGTGTGGCGCACGGCCGTGTGGACCGCGCTCAACGTGGTGCTCATCGTGGTCCTGTCCACCGGCGTCGCCCTCATGCTCGTACGCCTGCGCCGCGGCCTGCGCCTGGCCCTGATGAGCGCCCTCGCCCTGGCCTGGGCCACCCCGATCATCGCGGCCACCACGATCTTCCAGTGGTTGTTCCAGTCGGAGCTGGGCGTGGTCAACTGGCTGCTGGTCACCCTCGGCTTCGACTCCTTCCAGGGCTACACCTGGTTCGCCGACGGCACGGCCACGTTCGCCGTCCTCGTGATCCTGGTCGTGTGGCAGTCGGTCCCGTTCGCCGCGCTCACCCTGTACGCGGGCCTCACCACGATCCCCGCCGAGTTGTACGAGTCGGCGCGGATCGACGGCGGCAACGGCCGGCAGGTGTTCTGGAAGATCACCGTGCCGATGCTCAGGCAGCTGTTCGCGCTGATCACCTCGCTGGAGGTGATCTGGGTGGCCAAATGTTTCCCGCAGATCTGGGTGCTCAGCCAGGGCGGCCCCGACGGCGCCACCACCACCCTGCCGGTCTACGCGTTCAAGGTCGCCCGCGTGCTGCACCGCTACGACCTGGGTTCGGCGGTCGCCATGCTCACGGTCGTGATCCTCGCCGTCGCCCTGGTCAGCAACCTGCGAAGGATGGTCCGCTCGTGAAACGGCTCGCGCTCAACGCGACGGCGGTGGCCGTGCTCGTGACGACGGTCTTCCCCGTCTACTGGATGTTCCTGACCGCGTTCAAGCCGACGCGGGACATCCAGGCGGCCACGCCGACGTTCTGGCCCGCCGATCCGACGCTCGACCACTTCGTCACCGCGGTCAGCGCGCCGGGGTTCTGGACCTACTGGCGCAACAGCCTGCTGGTGACGGTCGCGGCGGTGCTGGTCGCGCTGGTGGTGGCGCTGCTGGCGGCGTTCGCGATGACGAGGATGCGCTGGCGGGGGCGGGGCGCGTTCGTGGTGGCGGTCTTCGCGGCCCAGATGGCGCCGTGGGAGGCGCTGCTGGTGCCGGTGTTCATCATCGCCAGGGACACCGACCTGCTCGACTCGCTGGCCATGCTGACGGGCGTCTACTTCATGATCACGCTGCCGTTCACGATCGTGACACTGCGCGGGTTCCTCGCCGCGATCCCGCCGGAGCTGGAGGAGGCCGCGCAGGTGGACGGATGCAGCCGGCTGGCGGCCTTCCGGCGGGTGGTCTTCCCGCTGCTGGCGCCGGGGCTGATGGCGACCTCGCTGTTCGGGTTCATCACCGCGTGGAACGAGTTCGCGTTCGTGAACGTGCTGATCATCAAGGACCAGGACAAACGCACGCTGCCGGTGTGGCTCTCGTCGTTCCGCGACGTGTTCGGCACCGACTGGGGCGCCACCATGGCCGCCGCCAGCCTGTTCGCGCTGCCCGCGCTGCTGCTCTTCCTCTTCCTGCAGCGCCGTGTCGGCACCGGCATGACGGCGGGCGCGGTCAAGGGCTGAGGGGCCATCGCGCCGGATCGCACACGTAGGTGCCCCGGTGCGGCACTGTGACGACCCACCGCTGTTCCCGCAGCCGCGAGACGGCCAGCCGGGCCGTGACCTTGGCGACGCCGTACTGCCGCATCAGCACCTGCTCGCTCGGGATCGCCGTGTTGGGACGGAGTTCGCCGCGTCTGATGCGGGCAGCCAGATCATCGGCGATGATCGCATACTTGGCCCTCGTCGGCTTGGCACGTGGCACGCCGGCGGGCCCGACGAAGGTGCCCTCGCCCCGGACGGTATGGACGAGCCGCCGTCGGCGAAGCTCCCGGGCCACGTTGCGCGCGGTGCTGCGCGCGATGTCGAACTCCGACTCCAGGGCCGCCTCGCTCGGCACGGGTTCGCCGGTCCGCAACTCCCCGCTGGTGATCCGCCGGTGAATCACGTCGGCGACCTGAACGTACAGCGGGACTGGGCCATCGCGGTCGAGCATGCCCTAGATTCTAGACGTGTGGATACAAGCACTTAGGCAAAGTCAGTCCTGGGGCCACGACTCCTTCGGCGAGACGTAACTGCCCCGCTGGGCGACGGTGTAGATCCACCCCTGTTCCCGCAACAGCGCCATGGCCCGCCGCACCGTCTCACGCGCGACGTCATACTGCTTCACCAGCGCTGTCTCGCCCGGTATGGGGCGCCGGGGAAGGAATCTCCCCGCCTTGATCTGATCGCTGATGTCTGTCGCGATCTGCTGGTACAACGGTACTTTTCGCTGCTTGCGAGGTGCTTCCTCCGGTGTGCCGACAAAGGTCCCCTCGCCCTGAACGGTGTAGATGAGCCCTTCCTCGCGCAGCACGTGGACAGCCCGCCTGGCCGTGGTCCTGGCGACTCCGAACTCGTACTGAATGTCGGCCTCGCTCGGCACCGGGTGTCCGGCGTCGAGCTTCGCGACCCGACGGCGGAGGATGTCGGCGATCTGGACGTAGACGTGGGTGTCCCCTTCGTAGTCGAGCACGTAGGCAACATAGGCCAATGCGGGCAAGAGTTCACATATCGTTCTGTCTAGATAGACAGGGCAGCCCGTACATGTAGACAAGGAAAGACGACCAGATCTATGGTGGCGGCATGTCGCAACCATCGCCGATGCCTGCGGATGACCGGTTCCACTCGGCCCATGTGCCGGAGCCAGGTCCCGGCTTCACCCGGCTGACGTGGGACCCCGTTTGGGCAGCAGGAAACCGTATACGTGTCTGTGACTACACGTGCGACTGCGTGCCGACGTTCTACGAGCTGTGCCAGGCCGGCGGCCAGTACTTCATCCGCAGGACCCGCCGGGTCGGTGGAGAGGTCCTGGTCGACCAGTGCGCCCTCGGTGGGCGCGCCCAGACATATCTCGTCTGGATCAAAGTGCTGACGGGGGTGGCCAGATGATCGGGATGGGATGACGCCTTACTGCACCCGCGCTCAGATCGGGTTGGGCATGCTCATAGGGGACTGGATACGTGGAGTATGGTCTCAAGTATGGCCACTAAGAAGGTGACGGTGACGATTCCCGAGGGACTCCTCGAGGAGATTCGTGCGGAGGCGGCGGATCGGGGCCTGTCGGCGTACGTCGCCGAGGCTCTGCGCGTCAAACGAGACCGGGACAGGCTGTTGGAGCTGGTGGACTGGCTGGAAGAGGAATATGGCCCGGTCACCGAAGCCGAGCATGCGGCGGTGACCGAGGAGTTGGAACACCTCGACGCCGAGCACGAGCGTCGCCGTACCGGAGGAAAGAGCAGCGCGGGGGCGGACGCGTGAGCAAGCGAAGCGGTGGGCCGCGGCAACCACCGTTGCGAATCTTCGTATTCGACTGTCAAGCCCTGTCCCTGGCCGTGCGTGGTGACAGAAAGATGATCGCTTGGCTGGACCTCGCGGCGCGGGGGCAGGCGGAGGTGGTGACGTCTCCGATGACGGTGGTCGAGGCTCATGACGGCAGAATCACCGAGCAGCGCTGGGACTGGGTGTTGTCCCGGCTCGACGTCGCCGCGATAGGCAAGGATCAGGCTCGGCAGGCGCGAAGGCTCCTGGCCGATGCCAAGTTGCACGGCCACAAGCACGCGATTGACGCCGTGCTGGCCGTCATCGCGCGCCAGCAGCAAGGCCAGGTCACCATCTTCACCTCAGACGAGGATGACCTGATGAAACTGGTCCCTGACTCGATCGTCGTCAGGAAGGTCTGACCGCCCCTACGGCTGAAGAACCGGCACCCTTGAGCCAGTGGTGCCCCGTCAGGTGGTGGCGGTGAAGGTGCTGTGCAGGGCCTTGGCGTCGGGCTCCGGAAGCTGGTCGCGGGCCGCCAGCCAGGCCGCCGCGCTCGCCGCGTCACCCGCCGTCGTGACCCGCTCGCCCGCCAGCAGCTCCGTCACGGCCTGGCGCACCGGCCCGGGGTTGGTCAGCACGCTGCCGGCGAGCACCACGGGCCCCGAGGTGTGCACCCTTCTGAGCGTGGCGACCAGGTGGCCGGCCGCCTCGCGCACGATCCCGGCGGCCAGCGGGTCGCCTTCCGAGGCGGCCCGGCCGACCAGCGGCGACAACGCCGCCAGGCGCATGTGGTCGGCCTGCGCCAGGCGTACGATGCGGTCGGCGACGGCGCGCGGCGTGGCGGGCCGCTCAGCCCCGAGGAAGTGCTCGCCGACGAGAGCGACGAGCAGGCCGTTGCCGGCCTCCGCGCCGCCCGCCCCGGAAGCGGGATCGCGGTCCGGAACCGTGCGGTCGAGGGCCGCGACCGGCAGGCCGCGGTCGAAGGCGTCGACGACCGCCCTGGCGGCCTCGCGGCCGATCCAGAAGCCCGAGCCCGCGTCGCCCAGCAACCACCCCAGCCCGTCGGCGACCACGCCGAGCTCGAACCCGGCGATCCTGGCCGCGACCGCGCCCGTGCCCGACAGCAGCAGCGAGCCGTCCGGCTCGGGTGACCCCGCGGCGTAGGCGATCGGCACGTCGCCCATGTAACGCGGCTCCGCCGCGATGCCCTGCCCGGCCCAGACCTTCGCCAGTGCGGGCACCATCTCCTCGACGTGCCCCGCGACCCCGGCCAGCGAGGCGACCACCCGCGATCCGTCGAGGGAGCCGAGCGCCTGCCCGAGCGCGGTCTCGATCGCCGACACCGCCTTGGCCAGCCCGTGGGCGGTCGGATTGCCCGCGCCCGCCCGGGCATAGCCCACCCGCGTGCCGTCGAGTGTGTGGACGGCGACTCGCGTGGAGGTGGCTCCGGCATCGACGCCGACGACTAGCGATTGCATCACGGACTGAGTCTGGGGCTTGACGTGGCCAGGAAGCAAGAATAATTTTCGCCAGAAGACCGAGTATTCGGAAGGAATATTCGTGACTTCAGGAGCGCTAGGGCGCGTCGAAACAGAGCTACCCGGTTTGCCGGAGGCTTTGCGCAGGGTGGGCGAGGTGATTCTCGGCGACCCTGCCGAGGCCGCGCGGTCGACCATCATCGCGCTGGCCGAGCGCGCCGGCAGCTCGCCCGCCACCGTGACCAGGTTCTGCCGGGCGTTCGGCTTCTCCGGCTACGCCGAGCTGCGCGTCGCCCTCGCCACCGAGACCGGGCGGGCGGCGCAGGCGGGCTGGGGAGCGGGCGTCGGCCACGAGATCGGCCCCGACGACCCGCTCGACGCGGCCATCGAGGTGATGGCCGCCGCCGACGTCCGGTTGATCCAGGACACCGCCGCCCAGCTCGACCTCGACGTGGTCGCCAAGGTGGCCGCCGCCATCGTGGCCGCCCCGCGCGTCCTCCTGGTCGGCGTCTCCACCAGCGGTAACGTCGCCACCATGTTCGAAGGCCGGCTGCGCCGCATCGGCGTCCCCTGCTGGAGCGCGGGAGACGCGCACGTGGCGCTGTCGGAGGCGGCGCTGCTCAAGGAGGGCGACGTGGCCGTCGGCATCAGCCACAGGGGCCGCACGCGCGAGGTCATGGAGGCCCTGGCCGAGGCCGGCGGCCACGGCGCGCTGACGGTCGCCGTCACCTCTTTCGCCCGCTCCCCGCTGGCCGAACTGGCCGAGCTGGTGCTGACCACCGCCAGCAGGGAGACCACGTTCCGGCTCGGCGGGCTGGCCGCCGTCCACTCGCAACTGTTCGTGCTGGACGCCGTCTACGTGGCGATCGCCCAGAGCACGTACGAACGGACCAACGAGGCGTTCGAGCGAACGATCAGCGCCGTGGAAAGCCATCGGGTGGAGAGAAGCTAGATGACGTACGCAGACAGGGTCCTCGATCTGGCGCGCCAGGTCGCGAAGAGCCAGGCCGAGCAGGTGCGCAAGGCGGCGGAGCTGCTGGTGACCTCGCTCAGGGCCGACGGCGTGGTCAACGCCTTCGGCTCCGGGCATTCCGAGGCCATCGCCATGGAGATCGCCGGACGGGCCGGCGGCCTCGTCCCGAGCAACCGCCTCACGCCGCGGGACCTCGTCCTGTACGGCGGGCAGCCGCCCGGCGTGCTGACCCCGGAGCTCGAGCGTGACCCGGCGATCGCGCGCCAGATCTACGACCTGGCGCCGGTCGCGCCGCAGGACGTGTTCGTGCTGATCTCCAGCTCGGGCGTGAACGGCACGGTCGTCGAGCTGGCGAGGATCGTCAAGGAGCACGGCCACCCCTTGATCGCGTTGACCTCGGTCAAGCACAGCACCCAGATGACCTCGCGCCACCCGTCGGGCGGCAAGCTGCTCGACCTGGCCGACGTCGTCCTGGACAACGGCGCCCCGTACGGCGACGCCCTCCTCGAGCTGCCCGGAGGCGGCAGCTACGGTGCGGTGTCCACGATCACCTCCGCGCTGCTCGCGCAGATGGTGGTCACCGAGGCGGTGGACGAGCTCGTGGCGATGGGCGAGACGCCGCCCATCTACCTGTCGGCCAACGTGGCGGGCGGGGACGAGCACAACAAGGCGCTTGAGAGCCGCTATGCAGGGCGCATCCGGCGCGGAGCATGACAAGTCAGGAGCAGTGACGATGGCCAACACCCCCCATATCACCAGGCGTGAGCTTCTACGCGGTGCCGCTCTCGTGCCCGTGGCGGGCGCGCTCGCCGCGTGCGCGACCCCCGCCGCCCAGCCCGCGCCCTCGTCGGCGGCGCCGGCCGCCACCAGCGCGGCCAATCCGTTCGGCGTGGGCGACAAGCCCCTCGAGGTGTGGATCTTCGACGGCGGCTTCGGCCAGGCCTACGCCACGGACATCCACCAGCCGCTGTTCAAGAGCAAGTACGCGAAGGTGGAGATCAAGCACAACTCCACCAAGGAGATCACCAAGGTCCTCCAGCCGCGCTTCGCCGGCGGCAACCCGCCCGAGGTGATCGACAACTCCGGCGCCAACTTCATGGACTTCGGCGCCCTCTCCCAGGACGGCCAGCTCCAGGACCTGACGCCGCTGCTCGACGCGCCCTCGTGGGACGACCCCAACGTCAAGGTGCGCGACCTCCTGGACCCGTCGGTGATCGAGATCGGCACGTACGACGGCAAGTTCAGCGTGCTCGGCTACGTCAACTACATCCACGGGATCTGGTATTCGCAGAAGGTCTTCGACGACAACGGCTGGGAGATCCCGAAGACCTGGGACGCCTTCCTCGAGCTGTGCGAGACCATCAAGAAGTCGGGCAAGATGGCGCCCTTCACCTACGCCGGCAAACACCCGCAGTACCTGTACGAGCCGCTGCTCACCATGGCCGCGAAGATCGGCGGCAACGACGTGCTGGTCAACATCGACAACCTGGAGGACGGCGCCTGGACCGCCGAGCCGATGCTGACCGCCGCCGAGAAGTGGGCCGAGGTGGGCGCCAAATACCTCATGCAGGGCACGGCCGGCCTCGACCACGTGCAGACGCAGACGGCCCAGAACAAGATGCAGGTGGCCATGCTGCCCTGCGGCTCGTGGCTGGAGAACGAGCAGAAGTCCACCACGCCGGAGGACTTCGCGTACGCGATGTTCCCCCTCCCTGACGTCACGAGCTCCGACGCGATGCCGTACGGCACCCTGCACACCCAGCCCGGCGAGAACTTCATCGTCTCCGCCAAGAGCGCCCACCCGCAGGCCGGCATGGAATATCTGCGGGCCATGCTGTCGAAGAAGGCGGCCGGCGACTTCAGCGAGCTGGTCACCACGGTGACGACGGTCAAGGGGGCGAGTGAGGGCCGCGACATCTCGCCGGGCGTCACCAGCGCCTCCAAGGCGGTCGCCGACGCCGGCGAGAACACCGTCTACTACCGCTGGCACACCTGGTACGGCCCGCTCAACGACGAGGGCAAGGCCGCCACCGGCCAGCTCATGACCGGCGGCCTGAAGCCGAAGGCCTACCTGGAGCGCATGCAGAAGAAGGCCGACGAGATCAAGAACGACTCCTCCATCACGAAGTACAAGCGCTGATGGTGCTGTTCAACAGGTATCGCCGCGGGCTGTTCATCACCTCGTTCCTGGCAGCCCCGGTGATTCTCTACCTGGTCTACGTGATCTCGCCGTACGTCCAGGCGTTCTACATCGCGATGACCGACTGGCGCGGCGTGACGGCGGTGCCCAACTTCATCGGGCTCGACAACTTCCAGCGGCTGCTCGGCGACAGCGTCTTCTGGAAGGCCGTCACCCACAACATCGCCCTGCTGGTGTTGCTGCCGGTGATCACGATCGCCATCGCCCTGTTCTTCGCCTTCCTGCTCAACGTGGGCGGGAAGCAGGGCGTGTCGGGCATCCGCGGGTCGGGCTTCTACCGGGTGGTCTTCTTCTTCCCGCAGGTCCTGGCCGTCACCATCGTGGCGGTGCTCTTCCAGCAGGTGTTCAGGCCCGACGGCAGCGGCATGCTGAACGGGCCGCTGATGGGGCTCGGGCTCAGCCCGATCGGGTTCCTGTCCGACCCCGACGTCGCGTTCTGGTCGGTGCTCGGCGTCCTGGTCTGGCAGGCGGTCGGCTTCTACGTCGTGCTGTTCTCGGCCGGGCTGGCGAGCATCCCGAAGGACATGTTCGAGGCCGCCCAGATCGACGGGGCCAACCGGGTCACCCTGTTCTTCCGCGTGACGCTCCCGCTGTTGTGGGACACCGTCCAGGTCGCCTGGGTCTATCTCGGCATCCTCGCCATGGACGTGTTCGCGATCGTCTGGGTGATGACCGACCAGCAGGGCGGGCCCGACTGGTCGACCACGGTCATGGCGGCCGAGATCTACCGCAACGCCTTCGAATACTTCCGCTTCGGCTACGCCTCCGCCCTCGGCGTGGTGATGTTCTTCTTCACCCTCGGCTTCGCGGTCCTGTCGCTGCGCCTGTCGCGGCGCGAACGAATCGAGTACTGAGAATGGCAACGACGACTCCGGCGACCACAGGTGCGCACTCGAGGAGCGCCCTCCGCGTGGAGCGAAAGCGGCGGCTGGGGCCGATGGGCGTGCTGACGCACGCGGCGCTGGGCATCTGGACCCTCCTCGTGACGGTGCCGATCATCTGGACCTTCCTGGCCTCGGTCAAGAGCGAGGACGAGATCTTCGGCGACGCCTGGGCGCTGCCGGCCACGCTGCAGTGGGACAACTTCGCCAGGGCCTGGGAGCAGGCGCGCATCGGCCAGTACATGCTCAACAGCCTCGTCGTCGTGTCGTTCAGCACGTTCGGCACGATGCTGGTCGGCTCGATGGCGGCGTACGTGCTGGCGCGCTATCCGTTCCGCGGCAACCGGGCGATCTACATGTTGTTCGTCTCGGGCCTGGCCTTCCCGTTCTTCCTGGCGCTGACCCCGCTGTTCTTCGTGGTGCAGAACATGGGCAACGTGCCGGTGGTCGGGCCGTTCATCGGCCTGAACACGCACGCGGGCGCGGTGCTGGTCTACATCGCCTACTCGATGCCGTTCACCGTCTTCTTCCTGGCGGCCTTCTTCCGTACGCTTCCGACGGCGGTCGCGGAGGCCGCGATGGTGGACGGGGCGTCGCACACCAGGGTGTTCTTCCAGATCATGTTGCCGATGGCCAAACCCGGCATCATCAGCATCACGATCTTCAACATCCTGGGCCAGTGGAACCAGTACCAGATCCCGCTGATCCTGCTGCAGGACCGCGAGAAGTGGGTGCTCACCCAGGGCATCGCCGACATCTCCACCGCCGCCGGATACGACGCGGACTGGGCGGCCCTGTTCGCCGCCCT
Source organism: Nonomuraea sp. B1E8 (assembly GCF_039871515.1). NCBI lineage: Bacteria > Bacillati > Actinomycetota > Actinomycetes > Streptosporangiales > Streptosporangiaceae > Nonomuraea > Nonomuraea sp. B1E8. The sequence continues at coordinate 435,427 of NZ_JBDPLS010000006.1, read as the reverse complement.
CACCCTGGCCATCCTGCCCATGCTGGTCGTCTACACGGTCTTCCAGCGGCAGATCCAGTCCGGCCTGACCGCGGGGGCGCTCAAGTGACGCCGGCAGTGATGCGGGCGGGGCCGCGTCCGTACGCGGCCTCGCCCTAGCGCGTCAGCAGCGGTTGATCCGGGAGTTCACCAGCTCGATGTTGCGGATGACGATGTTGTCGCCGCACGGGCTCTCGTTGATGGCGGAGTTGGTCAGCGTCAGGTTCTGCAGCGTGATGTCCGACGTCACGGGGAACTCGCTGCGGGCGGCGATGCGGATGTCGGAGCCGTTCACGGTGCCGCTCTGGGCGGCGATGGTGACGTTGTAGCAGTTCTCGATCAGGATCGAGTTGCTGCCGGTGCCGGAGATGTCCACGCGGTCGATGACGGCGCCGCCGCTCTCGGAGACGCAGAAGACGCCGCGTCCGCCGCCCCTGGCGATGACGGTGCCGACCCGGACGTTGGTCGGGTAGCCGCTGCCGATGCGGCCGTTGCGGTTGGCCATGCGGAAGGCGGCGTACCCGGTGCCGGTGCCGGCGCCCTCGGCGTCGACGGTGCCGACCGTGGCGTTGATCGTGTCGTTGAACAGCAGGCCCGACTCGCCGGTGTTCCTGGCCGTGACGGTGCCGATGGTGATGCCGTCCACGCCGTACGTCTCGACGCCGTGGCTGCCGCCGCCGGAGGCGTACACGCTGTCGATGCGCACGTTGCGGGTGCGGACGTTCCTGTTGGCGTGGTTGTCGATGCGGACGCCGAGCCCGGCCGACCCGAGCCGCAGGTCCAGCCGGCCGAGCGTGATGTTGGTGCCGTTGCGGACGAACACCCCGAAGTAGGGGTTGCCGGTCACGTTGAGGTGGGTGACCTCGACGTCGGTGACGTTCTGGGCGCGTACGGCCGCGTTGTTGGCGCTGATCGTGCCGGACACGTTGATCGTGCCGCAGACCTCCAGGATGGTGTAGCTGGGCAGGTCGAGCGACTGGTTGGCGTTCATGGAGCCGGAGCCGCGGACGATCACCTTCTGCTTGGAGGTGCGCCCTGAGGTGAGGCTGCCGACGGCGCGGCGCATGGCCTCGATCATGCTGGCGCCGGTGTAGAGCGTGGTGCCGCCGTTCCTGGCCGTCCAGGTGCCGTTGCTGAGCACGGCCTCGGCGTTGGACGACCCGCTGCCGCACTCGCCGGACCCGCCGCCGCCCATCTTGACGAGCTGCCACTGCTGGTTGGCGCCGCCGAGGTCGTCCCACTGGGAGATCCTGGCGCCGTCGCCGGTGCCCCACTCCCACACCTCCAGCGCCTTGCCGCTGTTGCGGTTGATCAGCCGGACGTGGCCGCCGTCGGAGTCGGCCAGGCGGAACTGCTGGTTGGCGGCGTTCAGGTCGGCCCACTGGACGATCTCCGCGCCGCCGGCCGTCGACCACTCGTAGACGTCCAGCACCTTGCCGCTGTGGCGGGACCTGAGCCGGTAGTAGCCGTCGCCGGAGCTGACGAACTGCCACTGCTGCTGGTTGCCGTCGTTGCGGGCCCACTGCACGATCGGCGCGCCGTCGTTGGTCGCGAAGTCGTACAGGTCGAGGGCCTTGCCGCTGTGCCGGTTGACCAGCACGTACCACGCGCTGGTGTCGACGCTCGCCGCGACGGCGGGTGGCGGCTGGGCGACGACGGCGCCGGTCAGGGCGAGGAACGCCGCCGCCAGGACGGCGAGCAGGCGCCGCCAGCCCTGTCCGGTGGCCTGAGGTGAGGAACCCACTGTTCTGCTCCCATCCTAGGAAAGCGCTTTCCTAGGATCAGATCAGCGAGTGAAGGAGCTCAAGTCAAGCGAGGAGGCACCGCCAGGCCCGCCTGCCTGCCCGAACCCGCTGAAACGTTCATCCGAAGAGCGGGCGCGCTCTGACGGGCTGCCCGGCCACGACGTCGACGCCTGGGCCTCACAACTCGGCGCGCAGTGCGCGGGCGGCCGTGACCACGTTCGCCAGCGACGCCTCCACCTGCTCGTACGTCCGCGTCTTCAGCCCGCAGTCCGGGTTCACCCACACCCGCTCGGCGGGCAGCACCGCCAGCGTCCTGCGCAGCAGCTCCTCGACCTCCTCCGCGCTCGGCACGCGCGGCGAGTGGATGTCGTAGACGCCCGGCCCGAGCCCGCGCCCGAATGCCTCCACCGCTCCCAGGAGCCTGCCTCCCGACCGGGCCGACTCGATGGTGGTCACGTCGGCGTCCAGGCCGTCGATGGCGGCCAGGATCTGATCGGCGTCCGAATAGCACAGGTGCGTGTGGATCTGCGTGCGGTCGCTCGCCCCCGACGTGGCCCTCCGGTACGCCGCCACCGCCCACTCCAGGTAGTCGGCCTGCGCGGCCCGCCGCAGCGGCAGCAGCTCGCGCAACGCCGGCTCGTCCACCTGGATGATCTTCACCCCGGCCGCCTCCAGGTCGCTCACCTCCTCGCGCACCGCGTCGGCCACCTGGAACACCACGTCACGCAGCGGCAGGTCGTCGCGGACGAACGACCAGGCCACGATGGTGACGGGCCCGGTGAGCATGCCCTTGACCGGCTTGTCCGTGAGCGACTGCGCGTAAGCGGCCCACCGGACGGTGATCGGCGAGGGACGGCTGACGTCGCCGTGCAGGATCGGCGGCCGGGTGCAGCGCGACCCGTACGACTGGACCCAGCCGTTGGCGGTGACGGCGAAGCCGTCGAGGTGCTCGGCGAAATACTGCACCATGTCGTTGCGCTCGGGCTCGCCGTGCACGAGCACGTCGAGGCCGAGCCGCTCCTGCAGCCGGATGACCCGCTCGATCTCGGCCTCGACCCGCCGCTCGTAGTCCTCCTGCGACAGCGTGCCCGCCGCGACCTCCGCCCTGGCCGCGCGGAGCTCGCCGGTCTGCGGGAACGACCCGATCGTGGTGGCCGGCAGCGGGGGCAGCCGCAGGTGCTCGGCCTGGGCCACCGCGCGCTCCGCGTACGGGCCGCGCCCTTCCGCCGCCACGGGCGCGGGCAGCGCCACGGAAGGCCCGGCGGGGGCGGGGCCGTGGAAGGGCGACTGGGAGAGCGCCACGACCTCGGCCACCTTCTGCTCGGCGAACGCCAGCCGCTCCTTCAACTCCGGGTCCAGCCCGGGCTCGGCCGCCACGTCGTAGGGCACGTGCAGCAGCGAGCACGAGGTGCTCACCGTCACCCGCCCGGCGCGTACGGCGGCCAGCGCCGCCAGCGCCCGCTCGGGCGAGGTGCGCCACACGTCGCGCCCGGACACGACGCCCGCGACCACGGTCTTGCCCGGCAGGTCGAGCTCCGGCACGCCGCCCCTGACCAGGTCGACGCCGATGGCCTCCACCGGCGTGCCGGCCAGCACCGGCAGCGCCTCCCCCGCCGCGCCGAAGTACGTGGCCACGAACAACCCCGGCCGCGCGGCGGCGGCCCCCAGCCGCCCGTACGCGGTCCGTACGGCGGCCAGCTCCTCCGGCGTCCGGTCGGCCACCAGCGCCGGCTCGTCGAGCTGCACCCATGCGACGCCCTCCGCGGCGAGCGCGGCCAGCAGCTCCTCGTAGCAGCCGAGCACCTCGTCCAGCCGGTCGAGGGCCGAGGCCAGCAGCAGGAACGTCACCGGCCCCACCACCACGGGCCGCGTCTCGTACCCCAGCGCCCGCGCCTCCCGCACCTCGGACAGCGGCTTGGCCGCGTCGAGCTTGAACACCGTGTCGGGCCCGATCTCCGGCACGATGTAGTGGTAGTTCGTGTCGAACCACTTCGTCATCCGCAGCGGCGCGACCTCGTCGGTGCCCCTGGCCATCGCGAAATAGGGGTCGTCCGCGTCGCGGTAGCGCGCCGGCACCGCGCCCAGCAGCACGGCCGTGTCCAGCATCTGGTCGTACATCGAGAAGGTGTTGCCCGGCAGCCCTTCCAGCCCCAGCTCGGCCAGCCTGCGCCAGGTCCGCTCGCGGATCCGCGCGCCCACCCGGTCCAGCTCGTCGCGGGTGGCGCGCCCGTCCCAGTAGGACTCCAGCGCCCGCTTCAGCTCTCTGCGCGGGCCGATCCGCGGGTAGCCGAGCACCGTGGACGTGGGAAATGGGGACATCTTCCAGGCTCCCTAGGACGTGGATCAGATCGCTGCGATCCTGCCGAGTACCCCGTGAGTCGTGCACTATGTATTGGTGCTGCTTATGCTCAGGGAGATCCACTGCTTTACCAGGGTGGCGGAACGGCTCAGCTTCTCCAGGGCCGCCGCCGACCTGGGGATGTCGCAGCCCGCCATGAGCCAGGCCATCACCCGTCTCGAACGCGCCACCGGCATCCAGCTCTTCCAGCGCACGGCCCGGGAGGTGCGGCTCACGGCGGAGGGCAAGGCGCTGCTCGCGCACGCGCGGCAAGTGATCGAGTCGGCCCGGGCGTTCACCGATGAGGCCGCGCGGCTGGCCCGGCCGACCATTCACCTTGCTTATCCACCGCTCGTCGGCACTCTCGCCGCGCGGATCGCCAGGCGGCTCGCGAGCCGCACCCCGTCGCTCGGCGTGGAGCTCCGGCCTGCCGGTCGGGGCGCGGCGGCGCAGGCGCTGGCGAGCGGCGAGATCTCCGCGGCGATCCTCGCCACCCCCGCTCCCGCGCGGTTCGTCACGGCCGCCCGGTTCCACGTCACCGTCGACCACCTGGCCGTCCCCGCGAGCCACCGGCTGGCGCCCTCGGCCAAGGTCGCCCCGGCGGAACTGGGCGGTCAGGTGCTGCTCACGCCGTTCAGCCGGCCGTGGTCAGGGTTGCCCGGCCGCGCGCGCATGGTGGCCGACGACGACTTCGCCGCCGCGCTCGACCTGGTGGCGGCCGGCGCCGGCCTGCTGCCGATCCCGCAGCTCCTGGCCAGGACCATCAAGCGGGACGACGTGCGCTTCGTGCCGCTCGACGCGGGCGACCTGCGCATCACCTACGCCCTCGCCTGGTCGAAGGAGCACGTCACACCGGAGCTGATGGCCCTGGTGCAGGCCGTCCAGGACGCTTTGTGGACCAGGTGAGCTACCACGGGAGCGTGCCCGAGACGTCGACGTACGCCCCGGTCGGGCCGTCGGGGCCCACCTGCGCCATCCGTACGATGATCTCGGCCCCCTCCACCACGGTCTGCGTGCCCGTGTGCATGTTGAGGTCCGTCGCGGTGTAGCCGGGCTCCACCGCGTTGATCCGCATGCCGGGAAACGCCTTCGCGTACTGCACGGTGATCATGTTGACCGCGGTCTTCGAGGCGGGATAGGCGACGCCCGGGTAGGCGTACGTCGGCGTGTTCGGGGTGGTGACCATGGTCAGCGACGCCAGGCCGCTGCTGACGTTGACGATGACCGGGGCCGCCGAGCGCCGCAGCAGCGGCAGGAAGGCACGGGTGACGCGCACGAGGCCGAAGACGTTGGTCTCGAACGTCGTGCGCATGATGTCGGCGGTCACGTCCGCGGGGCCGATGACGCCTCCGTCAGGCGTGCGCTCTTCGACGCCCGCGTTGTTCACCAGCACGTCCAGGCCGCCCTCGGCCTCAACGGTCTTGGCCGCGGCCGCGACCGAGTCGTCGTCGGTGACGTCGAGCCGGACGAACCGGGCGCCCAGCCGCTCGGCCGCGCGGCGCCCGCGTTCGGCGTCCCTGCTGCCCACGTACACGGTGTGACCTGCTTCGACGAGCCGGCGGGCGGTCTCGAACCCCAGGCCCTTGTTCGCTCCGGTGATCAGTGTTGTCGTCATGTCGCAAGCCTGCGGCGGGGCGGTCCGGCCGGCCAGTCGTCCCGTCGTCCTGGGACCGCCAGTACCAGGCGAGCACACCGGTGCCGCGTGCACACTGGTGGCATGACGCGGACGGAGTTCGGGCAGGCGGTGCGGCGCTGGCGCGACCGGGTCTCGCCCGCGACGGTCGGGCTGCCCGCCTCCGGGCAGCGGCGCGCGGCCGGGCTGCGCCGGGAGGAGCTCGCCCTGCTGGCCGGGATCTCCGCCGACTACATCACCCGGCTCGAACAGGGCCGGGCCGCCAACCCGTCGGCGCAGGTCGTCGAGGCGCTGGCGCGGGCGCTGCGGTTGTCGGCGGACGAGCGCGCCTACCTGTTCCGGATGGCCGGGCTCGAGCCGCCGGGGCCGGAGGTGGTGCCCGGGTTCATCACTCCGAGCGTGCAGCGGCTGCTCGACAGGCTGGCCGGCACGCCCGTCGGGGTCTACGACGCGGCGTGGACGCTGCTCCTGGCCAACCCGATGTACGCGGCGCTGATGGGCGATCCGTCCGGATGGCGGGGCGACGAACGCAACGGCGTGTGGCGCAACTTCGCCGGCCCCGGCGGCCGGGTGCGCCACACGCCCGAGGCACGGCGCGCGTTCGAGGCCGCGCTGGTCGCCGACCTGCGTGCCACCGCCGGGCGCTATCCCGCCGACCAGCAGGTGCGCCGCCTGGTCGCGCGGTTGCGCGCGAGCAGCGACCGGTTCGCCGAGCTGTGGGACTCCGGCATCGTCGGCCGGCACGAGGCGGCGCGCAAGACGATCGAGCATCCGCAGGTGGGCGCCTTGACGCTCGACTGCGACGTGCTCAGCGTGGCGGGCAGCGACCTGCGCATCATGGTCTACACCGCGGAGCCCGGCACCGAGGACGCCGAACGCCTCGCGCTGCTGGCCGTTCTCGGCACCCAGACGCTCATGGGGTAGCGGGCAGGTTCTTCAGCGCCTCGCGGCGGCTCAGGCCCGAGAGCCCTTTGGCCTTGACGTAGCGCACGACCTCGGCCGGATTGGTCTTGGCGTATTCGCGTAACGCCCAGCCGATGGCCTTGCGCGCGAAGAAGTCGTTGTCGGACAGGCTCGGCTCGATGCACGCGTAGAGCAGGGCCGTGTCGGTGCGCGCCTTGAAGCGGTTCTGGCAGAGGATCGCGGTGCGGCGCTTCCACAGGTCGGCGTCGTGGGCCCACTCCAGCATGAGCGGCCGCATGGTCTCGGGGAACGCGGCCAGCAGCCCGCCGACGCGGTGGACGGCCAGCTCGTCGACCAGATCCCACCAGGCGCCGGTGACGATCATCTCTTCGTACATCGGCACGGTGTAGAGGGTCTGGAACTCGCGGTAGTAGTGGTGGCCGGACAGCTCGACGGCTGCGTAGCGCTCCTCGCGGTATTCGGCCTCCCGCCACAACGCCAGCACGGCCCGCCGCCACTCGGGCGCGGTCTCCAGCCGGTGCCCGGCGAAGACCCGCCGCAGCGCCGCCCGCCTGGCCACGGCCTGGACGCCGAGGAACGGCAGCGCCGACTTCATGTACGCGCGCATCGCCTCGGCCTTGGCCGGCTCGGCGACCTCCTGCAGTGCCAGGCGCACCGCTTTGCCGAGGCTCATTTCCTGTGCGTGGTGCGCTCGCCCGTGGCGAGCCCGTCGAACAGCACGGTGATGTAGTGCTCGGCCAGGCCGCTGGTGTTGAGCCGGCCGCCCGGGCGGAACCAGCGGACCGCGACCCAGATGGTGTCGCGGATCATGCGGTAGGTCAGCTTGGGGTCGACGTCGGGCCGGAACAGCCCGGCCGCCTGGCCGGCCTTGATCTGCGCCACCCACATCTGCTCGACCTCGTCCTCGGCCTTGACGAGGTAGTTGAACCGGGGGAACTGGCGCAGATAGTTCCAGTCGTTCTGCATGACGGTGATCGCGGCGCGGTGGGGCTCGAGCGTGCCGAAGCCGATGCGGACCATCTCCGACAGCACGGCGCGCGCGTCGCCCCCGGACTCGAGGGCGGCGCGGTAGCGGGCGATGAGGTCGTCGAGGAAGGTGGAGAGCACCTCGTCGACGATCGTCTCCTTGGAGTCGAAGTGGTGGTAGAGACTTCCTGAGAGGATGCCGGCCTCGTCGGCGATCTCGCGGACGGTCGTGGCCTGGAAGCCCTTGCGCGCGAAGAGCTCCGCGGCGAGCTTGACGAGGTGGTCGCGGCGCTCTGACGCCGACCCTGACGAGGTCGTGCGCTGGCGCTTGGCCGGGGTGGTCGCGGTGCCGGAGTTCTTTCGCGTGGTCACGTTCCCATTATGAAGCCTCAGGCAATCGCTTGTTCGCCTAACCTGCCCAGTTCATGCGGCGTTCCGTGCACGACCAAGCGCTTGCTACGATGCGATGATGAGCGAGGCGTACATCGTCGGAGCCGTCCGCACCCCCATCGGGCGCAGGAACGGCGGACTGGCCGGAGCGCACCCCGCCGACCTGGGCGCCCACGTGCTCAAGGAGCTGATGCGCCGCACCGGCGCCGACCCCTCGGCGGTCGACGACGTGATCTTCGGCTGCGTCGACACCATCGGCCCGCAGGCCGGCGACGTCGCCCGCACCTGCTGGCTGGCCGCCGGCCTGCCCGAGGAGGTGCCGGGCGTCACGATCGACCGCCAGTGCGGCTCCTCCCAGCAGGCGCTGCACTTCGCCGCCCAGGCCGTGCTCTCCGGTACGAACGACCTGGTGGTGGCCGGCGGCGTGCAGAACATGAGCATGGTTCCCATCTCGGCCGCGATGCTCGCGGGCCGCCCGCTCGGGCACGAGACCCCCTTCGCGGGCTCCAAGGGCTGGGCCGGGCGGTACGGCACGCGGGAGGTCTCGCAGTTCGCCGGGGCCGAGCAGATCGCAGCCCGCTGGGAGATCACCCGCGAGGAGATGGAGCGGTACGCGTACACGTCGCACCGGCGGGCCCTGCGCGCCATCGAGGTCGGTCACTTCCGGCGCGAGATCGCCCCCTTCGAGGGCGTCGCGGCGGACGAGGGCCCGCGCGCGGACACCTCGCCCGAGAAGATGGCCGGGCTCAAGCCCCTGGCCGAGGGCGGCAGGCTCACGGCGGCCCTGGCCTCCCAGATCTCCGACGGCGCCGCCGCCCTGCTCGTCGCCTCGCCCGGAGCCGTACGCGAGCACGGCCTGACCCCGCGCGCCCGCGTGCACCACCTGTCGGCCCGCGGCGCCGACCCGATCATGATGCTCTCCGCCCCCATCCCCGCCACCGCCCACGCCCTCCGCGTGACAGGCATGTCCATCGGCGACTTCGCGGCGATCGAGGTGAACGAGGCGTTCGCCTCTGTCGTGCTGGCCTGGATGAAGGAGACCGGCGCCGACCCCGCCAGGGTCAACCCGAACGGCGGCGCGATCGCGCTCGGCCACCCGCTCGGGGCGACCGGCGCGGTCCTGGCGGTGCGGCTGCTGCACGAGCTGGAGCGCACGGGCGGCACGTACGGCCTGCAGGTCATGTGCGAGGGTGGGGGCCAGGCGAACGTCACCGTCATCGAACGGCTCGCCGGCACGTGAGCGGCCTGACGTCAGAAAATGCCACTAGCAAATAGGAAACTTTCCTATTAGATTGCGGGTCATGCCCATGAGCGGTGACCTGCTGCGCCTTGCCGACGCCGTCCTCTTCCCCGGTTTCACCGGGCACGAGCCACCCGACTGGCTCCGCCGCCGGCTCGGCGAGGGGCTGGCCGGGGTGGCGCTGTTCTCGCGCAACATCGCCGGCCCCGCCCAGGTGGCCCGGCTGACCGCGGCCCTGCGCGCGGAGAACCCGTCGGTGCTCGTCGGCGTCGACGAGGAGTCAGGCGAGGTCACCCGGTTGGAGGCGGCCACCGGCAGCAGCCGCCCCGGGGCGTACGCGCTCGGCGTGGTCGACGACGTGGCCATGACCGAGACCCTGGCCGCGGACCTCGGCGCCGACCTGGCCCGCGCGGGCATCACGATCGACTTCGCCCCCTCCGCCGACGTGAACTCCAACCCGGACAACCCGGTCATCGGCCTGCGCTCCTTCGGCGCCGACCCCGCGCTGGTCTCCCGGCACGCCAGGGCGTTCGTCCGCGGTCTGCAGTCCGCCGGGGTGGCCGCCTGCGTCAAACACTTCCCCGGCCACGGGGACACCACGGTCGACTCCCACCACGGCGTGCCCGAGATGGCCGCGGACGGGGTCGAGGACGCGCTGCTGCCGTTCGCCGACGCCGTCAGGGAAGGCGTCAAGGCGGTCATGACGGGCCACCTCCTCGTGCCCTCGTACGACGGGGACCTGCCCGCCACGCTCAGCCCCAAGGTGCTCACCGGGCTGCTGCGCGAGGAGCTCGGGTTCCAAGGAATGATCATCACGGACGCCATCGAGATGGCCGCGGTGACGGAGGCGTACGGGATCGGGGGCGCCGCGGCCCGGGCCATCGCCGCCGGGGCCGACGCGATCTGCGTCGGCGGCGAGCACGCCGACGAGGCCACCGCCACGGGGATCCGCGACGCGATCGCCGCCGCGGTCACCCAAGGACTGCTGCCCGAGGACCGGCTGGCCGACGCCGCTCGCAGGGTCCGCGAGCTGGCGGCATGGACCGCGTCCTCGGGCAGCCCCGGCGGAACCGGGGGTGCGGGCGGCACCGCCGTGACCCAGGGCGCGGGTTCCGGCGTGCCTGGCGGGGCCGCGAACGACGGCGGCGCCGGGCTGGTGGCGGCCCGGCGGGCCGTCAGGGTCGTGCGGCGCTCCACCGAGCCGGAGCTGCCGCTGGCCGCGGCCCCGCACGTGGTGGAGCTGGCGCCGGCCACGAACCTGGCCATCGACCGGCACACCCCCTGGGGCGTGGGCGAGCCGCTGACCGGGCTGCTGCCCGGCACCGTGGTCACGCGCATGACCGCGGGGGAGGCGACCGGTCCCGCACTGGAACGGCTGCTCGGCGCGGCGACCGGCCGCCCGCTGGTCGTGGTGGTCCGGGACGCGCACCGCCACCCATGGCAGGAGGAGGCGCTCAGGCACCTGCTGAGCGCCCGCAAGGACGCCGTGGTGGTCGAGATGGGCCTGCCCGCCCGCTCGGACCTCGGGGCCGTGCACATCGCCACGTACGGCTCCGCCCGGGTCTGCGGCCAGGCCGCCGCGGAGATCCTGGCCGGTAGTCTCTGAGACCGTGAACTTCGACGGCGAGGACCTCTCCCACAAGGTGCTGTCCGAACGGCTCGGTCCCGAAGAGACCCACGTCTTCCGCGAGTGCGACCTCACGGAGACCGACCTGTGGGGCGCCTCCCTGGCGGGGGCCCGCTTCGAGTCGTGCGTGCTGGATCAGACCGACTTCCGCAAGGCCGACCTCGACGGGGCGGTCTTCACCGGCGGCGGCGGGATGCGCACCCGCTTCAACGACGCCGACCTCATCGACGTCACGTTCACCGACGTCGACCTGTCCTCGGCCCAGTTCGGCGGCGCGCTGCTCACCGACGTGTCGTTCACCGGCTGCCGCATGATCGGCGCCGCGCTGACCGCCTCGCGCGGCACCGGCTTCACGGTCACCCGCTCCAACCTGACCCTGGCCAACCTCGGGGGCTGCTCGCTGCGCGGCGAGCACATCGAGGGGGTCCGCTTCGACGACGCCGACCTGTCGGGCTGCGACTTCACCGAGGCCACGCTCACCGACTGCCGCCTCATCGGCACGCGCCTGCTGAACACCACGTTCACGAAGGCCGACCTGCGGGGCGCCGACCTGGGGCAGCCCGACGACGCCAAGCTCCGGGCGTTCGCGGGCGCCGTCATCAACCAGACGCAGGCCAACGCCATCCTCGCCGCCCGCGGCATCACGGTCCTCTGACCCCGCCGGGACGAGAGGGCCGCACCGAAACGGATGTCCGCCCCGGCGGGCTCAGCGCGCCGGTCAGCGCGGCCTCGGCCTGGGGGCTCAGCGCGCCGGTCAGCGCGGCCTCGGCCTGGGGGCTCAGCGCGCCGGCAGGCGGGCCAGGGCGGCCTCGGCCTCGGCCATGACGCGCTCGATCAGCTCCCGGCATGACGGCAGGTCGCCGATGACCCCCACCACCTGCCCCGACGCCATCACCCCGAGATCCGCCCGCCCGTCCACCATGGCCGCCCGCAGCAGCACCGGCGTGTTGGCCGCCTGCAGCACCTGGGCCCAGGTCAGTTCCCTGCCCCGCCGCATCCGCCGCCCCTCGCGGATCAGCCCGGCCCACGACAGCCCCGACAACCGCCGGAACCTGGCTCCGTTCGCCAGCGCCCGCACCAGCCGCGACCGTTCCAGCGAGGTCACGAACGGCGTCCGCAACACCCGGTGCGGGACCCCGTCCACCTTGGTGGTCACCACGGTCTCCCGCGCCGCCAGATAGAGCTTCTTGACCTCGTCCGGCACGGGGGAGTCGCTGGTCAGCAGGAACCGGGTGCCCATGGCGATCCCGCAGGCGCCGTACGCCAGCGCCGCCACCAGCCCGCGCCCGTCGAAGAAGCCGCCGGCGGCGATCACCGGGATGTCGACGGCGTCCACGACCTGGGGCAGCAGCAGCGTCGTGGCGAGCGGCCCCGTGTGGCCCCCGCCCTCGCCTCCCTGCACGATCACCGCGTCGGCGCCCCACCCGGCCACCTTCTCCGCGTGCCTGAGCGCCCCGACCGACGGGATCGTCACCACGCCCGCGTCCTTGAGCCGGGCGATCAGCTCCCGCCTGGGCGCCATGGCGAACGACGCCACCCGTACGCCCTCGCGGACCATCACCTCGACCCGTTCGGCGGCGTCGCCCGCGTCGGAGCGGATGTTGACCCCGAACGGCGCGTCCGTGCGCTCCTTCACCCGCCTGATCGCGGCGGTCATCTCGGGCACGGACATGGTCGCCGCCCCGATCACGCCCAGGCCGCCGGCCCGGGAGGTGGCCGCCGCCAGCCGGGCTCCGGCGACGTACCCCATGCCGGTCTGCACGATCGGATGCCGGCAGCCGGTCAGTGAGGTCAGGGCGGTCCTCACGCGGCGACCTCCCGGTCGCGCGAGCGCGCGGGGTCGAGCCGGTCCAGGACGAGCAGCTCCTCCTCGGACGGTTCCCGCGTCCGCGGGACGTTCCGGGGGATGTCGAGGGCGAACCCGGTCGCCGCCACCACCTCGTCCACGCTCACCCCCGGATGCACCGACACCAGCCGCATCGAACCGTCAGGGGCGCCGAAGTCCAGGACGGCCAGGTTCGTCACCACCCGTCGCAGCTCGAACGCCCCGCGGTCGGTGCCGAGCCCGCTGACCATGTCCACCTCGGGCACGAACACCCGGGGGGAGTGCCGGGGGATCCAGTAACTCGTCGGGTCGCACCGCGTGTTGCCCGGCGCGCCCCGCACGCCCAGCAACTGCGCCTTGGGCCGGGCCCAGTCGCCGATGCAGGAGATGTTCGTGTTGCCGTACCGGTCGATCTGGCTCGCACCGAGCATGACGTGGCGGCGGCCGTTCAGCACCAGCCACAGGTGCTCGCGGAACGGCAGCCACCCCTCCACCACCTCCGGCGCCTCGCCCAGCGCGGGCACGTCGCCGGTGAGCAGGCAGGTGCCGTCGTGCGTGAGCAGGTCCGGCTCGAAGGTCAGCCGCGCCAGCCGCGCCGCCAGCACCGTGACCGCCCCGCCGATCCCGGCCGCCAGAATCTCCCCGTCGCCCCTGAACGCCTCCGCGCACGCGACCACGCACACGTCAGCCCTACCGCTCATGGGGCCGCTCATCCCACTCCTCCCAGGGCGTCTCCGCGTAGCGCCGCTGGAGCGCCTCGTCACGCCCGTAGTCGGGCTCGCACGAGGTGAACCCGGCCCCGCCGGGCGCCTCCACGACGCCCGTCACCATCGACCGGCTGATCAGCAACGACTGCAGGGGGCCCTCCTCGAGGAGGTCGTCCACCACCCGCTCGCACGACACGTAACAGCGCGCGGCCGCCTTGGCGTAGAGGTCGTCGAGGTACGGATCCGGACCCAGGTACTGCGCGTTGCCCCGCGCGTCCGCCCGGTTCATGTGCACCAGCGCCACGTCCATCGTCAGCGCCGGGACCGCGACCAGTTCCTCCCCGTCCGCGTACGGCGACCGGACCGTCCGCAACCCCGGGTTGACCCGCATCACGTCCGACCCCAGCCCCGCCCGCGTCGGCAGGAACGGCAGTCGGTGCGCCGCCGCCAGCAGCCCGAACATGAACATGCCCTCGTCGTACTCGGTGAACTCGATCGTCCCGGTCTGCCTGGCCCGGCGGAAGTGCGGCTCCAGCGGGATGGAGTCGAGCGTGACGAACGGGGCCACGACCCTGCGCGCCTTCCCCGCCGCGCAGAGCATGCCGACGTCGGGGCCGCCGTACGAGATGAGCGTGAGGTCGCGGACGGGGGAGCGGAGGATCGCGCGTACGAGGGCCATCGGCTTGCGGCGCGAACCCCAGCCGCCGATCCCGACCGTCATGCCGCTCTCGACCGAGGCGGCGACCTCCTCGGCCGTCATCGCCTTCGTCACGCGAACCGCTCCCTGTGCCGGTCGCCCGCGCCCATCAGGTTCAGCTCGAAGGTGAAGCCCTGCTCGAAGCGGTAGCTGCGGTTGACGTCCACCGGGTCGATGCCGTTGAGCGACTCCTTGGCGCAGCGGATGACGTACGGGTCCTTCGCGGCGATCTGCTCCGCCACCCCTGCCGCCGCGTCGCGCAGCCGGTCGCGCGGCACGACCTCCAGCACCGAGCCGAACGCGTGCAACTCGGCCGCCGTGGCGTTCCTGCACGTGTAGACCATGGCCCGCATCAGGTGTGGCGGCACGAGCCTGGCCAGGTGCGTGGCCGCGCCCAGCGCGCCCCGGTCGACCTCGGGCAGCCCGAAGTAGGCGTCGTCGCTCGCCACCACCACGTCGGCGTTGCCCGCCAGCCCGACGCCACCGCCCAGGCAGTGGCCGTGGACGGCTGCGACCACCGGCACCGCGCACGCGTAGACCGCCGCGAACGCCGCATGACACGCCCGGTTCACCGCGACCAGCCGCTCGTGCCCCTCGGCGTCCCGCAGTTCCTTGATGTCGACTCCGGCGTTGAACCCGCGCCCCTCGGCACGCAGCACGACCACCCTGGTGCCCGGGTCGCGGCCGGCGGTCCGTACGGCCTCGGCCAGTTCCTCCCAGGCCCGTGCGGTCAGCGCGTTCACCGGTGGCACGTCCACGACGACCTCCGCGACCGGCCCGGCCCGCAGCGTGATCCCCAATCCGACTCCCTGGTTGCACCTAACGCTTGCTTGGTACGGTAGCACCCGTGACCGTGACTTACGACTACACGGGCAGGACCGTCCTGGTGACGGGCGGCACCAGGGGCATCGGCGCCGCCATCGCCAGGGCCTTCCACGACGCGGGCGCCACCGTCACCATCTGCGCCCGCACCCCACCCGGGCCTGTGGCGGCCGGTGAGATCCGGTTCGTCCGGGCCGACGTGCGCGACCCCGAGGACGTCGACCGGCTCATCTCCGGCTTCGACCGGCTCGACGTGGTGGTCAACAACGCGGGCGGGTCGCCGTACGCGCCGGTGGACGGCACCTCGCCGCGCCTGCACGCCCGCGTCATCGACCTCAACCTGACGGCCCCGCTGCTCGTGGCGCAGCGCGCGTACCCGCTGCTCGCCGCCTCGAGCGGCGCGATCGTGATGATCGGCAGCGTCAGCGGCAGCCGCCCCTCGCCCGGCACCGCCGCGTACGGCGCCGCCAAGGCGGGCCTGCACCACCTGGCCCGCTGCCTGGCCGCCGAGTGGGCGCCACGCGTACGGGTCAACACGGTCGTCGTCGGCCTGGCCGCCACGACCGGCGCCGCCCCTCACTACGACCCCCACCAGGACGGCCCGGCGACGGACAGCCATGTTCCGGTGCGGGGCGGCGGGTCGGCGAGCACGGTTCCGGTCATCGCCGGCGCCCCGGAGCCCGGCGAGACGGGCGCCGGCCGGATCGGGGCGACCATCCCCGCGGGCCGGATGGTTGCACCCGGCGACGTGGCCCGGGTGTGCCTGTGGCTGGCGGCGCCCGGCTACGTGACCGGCGCCGAGGTGCGGGTGGACGGCGGCGGCGAGACCCCGGCCTGGCGCCACCTGACCAGGAGAACCCGCTGAAGATTCTCACATGCGGGAGGCAGGGCCAGGCGGGCGGGTCGTGGCCGCGTCATGGCCGAACAAAGTTCTGATCACTCAGAGCTACTCATCGGCAACGTACGGTTATATGCTCGCACTGGCCTTGATCCGCTGAGGTCAACAAAGGTCAACGGGGCTGGTGGTGCGCCTTCGGGCCCACGGCGTCCGCTGCCCCCGGCGACTTCCGTACCGGTGAAGGAGCAGAAGTGATCAAAAGGGTGTGCGCCGCGGCCGCGGTGTCGGCGGTCGCCGGCGGGCTGCTGTTCGCCGTCCCCGCTCACGCCGATGACGTGGCCGGGCCCTGGGATGGGCGCTCCTGGGCGGCCAACTGGAGCCGTAACAGCGACTCGATCCAGTCCGGCAACAACTTCGCCGACGTCTTCGCCACCAACCGCGGCCAGGACCACTCGACGAACGTCAACAACGTCAACGGCATAGCCCCGACCGCCACCAACGGCGGCATCACGGTGATCTACATCTTCGACTGACCGGCTGACGTCCGACCAACCCGAACAGTGACCCGAACAGTGAAAGGACCTCACATGAAGAAGCTCTGCGTGTCCGGCATCGTCGTCGCCGCCGCGACCGGGATGGCCCTCATGTCGGCCCCCGCGTTCGCCGACACCAACGCCGGCAACGCAAGCCGCAACCGCAACGCCATCCAGTCGGGCAACAACTTCGGCAACGTCGTCAACAGCAACGTGAGCGGTCGCGGCGCGACCGGGGTCAACAACGTCAACGGCGTCGCCGTGACCGCGACCCGCGGTGGCGACGTGGCCATCGACGACGTGCTCGACTAGTCCGGAGCCACGGCGCCGCGATCCGCCAGAACGCGCGCGCCACGAGCCCCGGGCCAGGCCGGACCCGCCGGGAAGGTGCTCGCCGCCGTCCCCGCACCCTTCCCAGTGACGGGACCGGCCTGGCCCGGCTTGTTCAGCAGGAGATCCCGCCGTCCACCGGGATGACCGTTCCCGTAAGATACGCGCCGGCCCGCGACGACAGATAGATGGCCGCGCCCGCCATGTCCTCGGGGCGCCCGATGCGGCCCAGGGGCACGCTGGCGGCGATGCTCTCGCGGGTCTCGGGGTCGTTCAGGGCGAAGGCCATCATCTTGGAGTCGAACGGCCCGGGCGCGATGGCGTTGACCGTGATGTGCTCCTTGGCCAGGTGCCGGGCCAGGTGCCGGGTGAGCATGTGCACGGCCGACTTCGTCGAGGAATAGGCATAGCTCGGCAGCGCCGGCACCCTGATCCCGTCGATCGAGCCCACGTTGATCACGCGCGCCGGGTCGTCCGCGCTCGCCGCCTCCCTGAGTCTCGGCAGGAACCGCTGGGTCAGGTAGAAGACCCCCTTGACGTTGATGTTCCAGAGCTTGTCGAAAGCGTGCTCCGGATATTCCTCCAGCGGCGCCCCCCAGGTGGCGCCCGCGTTGTTGACCAGCACGTGCAGCGGCCCGTCCACCGCCGACACCAGTGACTCCAGCCCTTCGGGCGTGGACAGGTCGGCCGGCACCGCCACGCAGCCCAGCTCGGCTGCCGTCTTCTCGACCTCGGCCGTCTTCCGGGCGGAGATGTAGACGGACGCCCCCGCCTCCACGAACCCGGCGGCGATCATGCGCCCGATGCCGCGCGATCCACCCGTGACGACGACGGTCTTGCCTTCCACCGAGAACAGAGTCATGTTCCGGAAGCATGCCATACCGAACGGTCGGTTGCTAGCCGCCGACGGCTCGTAGCGGGGTCCGCCCGCGGCACAGAGGTCGCCGCGCGGTGCCGTACGACCGCGGCCGCCGCTTTCAGAGGCCAGGGAGCCGGCCGTTGCGGAACAGGTCGACGAACTTCTGGTGGTCCTCGCGGGCCTGGGCCCCGTACCGATGGGCGAAATCCACCAGCATGCCGATAAATCCGGACCTGTCGCTGCCGATCACGTCCACGATCGCCTCCTCCGTCGAGAAGTCGACGAGGTCGTGGCCGGACTCGTCATCGGCCACCGAGTGCATCCGCGCCACCGCCCGTCCCAGGTCCTGGACGATCGAGCGCAGCTCGGCCGGTTCGTTCACGTCGTCCCAGTCCAGGTCCGCCGAGTACGGGGACACCTCCGCCACGAGCTGCCCCACCCCGTTGAGCGTGGTGTACCCGAGCCAGGGATCGGCGTAGTCCTGCAACGCGCGCTGGGACTCGGCCGTACGGTGCCCCTGGTGCCTGAAGTACGCCGACACCTTCTCGTCGGCGACGTGCCGCGCCACGGCGGGCACCGCCGCCTGCTTCATGTAGAGGATCACATCGTTCTCCAGCGCCTGCGAGCGCCCTTCGAGCAGCAGGTTGTACGACGGCAGCCCCGCCGACCCGATGCCCACGCCCTTGCGCAGCGCCACGTCCTTGATCACCTGCTCGACCGGGTCCACCCGCACCGGCAGCGTGGTCAGGTAGTCGACGAACGCGCCGAGCACGGCCTGCCTGGTCGCCGCGTCCACCGGCTCCCGTCCGTCCATGAGCGCGAAGCGCCGGTCATAGCCGTCGACCACGGTCTCGACGTCCAGCAGCGCCACCCGCGTGCGCAGCCGGGCCGTCTGCAACACGCGGTGCAGCACGCCGGTGGTGGTGTCCAGCGTGAGCGAGCCGATCGCGTCGTCGCCGTCCGCCGCGATGGCGGTCAGCTCGACCAGGTAGGCCCCGGCGAAGTCGGTCACGAGCATGCTGATCGAGTCGTCGGACAGCGCCTTGGCGTACCCCAGCAGGGCCACGCTGGCGGCGAACCGCTTGAGGTCCCAGACGTACGGGCCCACGTACGCCTCGTCGAAGTCGTTGACGTTGAAGACGAGGACCCCGGAGGCGTTCATGTACGTGCCGAAGTTCTCCGCGTGCAGGTCGCCGTGGATCCACACCCTGCTCGTCGGCCCGTCGAGGAAGGAGCCGTCCGCGTACTCGCCGGTCATGTCGGCGTAGAACAGGCAGGCGCTGCCCCGGTAGAAGGCGAACGGCGAAGCCGCCATCTTCCGAAATTTCCGCCTGAACGCCGCAGGATCTTCCGTGATCGACTCGCCGAACTCCGTCATGAGGACATCGAGCAGGAAGGAAGAGCGTGTGCCCATACTGGGGACAGTAGATCGCGACGCCCCTCCCGCCTACCCTGATCTTTCCCTGACCATCAGGGTCGCGCCCCTCGCGCGAGAGTCACGGGTGTTGTGAGGAGACCGAGACCACCTCGCCCGTCATGTACGACGAGTAGTCGCTGGCCAGGAAGACGATCACGTTGGCCACCTCCCACGGCTGCGCCGACCGGCCGAACGCCTCCTTGGCGGCCAGCTCCGCCAGCAGCTCCTCCCCGGTCACCTTCGCCAGATGCGGGTGGACCGCCAGCGACGGCGCCACGGCGTTCACCCGTACGCCGTGCTCGGCCGCCTCCAGGGCGACGCACCGGGTCAGGGCCATCACCCCGGCCTTGGCCGCCGCGTAGTGCGCCTGGCCCGGCTGGGCCCGCCAGCCGAGCACCGAGGCGTTGTTGACGATGACGCCCGCGCCCTGCGCGGTCATCTGCCTGAGCGCGGCCCTCGTGCAGCGCATGGTGCCGGTCAGGGTGACGTCGACGACGGTGTGCCACTGCTCGTCGGTCATCTCCGCGAGCGGGGCCGTGCCGCCGAGCCCGGCGTTGTTCACCACCACGTCCAGCCTGCCGTGCGCCTCGACCGCCGCGTCGAACAGCGCCAGCACCTGCGCCTCGGAGGTCACGTCGCACGGGACCGCCAGGGGCTTGACGCCGACGAGCTCGGTCAGGGCGTCGGCGGCGGCGGCCAGGCGGCGCTCGTGCCGGTCGGAGACGACGACCGTCGCGCCCTCCTCGGCGCAGCGCCTGGCCGTCGCGTATCCGATGCCGGCTCCCGCGGCCGCCGTGACCAGCGTCACCTTGCCGTCGAGCAGGCCGTGCGCCTTGGGGTAGGGCTGGGGCATGAGCGGTCCAATCAGCGGGGGAGTCCGAGGGTGCGCTCGGCGATGATGTTCCGCTGGATCTCGCTGGATCCGGCATAGATCGTGTCCGCGCGGCTGAACAGGTAGAGGCGCTGCAGCTCGTTGAGCCCGCCGTCGGCCACCAGCCCGGCCCTGCCCTGTACGGCCTGCGCCAGCTCGCCCAGCCTGCGGTGCCACTCCGACCAGTAGAGCTTGGCGATCGACACCTCAGGGCCGGGGCCGGGGCGGAGCATCCTGAGTGCGTTGAGGCGCATGATCTCCAGCTCCAGCCACGATCTGACGAGCCGGTCGCGCAGCACCGGATCGTCCGCCGCGCCCGTCCGCCCGGCCGTCGCGATCACCTCGGCCAGCTCGCGCCGGAAGCCGATCTGCTGTCCGAGCGTGGACGCGCCCCGCTCGTAGCCGAGGGTGGCCATCGCCACCCGCCAGCCGTCGCCGGGCGCGCCGAGGACGTTGCCCGCCGCCGTGCGCGCGCCGTCGAAGAACACCTCGTTGAACTCGGACGTCCCGGTCAGCTGGACGATCGGCCGCACGACGACCCCGGGCTGGTCCATGGGGACGAGCAGGTACGACAGCCCGTGATGCCGCTGCGAGCCCTCCTCCGTACGGCACAGGACGAAGCACCAGTCGGCCACGTGGGCCAGCGAGGTCCACACCTTCTGGCCGGTGACCACCCACGTGCCGCCTTCCAGGCGGGCCCTGGTCTGGACGTTGGCCAGGTCGGATCCGGCCTCCGGCTCGGAGTAGCCCTGGCACCACAACTCCTCACCGCGCTGGATCGGCGGGAGGAAGCGCTCCTTCTGCTCGCCGGTGCCGAACTCGAGGACGGTCGGGCCGATCAGCCCTTCGCCGATGTGGCCGACTCTGGCGGGGGCCCGCGCCCTGGCGTACTCCTCGTGGAAGGCCACCTGGTCCTCCAGGGAGGCGGCGCGGCCGCCGTACCGGCGGGGCCAGCCCAGGCAGGTCCAGCCGGCCCTGCCGAGGTGGCGCTCCCACGCCAGCCGCTCCTCATGTCCCTCGTGCTCGCGTCCGGGGCCGCCCAGCCCGCGCACATGGGCGAACTCGCCGCTCAGCGCCTCCTCCAGCCAGGCCCGCGCCTGCTCGCGAAGGCCGCCTGGCGTCTCCGGGTCAGGCAGGCGCAACGAAGCCGCCGTAGTCACCGCGGAAGAACACCAGGGGGCCGCCGTCCGCGTGGGTGTCGAGCTGGAGCACCCGAGCCACCACGATCATGTGGTCGCCCGCCAGGTGCTCGGCCTCGACGGCGCAGTCGATCCAGGCCAGCGCGCCGTCGAGCACGGGGTTGCCGCCGGGGGAGCCGGTCCACGTCAGGCCGGCGAACTTGTCGCCGCCCTTGGCCGCCAGCTGGGCGCACACGGACTGCTGGTGCTCGGCCAGCACGTTCACCGTGACGACCTTGGCGCCGCGCACCTTGGGCCAGCTCGTGCTGGTGTGCGCGACGCAGAACGCGACGAGGGGCGGATCGAGCGAGACCGAGGTGAAGGAGTTGGCCGCCAGGCCGCAGGGCTTCTCGCTGACCGGCTCGACCGCCGTGATGGCCACCACGCCGGTCGCGAACCTGCCGAGCACCTGGCGGAAGCGGAGGCTGTCGAGGTGGCCTTGTGAGGGGCCGGGCGGCATGGCGGCTCCGTTGCGGACTCTGCGCTGATGGGGCGTCGGAAGGCCGCGACAGCCGTCCGGCGCGATGAGCCGGGCAGCGTGTGTGCTCATGGTCCGCCTCCTCGTCCACCGGGTGCGCCTAATATTACCAAGCGCTTGCTTGGACGGTAGGGTGAACCCGGGAACGGTGTCAAGCCGGGCCGCGAGAGGTGCGTTGACATGGGTGAAACGTCCTGTCTAACGTGACGGATGTGCCCAAGCGCTTGCTTGCTTTCTCTGATCTGACCGCGATAGCCGGGGTCGGCTACACCCCCTTCACCAAGAACTCGGGCGTCAGCACCCTGACGCTGGCCTGCCGTGCCGTGCTGGCCGCCCTGGAGGACGCCGGGCTGCCCGTCGACCAGGTGGACGGCCTGGCCACGCACCGCGTGGGAGACTCGGCCCCGCCGACCCTGGTCGGCCCCGCCCTCGGGCTGGCGGACCTGGCCTGGCACCTGGACCAGTTCGGCGGGGGCAGCGTCTCGCACGCGGTCGTCGGCCAGGCCGCGCTGGCGGTCGCGACGGGCATGGCCGAGACGGTCGTCTGCTACCGGGCCATCAACGCCCGCTCGGAGTTCCGTATGGGCGGCACCGGCCGGGGCGTGCCGGTGAGCCCGGAGGTGCAGTACCAGGCCCCGTACGGCTATGTCGCGCCACCGCAGCAGTACGCCATGTACGCCCGCGCCCACATGCTGAAATACGGGACAAGAGCCGAGCACTTCGGGCAGCTGGCCGTCACCCAGCGCGCGAACGCCGCCCAGAACCCCCGCGCCCTGATGCGCACCCCCATCACCCTGGACGACTACCTGGCGAGCCGGTGGATCGCCGAGCCGTTCCGCCTCCTGGACTGCTGCCTGGAAACGGACGGCGCCTGCGCCGTCGTCGTCACCACCGCCGAACGCGCCCGCGCGCTCCGCCGCCCTCCCGTGCTGATCTCGGCCGCGGCCTGGGGCGGCGGCACCACCCACCTGTCGGGCCCCGGCGCCGACCCCACGGTGACCGCGGCCGCCGCCCTCGCCCCACGCCTGTACGCGCAGGCCGGTCTCGGGCCTGACGACGTCGACGTGGCCGAGCTGTACGACTGCTTCACCTACTCGGTGATCGTCCAGCTGGAGGACTACGGCTTCTGCGGCAAGGGCGAGGGCGGACCGTACGTGGCCTCGGGCGCCACCGCGGCCGGTGGCCCGCTTCCGGTCAACACACACGGCGGTTTCCTGTCCGAGGGCTACGTGCACGGCATGAACCACATCGCCGAGGCGGTCTCCCAGCTGAGAGGCGACGCCGGCGAGCGCCAGGTGCCGGGCGCGGAGGTGGCGCTGTCCACGGCCCAGCCCGGCTACATCCTTCCGGCCACCTCGGCCCTGATCCTGCGGAGGGCATGATGGCCGGGTACCGTCCGGAGCCCGACCGGGATTCCCGGGAGTGGTGGGAACGGGTCGGCAGGCGGGAGTTCGCGGTGCAGGTGTGCGACGCCTGCGGCACGGCCCGCTTCCCGGCCAGGGCGTTCTGCGGGCGATGCCGTACGGAGGGCGCGCACTGGCGGGAGGTGGCGCCCGAGGGAACGGTGGAGAGCTGGATCGTCAACCACCAGCCCTTCGTGCCCGGCCCGCGGGAGCCGTACGTGGTGGTGATGGTCAGGCTGGCGGCGGTCCCCGGCTGCTTCGTGTACGGGAACTGGCGCGGCCGGCGGCCGCCGGAGCATGGCGAACGGGTCACGGCTTCCTACACCCGGGTCGACGCGGACCTGACCCTGGTCGACTGGCGGCCAGGGCCCTAGACGATCGTCGGTCGCGGCGCAAGGTCTCGCGCTGGTTGATCTTGCGCCGCACATTGGATTGGTACCGGAAAACCCCACCAGCCCCGCTTTTCCCAAGCGGCTCACAGGTCGGGCCCCGAGGGTTGATGATGATGCGGTAGGCGTCAACGCGGACGGCTCGGTGGTGGCTGGCGTGAGAGGTTCTGGCGTGGTGACGGGCGCGACCGTGAGGTCGCGGGTCGTGACCCTGCCCGCCGCTGGGCCCGCCGCTGGGCCCGCCGCTGGGCCCGCCGCTGGGCCCGCCTGCGCCTGGCCGTGTCCGCCCGGCCTGGCCCGGGCGCCGCCTGACCGGAGCGAGCCTCGCAACGGGAGAAGAGGCTGCAATCGGTCGAATTCCCGGGCAACTGGTCGGTCCTCGGAGGAAAACGCGTCCTGGCGGGCGTGGGGGACCCGCCAGGACGCGCTTCCTGCCCCGTGTGCGACGGCGCCAGGACTCCGGCGAGGGATGGAGTCCTAGACCGTTAGCTCACACACGGAGTCGGTGGGGAGAGAGAAGGTTTGCGCTGCCGGCGACATGCGGCGATGTCCTGAGCTGGGTCAATCGGGTCATCGTCGGGGTGCGTGACGGGGGCGCCACCCTCCTCATTCCAGACAAAGGTTCCGTCTTCGCACCACACGGTCAGCTCAGTCAACGTCGATTGCATGGAGGTGCCACTGCTCTGGTAGGTGTGGGTGGACCCCTGGCGACACAACGCGTAACGCAGTAAACGTGTTGTGTCGCGAGAGGCATGCCAGCGCGGGTATGGCATATCCGTGCGGTCCGGCAACACTGGCCTTCACCTCCTCACCGGCCTATAGATGGATTTGTACCAACGAATGGATGATGGGCCGGGCGAGGGGGTTTGGTCAAGGGGTTGTGGCCTGCTAGAACCAGATCGTCTAAATTGTTGGAACAAAAGGGGTGAAAGTGGCAAGGTCGGTGCTGTATCAGCAGGTGGCTTCGGAGTTGAGACGAGCCATCTACTCGGGTGTCCTCGGCCCCGGGGCGCAGCTGCCGACCGAGGCGCAGCTCATGGAAGACCATGGGGTGAGCAGGAACACCGTCAGGCTGGCCCTCGGCGAACTCGTCAACGAAGGGCTGGTCACGCGCACGCCGCGGCGAGGGACGGTGGTCCGAGACCGCAGACCGCTGCTGATCTATCCGCAGCGGGAGCTGGAGCCGCAACCCAGTGGGGAACTTCGGGAAGCCTTCGCCTACGCCGTGGCGCAGGAAGGCCGCGCCCCGAGCCAGTACATCGAGGTCCTGACGGTGTCTCCGGTCGAGGAGATCGCCAGCAGGCTGGAGTTGGCCGATGGGGAATTGGCGGTGGTGAGACGTCGTCTGCGGTTCGTGGACGGCCAGCCGTACAACACCAATGATTCCTACTTTCCACGTGATCTCGTCGCCGACTCCGAGATCGCCAGGCCCGGAGACATCGCGCGAGGGGCGAACCGGGTGCTGGAAGAGCTGGGGCATGCGCAGATACGCGTCGTCGACGACATCTGGGCCCGCATGCCCAACCAGGAGGAAGCCGAGCGCCTCCAGCTCGAACTCGGCACGCCAGTCATGGTCTATGTCCGTGTTGGTTTCGACGGGGCCGATATGCCCGTGCGTGTCGCGGTGTCGGTGCTGCCCGCCGACAAACATCTGATCAGATACGAGCTCGATCGCCGCTGAAGAGCTCGTTCGAAGGGGTGATCCCGCCGGCCGGGCGCAGCGAGAATTAGCCGCCTCGCTGGCCTGGGGGAGTCGTGCATACTCCCCCAAATCGCCATTTATCCATATATATCGGGTTAAGGCCCATTTCGGTCACCGCGCACCATCGCGTCATCACGCTTTGTGTCAGCGCGGGCACCCGACGCAACGGGAGTTGTATTATGCACACGAACACGCTGCTTCATCCGCTCGCGCTCCGGCGCGCGGAACCCGCGGACCTTCCCGGCGTACTCACTCTTCTGGCGGACACCGCCGAGTGGCTCCATACGCAGGGTCTCAGGCAGTGGCCCCGCGGGGGTTTCGGTCCCGAGCGGATCGAGCCGCTCATCGAGGAGCGGGTGCTCTTCCTGCTCGACGACGAGCTCAGATATCTCGACCCCGACGAAACGGCACCACCGGTTGCCACCATAGCCCTCGACGACCACGCCGACCCGGAATTCTGGACACCTGCCGACGATCCGGGCGCGGCCCTCTACATCCACAAGCTCGCCGTCGCCCGCCCGTGGTCGGGCAGCGGTCTCGGCGACGCCCTGCTCGACTGGGCCGGAGCCGCGGCCTGCTCCGCGGGGCTGCCCTGGTTGCGGCTCGACTGCGCCAAGAACAATCCGCGCCTGCAGCGCTACTACCGCACCCGGGGGTTCCGGCACGTCCGTACGGTGGACCTGCCGCACCGGTCCTCCGGGGCCCTTTTCCAGCGCCCGTCGCTGGACCTTCCGGCCACGGCCTTCCGTGACCTGACGATGGCGGAGCTGATCAGCGCCTGACACTCCTGGCCCGGCCCCCGCGCGGGGGCCGGGCCCGCGTGTGCGTCCCGTGGACGGGTGGACCCCGCCCGTCCGCGACCATCCGGCAGCCCGCCGGTACGCGGCCCGTACGGGGGCTCTCGGGCGGGCGGAGAGGCACTGTGGGGGTGCCGTCCTGCCGCCTTTTGGGCTACGGCGGCAGAAGGGTGCAGAGCACCATATAACCTCTCCTGCATGACCGGATCCCTGCTCGAGGTGATCGCGCTCAACGTGCGCGACGCCGTGGCCGCCGAACAGGGCGGAGCCGACCGGCTCGAGGTCGTCGCCGACATGGCGGCCGACGGGCTGACCCCCTCCCCGGAGACCGTGGCCGCGATCGCCGCGGAATGCCCCCTCCCCCAGATGGTGATGCTCCGGCGCGACGCCGGCTTCACCGCCGACGCCGACGCGCTCGACCGGCTGGCCCGCGACGCCAAGGCGCTGGCACAGGCGGGGGCGGCGGGGTTCGTGTTCGGCTTCCTGGACGGGGCCGGCGCGGTCGACCTGGCGGCCACCGAGGCGCTCATCCACGCCGTCTCCCCGCTGCCCTGGACGTTCCACCGGGCCGTCGACCACGCCGCCGACGTGCAGGCGTCGTGGCGGGCCGTGCGGTTACTCCCCAACCTGGCCACCGTGCTCACCTCGGGCTCTCCCACGGGCGTGGGGAGCGGGCTGCCGGTGCTGAAGGCACGTGCCGAGGCGGGCGACGGCTCGATCATCCTGGCCGGTGGCGGCCTGCGGCCGGCGTACGTGCCCTCCCTGCTCGACTACGGCGTCCGCGCCTTCCACGTCGGATCGGCCGTGCGGGCGAGCTGGTCGGACCCGGTCGAGTGGCGCCTGGTACGCCAGTGGCGCGCCCTGGTCGAACGCGACTGAGCCGCGGCCCTTACGGAAGGGTCAGGTCGGCGCGCCGGAGGGCGGCCGTCAGCGTGCGGATGGTGGCGGGCTCGTCCATGACGCCCCCACCCGCCTGCCGCTGCTCCTCCCACGCGCTGACCCGCTCCCGGTAGGAGTCGTAGCGGGCCAGGTGGAAGGCGTAGACGGCGGCGAACCTGCTCACCAGGTGTGACGGGTGCATGTCCCAGCCCTGGTAGTAGCCGTGCCGCAGCGAGTGCCTGACGAGCTCGGCGTGCCGGCGCCACAACGCGTGCACGTCCTCCTTCCCGCCGGAGGCCGGCGAGGCGGCCAGCGAGCCGTCGGACAACTCCACCCCCGTGCCGGCGAACGCCGTCTGCATCACGTGCCTGGCGTGGTCGCAGGCCGGATGGTCGAGTCGCTGCTCGTGCGGCGGCAACCCGATGGCCGCCGTGTAGTCGAAGACCCCGAAATGCGCCGCCGCCAGCCGGCCGTCCAGCGACTCCGGCAGGTCACCGCGCAGGAAGTGCAGCGTCTGCGGCGCCTCCACCTGTATCTCGAACCGCAGCCGCGTCCCGAGCCCGCTCTCCAGCCGCGCCAGCACCTCGGCGAACTGCCCGAGGTAGGCCTCCATCAGCACCTTGGGAAAGGTCACCACGAACCCGCCGGGCAGTTCCCCGGCCCGCGCGACCACCCCCGTGACGAACCCGTCGAGCGTGCGCACCGACCGCTCGGGGTCGCCGTCGGCGAACGACTTCACCCGCAGCCCCCACCGCCGCGGCAACGCCCCGGCGGCGTGCAGCGCGGCCACCGCCTCGGCCGCCTGCTCCACGTGCCCGTCCTCGACCGCGTCGGGGCGTACGCCGTAGCCGTCCTCGAAGTCGACGCGCACGTCCTCGACGGGTTCGGACGCGAGCTTGCGCACCACCCGCTCGTGCACGGCCGGCGCCAGCCCGCCGGGCACGCCGAACACCTCGGCCAGCTCGCCGGGGCCGGCCAGATGGGCCTTGACCAGGGACGCCGCCTGGTCGCCCCACGCGGAGACCGTGCCGGCCGTGAACCGGTCGGCGGGGACGTAGACGGTGTGGACCGGCTGCCACTCCAGCTCGCCGGCGGGATAGCGGGCCTGCTGGACCGAGTACGCCTCCGCGAAACCCCTAAGGTCGGCACGCACGGAGCATGGCCTCCAAGCCCACGAGCTTGACGCGTTCGCCCCTGCCGAGCGACCTGGCCAGCTCGGCCTCGGCCCGCTCGATGGCCAGCCACTCCTCGTACGTCACCGGCCGCACCCCGCGCTCGGCCAGCAGCGCGTCGACGGAGCCGCGGTGCGCCCGCTCGTGTCCGGCGAGGTCGGCGAGGAGCGTGCGCACGGTCTCCGCCGCGTCGGACTTGTTGGTGCCGATCACCCCGGTGGGTCCGCGTTTCAGCCAGCCCGCCACGTATTCGCGCTCGCGCACCCGGCCGGCCTCGTGCGGCACGGTCATGGTCGCCTCGGAGAACGGCACCCCGGGCAGCGGCACGCTCTGGTAACCCACGGAACGCAGCACCATGCCGACGGGCAGCGTCTCGAACTCGCCCGTGCCGACCACGCGGCCCTCGTCGGACAGCCGGGTGCGTTCGAGCGTGATGCCCTCGACCCGCTCGGTGCCGAGGATCTCCACGGGCCGCAGCCAGAAGCGCACGTCGAGGCGGCGCGGCCGGCCCACCGGCTCGCGCTCGGCCCACGACTGCAGGACCTTGATGTTGCCCTGGACCTGGCGCGGGAAGTCGCCGCCCAGCACGACCGCCTCCTCCGGGCGGACGCAGACGTCGGCGTTGGCCAGCTCGCCGAGCTCGCGCAGCTCCTTCAGGGTGAACTTGGCGTGCTCAGGGCCACGGCGGCCGATCATGTGGATGGCCTTGACCTGGCTGTCCTGGAGGCGTTCGAGCACGTCGTGGGGCACGTCGGTCGAGCGCAGCTCGTCGGACGTCTTGGCCAGCACCCTGACGACGTCGACGGCCACGTTGCCGACGCCGATCACCGCGACCTCGGAGGTGTCGAGCGTGAACCTGCCGGAGTCGACGTCGGGATGGCCGCAGTACCAGTTGACGAAGTCGGTCGCCGCCACGCTCCCCGGCAGGTCCTCGCCGGGGATGCCGAGCTTCCTGTCGACCATCGCGCCCGTGCAGTAGACCACCGCGTCGTAGACGCCGAGCAGGTCGTCGACGGACAGGTGCTCGCCCAGCGTGACGCCGCCGAGGAAGCGCACCTCCGGCAGCTCCAGCACCCTGCGCAGGTAGTTGGCGATCGACTTGATCGACGTGTGGTCGGGCGCGACGCCGTACCTGACCAGCCCGTACGGGGTCGGCAGGCGTTCGAGCACGTCGACATGGACAGGCTCGGACGACTGCTTGACCAGGGCCTCCGCCGTGTAGATCCCGGCGGGGCCCGACCCGATGACCGCCACGTGCAACGCCACGCTGCCTCCTAAGACCCGGTCGCACGAGACATGTGTCCCTTAGGTACAACCGGCCGGTGTGATCGATGTATCCCCGATCGCCGACCCGGATGAACGCGGCCGGGCGAACGGGCGCACACCCGGGCAGTGCCGACGTGACCGCTCGTCCGGACCGCATCTTCAGGCCGTTTTTTCGGGCGCCGAGTTCACCGTAACCCGCCCGGCCCTCGCAGGGGACCCCTGAGGCTCACGGCAGCCGGTCGCGCAGGGCCCGCTTGTCGATCTTGCCGTTGGCGTTGGCGGGCAGGGCGTCGACCACGATGACGCGTTTGGGCACCTTGTGGCCGGACATGTTGGCCCTCGCCCAGGCGAGCAGGGCCTCGGGGTCGGGCGTCACGCCCGGCCGCGCGACCACGTACGCCAGGCCGGCCTCGCCCGCCACCGGGTCGGGCACGCCGATGACCGCGGCCTGCGCCAGCGAGCCCTCGCGCAGCAGCAGCGACTCGACCTCGGCGGGGGAGACGTTGAACCCGTTGACGATGTAGAGCTCCTTCTTGCGGTCCACGATGGCCAGGTTGCCGGCCTCGTCGAGCACGCCGACGTCGCCGGTGCGCAGCCAGCCGTCCGCGTCGACGGCCTCGGCCGTCCTGGCGGGCTCGTTCCAGTAGCCGCGCATCACACCGTAGCCGCGCTGCAGGATCTCGCCGCGCTCGCCGGGCGCGACCTCCTTGCCGTCATCGTCGACGATCCTGACCTCGATGCCGGGCACGGGCCTGCCCGTGGTGTTCGCGATCACGTCGATGGGGTCGCCGGCCCTGGTCATGGAGACGACCGTGCCCTCCATCAGCCCGTACGCGTTGATCATCCGCTCGAGCCCGACCCGCTCGACCATCCTGGTGATCAGGGAGGACGGCACGGCGGCGGCCCCGCAGATGGCCACCCGCAGCGACGACACGTCCCACGAACCCCGGTCCAGCTCGTCGAGCAGCCGGTGGAACAGGGTGGGCGGGCCGGCGAGCACGCTCGCCCGCTCGGACGAGATCAGCGACATGAGGGCGTCGGGGGTGAAGACCGGGACCGGCACCATCGTGGCCCGGCGCAGCACGCACGCGATGAGCCCGGCGTTCAACCCGAACCCGTGGCTGAACGGGGCGATCACCGGGTAGTGGTCGTGCTCGCCCAGGGTGACGATCTCGGACCAGTCCCAGTAGCCGCGCAGGATCTGCGCGTGGTCGAGCATGACGCCCTTGGGCGCGCCGGTGGTGCCCGACGTCGACATGATCTCGCACAGGTCGTCGGGGCGGACGGCGAGCGCCCGGTCCTCGGCCTCCCCGACGGAGACCGCCGCCCCCAGCGCATGTAAGCCGGCCTCAGCGCTCATCTCCGGGCCCGTCCCGGCGCTCACGACCCGCAGGTCGGGCAGCGGCGGCAGGAGGCCGGCGAGCGGGGCGTCCGCCGGGCCCGCGCCGGTGATCAGGACCTTCGCGCCCGTCTTGTCGATGAACTGGGCCGCCTCGATGCCCTTGTACCGGGACGAGAGGGGCACGATGACCGCGCCCGCGTCCCAGATCCCGAAGGCGTGCGCCACCCAGGACGCCGAGTTCACCCCCCACATCGCCACCCGGTCACCCGGGCCGACGCCCAGGGCGATCAGGCCGCGGGCGATCCCGGCCGCCGCCGCCCGCAACCCGGACAAGGTCACGCCGGCGCCGCCCCCGGCGACCACGGTGCCGCCGGGGTGGTGCTCGGCCTGGTCGCGCAGCATGCGGGGGAGCGTCCCCCAGTCCGGCATCGGTGCCATCGGCTCGCGCCTCCCGTCGCCTCTCAGATGATGAGCGCCCGGTCCCTGCCGAGGTGGTGGCCGCGCAGGTCGGTCACCGTCGCGGGGAAGGGCGCCTCCGAGACGTTCCCGGCGATCTCCACGTCGATCGAGACGGGGGTCAGCGCCCGGAGCGCATGCTCGATCCGCGAGCGCCACATGGGGTTGCCCACCAGGCTCTCGCGGGTGAAGGTCACCGTCAGCGCCGCCGCGTCCAGCGTTCCCGGGCGGCTGATCGCCAGCTCCCAGCCCGCCACGCCGTCGATCTTCGCCAGCGCCTTCTCGACGCGGGGCAGGGCCAGCCACACGCCCCTCACGAGGACGTGCTCGCCGGCCGTATGGGCGGGCGCGGGGATGCCGGGACCGTCCTCAGGACCGGTCCTGGCCACCAGCCCGGTCCTGAGCACGGCGTCGCCGAGCGTCGCGTGGCCGCGAGGGGTGAGGACGAGCTCGGCCAGCGGGCCGGGCGGCGCGGACCGGTCGTCCTTGGTCAGGGGAGCCGGGGCGATCAGGCCGCCGGCGAGCGGCGTGAACGGGTCGTCCTCGGCCGCGCGCCAGGCCAGGGCCATGCCGCCGAACGGGCTCGCCAGCACCTCCGTGACGCGTGCCCCGAACTCGCCCGCCAGATGGCCGATCGTGCGCTTCGAGGCGATCTCGCCGGTGAGCACGACGGTCCTGAGGCCCAGATCCAGCGGGTCCAGCAGGAACTCCAGGTGCAGGCGGGCCAGGAAGTCCATCGCTCCCGTGGGGGTGATGACCAGCGTGGTGGCCCTCAGCGCGGACAGCGTGTGGTGCAGCCGCATCCGGCCGCGGGGCCCGGCGCAGGCGGCGGCCGCTGCCACGTCGGCCGCCGCGGCGCTCCACAGCGCGCCCGCGGGCTCCGCCAGGGCCACCACGACGCGGTCGCGCTCGCCCACCCCCGCAGCGCGCAGCGCCGCGCCGGTCAGCGCGGACGCCGCCGCGCGGTCGTCCGGCCCCATCGGCAGGACGCTCGACGCGTCGGGGGAGACGAGGAGCAGGCCGGTGGCGGCGTGCCCGGCGGCCCCGAGGTCGTCACGGGTCAGCCAGCGGCGGGTCACCGCGCCACCTCGGTCATGAAGAGCGTCATCGCGTCGCACACCCGGTCGTGTGCCAGGCCGCCGACCTGCGCCTGGATGATGAGGTCGGTGGCGCCCGCCTCGGCGATCCCGGCCAGGGCCTTGCGCGAGCCCGCCACGTCGTCCACCACCACCATCAGGTTCTCGCGCAGGGTGGCCATCGCCTCCTCCGGAGGCAGCCCGGCCGCCAGCTGGCCCAGCACGCGGTGCGTGGCATGGCGGGCGTCGTAGTAGCCGGGCGGGGTGACGAGGTTGACCTGGCGGCGGATGTACCACAGCACGGCGTCGGCGGCCGTGGCGGTCGCCTCGTCGCGGGTGGGGGCGACGTACCAGGGGATCATCAGGGCGACGCGCCGGCTGGCCGGGTCGAAGCCGCTCTCGGCCAAGCATTTCCGATATTTCGTGATGTCGGCGGCCACGTCGTCGATGCCCTTGAGCATGGTCATGCCGAGCAGGTTGTACCCGTTCCGCGCCGCCGCCAGATAACCCTCCAGCGACGTGGACGCCACCCACACCGGTGGATGCGGCTCCTGCGCCGGCCGGGGGTAGACGGCCACGTCGGGGATCTCGAAGAACTCGTTCGACCTGCTGACCGGCGCGCCGTCGGCCCGCCAGATCGCCAGCGTCGCCTCCAGTGAGTCCTCCCAGATCCGCCGCGACTGTTCGAACGGCCGCTGGAACGCCTGGTACTCCAGCGGCGAGGCGCCCCGTCCCGTGCCGAACTCCACCCGCCCGCCGCTGAGCACGTCCAGCGTGGCGACGCGCTCGGCCGTGCGGATCGGGGACTGGAACGGCAGCAGCACCACGCCGAGCCCCAGACGGATGTGCTCGGTGCGCTGGGAGATGGCGGCAAGGACCAGGTCGGGGGCGGAGGAGTGGGAGAAACCCCTGGTGAAGTGGTGCTCCACGAACCACGCGGTGTCGTACCCCAGCCGGTCGCCCAGCACCACCTGCTCGATCACGTTCTGGAACGCCTGTTGTTCGACGTCGCGGGTGCGACCGCGGACCTCCAGTTCGTATCCCAGGCTGATCCGTAGGGACGTCATCGCGCCTCCGGCAGGTTGGTGACCAAGCGCTCGCTTGGTAGAGCGTATCAGCGGCAAAGACTTGCGGGAAGGGCGCGGCGACGATCAGAGTGATGCCCGTGAAGCGAAAGCGCGCGCCGCGGCGGCCCAAGGACGGCGCGCTCCCCGGCCCCGGTCCTGGCAGCGGTCCTGGCAGCGGCCCCGACTCCGGCGACGACGACCTCTCGCTCGCGGGCGCCCGCGGCTACGAGGCGTTCGGCCGGGTGATGGCCGCGCTCGCGACCGAGGTCGACTTCATCGAGTCGTGCCGCGACCTGACCTGGTGGCGCGGAGCAGACCACAGCTGGCACATCGAGTGGCGCGACGGCCCGTACGCCTCGGAGGTGGCCGAGCTCCTCTCAGGTCATGTCCGCGCCTCCGACGGTCCTCTCGTCACCGAGGCGGGCCCGGGCGGCGCCGGCTCGGCCATGCTCGACGTGATGGGCGTGCGGTTCGAGTTGCGCGCGATCGACCCGATGGGCCGGGCCACCCTGCGGGCGCGGTCCGGTTTCTGGCGGTTGTCCGAGGCTCTCGACACCACCCGCCGCACCAACGCCCGTCACCCGTGGGAGGAACTGCTCGGAGGCTAGGCGCCCGCGAAGACGTGAGCCGCCAGGCGGGCGCGGTGGGCCTGGGGAGGCCCGAAGAGCTGCGCGTCCGAGGTGGCGCGCTTGAGATAGCGGTGCGCGGGGTGTTCCCAGGTGATCCCGATCCCGCCGTGGACCTGGATGTTCTCGCCGGCCGCCGCCAGATAGGCCTCCGTGCAGTACGACCCCGCGATGGCCGCGGACACCTCGTCGCGGGCCGCGGCCTCCGCCGCCGAGCAGGCCGACTCCACCAGCAGGAGCAGATCGGCCAGCTTGTGCTTGATCGCCTGGAAGGACCCGATCGGCCGCCCGAACTGCCGCCGCGCCCTGGCGTGCTCGACGGCCATCTCCAGGCACCGCCGCGCCCCGCCCGCCTGCTCGGCGGCCAGGGCCGCGATGCCGAGGTCGCGCACACGGGTCCACGCCCCGCCGTCGCCCAGCCGGCGTGCCGGGGCCTGCCGGAAGGCGAGCCGCTGCAACGGGCGGCTCTCGTCCATCGTCGCGTACGGCTCGCGCCGCGTCGGCACGGCCTCCACCAGCAGCCCGCCGGCGTAGACGAGCACCACCTCGCCCGCCGGCGCGTACGGCACGTCCCCCGTGAGCAGGTCGCCCTCCAGTCGCAGGTCGCCGTCGCCCGGCAGCACCACGGTCGCGGTCGCGGAGCCGTCGGCCAGCGTGCTCAGCAGCTCCCCGGCTCCGCAGGCCTCGGCCGCCGCGACGGACATCACCGCCGACTGCAGGAACGGATGAGGAGACAGGACCCGGCCCAGCTCCCCGGCCACGGCCGCCATCTCGGCCGGGCCGCAGCCCGCGCCGCCGTGCTCCTGGGGGACGAGCAGCCCGGCGATGCCCAGGTCGCGCGCGGCCTCTCGCCACGACGCGCCGGGCCGGCCGGCGAGATAGGCGCGGACGGCGTCGCGCAGCTCATCGGGAAGGCCCACGGACGCATCTTAACCAAGCGGTTGCTTGATGGTACACCAATGACCCAATTTTGCCCTTTTTGTACGATTTCATAGTCTGGCACTGGTCATCCCTGGAATCTGCCGGGAAAGGGCTGACCTGGGATGGAGATGAACAACACCACGCTCGACTATGGCGACTACGCCGAATACGACCGGCGGCAGCGCAACATCGAACACCACCTGCTGGCGGCCTTCCTCGGTGGTCTGGCCGTCGGCCTCATGGGCATGCTCGTCACCGGCGACGCCCCCGGATGGCTGGGCCAGATCTACGACCCGTACGCCTACTTCGCCCTCACCCTGGCGGTGGGCGCCACCGCCTCGGGAATCGGGTGGGCGCTGGTGACGACGTTCCTGGCGGCCGTGTCCACGCTGGTGTCGGCCATGGGCACGAGCGCGCTGCTCGGCGGCGACGTCCTGGGGCCCGTCGGCGAGGCCGCCGGGGTCAACTGGGCCCTCGTCCTGCTCGTCTGCCTGGGCCTGGCCGCCCATGTCACCCGCAGGGACGACGTGTGGGGCGACGTCGCGGCGTCCGCGGTCGGCGCGGCCCTGATCGCGGACGTGGCCGGCCGGGCGGTTCCCCGGCTCGTGGAGAGCGACGTCTCGTTCTGGCCGTATCCCGCGGTGGTGATCGGGCTGCTGTCCGTGGCGCTGGTGCTCGGGTTGCGCAGGAACGCGTGGGGACGGGTGCGCGCGCTGGCGATGTCGGCGGTGTTGTCGACCCTGCTCGCGGCCGGCCTGACCGGTTCGCCGGCGGGCCTGCTCCCGCTGCCGGTCTGACCCCGGGGACAAGCAGCGCGGCGCGCCGCCGGAAGTCGATAGCCTGTAGTCCTTCAGAGCCGGGTTCGAGCAAGGAGTGGCCGTGTTGCTGCGCATGTCGTCGTTGTTTCTTCGCACCCTGCGGGACGACCCGGCAGACGCGGAAGTGCCGAGCCACAAGCTCCTCGTCCGCGCCGGCTACGTCCGCCGCGTGGCGCCCGGCATCTACTCCTGGCTCCCCCTCGGCAAGCTGGTGCTCGACAACATCACCAGGATCGTCCGCGAGGAGATGAACCGGATGGGCGGCCAGGAGGTGCTCTTCCCCGCCCTGCTGCCCCGCGACTACTACGAGGCGACCGGCCGCTGGACCGAATACGGTGACACGCTCTTCCGCCTGCGGGACCGCAAGGGCGCCGACTATCTGCTCGGCCCCACGCACGAGGAGCTCTTCGCCGACATGGTCAAGGGCGAATACTCCTCCTACAAGGACTACCCGGTCATCCTCTACCAGATCCAGACCAAATATCGCGACGAGGCCCGGCCCAGGGCGGGCATCCTGCGCGGCCGCGAGTTCCTCATGAAGGACTCCTACTCCTTCGACCTCGACGACGACGGGCTCAAGCGCTCCTACGAGCAGCACCGCGAGACCTACATCCGCACGTTCGACCGCCTCGGCATCAACTACAAGATCGTCTTCGCGCAGTCGGGCGCGATGGGCGGCTCGGCCTCGGAGGAGTTCCTGGCGCCCACGCCCACCGGCGAGGACACGTTCGTGGCCTGCCGCGCCTGCGGCTACGCGGCCAACGCCGAGGCCGTCGTCACGCCCCCGCCCGCCGCCCGCACCTTCGACGACGCGCCCGCGCTGCGGGTCATGGACACCCCCGGCACCCCGACCATCGAGACGCTGGTCTCCTACGTCAACGAGCACCACGGCCTGTCCGTCACCGCCGCCGACACGCTCAAGAACGTCGTCGTCAAGGTGACCACGCCCGGTTCCGACAAGGCCGAGACGCTGGTCATCGGCGTGCCCGGCGACCGCGAGGTCGACTTCAAGCGCCTTGAGGCCGCCCTGGCGCCCGGCGAGCCCGCCATCTTCGACGCCGCCGACTTCGCCCGGCACCCGGGCCTCGTACGCGGCTACATCGGCCCGCAGGCCCTGCGCGAGCTCGGCATCCGCTACCTCGTCGACCCGCGTGTCGCCACCGGCACATCCTGGGTGACGGGCGCCAACGAGCCCGGCAAGCACGCCGCCAACGTGGTCGCGGGGCGCGACTTCGTCCCCGACGGCACGATCGAGGCCGCCGAGGTGCGCGCCGGCGACGCCTGCCCCCGCTGCGGCTCCGAGCTGTCCATCGACCGCGGCATCGAGATCGGCCACATCTTCCAGCTCGGCCGCAAATACGCCGACGTGGCCGGGCTCGACGCGCTCGGCCCCGACGGCAAGCCCGTCCGCGTCACGATGGGCTCCTACGGCATCGGCGTCTCGCGTGCCGTGGCGGTCATCGCGGAGCAGCTGCACGACTCGCTCGGGCTGGTGTGGCCGCGCGAGGTCGCGCCCGCCGACGTGCACATCGTCGGCACCGGCAAGGAGAACCAGGTCGAGGCCGCGCTCGAACTGGCCGCCGAGCTGGAGTCGCGCGGCCTGCGGGTGCTGGTCGACGACCGGGCGCAGGTCTCGCCGGGAGTGAAGTTCAAGGACGCCGAGCTGCTGGGGCTGCCGACGATCGTGGTGGTCGGGCGCGGCCTGGCGCAGGGCGTGGTCGAGCTGCGCGACCGCGTCTCCGGCGAGAAGTCGGAGATTCCGCTCGCCGGGGCCGCCGACCGCATCGTCGCCGCCGCCTCCTGAGGTTCCGCCGCGGCGCCCATCCGCTTGAGGGCGGGCGCCGCGACCTGCCGGCGCACGGCATCCTGGCGCTGCCACCAGGACGGGCGACGTCTCGGACCCGACCTACTCTCCGTCCTGTACCGGTGAGGGCGAGGGTGAGGGCGTCGCCGGCGACGGCGCCGGCATGCCAGGGAACGCCGGGGGCTGGGTGGCGCGGAAAGCGTAGGAGCGCGTCACGGCCTCCTGCATGGCCAGCGCGGCGTAGCGGCGCAGCGCGTCGTCCTGCGCCGCGGCCAGCTCGAGGTAGGCGGCCGTGACGCCGCTCTCCAGGTGCACCGCCAGCTTGGCGGCCTGCGCGGCGTCAGAGGGGACGAACGGCAGCGCGTAGGAGGCGTCGGGCTCGGCGGGCTTGCCGCCCCGGGAGGTGATGTAGCCGCGCAGCTGGTCGCGGCGCGCCCGGTGGGCGTCGAAGGCGGCGGTCATGCTGTCGCGCAACGACCCCGACGTGCGCGCGCCGAGCAGCCCGTACGCGAACAGCGCGGCGTGCTCGGCCGCCAGCGCCCTGCGCAACTTCTCGATGTCGTCCGCGCTCACAACGACCTCGGCAGGGCGGCGGCGTGGGCGGCCTCGCAGGCGCCGATGCTGGCGATCAGCTGGGCCATCCCCGGTGACAGGCCGGCGAGCTGGCGGGCGCGCCGCGCCGCCGCCTTCCGCTCCAGCGAGCGCAACCGGGACAACGAGGGTTTCTCCGGCCTGGCACGTGCGGACGGCGACCCGGTCGGTGACGGGGACGGTGACCCGCTTGGGGCCGCGGAGCCGGGGGACACGTGCCTGCGCAGCGTGTCGAGGTGCGCCTGATGCCGGTCGCGGAACGGCACGAGCTTCCGCGCACCGTCGGCGATCAGCGACGAATAGAGCGCGATCGTGCCCTCCTTCTCCGCGATCAGCCCCTTCACCAGCACCGTCTCCGGCGAGTCGGACGGCGGCGCGGGCGGTTGCGAAGGGCCGGAGGCACTGCACGCGGTGAGAGCGGCCGCTCCGCCCGCCAGCAGGGCACGCCTGGAGAGCTGACGCGGGCGCACGAGTTGACCTCCCACTGTTCATGGAGCGGACGGACGAGAAACCTGCTCATCGGCCCGCCGCTCAACCGCCGTGCCGCGCTGATGCCGTGGCGGCAGCCCGCCTGGCGGCTTTCTCGTCGGTAGCATCGTACGGGCTGGCACCCGGGATCGTTGTCAGGCGACGCTCCGCCATTCGAGCACGACGAGTGGCGCTCTCTTCGTGCCCCCGTACGGATAGGGTGTCAACTGTCGTCGCTGGCCGAGCGGCCAGGCGGCGGGGAGCCAGAGGCGAGGTCCGCCCGGCTGAGACATGACAATAGGGGAGGTCGACATGGGCAGCGCATCATCCCGCGACCACCTGATGAAGCTCCTTGAGCCCGTGGTCAGCGCGGAGGGCCTCGATCTGGAGGACATCACGATCACGCAGGCCGGCAGGAGACGGCTGCTGCGCGTGATCGTCGACCGCGACGGCGGGGTGAGCCTCGACGACGTCGCCGACGTGAGCCAGGCGGTCTCCGCGGCTCTGGACGACACCGACGCGATGGGCCAGGCCGCCTACACGCTCGAGGTCTCCTCGCCCGGCGTCGACCGCCCGCTCACCGAGCCGCGTCACTGGCGGCGTGCCGCCAAACGGCTGGTGAAGGCCGAGATGAGAGACGGCTCCGTGGTGGAGGGCCGCATCCTGGCGGCTGACACCGGCGGCGTCGACCTCGACGTCGCGGGCGCCGCGCGCCGGCTTGATTACGAAGACCTGGCCCGGGGACGGGTACAAGTGGAGTTCCGCCGGATCGACGACGTCGACGGCGACGAAGGCTAAGGGGGGAGCCGTCGTGGACATCGACATGAGCGTCCTGCGCAGCCTCGAACGGGAGAAGGACATCTCCTTCGACCTGGTCGTCAAGGCGATCGAGGACGCGCTGCTGATCGCCTACTTCCGCACCGACGGCGCCGCCTCCAAGGCGCGTGCCGAGCTCGACAGGCAGAGCGGTCACGTCACGATCTGGGCCGGCGAGGTCGACGAGGAAGGCGAGATCGTCAGGGAATATGACGACACGCCCAGCAATTTCAGCAGGATCGCCGCCACCACCGCCAAGCAGGTCATCCTGCAGCAGCTGCGCGACGCAGAAGACGAGATCAACTTCGGCGAGTTCGCCAGCCGCGAGGGCGAGCTGGTCTCCGGCGTCATCCAGCAGGGCAAGGATCCGCGCGTGGTGCTGGTCGACCTCGGCAAGATCGAGGCCGTGCTGCCCCACGCCGAGCAGGTCCCCGGCGAGGAATACGTGCACGGCGAGCGCGTCCGCGCCTACGTGGTGCAGGTGAAGAAGGGCCACAAGGGCCCGTCGGTCACCCTGTCGCGCACGCATCCCGGGCTGGTGAAGAAGCTGTTCGCGCTCGAGGTGCCGGAGATCGCCGACGGCACCGTGGAGATCGCCGCGGTGGCGCGCGAGGCGGGCCACCGTACGAAGATCGCGGTCAGGTCGCGCAAGCCCGGCGTCAACGCCAAGGGCGCGTGCATCGGCCCGATGGGGTCACGGGTTCGTAACGTGATGACCGAGCTCCACGGCGAGAAGATCGACATCATCGACTGGTCGGAAGATCCGGGCGAATTTGTGGGGAATGCCCTGTCTCCCGCACGCGTTTCCCACGTTGAAGTTCTCGATCTCGACGGGCGTGTGGCGCGTGTGACCGTTCCCGACTACCAGCTCTCGCTGGCCATCGGCAAAGAGGGGCAGAACGCCCGGCTCGCCGCCCGACTGACAGGATGGCGGATCGACATCCGTCCCGATACCCAAGCCGAGGATGCCGCCGGTTCCGTAGATGCGTCGACACGGTAAGCTGGAATATGGTGGCCTGGCCGCCCCACAGCGCACCTGTGTGGGCTGCAGGGTTCGCACGGCTAA
Organism: Nonomuraea sp. B1E8; assembly: GCF_039871515.1. Lineage (NCBI taxonomy): Bacteria > Bacillati > Actinomycetota > Actinomycetes > Streptosporangiales > Streptosporangiaceae > Nonomuraea > Nonomuraea sp. B1E8. Next base: position 395,332 of record NZ_JBDPLS010000006.1, on the reverse strand, counting down.
GTCCGAGCTGCTCCGCCTGGTGCTGGTCGAGGACCACGTGGTTCCCGACCTGCGAGGACGGCTCCCTGGGCGTGGTGCATCGCTGCATCCGTCCGCGAGTTGTCTGGAGCTTGCCGAGCGTCGCCGAGCGTTCCCGCGCGCGTTCCGCGTGCCGGGGCCGCTTGACGTCTCGCGCGTGCGGGCGCACCTGGAAGGAGAACCACGAAATGTCATGTAGGACGCCGAGTTGATGGGCGGAGTCAGATTGCTATGAGCGCCTGATGAGCACGCGGCGATGAAGACGTCAAGGTAGCGACGGTCCGGACGGCACAGCCAGCCTCCCGGGCCGAGTAAGGGAGTGCAGTGGCGAAGGTCCGGGTATACGAGCTCGCTAAGGAGTTCGGCGTAGAGAGCAAGGTCGTCATGGCCAAGCTCCAAGAGATGGGAGAGTTCGTCCGTTCGGCGTCCTCGACCATCGAAGCGCCGGTGGTCCGCAGGCTCACCGAAGCTCTGGGCGCATCCAAGGGTGGGCCCTCCAGAGGCGGCGGTCAGCCGTCCAGCAAACCGCAGCCCCCGAGGGCTGCCCCCCGGCCGGCGGAAGGCCGGGCCGGTAACGGCGCGCAGGCGCCGGCCCCCTCACCGCGTCCGGGTCCCAAGCCCGGTCCGCGTCCAGGCCCCGCGGGCGGCGCGCAGCCGCGTCCGCCGGTGCCCATGCCGCACCAGCCGCAGCAGCAGCCCGAGGCTGCGCGCGGCGAGTCCAGCGCGCCGCAGGCACGGTTCGAGAGCGGCGCGCCCGCCCGTCCCGGCCCGCGGCCGGGTCCGGCGGCCCGCCCGGGTCCCAAGCCCGGTCCCGCGCCCCGTCCCGGGCCCGGAGGCGGCGGCTCCCCGCAGGCGCCGCGTCCAGGCGGTCAGTCCGGCGGCGGCCCGCGTCCCGGTCCGGGTCCCAAGCCCGGTCCGCGTGGTCCGCGTCCCGGCAACAACCCGTTCTCTTCCAACGCCAGCGGCATGGGCCAGTCCCGTCCGCCGCGTCCGGGGGGCAACCGCGACGGCGGCGGTCCCGGCCAGCGTGAGCGCCGTGACGGCCCGCCGCGCGACGGCGCGATCCCGCGCCCGCCGCAGGGCCGTGGCGGTGGCGAGGGCAGGCCGGGCACCGCTGGGCCGCGTCCCGGTCCGCCCGCGGGCGGACCGCGTCCCGGTCCCGGTGCGGGCGGTCCCCGTCCTGGTGGTCCGCGTCCCAACCCGATGATGATGCCGCAGGGCCGTCCTGCCGGCCCCGGTGGTGGCGGCGGTGGCCGTCCCGGTGGTGGCGGCGGCGGTGGCGGCCGTCCCGGCGGTGGTGGTCGCCCCGGTGGTGGCGGCGGTCGTCCCGGTGGCGGTGGCGGCGGCTACGCCGGTCGTCCCGGTGGCGGCGGCGCCGGTCCGCGCACCGGCACCGGCACCGGCGGTCCCGGCGGCTTCGGCGGCCGGCCTGGTGGCGGCGGTCGCGGTCGTGGCGGCGGCACCGCCGGAGCCTTCGGGCGTCCCGGTGGCCGTCCGGCGCGTGGCCGCAAGTCCAAGCGGCAGAGGCGCCAGGAGTTCGACAACATGTCGGCGCCCGCGATCGGCGGCGTGCAGGTCGCTCGCGGCAACGGCGCGACGATCCGCCTTCCGCGGGGCGCGTCGCTGTCCGACTTCGCCGACCGCATCGGCGCCAACCCCGCCGCGCTCGTGCAGATCATGCTGCACCTCGGCGAGATGGTGACGGCGACGCAGTCGGTCAACGAGGAGACGCTGCAGCTGCTCGGCGCCGAGCTCGACTACAACATCCAGGTCGTCAGCCCGGAGGAGGAGGACCGCGAGCTTCTCGAGGCCTTCGACATCGAGTTCGGCGAGGACGAGGGCGACGAGGCCGACCTGGCCGCGCGCCCGCCGGTCGTGACCGTCATGGGTCACGTCGACCACGGTAAGACGAAGCTGCTCGACGCCATCCGCAAGACCAACGTGGTGGCGCGCGAGGCGGGTGGCATCACCCAGCACATCGGCGCTTACCAGGTCTCCGCCGAGCACGAGGGCGAAGACCGCAAGATCACCTTCATCGACACCCCGGGTCACGAGGCGTTCACCGCCATGCGTGCCCGAGGCGCCAAGTCCACCGACATCGCGGTGCTGGTGGTCGCGGCCGACGACGGTGTGAAGCCGCAGACGATCGAGGCGCTCAACCACGCCCAGGCGGCCGAGGTGCCGGTCGTGGTCGCGGTCAACAAGGTCGACAAGGAGGGCGCCGACCCCAACAAGGTGCGCGCCCAGCTCACCGAATACGGCCTGGTGGCGGAGGAATACGGCGGCTCGACGCTCTTCGTCGACATCTCGGCGAAGAACGGCACGGGCATCGAGCAGCTCCTCGAGGCCATCCTGCTGACCGCGGACGCCGAGCTCGACCTGCGGGCCAACCCGTCGATGGACGCTCAGGGCATCGCGATCGAGGCGCACCTCGACCGTGGCCGTGGCCCCGTCGCGACCGTTCTGGTCCAGCGCGGCACGCTGCGGGTGGGCGACTCGATCGTGTGCGGCGAGGCCTTCGGCCGCGTCCGCGCCCTGCTCGACGACACCGGTGAGCCGGTCGAGGAGGCCACGCCGTCCCGTCCGGTCCTGGTGATGGGTCTGACGGCCGTGCCGAGCGCCGGTGACAACCTCATCGTCGTCACCGACGACCGGATGGCCCGGCAGATCGCCCAGCAGCGCGCGGCGCGCAAGCGCAGCGCCGACATGGCGAAGTCGAGCCGTCGCCGCAGCCTCGAGGACATCTTCAAGGACCTCGAGAAGGGCAGCGTCGACGAGCTCAAGCTCATCATCAAGGGCGACGTGTCCGGTTCGGTGGAGGCCCTGGAAGACGCCCTGCTCAAGATCGACGTTGGCGACGAGGTCAGGCTCCGTGTCCTGCACCGCGCGGTCGGCGCGATCACCGAGTACGACGTCAACCTGGCCGTCGCCGACGACAACGCGGTCATCATCGGCTTCAACGTCCGCCCCGAGCCCCGGGCGCGCGACCTGGCCGAGCGCGAGGGCGTCGACATCCGCTACTACTCGGTCATCTACCAGGCGATCGAGGAGATCGAAGCGGCGCTCAAGGGCATGCTCAAGCCCGAGTTCGAAGAGGCCCAGCTGGGCACCGCCGAGGTCCGCGAGGTCTTCAAGGTGCCGAAGATCGGCAACATCGCCGGTTCGCTGGTCCGCTCCGGCGTGATCGTCCGCAACAGCAAGGCCAGGGTGATCCGCGATGGCGTCGTCATCGCCGACAACCTGACCGTCTCGTCCCTGCGTCGCTTCAAGGATGACGCGACCGAGGTCCGTGAGGGCTTCGAGTGCGGCATCGGGATCGGCTACAACGATCTGCGGGTCGACGACGTGATCGAGACGTTCGAGATGCGGGAGAAGCCTCGCGCGTGACGCGCGGCCGGGCGCCCGGCGGGACATCCGCCGGGCGCCTCTCGCACGCCCTGGCCTGGTCCCCACCGCAGCAGGCCGGGCGTGCGTCCACCCCACCAGGACAAGCGGTGGTTGCCAACGATGTATGTGGGTGCCTTGACCCTGGACATCCTGCTCGGCGACGTGCGATCGCTGAAGCAGAAGCGCTCCGCCGTACGCCCGTTGATCGCCGAGGTCCAGCGCCGTTATCCCGGCGTGGCGGTGGCTGAGACCGGCCATCTCGACCTGCACCGCAGGGCGGAAATCGGCATCGCGGTGGTCTCCGCCTCAGCGGGAAACTGCAACGAAGTGCTGGACGCCTGCGAGCGGTTGGTGGCCTTCCGCCCTGAGATCGAGCTGCTGTCGGCACGGCACCGGCTCTACACCGACGAAGATTGAACGACTGCACGGCCAGGTCGTGCGTGAGGGGGAGCGAACCATGGTGGATGCCGCACGAGCGCGCAAGCTCGCCGACCGCATCCAGCAGATCGTCGCCGAGATGCTGGAGCGCCGGATCAAGGATCCGCGTCTGGGCTTCGTCACCGTGACCGACACGCGCATCACCGCTGACCTGCGTGAGGCGACGGTGTTCTACACGGTGTTCGGCTCGGAGGCCGAGCGGGCCGACAGCGCCGCGGCCCTCGAGAGCGCCAAGGGCATCATCCGCTCCGAGGTGGGACGCCAGACCGGCGTTCGCTTCACCCCCACGCTGACGTTCAAGCACGACCCGCTGCCTGACAGCGCGCGCCAGCTCGACGATCTGATCAACGCCGCCAGGGCGCGCGACGCCGAGGTGGCGCGGCAGGCCCAGAGCGCCACCTACGCGGGAGAGGCCGACCCCTACCGCAAGCCTGAAGAGGGCCAAGACGGGGGTGCTGTTGGCAGGGACGACCTGGCGTGACGCCCGACGTACGCGACAGGGCGGAGCCACCCCGGCTCAACGGGCGGCCGCCGGACGAGTGCGCGGTCCCCGAGGCTGCGTGGAGCCGGGCGCTGCACCTGATCCGGCAGGCCGACGAGGTGGCGATGGCCTGCCACGTGACCCCCGACGGCGACGCGCTCGGCTCGATGCTGGCCGTGGCGTTCACGCTGCGTTCGATGGGCAAGCGGGTGGTGACGTCGTTCGGCGACCACCATTTCGTGGTGCCGCGGCTGCTGCGCTTCCTGCCGGGGCAGGAGATGCTGGTGCCGCCGGAGGAGTTCCCCGAATCCCCCGATCTGATGATCACGTTCGACTCGTCGACGTTCCAGCGGCTGGGGCTCCTGGGCGCCAGCACCGCCAGGGCCCGTGAGGTGATCGTGGTCGACCACCACCCCTCCAACGAGGGCGAGTTCGGCACGCTCAGCCTCATCGACTCCACGGCCGCGGCCACGGCCATGCTGGCCGAGGAGCTGATCTACCGGCTCGGCGGGCAGCTCGACCGCGACATCGCCACCTGCTTGTACGCGGGTCTCGTGACCGACACCGGATCGTTCCGCCACTCCACGACCACCCCCGCCGTGCACCACATGGCGGCCAGGCTGGTCGCCACCGGGCTGCGCACCGACGAGATCGCCCGTGAGCTGTGGGACCGTTCCCCCTTCGGCTATCTCAAGGTGCTGGCAGGGGCGCTGGAGCGCGTGTCGCTGGAGGACGGGCTCGTGTGGACGTACGTGTCGCAGGTCGACCGGGCCGCGTACGCGCTGCCCTACTCCGAGCTCGAAGGCGTCATCGACATCCTGCGGCGCACCGACGAGGCCGAGGTCGCGGTGGTGCTCAAGGAGGACGACCAGGGCTACTGGCAGGTGTCCACCCGCTCCAAGGGCAACGTCGACGTGGCCGCCGTGTGCGCGGCGCTGGGCGGCGGCGGTCACCACAACGCGGCCGGCTACACCTCCCAGGACAGCGTGGAGGACACGATGGTGAAGTTCCGGCGAGAGCTGAGGAAGGCCTGATGGCCCAGAGCGGTCTGATCATCGTCGACAAGGCGGGCGGCTGGACCTCCCACGACGTGGTGGCCAAGATGCGGCGCGTCGCGGGCACCCGCCGCGTGGGGCACGCGGGCACGCTCGACCCGATGGCGACGGGCGTGCTGGTGGTCGGCGTGGAGAAGGCGACCAGGCTGCTCGGTCATCTGGCGCTGACGGAGAAGGTCTACGAAGCCACGATCAGGCTCGGCGTGAGCACCAACACCGACGACGCCGAGGGCGAGTTCACCGCCGCGGTCCCGGCCTCTGGCGTCACCGCGGCCGAGATCCACAAGGGCGTCACGGCGCTGACGGGCGCGATCATGCAGATCCCGCCGCAGGTCAGTGCGATCAAGGTCGACGGGCAGCGGGCCTACAAGAAGGCGCGCGCGGGCGAGACGGTCGAGCTGCAGGCCAGGCCGGTGACGGTGAGCGCGTTCGAGGTGCTGGACATCAGGGCCGGCGACGAGGTCGTGGACGTCGACGCGGTCGTGACCTGCTCCAGCGGCACCTACATCCGCGCGCTGGCCCGCGACCTCGGGGCGGAGCTCGGCGTCGGAGGCCACCTGACGCGGCTGCGGCGCACCCGGGTGGGCCCCTACGACCTGTCGCTGGCCAGGACGGTCGAGCAGCTCGCCGAGGAGTGCGAGATCCTGCCGATCGGCGCGGCGGTCGCGGCGGCCTTCCCGCGCAGAGACGTCACCGAGGAGGAGGCACGCGTGATCGGGCACGGCGGCCGGCTGCCTGCCGCGGGGCTCGGTGCGGGCCCGATCGGCGTGTTCGGGCCGGACGGCGCGCTGCTCGCGCTCGTGGAGGAGCGGGGCGCGCTCGCCAAGCCGATCGCCGTCTTCGCGGGATGAGCGCGGGCGACCGGCTTGCCGTCCTCGGGGGGTGAGCGGGGTCAGCCGGGTTTGCGGGCGACGATGATGTCACGCACGATCGCCTGGTCGACCCAGTGCTCGAAGTCGGGATAGTCCATCACGTCCAGCCCGGCGCCGGCTAGGACCTTGGCCAGCTCGGCGCGCTTGCCACCGTAGGTGTTCCAGGCGATGCCCATCGCGCCGCCGGGGCGCAGCAGCTCGGCCCAGCCGGGCACGGCCCTGCTCAGCAGCTCCATGGGGCTGCGCGACAACCCGCCGCCGCCCTTGCTGCCGTGCTGGACGCCGTAGGGGGCGTCGGTCGCCACGACGTCGAACGAGCGCGGCTTGAAGAACTCGCGGCTCTTGAGCGTGTCGGCGTTGACCACGGTCAGGCGCTGCACGTCGCCGGCCTTGAACGCCTCTTTCGACAGGCCGAACGTGATGGCGAGCCGCCGTCCGGCCAGCGCCCGCTCGCGGCGCACCGGCACGGTCTCCGCGGTGTGCTTGAGCCGCTTGTTGCGCAGCCAGGTCTTGATGAAACCGGCGTAGGCCTCGAAGTCCTTGCCGTCGACGTCGAGGCCGTAGGCGTCGTAGCCGTACATGAGGGCCTGGTTGAGGGTCGTGCCGCGGCCGCACATCGGGTCGAACACCGCCAGCCGCTCGCCCAGCCCTTTGCCCGTGGCCAGCGCGGTGACGTTGAGCAGCAGTTTGGTGAAGTGTTCGTTGGTCTTGCCGGCGTATTTCTGGATGGTGATCAGGTCGCTGCTGAGCCGGTCGAGCGGGCGCACGGTCAGCGGCCTGAGCAGCTCGCCCTCCACGCCGAACAGGGCGTAGCCGGAGGAGAGGTTCGACAGCAGCGAGAGGTGCGGCTCCGCCAGCGGCTCCGCCGTCTCGAACGTCACGTAGGGGACACCGCCGATGACGGTCTCCTCGCCGGCCGACACGTGCCCGCCGAGGCCGCACGCGCTGAAGACGGCCAGCTCGTTGCGGGTCAGCCGGACGGAGCTCTCGGCGTAGACCCGGTTAAAGGCAGGCAGGATCAGAAGCGCGTAACGAGGCACGAGGCCCGATACTATCCGCTGGCGGAGGAAGGGCGCCGGGACGAGCCGGCGCGGTTACCAACCCCCCTGGGTTGCGGGAGACCGCGGCGCGCATGGCAGGCTTGGGTGCGGTTGATCCGTGACGAGCGAATGGGGCCTGGCGTGCAGGGTTCGGGAAGGCTTGTCGTCACCATCGGCGTGTTCGACGGGGTGCACCGCGGGCACCGGCGGGTGATCGAGCGCGCGGTGGCCATCGCCCGCGAGCGAGGGCTGCGGAGCGTCGCCGTCACCTTCGAGCCGCATCCCGAGGAGGTCGTGCGACCGGGCTCGCACCCGCCCCGGCTCACCAGCCCGCAGCGCAGGGGTGAGTTGCTGGCCGGGCTGGGGATCGACGAGGTCGACGTGGTCGAGTTCACCCTTGAGCTGCAGCGGACCAGCCCCGAAGACTTCGTCCAGAGCGTGGCGGCCGAGCGGCTGCGGGCCGCGGTCGTGGTCGTGGGGGAGGACTTCGTGTTCGGGCACGAAGCGAGCGGAGATGTTCAGACATTGCGGACGTTGGGCGACAAATACGATTTCGAGGTGGAGGCCGTGCCCATGCTCGACGGCGTCTCCTCGACCGCCATCCGCGACCTGCTCGTGGCCGGCGACGTCGAGGGCGCGAGAGAGCGGCTCGGGCGGCCGCACCGCGTGGAGGGCGTGGTCGTGCGCGGCTACCAGCGGGGTCGGCAACTCGGGTTCCCGACCGCCAACGTGGAGACGCCCCCGCACACCGCGATCCCGGCCGACGGGGTCTACGCCGGCTGGCTGGGGTGCGTGCCCGTCGCCAACCTGCCCGCCCTCTACGCGGGCGAGCGGTGGCCGGCGGCGATCTCGGTCGGCACCAATCCGACGTTCGAGGGCGTGCCGCGCACCGTCGAGGCGTACGCGCTCGACCGCGACGACCTGGAGTTGTACGGCGCGCACGTCGCGGTCGAGTTCGCGGCGCGGCTGCGTGGCAACACCCGCTTCGAGTCGATCGAAACGCTGATCGCTCAGATCCACGCCGACGTCGAGGCCACCCGGAGGATCACCGGCTGACCTCCGCCCCGGCCTCCGCGTGTCCTGCGCCGCGTGTCCCGGCGACCCTGCCCAAGGTGGTAGCCTTGCATGTCGGCTCTGTAGCGGCGGTGCTGCGCGCTGCCCATGAAGGCCTTCACGCGGCGACTGTAGGCACGCACGGTCGTTCGCACATTCACATCAATCGTGCGTGCCCGTAGCTCAAAGGAGAGCCGTGTCCCTCGACACCGCTGCCAAGAAGTCCATCATCAGTGAATATGCGACGGTCGAAGGCGACACCGGGTCGCCCGAGGTTCAGATCGCCCTGCTGAGCAAGCGCATCAGCGAGCTCACCGAGCACCTGAAGACGCACAAGCACGACCACCACAGCCGTCGTGGCCTGCTGCTGCTCGTCGGCCGCCGGCGCCGCCTGCTGAAATACCTGCAGAAGGTCGACATCCAGCGCTACCGTTCGCTCATCGAGCGGCTCGGCCTGCGCCGATAGCATGAAAGGGAGCGGCGTCCGCGCCGCTCCCTTCGCATATGGCCGCAGCCATATGTCCGGGCGCGTGGCGTCACACGCCTCCCGCGCCCGGCGTACAACTGAAGATCCGAGACACACAGCCCCCGCGTCCGCTTAGCACCATGCGACCCGCGACGCCTGCGGGCCGGTCCTCGGTAGTGGCTTCCGGTAGGAAAGACCGGGCGCTTCGATCGAAGACCGGCGCTGCACCTAACGAGGGTGCCGGTGAGAAAAGGGCGCGGGAGACCGACCACAAGGAGGTCCCCCGTGGAGGGTGTCCACACAGCTGAAGCCGTCATAGACAACGGTTCGTTCGGCACGCGCACGATCCGGTTCGAGACCGGTCGCATCGCACGCCAGGCGGCGGGTTCCGCCGTCGCCTACCTCGACAACGACACGATGGTGCTCTCGGCCACCACCGCGTCCAAGTCGCCCAAGGAGAACCTCGACTTCTTCCCGCTCACGGTCGACGTCGAAGAGCGCATGTACGCCGCGGGCCGCATCCCCGGCTCGTTCTTCCGCCGTGAGGGCCGTCCTTCCGAGGACGCCATCCTCACCTGCCGCCTGATCGACCGGCCGCTGCGCCCGTCCTTCGTCAAGGGGCTGCGCAACGAGATCCAGGTCGTCGCCACCGTGATGGCGCTCAACCCCGACCACCTCTACGACGTGGTGGCGATCAACGCCGCGTCGCTGTCCACCCAGCTCGCCGGCCTGCCGTTCTCCGGCCCGATCGGCGGCGTGCGCGTCGCGCTGATCGACGGCCAGTGGGTGGCGTTCCCGACCCACCACGAGCTGGAGCGGGCCACGTTCGACATGGTCGTGGCCGGCCGGGTGCTCGCCGACGGCGACGTCGCGATCATGATGGTCGAGGCGGAGTCCACGAAGGACACGCTCAAGCTGGTCGCCGACGGTGCCGTCGCGCCGACCGAGGAGACCGTCGCCCAGGGCCTCGACGCCGCCAAGCCCTTCATCAAGGTGCTGTGCGAGGCGCAGGCGCGCATCGCGCGGGTCGCGGCCAAGGAGACGGCCGAATACCCGGTCTTCCTCGACTACCAGGACGACGTCTACGACGCGGTCGAGGCCGCGGTGAAGACCGAGCTGGCCGCCGCGCTGACCATCGCCGGCAAGCAGGAGCGCGAGAACGAGCTCGACAAGGTCAAGGCGCTGGCCGCCGAGAAGCTCCTGCCCGAGTTCGAGGGGCGCGAGAAGGAGGTCTCCGCCGCGTTCCGTTCGGCGATGAAGAAGCTCATGCGCGAGCGGGTCATCAAGGAAGGCGTCCGCATCGACGGCCGCGGCACCAAGGACATCCGCGCCCTGTCGGCCGAGGTGCACGTGGTGCCCCGGGTGCACGGCTCGGCGCTGTTCGAGCGCGGCGAGACGCAGATCCTGGGCATCACCACGCTCAACATGCTGCGCATGGAGCAGGTCATCGACACGCTCAACCCCGAGCGGACCAAGCGCTACATGCACAACTACAACTTCCCCCCCTACTCCACCGGCGAGACCGGCCGGGTGGGCTCGCCCAAGCGCCGCGAGATCGGTCACGGCGCGCTCGCCGAGCGGGCGCTGATCCCCGTGCTGCCCACGCGCGAGGAGTTCCCGTACGCCATCCGCCAGGTCTCCGAGGCGCTCGGCTCCAACGGCTCCACCTCGATGGGCTCGGTCTGCGCCTCCACGATGGCGCTGCTCGACGCCGGCGTGCCGCTCAAGGAGATGGTCGCGGGCATCGCGATGGGCCTGATCGGCGAGGGTGACACCTACGTCACGCTGACCGACATCCTCGGCGCGGAAGACGCCATGGGCGACATGGACTTCAAGGTCGCCGGCACCAAGGACGTCATCACCGCGCTCCAGCTCGACACCAAGCTCGACGGCATCCCCGCCTCGGTGCTGGCCGGCGCGCTCAAGCAGGCCAAGGGCGCCCGCCTGGCGATCCTCGACGTGATGCAGGAGGCGATCGACTCTCCGGCGGAGATGAACCCGACCGCGCCGCGCATCATCACCATCAAGGTCCCGGTCGACAAGATCGGCGAGGTCATCGGCCCGAAGGGCAAGATGATCAACCAGATCCAGGACGACACGGGCGCCGAGATCACCATCGAGGACGACGGCACCATCTACATCGGCGCCACCGACGGCCCGTCCGCCGAGGCGGCCCGTTCGGCGATCAACGCCATCGCCAACCCGCACATGCCGGAGGTCGGCGAGCGTTACCTGGGCACGGTCGTCAAGATCGCGGCTTTCGGCGCGTTCATCTCGCTGATGCCCGGCAAGGACGGCCTGCTGCACGTCTCCCAGATCCGCAAGCTGCACGGCGGCAAGCGCATCGAGAACGTCGAAGACGTGATGAGCGTCGGCGAGAAGATCCAGGTGGAGATCGCCGAGATCGACGGCCGGGGCAAGCTCTCCCTGGTGCCGGTCGAGGTCATCGAGCGGGAGGCCGCCGAGAAGGAGGCGAAGGCCGCTTCCGGGTCCGCCGAGGGCGGCGACGCCGCTCCCGAGCAGCCCGCGTCGGCCGCCGACGACCGGCCCGAGCGGCCCCGCCGCACCCGCACCCGCGTGCGCAGCAGCCGTAACGAGGGGGACGACCGCAACTCGTGAGCGAGCTCAGCCAGGCAACCATCATCAGCGGCGGCGTGCTCACGAGGGAGTCTCCGTGAGCACGACCACGTTGCACCCCGGCACAGACGGTGCCGGGGTGGTGAGGCGCACCGTCCTGCCGGGTGGGCTGCGCGTGGTGACCGAGACCATGCCGACCGTGCGCAGCGTCGCGGTCGGCATGTGGGTCGGCATCGGCTCGCGTGACGAGGCCCTCGAACACATGGGGGCCACCCATTTCCTCGAACACCTGCTGTTCAAGGGCACCCCCACGCGTGACGCCATGGAGATCTCCGCCTCCATCGAGGGCATCGGCGGTGAGATCAACGCCTTCACCGCCAAGGAGTACACCTGCTACTACGCGCGCGTCCTCGACGAGGATCTGCCGATCGCGGTCGAGGTGCTCGCCGACGTGGTGACCAGTTCGCTGGTGGCCGAGCAGGACGTCGAGTCGGAACGCGGGGTGATCCTCGAAGAGATCGCCATGCACGACGACGACCCGTCCGACGTGGTGCACGAGCAGTTCGCCGCCGCACTCTACGGTGACTCGCCGATCGGGCGGCCCATCCTGGGCACGGTCGAGTCGATCAACACCCTGGGACGCGACCGGATCGCCGAGTACTACCGCCTCTACTACCGGCCCCGCCGCACGGTCGTGTCCGTCGCGGGCAACGTACGCCACGAAGAGGTCGTCGAGCTGGTCACCAGGGCCTACGAGCGGGCGGGCATGCTCGACGGCCCGGCCGAGTTCGCCCCGCCGCGCACCAGCGGACCCGGTGCCGAGACCCGCTCGGGTGTCACGGTGCTCGACCGGCCGACCGAGCAGGCCAACCTGGTGCTCGGCACGACCGGCATGGCCCGCACCGACGACCGCAGGTTCGCGCTCGGCGTGCTCAACGCCGCCCTGGGCGGCGGCATGTCGTCCCGGCTCTTCCAGGAGATCAGGGAGAAGCGCGGCCTGGCCTACTCCGCCTACAGCTACACCTCGGCCTACGCCGACACCGGCCAGTTCGGCATCTACGTGGGCTGCCTGCCCTCGAAGATCGACGACGTGCTCAAGATCTGCCGCGACGAGGTGTCCAGGGTGGTGGCCGAGGGCCTGACCGCCGACGAGATCATGCGCGGCAAGGGCCAGATGCGCGGCGGTCTCGTGCTCGGCCTGGAGGACACCGGCTCGCGCATGTCGCGCATCGGCAAGAACGAGCTGGTCTACGACGAGCTGATGTCCGTGGACGAGGTGCTGGCGCGCATCGAGGGCGTCACGCCCGACGAGATCTCCGAGGTGGCCGCCGACGTGCTCAACCGGCCGCTCACGCTCGCCGTGATCGGCCCGTACGGCGACAAGGATTTCACCGACGCCATCAGCTGACCTGCCGCTACTCCGCGGAAGCCCCGGTCCTCAAGACCGGGGCTTTCGCGCGATGACCTGCTCGGGCGGCGCGGGCGGGGACGTCGGGAGCGCGCCTGGGCAGGACGATAAGGTTGTCGGTGTGATCAAGGTAGGAGTGCTCGGCGCCCGCGGTCGCGTGGGCGTCGAGGTGTGCAGAGCGGTCGAGGCCGCCACCGACATGGAGCTGGTGGCCGCGCTCGACCAGGACGACGCCATCGAGGGGCTCACGGGCGCCGAGGTGGTCGTCGACTTCACCCATCCCGACGTGGTCATGGGCAACCTCGAGTGGGCCATCGGCCACGGCGTCCACCCGGTGGTGGGCACGACCGGGTTCGACGAGGGGCGGCTGGAGACCGTACGCGGATGGCTGGCGGCATCGCCGGGCGCCAACTGCCTGATCGCCCCCAACTTCGGCATCGCGGCCGTGCTCATGATGCACTTCGCCCAGCGGGCGGCCCGCTATTTCGAGTCCGTCGAGATCGTCGAGCTGCACCATCCCAACAAGGCCGACGCGCCGTCCGGCACCGCCCGGCGTACGGCTGAGATGGTCGCTGAGGCGCGCGCCGAGGCGGGGTCGGCCCGGATGCCCGACGCCACGACCACCGCGCTCGACGGCGCCCGTGGGGCCGAGGTGGAGGGCGTCCACGTGCACGCGGTGCGCCTGTCGGGGCTGATCGCGCACCAGGAGGTGCTGCTCGGCGGCGACGGCGAGATCCTGACCATCCGGCACGACACGATGAGCAGGTCGGCGTTCACGCCTGGCGTGCTGCTCGGGGTGCGCAGGGTCCGCGAGCTGCCCGGCCTCACCGTGGGGCTCGAGCCGCTGCTCGACCTCTGACCTCGCCCCTGGCCGCGCACACGACGTGCCCACCACCGGGCGGTCGTGGGCACGTCGTGAGGAGAGGGTCCCGGCTCCGCACAGCCGGGCCTACGATCACCAAGATTAATACCCGAGGCGAGGTCCGCCCGAGACATGAGATCGTGTCGTCGTGACTCCTCCGCGCCCCGGAGAAAGCGGCTGCTCGCCCCGCCTGCGCGGGGAGACGGCGACCACGCCCTGACCGATGCCGCAAGGCACAAGCTCAAGGCCATCCGGAGGTGGCGGCAATGCCTGAGGTTCTGCCACTGCGCGCAGGCCGTGGCGGCCCTCCCGCTTCCGACTCGCCGTCGCCTGTAGGCGGCGGTCCCCTCAGGAGGCACTGATGGTGCGATGGGCGGACGCGGGGGAGTTGGCCGGGCTGGCCGACGTCGAGCTGGCGGCCGACGGGCTCTTCGCCCAGGTGGGGATCGTCTTCCCGCCAGGGACGACCATGATCGAAGAGGTTGACGACCCCGGAAGGGTCCTGGTCGAGGGGGAGCCGCCCGAGGGGTTCGCCCTGCTGGGCCGGGCCGACGGCAACGTGCATCTCGACCAGCTGGCCGTACACCCGCGCAGCATGCGCAAGGGCATCGGCGGGCGGTTGACGGACGCGGTGATCGACCACGCGCGGGCCTCCGGCGCGCCGGCGGTGACGCTGACGACCTACCGCGACGTGCCGTGGAACGCGCCGTGGTACACCCGGCACGGCTTCGCGGTGCTGCCCGAGCCGGAGTGGGGGCCTGAGTTGCGCGCGCTGGTGGAGCACGAACGGGAGCTCGGCCTCGAGATCGCCCCCCGGGTGGTGATGCGCCGCCGGCCGCTTTAGGGCAGGCGGTGCGCGGCGAACCAGCGGGTGGCGTAGCCGACGGCGTCGGGCAGGGAGAAGAGCCGGGCACGGGCCTGCCCGACCCGGCCGATGCGCACGACGCCCGTCCGCTCGAAGGCGGAGCCGACGACGGCGAAGTCGCTGTCGTCCAGCGCCACGTCCTCGAACGCGTACCACGTCCGGCCACCGCCGTCGTCCACCACGGCCCGGTAGGTGCGGCGCGGCGGGCGCCGGGTGTAGCGGTATTCGGCCAGGTGGAAGGCCGTGCACTTGTCGTAGCCGACGCCGAGCAGCAGCACCGTCGCGCCGGTTTCGTACAGCCTGGCCAGCGGGGAGCGCTCGCCCAGGAGACAGTCGCGGGCGTGTCCGTCAATGATCTTGGCGGCTTGCGGGCCGACGGCGGCGAAGGAGGTCTGGGGGTGGGCGCTGCGCAGTGCCTCCCGCAGCGTGCGGACGTGCTCGGGGATGCGGCCCATGGCGTCGGTTGGGGTCGTCGCCGGGTCGTAGGGCGGCATGCGGGCGCGGTACGCGGCGACTTCGTCGGGCGCCATCCCGGCGATCGCGGCGCGATGGTGGGCAGAGGTGTCGGAGTTGGCGGACGTGCCGGTGGGCACCACCAGGGTCCCGTCGGGCCCGAGCGCACCGCGCAACGCTGAGACGACCGCGCCCGCCCCGCCCTCGACCTGGCCGATCGACCGCAGAGACGAGTGCACCAGCAGGACCTGCCCGTACTCCACTCCGAGCGCCGCAAGGTCGGCGATCAACCGGTCATTGGTCACCATAAGGCGCTGATCACCACGTGACTCCACCATGGGCCACATTATCCAACAGTGATGACCCGTGGTGCCAATATCTGTAGTTCATGCGACAAATAGGGCAAGTCCCCCGAAAGGGTGCGGATTTCGGACTGACTGAAATGGAGATCGTTGCGTCCGCAGTGAAGATCATGTCGGCTATACTCCTGCGGTTTGCAGGTGCCAATCTTCTCCAAAATCTTCCCGTCCATTTGTCGGAAGCGGCTTGTCGCCATGGCCTCCCTGTATTGATGGCAGAAGACACATGCGCCTGAGGGAAACGGCTGGGGCGGGGCGTGAAAGAGAAGTTCACCGTGAGGCGCGACTTTCCGTGCCGGACGAGGGCGACGGATTTCGCGCTCGTCTGGGCGGCTTCGGTCATCTCCGCGATCGGCACGCGCATGCTCGGCGTGGTCTACCCGCTCCTGGCCCTGGCGATGACGGGCTCGCCGGCCGCAGTCGGGCTGACGGGGTTCGTCCTGACGATACCGATCTTGGTTCTCTACGTTCCGGGCGGGGTTCTGGTCGACCGAATACCACCCCGTAGAGTTCTCCTTTTCGCGGAATCCGTGCGAGCGCTCACCGTGGTCAGCGTAGGTGTGGCACTCTCCGTCGGCGGCCCGTCCCTGGGGCACATCGTGCTGGCCGCCCTCCTGGAAGGCGGGATGTGGGTCCTCCATTCGCTGGCGGGCACCTCGCTGATGCCGTCGCTCGTACGACCGGACAAACTGCGTGGTGCGGTGGCCAAGACCGAGAGCACCAACCATCTGGCGTCGCTCGCGGGCAGGCCGCTTGGGGGCTTGCTGTTTGGATTGGGGTTTTTTGTCCCTTTCATAGTGAATGCTGTGCTTTTCACCCTTGCCTATGTCCTGTCGCTCGGAGTGCGCGCCCAACCCCGCAAAGGCCCCGCGCCCCTGCCGCTGCGACGCAGCCTGCTGGAGGGGTTTCGCATTCTGGCGAGCCAGCCGTTCCTTCGCGCGTCGGTCGTGTTGATCACCATCACCAACCTCATGGTCAACGCCCTGATCATGCTCTTCGTCGCCGGCTCGGGTGACCTGACGCCGCTGACGGTCGGGATCGTGCTCGGGCTGGCCGGGGTGGGGGGAACCCTCGGAGGGCTTTCGGCCGCCTACATCAAGCCGAGACGGTTCATGCTCCTCATTCACATGTGGGTCTGGGTCATGGCACTGTCCACCGCCGCCGTAGGAGCGTTTCTGCTCCATGCCCGGCCGGCCTTCTTCGCCATGGCCCTGTTCATCACCGGCTTCGTCGGCGCATTGAGCAACGTGTCGATCAAGACCATGGAGGTGGAGTGCGTGGCCCCTGACATGCTGGCCCGTGTGGTCGGGGCTGCTCGGTTGTCGTCCCACGGCGCCGTCTGTCTTTCCGCGCCTCTGGGAGGTCTCCTGGTGACATGGTGCGATGTGTCGGGCGGCTCGGTCGTCCTGCTCGTCGCGATGACATGTGTGGCCGTGGCCGGCACGGCCATGAGGGGTTTCCGGAGAAGCCTCATACCGCCTTCCGCGCAGCAGCACGTCTGACCGCTCGGATCAGGGAGCGGCATCGACCAGCCGCCTGGCGTCCTGGGCCATGTGCTGCGGAAGAGCGGGGGCCTTCGCGGAGATCGCCCGTTGGGCCAGGTCGACCGCCGAGGAGCTCTCGCCCGCGAGTTGTTCGACCCTCGCGGCGTACAACAGCAGCGGACCGTGCTCCATGTCCTCTTCCGCCAGAGCTTCGACCATCTCCTGCTGGGCCTCCTTGATGCTGTCGGTCTGCGCGAGCGCGAGCGCGTGCGCGACCTTGGCGAACGGCCATCGCAGCGGCCTCGCCCGTTCGAGGTCCTGCAGCGCGGCATGGGGGCGTCCCATGCCGGCCAGGATCTGCCCGCGGCTGAGCAGCGCGTCGATGTTGTTGCCCTCCCTGTCGAGAACGCTGTCGAGTACGCTTACGGCCGCGCCCGGATGGCCGCCATGCCACAGCGCCCACGCCAGCTCCGTCTGGATCGTGAGATCCCCGGGCACCCGGACCACCGCCGCGTGCAACTCGCGTACAGCGATCTCGGGTGACCCCTGCGCCAGCCGGAGCCGCCCGATGGCGGTGAGAAACGGCCCGACAGCGGTCACCGCTCCGGCGGTCTCGAAGCTTTTGGCGGCATCGCTGTAGTGGAGGATCGCGCCCTCGAGATCCCCCCGCTCGTACGCGATATTGCCGAGCAGCGACTCGGCCCGGGCCCGCAGCCGGAGGTCGCCGTCGACGGACCCGGCCAGCGCATCCTCGCAGAGTCCGGCCGCCAGCAGGAGATCGCCCTCGCGCACCGCGCTCTCCGCCTCGCAGAGGAGCTCCGCGGGTCCCGGCTGCGCCGCGTAGAGGTGCGGTGTCAGGTCGTCCCGCTCGACGGGCTGGAGCATACGGTCGTACGCGAGCTGGTACAGCCGTTCGCCCTTGGCCTGGTCCGCCTGGAGGATGCGCCGCTTCACCAGCAGGGCGATCACGGTCCTGCCGATCCCCGCTGTCCTGATCGCGCCCTGCCTGACCGTTCTGCTGCCTCCTGCCGGATCGAGGAAGGTCAGCCGCAACCACGTCCTCAGCCGAGGGTCATCGCCGCTGAACCGGTCGGAGGCGATCTGCCGGAGCTCTCCGGCGTAGTGCCGCGACAGGGTCCTCTCAACGTGTCCGAGCACGTCGCCCTTCGAGATCTCGGTGATCTCCGCGGGCAGCGTGTTCCACAGCGCCTCGCAGACCACCTGGAGCTGGGCCGGGTCGGCGCCCTCTGACTGCGGGCGGCTGCTGGAGCGGGTCCTGACCGTGACGAGGTCGCGTACCAGCCGTTCGGCCGCGCCTTCCGAGAACGCGCGTCCCGTGCCCTGGACCGGCCGGCGCGCCGCCTCCAGCGCGGAGTCGAAGCTCAACGCCTCGAGAGCGAGACGTTCCGGGGCGGAGCCGTCCGCGGCAGGGGCGGCGCGGGTCAGCTCCGGCTCGTACTTCCGCAGTTCCGCCAGCCGATCGGCGCGGATCGACAGCAGCAGGTGGAGGCGCGGATCCTGGCGCAGAGCCTCCGCGAGCTGGCCGAAGAACCAGTCACGGTCGCGCTGATGTCGCCGGCCGCCGGAGAAGAGCTCCTCGACCTGGTCGATGGCCATCAGGGTCAGCGTCGGATCTCCATACGCGTCCCGCTTGACGGGCCGGTTGCGCAGGAACGCCGAAATCGTCATGCCGGCGAGCCGGGTGGGGGGAGCCAGAGGGGACCAGGACAACAACAGGGCGAGGACGTACGGATTATGGGGAGGCAACGCGGCCCGCGGGAAAGAGGACCCGTAGGACACCCGCCCGAGGGGGAGGACGTCGATCCTGTTCGGGCTGAGGAGAGGCATCACTCCCGCCAGAATCAGCGAGGTTTTCCCGATCCCCGACGGGCCGTAAAGGACGCTCAGCCGCTGTGTCCGCCAGAGCTCGCACATCTGATGGGATTCCGCGTCACGCCCGAAGAACCGGTGATGATCCTCGGCGCGGAAGGCACGTAAGCCCTTATAGGGCGTCAGCTGTGAGTCTGTGCCGGCAATAACCATGTCGATCCCATCCGCAGCCGCGTTTCACCGCACATTCCTCCGTGGCGAAAGATGGCACACATCTTCGCGCACGCGGTGGCCGCGCGCACCTGTCCGCAATGACTGACCCGTCCTCCCCGCGAGAAGCGCGGGCCCTCGTGTTCGACTGCGGCAGGAGCGAAGAAATGTTTCAGATGGAACTGTCGAACCTCGCCAGTTGCTCCTTGTCGTCGTTCAGGCAGGAAATCACCGCTGCCCGGAGCGCGGCGCTCTCCATCTCGCCCAGGCTGCTCAGCGGGATGTCGGACACGTCGATCAGGCTGCGGGATGTGTACTGTCCGTCACGCATACGTACTCCGTCCATTTTGGCCACCCGAATATCAAACAACTTGCGAGCACTTATCAGTCGCCCGCCCGGCCGGTCTCGCAGCACGTTCAGACAAGTTCCTTATTATGATTCTGTGATAAGCGGCTCGACTTATCAACCTCTAGGATGAGCCTACGGTTACCGGCTCTTCGGGCGTGAAGCGGAGGATCGACATGGCGGAGCATTCGCAGCCCATGGCGCCTGCACAGAAGATCTGGGAAAGGGTGCCGAAGCGCAATCCCAACTTCACCGGCCGCGCGGACCTGCTGACGGCCCTCAGGAAGAGCATCAACACCGTGACCGCGGTCGTGGCCCAGCCCCAGGCGCTGCAGGGTCTCGGAGGCGTCGGTAAGACCCAGCTGGCGATCGAATACGCGTGGCAATATCGCGATCACTACGACCTGGTCTGGTGGGTCTCCGCCGATCAGCCGTTGCTCGTTCCGTCGGTGCTGGCGGGAATGGCTCAGGCCCTGGGATTGCCGTCGGCGACCAGCACCGGGGTGGAGCAGGCCACGCAGTCCGTGTTGCGCACGCTCGAGAGCGGGGCGCCTTACAGGCGCTGGCTCCTGATCTTCGACAACGCCGAAGAGCCGGAATACATCAAGGACTTCATTCCCCGAGGCCCCGGGCACGTCCTCATCACGTCGCGGAACTCACGGTGGAGTGACCATGAGCCCACCATCGAGGTCGACGTCTTCAGGCGTGAGGAGAGCATCGCCTTCCTCGCGAAGCGGCTGGGCGATGCGATCGCTCAGCCGGAGGCGGACCTCCTGGCCGACAAGCTCGGGGACCTGCCGCTCGCGCTGGAGCAGGCCAGCGCCCTGCTGGCCAGGACCTTGATGTCGGTCGAGGAATACGTCTCGCTGCTGGACGAGCAGACGAGCCGCCTGCTCAGCCTCGAGAAGGCTCCGACCTATCCGCAGTCCATGACCGCCGCGTGGCAACTTTCCGTCGCCCAACTGGAAGATCGGGTCCCCGCCGCGGTCGAGGTGCTGCGCTGTTGCGCGTTCTTCGGCCCCGAGCCCATCCCGAGGGACGTCTTCCGTCGCGGCAACCGAGCGGTCGGCCCCCGTCTCATGCCCATCCTGTCCGACCCGATCGAACTGACCAACGCCCTGAGCAACCTGGAACGCCTGGCGCTGGTCAAGGTCGAGCCGTCCGCGCGCACGCTCCAGGTGCACCGGCTCAACCAGGCGCTGCTACGCGATGAGACCAGTGAGAAGGACCGCACGGAGCTCCGCCACGAAGTGCACCTTCTCCTGGCGGGCAGCGCGCCCAGCGACCCTGACGACACGACCAAGTGGTCCCAGTTCGACGAGCTCGCCGCCCACCTGGAGCCGTCGGGCCTGATCGACTGCAAGGCGCCGGTCTCGCGCAGGTTCGCCCTGAACCTCGTACGGTACCTGTACGTGCGCGGCAGCTACCGGCAGGCGCAGGCGCTGCTGAACCAGTACATCCAGCGATGGGCGGAGGCGAGCGGCGAACGGCATGCCGACGTGCTGGTGGCCCGCATTCACCTGGGTCTCGTTCAGCTGGCCCTGACCATGTACGGCAGCGCTGACCGGCTCATGGAGGAGACCGTCGACCAGATGATCGACGCTCTCGGTCCCGAGCACCCGGAGACGTTGTGGGGCAAGAACAGCTACGCCGGGGCGCTGCGTGGCCGCGGCAACTTCCTTCGTGCCCGGGAGCTCGACGGGGAGGTCTACGAGGGCTACAGGAGGCTGCACGGCGAGACCGACAACAACACCTTCCGAGCGCGCAACAACCTCGCTCTCGACTTCGCCCTCACCAGCGACTACACCGAGGCGCAGCAGATCTTCCAGGAGGTCTACCTGCACAGAAGCGTCACGGAGGGAGTCGGCCGGCGCGTTCTGCTCCTGACGTGGACCAATCTGAGCCGGTCCGTGCGGCTCAGCGGCAAGTTCCAGATCGCGACCGACATGGCCGAGGAAGCGTACACGTACGGGGTGTCACATCTGGGAGACGACCATCCCATCACCCTGCGGGCGGCGAAGGACTTCGCCATCTCGCTGCGCAGGAGCGGGCGGCTGACCGAGGCCCTGGAACTGATGCGCGACACCCACACGCGCCTGGTCCGGCTGTACGGAGACGGCAACGCCGACACGATGGCGGCGGCCATCGCCCTGTCCAACGCGCTGCGGGCGGCCGGTGAGCTCGGAGAGGCGAGGGAGACGGCGCAGCGCGCGCTTCCGCACTACCCCGGGGTGTTCGGCGACGATCACCCGTTCACCCATGCGGCCCAGGTCAATCTGGCGCTGCTCATGCGCCTGGACGGCGAGGCCGCCGCGGCGCGGGAGCTCGATGAGCGGTCCTTGGCCGCTCTCTCCGAGCGGATCGGCCGGGATCACGACTATTCCGTGACGTGCGCCATCAACCTGCAGAACGACCTGGCCGCGCTGGGCCTGCACGAGCAGGCCCGCCTGCTGGGCGAGGAGAACCACCGGCTGATCCAGACCCGCTTCAACCCGGACCACTACCTCAGTCTCGTCTGCGCCGCCAACCTGGCCCAGGACCTGCAGGCGACGGGGATGAAGAGAGAGTCGGAGCGGCTGCTGACGGAGACCATGCAGCGGCTGGGCGCGGTCATGGGGCGTGACCACCCGGAGACCCTCGCCGTTCTCGCGGGTGAGCGGCTCAACAGCGACTTCGACCCGCCGCCCATCTGATGCCGGCCCGCGTCACGTGGGGGTGTCGGCCCAGGCCGCTCTGTGCTCGTCGGACCGCAGCCGGGCCTTTACGGCCGCGGCCGGCGTGACCGGCTCGGCCAGCCAGCGGGCGAGCGTGTCGCGCAGCGTGGTGACCAGGTGGGTGCCGGCCTCCGTCAGCGCGCCGCTGCCGAGCAGGGTGCCGGTGACCTGGTACGCGGCCTCGCGCCAGCGGGCGAACTCCACCTGCGCCCGCTGGGCGTGCTCCGGGTCGCCGGTGTGCCGCCGCCAGAATCCCGCGACGCCCGCGTGCGCGTACGCGCCGTGCAGCAGCCCGAAGACCGGGCGAGGGTCGGGACGCCACGGCGCGTAGAAGCGGCGGCCGTCGTCGGGGGCGACCAGCTCCACCACCTCGCTCAGGGCGTTCAGCTTGGCGTGCTGGAGCTCGTGCGTCAGGGTGAGGGCCATGCCCATCCCGTCGATCGGGTCGGACAGCGCGATCGTGCCGAACGTGTCCCGCGCGGAGGCGCTGTGCTGTTCGAGCGACGTGGTGACCACGGGCGTGAGCACCGAGATCGCCGTCGCGAGCTCACCGGCCACCGCTGGGTGGCGGGTCAGCAGCACCTGCCAGGCCTCGCGCAGGGAGGCCGCCCATCGTTGCCGCCGCTCGCCGGTCAGGCGGTCGCCGACGTCGTCGCCCGGCCAGCGGTAGGGGTCGAGGTCGTCGATGGTCATGCGCACGTCCGGTGAGACGCGGACGTGATGCAGGAGCTGCCAGCCTGGCCCGTCGTCCGAGAGGCTCACCCGGTGCGCGCGACCGCCGGCGTGCAGCTCCGCCCCGTCCTGCGTGGGTTCGATGGTCGCCTGGACCACCTCGGGCAGGTCGCCGGACAGCGCCAGCAGCCCGAGCGAGGGCAGCATGAGCTCGCCGCCGCGCACCGGCACCTCCAGGTGGCAGGCGCTGCGGGTGCGGATCGCCGCGGCCAGCGCGACCGCTGCGAGCCGCCCCGGCTCGCCGCCGCCGGCGGGCAACTCCCGGCAGGTGCGCAGCGCCCAGGCGCCCACCGCCGGATGGCGCAGGCAGCGGCCCACCTCCGCAGGGAAGGCGGTCTCCACCTCGGACAGGGTCTCGTAGGCGCGGGACACGAGGGCGGCGTGCGGGTGTCCCGCCTGGCGTGCCTCTGCCACGAGCAGGCGTACGAGGAGCCGGTGTTTGCTCGCCTGGGCGGCGCACAACTCTCCCACGGCCTGCGCCCCTCCCTCACCCGCGGCCAGCGCGGCGAACGCCGCGCCGGACACGTGGTGGACGGCGCTCATCCGGCTCCCCGCAGCCGTGCCACATCACGCTCGCAGCGCGTCGCGATGTGGGTGATCAGCCGGTACAGGTCGGGACAGTAGACGGACGGCTCTGCGAAGCCGGTGACCGGATGGTAGCGGTGGGCGTAGTGGCCGCCCCCGCAGACGGACATGAGATCACAGCGGTGGCACGCGGCGGAGAGCGCCTGCTCGCCGATCTGCCTGGCGACGATCGCGGGGTGCCGTAACGCCCTGTCGAGGGAGTCGCTGAGCACGTGGAGCCGGGTTCCGGTCGCGCCGTGATAAGCGCTCTTCAGGATGTCGGACTGCTCGATGCCGCCGTTGGTCTCGATCACGACCATGCGGACGGGCGACAGCCCGACGCGTTCCGCCCGGGAGGAGCCGCCCATGACCAGGCGCATGATCTCCCGGAAGAGCCGGACCTCGGTGTGCAGGACCGGGCTCTCGTACCAGCGGTCGAAGATGGGGATCAGCCAGTCGGCGTACGGCGTGGCCGGCGAGCCGGGCTGGCGGAAGGGCGGCGGCGCGGCCCAGTTGCCGTGCGGCAGCAGGAAGTCGACGGCCGGCGGGTCGTACTCCAGCAGCGCCTCGTACGTCCGCAACGGATCGTTGCGGACGTCGATCGTGCACAGGATGCCGCTGAACAGGTGGTGGTAGGGCCCGGCGGTCAGTCGCCACAACGACTCGCTGACCTGGGCATGGCTGCCGCGGCCGTCGGCGAAGCGGCGGTGGCGGTCCTGTCCTTCGGCGTCGCCGTCCAGGCTCACCCCGACACGCACCTCCAGCGACTCGAACAGCCGCAGGTACGGCTCGTCGAGCCGCACCCCGTTGGTCTGGACGTTGACGTTGACCCTGGTGCCCGTGTCGACCGCGCCGCGCACGCCTTCGACCAGCCGGGTGATGAGCGCGGGGCCGGCGAGCAGCGGTTCGCCGCCGTGCAGGATGACGTCGATCTCCGGCAGGTCGTGGTGGGTGGCGTGTTCGGCGATCCGTTCGATCGTACGGTCGGCGATGGCGTCGGACATCCTGCGCGGCTGGTCGCGCCAGCCCTGGTCGGCCATCTCGTACACGTAGCAGTGGCGGCAGGACAGGTCGCAGCGGCTGTGGATTTTCACGATGAACTGCTGAAAGGCGAGCGGTTTCCATCCGGTCGCCAGCAGTGCCTCGACGTCGAGGAATTCCGGGAACCCCAGGGTGAGCAGTGGTCTCGATGCAGGGTTTCCTGACAACGGATACCTCTTCGCTCTCGCGCCCCAACTGGCCGTGGTTCATGGCGGAGTGCTGCGTTGGACCCCGGTCCTTATGTCTCATGACTCGAACGGCACGTCAAGATTTATGGCGATTTAGGCGCTTTTCTTCTTGATAATAGAGCAACTCCTCAAAAAACAGGAAGAGCTCATCGATTTCCGCGATGAGCGGCAGCCAGTCGTACGTGCCGAGTCCGCCGGGCTCCAGCGGCGACAGCAGGTGGGCGGTGGCCCTGAGGGCACCCGGCGGGATCTCGATCGGCATGATCCGGCCGTCGCCGTCGCGGAAGGCCAGGGCGATCGGGTGCAGCAGCCCGCGTACGCCGAGCGCCTCCAGCGCGAGCTCGGCCGGCTGCCAGGGCATCGCGCTGTCGGCCGGCTTCGGTGTGCCCGTATTGGCCAGAGCCACGAGGACGCGCAGTTCGGGAGGCAGATCGCGGAGCACGCGCGGCAGCAGCTCCGACTCGGCGTGCCGCTGCCTGCGTGCCAGCAGGAGCAGCATCTCCGGACACCCTTCGCGCAGCCCACGCAGCACGTCCGGCACGCACTGGGTGGGCGAGCGCTCAGACACGGCCAGCCGGCGCCCGAGGGCCTGCCTGACGATCGCGAGCGGCTCGGCCAGCATGGCCTCCACAAGCCGCTGGTAACCGTCGTCGGGGTCCTCGCGGAGCGCGTAGGCGTAACGTCCGACCGGATCTGTGGCGTGCGGGCCGGCGCGCGTGCCCGCCTCGCGGGCCAGGCGGTCGAGGTCGCGCCTGGACTCGGGGCCCGCCACGGCGTGACGGACGTTCGATGCCGCCGGCGACCTCCAGAGCAGGACCGCGGCTCCGAGCGCGGCGACGCCGCCGGCGATCAGCGCCCACCGCAAGGGGAGCACGCCGACCGTCGTCGCCGCGGCGAACAGAGCGGCCGCGGCGACGACGGCCAGAGCCAGCAGGGAGAGCAGCCTCGCCCGCCTGCGCACGGCGACCGTGGCGGCCCTGCTGAACTCCAGCCAGTCGGCCGCGGCCCGCGCGTTCCTGGCCTCGGTGATGCGTTCCACCAGCTCCGCCCGGCGGGCCGGCCAGTCGGGGCGCCGCTGCCGCTCGCGCTCCAGCC
Organism: Nonomuraea sp. B1E8; assembly: GCF_039871515.1. Lineage (NCBI taxonomy): Bacteria > Bacillati > Actinomycetota > Actinomycetes > Streptosporangiales > Streptosporangiaceae > Nonomuraea > Nonomuraea sp. B1E8. Next base: position 369,794 of record NZ_JBDPLS010000006.1, on the reverse strand, counting down.
GCTCGGCCACCTCGTCGAGCCTGCGCTGCAGCGCCAGCACCTCGCCCTGGCGCGCCGCGACCAGCTCGTCCATCCGCGTCCGCAGCTCCCGCAGGGTCTCGTCCTGCGGGAGCTGCTCGCCGGAGCCGGCCGGGATGGCGGCCAGCCGCTTGACGAGCTCGTCGAGCGCGCGCACGAAGCCGGGGGAGCCGTCGGCGACCAGGACCACGTGCATGGCCTCGCGCAGCACGGTGAGCACGGTGGGGCTGACGTATCCCGAGACCAGGAGCGCGGTGAACGTCGCCGGAGCGCCGGTGCGCCTGGTGACCAGCTCGTCGGCGATGGCTGCCTCGTCGTCGAAGAAGACGGCCTCGGACAACCTGATCACGGCTCTCGGCACGGAACCACCGGGCAGCTCGAACGACGTGACAGTGCCGTTCTCCTCGACCCGCTCGGCGGCGATCCCGCAGGCGCGCAGCTCTCCCTCGACAAGGGTCACCAGGGCGGCGAAACCGGGCGCGCGCGCGTGCCGGGCGGCGGCGGCCGCGACCAGCCCGGCGTCGATGAGTCCCCCGGGAGCCGCGGCGTCGAAGCCGGCCCAGGCCAGCTGGAGGAGCAGGCGGATGTTGCCGCCGCTGTGCCGCAGCAGCTCCAGCACGCCCGCCTCGGTGAACGGCCAGATGTCGTCGCCGTCCGACTGCCGGGCGGCGTTGATGTACGTGGCCAGCACCAGCGTCGCCTCGCCAGGGGTTAGCGGCAGCATGTGGCAGGCGCCGGCGCCCAGCCGCTGGCGGAGATCCTGCGGCAGGCACTCCCAGCCCGCCTCGCTCGCCACAAGGACGAGCATCCCGCGGGCCCGCGGGACGGCCTCGACCAGACCGTGCAGGATCCCGATGTTCCCCGGCACCGGGTCGCCGTCGTCGAGCAGGAACTTCTCGCACTGGTCGAGCACCATCACGAACGGCCGTCCGCCCCTGGTCACCAGCCTGGTCAGCAGTTGCAGGCCGTAACGGCAGGTGAGGGGATCGTCGATCTGGGCGCTGACCCCGAGCGCTCTGGAGGACTCCGGGCTGATCGGCCGCCCGCACAACCAGTCGTAGGCGTCGTCGGCGAACCCGGGCCGCGTCAGGTACGACAGCGCCCGCTGGAACTGCGGCCAGTCGCCGGCCACCGCGGCGATCTCCTTAGCCTGCTCCTCCAGCACCTCCCCGGTCTCCACCGGATCGGGAACGAACGGGCCGGACTGCCGCGACTCCCCGGCGGCCGGCTCCACCGCGCGGCCGGACAGGTCGTCCGCGAGCGTGTCGAGGTAGCTCAGGCTCAGCTCCGCCAGCAGGCTCAGCGGAAGCTGGGAGACCATGCGCCGGTACGCGGCCACGAAGTCGTCGTCCTGGAATCTCAGGTAGAGCTGAACGGCGTCGGGAGCCTCCTCGTTGACGGCCGCCATCATGGACCGCGCGGCGTGCGTCTTGCCGATCCCATGGGCGCCGTACAGGCAGGACAGGCCGCCGTCGCCGTCGAACGCCGTCAGGTAGGCCCGGGCCTGGCGCACGACGTCGCGCACGCCCGGCAGGAGCGCGGTGGGCGTGGTGCGCGCCCAGTCGCTCAGGAAGCCCGGCAGGGACGTCTCCTCGGCGCTGGAAGTGCCACGGGCGGGGAAGGGGTTGCGCGCGGGGTAGTCAGCCATCGATGCCTCCAAGCCCGTTCCATCTCTCGCGCTGGTACATCCGGTTCACCAGCCAGCTCTCGGGCATGTGCAGGTCGTCCGTGGGCCAGGGGTCGTCCTTGTCGTACTCGCGCAGCCGGAACTCCAGCAGCAGCTCCAGATGTTGCATGGCCCGGCCGATGGTGTACGGGCGCCCGCTGAAGGCGCTCTTCACACCTTCCTCGTGGAAGGGGGAGGGCGGCCGGCCCGTCCAGCGGTCGCGCGCCAGGTGGGCCACCTGCTCCCCGGTCAGGGCGGCCAGGTCCACGACGCACACGTGGGGCGCCAGCCGCTCGCGTTCCGCCCTGGTCAGCCGAAAGGTGTTGGCGTGGTCGTAGTCGTCGACCGTGAACACGACGACGGTACGGGTGTGCGCGAACACCTGGGTGGCCAGGGTGATCAGCTTCTTCGTCGGGACGCTCTCGTACCTGATGCCGAAGCCTCCCTTGGCCGCGGCGAAGGTCGAGCCCGTGAGCCCGGCGATCTCCTGCAGGTCGTACGCGTTCATCTGGTCGATGTGCGCCCGCCTGCCCAGCTCGGTGAAGCGCTCGCGCAGCACCTCGGGGATGGCGATCGCCTGCTCGTTCATCTTGTTGCGCAGGGAGAGCAGCGTCGAGCACATCACCGGATAGGGGTCCTGGGTCATCTCCTCGGGCTCCGCGCAGTGGGTGGCGAAGCTCTCGCCGAGCCCGGCGGCGTCCCTGTAGAGGCTCATCACGTGGTTGGCCAGGGACGTCCTGCCGCTCTTGCTCACGCCGTTGATGAGGAAGAACACCGGGCGATTCCCGCTGACGCCCGTCTCGACGGCCTCCTTGATCGTCGCGAGCCGCACGAAGCCGGCCAGCTCCAGCAGGCGTGCGCGGTCGGCGTCGTCGGCGACGGCGTTGAGCGGCCGGCAGGTGTACGGGTTGCCGGACTGCAGGCCGTAGAGCTCGTAGCGGGCGGTGGCGGGCGGCATCTCATCCGCCGATCATGGTCAGGTAGGCGGGCAGCTCGCCGGAGGACGCCTCGAACGCCGAGCCGGCGAACAACGGCGCCAGGAGGGCGTTCCCGTCGTGGTGGGCCCGGGTCAGACGCTGCAGCTCGTCGGCCTGGGCGCCGAAGCGCTCCTGGAAGCCCTGGAGCACGTCGGTGACCAGTTTGTCCTGGTAGGCGAGTTCGAGCGCGACCAGCAGGGCCGGCTGCCGCACCACGTCCGCGAACAGCTCCGGGCTCTGCACCCGCAGCACCACCAGCCGCACCACCAGGTCGGTGTGCAGGCCGGCGAGGCCGGGGGTGTTGTCGATGACGGCCTCGGTCACGCGCAGCAGGTTGAGCACCCGCTTGATCTTGCGCGGGTTCGGCGCGACGATCCGTTCCAGCGTCTCCACGTGCCTGGCGGCCATCTCGCCGGGGAGCGAATCGCGGATGAAGGCGCCCACCTCCGCCGGGCCGAGCGGGTAGAGGTGCAGCGGGAGCTGGATCATCTTGTCGAGGTAGTCGTCGGCGATGGTGGCGTGGTCGGAGAAGCCGAATGGCTGATATTTCACCGACACCCCGCGGTCGACCACGTCCTTGGCGAGCGCGATCACCACGAAGACGTTCCTGAGGTCCAGGAACAACTTGATCGATTCGAGCACGTCGATGATCTGGTCGGGCTCGCACCTGTCGAGGTCGTCCACGAAAAAGATGATCTTCTTGCCTGTTGCGGCCAGACGGTCGGCCTCCTGCTGCAGCAGCCCGCGCAGCCGGCCGGTCTGGCTGTCGACCTGGCCGCGGAGCTCGGCGTACTGCTGGGCGAGCCTGCCGATCTTCTCCACGCTCGCGGAACCCAGGTTGACCCTCTTCAGCACCTCGTCGGCGGCGAGGTTCAGCATGATCGTGCCGAGCCGCCGTACAGTGTCGGCGAAACGGCGGCCGGGGTCGGCGTTGAGCGTGTCGTGCAGGGCGTTCAGCAGCGGACGTAACATCTCGGGCTCCCGGCGGTGCACCCACGGGTTGAAATGCACCCGGACGAAAGCGTCGCCGTGCTGATCGAGCAGCCGCTCGTCGACCATGTGGAGCAGGGTGGATTTCCCGCTTCCCCACGCGCCGAAAACGCCGATGGTCAGAGGCGTCTGCGTGCGGGGATGGGTAATGACCGAAACGAGCGGATTAACGTAGCGCCGAAACTGGAGCAGATCTCCCCGCCAATCCACCGGTGCGTCCGAGAGCATCGCGAAATCGGGCATCATCCCTCCAGCAAGAGCATGCCTCTTTTATGCCGCCGAATGCCCGCGGTTATTCAACTGTGATAACGCTGGACACGTCACCCCCGCGCGAGGTAGGCGTCCACCTCGGCGAGATAGGCGTCCTTGACGTGCCGCGGCAGCCAGGCGATCTCGAACGCGTCGCGCTCAAGCCGGGCCAGCTCGTCCCTGGTGAGCTGGAGCGCGTCCTGCAGGGCGGCCAGATTCTCCCCCACGTAGGCCCCGAAATAGGCAGGGTCGTCGGAGTTGATCGTCACCCGCACCCCCAGGTCCATCAGCTTGCGGATGCCCTCGGCCTTCATCGAGTCGGTGACGTAGCCGTTCGAGATCGGGCAGCAGGTCAGCCCCATGCCGCGCTCCAGGACCACCTCCACCAGCCGCTGGTCCTCCAGGACGTTGACGCCGTGGTCGAGCCGGTTGACGCCGATGTCCTCGACCGCTTGGCGGATGTGCTCGACCGCGTCGTCCTGGTCGACGTCGCAGTGCATCGTCAGGAGATAGCCCTCCTGCCTGGCCCGCTCATAGACCGCCGCGAACTTGACCGGCGGGTTGCCCTTCTCGTCGGAGTCGAGCCCGACGCCGGCGATCCACTCTTTGTACGGCAACGACTCCAGCAGCGTGGCCATCGCGTATTCGGCCTGGAAGTCGCGCAGGAAGCACATGATGAGCTGCGCCCGCACCCCGAGCCGTGCCTCCGCGTCCATCAGCGCCCGCCGCAGCCCTCGGATCACCACGTCGAACGGCACCCCGCGCGAGGTGTGGGCCTGCGGGTCGAAGAAGATCTCGGCGTAGCGGACGTTCTGCTCGGCGGCCTTGCGGAGGTAGGCCATGGCCAGGTCGTAGAAGTCGGGCTCGGTGCGCAGCACCCGCATGCCCTCGTAGTAGATCCGCAGGAAGGACGGCAGATTGTCGAAGGTGTAGGCGGCCCGCATCTGCTCGACGCTCGCGTAGGGCAGCCGCAGGCCGTTGCGCCTGGCCAGCTCGAACTTGAGCTCGGGCTCGAGGGTGCCCTCGATGTGCAGATGGAGCTCGCATTTGGGCAGACCGGCGATGAAGTCCTTCACCCGTCCACCCTAGAAGATGCCCGGCCACCCTAGAAGACGGACGCCAGCCCCACCGCGAAGAGCAGACCGTACGCCATCTGCAGTTTCCCCGTCTGCTGCAGCACCGCGATCAGCGCAGGGCCGACCGCCTTGCCCAGCACCGCCCTGATCGGCGAGACCGCCAGCGGCGCGGCGAGCAGGGCGAGCGCGGCCCACGGCGTGATCGGGATCATGGCCAGCGCCACCAGGAACGGCACCACCTGGCAGGCGACGTAGAGTGCGCGGGTGCGCTCGGCGCCCAGCAGCACGGCGAGCGTGCGCTTGCCCGCCTGGCCGTCCGTGCCGACGTCGCGCAGGTTGTTGACCACGAGCATCGAGCACGACAGCAGCCCCACCGGAATCGACGCGACGAGCGCCGCCCAGCTGAGCGACCCGGTCTGCACGAAGGCCGTGCCGACCACGGGCACCACCCCGAAGAACACGAACACGGCGACCTCGCCCAGGCCGCGGTAGCCGTACGGGCGCTTGCCCCCGGTGTAGAACCAGCCCGCCGCGATGCACGCCGCGCCCACCAGCAGGATCCACCACGCCTGCGTGACGATGACCAGGACGAGCCCCAGCACCGCCGCCACGGCGAAGCTGCCCAGCGCGGCGGTCAGCACCTGCCGCGGCGCGGCCGCCCGCGAGCCCACCAGCCGCATCGGGCCGACCCGCTGGTCGTCGGTGCCGCGGACGCCGTCGCTGTAGTCGTTGGCGTAGTTGACGCCGATCTGCAGCGAGAGCGCCACGAGCAGTGCCAGGACCGCCCGCCACCACACGAAGCCGCCCTCGCCGATGGCCACGCCGGTGCCCACCATGACCGGCACGACGGCGTTGGGAAGCGTGCGCGGGCGCGCGCCCGCGATCCACTGACCGGAGGTTGCCATGTCGTCGACCCTCTAGCTGATGTCGGTGGTGAGCCGGACCATCCTGATCGGACGGCCCATGTCGAGAACGCGTTCGGCGGTGTCCTCGCCCCAGCCGGCCGACTCGAGGAAGCCGAGCACCGCGTAGTTGTCGGCGAAAGCCCAGGTGACGATCTGCCGGAAGCCGTCTTCGCGCAGGTGGTCGACGGTGGCGTTGAGCAGGCGGCTGCCGTGGCCCCGCCGGACGAAGTCGGGATCGACCAGCAGCGTCAGCATCTCGGCCACCACGCTGGGGTCGAGGTCGGGGTCCTCGGCGGGGGCATGGGAGGCCAGCCCCACCACGCGCTCGCCGCCGCGGGGAGTGGTCAGCGCGGCGCTGCCTCCCTTGCCGAGCGCGGGGAAGCCCTCGGTGTCGAGGATGGTCTCCACGGCCACCAGCACCCGATGCATGGGCGTGGGCGGGGCGACGATCGCCTCGTCCCACTGGCGCAACCACATCTTCTCCGCAGCCGCGCCGGTCATCTGCTCGAGTGGGCCCTCGGGGAGGAAATCCCGATAGCCGTAGCGCCAGGCGCGGATCTGCGTATTCGCAACCTGGAGCACATCCTCGCGCCGGGCCGCCCGGACGCCTACGTCTGCCATCTCGGCCCGCTCCTTCGACTGCCGTTCATGCCACAAGGCACGACTTACACCGTATCGGTGTTTGACCCTTGGAGATGACGCGAACCCTTCTTCCTCGCCCGGTAAGCCCGGGTCTTGGTGCGGTTACCGCATACCTTCATGGAACACCACGAGCGCGATCGGTTCTTCGACGCGTCGATGAACGCCCACTGGCAGGTGTCCTCCGCGCAGACCTTGAGCCGGTCCCAGGACACTGTCACGGCCGCCACGGCGATCGTCGCCAGCGCGCCCCGCACGCCGCCGCAGGCAGCGGCAGGCTCGGGACGCCCGCCCTGCCTCGCCCTGATCGTGAACGGCAACGCGGGCAGCTCGGCGGCCTCGCGTCTGAGCGCCGCCCTGAGGCCTTCGCGCAGGGCGGTCGCGGTGTGGAGGTCGTCGTCGGTGGCCCGGTCGCGCGGCCCGGCCAGGCCACGCTCGCGCAGCCACAGGGCCAGCTCGGCGGGGGAGGACAGCTCGTCCGCCTGCGCCTCGACGTCGTAGGTGTTCACGAAGTCGCGTACGAGCTCCGCAGGGCACGGCATGCCGGCCACTCTAACGGGCGTGGATCACGTTCATGCGCGCCCTCCGGAGACCGTGTCCAGCGCCTGGGCGAGCCGGCGTATCCCTTCGTGCAGCTCGGCCAGATGCGCGGCGGCCATGTGGGTCACCCGGATCCGCGGCCCCGGCGGCTCGGACGGGTAGTAGATCCGGCCGGGGCTCACCAGGACGCCGTTCCGCCTGGCGGCCTCCACCAGCGCGTTCTCGTCGACCTCGGCCGGCAGCCGCACCCACAGGTGCATCCCGCCGGCGGGCAGCAGGTGCGGCTCGGCCCGTGGCATCCGCGCGGCGAGCGCGGCGGCCAGCGCGTCGCGCCGGATCCCGATCTCCGCGTGTACGGCGGCCAGGTGCCGCCGCCACGCCGGTGACTCCACGAACTCCAGCGCCGTCTCCTGCAGCGGCCGTGCCACGAAGAACGATTCGACGAGCTGGCTGGCCCGCAGCCGGTGCGCGGCCGGCCCTCTGGCGATGACGGCCGCGACCCGCATGCTCGGCGACAGGATCTTCGTCAGCGAGCCCACGTGGACGACGGTGCCGTGCCGGTCCATGGACGCCAGCGACGGGGGCGCCTGGCCGGTCAGGTAGCGGGCGAAGTCGTCCTCGACGACGAACGCGCCCGCCGCCCTGGCCACGTCCAGCACCTGCGCCCGGCGCCCGGCCGGCAGGGTCGCGCCCGTCGGGTTGTGCAGGGTGGGCTGGCAGAGGAAGACGCGCGCGCCGGTGACGGCGAACGCCTCGGCCAGCAGGTCGGGCCGTACGCCGTCGCGGTCCATGGGCACCGCCGTGGGCCGCAGCCCCGCGGCCCTGGCCGCCACCAGCGCGCCCGGATAGGTGGGCGTCTCGACCAGCACCGGCGTGCCGGGTGCGGCGAGCGCGCGGAACGCGTGCGTGAGCGCCGCCTGCCCGCCGCTCACGATGAGCGCGTCGGCCTCGGTCACGTCGCCTCCGGCCTGCGCCGCGAACCACCTGCGCAGTTCGGGCAGGCCGGGCAGCGGCGGCATGGCCCAGGCGCCGGGCCGCCGCACGGCCCGCGCCGCCGCGGCCGCCAGGTGCCTGTCGGGCCGCAGCCCCGGACGCAGGTAGCCGCCGGTGAGCGGTACGACGCCCTCGGCGGCCACGCCCAGCAGCTCCGCGACGGGCCCTTCGTCGACCACCCGGTCGCCCAGGGCGACGGTCTGCCACGAGAGGTCCGCCGGGTCCTCGCCCCTGGGCGCCTGGTGCGCCACGAACGCCCCGCTGCCGGGTCTCGTCACCACCCGTCCCTCGGCGGCCAGCTGCCCGATGGCCCGCGACACCGTGACGGGGCTGACGTTGTGCCTGCGCATGATCTCCCGGCTGGACGGCAGCCGCGCGCCGGGGCCGAGCCTGGCGGCCTCGTCACGCAGTATCGCGGCGATCTTGGCGATACTGCTATCGTTGTCCATGAGAACCGAGAATAGCGCTACTGTCAGCGGTGGAGTAGCGGTCCCGGCCTCCGACCGAGGCCGGCGACGCCGCGGCACCGCCCTGGCGTTCCTCGGCGTCCTGGCGTTCTCCGGCTCCTTTCCCGCCACCGTCTTCGCGCTGCGGGGCTTCGACCCCTGGCTGATCGCCCTGGGTCGGGCCGCCGTGGCAGGCGTGGTGGCCCTGGTCTGCCTGAAGGCCGCAGGCCGCCCGCTGCTCCCGCCGCGCGACCAGTGGCGCGCCTACGCCCTGATCTCCCTGGGCGTGGTCTTCGGCTTCCCCGCCTTCAGCGGCCTGGCCCTGGACCTGGGCGCGAGCACGGCTCACGCCGCGGTGGTCACCGGCCTCCTCCCCGCCGCCACCGCCGCCTGCGCCGTCGTGTCGGCCGGCGAGCGCCCCCGCCCGCTCTTCTGGGCCTCCTGTACGGCCGGCGCCGCCGCCATCACCGCCTTCACCCTCACCCAGCACCAGGGCAGGCCGACCTGGCCCGACCTGCTCCTGGTCGGCGCGCTGCTGTCCGCCGCGGTCGGCTACACGGAGGGCGGCCGGCTGTCCAGGGAGACCCCTGGCTGGCAGGTCATCTCCCACGCGCTCGTCCTGTCCCTGCCCCTGACGGCCCCCATCACGGCGGCACTGGCCCTGACCACGCCCATGACCCCGGCCCCGCAGTCGGTGGCCGGTTTCGCCTACGTGGCGCTGGTCTCGATGTTCCTGGGTTTCTTCCCCTGGTACGCGGGCCTGGCCAGGGGCGGCATCGCCAGGGCGGGCCAGACCCAGCTCACCCAGCCCCTCCTGACCCTGATCTGGGCGTGGTTCCTGATGGGCGAACGGTTCGGCCCGGTCACCGTGGTCGCGGCGCTGGCCGTCCTGGTCTGCGTGGCCGTCACCCAGCGCGCCCGTACTTGAAAGACGTGACGCCGACACGCAGGATGGGGGAGGAGGTGTCACACATGGCGGACCTCACGATCCCAGAGGGCGGTTTCTGGCCCGCACCGCAGATCCCGCAGCCCAACATCTATCCCATGGAATGGCGCGTCGAGACCGAGAAACTCGCCGCCATCTACGAGAAGTCCAAGCGCATGGTCTGGAACCCCGCCGACCTGCCCTGGGACGGTCTCCGGCCGGACGACTTCACCCGGGAGCAGCGCCTGGGCATCATGTACTGGTTCGCGGTCCTGGCGAACTTCGACGCCTCGGGGCCCGCGGTGTTCGCCCGCGCCACGATCCAGGCGTTCGAGAAACACGAGGAGGACCCGGTCAGGAAGTGTTTCTTCTCGATCACCCGTGACGAGATGAACCACGAGGAGTGCTGCCAGCGCGCCATCGCCAGACTCTGGCCGGGCGGACCGCTCGACTGGACGCCCTCCGACGACCTCGAATCAGCCGCCCACAACAACATCGGCTGGCTCTACCACAACGGCGGCCGCTACTGGAACGGCTACAACTCGGCCGTGGGCAAATATTCGCTCCCGGTGTTGTTCACCAGCTTCATGATGGGCGAGATGGCCGCCTCCACGCTCTTCAGGGGCATGGCCTCGGGGACGCAGCATCCGGTCTTCGGCGAGATGTTCCAGCGCATCGGCAGGGACGAATCCCGACATCTCCAGATTTGCATGACCATCTTGGAGAACGAGTGGCCCGGGCTCACCGAGGAGACCAAGTCGCTGATCACGCGCCAGCTCAGGGCGGGGTTCGTCTTCCTCAGCATGATCCTCTGGGAGCCTCCTGAGGGCTTCTGGGAGCTTCCTCCGTACTTCCTGGCCAACCACCGCGTCCTCATGGACCACGCCAGGGAGGCCGGGCTCGGCGTCCTGTCGTACGAGGAGCAGGCGGAGAACTGGCGCGTGGCCATGGCCAGGGTCCGGGCGATCGTGGAGCGCTGGGGGATCGCCTTTCCCGCCATTCCCGAGCTCGACCTCGAAGGGGTGCCGGTGGACTTCATCGATCCCGAGGAGATCATCCCGGTCTTCTAACATGGCGGCCATGTGGCCGCGTATGGACGGACTCCGGGTGCTGGAACTGGGGACCCCTGGCAGGGTGCGCACTCTGCTCACCGACCTCGTCCTGTCGGGAGAGAAGACCGCCACGGCGGGCGTGCTCGCCCTCGACTACGAAGCCGAGGGCGAGGAAGTCGAACGGGTCGGAGAGCGCCTGGTCCTGGTCGACGACACCGGCGGCAGGGCCGGGGAGGTCGAGATCACGCGGGTGGAGCTGACGCCGTTCGCCTCGGTCACCTGGGAGTTCGCGGTGGCCGAGGGTGAGGGGTTCCAGTCGATCGACGACTGGCGCGAGACGCACCGCCGCTACTGGGCGGGCGTGGGTCATGAGGTGGACGACGCCACGACGATCGTCTGCGTGTGGTTCCGTCTCGGCCGGCGTTCGTAGTCGCCGCGAGACGTGGTCTGGCGGGCCGCTCACGGACGGGGGCGGACTAAGAATCCCGATTTATGGGCCACTTCTCTGGGCTGTTCACATATGTGCCCCGATAAGGGACGGTGAAGACCCATCCCTGCTCTCTGAGATAGGCGACCGCCTGGCGTACGGTGACTTTGGCTACGCCGTACTGTCGCATCATCACTTTTTCGCCGGGGATGGCTCTGTTCGGCTGGATATCGCCATTCTGGATCTTTTGTGCGACTTCTCCGGCGATTTTCTGATAGAGCGGCATCGTCTTGGGCGATCGTGGCGCACCCGGCTGGCCGACGAACGTGCCCTCGCCTTGCACGGTGTACGCCAGCCCTTGCTCGCGCAATTCGCGGGCCACCCGCCGGGCGGTCGTCCGTGCGATGTCATATTCCTTTTCGAGCGCGGCCTCGCTCGGCACTGGATCGCCTGCTTGGAGCTCGCCGCGTTCGATCTGATCGCGGACCAGGTCGGCGACCTGCCTGTAGATGGGCACGGGCCCTTCGCGATCTAGCACGTCCGGATTATAGACGAAACCGTACATGGGTGCTCCAATCGGACGGCTTGCAGGTCTATGGATACGTGTACTAGACCTATAAATACCTCCGCCGTTATAGTGAGCGGCATGCGATGGGAAGAAGGAGACCTGTACGGCCGGCACGTTAGGCCGGGCGCCGACGTACGCGGAGCCATCAAATGGGACCCAGAGGTCTCGCGATCGCGGGTACGGGTCAGGGATTGCACGTGTGAATGCATGCCGGTGGTTTACGAATTGTGCATGGCGGGCGGCCTGTCCTTCATCCGGAAAATCACGAGAGTGGGAGTGAACGTCAAGGTCGAGGAGTTCACCACCAGACCGAACTCCCGGGTGCATGACCTGTGGAACTCCCTGTTCGATCTGCCGAAAAAGCTGGTTCGCGTCGACAACCCAGGACCGCAACCCGGTGCGGAGCAGCGCCCGACCGGTGACGACGATGGCCTCGCAGAAATGACCGGCCTACTGGGGCTGCAGCGTAGTGTCCGGAAAATCCTGCGGCCCTTGAGCCGGGCGGTCGCGTGTTCGACGGGCCCGCGGAGCTTGGCATGCGACCGATCGGCCTGCTTCTAGGACCCCAAGCTCGTCCTTGCCCTTGTAGGGCGAGACGACGTTCCTTGATAGGCCTGGTCCGCCAGGGTGTTGAACCCCTCCTGCAGCAGTTGCAGGATGCCCGGATGCGGCCAGCGCTCAGAACGAGTCCCCCGCGCAGCGCTCCTGGGGTTACAGGATCGTCCTCTCCGGCTGATGATCTGCACGTTCAACCCGTGCACGCGATGCTTGCCGGAGCCGGCCCCGCGACCATGCCACAGAGCAGCACCCATCCCCCGCTCCTTGGTCGCCTACGCCTCCACCAGCGTGAATGCTTGAGGCGCCCACATCGCACGGGCTTGCGCGGAAGGTGTTCCGCGCCGGTCCCTGGCGACGCGCCTGCCCAATCGCACGACGTGGACGATCGGACTTCGCCCGGGACCGGCGCGAAACCACGGACGTGGCGACGTGCCCTCCGGAGGCACAGAGCCACGCCATGGCGGGTGGTGGCCGACTGACGTCCATATCGGCCTCCCGCGGCATTAGGTTCTCATGGTCGTCCTTTGGAAAACTGCAGTTCGTCGCTATGCAGGAGATCATGGCCTTTGATGTTGGCTGGGCCAGACTCTGCGGCGGATTGGACTTATGTCGGGATACGTCGCCAGGCCTCATCGACGATGATCACGTGGTCGAGGAGTCGCACTCCGACGGTCTCGGCGGCCGCGAGGAGCTGGGTGGTGGCTTCCAGATCGGCCACACTCGGCTCCAGGGACCCGCCCGGATGGTTGTGCGCCAGGCCGAACATCGCGCCGCCCGCGGTGAGCACTTCGGTGATCACCTCCCGGATCGGCACCGCCGTATGGTCGGCCCCGCCCTCGGAGAGCACAACGCGCCTGAGCACCCGGCCACGGATGTCGCATACGACCAGGACCAGCCGCTCCTGGGCACGATCTCGCAGCAGAGGGGCGCACGCGTGTGCCAGGTCGGACGTGCTGTTGATCCGCTCCCGTTCCGGCCAGGCGTCCGCCCGCCGTACGAGATGGAAGGCCGCGCTCACCCGCGCGGCCTTGGCCGGGCCGATGCCGGGCACGGTGAGCAGCCGGTGCGGCTCGGATCGGCTGAGCGCCTCCAGATCCCCGCAGTGCTGGATCACCTCGCTGGCCAGATCGAGAGCGCTCGACCCGCGAAACCCCGAGCCGAGCAGCACGGCCAGCAGCTCCCGGTCGGCCAGCGCAGCGGCACCGCTGGCCATGAGCCGTTCGCGGGGCCGGTCGCTTTTCGGCAGATCCTTGACTCGCATCGGCAACCTCCGCGACCGTTCTATCAACGCGTACCGACAATCTCTGACCTGCGCGTTTGTCGCGAATCCCAGCCGTCGCCCCATAAGTGAAATATCGAGACAGCACGGTGCGCAGCCGGGGCGTGGTGACAGGATTGCCACCGGCTTCGTCCGGACCGCCGACGTCGGCGGCCTCCTCAGCGGTCCTTGAGCAGCCGCAGAACGCCCTGCCGTCTGGCAACGTTGTGCCTCTGGTGGTGGGGGGAAGGCGTCGCGCTTGTGGGCTGACGGCGTGCACACCGTCGAACCAGCCGGAGGCTCGGCGGGACGAGGTCGTTAGGGCGGCCCAGATCGGTGCCGAGGACGCCTGCTCTCAACTCATGGCGCTTGTCCGCTGTCCGCGCACCTGCCCGCCCCGGGATCCACAGTGCGCGTCCCGGCGCCGCCTGTCGACACGCATCGTCCGCTGAGAGCGTCCAGGAGATGCGCGGAGTCCCGTCCTGCGAAGCGTGATCGTGGCGGAAGGGTGGGCTCCGGGCGAGGAGGCGCTCGCCCGGAGCCAGGGCCTGCTAAACGGGCATGCTGTACGTGATCCGGAAGCGGTCTCCCGGGATGACGATGTCGCTGGTCTCAACGGGACGATCGCCGGCCCAGTGAGTGCGCTCGATGTGCAGTACATGAACGCCCGCCGCCAGGTCGAGCGCATCGCTCTCCGCGGGGCGGGGAACGCGGGTGTGCACGCTCTCGACGACCTCGGTGATCTTGATGCCGTGGGCGTACATCCTCGCCACCAGGCCGCGCCGTTCCTCCTCCGAATGGGCGGCGAACTCCATCGGCTCGTAGGAGGTGGCGAGCTGCAGCGGCTTGCCGTCGCCGCGATAGACGTAACGCGTCTTGCTCAGCGTGGTCGACTCGCTGAGGCGCAGCCGCCTGGCGATGTCAGGGCCCGCTTCGGCTGGTTCGCTGTGCCAGTCCCACGTCACGCGCCTGCCCTGAGACTGCAGGTCTGCCGCGAACGGGGCGGGGTGGTCCAGGAACCGCCATCGATGCAACGCGGTGAGGTCGGGGCGTTCCCTGACGTAATGGCCCGATCCCACGCGGCCGATGATGAGCCCTTCGCCCGCGAGTACGCGGAGGGCGTGACGGGCGGCGGTCTCGCCGACCTGATATTTACGGGTCAGCTGCGCCCGCGACGGAATGGGCGCACCGGGGGGAAGGGTGCCGTCGGTGATCTGTCGCCGGATGTCTTCGACGACACGCAGGTAGACCGGATCTGAGGTGGCCACTAGTCCATCCCTGGGGGTTCGTGTGAGGCGTTGCCCTATGTTGCCGTATTCGGCAGGTAACCGACCGTCATCGACGACTGCTGGAGCCCCAACTTTGCGATGGCGGAAAATTATCGGAGAAACCCTGTAACGCGGATGTAAGGGACGCCGATTCTCCGATAGAGGTCGTCGATGTGTGTACCCCCGAGCACATATCGGCGACCTCTTCCATGCCCATACCTGTCGCTCCAGCGGCGCTGTGGATCGAGCGGGCCGGTTGCGTCCGGCCCGTGGCGTTCCGGTGGGGCGGCGCTGCGGCCAGGGACGTCGCTTCGACCGCCCGGGCCCGTCACGCATGCCCTACATCAGCGCAGTTCGGACAGTACGGCACACCGCTTGTACGGCCACATGCCCCAGCAGGATCAGAGAACGACACAGGGCTGCAATCGGCCGCACGCGCGTATCGAGCAACACGCTGGCCGGCCAGAAGCCGCCACCGAGCGAGGCCGTGCACGGGGACAGGGATGCGTGTGGGCGTGCGGGCACGGGGACGATGGTGGCGCCTGCGGGCACGGGGACGATGGCGCCTGCGGGGACGGGGACGATGGCGGCGTCTGTGGGATGGGGATGGCGAAGGGATGGGGATGGCGGCGCCTGCGGGGACGGGGATGACGGCGGTAGCGAGAAGAGGATCTGAGTCGCGGTGACTTTTCGGTTCCTGGCTGGGAGCGCCATCCGGCGGGGAGACTCCGGAGCGGACCAGGGCCAGGGATCGCGTGGTTCGGGGTGGAGGAGGTGAGCGATGGGCCGAACACCCGGACGGGCCTCCGGATCGCGGGCCCCTTGAGGAACGTCGTCGGCCGGCGCGGCTTACCCGGGAGCCGGGCTGAGCGGCAGCGAAAGTGTTCCGGGGCGAGGGCCGCGGAGCTGCGACGTGGTCCTCGCGCGTAATGGCGGGTCACAACGGCCGGTGTGGCTGGAGGACTCAGCCGAAGGACCTATCGTTGGGTGAGCGGCACACGACTGCTGTCGAAAGGGGGCAAAAGGCGGCTCCAGGCAGGCAAAGCGGGGTGGCGACGTCCAATGGATTTCTGAATCCAGGTAGCGTTCGCACTATGGCATCGCCAACTGGAACCACCGATGCGCCCTTCGGCCGTATGCTGACCGCGATGGTCACGCCGTTCACTTCTGACGGTGAGGTCGATTATGTGGCTGTGCGACGTCTTGCTACCTATCTGGTAGACGAGCAGCGAAATGACGGCTTGATCGTCAACGGGACGACTGGTGAGTCGCCCACCACTTCCGACGAGGAGAAGCAGCGCATCGTCAGTGCCGTCCTCGACGCGGTCGGTGACCGCGCGGTCGTGGTGGCAGGAGCGGGCTCCAACGACACCCGCCATAGTGTCGAGCTCGCGAAGCAGGCGGCACGTGCCGGCGCACACGGCCTCCTGGTGGTAACGCCTTACTACAACAAGCCTCCGCAAGAGGGTTTGTATCGGCACTTCACCGCTGTCGCCGACGCGACCGACCTTCCCGTGATGCTCTATGACATCCCGGGACGTAGCGGAGTGCCGATCAAAACTGAGACCCTGATCAGGCTGGCGCAACACGACCGGATTGTGGCAGTCAAGGACGCCAAGGGCGATCTGTTCGCGGCCAGTCAGGTGATGATCACGACCGATCTTGTCTTCTATTCGGGAGACGATCTGCTCAACCTGGCCTGGCTCTCGCTCGGGGCGACCGGGTTCGTCAGCGTCGTCGGACATGTGGTCGGCGCCGAGTTGGCGCGGATGATCCACCTGCACAAGAGCGGCGAGGTCGCTCAGGCGCTTGCCCTGCACAGTCAGGTGGCTCCCGTAGTGGACGGGATCATGTTGCGTGCGGGCGGCGCGATCATGGCAAAGGCGGCACTGAGCATGGTGGGCGTGCCGGTAGGGCCGGTACGGCTGCCGCTCGTGGACGCGACAGAGAAGCAAATCGCCGAGCTGCGTGCTTGCCTGGTAGCCGGCGGGGTGAAGTTGACAGACGCATAGGAACGGGGAGGAACCGGGAGTTTTGAGAACACGATCTGACCGTGGGGGCCGGGCATGAGCCATCCGCATCCTGAGCTTGGCCCCCCACCGGCGCTGCCTCACGGCGGCTTGCGCATCGTCGCGCTCGGCGGGCTGGGCGAGATCGGCAGAAACATGGCCGTCTTCGAATACGACGGCCGTCTGCTGATCGTCGACTGCGGGGTGTTGTTCCCCGAGCCTGACCAGCCGGGTGTCGACCTCATCCTGCCCGACTTCGAATACATCAGGGACCGGCTCGACGATGTCGAAGCCGTCGTACTGACGCACGCTCACGAAGACCACATCGGAGCTGTGCCCTATCTGCTGCGCGAGCGGCGCGATATTCCGCTCATCGGATCCAAGCTCACGCTTGCCCTGATCGAGGCCAAGCTCACCGAGCACCGGATCCAGCCGACCAAACGCGAGGTCGTCGAAGGCGAACGGCACGTCTTCGGCCCCTTCGACTGTGAGTTTCTCGCGGTCAACCACTCGATCCCCGACGCGCTGGCCGTGGCTATCAGGACGCCCGCCGGCATCGTGCTGCACACCGGCGACTTCCGGATGGACCAGCTGCCGAGCGACGGCCGCCTCACCGATCTCGGAGGCTTCGCCAGGCTTGGCACCGAGGGCGTCGACCTGCTGATGTCCGACTCGACCAACGCCGAGGTGCCCGGGTTCGTCACCAGCGAGCGGGAGATCGCGCCGGTCATCGACGAGGTGATCCGCACCTCCGAGCAGCGGGTCATCGTGGCGAGCTTCGCCTCGCACGTTCACCGCATCCAGCAGGTCATGGACGCCGCCGCCCGGCACGGCCGCAAGGTCGCCCTGGTCGGACGCTCGATGGTGCGCAACATGGGAGTGGCCCGAGACCTGGGCTATCTCAAGGTGCCGCCGGAGCTGATCGTCGACTCGCGCGACATCGAGGAGTGGCCGCCACAGGATGTGGTGCTGGTCTGCACCGGCTCCCAGGGCGAGCCGATGGCGGCGTTGTCGAGGATGGCCAACCGTGACCATCCGATCCGCATCGCCGAGGGCGACACCGTGCTCCTGGCCTCCTCGCTGGTGCCGGGTAACGAGACCGCGGTCAACAAGGTGATCAACGGTCTCACCCGGTGGGGCGCACGGGTCGTGCACAAGGGCAACGCCAAGGTGCACGTCTCCGGTCACGCGGCCGCCGGCGAGCTCCTCTACGTGCTCAACCTGACACGCCCGTCGAACTTCATGCCCGTGCACGGCGAATGGCGGCACCTGCGCGCCCACGCCAAGCTGGCCGCCCTCACGGGCGTGCCGGACGATCACATCGTGATCGCCGAAGACGGCGTCGTGGTCGACCTGATCGACGGCCGCGCCAAGATCGCCGGTGCGGTGCACGCCGGGTATGTCTACGTTGACGGTTCGTCGGTCGGTGAGATCACCGACACCTCGCTGAAGGACCGCAGGATCCTCGGAGACGAGGGATTCATCTCCGTGGTCGTCGTTGTCGACTCCAACACCGGCAAGCTCACCGCGGGCCCCGAGATTCACGCCCGAGGCTCGGGCATCGACCCTCTGCAGTTCGACGAGTTCATTCCGCAGATCGAACGGGCCCTCGAGGAGAAGGCAGCGGAGGGGGTGGTCGACATGCAGGAGATTCGCCGGGTGGTCCGCCGCACGGTGGGCCGCTGGGTGAGCGACACCTACCGCCGCCGTCCGATGATCATCCCCGTGGTGCTCGAGGTCTGAGCCCGCTGACGGCATGGTAGCCGGAACGCCTGATAGTGCGGCAGGCGTTCCGGTCTTGCGCACCGCCGGACGGCCACATGCCCGCTGCCGTCTCTTGATCCGCATGTCAGGGGCTTTCGCGGAGGTCGCGGACACCACGGCAGAGGCCTCCATGCGGATCAGCATCGCCAAGGCGGAGGCCTCCGTGTGGGTCGGCGTCGACATGCCAGAGTGCTTCCTGAGTATTGCCGCCCACATCTCAGGCGTTCCTCCTGCGCATCAGCCAGGCTGCGGCTAGCAGGGGGAGAGCCGCATAGGCGACCAGCACGGCGGCGGCCACCGCGGGAGGCAGAAGCGAGCCGTAGACCGAGGTTGTGATCGTGTCGCCGGTGATCTCGCGGGGAAGCGCTCCGATCATCACGGACCCGAGGCGCTCGCTCCAAGGCTCGGGGATGTTGCCGATGATCATGGGGATGACGTAGACGAGACCGACGATGATGGCGATCGCACCGGCGCTTGAGCGCAGGAGCGCGCCGAGGCCGAGGCCGAGTAGTGCGAACACCGGCACCGAGACGCTGATGGCGATCAGGAGCGGAAGCCGGTCCGCGAACGCGCCGGTGTATGCACCCGAGAACCGGTCACCGAGCACCGATCGGGTGACGGCATAGGTGCCGAAGACCGCTGTCGCACCGGTGATCAGGCCCAGCGCTCCCACGACCGTGGACTTGGCAGCGAGCATCGGCCACCGGCGCGGGACGATGGTCAGGCTTGTTCTGATCATGCCGGTCCCGTATTCGGAGGTGATGGCCAGCGTGCCCAGGATGCCCATGCAGAGCTGGGGCACGATCACGACCACCTCCTCGAGGTCCGCGATGCGAGCGCTCAGGCGTTGTTGGGGTGGGGCGTCGTCGTACATGCCGGCCGCCATCGTGGCCAGCGCGTAGCTCAGCAGAACGGCGCTGATGCCGAGGACGAGAATGAGATGGGTCGAGCGAACAGAGCGGAGCTTGATCCATTCCGACGCCAGAACCCCCACGAACGCGTGCGTTCCTGGGCGGGAGCGCTGGTGGCGGACACGTGGGGTGCTCGGCGCTCGACGGGCCTCGGCTGGTGGCCTGCGCTGGCTGATCATCGGGCGGCTCCGAATTGCACGCTGGAGGTGGTCAGCGCCATGTAGGCGTCTTCGAGCGATGGGTAGGCCGCCGTCAGCTCCGCGACCGTCGCCTCGGCGACCAGCTTGCCGCGGCCGATGATGACGATGCGTTCGGCGGTGAGGGCCATCTCGCTCATGAGATGGCTGGACAGGAGGACCGTCCTGCCTTCAGCGGCCAGCGAGCGCATGAGGCCGCGGATCCACCGCACACCATCGGGATCGAGGCCGTTGACAGGCTCGTCGAACATCAACACGTCGGGGTCGCCGAGCAGGGCGGCCGCGATGCCGAGCCGCTGTTTCATGCCGAGCGAGAAGCCGCCTACCCTTTTGCGGCTGACATCCGCCAGGCCAACCTGCTCCAGCACCTCCGTCACTCGGGCTGGGCCGATGTCGTTGGTGCGAGCGAGGCAGAGCAGGTGGTTGTAGGCGCTGCGTCCGCCGTGGACGGCACTCGCATCCAAGAGCGCGCCCACTTCGTGCATCGGCCTGCTGAACGATGTGTAAGGTCGGCCGTTGATGAGCGCGTGCCCGGAAGTGGACGCATCGAGGCCGAGGATCAGGCGCAGGGTGGTGGACTTGCCGGCGCCGTTGGGGCCCAGAAATCCGGTCACGTGGCCGGGGGCGATCTTGAAGGACAGGTCGTCTACCGCGAGTGTGTCGCCGTAGCGTTTCGTGAGGCGGTGGAGTTCGATCACGCCGTAAAGAATGCGGTGCGGAGGGTCGGCGGCGCGTCGGACCACGGTTCGAATCTGAAGGTCAAACCCTGGGCTGACGTGCGCCCCCCGCTTCAGCCGCTACGGTTCAACGCGTGGACGACAGGCATCCCTTCTTCGCCCGGCGCTTGAGCCGCATCCAGCTGATCATGCTCGATCTGGCGGTGGGGCTGTGCTTCGGGTCCGTGGCCTTCACGATGGCGGTCAACGCCACGGCGTTGCCACCATGGCTGAGGTTCGCTCTGCCCTTCGGGCTCGGCCTGCTGCTGTCGGTGCGCAGACTGTGGCCGCTGCCTGTGTTCTGCCTGACGTTGGCGCTGGCCGTCTTCGCCGTCATGACCGATGCCATCGGGTTCGCCTACCTCGCACCCGCGTACGCCCTCTATATTGTCGCGCTGTCCGACAGGGTCGGCCCCTTGATCCCTTCGTCCGCCATCGGAGGCTTAAGCCTGGTCACGTTGTTCGGATTGACCCTGGCGGGTGCGCCAAAGGAGAGTGCTCCCGACTGGCTGGTCCACTTCGACAAGCCGCTCATGGGGATCGCGGCCCTGGGCGGCTCATGGACGATCGGCCGTGCCGTGCACGAGCGCAGGCATTATGCGGCGCGCGAGGCCGAGCGGCTGGCCTCGCAGGCGGTGACCGATGAACGGCTGCGCATCGCTCGCGAGCTGCATGACGTGGTCACGCACAGCGTGGGGCTGATCGCCGTCAAGGCGGGCGTGGCCAATCATGTGATGTCGACCAGGCCGGAGGAGGCGCACGACGCTCTGCGGGTGATCGAGACAGCCAGCCGCAGCGCACTGGTCGAGATGCGGCACCTGCTCGGCATGCTGAGGTCCACCAACGTGCCTGACCTCGTGCCTGCCCCGGGCATCGATGGGCTCGAGGATCTCGCGGAGCAGGCGCGGTTGGCCGGGGTTGACGTGGACTTGCAGGTTCGCATCGGTGGTGACGGCTGTGCTGGGCCGGTGTCTGGTGCTGATGCTCACGACCCACGGGACCGGCTGCCTGAGGGGGCGGGGTTGTCGGTCTACCGAATCGTGCAGGAGGCGCTGACCAACGTTGCCAAGCACGCGGCTCCCGCCCGGTGCCGGGTCTCCGTCGTGGCCGACGGCAAGGACGTAAGGATTGAAGTGATGGATGACGGACCTGGGAGACGCACGTCGCTTTCCGCCGGCACCGGGCACGGCCTGATCGGGATGCGGGAGCGGGTCATGATGTATGGCGGCACGTTCGAGGCGGGGAGCAGGCCTGGAAGCGGGTTTCGGGTGTTCGCCCAGCTGCCCTATCAGGAGGCGCCGTGATCCGGGTGGTCGTGGCCGACGATCAGGCGTTGCTCAGGGGAAGTTTCAGGGTGCTGGTCGACTCTGAGCCGGACCTGGGTGTGGTCGGGGAGGCTGCGACGGGAGCCGAAGCGGTCACCGTGGCCATGGAGCAGCGGCCCGATGTGGTGTTGATGGACGTCCGGATGCCGGAGATGGACGGCATCGAGGCCACCCGCAGGATCAAGGACGTTTCCCGGGTGCTTGTCGTGACGATGTTCGATCTTGACGCATACGTTTACGACGCGCTTCGGGCTGGAGCGAGTGGGTTCCTCCTCAAGGACACGCCCCCCGCGGACCTGCTCGCCGCCATCAGAGTGGTCGCCAGCGGGGAGGCATTGCTGGCGCCGACGGTGACGCGAAGGTTGATCGAAGAGTTCACCCGCACGCCGGTGACGCCACGGGTGAGAGGGCTGGACGGGGTTACCGAGCGGGAGAGGGATGTGCTCACGCTGATTGCCCGTGGGCTGTCCAACGGCGAAATCGCGGAGCATCTTCAGGTGAGTCTGGCCACGGTGAAGACCCACATCACGCGGCTGCTGGCCAAGTTGGAGGCGCGTGACCGGGCGCAGCTCGTCATCGCCGCATATGAGAGCGGGCTGGTTTCCGCGGCGGGCTGATTCACGTCATCATCAAAGATGCCATAACGGATGCCACCTGCTCTGCCGTCGATGACACGTGAACAGTCGAGTGTCGAGACCCCACGCCCGTCCGCGCGAGCTTTCAGCCCGGTTGCTTGATGCTTTCGATGATGCGGGCGAAGCCTTCCTCCCCATGGCCGGCGTCGATCTGCCGTTGGATGAGCCGCTGGACCATGGCGACGACATCGGTGCTGATGCCCTGGTCGGAACTGGCGGCCAGGAGGTCACTGAGGTCGGAGAACTGGAGGCTCTGTTGCCCTTCGACGGTGTAGTCTCCGCCGTCGATGACGGCGGCGAACCCTTGGAGGGCGCCGGTCATGGCGGTCAGCCAAGGTGTGGCCAGAGCAGCGAACTCGGCCGCCGTCACGCCGGCCGGCGCGACCATGGCGGCGCCGTGCATGAATCCGGCGAACATGACATACATCCCCGCGAGTAGGGCGAGGTCGTACAGGGACGCCAGCCCAGCATCCGCGCCGAGGTAGGTGCTGGTTCCCCACAGGTCGAGCAGCGGCCTGTACTGATGGAAGGCATCGGCCGATCCGCTGTAGAGGATGGATGACCCAGGCTGGCCGATCATGTGCGGTACGGCCATGATGCCGCCGTCCAGATACGTGGCTCCGGCATGGGCTGCCCAGGCGGCCAGTTCCCGAGACTGAGCCGGTGACGTCGTGGTCACGTTGATCAACGTACGTCCGGCCAAGTCCTGGGAGAGGGGATCGAGCACCTCATGGACCGACGCGTGGTCGAGCAGGCATATGATCACCAACCGGCTGGCCCGGACAGCGTCGCGGACCGTGGAGGCGGCCTCCGCGCCCTGCGCGACGAGGTCGTCCGCCTTCTCCGGTGAGCGGTTCCAGACGGTTGTGGCGTATCCGGCCTTCACCAGGGCGCCCGCGAGAGCGCTGCCCATCGCTCCCAGACCGAGAACACTTACCTGGACGCTGCTGTTCGTTGTCATTACTGGTGCTCCCCCTCGTGTTCATCGTTCGGCTGAATCCTCGCGGCTGCCGGTAGGTTTGACCAGTACGAACTATTCAGTCAGGTACTCACTCGCGGGTAAGTACGTATTGGAGGGGGCGAGTGGCAACATCAGCACGACGTGGTCCCTACTTCTGCGGCATCGACGCGGCTATGGACGTCGTCGCCGGCAAGTGGAAGTCGTTGATCCTCTGGGAGTTGCACCACTACGGGACCCGCAGGTTCGCCGAACTTCGGCGTGGTCTGCCGGGCGTCAGCGAGAAAATGTTGATTCAACATCTGCGGGAGATGGAAGAAGACGGGCTCGTGCATCGTGAGGTTTACCGAGAAGTGCCACCGAAGGTCGAGTACTCCCTGACGGAGCACGGCGTTTCGCTCAATGCGGCTCTGGCCTCATTGGGAGAATGGGGCACCGAACGCATGCGGCGGATCGGTGCTGAAAAGGTCGTTGTCGCTGATGCCGGGACAAAGCGGTGATAGAAAGTGCATGGCCCGGCTCGTAGGCCGGGCAGTCGCAGCAGCGCCACGACCTGCCCCATCCTGCCCGGGCATGACGATGTGCCGGCGGCTCATGGCAGTCGCGCCTGCTTGCCCTTGCCGCCGCCGGACCTCAAAGTCTGCGGTACGCTTGGACCACGAGACGAATCTCTCACCGAGGCTGACTTTTCACCATGGCTTGCTGTCGTTCGGTGAAAGCTGATCTCAGGTCGGTCGGGAAGTGGTCGAGAGGCGGCGAGCCCCATATACTGGGCGTGCCCGTTCGCGAAGTGAGCAGCGGAGAACTACAGGGATTCACGGTCAAGCGACGATATTCGCCGACGTCGGTCTTTTCTCATTTCGCTGAAATCAGCTTATTGTCAGCCATTGCATGTGTGCGCCGCCGAACGGGCCCTTTCTCCCGCGTACCGCATCGAGGAGCCAGCGCGCTGTTGCCTCCGCTTGCGAGATCAACTCGGGTGGATAGTTCAGTAGCACCTGGTGCTCGGCGAACTCGTCCTCGTCATCGAGGATGAGCCGGCCGTCACGCAGACGGATCACGTCCAGGTCAAGGTCCAGCATGGTCACCTCACCGTCCCTCCACTCCGGGATGGTGGTGACGTCAACATAGATTTCGCTCTTGTGGGGAGGGGTGTTGAACGAGGCCGTCCACCAGGCGTTTCGGGGAAACAGCATGATCGCGGTGGACTCCCACGTGACGGGTGGCCCCTCGCCCTTGCGGGCGACCGTGCCACCGGGCACCTCCACCCAGACTCCGTGCTCGTCCTCCCCGAGCACGCGGCCCGGGTGGTTCCAGTGCAATGCTCCGCCGTACTTCCGAAACACGACTCGAACATCAGTCATAGAGGAAAACCTATCTGCCGCCGGGGCGGCTGTCGGCTTGGACACTCCCTGGTCTGGCTCGTACGCTGTGGCGGCCCGGCAGGGGGTTGTGGCGCAGGCGCCAACCCTCCGCCGGAACGCTGTGGCGTCCGGGGTGCAGGCGGCGTGGTCGGGGAGGGCGAGCAGGCCGGGCAGCGCGCGAAAGGCCGTGATGTCCAGTGAGCTGCGAAGGCCGTGCGCAGAGGGTTGCGGGGTTCGGGAGCCGTGTGTCCCACTTGAGCCTGACACGGAGGGGCGTCGCAGAAGGCCGTGTGCAGAGGGTTGCGGGAGCCGTGTGCGCGCGTTGCGGAAGGCCGTGTCCGGCGGTCAGGGACACCTGGTGATGTCCCTGACGGGTGGTGGATCAACGATCACGGAGTGCGTCACCTACCTGCCGGACATAGCTGGGCAGGGGAGAAAGCTGCATGGCGTCACCTACCCGCGGGGCATGGCCGGGCAGGTGGAAGCCATCTCGCTCTGCGGGACGCCACCCGTGAGCGAGCGGACTAGCGATGGAGACGCAAGGCTTCTCTCATGGCTTTCAGGCGTTGCGGAGAGGCCAGGCCGGCGTGGTAGAGGTGAAACTCCGACGCTCCTGCCTTGGCGTACGTCCCGAGCTGGTCGGCCAGTGTTTCCGCGTCGGCAGGGCGGGGTGGGAGGGCGAGGACGTAGGCGCCCACTCGCTGGCCTGGGCCGGACAGCTCCGTGAGGCGGGTGAGCCGGGCGGCGTCCGTGGCAGGGTCGCCCCAGCAGTTGGCCACCAGCACGTCGGCTCCCGGCTCGCCTGAGGGAAGGGGGGCGAAGGCGCCGGCGGCCCAGGGGTCCGGGTTGACGTGCAGGGTGATGGGGACGGTGGGGGAGGCGCTCCGCGCGACGGTGATGAGGCGTTCGCGCAGGGAGGTGGACAGCCCGGCCCGGACGGCCCGCACCTCGTCGGCAAGCCGGCCGAGAGCCTCGTCGATAGTCCTGTGCGAGGTCTCGGCAGGAAGGGCGTGGTCGATGGTCGTGGGCGAGGTCTCCGTGGGAAGGGTGCGGTCGATGGCGGCGCGGACCTGGTCCCGGGTGTTCGGGGGATAGCGGTCGGCGCAGGCGGTGCAGAAGCAGAGTGACAGCAGATCGATGTCCGCGGAGGTCCAGTCGGCGCCGGACGTCTTCTCGTGGACGCTCTGGTGGCCGAAGCCCATCGGGCCGCAGGCTTCCAGGATCAGCCCGTCGGGTTCGCCCACGGTGAGGATCTCCTGGACCAGGCGCTCGCAGTATTCGATGACGTCCTCGTGCGCGGGGCACAGGGCGTACGGGTAGGGGTCGCCGAAGGCGTTACGGACGGTCAGGTCCGGATGGGCGGTTCCCAGGTGGGAGTTGTGAGTCAGCACGGTCCAGGCGTGCACCTGCAGGCCGGCTGCCTTCAGGGTGTCCCGGGCCCGTAGGTAGGCGTCCTCGGGAGTCCAGGTGGGAGAGGCGGGGACGAGACGGGACCACGATGACGGGCGGATCGGGAGATAGAAGGCGGGGTAGGGCACGTCAAGGACGCGGTGTGCGGGGTGGTACGGCGTGGCGGCCCTGGTGGAGTGATAGCTGGCCGCCAGCGCGACCGCCTCCACGCCCAGGCCGGCGAGGCGTTCGGGGGCGGAGGGGTCGCCGACGACGTCCCACGGGTAGACGTAGGCCACGTTCACCATCGGGGCCTCCTGGCGTTGAAGGCGGGCTCGAAGCGCCGCATGTATGTCGTGTCGTCGCGGGCGCGGATCCCGCATTTCTCGTACTGCTCGCTCATGAGGGCCAGGGCATCGCGGTCCAGTTCGACACCCAGGCCCGGGCCTGCGGGCACGGGGACGGCTCCGGCGGTGAAGCGCAGGGCGCCTGGTGCGACCACGTCCTGGCCGTTCTGCCAGGGGGTGTGGGTGTCGCAGGCGAAGGTGAGGTTCGGGGTGGCGGCGGCCAGATGGGTCATGGCGGCCAGGCTGATCCCGAGGTGGGAGTTGGAGTGCATGGACAGTTCCAGTCCGAACGTGTCGCAGAGGGAGGCGATGTGCGAGGAACGGACCAGGCCGCCCCAGTAGTGGTGGTCGAGCAGGAGCACGCCGATCGCGCGGGAGGCGATGGCGGGCGGGAGGTGTTCGGGGGTCACCACGCACATGTTCGTGGCGAGCGGCATGGGAACGGCGGCGGCCACCTCGGCCATGCCGGGAATGCCGGGAGTGGGGTCTTCGAGGTACTGGAGGGTGCCTTCGAGTTCCCGGCCCACGCGGATCGAGGTCTCCACCGTCCAGGCGGCGTTGGGGTCCAGACGCAACGGCACCCCGGGGAACGCCTCATGCAGGGCGCGGACGGCGGCGATCTCCTGGTCCGGAGGGTAGACACCCCCTTTGAGCTTGATGGACGCGAATCCATACTCCTTGATGAGCAGCCTGGCCTGCTCGACGACACCCGCTTCGTCCAGGGCCGCCCCGAAGCGGTCCGGCTCCTCGTCCGGGTGCCCCGCCCACTTGTAGAAGAGGTACGCGCTGTAGGGGACGGCGTCTCTGACCCTGCCGCCCAGCAGATCCGCGACCGGCACGCCGGCGGCCTTGCCGCGGATGTCCAGGCAGGCCACCTCGAAGGGGGAGAAGACCCGGTCGATGCTCTTCTCCTTCGTGGCGGCACCGGTCAGTCCGTGCATGTCGCTGACGACGTCGCCGGTGATCGCGCTGATCCGGGCGTACATCGTGTTGGTGTCGTGCACGTCGAGGCCGACCAGGGCCTGCGCGCACTCGCGCACCTTGCCGAGGTGGCCGGAGTCCCCATAGGTCTCTCCCAACCCGGTCAGACCTTCGTCGGTGACGACCTCGACAATGGTACGGAGGGCCCACGGCTCGTGGACTCCAGCGGCGTTCAGAAGGGGCGGATCCCGGAAAGCGACAGGCGTTATGCGGATCTGACTGATGATCATTGATACCGCCGTCCATGTATGTGAACAATAGCCAGATTTGTGGACAAGTCGCCGCAACTGTAAGAATCAGGCTGAAGAAGTGTCAAGACTCCGAAGGGCCATTCGATGATCTACGGACACGACCCCAGGACAGGCGAGACCGTGGGTACCGCACTGCCCGAGACCGACAGCGCCGGGGTCGACGTGGCCGTTTCCGCCGCGGCCGCCGCCGGCGCCGCCTGGCGGGCGGCCTCCGCGGAGGAGCGGGCGCGCGCGCTCGTGGCCGTCTCCGACGCGCTCACCGCGCACGTGGACGAGCTGTGGCAGCTCGCCGACCAGGAGACCGCACTCGGAGAGGTACGGCTGCGCGGTGAGGTGGCACGTGCTGCCGGGCAGTTCCGGCTGTTCGCCCAGGTGATCAGAGACGGCGGCTACCTGGAGGCCGTCATCGACCACGCCGATGCCTCCCTGACGCCGCCGAGGCCCGACGTACGCCGGATGAAGCACGCGCTGCAGGGCGTCGTCGCCGTCTTCTCGGCCAGCAACTTCCCGTTCGCGTTCTCGGTGGCCGGGGGCGACACCGCGTCCGCGCTGGCCGCCGGGTGCCCGGTGGTCGTCAAGGCGCACCCCGGGCACCCGAACACCTCCGAGCGAGTCGCCAAGATCGTCCGTGAGGCGCTGCCGAACCCCGATCTGCTGGGGCTGGTGCAGGGCATGCAGGCGGGCATCGACCTGGTCAAGCACCCCAAGGTGGTCGCGGCAGGGTTCACCGGTTCGGTGGCCGGGGGCAAGGCGATCCAGAAACTGATCGATGAGCGGGAGGTGCCGATCCCGTTCTACGGCGAGCTGGGAAGCGTCAATCCCGTGGTCGTGCTGCCGTCGGCGCCCCCCAAGGAAGTGGCCACGGGGTTCGCCGGGTCGCTGACGCTGGGCGTCGGGCAGTTCTGTACGAACCCCGGGCTCATGTTCGTGCCGAACGACGACGAGCTGCGGCAGGCCCTCGTGGAGGCCGTTGAGGGGACCAGCGGCGGGACCATGCTGGCCGAGCGCATCAGGGACGGCTATCTCGGCGGGGTCGAGCGGCTGGGCGAGCTGCGGCTGCTGGCCGAGGGCAAGCCCGGTGAGGGGCACTGGGCGGTCACGCCCAAGGTGTTCACCACCGATCTCGACACGTTCGCGCAGAAGCTCCCGCACATCGCCGAGGAGTGCTTCGGGCCGGCGGCGATCGTGGTGACCTACCGGGATGTCTCCGATCTGCCGCCGGTGATTGAGCGGCTCGAAGGGTCGCTCACCGCGACCGTTCACAGCGCCGACCCCGCCGACGCGGGTGACGTCGCCGAGGTGCTCGGCAAGAAGGCGGGCCGGCTCATCTGGAACGGGTGGCCGACCGGGGTGGCCGTGTGCTGGGCGATGCATCACGGTGGTCCGTGGCCCGCGTCGACGTCGGCGTTCACGTCCGTCGGCGCCACGGCCATCGATCGGTGGCTGGCGCCCACGGCGTACCAGGACTGGCCGGAGGAACTGCTGCCGGACGAGCTCAAGGACGCCAACCCGCTGTCCATTCCGCGCCGGGTGGACGGTCGGCTGCAGGGGTGAGCCCTCGGAGGTGACCAGGACGTGGGGCGGCCCGCTCGTCGTCGCGGGACCGCCCCACGTCGGGCGCCCTTGCCTCCGGTCGGCTTTCGGGCTCGGCAAGCCAGAAGGACAACGCGATGGCGTCGGTGCTCGGCCGGGACGCGGGTGGTCAGGCGCCGGCGATGTGCAGGCCGGTGGCGATGAGGCGCTCCAGCGACGCCACATGCTCGGGCGAGGGATCCACCAGCGGCGGCCGTACGCCTCCGACCTCCAGGCCCCGGATGCGCACACCCGCCTTGACCAGCGAGACCGCATAGCCGGGCACGAGGTCGCGCAGCTCGACCAGCGGCAGGTAGAAGTGGGTGAGGAGCCGCTGCGCCAGCACCTCGTCCCCGCCCGTCACCGCCTTGTAGAAGGCCAGCGAGATCTCGGGCGCGAAGGCGAACACGGCGCTCGAATACAGGTTCACCCCGAGCCCTCGATAGGCGGGCACGGTCAGTTCGGCGGTGGGCAGCCCGTTGAAGAACGTGAAGGGCTTGTCGGTCGATTTCCGCACGGTCAGGATGATCCGCTGGAGCAGGTCGAAGTCGCCGAGCCCGTCCTTGAAACCGATGACGTTGGGCATCTGGGCCAGTTCGGCGACGGCTTCAGGGGTGAAGCGGGCGGTGCCGCGCTGATAGATGATCACGGGGAGGTCGCCGGCCTCGGCGACCTCACGAACGTACTGGACCAGGCCGCCGGCGGGGCCGGTGACGAGGTAGGGAGGCATGAGCAGCAGCCCGTCGGCGCCCTGGGCGGCGGCAGCACGGGCGATGGCCTTGGCGGCGGGCAGCGGGCCGCCGGCGCCGCCGAAGACGGGCACGCGCCCCTCGGCCGCCTTGACGGAAACGGCCATGATCCTGGTGTACTCGTCGAGGTCGAGGGCGCTGAACTCGCCGGTGCCGCACGCGGTGAACACTCCTCCCGCCCCGGCCGCGACCCCGGCGGCGACGTGCCGGGCCAGCGCGGGTTCGGCGAGGCCGCCGTCGGCGCCGAAGGGAGTCACCGGGAAGAAGAGAACACCATCTAGCCGCATCAACAGTCCTTTCTAGCGGATGCCCTCCCTGCGAAGAGTGGCAGCCAGCTTGCGGGTGTGTTTGATCACCGCGTCGATGATCTGCTCGACGTCGGCGGGTCCGAGTTCGGCGGGCATGGAGCAGCTGATCGCGTCGGTGGCCGGGATGCGGTAGTCGACCGCGACGGCCACGCAGGCCACACCGGGCGTGCCCTGCTCGCGTTCGTACGACCAGCCCCGCGTGCGGACCTGGTCGAGTTCACCGGTCAGTTTGGTCATGTCGGTGATCGTCTGGTGGGTCAGCCCCATCAGCGGCTCCGGCAGGAGTGTCATGACCTCGTCGTCGGTGAGCTGGGCGAGCAGCACCTGTCCGAGCGCCGTGACGTGCGCGGGCAGCCGCCGCCCCACCCGGGGGATCACGTGATCGGCGTCGCGTGACTCCCTGGTCGCCAGGTAGAGCACGTGCGCGCCGTCCCGCCGGGCGAAGTGCACGGTCTGCCCGATCTCGTCCCGGAGGTCCTCCAGCGTCTCCTGCGCGTAGGGCAGCGCGGGGTCCTTGTCGAGGTACGCGGTGCCGGTCAGGAGCGCGTGCGGTCCGATCCCGAAGGCCGACCTGGCCGAGTCGGTCTCCACCCAGTTGAGCTCGACCAGCGTCCGCATGAGGGCGTGGAGGCTGCTGCGGGGGAATCCGGTGCGCTGCTGGAGCTCCGACAGTGTCATGCTGTGGTGCGAGTCGGCCAGGGCTTCGAGGATGCGTACCGTCCGCTCGGCGGACTTGACCAGCTGGGGCTCCATACTCATCCCATCTCGTATCCTTCGGCGGCTTGAAACATCCAGGATATGGGATACCGTCCATATACGTGGACGCCTAACCCTTGACCGCGCCGCTGGTCAGGCCACGCATGAACTGCCGCTGGAAAGCCAGGAACGCGATGATCGACGGGAGCAGCGCCAGCAGCGAGGCGGCGAGCAGCACGCCGATCCCCACCTCCTCGTCGGAGCGGAGCGAGCGCAGGGCGATGGGCAGTGTCCACATGTCGGACGCCGGTGCGACGATCAACGGCAGCAGATACTGGTCCCAGATCATGGTGAAGCCGAAGACACCGATCACGCCGAGCGCGGGGCGGCACAGCGGCACGATGATCGTGGCGAAGATGCGCAACTCGCCCGCGCCGTCGATGCGCGCGGCCTCCTCAAGCTCGACCGGCACCTCCTTCATGAACTCCGTCATCACGAGAATGGAGAAGCCCCAGGCGCCGACGGGCAGGATCATGCCCGCGTAGGTGCCGATGAGGTTGAGGTTCAGCAGCGGCATGTCGGCCAGGACGAGCGAGAGGGGGATCGCGATGATCTCCTCGGGGAGCATCATCGTGGCGAGCATGAGCAGCATCACGAACGTCATGCCGCGAAACTTCTTGCGCGCCAGGGCGTAGGCGGCGAAGACGCTGACCAGCATCTGCAGCAGCAGCCCGAAGCCCACGACCACGAACGAGTTGAGCAGGTAGAGATAGACGTTCTTCTCCCCGGCCTGGACGAAGTTCTCCAGGGTGAACTCGTCGGGCCACAGGGAGAAGGACGTCGGGTCGAGGGTCTTGCTGAAGGAGCTCATCAGCAGCGCGATCAGCGGCCCGGTGAAAACCACCACCATAAGGCCATAAATCAGGGTCTTTCCGGCGATGGCCAGGGGACCCTTGCGCGACTCCAGGCCCAGAGCGCTGTCGAACCTCATGTCGTCTGCCTCCTGCGCAACATCTGCACGACCACCGTGAGCGCCAGCGTGGCGGCGAACAACACGATCCCGCCCGCCGAGGCGACGCCCAGCTCGTTCTTCTGGAAGCCGAGCTTGTAGATCAGGGTCATGAGCACCTCGGAGGAGCCGTTCGGGCCGCCGTTGGTGAGCACGTACACCTCGACGAACACCCGCAGCCCGCGGATGGCCGCCAGCGTGAACAGGATCCAGAACACCGGACGCAGCGCCGGCAGCGTGATGTGCCGCAGCCTGCGCCAGGTGGAGGCCCCGTCCACGGCCGCCGCCTCGTAGAGCGTGCGGTCCACGCCGACCAGCCCGGCCAGGAAGATCATCATGTCGTACGGTGTGCCGCGCCAGATGCTCATGATCATGATCGACCACAGCGAGGAGTCCTCGCTGGCCAGCCAGGGCTGCGGATGGATCCCGGCCCAGCCGATGATGATGTTGAGCATGCCGCTGTCGGCCGGGTGGAACATGATCCGCCAGACCTCGGCCACGGCCGCCATCGTGGTGACGACCGGCAGGAACGCGGCCGTCCTGACGAACCACAGGTATCGCGCCGGCCCTTCGATGAGCAGCGCGAGACCGAGCCCCAGCACGATCGAGCCGACCGTGGTGCCGAGCGCCAGCACGATGCTGTGCCAGATGGCCGAGGCGAACTCGTCGTCGGAGATGATCGTCTGGTAGTTCTGCAGGCCGACCCATTCGTCACCGAGGAACGTCTGGACCTTGAACAGGCTCTTCCACAGGCCCACGAACATCGGGATGAACTTGAAGTACAGGAAGAGCACCAGAGCGGGCGCCAGGAACAACCACGCGATCACCGGCCCCCGCCACCGCACCGCCCTGGTGCGGCGGTGAGGGGGCGCCGCCGAGCTCCGCGCCGGCGTGAGTGTGGAGGTCATGACGCTTTCTGGCTCTGCAGTTCCTGGGTGAGCTTGGTGTTCAGCTCCTCCATCTTGGCTTTGACATCGGCGCCGCAGTCGGCCCAGACGGCGTTGATGGAGTCGGCGGAGTCCTGGCGGATCGGCGCCCAGTTGGTCACCGGCGGGGCGTAGACGGCGTGCTCGTACGACTCCTGGAACACCTTCCACCGCGGGTCCTGCCGCTCGGCGGCCATGTCGACCTGGGTGTTGACGGGCAGCCGGACGATGGCGCCGTTGGCGTCCTTGTTCATGCCGATCCGCTGGCCTTCGGCGGAGATGGCGAACTCGGCGAACTTCTTCTGCGCCTCCTGGTTCTCGGAGCCGGCCATGAGGTAGACGTTCTCGCCCTCGCCGAGCGTGCCGGGGCCGCCGGACGGGCCCTTGGGCACCGGGATGACCTCGATCTTGTCGCTGCCGATGCTCTCGACGAACCTGGCCAGCACGTACGGGCCGGTCAGGTAGATGCCGCCCTGCCCCTTCTCGAAGACCTCGTGCGTGACGGTCGTGTCGTTGCTGACCGCGCCGGGGTTGACGGTCTTGGTCGTGCAGAACTGGTCCCGGAGGTACTGGACGGCTTCGACGGTCTTCGGGTCGTTCATCGTGGCGGTGAACGTGCCGGGGCCGTTGGCCTTGACGAAGTCGCCGCCGTTGGCGTAGATGAGCGAGGAGGCGTACCACGAGGCGTAGCCGCGCTTGGTGCCGGCGGGGATGACGAAGCCGCTGGTGTCCTTATTGCCGTTGCCGTCGGGGTCCTTCTCGGTGAAGGCGGTGGCGAGCTTGGCGAGGTCCTCCCACGTCTCGGGCGGCTCCATGCCGACCTTCTCCCGCCAGTCCTTGCGGATGAACAGCGCGAACGCCTGGGCGGAGAACGGAGCCGCGTAGATCTTGCCGTCACTGGCCGTGGCGGCCTTCCACGCCAGTTCCGACACCTGGTCGCCGCCCGCGAGTGAGGCTTTGTCGACCTCCTGGAGCCAGCCCTGCGACTGCATGGTGCCGATCTGGGCGGTGTCGTTGATGACGATGTCGGGAAGCTGCTTCTGCGCCGCCTGCTGGTTCAGCTTGGTCTCGAAGTCGTCGAATATCGCGACGACTTTCGTGGGCGTGCCGCTGGCCTTGGTGAAGGCGTCGGCGAGCTTCTGCGCGGTCTTGGCGGAGTCGGAATCAGCCGCTTGTCTGATCCAGATTTCCAAGGTGTTGTCTTCTGAGCTTGATCCCCCGGAACCGCAGCCTGCCAGCGTTACGGCCAGGGACGTGATGATCGCGGTCCCGAGCAGACGTCGTGACATCAGACCGCCTCCCGTTCACATACGTGGACATGAGTCGTGCACATGGATATGTGCCTGTGACCTTAATCACTCATCCCGTTCACGGTCAATATTCAAGGATGTGAATTTCTCCCAGAATCGTGTACACCAAGGGACATGCGCATTCTGATGACAGGGGCCGCGGGGAAAGTCGGCACGCTGCTCCGCCCGCGACTCGCCCGTGAGGGACGCACGCTGCGGCTCTCCGACCTGCATCCCGTCGAACCGGGCCCGGGAGAGGAGTGGGTGGCGGCCGATCTCGCCGACCCGGCCGCCATGGCCGAGGCCATGAAGGACGTGGACGCGGTGCTCCACATGGGAGGCCAGAGCAGGGAGCGGCCCTGGGCCGACATCGTACGGGCCAACATCGAGGGCATGCACGTGCTGATGGAGGCGGCGCGCAACGAGGGCGTCGAGCACCTCGTGCTCATGGGCAGCCACCACGCGGCGGGATACCACACCAGGCCGGCCGGCGGCGCCGACCTGCCCGACTACGCCTTCCCCCGGCCCGACACCTATTACGGCGTGAGCAAGGTCGTCATGGAGGCGCTGGGGAGCCTCTACCACGACCGGTTCGGCATGAACGTGACCGTGATCAGGCTCGGCACCTGCAACGAGGCGTCGGCCGACACGCGCGGGCTTGCCACCTGGATCTCGCCCGACGACCTGACCCGCCTGGTCGAGGCCGGGCTCACCGCGCCCGGCTACCACGTGGTCTGGGGGGTCTCCGACAACACCCGCCGCTGGTGGTCGCTGGAGGAGGCCAAGGCCATCGGGTACGTCTCCCGCGACGACTCCGAGGCCCAGGCCGCCGCGCTCATCGCCGAGCAGGGCGAGCCCGACCTGTCGCAGCCGCTGCATGACCGGGCCGGCGGCGTGTTCACGCTCAACGAACTCGGCGGCATCTGGTGAACCCCGCTTAGCCCTCAGCAACCGGTTGCAAGAACCTTGACGGCCACTGGCGTGAAGGTCAAGGTTTAGTCTGGCAACCGTTTGCAAGGGAGGACGGCGATGGCGGCGACGATCAAGGACGTGGCCCGCGCCTGCGGCGTCCACGTGTCCACCGTGTCGCGCGCGTTCTCCGCGCCTCACCTGGTCAACCCCGCCACCCGGAGCCGCGTGCTGGCCGCCGCCGACGACCTCGGCTACCGGCCCAACCGCGCGGCCAGGGCGCTGACGACCGGCCGCACGTTCAACATGGGCCTCATCGTCGCCGACATCGCCAACCCGTTCTTCCCTCCGCTCATCAAGGCCGCCCAGGCGCAGGCCAGGGGGCGTGACTACCACGTGTTCGTGGCCGACACGGACGAGGACCCGCGGGTCGAGGAGGAGCTGATCAGGACGTTCGCCAAGCAGGTGGACGGCGTCCTGCTGTGCAGCCCCCGGCTGTCGAACCGGATGATCGAGCGCCTGGCCGAGGACGTGCCGTTCGCGGTGGTGAACCGGCGCATCAAGGGCATGCCCGCCGTGCTCATGAACGTCGCCCAGGGCGCCAAGCACGCGCTGGAGCACCTCACCGGGCTCGGCCATCGCAGGATCGCCCTCGTGTCCGGCCCGATCGGCTCGTGGACCAGCAACGAGATGCAGGGTGTGGCCGCCGAGGCACCAGGCCTGGACCTGGTCTTCTTCGGCCCCAACCAGCCGACGGAGGCCGGCGGCCTGGCCGTGGCCGCCGACGTGGCCGCCTGCGGGGCGACCGCGGTGCTCGCCTACAACGATCTCGTCGCGCTTGGCCTCATAGAGGGACTGTCGGCGATGGAGATAGGGGTACCAGACCAGGTAAGTGTGATCGGGTTCGACGACATCCTTCCCGGACGGCTCAACAGGCCCAAGCTGACCACGGTGGCCATGCCGGCGGCGGCGGCCGGGAGGATGGCAGTCGATCTGCTGCTCCAGTCGGGGGGCGAGGGCGCGACCGTGACCCTCGACACCGCCCTCATTGTCCGCGAGTCCACGGGAAGGGCCCAGTGAAAATGGTTTTCGGAACGCTGCCGTCAGGCGAGCAGGTCGAGCGCGTGGAGCTGTCATCGGGGCGGCTGCGCGCCGAGGTGCTCACCTACGGCGCCATCCTGCGCTCCCTGGAGGTGTCCGGGGTGAACGTCGTGCTCGGGCTGGACACGCTGGACGACTACCTCACCCGCAGCCGCTACTTCGGCGCCGTCGTCGGCCGCTACGGCAACCGCATCGCGAACGGGCGCTTCACCCTGGACGGCGTCGAACATCACCTGCCGATCAACAACGGCGCCCACAGCCTGCACGGCGGCACCGACGGCTTCGACCGCAGGGTGTGGACCATCGCCGGCCGCACCGACTCGTCGGTGATGCTCGCGCTGACCAGCCCCGACGGTGACCAGGGCTATCCGGGCACGCTGACCGCCACGGTCACGTACACGCTGGCCGACGGCGCGATCCGGATCGACTACTCCATGAAGAGCGACGCGCCGACCGTGGTCAACCTGACCAACCACTCCTACTTCAACCTCAAGGGCAGCGGTGACGTGCTCGACCACGTCATCCAGATGGAGGCGGAGCACTACCTGCCGGTCGACGAGGGCAAGATCCCCACGGGCGAGCTCGCGCCGGTCAAGGGCACGCCGTTCGACTTCAGCGAGCCGCACGCCGTGGGGGAGCGCTACGACGGCGCGTACGACCACTGCTTCGTGCTCGACGGCGACATCAGGGTGACCGCCGGCGGGCTCACCATGGAGGTCACCACCACGGAGCCCGGCGTGCAGTTCTACAGCGGCAGCATGCTGGACGGCGTTGAGACGCCCTACGGGCCGTTCGCCGGATTGTGCCTGGAGACCCAGCACTTCCCCGACTCGCCCAACCAGCCGCGCTTCCCCTCCACCGTGCTGCGGCCGGGCGAGATCCGCACGTCGTCCACCACCTACCGGTTCGCCTGACCGAGCGCGGGGCGGCGGCGGCCCTGCTCGCCGGCCCTGATCACCAGCAGGGCCACGTCGTCCTGCGACGGCTCGGGGGCGAACGTCTCGACCACGTGCCGCACCCGTTCGGCCACCGCGTGGGCGCTCAGCCCCCGGCACTGCGCGAGCAGCGCGGCGAGCCCGTTGCCGTCGTCCAGCAGCCGGGAGCCGTCGCGCCGCTCGGTCACGCCGTCGGTCACGCACAGGAGCACCTCCTCGGGCGCCAGCTCGAACGTCTCGACGTAGAACCTGGCGCCGGCCTCGATGCCCAGCAGCAGCTGGGGCGTCGCCACCGCCTCGACCAGGCCGTCCGCGCGGAGCACCAGCGGCGGTGGATGCCCCGCCGAGGCGATCGTGCACAGCGCGCCGCCCTGCGGGAGCGGGGTCAGCTCGCCGCACAGCAGGCTGAGGAACCTGCCCTCGTCGTCCTCCTCCAGCAGCGCCTGGTTGAGCCGGTCGAAGATGTCGGCCACCGTGTAGTGCTCCTTGGCCAGCAGGCGTACGGCGTGGCGGGCCAGCCCGGTCACCGCGGCCGCCTCCGGGCCGCTGCCGCACACGTCGCCCAGCGCGAAGCACCAGTGGTCGCCCACCGTGAACAGGTCGTAGAAGTCGCCGCCGACGTCCGCGCCCTCTTCTGCGGGCTCGTAGACGACGGCGCTGTCCAGGCCGGGCATGGGTGCCACGCGCATCGGCAGCAGGCTGCGCTGCAGCACCCGCGACGTGGTGGCCTGCCGGGCGTAGAGCATCGCGGTGTGCAGGTTGAGCGCCACCAGGCGGCACAGGTCGGCCAGCAGGTCGGCCACCTCCAGCGGCAGCGTCGGCTCCGCGCGGCCGATCACCAGCGCGCCGTGCGACCTGCCCTGGGTGAGCAGCGGGAAGGCCAGCACCGCCTCCGGGCCGGCGGGCCAGCTCACCTCGTCGAGCGCGGTGCGGGGGACGGCGGGCAACGACTTGCGCAGGTCGGCGTTGTGGCGTTCCTCGCTGTGCCAGACGTGGGCGAGCCTGGTCATGCCCGCGAGGTCGGTCAGGTAGACGGCCGCCCAGGTCGCGATCTTGGGGACGACGAGCTGCGCGGTCAGCGCCGCGATGAGCTCCTCGTCGTGCACGCCCGCCAGCAGCTCGCCCGCCTCGGCCAGGAAAGACAGCCGGCCCCGGTGCGCGCGGTCCTGCTCGGCCAGCCGCGCGCGCTGCACCGGCATCGCGACCTGGTCGGCGATGTGCTGCAGGCTCACCGTGAGCTCCTGGTCGAAGTGGCCGGGCTGCTCCGCCGTCACGGCGAGGTAGCCGGTCACCTCGCCGGCCAGGAGCAGCGGCGCGCACGCCAGCGAGCGGGCGCGCAGCTGCTCGGCCAGCTCGACGTCACCGGCCAGCAGGTCCTCGATCATCGTGGGCGTCTTGCGCTCGGCGCCGAACACGCCGGTGGCCAGCACCCCCACCAGCCCCGCCGTCGCGCCCGCGCCCGCCGCCACGCCGAACCTGCTGCCGCCCTCCGTGGGAAGCAACACGTACGCGGCGTCGCCGCCGCTGGACATCTGCACGATCCCGGCGATCGTGTCGAGCAGCTCCGGGAACGGCATGTCCTGGTCGAGCAGGTCCTTGATACGCCGGCCCGCCTCCCTGCGCGGCGCGGGCGGCGGCGTCAGGACGTAGCGGTGGTCGCCCGCCACCACCATCCAGATCGACCGGCGATCCCGCGCACGCCCATCGGTGCGCAGGTGGGAGACGTAGACGGGCACCAGCCTGCCGTCGGCGTGCCGCA
Source organism: Nonomuraea sp. B1E8 (assembly GCF_039871515.1). NCBI lineage: Bacteria > Bacillati > Actinomycetota > Actinomycetes > Streptosporangiales > Streptosporangiaceae > Nonomuraea > Nonomuraea sp. B1E8. The sequence continues at coordinate 331,139 of NZ_JBDPLS010000006.1, read as the reverse complement.
TGCGCGCCTCGCCCCGCCAGCGGCCCAGGCCGAGCGTGTCGGTCAGCGACAGCGCGTACGGGCCGTGGCCGCGCCAGGCCACCAGGTCGGCCAGCGGCCGGCCGATCGCCTGCTCGGGACGCCAGCCGAGCAGCTGCCGCGCCTCGGAGTTCCACGACCGTACGAGCCCGTCGCCGTCGGTGACCACCACGCCGACGTGCAGGGTGTCGATGGCGGCGGGGGCCGGGACCGGCGGGCCGGTCACGGTCTCCTGCCCGTCGCCGCCGTCCGCGAGCTCCAGGCGCACCCAGACACGCTTGGCGGTCCTCGTGTACGTGACGCCCCAGGCATCGGCCAGCATGCCCGCGAGCGCGAGCCCACGCCCGGACGGCCGCACCTCGTCCGTGAGGGTCACGTCGGGCATGACGCCGGCCTCGTCGATCGTCCGCTCGGGCAGGTGGTCGTCGACTTCGATCTCCAGCTTCGCCGGGCCGGCGTCCGCGTCGAGACGGCACGTCAGCTCGATCCCGGTGCCCGCGTGCACGACGGCGTTGGTGACGAGCTCGCTGGTCAGCAGCACGGCGTCCTCGGCGAGGTGGCTCAGATGCCACTCGCCGAGGACCTGACGGACGAACTTGCGCGCGTGGGCCGGAGCATGGGGTGTGCCGTCGAAGGCCGTGCTCGACACCCGGGTCGTGTCCACTCTGCGTCCTAGAACATCACTCGATGTGGCACCTTGGTCACTCACAGAGTGGCAGACCGGCGGCGTCGCCACCTACGGTTGTCGATGATCCCCATGCGGGGAAAGGACTCTGCCGGTTTTGAGGTGCCGGAATGTCATGACACCGGCGAGCCTCCGCGCGTTCCGCGGTGTCTCCGACGTACCTTTGGCATCATGGCCACCCGTACGCCGAAAAGCGCATCGAAGGGGCCGGCGAAGCGGTCGACCTCGTCTCGCTCGACCTCCGCCAAGCGCGGGGGCTCGTCGGCGGGACGGTCCAGGGCTAAGGGATCCGCCACCGGCCGCAAGCCTTCCGTGACCCACCAGGACCCGATCAGCTGGGTCTTCACGATGATCGGCAAGCTGATCGTCGGGTTGTGGATGCTGGTCGCCAACGGCATCGGCAGCACCGCCCGCGCGCTGGGCAAGAACGCCCGCGAGCTCGATCCGGCGCACCGCCGCGACGGGGTGGGGCTGGCGGTGCTCGGGGCCGCCATCGTGGTCGCGGCCATGACGTGGCGCAACTCCGACGGCGCGGTCTCCGGCGTGGTGAACGCGGCCGCGCGCGGCGTGTTCGGCTCGCTGGCCTGGGCGCTGCCGCTGCTGCTCGGCCTGCTGGCCTGGCGCTACCTGCGCCATCCCGACCAGAACGCCGACACCGGGCGCATGGTGATCGGGTGGGCCGCCCTGCTGATCGGCGTGCTCGGCGTCATCCACGTGGCCAACGGCACCCCCTACCCGGCGGGCGAGGGCCAGGGCATGGACAAGGTGTCGCAGGCCGGGGGCATGGTCGGGTTCATCGTGGCGGCGCCGCCGATGAGCATCCTGCCGCCCTGGATCACGATCCCGCTGTTGCTCATCCTGTCGGGGTTCGGCGTGCTGGTGATCACCGCCACCCCCGTGCACCGCGTTCCCGAGCGGCTGGCCGAGCTCAAACACCTGCTGTTCGAGCGGCAGGCCGACGCCGAGCCCAAGGGCTCGCCGTCCAGGACATCCGCCAAGAAGCGGTCCAAGCCCAGGAAGGCGGAGGACGGCGAGGGCGGCGACCTCGTCAAGCCGTACGACACGCCCGTGCTGGCCGAGAAGGACAAACACGCCGACCACTCCCCGGAGATCGTGCCGGGCCTGACGGATGAGGAATCGGCGCCCGCGCCCGACCTGGAGCGCAAGCCGGAGCCTCCCGAGCCGACGCCGGCGCCGCGCAAGGTGGAGCAGCTCGTCCTGTCGCCGCAGGCGGGTCCTTACAGCCTGCCCGACCTGCAGCACCTCAAGCCGGGCACGGCGCCGAAACCGCAGACCAAGGCCAACACGACCGTGGTCAACGCGTTGACCAGCGTGCTGGAGCAGTTCAGTATCGACGCGCAGGTCATCGGGTTCACCCGGGGGCCGACCGTGACCCGCTACGAGATCGAGCTGGGGCCCGCGGTCAAGGTGGAGAAGGTCACGGCGCTCACCAAGAACATCGCGTACGCCGTCAAATCCGCAGATGTCAGGATTTTGTCCCCTATCCCGGGCAAGTCGGCGATCGGGGTCGAGATCCCGAACGCCGACAAGGACCTGGTGGCGCTGGGCGACGTGCTGCGCTCCCAGGTGGCGCAGGCCGACCACCACCCGATGATCGTCGGCCTGGGCAAAGACGTCGAGGGCCGCACCATCGTCGCCAACCTCGCCAAGATGCCCCACCTGCTCATCGCGGGCGCGACCGGCGCCGGTAAGTCGGTCTGCGTCAACGGGCTGATCACCAGCGTCCTGATGCGGGCCACGCCCGACGAGGTGCGCATGGTGCTGGTCGACCCCAAACGGGTCGAGCTGAGCGTCTACGAGGGCATCCCTCACCTGATCACGCCGATCATCACCAACCCGAAGAAGGCCGCCGAAGCCCTCGAATGGGTGGTCGGTGAGATGGACCGGCGCTACGACGACCTAGCCGCGTCGGGGTTCCGGCACGTCGACGAGTTCAACAAGGCCGTGCGGGCGGGCAAGTTGCAGCCGCCTCCGGGCAGCGAGCGGGTCTACCAGCCGTACCCGTACCTGCTGGTGATCGTGGACGAGCTGGCCGACCTGATGATGGTGGCCCCGCGCGACGTCGAGGACTCGATCGTGCGCATCACCCAGCTCGCCCGCGCGGCGGGCATCCACCTGGTGATCGCCACACAGCGGCCGTCGGTCGACGTGGTCACCGGCCTCATCAAGGCCAACGTGCCGTCCAGGCTGGCCTTCGCGGTGTCGAGCCTCACCGACTCGCGGGTCATCCTCGACCAGCCGGGCGCCGACAAGCTGGTCGGCCAGGGTGACGCGCTGTTCCTGCCGATGGGCGCGAGCAAGCCGATCCGCATCCAGAACGCGTTCGTCTCGGAGAAGGAGATCGCCGAGGTCGTCGCGTACTGCAAGGCGCAGATGCAGGCCGAATATCGCGAGGACGTCGCCGCCGCGCCGGTCAAACGGGAGATCGACGAGGACATCGGCGACGACCTCGACCTGCTGATCCAGGCGGCCGAGCTGATCGTCACCACCCAGTTCGGCTCCACCTCGATGTTGCAGCGCAAGCTGCGCGTCGGGTTCGCCAAGGCCGGGCGGCTGATGGACCTGCTCGAGAGCCGCAACGTGGTCGGTCCGAGCGAAGGATCCAAGGCGCGAGAAGTGCTGGTGAAACCGGATGATCTGCCGGGATTGCTGGCCGACCTGCGTGGCGAATGACCCCAATGCGTGCATGCCCAGCGGTAACTGGTTGAATATGAACCACTACGCAACGTCGTGGTGGTTAGTCCAGGCGCCATGGGGAGGCGTTCGCTGTGCAGGATCAGAGCATCGGGGCCGTGCTGACGGCCGCCAGGCAGTCGGCTGGGATGACGGTCGCGCAGGTCAGCGCGGCCACCAATATTCGCGAGACGATCATCCATCACATGGAGCAGGATGATTACGGCCAATGCGGCGGTGACTTCTACGCCAGGGGGCACATCAGGGCCGTGGCCCAGGCAGTGGGGCTCGACCCCGAGTCCACCGTCCACCTTTTCGACCAGCAGCATGGAGGCGCACCCGAACCGGTGGCCGCGTCGGCCGTGTTCCAGGCCGACCGCAAGATCAACCTGCCGGAGCGGCGGGGGCCCAACTGGACGGCGGCGCTGGGGGTGGCGCTGGCGATCGTGATGGTGTTCGGCCTGATGCGGGTGCTGGGCGACGCGAGCGACCAGGTGCGCACGGCCGACGTGCGCGCGGCGTCGGCCAAGCCCAGCGTTCCGCCCAACACGCCCATCACCGAGACGCCGCGCGTCAGGGCCGCCAAGAAGGGCATGGTGACGCTCCGGATCAAAGCCAATCGGTCGTCGTACGTGAACGTGCGCGACGCCGAGGGCCGCAAGCTGTTCGCGGGGACGCTCAAAGCGGGAAAGACGTCGACCTGGCGGGCCGAGGGCAAGGTCAACGTGCTCATCGCCGACGCCGGAGCCGTGTCGGTGCAGGTCAACGGCAAGAAAGTGACAGGGCTCGGCGAAGCGGGGGAGACGGTGCGGCGTTCGTTCGGCCCGCCGAAAACCCAGGCGCGATAGTCACGCGTGAGTCACCTGGGGGAGCCAGTGCATCGGGTGGTGGCCAACTCCCGATACCGTAGTGTTCACCATGTCATCCCGCCGAACCGCATCGCTGATCACTCTGGGCTGCGCGCGCAACGAGGTCGACTCCGAGGAGCTGGCCGCGCGACTCGAGGCTGCCGGTTGGCAGCTGGGCGACGACGACCCCGATGTCGTCGTCGTCAACACCTGTGGCTTCATCGAGTCGGCCAAGAAAGACTCCATCGACACGCTGCTGGCCGCCGCCGACTCCGGTGCGAGGGTGGTGGCGGCGGGCTGCATGGCCGAGCGTTACGGAGGCGAGCTGGCCGACGCGCTGCCCGAGGCCAGCGCGGTGATCTCTTTCGACGACTACGCCGAGATCGGCGACCGCCTCGACGACGTGGTCGCCGGCCGGTCGCTCAAGCCGCACACACCACGCGACCGCCGCACCCTGCTGCCCATATCGCCGGTGGACCGTGCCAGCGCGCCCAGGCCCAACATTCCCGGCCACGGTGACCTGCCCGCGGGCCTGGCGCCCGCGAGCGGCCCGCGCGTGCTGCGCAAGCGGCTCGACGAGAGCCCGGTCGGCTCGCTCAAGCTGGCCTCGGGTTGTGACCGGCGCTGCACGTTCTGCGCCATCCCCGCCTTCCGCGGCTCCTACGTCTCGCGCAAGCCGGAAGATCTGCTGGCCGAGGCCGACTGGCTGGCCCACCGGGGCGTGCGCGAGCTCGTCCTGGTCAGCGAGAACTCCACGTCCTACGGCAAGGACCTGGGCGACCTGCGGGCGCTGGAGAAACTGCTGCCCGAGCTCGCGGCCGTCGAGGGCGTCGAGCGGGTGCGGGTCAGCTATCTCCAGCCGGCGGAGCTCCGTCCCGGCCTGATCGACGTGATCACCGGCACCGACGGCGTCGCCGACTACTTCGACCTGTCCTTCCAGCACGCCAGCGGCTCCGTCCTGCGCCGCATGCGCCGCTTCGGCGATCCCCAGCGCTTTCTCGGGCTGCTGGAGACCATCCGTGAGCGCGCCCCTGAGGCGGGCGTGCGCTCCAACTTCATCGTGGGTTTCCCCGGCGAGACCGAGGAGGAGTTCGGCGAGCTGGTCGCCTTCCTGGAGGCCGCCAGGCTCGACGTGATCGGCGTGTTCGGCTATTCCGACGAAGACGGCACCGAGGCGGCCCAGCTGCCGGGCAAGCTTCCTCAGGAGGTCGTCGACGAGCGCGTGCGGGCGCTCACCGAGCTGGCCGAGGAGCTGACCGCGCAACGTGCTGAGGAGCGCATCGGCACCGAGGTCGACGTGCTGATCGACGACGACCTGGGCGACGGCGGCTACGAGGGCCGGGCCGCCCACCAGGGCCCCGAAGTCGACGGCTCGGTCACGGTGCAGGGCATCGGCCTGGTCCGGGGAGAGATCGTGCGCGCGGTCGTGGTCGACGCCGAGGGGGTCGATCTGATCGCGCGCATCAAGGCCAGTCCATGAAAAGGGACGAGCGCCGCGTGGTAAGCCCGTGGAACATCGCCAACGTCCTCACGGTCCTCCGGTTGGTGCTCGTCCCTTTCTTCGTCGTCTGCCTGTTCATGCCGGGCACGGGCTGGCGGATCGCCGCGCTGGCGGTCTTCGCGGTCGCTTCGATCACCGACCATCTCGACGGCGAGCTGGCCCGGCGCTACGGCCTCATCACCGACTTCGGCAAGATCGCCGACCCGATCGCCGACAAGGCGCTCACCGGCGCGGCCCTGGTGTGCCTGTCGATCCTCGGCGAGCTGCCGTGGTGGGTCACGGTCGTGATCCTCGGCAGGGAGCTGGGCATCACGGCGCTCAGGTTCGTGCTGCTGCGGCACGCCGTCATCCCGGCCAGCTACGGTGGCAAGGTCAAGACCGTGCTGCAGATCGCCGCCATCGTGCTCTATCTGCTGCCGTTCGTGCCGGATCCCGTCAGATGGGTGGTGATGGGGGCGGCGGTGGTCGTCACGGTGGGCACGGGCGTCGACTATGTCGTCAGGGCGATCCGGCTGCGCATGGTGGCCGAGCGAGCGCGCGGGGAGTGATCGACCGATGGCGGACGCGGCCGAGGTCCTGAGATTGCTGGTGGCCCAGAATGCCACGGTAGCCGTGGCCGAGTCGCTGACCGGCGGGCTCATCGGGGCTGCCATCACGTCCGTCTCGGGCGCCTCCGAGGCGTTCGTGGGCGGGGTGATCTCCTACGCCACCGATCTCAAGCGGGAGTTGCTGGGCGTGCCCGGCGATCTGCTGCGCCGGGAGGGGGCCGTGCATCCCGAGGTGGCCGCTGCCATGGCGGCGGGGGTCGCGCGGGTGTGCGGGGCCACGTACGGGCTGGCGGTGACCGGGGTGGCGGGGCCCGAGCCCCAGGACGGACGGCCCGTCGGCACCGTCCACGTGGCCGTCTGCGGGCCTGGCGGGCACATTTCGGCCCGGACGTTGACCCTGCGGGGGTCGCGCGAACGTATCAGGGTAGAGACGGTGGACGAGGCGGTTGATCTCCTGGCAGGTGTGCTGAAGGCGAACATAGGGGAACATTCCGGGTGATTACTGTGTTACGTCCCGAGCGAACATCCGACGCACGGTCTGACGCTGTGTCGGTGGATACGGGTACGGTGGAGCTGTGAGTGAGGTCCGTGAGCCAACTGCAAGCACCGAGCGCCCGGCAGGCGGGCCTGATGAGTCGAGCGACGCACCACGAGCGGCGGTCCCTGGCCGGCCGCGCCCAGTGATGACGGCGAGGAGCATGTACGAAGCGAAGAAGAGCAATGTTCGGCACGAACCGATCGCGCGGGGCGTGGTGAAGACATCCGCGCCGGGGAGGGAGCGACAGATGATTCTGCTGCGTCAGCTGCTCGGCGACGTGCTGAGGCGGTTGCGGGTGCGGCAGGGACGCACGCTGCGCGAGGTGTCCACCCTCGCACGTGTTTCGCTCGGCTACTTGTCCGAGGTGGAGCGCGGGCAGAAGGAAGCCTCGTCCGAGCTGCTCGCATCCATTTGCGGCGCACTCGGCGTGCCCCTTTCGCAGGTGTTGCGTGAAGTTTCCGATCAGTTCGCGCTGGCGGAGCTTCAGGCTGCCCCCGTGCTTGCCGACGTGCCCGAGCACGAGCGTCTGCCCCTGTCGGAGTCGGTCCCCGGATCGATCCCCGAGTCCGTGTTCCCCGAAGTCAAGGACATGGTGGCCGCCTAACGCGGTTGGCAGCCGGCACACCACAGGATCAGCCGCTCCTGTGGGCCTGTCCCCATCTCCCCGCGGCTGATGCGGGTGCCGCATCGGCGACAGGGCCTCCCCGCCCTGCCGTAGACCCACGTCCGGTTCGCCGGGCGGCGGTCACCTGTGGTCACCGTGCCCGCAGGAGATCGATGATGTGCGTTGGCGGCCATGATCCGCTGCGCCAGTGACACGAGCCCTTCCAGATCCTCGACCTCCCCGACCGTTCGCCACGGCCAGATCCCGCGCAGGAACAGGGTCTCGGCTCGATAGATCGTGCCGATCCCGGCCAGGTTGCGCTGATCGAGCAGCGCCTCCCCGATGGCTCTGCCGGGCTCCGCTCGCAGTCTCCGTGCGGCCTCATCCGGATCCCAGTCCGGCCCCAGCAGGTCCGGGCCGAGGTGCCCGACCAGACGTGCCTCCTCATCCGTCCTGACGAGATCCACCATGCCGAGCCTGAGCCCCACCGCCTGCCAGCGCTCGTTGGCCAGAACCAGCCTGACCAGGTCGCCGGGCGGGGTGCGCCGCCCCGCCGGTGTCACCACCCAGCTCCCGTCCATCCGCAGGTGGGTGTGCACGGTCAGGTCGCCCTCCACGCGGGTGAGCAGGTGCTTGCCCCGCGACACCGTGGTGACGACGGCGCGCCCGGTCAGGTCGGCGGTGGCGTGCCTGGGCACGCGGAAGTCCGACCTGGTGAGCACGTGCCCGTCCAGGGCGCCTCGCAGACGGCCGGCCGTACGATGGACGGCATCTCCTTCAGGCATCCTTCCAGTCTAGGAAGCCTTCGTTCCGCGCCCTCGGCGACACCGACGTCGTCCTGATGGACGCCGCGGGCCGGCCCGTCCGCACGCTGGCCGATGGCCCGGCTGGTTCACCCGTATGTAGCGACCCACTCGTCCACCAGGGCGCAGAGCTGGTCCAGGGCCTCTTCGACACGTTCGCGGTCGCCGGTGGTGAGCAGGTCGATCTGCAACCCGGTGTACGCCGAGTTGGCCAGCGTGGAGATGCGCAGCGCGTGGGCCTCGGGCACGCCCCGCTCGCGCAGCAGCCCCGCCACGAACTCCGACCGGTCCGTCAGCAGCCGCGGGACGTGACCCCGCAGACGCCCGCCCGCCGCCAGGCCCTCGATCTCGTGGACGAGCCGCGCGATGGGGAGGTTGTCCTCCGAGGACTGCCAGTCCCAGGTGCGGCGGATGATCGTGCCCACGCTGTCGGAGCCCGCCCAGCCGGGCAACGAGCGCAGCCAGGCGCGGTGTCGCTCGTCCAGGCGCTCCATGGTGGCCGAGAGGAGCTCGTCCTTGTCGGCGAAGTGGTGTGTCAGCACGCGCGTGGACTTGCCCAGATGCTCGGCCAGCGGCCGCATCGAGAGCGTCGAGAGGCCGTGTCCCGCCAGATAGTCGACGATCCGGTCGAGCAGCTCGGCGCGGCGGTTGGGGTCGGCGGTCCTGGCCATGGGCTGATATCCCTTTGACGTCATCGAGGTGACAGCTGTTACCTTATCCGGGAAACAACTGTTACCTTTATCAAGGGGATCCCCATGTCCGTTGACGTGCGGCAGCGTGCCCGCGTGCCCGCATGGCTGCTCGCGCTGGCGTTCACCACGTTCGCCTTCGCCACCGACGACTACGTGATCGCGGGCGTGCTGCCGGCCATCTCCGCCGACCTCGGCGTCAGCGAGGCGGCCGGGGGGCAGCTGGTCACCGTGTTCTCCCTGGCGTTCGCGCTGGGGGCGCCCGTGGCCTCCGTGGTGACCGCCACCTGGCCGAGGCGCGGGCTGATCACCGGCGCCCTGGCGCTGTTCGTGGCCGCCAACTGGGCGGCCGCGTTCGCCGGCTCGTACGCCTTGCTCATGGGCCTGCGGGTGCTGGCGGCGCTCGCCGCGGCGGCCGTCGTGCCGGCCGCGTACGCCATCGCGACCTCCATGGCCCCGGAAGGGCGCCAGGGACGCTACCTGGCTCTCGTGATGGGCGGGCTGACCGGCTCCCTGATGCTGGGCGTGCCCATCGGCACCTGGGTGGGTGGCGCGTTCGGCTGGCCGGCCACGTTCGGGGTCGGCGGGCTGCTGGGGCTCGCCGCGCTCGTGGCGACCAGGCTCACGCTGCCCGAGCCGCCGCCGGGGGAGGCCATGCCCATGGGACGCCGGCTGGCCCCGCTGGCCCGGCCCCGGGTGCTGGCCGGCCTGCTCGGGATCGTGGCCATCGTGCTGGGCAGCATGATGCTGATGACGTACCTCGCGCCGTTCCTGCGGGATCTGGCCGGGGCCGGGCCCGCCGAGCTGGGCTGGGTCTTCGCCGTGGCCGGGCTGGCCGGGCTGGTGGGCGGTCAGCTCGGCGGGCGCGCCGCCGACCGGTGGGGCGCGGACCGGGTGCTGATGGCCGGGATCGCCGGGTTCACGGCGGTGATGGCGGCGTTCACCGCCTGCTGGCTTCTGCGGCCGATGACGCTGCTCGCGCTCCTGCCCTTGCTGATGGTGTGGGCGGCCGTGTCGTGGTGGATCCCGCCGCCCGCCCAGACCCGGCTGCTCGCGATGGCGGGCCCCGCCGCGCCGCAGGCGCTCGCGCTCAACAGCAGCGCCGTCTATGCCGGGGTGTCGGGTGGCGGCGCGCTCGGCGGGCTCGTGCTCGACGCCCACGGCAGCGGCTGGCTGCCCGCCGCCGCGGCCGTGGCCGAACTGGCCGCGCTGGCGTTGTTCTGGACGGCGAGCCGGCTGCGCGCCTGACGCGGGTGGTCAGTCGAGGCGGCGGGTCGCCTGCGGGCTTGATGCGGCGCGTCGGGTTGAGGGGGGCGGGCCTGGGTGAGCGGTCAGTCCCAGGCGGCGGGGTCGGAGGCGAGCAGCCGGATGCGCTCGGGCAGCGTGCCGGAGGCGACCTGCTCCAGCGTGACCTCCTCCAGGATGGAGCGTTCGGTGGCCCGCAGCGCGATCCACACCTGCTGCAGCGACTCCGCGGGCCCGCGGTAGCCGACGTGCTCGGGCCGCTCGCCGCGCACGTTGGCGAGCGGGCCGTCCACCGCCCTGATCACGTCGGCCAGGGAGATCTCGGCAGCCGCGCGGGCCAGCACATAACCGCCCTCCGGCCCCCGCTGCCCGCGCACCAACCCGGCGCGGCGCATCTGCAGCAGGATGTTCTCCAGATATTTGGGGGGCATGTCCTGCTCTTTGGCGAGCTCGCCCACAGTAGTCGGGCCGGCACCGGCTGCGGCGAGTTCGGCGGCGGCGCGGAGGGCGTAGTCGACACGAGCGGAAAGGCGCATGTTCCTGATTATCCCTCCTGGTCAAGACTGGTAGGGCGCAAGGCCGTCAGAACGGGCGCCCGGCGCTAAACTTCTAACAACCTTTTCGATTGACGGGTGGGAATTCCGCGTGGAGCGACGCCCTGGTGTGCCCAGGCTGCTGAGGGAGATCAACGACCGGGCCGCGCTGGAGCTGTTGCTGGCCACCGGCCCCATGACGCGCGGGCAGATCGGCGACCTGACCGGGCTGTCCAAGGTCACGGCCTCGCAGACGCTGGCCAGGCTGGAGGAGCGTGGCCTGGTCGAGGTGGTCGGCACCCAGGCCGGCGGGCGCGGCCCCAACGCCGCCCTCTACTCCGTGATCCCCTCCAGCGCGTACGTCGCCGGCCTGGAGGTCGGGCCCGAGCTGATCTCCGCCGCGGTCGCCGACATCCACGGCCGCACCATCGCCGAGGTCACCGTCGATCCCCAGGGCGACGACGACCCGGTCTCCGTGGTGCACGACGCGATCGCCAAGGCCTGCCGCAGCGCCAAGGTCAGCCTGGCCAGGCTGCGCGGCGTCGTGATCGGCACCCCCGGCGTGGTCGACCCGCGCAGCGGCGACGTGCGCTTCTCGTTCGACCTGCCGGGCTGGCACGAGGGCATCCACGAAGCCCTCGCCGATGACCTGCGGCGCGAGGTGACCATCGAGAACGACGTCAACCTCGCCGCCATCGCCGAGCGCGTCGACGGCGCGGCGCAGGGGGTCGACGACTTCGTGCTGCTGTGGGCGAGCCGCGGGCTCGGCCTCGCGGTCATGCTCGGCGGCAAGCTGCACCGGGGACGTGCCGGCAGCGCGGGCGAGATCGGCTACCTGCCGGTGCCGGGCGTCCCGCTGCCCGAGGACATCCGCACCATGCCGGGGCGCCTGCCGTCGCTGGCGGGCGGCCTGCAGTCGCTGGTCAGCGCCGAGGCGGTGACCGAACTGGCTCGCGGCCACGGTTTCGCGGCCGGCAGCGCGGGCGAGTGCGTCCAGGTCGCGGTGGCGGCGGGCGCCGAGGGCGAGCCGCTGCTCTCCGAGATCGCCGACCGGCTGGCCCTGGGCGTGGCCGCGGTGTGCGTGATCCTCGACCCCGGCATGGTGGTGCTGGGCGGGGTGGTCGGTCGCGCTGGCGGCGCCGCCCTCACGTCCCGGGTGGAGGAGGCGGTGGCCCGCATCTGCCCGGTGCGCCCCCAGGTCGTCACCACCATGGTGACCGGCCAGAACCCGGTGCTGCGCGGCGCCGTGCTGGCCGCGCTCGACCAGGCCCGCGAGGCCCTGCTCACTTCCTAGGCCCGACCCACCCGAAGCCGACTGGGGCCGGCCTTCCCCAAGGCCGACTGGGGCCGGCCCTTCCCAAGGCCGGCCTGGGTCCGATCGGGGCCGGCCTCACTCGGGCTGATCTAGCCTCCGCTGAGCAGTTCGACGGCCGCCTGGGCGTTGGGCCTGGCGGCCCCGTACGTCGCGATGTAGGCGGCGCTGCCAGGCTGCCACACGGGCAGCCCCATCTCGATGACCGTGGTGTCGCGGCGGGCCGCCAGCAGCGCGGAGACCAGGGCCTGGCTGGCCTGGTGGCGGTGCGCGTCCTTGACCACGACGACCAGCGACCGGTTCGCGGCCTTGGCCAGCAGCACGGGGACGTCCGCGGCCGCGGGCCCGACCCTGACGATCTCCGCGTCGGGCAGATACGGGCCCACGCCCCAGGGCACGTCGCCCACGGCGATCGTCGGCGGCGTGTCCACCTCGATCACCAGGGGCTCCACCAGAGGTTCGGGGGCGCCGGTCAGCCGTACGGCGCGGCGGGCGGCGTGCAGGCCGACGCCGTTCTGCTCCGCCGCCGCCTCGTGGGGCGCGCCGAACCAGGCGCGCAGCGCCGCCACCCGCTCCGCGGCCTGTTCCAGCCGCTCCAGCGGCAGGCGGCCCTCGCGCACGGCGGCGACGATCGCCGCGATGATCGCCTGGATGTCGTCGTAGGTGGGCAGCGGGCCGAGGCAGAGCAGGTCGGCGCCGGACGCGAGCGTCAGCACCGCGCCCCCGGCCAGGCCCACGCTCTTGGTGATGGCGTGCATGTCGAGCGCGTCGGTGACGACCACGCCGTCGTAGCCGAGCTCGCCCCTCAAGAGCCCGGTCAGCGCGGGCCCGGACAGCGTGGCGGGGGCGTCGCCCGTCACCGCCGGCACCGCCACGTGCGCGGTCATCACCGACTTGGCCCCGGCGCCGATCGCCGCGCGGAACGGGGCCAGCTCCCGGTCTCGCAGCACGTCCAGGCCGACGTCCACGACCGGTACCGCGAGGTGGGAGTCCACCCGGGTGGCGCCGTGGCCGGGGAAGTGCTTGACGCAGGCGGCCACGCCGCCCGCCTGCAGACCCCGTACGGCCGCCACCGTGTGCCTGGCGACCAGCTCCGCGTCCGTGCCGAACGACCTGGTGCCGATCACCGGGTTGTCCGCCTCGGTGTTGACGTCCGCGCTCGGCGCCATGTTCAGGTTCACGCCGCAGGCGGCCAGTTCGGCGGCGATCGCCTGGTGCACGCGGCGGGTCAGCTCGACGTCGTCCACCGCGCCGAGCGCCGCGTTCCCCGGGTACGGGCTGCCGACGTGGTACGCCAGCCGCGTCACGTCCCCGCCCTCCTCGTCGAGCGAGATGACGGGCTCGCCGGCGGCGCGCAGCGCGGTGGTCAGGTCACGTACCTGGCCGGGCTCGGCCACGTTGAAGCCGAAGAGTGTGACACCGCCGAGACCGTGCTCGAGCTCGCGCAGCACCCATTCGGGTGCCGTGGTGCCCTGGAAAGCGGCGAGCAGCGTGCCGGCCGCGAGGCGGCGCAGCCCCCGATCACTCTGGCTCATCGGACCTTCCTTTCGTTGGAGCCCTCGGGCTCATGCCTTGGGGCGGAAACGAACCGCCGTGCAGCGGTGCGTGGATCGACGGCCGTGGTCGGGGCGAAACGTCCCGCGAAGCGGAAAGGTCCAGGCTGGGATCTCCCGGATTCATCCGTGGGGAGCAGGCCGGCCGTTTTCCGGCAGGGTGGAGTGCGGCACGGGCGTGCCGTACGGAAGCGGACGTCAGCCCTTCACGGCCCCGGCGACCAGGCCGGAGACCATGCGGCGCTGGACGACGAGGAAGAAGACGACGACGGGGATGGTCATCATCGTGGAGGTGGCCATGATGGCGCCCCAGTCGGTGCCCTTCTGTCCGAAGAAGTACTGGAGGGCGACGGGCATGGTGTATTTGGTCGGGTCGCTGATCAGGTACAGCGACATGATGAGCTCGTTCCAGGCGGTGATGAACGAGAAGATGCTGGTCGCGACGAGCCCGGGGGCCACCAGCGGGAAAAGCACCTTCCAGAAGGTGGTGAACCGGCCGGCCCCGTCGATCCAGGCCGCCTCCTCCAGCGACTTGGGCACCGCGGCGACGAACGTGCGGAGCATCCAGATCCCGAACGGCAGGGTCAGCGCCACCTGCGTGACGATCAGGCCGAGCAGCTGGTCGTAGAGGCCCAGCCGCTTGACGCTCAGGAACAGCGGGATGACCAGCGCCTCGGCGGGGATCATCTGCACGACGAGCAGCAGCGCGAGGAACGGCGTGCGGCCCTTGAACCTGAAGCGGGCGACCGCTGTGGCCGACAGCAGCGCGAAGACGGCTCCGATCAGGATCGTGCCGAGCGCGACGATGGCGCTGTTGCGCATGTAGAGCCAGATGGAGTGCCCGGCCACGCCCTCGGAGAGCACGCGCTGCACGTGCTCGAAGGTGAAGTGCGTCGGGAACGGGATGAAGTCGGTGGTGAAGATCTGGTCGTTGGCCTTGAAGGCGGTGGAGACCATCCAGTAGACGGGGAAGGTGGCCACCACGAAGACCAGCACGCCCAGCGTGTTGAGCGTGACCTTGCCCAGGCGTCTGCGGGCCAGCGGGGTCATCACGTGTCCTCCTGCTTGAACATCTGCCGGATGTAGGCCGCCGTGACGATGAGCAGGATCACGGTCAGCACGAGGGCGATGGCCGCGCCCGAGCCCATCTTCGGCGGGGCCTTGAACGCCTCGGTCACCGCGTACATCGACAGGTTGTAGGCCTCCCGGTTGTTCGTGCCGGCCAGCACGTAGAGCTGGGAGAAGACCTTGAAGTCCCAGATGATCGAGAGCACGGTCAGCACCGCGAACACCGGCTTCAGCAGCGGGAACGTGATCCTCCAGAACGTCCGCCACGGTGCGGCGCCGTCGACCTTGGCGGCCTCGTAGAGCTCGGCGGGGACCCCCTTGAGCCCGGCCAGCACCGAGACGGCGACGAACGGGAAGCCTGCCCAGACGACGCAGATGACCAGCACCATGTAGATGGACCAGGCGTCGTTGAGCCACGGCTCGCCGGTCCAGTCGGCCCGGCCGAACAGGGCGGTGGAGAGCCAGTCGGGCAGCAGGTTGAGCGCCCAGTTGATGATGCCGGCCTCGGCGTCGAACAACCAGCGCCAGATCACGCCCTGCGCCACCGGCGGCACCGCCCAGGCGAACATGATGCCGATGATGACGAACAGCGACATCTTCTTGCCGAGCCGGTGCAGCAGCACGCCGACGGCGGTGCCGAGGACGAGGGTGAGCGGCACCGCGATCACGGCGAACACCACCGTGTTGCGGAGCGAGGACCAGAAGATGTCGTTGTCGACGAAGCTGGTGAAGTTGTCGAGCCCGACCCAGGTGGCCGGCTTCTTGCCGGAGATCTGGACCAGGCCCACCTTCTGGAAGGCGATGATCGCCATCTGGATCAGCGGGTAGAGCAGCAGCGCGCCGATGACCAGCAGGCCGGGGACGAGCAGGACGTAGGGGATGGACCACGTGGGCAGCCCGCTGGCCTTGCGCGGCGGGCTCGGGCGGCGCGGCCCCGGGTCGGAGGAGCGGCCTCCGCCCCGGGAAAGCGTGGACGTGTTCGTCATAGGCTCAGGAGGCGTTGAGGATGTCTTCGACTTCCTTGTTGGCCGCGGCCAGCGCCTCGTCGGCGGACGCCTTGCCCTCGATGACCTTGCGGGCGGCGTTCTGCAGCACCGCCTTGGTCTCGTTGGCCTCGGTCCACTGCGGGTCGGCGGGGAAGGCCTTGGCCTTGGCGAAGGCGGCGGCGAACGGCGCCTGCACCGGGTCTTCGGCCAGCTTGGCGAGGGCCTCGGGATAGACGGGGAGCAGGCCGCCGTCGGTGGCGTACTTGACGCCCCATTCCTTGCCGGAGGCCAGCTTCACGAACTCCTTGGCCGCGTCCTTCTCCTCCGAGGTGCCCCAGACGGCGATGTCGTTGCCGCCGAGGAAGGCCTGCGCCTCGCCGCCCGACTGGGACGGGAGGGGGAAGAAGGCGAGCTTGTCGCCCTTGAGCTTGCCCTTGCTGTCCTCCTCGATTCCGGCGAGGTCCCACGCGGCGGTGAGGTACATGCCGACCTTGTGGTTGGCGAAGCGGGTGCGGATCTCGCTGGTGTTCTGGTTGAGGCGCGACTTGCTGGACAGGCCGTCGGTGACCAGGCCGGTGTACTGCGCGAAGCCGGTCTTGAAGCCGGGCTCGGTCAGCTTGCCGACCCACTTGTCGCCCTCCTTGACGGCGTACTCGCCGCCGGCGGTCCAGGCGAGGGCGCCGAGCAGGTGGTTGGCGTCGGAGCCGCCGTTGAAGGCGAACCCGTCGACGTCGGAGCCCTTCTCGGCCTGGATCTTCTTGGCCGCGGCGACGAGGTCGTCCCAGGTCTTGGGCACCTCGATCTTGAGCTCCTTGAACCAGTCGGCGCGGTAGAGCACCGCCCGGGTGCCACCGCCCCACGGCACGGCGTACGTCTCGCCGTCGATGGTCTCGAGGCCCATCAGGTTCTTCGGGATCTGGGCCTGGTCGCCCGAGGCCACGATGTCCGTGACCGGCTCCAGCGCCTCCTGGCTCTGCCAGAGCGGGACCTGGTCGTTGCCGATCTCGGTGACGTCGGGCCCGGCGCCGCCCGCCGCCGCGGCCGTGAACTTGTCGTTGACCTGGGCCCATGGAATCCACTCGACCTTCACCTTGGCGCCGGTCTGCTTCTCGAACTCGGCGACCAGCTCGTCGGTGTACTTCTGGGCGTCGGGGTTGGTGTCGCCCAGGCGCCAGAAGGTCAGGGTCTTGCCGGCGTACTTGGGCCCGCTCGCGGCGGCCGCGCTCGGTGAGGACTCAGGCGTCTCGCCGGACCCGCAGGCTGCCAGGCCCAGGGCCAGGGCGGCCGTGGTGACCGTAGTGGCTGTGATCTTCGCGATCCTCACAGGGTTCTCCCTTCCCGGGTGCCGGCCTACGGTCCGCACCAGGCTGATCGTCAATGCCGAACGATGCTGATAAACTAACAAGAAACTTTCCTTTATAAAACGGCCGTTAGCCGATCGTGACGAGAGGGGCCACGTCGATGAGCCGAGACCCGGGAACCCCTCGGTTGTTGCGCCGGCTGAACGACCGGGCGGCACTCGAACTGCTCATCGGAGACGGCCCCCTCACCCGCGCCGAGCTCGGCGAGCGGACCGGCCTGTCCAAGGTCACCGCAGGTCAGCTCCTCGTCAGGCTCGAAGAGCGGGGGCTCGTCGAGGTCACGGGGGAGCGGGCCGGCGGCAGAGGGCCGCACGCCGCCCTTTACGCCGTGGTGCCCTCCTGCGCCTACGTCGCCGGGCTCGAGGTCCTGCCCGACAGCCTCCGTGTCGGTGTGGCGGACATCACAGGCAGGACCGTGGTCGAGATCACGCTCAACCCCTCGGACGGCCGCGATCCGGTCGAGGCGGTGCACGCGGCCGTGCGGCGGGCCTGCGACGCGGCGAACATCGACCTGTCACGGTTGCGCTCCTTCGTCATCGGCACCAGAGGCGTGGTCGACCCGGTCAGCGGGGACGTGCGCTGGTCGTACGACCTGCCGGCCTGGCACGTCGGCGTGCTGGCCAGCCTGCGCGAGACGCTCGGCGCCTCGGTGACGATCGAGAACGACGTCAACCTGGTCGCCCTCGCCGAGCACAAGCACGGAGCGGCCGCCGGGCACGACGACTTCGTGGTGATCTGGGCGGGCGTCGGCCAGGGGCTCGGCGTCATGCTGGGCGGCCGGCTGCACCGCGGCTTCACCGGGGGAGCGGGCGAGATCGGCTGGCTGCCGGTGCCGGGCGAGCCGCTGCCCGCCGACGTCTCCCAGCCGCAGTCGGGCTCGTTCCAGCGCCTGGTGGGCCACGACGCCCTGCGTGGCCTGGCCGAGCGGCGCGGGCTGACCGGCAACACGGTGCCCGACCTCGTGCGCGGCGGCGACGAGGGCTATCTGGACGAGGTGGCGCGGCGGCTGGCCGTGGGCGCGGCGGCCGTGACCGTCGTGCTCGACCCCGGGCTGATCGTGCTGAGCGGCGACGTCGGCAGGGCGGGCGGCGCGCGGCTGGCCGCCAAGGTGCAGGAGGCGGTGGCGCGCGTGTGCCCGAGCCGGCCCACCGTGGTCACGAGCGGGGTCGCCGGCAACCCGGTGTTGCGCGGCGCCCTGGTGGCGGCTCTGGAACAGGCCCGGGAACAGGTTTTCTCCGACACTGTGTGAGAATTTCTGCCCATGTGGCAGTCCCCGAACGATGTCGTGCTCATCTCGGACCCCCGTGTCGCCTCCGTCCCGGTGCGGGAGTGCGGCGAACCACTGACCGACGTACGCGGGCGGCTGCGCGTGGACACGCGCATGGCCGACGCCGACGGCGCGTACGCCCACCTGCGATCCGGCCTGCTCGACCGCCTGGAGAAGGCGGAAGCCCTGCTGCCCGACGGCTATCACCTGCTGATCGTCGAGGGCTACCGGCCCATCGCGACGCAGCGGCGGATCTTCGACGGGTACCGGGCGGAGCTGGAGGCGGCGTTCCCTGACATGTCGCCCGACGAGTCTTATGTTGCGGCGAGTCGCTACGTCTCACCCGTCGACGTCGCCCCCCACACCGCCGGCGCCGCCGTCGACCTGACCCTGTGCGCCCCCAACGGCACCGAATATGACATGGGCACCCAGGTCAACGACAACCCCGAGCAGAGCGACGGCGCCTGCTACACCGCCGCCCCCACCATCTCCGACGACGCCCGCGCCCACCGCAAGCTCCTCGCCGCCGCGCTGGAGCCCGTCGGGCTGGTCAACTACCCCACGGAGTGGTGGCACTGGTCCTACGGCGACCGCTACTGGGCCATGGCCACACGCGCCCCTTACGCCCTCTACGGACCCATCTGACAAGCACCTGTCGGACGGGTTTCCCCCAGGGCACGGTACGGGCACAACTTCGTACGGAGGCTTCTGGACTCCCCAACGAGGTGTGGGCATGGTTCCGTTGATCGGGATCGAAGAGGAATACCTCGTCGTCGATCCCCGCACCCGCCACGTGGCTCCCCGAGCGGCCGAAGTCCTGGCCGCGGCCACGGATGTGCTGGACGTGGTGCAAGAAATCACCCGATTCCAGGTGGAGGCACGCACGCCGCCGTCCGCCGACCTGAGCGAGCTGGGCTCGCAACTGCGCACCGTGCGCAAGGGAGTGGCGGACGCGGCCCGCACGTGCGGGCTGGCCGTCGTCGCGAGCGGCATCCCCGTCCTGGGGAACGTCATGCAGCCGCCGCTCACCGACGACGACCGTTACCACCAGGGCAGGGTGCTCTACCGCGCGCTGCAGGACGAGATCAGCATCTGCGCCCTGCACGTACACGTGGACGTCCCCGACGAGGAGCACGCCGTCTATGTCGGCAACCACCTGCGGCCGTGGTTGCCCACGCTGATCGCGCTCGCCGCCAACTCGCCGTTCTTCGTCGGGCGCGACACCGGGTACGCGTCCTGGCGGGTGATCAGCTGGGGGCGCTGGCCGGTCTCCGGCGCGCCGCCCTACTTCCCGGCGTACCGCGACTACGAGCTCGCGCTGCGCTCGCTGGCGGAGTCGGGCGCGCTGCTCGACGCCAGGACCGTCTACTGGGACGCCCGCCCGTCGCCGCGATTGCCGACCGTGGAGATCAGGGTGGCCGACGTGCCGCTCGACGTGGCCGACAGCCTCACCCTGATCGGGCTCATCCGCGCCCTGGTCGTGACCTCCCTGGACGCCGTCGGGCGCGGCGACCGAGGGCTGCCGGTCCCCGCCGAGGTGCTGCGCGCCGCCTACTGGAGGGCCGCCCGCGACGGGCTGCTGGGCGACAGCATGGACGTGCGGCACGGCACGCTCGTGCCCGCCCCGGTGATGGCCGGCCGCCTTCTGGAGCACGTACGCCCGGCACTGGCCGAGGCGGGCGACCTGACGTTCGTCCAGGAGGGCCTGGACCGGCTGCTGCGCCAGGGCTCGGGAGCCATGCGGCAGCGCCGGGTGCACTCCCGGGGCAACGACCTGGCCGAGGTGGTGGACGACCTGATCGAGGCGACGGTCGCCTAGATCAGGATCGTGGTCACCGGGGCGCTAACCCTTCGCCGGATTGACCTCGGCGAAGGACCTGCCCACGGCGATGTTGTCGTGGAAGACCGTGCGGCTGGTGACGTCGGTCGGCCCGCTGTTCCAGGCCGGCTTGTAGATGCCCCACTTCAGGTAGCCCTGGGTCGTGGCGTCGTCGTTGAAGGTGTTGGGGCCGGTGGCGGTCACGACCTTGCGCCAGCCGGGGCTCTTGTGGGTCTGGTACCAGCCGTCGACGGCGCCCTGACTGCCGTGGCTCCACGTGAACTTGAAGACGAAGTCGTGCCACTGCCCCGGCCGCACCTCGGCGAGGTCGAAGCTCACCTTCTTCACGGAGTCCGCGGTCGAGCAGGCGTTGCCGTCGGAGTTGACCCTGAGCCGCCATTTCCCTGAGGGCTGCACGGTGAGGAAGGCGCTGGGAGCCTTGTCGGCCTCGCACCTGTCGCGCCAGGGCTTCCACTGGAAGAGGATGTCCTCTCTGGAGTCGCTCTGCCAGCTGCTCGCCAGGTAGATGCTGAACCCGTAGTAGACGGTCTGGCCGGACCTGAAGTGGCTGTTCTTGACCTTCATCGAATGGCTCTCGGCCCGGGTGCCCCCGGCGACCGCCGCGTCGCCGTACTTCAGAATGCTGCGAATCGCGTACTTGCCGGTCCGCGGCAGGTCGTCGACCTGGATCGAGTGCCTGCAGCACTCGTTGAACCCCAGCGCCGGCTGCCCCGAGGTTTTCGTGCCGTTCTCGTAACCGATCCGGAGGACAGCGGCCGACGCGTGAGCGTTCACGGGCCAGAGGCTGACGGCGGCGAACACCGACATGGCCGCGGACACCGGCTTGGCAAAAGCGCACACCTGGGTTGCTCACTCCTCGAGTCGGAAGCACGGGCGAAGGCGCCACTCTACGAGGGCGCGCGCCCCGCCGGTGTCAGATGATCACCCGACAACCGACCCTCCGCGCGGCACCTCGACCGGCGTCACCGGCCGACGGCGTAGCCCTGCGCGCCCCGCGGGTTCGCGGCGGCCTTGAGGAAGGCGCCGTCACGGGCGACCGCGCTGAGCCGGCCCAGCGCCCACGGACCCTGCTTCTCCACCACGTGCCCGCGCCGCCGCAGCTCCGCGACGACGCCAGGGTCGAGGCGGTCCTCGACGTGCAGGACGCCGGGGCGTGAGCCGCGCGGGAAGAACGAGCTGGGGAAGTGCTCGGAGTGGAACATGGGGGCGTCGATGGCCTCCTGCAGGTTCAGCCCGCCGTGCACGACGGAGAGGAAGAAGTTCGGGCTCCACTGGTCCTGCTGGTCGCCGCCCGGGGTGCCGAACGCCAGCCATGGCCGGCCGTCCCTGAGCGCGAACGAGGGCGACAGCGTGGTGCGCGGCCGCGCACCGGGCCGCAACGAGGCCGGCAGGCTCTCCTGCAGCCAGAACATCTGCGCCCGCGTGCCCAGGCAGAAGCCCAGCGCGGGAATGGTGGGCGAGCTCTGCAGCCAGCCGCCGCTGGGCGTGGCCGAGACCATGTTGCCGTGCCGGTCGACCACGTCGACGTGGCAGGTGTCGCCCCTGACCGTGCCGTCAGCGGAGGTCACCTCCACGCCGCCCGCGCTCTTGGCGACCGTGGGCTCGCCGACGCCCTGCGGGGCGCGCGCGCCGGAGACGCCGGGGGCGCTGCTGGAGGTGCCGGGCGCGGGAAGGACGGGCAACCTGGGCGTCCGGCCGCCGGGCGCGCCCGGCCGCAGCTCCATGCTGGCCTCGGGGCCGACGAGGGCGCGCCGCTCCGCGTTGTACGCCTCGCCCAGCAGATCGGACATGGGCACGTCGGCGTCGCCGTACCAGGCCTCGCGGTCGGCGAAGGCGAGCTTGGCGACCTCCGTCACCGTGTGCACGTAGTCGGCGCTGAGATATCCCATCGCGTCCAGGTCGAACCCGGACAGCAGCGCGAGCTGCTGCAGGAACACCGGGCCCTGCCCCCACGGCCCCGTCTTGCACACGGTGTGCCCGCGGTAGTCGAAGGTCACAGGATCCTCGACGGAGGCCGCCCAGCCGGCCAGGTCGTCGCCGGTCAGCAGCCCGCCGTGCACCTCGCCGGAGCTGTCGCGCCAGGCCGTCTTGGCGCTGAACTCGGCGATCGCCTCGGCGACGAAGCCTTCGTACCAGGCCTTCCTGGCGGCGGCGAGCTGCCCCTCGCGGGTGCTCGACGCCGACTCGGCCTCCGCCACCAGCCGCCGGTAGGTGGCGGCCAGCACCGGGTTGGCCAGCTTCGACCCCGGCGCGGGCGCGGCGCCGCCGGGCAGCCACGTCGCCGCCGACGTCGGCCAGTCTTCCGTGAACAGCCCCGCGACCGACTCGATCGTGGCGGAGATCCGCTCCAGCACCGGCACGCCGTGCTCGGCGTAGTGGATCGCGGGGGCCAGCACGTCGGCCAGCGACCAGGTGCCCCAGCGCTCCAGCATGAGCATCCAGCCGCCGAACGCCCCCGGCACGGTCGCCGCCAGCAGCCCCGTGCCGGGCACCACGTCCAGGCCGAGCCCCGTGTAGTGCTCGATCGTGGCCGCGGCGGGCGCCACGCCCTGGCCGCACACCACCGACACCTTCTGGTCGGCCTCGCTCCACAGCAGGATCGGCACCTCACCACCCGGACCGTTCAGATGGGGCTCGGCGACCTGCAGCACGAACCCGGCGGCGACGGCCGCGTCGAAGGCGTTGCCGCCGCGTTCCAGCACGCCCATGCCGGCGGCTGACGCCAGCCAGTGCGTGCTGGCGACCATGCCGAAGTCGCCTGAGAGCTCGGGCCTGGTGGTGAACAAACCATTCTCCTTCTAGCGATGAGCGGCCGCGTCGGGGATGCGGTCCGCCGTGATGAGGTGACACGCGGCCGGATGCCCGTTGCCCCGCGCGTCGGTCAAGGGGGGCTCGTCGGTGCGGCAGGCGTCGTACGCCAGCGGGCACCGCGTGTGGAACCGGCAGCCGGAGGGCGGATCGACCGGGCTCGGCACGTCGCCGCCGAGCACGATCCTGCGCCGCTCCCGCTGCCGCACCGGATCGGCCACCGGGGCCGCCGACAGCAGCGCCTGCGTGTACGGGTGCCGCGGCGCGGCGAAGATCTCGGCCTTCGGTCCCGACTCCACGATCTTGCCCAGGTACATGACGGCGATCCGGTCGGCCAGGAACTCCACGACCGACAGGTCATGCGTGATGAACAGGCAGGAGAAGCCCATGTCCCGCTGCAGGTCGGTGATCAGGTTGAGCACGGACGCCTGCACGGACACGTCGAGCGCCGACACCGGCTCGTCCGCCACGACCAGCTTCGGCTCCAGGATCAGCGCCCTGGCCAGCCCCACCCGCTGGCGCTGCCCGCCGGACAACTCGTGCGGGAACCGCGAGCGCATCTCCTGCCGCAGCCCGACCTTCTCCAGCATGGCCGACACCCGCTCGGAAGCGCCCCGGCGGTCGGCCACCTTGTGCCGCAGCAGCGGCTCGCCGACGATCTGCTCGATCGTGAAGCGGGGGTTGAGCGAGGAGAAAGGGTCCTGGAAGACCATGTGCATGTCCCGGCGCAGCGGGCGCATGGCCCGGCGCGACAGGCGGGTGATGTCGCGGCCGGCCAGCTCGATCGTGCCCGCCGTCGGGTCGGTCAGGCGCAGCACGCACTTGCCCACCGTGGACTTGCCGCTGCCGGACTCGCCGACCAGGCCGAGCACCTCGCCCTGGCCGATCTCCAGCGACAGGCCGTCCACGGCGCGCACCTGGCCGTAGTGCTTGACCAGGTCGTCGATGCGCAGGATCACTCCGTGCCTCCCGGGTGAAAGCAGGCCGCCAGATGGCCTTCCGCGCGGCGTACGAGCGAGGGCCGCGAGAGGCGGCAGTCGGTCTGGACGCGCGGGCAGCGGTCGTGGAAGGCGCACTCGTCGGGGTCGGACAGCGGCGAGGGCACCATGCCGGGGATCTCGGCCAGCCGCCCGCCGACCGCGGCGGTGGGCAGGGCCTTCATCAACCCCAGCGTGTACGGGTGGCGCGGGTTCGCGAACAACTCGGTCACCGTGGCCTGCTCCACGGCGCGGCCCGCGTACATGACCACGGCCCGGTCGGCGATGTCGGCCACCACCCCCAGGTCGTGCGTGATGAGGATGATCGCCGTGCCGAGCCGGTCGCGTAGGTCGCGGAAGACGTCCAGCACGCCCGCCTGGATCGTCACGTCGAGCGCGGTGGTGGGCTCGTCGGCGATCAGGACCCGGGGCGAGCAGGCCACCGCGATCGCGATCATCACGCGCTGCCGCATGCCTCCGGACAGCTGGTGCGGATATTCCTTCATCCTGCGCGCCGCCGCCGGGATGCCGACGAGCTCCAGCAGCTCGACCGCGCGGTCGCCGGCCACCCGCCGGGACAGGCCCTCGTGCCTGCGCAGCACCTCGGTGATCTGGTAGCCGACGCTGAACGACGGGTTGAGCGAGGTCATCGGCTCCTGGAAGACGACCGAGACCTCCTTGCCGCGTACGTGCCGCAGGTCCGGCTCGGGCAGCGTGGTGAGCTCGCGGCCGTCCAGCCGCACCGAGCCGGACAGCCGGGTCGTGTCGGGCGGCAGGAGCCGGGGCACCGACATCGCGGTGACCGACTTGCCGCAGCCGGACTCGCCGCACAGTGCCAGGATCTCGCCCTCGTCCAGGGTGAGCGAGATGTCCCTGACCGCCTGCACCAGGCCGTCCTCGGTGTCGAACCCGACGGACAGGTCGGTGATCTCCAGCAGGCTCATCGGCCGCTCCTCGGGTCCAGTACGTCGCGCAGCCCGTCACCGAGCAGGTTGAAGCCGAGCGTGGCCAGCGCGATCATCAGGCCGGGCCAGACGGCCAGCCACGGCGCGTCGCTCAGGTACTGCTGCGCGGTCGTCAGCATCACCCCCCACGAGGCCGTCGGCGGTTGCACGCCCAGCCCGAGGAACGACAGCGTGGACTCGCCGATGATGGCCGCCGGGATCGCCACCGTGGCCTGCACGATGAGCGGGCTGGCGCAGTTGGGCAGCACGTACCTGAAGATGATGTGCCCGTCGCCGGCGCCGTCGGCGACGGCCGCCGCCACGTAGTCCATCTCCCTGACCGCCAGCACCTCGCCCCGGGTGATGCGGATGACGGCGGGCAGCTGGGAAAAGCCCAGCGCCAGCACCACGCCCTTCAGCGACGGCCCGATGATCGCTGCCAGGCCCACCGCGAACACCAGGAAGGGGAAGGCCAGCGTCACGTCCACCAGCCGCATCACGATCGGGTCGAGCCAGCGCCGGTAGAACCCGGCGACCAGCCCGATCGGGATGCCCACCGCCATCGCGAGCAGCGTCGACAACACGCCGGCCTGGAGCGACACCTGCGCGCCGTGCGCGATCCTGGCGAACGCGTCCCTGCCCAGGTCGTCGGTGCCCATCAAGTGTGCGGGCGACGGAGGCGCCAGCGTGGCCAGGTAGTCCTGCGCGGCCGGGTCGCCGGTCACCAGCGGTCCCGCCAGGGCCAGCAGGACGAAGCCCACCACCAGCACCAGTCCGGCCATCGGCATCGGCCGCCGCCGGAACCGCCGCCACAACCTGCGCCTGCGGGCGGCCCGGCCCGCCGCGACGGCCTGCTCAGTCATGGGAGCCTCCCGACAGCCTGATGCGCGGGTTGAGGAAGGCGTAGGCGATGTCGACCAGCAGGTTGACGACGACGTAGCCGATCACGGTGATCAGCACGACGGCCTGGATGACCGGGTAGTTCCTGGTCAGCACCGCGTCCACGGTCAGCTTGCCGAACCCGGGGATCACGAAGATCTGCTCGGTCACCACAGCGCCGCTGATCAGGGCGCCGAGCTGGAGGCCGAGCACGGTGACGACGGTCGTCAGGCTGTTGCGCAGCGCGTGCGCGCCCACGACCTTGGCCTCCGACAGGCCCTTGGACCGCGCGGTCCTGACGTAGTCGGCCGACAGCGCGCCCAGCATGGCCGAGCGGGTCTGCCGCATCAGGATGGCCGCGAAGCCGGTGCCGAGCACGAGGGCGGGCAATATCATGCGCTGCAGGTTCTGGGCCGGGTCCTGGGTGAAGGGCACGTATCCGGAGGCGGGCAGCACCCGCCAGGTGACCGCGAACAGGAGGATGGCGAGCAGGCCCAGCCAGAAGTGCGGCACCGACAACCCGGCCAGGCCGAAGCCGGTGGCGACGTAGTCGGCGACCTTGCCGCGGCGCACCGCGGCGACGATGCCCGCGCCCACGCCGATGACGATCGCGACCAGCATGGCCAGGGCGGACAACTCCAGCGTCACCGGCAGCCGCTCGGCGATGATGTCGATCACCGGGAGCTGGTCCTGCGTGGAACGGCCGAGGTTGCCGGTCAGGGTCTGGCCGATGTAGTCGACGTACTGTGCGGGCAGCGGCTTGTCCAGGCCGAACTCCTGCCGGATGGCCTCGACCACCTCGGGCGAGGCCTCCTGTCCTGCCATGACGGTGGCCGGGTCGCCGGGCAGCGCCCTGATCCCCAGGAAGATCAGGACACTGCCCAGGAACATGACGATCACCGCGGATCCGCAGCGCCGGAGGATGAACCAGAGCATCAGGAGGTGAACCCGGCGGTGACGAAGCGCGGCAGGCCGTCCTTGAAGTACTGGACTCCGGCGACGTTCTTGTTCATGCCCAGGTAGTACTTGTTGTGGTAGAGGTACACGATCCCGCGCAGCTCGGCGATCTTCTTCGTCGCGCTGCTGTAGAGTTCCGCCCGCTTGGCGGTGTCCGACTCGGCGGCCGCGTCCTTGACCGGGTCGTCGATGCCCGGGTCGGACATGCCGCTGTAGTTGTTGGCGCCGCGGCTGGTGACCATGCCGGTGAGGTTGCCGTCCGGGTCCACCCGGCCCGACCAGCCGACCAGCATGGCGTCGAAGTCGCCGGCCTTGCCCTGCTCCAGGTTGCTGACGAACTCGCCCGTCTTCACGCTCACGTTGAAGCCCGCCTCCTTGGCCATCTGCTGGATGACCTGCGCCAGGCGGATGTTGGTGGCGTCGTTGGGCGTGTTGAGGCTGACGGGGACCGGCGTCGGCACGCCGGAGGCCTGGACGAGCTGCTTGGCCTTGGCCAGGTCGCGCTTCGAGCACTGCAGGTCCTGCGCCCGGTAGGGGCTGTCCAGCGGCAGGGGGGAGCAGTCGGCCTCGTACAGGCCGTTGTAGACGGTCTTGTTGATCAGCTCGCGGTCGAGGGACAGCTCGAACGCCTCACGCAACTGCGGGCTCCTGCCCAGCGGCGTGTCCACCTCGCCGGCCTTCTCCGTGGCCCCGTCGGCGTTGCCGACGTTGATCGTGACGCCGTAGTAGCCGAGGCCGCCGCCCGCCACGACCTTCAGGTTGGGGTCGGCCTGCACACCCTTGACCGTGGTGGTGGCGAGCTGGTCGGCCACCTGAACGTCGCCGGACTTCAGGTTGGCGGCCCGTACGTTGGGGTCGATGATGATCTTGTAGACGAGCTTGTCGAGCTTGACCTTGGCCGCGTCGTAGTAGTCGGGCGCCTTCTCCAGCACGATCTGGCTGCCGGAGGTGCGGCCGGCGAACTTGAACGGTCCCACGCACACGGGGCTCGCGCCGAAGTTGTCGCCCGCCTCGTCCAGCGCCTTGGGAGACATGATCATTCCGGCGCGGTCGGCGAGCTGCGCGGTCAGCGGGGTGAACGCCTGCGAGAGCGTGAGCCTGACCGTGGCGGGGTCGACCACGGTGACCTTGTCGACCGGGGCGAGGTCGGCCTGGCGCGCCGACTTCTTCCAGGTGCGGTGCCGGTCGAGCGACTTCTTGACGGCCTCGGCGTCGAACGGTGTCCCGTCGTTGAACTTCACGCCCTCGCGCAGCTTGATCGTCACCTCCTTGCCGTCGTCGGAGACCTCCGGCAGCGCGGCGGCCAGTTGCGGCACCAGGGCCGAGGCCGCGTCGATGTCGTAGAGCTTCTCGCACATGTTGGCGAAGACCTCGCGGCCCACCAGCGTGGTCGCGGAGCTCGGGTCGAGTGCGTCGGGGTCGGCGTTGAGCGCGATGTTGAGCGTGCCGCCCGCCTTGACCGGCCGGTTGTCGGTGGTGGCGTCGGCGATGGATGGAGGTGCGGCGGGCGTGCCGGTGGATCCGCCTCCGCCGCATGCCGCCAGGGCCACGGGGAGAACGGCGAGCGCCGCGACGAGCCTGGGGGACGGTCTCATGGGGCCTCCGTAGAACCTTTTAGGAGACTGTATACAAGACCTGACATTTCATAAGTGTTTCATAACGCTGTGTTGTTATCTGACCGTTTTCCAATCGTTCGGGTGTTTCGTTGTACGGCCCACGGCCACCAGGAACGATCTCCTGGCCGCGGCCACGTGCGCGACCGCCCTGGCCTGCGCCTCGTCCTCGTCGCCCGCGGCGATGGCCTCGTACAGGCTCACGTGTTCCGACCAGGAGTGCGGGCCCCGCGCGGCGGCGGTCTGGCTGAAGACCCACTGCGCCCGCTGGAGCATCGGCTTCATCATCAAACTCAGGTAGGAGTTGCCCGCGGCCTCGCCCACGGCCAGGTGGAAGGCGGTGTTGAGGTCGGCCACCTGCTCCAGGCGCCCGGCTTCCACCGCCTCCCTGGACTGCTCGAGCACCTGCCGCAGTCGCTCGGCGGCGGCCGGGTCGCGCTTGCGCGCCGCCAGCCGGGCCGCGAGCCCCTCGATCGCCATGCGCACGTCGAAGAGCTCCTCGCCCTCTTCGGCGGACAGGCGGGCGACCGTGGCGCCGAGCCGGGGGACGACCTCGATGAAGCCCTCGGCGGCCAGCACCCGGATGGACTCGCGTACCGGATTGCGGGAGACGCCGAGCGCGGCGGCCAGCCGGTCCTCGACCAGCCGTTCGCCCTGGGCGAGCTCGCCGGAGAGTATGCGGCGCCGCAACTCCGCGGTGACCTCGTCGCGTAATGTCTGATGGGCCGCGCCCAGCGTCATACCACTCATTTGACGACTTATCGTATACAGCTCCTTTGCGGGGTCAGGCTTCCCCGCGTGGACTCCAGTCCGCCTCCTCCGGCACCGTGCCGCGCGGATCGATCAGCAGGACCTTGACCGACCCGCCACGCGCCAGGCACTTCTGCAGGTCGTCGACCAGGCCCCGGACGGTGCGGTTGAGCGTCACACCCGCCGGGCGGACGTCGTCCGCCCGGCGGACCCGCTCGTCGAGCCCTTTCTTGGCGGTGGTCAGGAAGGCGTCGGCGGCCGGCTTCTCCTCGACCAGGCGGTCCCGGTGAGACACCCAGCGCATGAATGGGCCCTGCTTGAAAACCCCGCCCCCTGACCACCACCAGGGCCGGTAATGGCGCTGACCGCCGCTGTGCCCGGAGAGCGCCGGGGCACGGTCAGGCGCGCAGGCGCAGGCCGCGGGGTGTCGGGTGGAACCCGGCCGCCTCCAGCGCGGCCGCCAGCGGTGAGTCGACGATGGAGGCCCCGTCGGCCCGCTCCACGGTCAGCTTGCCCAGCGCGCCGTCGCGTACGGCCAGTGCCAGGGCGTCGACGGCCGGTTGCAGGCGCGTGTCGTCGGCGAACGACAGCAGGGTCTTGCCACCCCGCTCGACGTAGAGCACCAGATGGCCGTCGACCAGGACCACCAGGGACCCGGCCTTCCTGCCCGGCTTGTGCCCGACGTCGCCGGGATGTTGCGGCCAGGGGAGCGCGGCGCCGTACGGGCTGGCCGGGTCGGCGGCGGCGAGCACCACGGCCCGCCGCCCGGAGCCGCCGGACGCGCCCGGGGCGATGCCCGGCGCCATGGCGCGCACCCGGTCGACCGCCCCGGGCAGCGCGAACTGGGCGCCGCCGAGCCCTTCGACGAAGTAGCCCCGCCGGCAGCGCCCGCTCTCTTCGTACGCCCGCAACACCTGATAGACCGGCGTGAACCCACCGGGCAAGCGCTCCGAGGTCACCGCCCCGCGCGTCACCACCCCGTGCCGTTCGAGCAGCACTTCGGCCTGGGCGTTGGCCCGCTGCGTCGCGTCAGGAGCGGGACCGGGCAGCAACCACCACCGCCCGGCCACCGTGGGCGGCCCGCTCCTGCTCGGCAGCACCGCCCGGCGCCGCCGCGTGGTGGCGGGCCGGTGCGCGGGCCGTCCGGTGCCGAGGGTGGCCCGCAGCGGCGCGAGCGTGTCACCCGACACCCGCCCCGCCCACGCCAGGTCCCACAGCGCGGCGACGAGCGTCGTGTCGTCGAGCGAGCCGAGCTGGTCGGAGATCCCGCGGAAGAACAGCGCGCCACCCCCGCCCAGCAGTTCCAGCACGCTCTCATGGACGGGCGTCATGGTGATCTCGGCGGGTTCGGGCAGCAGCAGCGGCGCGGTGTCGGCGAAATAGAGGGACACCCAGCCGTCACCGCCGGGCAGCGAGCCCTGCCCCGCCCACATCACCTCGCCGGACGACGTCAGCTCGTCGAGCAGCGCCGGATGGTAGCCGGGCACCCGCGCGGGCAGCACCAGCGTCTCCAGCGCGGACGCGGGCACGGCCGCCCCCTGAAGCTGCTCGATGGAGCGGACCAGGGAGTCCATCGCCCTGGCTGCCCCGGCCCGCCCGGCCGAGGCCGGCCCCGAGCCGGTGATGCCGTGCCAGGCCGGGAGAAACACGGCCAGCGTCTCCGGCGCGACCGGTTCGACCTCCTTGCGGAGCCGTGCCAGCGACCGGCGGCGCAACATCCGCAGCACCCCGGCGTCGCACCACTCCTCGCCCCGCCCGCCGGGCCGGAACTCGCCGCTGACGACCCGCCCGGTCACCGCCAGCCGCCGCAGCGCGTCCGTCACCACGGCGACGCCCAGCCCGAACCTCGCCGCGGCCGTGCCGGAGTGGAAGGGCCCGCGCGTGCGGGCGTGGCGCGCCACCAGGTCGGCCAGCGGGTCGGCGACCGGCTCAAGAAACACGTGCGGCACCCCCACCGGCAGGGGCACGCCGAGCGCGTCACGCAACCGCGCCGCGTCCTCGATGGCCGCCCACTGCTCTTCGCCCGCGACGCGTACTCTGATCGCCCGCCGCGCGCGCTCCAGCTCCCGCAGCCAGGCCGGGTCGCCGCCGCGCACGCTCACGTCGGGCGCCAGCAGCGGGCCGTGCGAGCGCAGCAGGTCGGCGAGGTCTTCCGCGTCGCGCAGCGGCCGGTCGAGCCGGGCCAGCTCGCGCTCGCTGTCGGAGATCACGTCGGGGTCGAGCAGCTCGCGCAGGTCGGCCTGCCCGAGCAGCTCGGACAGCAGCGTGGTGTCGAGGGCCAGGGCCTGCGCCCGCCGCTCGGCCAGCGGCGCGTCGCCTTCGTACATGAACGCGCCCACGTAGTGGAACAACAACGACGCCGCGAACGGGGAGGCCTGCGAGGTCTCCACCTCCACCAGCCGCACCCTGCGCGCCGCGATGTCGCGCATGAGCTGGACGAGGCCGGGCACGTCGAAGACGTCCTGCAGGCACTCGCGCATCGTCTCCAGCACGATCGGGAACGAGGCGTATCGGGAGGCCACGCCCAGCAGGTGGGCGGCCCGCTGGCGCTGCTGCCACAGCGGGCTGCGCCTGCCCGGCGTGCGGCGCGGCAGCAGCAGCGCCCGCCCCGCGCACTCCCTGAACCGGGAGGCGAACATGGCCGACCCGCCCAGCTCCTCGGTGACGATCTGCTCGATCTCCTCGGCGTCGAACGCCGCCACGTCGGTGGGAGGCTCGGCCAGCGTGTCGGGGATGCGCAGCACGATGCCGTCGTCGGAGTGCACGGCCTGCACGTCGACGCCGTAACGCTCGCGCAGCCGCCGGTTGATGGCCAGCGCCCATGGCGCGTGCACCCGCGCGCCGTAGGGGGAGTGGATCACCACCCGCCAGTCGCCCAGCTCGTCGTGGAAGCGCTCCACCAGCAGTGTGCGGTCGTCGGGGACGTAGCCGGTGGCCTCGCGCTGCTCGTTGAGGTAGGCCAGCAGGTTGCCCGAGGCGTAGGCGTCGAGCCCCGCCGCCCGCATCCGGTCGGTCGAGCCCCGCTGGGCCTGCTCGCGCAGGAACCGCCCGATCGCCCGGCCCAGCTCGGCCGGACGGCCCGGCGCGTCGCCGTGCCAGAACGGCAGCTTGCCCGGCTGCCCCGGCGCCGGCGAGACGAGCACCCGGTCGGCTGTGATGTCCTCGATCCGCCAGGACGTCGCGCCCAGCACGAACACGTCGCCCACCCGCGACTCGTAGACCATCTCCTCGTCGAGCTCGCCCACTCTGGAGGAGCGCTCGCCCACCAGGAACACCCCGAACAGGCCGCGGTCGGGGATGGTGCCGCCGTTGGTGACCGCGAGCCGCTGCGCCCCTGGACGCCCCTGCAGGGTGCCGGTGACGCGATCCCACACGATGCGGGGGCGCAGCTCGGCGAACTCCTCGCTCGGATAGCGGCCGGCCAGCATGTCGAGCGTGGCCTCCAGCGCGCCGCGCGGCAGCGTGGCATAGGGGGCGGCCCGCCTGACCACGGACTCCAGCTCGTCGACCGTCCACTCGTCGAGCGCCGTCATGGCGACGATCTGCTGGGCCAGCACGTCGAGCGGATTGCGCGGATAGCGCAGCTCCTCGATCTCGCCGCTCTTCATCCGCTCGGCCACCACCGCCGTCTGCACCAGATCGCCGCGGTATTTCGGGAAGATCACCCCTTTGGACACCGCCCCCACCTGGTGGCCCGCCCGGCCGATGCGCTGCAGCCCGCTGGCCACGCTCGGCGGCGCCTCCACGCACGCGACCAGGTCGACCGCGCCCATGTCGATGCCCAGCTCCAAGCTGGAGGTGGCGACCACTGCGGGCAACCGGCCCGACTTGAGCGCCTCCTCGATCTGCGCCCGCTCCTCCTTGGAGAC
The DNA here is from genome assembly GCF_039871515.1 of Nonomuraea sp. B1E8. Taxonomy (NCBI): domain Bacteria; kingdom Bacillati; phylum Actinomycetota; class Actinomycetes; order Streptosporangiales; family Streptosporangiaceae; genus Nonomuraea; species Nonomuraea sp. B1E8. The sequence goes on along the minus strand of NZ_JBDPLS010000006.1, from coordinate 298,249 downwards.
CGAGCCGTGGTGAGCGCGTACGATCTCCGTCACGACGCCCTTGGCGGATCCGGCCTGCGCCATCATCTCGGCGGGCGTGCGCTGGGCGGGCCTGGCCTCGGCGGGCGGCTGATCGGGCGGACCCGTCTCCCAGATGGACAGATCGACGGCCTCCGTGCCGTGCTCGCGCTCATATGCAAGCTCGTTGAGCCGGGTGCACAGCCGCTCGGCCAGCCGCCGCGAGTTGGCGAAGACGATCGTCGAGCTGTGCGCCCCGATCAGGTCGAAGAGCCGGTCTTCGACATGCGGCCAGATCGACCTGCCGCCCGGCTCGGGCGCGAACTCCTCGCCCTCCTGCGGCTTGCCGCCCTCCATCTCCGTCATGTCCTCGACCGGGACGACGACCTCGACCTCGATCTGCTTGTCCGACGGCGGCTGCACCACGGTGGCCGGGCGAACCCCGCCCAGGAACGTCGCCACCTCGCTCACCGGGCGCACGGTCGCCGACAACCCGATGCGCTGCGCGGGCCGCTCGAGCAGGGCGTCGAGCCGCTCCAGGCTGAGCGCCAGATGCGCGCCCCGCTTGGTGGCCGCGACCGCGTGCACCTCGTCCACGATCACCGTCTCGACCTCGCGCAACGCCTCGCGAGCCTGGCTGGTGAGCAACAGGAACAGCGACTCGGGCGTCGTGATCAGGATGTCGGACGGCCTGGCGGCGAACCGCCTGCGGTCTTCCGCCGGGGTGTCGCCCGAGCGGATCGCCACCGAGATCTCCGGCACCGGCAGCCCCAGCCGCCGCGCCGTCTGCTTGATGCCCGCCAGCGGCGCGCGCAGGTTGCGCTCGACGTCGACGGCCAGCGCCTTGAGCGGCGACACGTAGAGCACGCGCGTGCCCTTGCGCCCGGCCTGCTCCTGGGCCCGCTCCCTGGCCCGCTTGTGGGCCCGCTCCCTGGTCCGCTCCTGGGCCCGCTCGTCGACCGGCGTCGCGGCGAGCCGGTCGAGCGACCACAGGAACGCCGCCAGCGTCTTGCCCGACCCGGTGGGCGCGACGACCAGGGTGTTGTCGCCGCGCGCGATCGACTCCCACGCCCCCTCCTGCGCGGCGGTGGGATCCTGGAATGCTCCGGTGAACCATTGCCTGGTCACCTGGCTGAAGTGGTCTAGCGAGCTCACCAGCACATACTGCCTCGCGTCACCGACAGAAACCGCATTCGCACGACGGCGCGTGATTGAGCGGGTGCCATGGCGGACATACAGCGACCGTGACCATTGACTACGCGTCCATCGAAGCCCGCCGTGCGGAGCTCAGGCGGCGTCACGTCTTACCGCACCGGCCGTCCAGCAGCGCGCGGGGCCTGCACCACGTGGCCCTGCTGTCGTCCGACGTGGAAAGGACCATAACGTTCTACCAGGAACTCCTGGAGTTCCCGCTCACCGAGATCATCGAAAACCGCGACTACAAGGGCTCCAGCCACTTCTTCTTCGACATCGGCAACGGCAACCTGCTCGCCTTCTTCGACTTCCCCGGCCTCGACCTCGGGCCGTACCAGGAAGTGCTGGGCGGGCTGCACCACATCGCGATCTCCGTCGACCCCGCCACGTGGGAACGACTGCGCGGGAAGCTGGAGATGGCCGGCGTGCCGCACCAGATCGAGAGCGGCGCCTCCATCTACTTCAAGGACCCCGACGGCGCCCGCCTGGAACTGCTCGCCGACCATCTCGGTGAGATGTACGGCGCCCGGGTGATGTGACCTAGCGGCGCGACGCCCTGCGCGTTCGCGGCCTGCCCGCACGCGGTAACCGCCTGATGCCCGCGTGCCGCTCGGCGCGCTCCTCCTTCTCCTTCCGTACGGCGAGGCGCAGCGCGAGCTGCAACCGGCGGCGCCTGGCCCTGTTGGCCCTGGCGATGGCTGACTTCGGGGGTGAAGACTTGGGGGTCTTTGGCATGGGGATGTCCTACCCACCCGTGGCGGGCTTCCATACTTGGGTGCATGCGCCTGACCGAGTTCTGGAGACGGATGAACGCTCACTTCGGTGAGACCTACGCCGAGTCATGGGCGCGCGACTACGTGCTCGCCCCGCTCGGCGGGCGCACAGTGACGCAGGCCCTGGCCGACGGTGAGAGCGCCAAGACCGTCTGGCGCGCCGTGTGCCAGGTGGAGGACGTCTCGCCCAAGCTGCGCTGAAGCGGCTAGGGCTGGGCCGCGTCCAGCGCCCGGCGCAGCGCGGCGGCCGTGCTCTCCAGATCGTCGGCACTGCCCTGCCCGCCGGGAGACCACAGGAAGAGCCAGCCCTGGCCGGACGGCGTCGCGAAGATGATCGTCTGTCGGCCGGTGTGCGGATGCCACACCCACAACACCGGATCGTCCTCGCCGACCAACCGGCTGACCAGGCCCACGTCGGGCAGCAGTTCGGCGAGCGACTCCAGATGGACGCGCCGTTCCCCGGTGAAGCCGCTCGCCACGTCGCCGCCTCCAAGCTCTCGCCCTGCAGTGAGTCTCCCCAGCTCACCGCGCATGACAACACGCCGGGGCCGCCCCCTTCGCGAACATCACGTGGCGAGATCGCGGAGTCACGCGGAGCGCGGGCTTCCAGCGCCCGCAATCCATGAGGATCCGGGTGGGCAGCGCCGAGGTCACCTCTTCGACGATCCAGTCCTGGCGGACTCCCGGCGGCGATGCTGGAAACCCTGCCACCGCCGGAACGTCCTGGCGTACCTTGGATCACCTGCGCTGATCGACTTCAGGGCGGGCGCGGTTCGTGGCGTGTTCCCGCTGTGCTCGAACAGTCGTTCGGCTACGATAGGAGCACGCCCCAGCCACGTCTTCCCCGGCAGTCCCAGAAAATGTCGGTGGCAGGCCGTAGCTTTCACCCGACTGACCGGACCACGATCCTCCAGGGGGAGTTCCATGGCTATCAACGACCGCGAGAAGGCCCTCGAGACCGCGCTCGCTCAGATCGAGCGGCAGTTCGGCAAGGGCTCAGTGATGCGCCTGGGCGATGACGCCCGAGCTCCCATCGAGGTGGTCCCCACAGGATCGATCTCCCTCGACGTGGCCCTCGGCATCGGCGGCCTGCCGCGCGGCCGCATCGTCGAGGTCTACGGCCCCGAGTCCTCGGGCAAGACGACCATCGCCCTGCACGCGGTGGCCAACGCCCAGCGGGCCGGCGGCATCGCGGCGTTCGTCGACGCCGAGCACGCCCTCGACCCCGAATACGCCAAGAAGCTCGGCGTCGACACCGACGCCCTGCTGGTCTCCCAGCCCGACACCGGTGAGCAGGCGCTCGAGATCGCCGACATGCTCATCAGGTCCGGCGCCGTCGACATCATCGTCATCGACTCGGTGGCCGCGCTCGTGCCCAAGGCCGAGATCGAGGGCGAGATGGGCGACAGCCACGTCGGCCTCCAGGCCCGCCTCATGTCCCAGGCGCTGCGCAAGATCGCCGGTGCCCTGAGCAGCACCGGCACCACCGCGATCTTCATCAACCAGCTCCGCGAGAAGATCGGTGTGATGTTCGGCTGCATGTCGTACGGCACGCGCGTCACGCTCGCCGACGGCACACAGGAGAAAATCGGCAAGATCGTCAATCAGAAGATGGACGTCGAGGTTCTCTCCTACGACCCGGAGACCGACAAGCTCGTTCCCCGCCGCATCGTCAACTGGTTCGACAACGGCAACGCCGAGCGGTTCCTGCAGTTCACTGTGGCCAAGTCGGGCGGAAACGGAAAGGCCCAGTTCGCTGCGACGGAGAACCACCAGATCCGCACCCCGGGCGGCTGGCGTGACGCTGGTGAGCTGATCGCGGGAGATCGCGTCATGCTCACGGAGACCCACCGCCTGAGCGACAAGCAGTGGCAGGTCATCCTGGGGTCGCTGATGGGAGATGGAAACCTGTCGCCCAATCGCCGTGGCCGCACCGGCGTTCGCTTCCGCATGGGGCATGGCGCCAAGCAGGAGGATTATCTGTCCTGGAAGTGCTCGATGCTGGGCAACATCACCCACAGCCGCAGCACCAATGCCAAGGGCGCGGTCTTCGCCGACTTCACTCCTCTTCCCGAGCTTGAAGAGCTGCGCCAGGTGGTCTATCTCGGTGGCGGCAAGAAGCACATCACCTCGGAATACCTCAAGGCGCTGACACCGCTGGCTCTGGCGGTGTGGTACATGGACGATGGCTCGTTCACGCTCCGTTCGAAGGGGCTCCAGCAGCGCACCGAAGGCGGTTCCGGTCGCATCGAGATCTGCGTCGAGGCGATGAGCCAGGGCTCCCAGGAGCGTCTTCGTGACTACCTGTGTGACACCTATGGCCTCAACGTGAAGGTTCAGCATCGCGGGGCCCGAGGTGTGGCCGTCCTGCAGTTCGACACGGAATCGTCGGCCACGTTCCAGAAGCTGGTGGCGCCCTACGTCCACCCCTCGATGGCCTACAAGCTCCTGCCTCGCTACCGCGGCCAGTTCGCGGTCGAGCCGGAGTTCACCGACCCCGAGCCGCGGCTTGTGCCCTCACGGATCCTCGACATTCGCATCAAGCCGAAGACCCGCTCGATGAGGAAGTTCGACCTCGAGATCGAGGGGACGCACAACTACTTCGTCGACGGTGTCATGGTCCACAACAGCCCCGAGACGACGACGGGTGGCAAGGCGCTCAAGTTCTACGCCTCGGTCCGGATGGACATTCGCCGCATCGAGACGCTCAAGGACGGCACGGAGGCGGTCGGCAACCGCACCAGGGTCAAGGTCGTGAAGAACAAGATGGCCCCGCCCTTCCGGGTCGCCGACTTCGACATCCTCTACGGCGTGGGCATCTCCCGCGAGGGCGGCCTCATCGACATGGGTGTGGAGCACGGCTTCGTGCGCAAGTCCGGCGCCTGGTACACCTACGAAGGCGACCAGCTCGGCCAGGGCAAGGAGAACGCGCGCAACTTCCTGCGTAACCACCCCGACATGGCCAACGAGATCGAGAAGAAGATCAAGGACAAGCTGGGTGTGGGCCCGCGCCTGGACACTCCCGCCGAGGCCGCCGCTCCGGCTCCGGCTCCGGCGGCTGCTCCTTCCGGTCGTGGTTCGAAGTCCACCCCCAAGCCGGGTGACGTCTGATCGTTGACCTATGAATAACCCGGACCGGCCGCAGGCGCCCCAGCCGCACAACCGGGGCGCCTGGCCCAACACCACCTCGCCGCGCGGTCGCGACCTCGCTCTCTCGGCGGCGGACGGCTGGCCGTCGCTCGACCAATGGCGCAACCGCCTGCGCACCCCCGACACCGAGCCCGGCAACGCCCCTACGGGTTCCGGGAGCCCGGCTGCGGATTCCACCGTGCCCGGATCCCCGCCTCCGCCGCCGGGCTGCTCCCGCCCGGACGGCGATGGTCCGGGGCGTGATGACCAGCGTGTCCGGGATGCCCCGGAAGAGCCGGGGCGAGGTGCGACCCCGCCTCCGGGACCTGACGGCTCTGGTGCGCGTGATGGCGGTCGGGCGGAGCAACCTTCGCCCTCCGGCGACGGAGACGGCGGATGGCATTCCGAGGTGCTGGCCGGGAGCAGTTGGTTCGCCGGGGAGCAGGCCGAGGGCGGTAAGAAACGATCGGGCGGGGAGCGCCGGTCCAGCAGGTCCGGCAGGCGCGGTGAGAAGAGGGCGAAAGGATGGTTGCCCGAGGGCCCTGACGCCGAGAGCCCGGCCGGGGCCGCTCCGGCCGCCGACCCGGAGTCGGTGGCCCGGGCCATCTGCCTGCGCCTTCTCACCATGGCTCCCAAGACCCGAGCCCAGCTCGCCGAAGCTCTGCGCAAGCGGGAAGTGCCGGACGACGCCGCGGAGGCGGTGCTCAGCCGGTTCTCAGAGCTGGGGCTGATCGACGACGAGGCGTTCGCCGCGGCCTGGGTCGACTCCAGGCACCACGGTCGGGGCCTGGCCAAGCGCGCCCTGGCCGCCGAGCTGCGCCATCGGGGCGTCGACACCGACACGGTCAAGGAAGCCGTCGACCGCCTCGAGCCCGACCAGGAGGCGGAGACCGCTCGCCGGCTGGTGGAGCGCAAGCTGGCCGCGACCCGATCCCTCGACCCGCGCGCCCGCACCCGCCGCCTCGCCGGCATGCTCGCCCGCAAGGGCTACTCCTCGGGCCTGGCCTTCCGGGTCATCCGGGAAGCCCTGGAACAGGAGGGCATCGACATGGAAGAAGACTTCCCCTGACGTGACCCGCCGTCAGCCTGGCGGAGTGCCGGGCGCCGTCAACCGGTCCACCTGAGGGACGTCCGCTCCCGGCACGGGGAGGCTCCCGGATTCCGGCGGTTTCCGGGAGCAATGGCGGATCTTGTGGTGGATGTGGCGATGCGGGTCCGTAAGACACGCTTGGAGACGCGTTTGCTTGCTCGTGACCTGTTCGACGCATAACCTCGACGGCAGTGAGGAGTTACTCCGCGCAGTGCGGATTGCCATACCGGTGAACGACGGACGAGCGAGCTTGGGCGATCGAGGCAGGCGAGGTGTCGGCTTTCCGAGCCGACGCCCGGTCAGCCTTGGCTGGGCATCGACCCAGGTGATGACCGGGCTGTCCGTGGCGTGCTTGTGACCCCTCCCGTTTGTGGCCGCGTTATGAGGTGTTGACGACGCGAGGAGGGCGGGGCGCACATGGGGCCGCTGGTCGTGGTGCTGATGGTGGCGGTGCTCGTGCTCGCGTTCGGGATGATCGTCGCGCTTCTCGTCGTCATACGTCGCACGTCCGGTCCGCTGCCACGTTCCGGCAAGCCGAGCTCCGAGCAGGTGCAGGCCGTTCACGAGGAGCTCGAGCAGGCGCGTGAGGAGGCGCGGGAGATCCGCCACAAGGCGGAGACCGACGCCGAGGAGATCCTGCGCAGGTCGGAGAGCGCTGCCGAGAGCGCGGCGCAGATGCGGCGGGAGGTCGAAGAGGAGGCCCGGATCCTCAAGTCGGAGCTCAAAGAGCTACGGGCCGATCTGGAGCGCAGGGAGGCCAGGCTGGCCGAGCGCGAGCAGCGGCTGGACGAGGAGGCCAGACGGCAGTCCGAGCGTGACAGGAAGCTCGCCGAGACCGAAGTCGAGCTGGCCGACCGGCGTGAGGAGCTGCTCCAGGTGGAGGAGGAGCGGCGGGTCATCCTGGAGCGGGTCTCCGGGTTGACCGGCGCGCAGGCCAAGGCGGAGCTGGTCAGGGAGATCGAGAACCAAGCCAAGCGCGAGGCCGCCCTGATCGTCAGGGAGATCGAGGGGGCCGCCCGCAAGGAGGGCGAGAAGCGGGCCACCAAGATCGTGACGCTGGCCGTGCAGCGGGTGGCGGCGGAGCAGACGGCGGAGTCGGTCGTCAGCGTGTTGCATCTGCCGGGCGACGAGATGAAGGGCCGGATCATCGGGCGCGAGGGGCGTAACATCCGCGCCTTCGAGTCCACGACCGGGGTCAACCTGATCATCGACGACACGCCCGAGGCGGTGTTGCTGTCGTGCTTCGACCCGGTGCGGAGGGAGACCGCCAGGCTGACGCTGGAGAAGCTGGTGCTCGACGGCCGCATCCATCCCCAGCGCATCGAGGAGGCCCATGACCGCAGCCGCCAGGAGGTCCAGGACCTGTGCGCGCGGGCCGGCGAGGACGCCCTGGTCGAGCTGGGCATCACCGACATGCATCCCGAGCTGACGCTGCTGCTCGGGCAGTTGCGCTACCGCACCTCTTACGGACAGAACGTCCTCAAGCACCTGATCGAGTCCGCGCACATCGCCGGCATCATGGCCGCCGAGCTGAAGATGAACCAGCGGCTGATGAAGCGCTGCGCCCTGCTCCACGACATCGGCAAGGCTCTCACGCACGAGGTCGAGGGCAGTCACGCGCTGATCGGCGCGGAGATCGCCCGCCGTTACGGCGAGGAGGAGGACGTGGTGCACGCCATCGAGGCGCACCACAACGAGGTGGAGGTCCGCACCGTCGAGGCGGTGCTCACGCAGGCCGCCGACGCGATCAGCGGCAGCCGTCCAGGGGCCCGCCGTGAGTCCCTGGAGGCGTACGTCAAGCGGCTGGAGCGGCTGGAGGAGATCGCGCAGTCGTACGACGGGGTGGAGAAGGTCTTCGCCATGCAGGCCGGCCGGGAGATCCGCGTCATGGTCAAGCCCGACGCGGTCGACGACATCCAGGCGCAGGTGATCGCCCGCGACGTGGCCAAGCAGGTGGAGGAGGAGCTGACCTACCCGGGACAGATCCGCATCAGCGTGGTCAGGGAGTCGAGGGCCACAGAGTTCGCCCGTTAGGCGAAGAGCTGCTGGTAGAAGGCGAGCTCGGCGGCGAGCGCCGCGGCCCGCGTCTCGGTGCGGCGGAAGCCGTGCGACTCCCCGTCGAAGGAGAGATAGGTGCACGGGATGCCGCGTTCGGAGAGCGCGTCGGCGAAGGCCGCCGACTGCTGGGGCGGCACCACGGGGTCGTCGAGCCCTTGCAGGAGCAGCATGGGGCAGGTCACGCCGTCGACGAGGCCGAGCGGTTCGCGGGCGGCGTAGACCTGCGGGTCTTCCGGCCCCACCAGCCACTCCACGTAGCGTGACTCGAAGTCGTGGGTGTGCTCGGAGAGGGGCGCGAGCGCGCTGATGCCGTAGTAGGAGACGCCGCCCGCGAACACGTCGGACCGGCAGCACGCGGCCAGCACGGTCCAGCCGCCCGCGCTGCTGCCGCGGACCGCGATCTTGGCGGGGTCGGCCAGGCCTTCGGCGGCCAGCCACCGTGCGGCGGCGATCGTGTCGGCGACGTCCACCAGGCCCCACTGCCCTTTCAGCCGGTCGCGGTAGGGCCTGCCGTAGCCGGTGGAGCCGCCGTAGTTGACGTCGAGCACGCCGATGCCGCGCGAGGTCAGGAACGCCTTCTCCAGGTCGAGCGCGCTGTCGGCGCAGGCCGTCGGGCCGCCGTGCACGAAGATCACGTATGGGGGGACGCCGGTGGTCGCCGGTCCGTGCGGCGGATAGAGGAACGCGGGGGCCGGCGTCTCCACCGCCCGGGGAAGCGGCAGGCAGGCGGGGTCGGGCAGGCGCGCGACGTCCTGGCCGAGCGCGACGTGCGTGCCCGCCGCCGTGTCCACCTGGACGACCGACCGGGGGAGCGTGGCGGAGTAGCCGACCCCGACCACCGACATGCCCTCGGCCGCCAGCGCCGCGTCCCACCCCGAACAGGGCACGTCAAGGTCGGTCAGCGTGCCCGACTCGGGGTCGAGCACGCCCATCCGCAGGTCGCCGCGCCCGTGCAGGACCGCGATGCGCCCGTCGCCGAGCACGGTGTACGGCCGGCCGCCCAGCTGCCACGGCGGCGCCGCGAACTCCTCCTCGGCGGGATGGACCGCCCGTGTGTCCCCGCCCCGCAGACCGCTTTCGTAGAGGTTCCACCATCCTGAGGAGTCGGAGATCAGGTAGAGGTGGGTGTCGTCCTTCCAGGCGGGGGCGAGCACGGATTCGGCGGGCCCGCCGCGCACGGTCCATTCCTCGCCGCTGGAGAGGCGGACGACCCGCAGCTCGGTGCCGTCCCAGGGCATGAGCGGGTGGTTCCAGCAGAGGTAAGCCAGGTGCCGCCCGTCAGGGGAGAGGGCGGGGGAGGCGTAGAAGTCGCAGCCCGTGACCCAGGTGCGAGGGTCGCCGCCGTCCAGCGGGATCGACACGATGGCCCGGGTCACCTTGCCGTCGTCGCCGTGCCGCTCGCGTACGCCCCACACCTGGCCGTCGTGCACGACCAGGTCGGCGTAGCGGCAGCCGTCGCCGGTGAGCGGCTCGGGCTCACCGCCATCCGTCAGGATGTACAGGCGCTGGTCGTTGAGGTTGGCGAAGACCACCTCGCCGCCGGGGGTCACGGTGTAGGGCCTGCCGCCGTACTCGTGCACCCGGGTGCGCGCGCACCACGGGGCTCGCAGCAGCTCGCGGTGGGTGCCGTCGGCGGCGCGGCACACGATCGTGGTGCGTCCGCCCTCCTCGGGGCGGTCTTCGGTCCACCACACCTTGCCGCCCCGGACCGTGGGCCAGCTGGGACGCACGCCTGCGTTCGCCACGTCTCTGGTCGAGATGGGGGAGGGCCAGAAGGGCATACCCGCATCCTGCCGGAAGATCGGCGAGCGTGCTGGCCGGATCTTGGATCAGGGGCAGCCCGCGGGTGGCGGTGGAGCCGTGGGCAGGTCGAGCCCCGTCTCGCCGAACCATTTCTGCAGCAGCCGGGCGGCCGTGCCGTCCGCCCACATCATGGTGATCGCCTCGTCGACGGCCTCGCACGTGGCGATCTCGCCCTCCTTGAGGCCGACGGCCCACTGCTCCTCGCTGATCGGGTCGTTGAGCAGCCTGAGCTTCTTGGGGTCCTGCTCGACGTACCCGGCCAGGGCCAGGTTCTCGGTGCTCACCGCGTCGAGCCGGCGGTCGAGGAGCTTGCGTACGCACTCGGAGTAGTTGGCCGCGGGCACGAGGATGGCCGGCAGGTCCAGCTTGCCGTCCGGCGGCGGGTCGACGATGCGCCGGTAGGAGTTGGAGCCCTTGGCCAGGCAGATGCGCTGGCCCGCCAGGTCGCTCGTCTTCTGGATGGAGGTGTCGTCGGAGCGGACCATCGTGTCCTGGTACGCGCTCACGTACGGGCCGGCGAACGTCACCCGGGGCCTGCGCGACATGGTGATGGAGTAGGAGGCGACGACCATGTCGACGGTGCCGTTCTGGAGCAGCGCCTCCCGGGCGGAGGAGGGGGCCTCGCGCCACGTGATGCGTACGTCCTCCCCGCCCGCGAGGTAGCGGACGATGTAGCGGGCGACGTCGATGTCGAAACCCTCGGGGGCGCCGGGCCCGGTCTTGAGGCCCACGCCCGGCTGGTCCCACTTGGTGCCGACCGTGACCGTGCCGCCTTCTCTGATCTTCTCCGCGACGGTGGAGTATGAGCCGTTTCCGCCGCACGCCGCCAGGCACACGGCCATGGCCGCCCCCGCGAGCGCCGCCCCACGCATGGTCACCCCGATCATCTCCTGTAAGAGGAGCTTGTCGGCTGAATAACGCGCGCAGGCCGGTCTTTCAACGCCTCCAACGGAGAAGTGGGACTTTCTTGGGGATTTATCGGTGTACGGGCGGTGCGTTCACCGCCCGTACACCGTCAGGCGGCGCCTTCGCCCATGCCCACGGCCGGCGTGACCGGCTTGGCCGCGGTCTTGCGGCTGCGCCTGCTGCGCCCCTCCAGCCAGGTGGCCAGGTAGCTCAGGGCCATGTTGAGCGCGACGTAGATGATGCCGATGACGATCGCCGCCGGGATCAACGAGCCGAAGAACCGGGCAGGAAGGATCTTGAAGCCGGTGTTGAGCAGGTCGACGTAGGCGATGATGTAGCCGAGCGCGGTGTCCTTCAGCAGCACCACGAGCTGGCTGACGATCGCCGGCATCATCGCCGTGACGGCCTGCGGCAACAGCACCAGCCGCATGACCTGGTTCTTCCGCATGCCCACCGCGTAGGCGGCCTCCGACTGCCCCCTGGGGACGGCCTGCACGCCGGCCCTGACGACCTCGGCGAGCACCGAGCCGTTGTAGAGCATCAGGCCGACGACCACCGCCATGAACGCGTAGTCGCCGCCGCCCATCAGCAACGGGGCCAGGTAGAAGATGAAGAAGATCAGCAGCAGCAGGGGGATGGCCCTGAAGACCTCCACCACCACGCCGGCCGGGACCCTGATCCAGGCATGGTCCGAAAGCCGGGCCAGGCCGAAGATCGCGCCGAAGGCGAGCGCGAGCACCGCGGCCACGGCCGCCGCCTTCAAGGTGCCGATGAGACCCGGGATGATGTAGAACTCCCACGTCTCCCACTGCAGGAACGGCTGCCAGATCTTGCCTTCCCACTGGCCCTTGGCGTCGAAGCCTTTGAAGACGCCGTAGACGACCGCCCCGACGGCGATGAGGCTGACGACGGTGAGGGCGTGGTTGCGCACCCGCCCGCGCGGCCCGGGGGCGTCGAACAGGACAGAAGTGCTCATCGGGCCACCGCCAGGCGCCGCGACAACCAGCCGGTGAAGAACCCGATCGGCATGGTCAGCACCATGAAGGCGACGACGATGCCGAGAAAGATGGGGATCGACGCGCCGGTCTGGTCGAACGTCTCCTTCATCACGGCCGCCGCGTCGGCGAGGAACCCGCCGGCGGTGGCGACCGTGGTGTTCTTGATCATGGCGATGATCACGCTGCCCAGCGGGGCGACCACGGCGCGGAACGCCTGAGGCAGGATGATCATCGTCAGTGACTGGCTGAACGTCAGGCCGATCGCCCTGGCGGCCTCGGCCTGTCCCATCTGCACCGTGTTGACGCCCGAGCGCAGCGCCTCGCACACGAAGGCCGCCGTGTAGAGCGACAGGCCCATCGCGACGAGCCAGAACGAGTTGGACCGCGGCTCGTCGGAGAAGACCAGGCCGAGCTGGTCGCTCAGGCCCAGCGCCGAGAACGCCAGCACCAGCGTCAGGGGGGTGTTACGGACAACGTTGACGTAGATCGTGCCCGCCGCCCGCAACACCGGCGTGGGGGAGACCCGCATCGCGACCAGGACCGTACCGATGATCAAGGAGGCGACCAGGGCCACGAGCGCGAGCTTGACGTTCTCCAGGAACCCGAGCGCGAGGTCGGGGGCGTATGTGATTAGTTCGTCCATCGTGCTCCACCGCAAGGGCGACAGGCGGCCGGGGGGCCGGCCGCGGTCGCCGACGTGATCAGCTGCAGCCCTCGGCCGGCGGCGCGGCCTCGGACAGCTTCAGGCCCTGGGTGCCGCCGAACCACTTGTCCAGCAGCTGCTTCATGGTGCCGTTGTCCCACAGCTTCTTCACCGCGGTGTTGACGGCCTCGCACGTCTTCGTGTCGCCCTTCTTCAGGCCGACGCCGTACTTCTCGTCGGTGAAGCCCTGGCCCAGCACCTTGAAGTTGCCGCCGGCCTGCTTGGCGAAGCCCGCCAGGATCAGGTCGTCGGTGGTGACGGCGTCGAGGTTGCTGCCGGTCAGCTTCTGCACGCACTCGGAGTAGTTGGCCGCGTCGACGGTCGTGGCGTCGATGTCGAGTTCGCCGTCCGGTGGCCCTTCGGTGATGCGCTTGTAGGAGTTGGAGCCGGCGGCCTTGCAGATCTTCTTGCCCTTGAGGTCCTGCGGGCTGTTGATCGAGGTGTCGTCCTTGCGGACCATGACGTCCTGGTGGGCGATCACGTAGGGGCCGCCGAAGGTGACCTTGCCCTTGCGCTCCTCGGTGATGGAATAAGTGGCGACGACCATGTCGACCGTGCCGTTCTGGAGGAACGGCTCACGGTTGGACGAGGCCGACTCCTTCCACTCGATCTCGACCTCCTTGCCGCCGGCCAGCTCCTTCACCAGGGCCTTGGCCACGTCAACGTCGAAACCCTCGGGCTCGGCGCCCATCTTCAGGCCCAGGCTCGGCTGGTCCCACTTGGTGCCGACCACGATCTTGTTGGCGCCCTGGACCTTCTCCAGCACGGTGGCGTACGTCTGCTCGTCGCCACCGCAAGCCGTCAGGCCGGCGGCCAGAGCCGCTACCGAGAGCACCGCTCCCGTTCGACGCATATGCATGTGTACCTGCCTCATCTCAGTGCGTGAGGATCTTCGAAAGGAAGTCGCGCGCCCGGTCGGTCTGCGCGTTGGTGAAGAACTCGTCGGGGGTGTTCTCCTCGACGATCTGCCCGTCTGCCATGAACACCACGCGGTTGGCGGCGCGGCGGGCGAAACCCATCTCGTGCGTGACGACCACCATGGTCATCCCGTCACGGGCCAGCCCGACCATGACATCGAGCACCTCCTGCACCATCTCGGGGTCCAGTGCCGAGGTCGGCTCGTCGAACAGGATCATCTTCGGGTCCATCGCCAGCGCCCTGGCGATGGCGACCCGCTGCTGCTGGCCACCCGACAGCTGGGCCGGATATTTGTCCGCCTGCGCCGCGATGCCTACCCGTTCGAGAAGCTCCATCGCACGCTTGTTGGCCGCGTCGCGCGCGATGCCGCGCACCTTGATCGGGCCGAGCGTGACGTTCTCCCGGATGGTCTTGTGAGCGAACAGATTGAACGACTGGAAGACCATGCCGACGTCGGAACGCAGCCTCGCCAGCGCCTTGCCCTCCTCGGGCAGGACCTGGCCGTCAAATATGATCTGCCCGTCACTGATCGTCTCCAGCCGGTTGATCGCGCGGCAGAGCGTGGACTTCCCGCCGCCCGACGGGCCGATGACGACCAGAACCTCGCCACGAGAGACGGTCAAGTTGATGTTCTTCAGGACATGCAGCGCCCCGAAGTGCTTGTTGACGTTCTCCAACCGAACCAGTGGAGCGCCGTCGCCGTTCTCCGTCATGCACCCAAACGGTAGAGGGCATTAAGACGCTGGTCACTAACCGGGTGGTACCGATCCGATCACATCGTGCCGTCAAGCTGGTCTTTTAGATCCGTACGGGCCGTCTCAAGCCTGACAACGACTACCCTGGAAAGCGCCATGACTGTGACCCAGGAGAGCGCCCGCACCTATGAAGTGCGCACATATGGGTGCCAGATGAACGTCCACGACTCCGAACGGCTCTCCGGCCTGCTGGAGGATGCCGGCTACGTGCCCGCCCCCGACGGCGAGACCGCCGACGTGGTCGTGTTCAACACGTGTGCCGTGCGGGAGAACGCCGACAACCGCCTCTACGGCAACCTCGGCCACCTGCGGCCCGCCAAGGTGAGCAACCCGCGCATGCAGATCGCCGTGGGCGGCTGCCTCGCCCAGAAGGACCAGGGCGAGATCGTCCGCAGGGCGCCATGGGTCGACGTGGTCTTCGGCACCCACAACATCGGCTCGCTGCCGGTGTTGCTGGAGCGCGCCCGCATCGAGGGCGAGGCGCAGGTCGAGCTGAAGGAGTCGCTCGAGGTCTTCCCCTCGACGCTGCCCACCAGGCGCGAGTCCGCCTACGCCGCCTGGGTGGCCGTCTCGGTCGGCTGCAACAACACCTGCACGTTCTGCATCGTCCCCTCCCTGCGCGGCAAGGAGAAGGACCGCCGGCCCGGCGAGATCCTGGCCGAGGTCGAGACCCTCGTCGGCCAGGGCGTCCTCGAGGTCACGCTGCTGGGCCAGAACGTCAACACCTACGGCGTGGAGTTCGGCGACCGGCTGGCCTTCGGCAAGCTGCTGCGCTCGTGCGGCTCCGTCGAGGGCCTGGAGCGGGTCCGCTTCACCTCGCCCCACCCCGCCGCGTTCACCGACGACGTGATCGCCGCCATGGCCGAGACGCCCAACGTCATGCACCAGTTGCACATGCCGCTGCAGTCGGGCTCCGACCGGGTGCTGCGCGCGATGCGCCGCTCCTACCGCGCCGAGCGCTACCTCGGCATCATCGAACGCGTGCGCGCCGCCATGCCGGACGCGGCCATCTCGACCGACATCATCGTCGGCTTCCCCGGCGAGACCGAGGAGGACTTCCAGGCCACGCTCGACGTCGTCAGGCAGAGCCGCTTCGCCAACGCCTTCACCTTCCAATACTCCATCCGTCCCGGCACGCCGGCGGCCACCATGGACGACCAGATCCCCAAGGAGGTCGTCCAGGAACGCTACGAGCGGCTGGTGGCCCTCCAGGAGGAGATCTCGTGGGAGGAGAACAAGAAGCAGGTGGGCCGGACGCTCGAGGTCCTGGTCGCCGAGGGCGAGGGGCGCAAGGACGACGCCACCCGCCGGCTGTCCGGCCGTGCGCCCGACAACCGGCTCGTGCACTTCGCCGTGGGCCCGGAGACTCCCCGGCCGGGTGACATGGTGACGGTCGAGGTGACGTACGCGGCCCCGCACCACCTGGTGGCGGACGGCCCCGCATACGAGGTCAGGCGGACGCGGGCGGGTGACGCCTGGGAGTCCCGCCAGGCCGGTCCCTCCACGGGTCCGGGGGTGCTGCTCGGCATGCCCACCGTCGGCCGCCCCGCTCCCACCACCGCCCCGTCGGGCGCCTGCTCGGCCCACTGACCCCGGCGTCAGCCCTCTCTGCCTGAGGGCTGACGCCTGCCTTCGCCGCGCTCGTCGAGGCCGCCAAGCAGACGCTCCCCGGCCGAGGTGCCCGCCCCGGCCGTAGGTGCTTCGGCCGCTGTTGGACGAACAAGGCCTACTGGGGGCGGTGGGCTCACTCCCGGCCGGATCGGTTGCGTGACGTCCGCAGATCCCCGGCACACCACCTGCCCTCCTGCTGTGCGGCCCGCCTGTCCGGTGCACGGCACCGACAGGCGGGCCGCATCCCGTGGCGAAGCGTCAGCGAGTGAGGCGGTCGAGGAAGCTGTAGCAGGGCTGCCGGCGGAAGTCGTCGAACGTGGCGCAGGGATCGATGCCGCGGGCCGGGGGCGCGGGGACGACCGGGCGCCGGGTCGGCGCGGGGTCGCGGGGAGGCGGCTGAGGGGGCGACTGCGGAGAGGGCGAGCCCTCCGGGCGGGGCGCCGCGGACCGTACCTGGACGGGTGCCCGGGGCGCCGCCGACCGGTCGCGGACGGGCGGTGGAGGTGCGGCCGTGCGTCCGGGGAAGGGCGCCGGTGAGCCCGGGGGCGCGGTCGCGGCCGGCGGGCCCGTGGCCGGTGACGGGCGGCCGGGTTCGAGCGTGCCCCAGGGCGGTGTCCGGGTGCCCCAGGGAGGCGTTCCCGTGATGTCCCAGGGCGGCGGGACGGGTTGGATCCACGGCGGCGCCAACGGCCCCATCACGGCGTCCACGGTCTGTGCGGACGGTTGCGGGAACGTTCCAAGAAATGGCCCGGAAGATTGGGCCGCGGTCGCCCTTTGTGTCATGTTCGACGCCCAGAGTGGCGGCGGAGGTGTCATTGATCTTGAGGAATGCGGAGAGTCCTGATCGAATTCGGCGGAGCTTTGCGGAGACGGTTCTGAGGAGCCGGTGAATGCCAGGAAAATTCCCAGGGTCGCGGTGACGAGTACCCCGGCTGTTCCGGCCAGCGGTGCCAGGTTGGCGCGGCTACCTGGTCTTATGGATCTAAGGGGGGACAAGTCGTGATTCCTTCGTGATTGTTCTGCGAGCATTCCGGTGTTGCGGCTAGTGTGGTCCATCACCCGCGGAAGCCGGTGAGCTTTCCCGATACGACCGCAGGGAGCTGCAGCACCATGCAAGGTTCGCGTGAGCCGGATCACCAGGAGATCCTGGTTGGGCCTGGGGACACCCGCCCGGCTTCGAGAAATGCGCCCCCAGGGCACAAACCCTCGAAGAACAACAAGAAGATCGCCGTGATCGTCGCCTCGGTGGCGGTCGCCCTGGTGGCGGCGGCCGGCGGCGGCTACTTCCTGGCGGGAAACCCCGCCGATCCCGCACAGCCCGGAGGCGCCCAGCCGGGGCCCTCACAGAGCGTCGGCGGCGAAGAACTTCAGGGTGACGACGACGCGACCATGGGTGACGCCGAGACCGACGCTCCTGACGACAACCTGCCGACCGGCGAGGACGACGGCAGCATGGGCGACGCCAGGACGGACAACGGCGGCGAGGGCGGCCCCGGCAACCACGACACGGGCTCGACGGGCTCCAACCCGTCCGATGGCACCAAGCAGACCGGCACCGGCAAGAAGCCCGCGACGACGTCCCCGAGCAAGCCTGCGCAGGACGAGGCCGACACCCCGGCCGACGGCCCGGCGGGCCTGGTCAACGGCCAGTGCGCCACGGGCGGCTGCTGAGGGTGTCAGGAAGGTCCGGGACGCTCGCCATCGAAGACGTCAGGGGCTCGCCCTTGTAGGCCCCAGGGAGGCCGGGGCCGCTCGCCCTTGAGCGGCCGGGTGCTCGCGCCCCCCTCGTGCCCGGGCGGATCACTCGTTCGGACGCCGGTGAAGTGGCTTGCCGTAATTCGCCGGTATTGGACCTTCGGCGGTGCCGGGGTGCTCCGTAGGGTCGCCGCATGACGACTGACAAGGCGGACGCGCTTCGAGCCCTTCACGTGCCGGGCACTCCGCTGGTTCTCCCCAACGTCTGGGACGCCGCGTCGGCGCGGGCCGTACAGGATGCCGGTTTTCCCGCGGTCGCCACCGGCAGCGCCGCCGTCTCGCGCGTGCTGGGCTACGAGGACGGCGAGGGCACCCCTGCCGACGAGATGATGGCGGCCGTGGCGCGCGTGGCCAGAGCGGTCGACGTGCCCGTCACCGCCGACGTCGAGCGCGGGTACGCGCTCGAACCGGCCGCGCTCGCCGAGGCGCTGGCTGGCGCAGGAGCCGTCGGGTGCAACCTGGAGGACTCCGTCCCCGGCACCGGCGAGATGGTGGAGCCCGGAGTCCAGGCGGACTTCCTCGCCGAGGTGCGCGCCGCCGCGGGCCCGGGCCTGGTGATCAACGCCAGGATCGACCTGTACCTGCACGGACACGGCGACCGCGCCGCGGCCGTCGAGCGCGCACGGCGCTATCTGGAGGCGGGAGCCGACTGCGTCTACCCGATCGGCCTGGCGGACGAGGAGGAGATCCGGGCGCTGGCCGGCGAGCTGGGCGGGATGGTCAACATCCTGTTCCAGCCGGGAGGCCCCTCGCCGGCGCGCCTGGCCGAGCTCGGGGTGGCCAGGATCAGCTTCGGCAGCGGGCTGCACCGCGCGTCCGCCGACTACACACGTGGGCTGCTGGCGAAGGTCAGGGAGGGCCGGAGCCCCTACTGACGGCGGCGCGGCACGGGGATCTTCATCAGGTCGCGGGCGAGCACCACCTCGCCGTCGAAGCTGCGCCGCGCCTCGGCGGCGAAGGCCGGCTCCTCGGCGAACCCGTACCGCTCGGAGAAGTGCGTGAGCACGAGCCTGCGCACCCCCGCGTCCGCCGCCACCAAACCCGCCTCGAACGCCGTCAGGTGCCCGTACTCCTTGGCCAGCGCGCTCTCCGATGACAGGAACGTCGACTCGATCACCAGCAGGTCGGCCCCCGACGCCAGCTCGAAGACGGCGTCGCAGAGCCGGGTGTCCATCACGAAGGCCACGCTCTGCCCCGGCTTGGGCTCGCTGCACCGGTCGAGCGTGACGCCGCGTACGGAGCCGGTGCGCTGCAGCTCGCCGACCTCGGGGCCGCGGATGCCGTGGGCGGCCAGCCGCTCAGGCAGCATGCGGCGGCCGTCCGGCTCCTGGAGGCGGTAGCCGTAGGACTCGACCGGATGGGACAGGCGGCGCGCGGTCAGCGGGCCGACAGCGGTGAGGTCGCCGTCGAGGGGATGTTCGGAGATGACGGACGTGTCGGCGAAGACGGCGGCGTGGCGGAGCCTGCGCCAGTAGGGTTCGCCGGAGCCGGGGAAGAGTGCCCGCACCGGGTGCCTGACCCTGTCGCGGGCGATGCGCTGCACCACGCCCGGCACGCCCAGGCAGTGGTCGCCGTGGAAGTGCGTGACGCAGAGCCAGTGCACGTCGTGCGCGCTGACTCCGGCGTGCACCATCTGCCGCTGCGTGCCCTCGCCCGGGTCGAACAGGAAGCCCTGACCGTCCCAGCGCAGGAGGTAGCCATTGTGGTTACGGTGTCGGGTAGGGACCGCGCTGGCGGTGCCCAGCACCACGAGCTCACGTGAGGACATGATGCCCGCCGCCGCAGAGACCGCCGCCTTCGCCGAGGTGCCGACCCCGGTCGGCCCGTTCGTGCTGGCCGTCACCGAGACCGGCCTCGTGGCGTCGGGCTGGGCGTCGGCGCACGGGTCGCGTGCGCGCCTGGCCGACCGGCTCGGCCTGCCTGAGGTTCATGATGCGGATCGTACGGCCTTCGCGGTCGCGGAGCTGAACGCCTACTTCGCCGGCGACCTGAAGGTCTTCGAGACGCCGATCGACTGGCGCCTGATGTCCGGCTCGCGGCTGCGGGTGCTCCAGGCCCTCCACCAGGTCCCGTACGGCACCGCCGTCACCTACGGCGAGCTGGCCCGCCGCAGCGGCTCCAGCGTGCCGGCCCGTGGCATCGGCTCGATCATGGGCTCCAACCCGATCCCGATCTTCGTGCCCTGTCACCGCGTGATCGCGGGCACCGGCCTGGGCGGCTTCAGCGGCGGCGAGGGCGTGGAGACCAAGCGCCGGCTGCTGACCCATGAGGGCTATTTGCAACCGACGCTGCTCGACCTCTAGCAGACTGGTCAGCGTGAGCCAGCAGCCCGTCATCGCCGTCGTCGGCCCCACCGCGGCGGGAAAGTCCGATCTCGCCGTCGACCTCGCGCTCCGGCTGGGGGGCGAGTGCGTCAACGCCGACTCCATGCAGCTCTACCGGGGGATGGACATCGGCACGGCCAAGCTGACCCCGGCCGAGCAGCGCGGGGTTCCCCACCACCTGCTGGACGTGTGGGACGTCACGGTCACGGCCAGCGTGGCCGAATACCAGAAGCTGGCCAGGGCCGTCTTCGACCGCGTCGACGTGCCGGTCCTGGTCGGCGGCAGCGGGCTCTACGTGCGGGCGGCCATCGACGAGCTGGAGTTCCCCGGCACCGACCCGGAGATCAGGGCGAGGCTGGAGGCGGAGCTGGCCGAGCGCGGCGCCGCCGAGCTGTACGAACGGCTGCGCGGGATGGACCCGGCCGCCGCGGCGGCGATCCTGCCCAGCAACGGCCGCCGCATCGTCCGCGCCCTTGAGGTGATCGAACATTCCGGGCGCCCGTTCTCGGCCACGATGCCCTCCTACGAAGCGGTCTACCCGACCGTGCAGCTCGGGCTCGAGGTGCCGAGGACGGAGCTGGACGAGCGGATCGCGGTCAGGGTCGAGCGCATGTGGCGGGCGGGCCTGGTCGACGAGGTGCGAGGGCTGCTCGGCGAAGGGCTGGCCGAGGGCCGCACGGCGAGCCGCGCCCTCGGGTACGCCCAGGTCATCCGCTTCCTGGAGGGCGAGTGGAGCGAGGAGCGGGCGATCGCGGAGACCATCCGGCTGACCAGGCGCTTCGCGCGCCGTCAGGAGTCGTGGTTCCGCCGTGATCCGCGGGTGTGCTGGCTGCCCTACGACGCACCCGATCTCCTTGAGCGATCCCTCGACCGAATCGCGGCGAGCCGGTGCGCATAAACTTTCAGAATGCGCTTTCTCAAGGGGCACGGCACCGAGAACGACTTCGTCATCCTGCCTGATCCCGACGGCGAGCTGGACGTCTCAGCCTCGCTCGTCGCGAAGATCTGCGACAGGAGGACAGGGATCGGGGCCGACGGTGTGCTCAGGGTCGCGCGCACCAAGCAGAGCCACGAGGTGGCCGAGCAGGCGTCGGCGGCCGAATGGTTCATGGACTACCGCAACGCCGACGGCAGCGTGGCGGAGATGTGCGGCAACGGCGTGCGCGTGTTCGTCCGCTATCTGATCGACGCCGGGCTGGTGGAGCACTCGGAGTTCGCGGTGGCCACCCGTGGCGGCCTGCGCAAGGTCCGCGTCGAGCCGAACGGCGACGTCACGGTCGACATGGGCCGGCCCGTCGTCCACGGCGAGAGCGTGGCCACCGTCGGCTCACACGAATACACCGGCCTGTACATCGACATGGGCAACCCGCACCTGGCCTGCGCCATCGGCGATCCCGTCGCCCAGCTCGACCTCGCCCACCAGCCGGGCTTCGACACGGGGGTCTTCCCCGGCGGCGTCAACATCGAGCTCTTCAACCCGGTGGGCACCAGCCGCGCGGTGATGCGCGTCTTCGAGCGCGGCTCCGGCGAGACCCGGTCGTGCGGCACCGGAGCGGTGGCCACGGCCGTCGCCGCCGCGAGCCTGTCGGGCGACAGCACGGGCACCTGGACGGTCGAGGTGGTCGGCGGCACGCTGACCGTCATCCTCGACGAGGACACCAGCTACCTTTCCGGTCCCGCGGTCATCGTGGCGAGTGGCGAACTGATGCTTGCAGAATGATGTTCTTCTGAGGAATGCTGGGTTCACTTCACGAACTGAGAGGTGGACATGGCGGACCCACGCACCACCGCGACACAGGTCAGGGCCCCGATCGGCCAGTTCGGCGGCGGTTTCACGATCTCCAGAGAGGCCAAGGCCGTCTGCGACGAGTACGCCCTCGGCCCTCGCGAGCTGTACTTCCGCGGCCGCTGCGGCGTGCTCGGCGAGTGCGACGCCGACGTGGTCAGCGCGGTCGTCGTCTTCTTCCCGCCCGAGCACGTCGAGGAGAGCTGGAACGGCGGCCGCAAGGTGGCCGCTGAGCAGGCCGTCGAGCTCTACGCCGAGGTGTGCAGGTCCTGGGGACGGCGCAAACTGGGCGGCCACGACGGCTGCGCCAGGATCGCCGAGCTGCTCCAGCGGGTCGTCGAGGAGGCCTCGCCCGTCGGCGCGCCGCTGTTCGCGGGCTGGCGGGCGGTGCCGCTGGCCGACGACCCACCGGCGCGTGCCGTGCAGCTCATGCACGTCGTACGCGAGCTGCGCGGCGGCCTGCACGCCAACGCCGTGATCGCGGCGGGCCTCCACCCTCTGGAGGCGACGCTCGCCGCCGGCCACGACTCGACCCCGCTCGGGCGCACGACGGGGGAGCAGATCGCCCGGTTCTTCACCTGGCCGGAGCCCTACCCGCAGCCCGGCCCCGAGGTGGTCGAGCGGCGCGCCGCCGTGGAGGAGACGACCGACGATCTCATGGCACGCGCCTTTTCGGTCCTGAGCGACAGTGAATCGGACGAGCTGATCGGGCTTCTGCGTTTTGGGGACGCTCGTTGACCTGGCAGACTGGCTGCCCATGGACGTGGACATCTGGGCCTGGGTCGGCGAAACCCAGCAGCAGCTTTCTGAGGCGGGCAACGTTGGCCTCGCCATGGCGCTGGGAGACCTTCCCGCACAGGCCTATGAGGGCCGTAACCCGCAGCTCGACGTCATGGCTCCGGCCATCGCGCAGCAGGCAGAGGCCCTGGAGCTGCCCTGGCTCGAGTTCTACGCCCGCTACTGGCACCTGATCGGCCGCATCGGCGACCGGGCTCAGGGCGCGGTCGCCATCGACGACGCCCAGCAGCTGCTCGAGTTCGCTCAGCGCGAAGACGTGCGCGAGTGCCCGGCCGTTCCGGCGGCGGTCGAGGCGATGGCCATCGCATGGGCCAACGCCGACGGCCCCGGCCACGCCGCCGAGCGGCTCGAGTTGCTGGGCGCGCAGATCGAGGCGCTGACCCCGGAGAAGCCCGCCTTCACCGGGATCGTCACGCAATATGTCGCCGCGCTCATCGACGCGGGGCGGCCGGGTGAGGCCGTGACCTATGCCGAGTCGGCCGTCGAGCGGCTGACGGTCGCCGGTCGCGAGGCGAGCTGGGAGCTCGGCGCCGAAAGCGCCCGCGCGCTGCTCGCCGCCGGCCGCGCCGAGGACGCGCTGCAGGCGTTGCAGGCCGCTTCGGAGTTCCAGCCGGACGACCCGGTGGCCAAGGAGCACCGCGACGGCGTGCGCAGGGCGCTCATCCTGGCCACGCTCGGTCGCATCGCCGAGGCCGTCGACGCGCTGCCCGACCTCGACGTGGTGGGCGAGCACCCGCGGGTGTTCGTCGAGTGGTCGCAGGCCGTCAGCAAGCTGGCCGGTTCCGCCCAGATCACCAACACCTGGCAGCTGGGCCGCGTGCTGCGCCAGTGGATCGACTACTTCAGCATGATGGGCGGCTATCGCGCCCGCGTCGAGCTCGCGCTGGTCGCGGGCGAGCTGGCGATCGCCAGGCAGGGTGTCTGGCAGGCGCGGCTGCTGGCCGACCTCGCCGAGTCGGGAGCCGCCGAGCTGCGCGAGAGCGAGGGGCTCGCCGAGCGCATCGCCGCCCTGCGGGCCACCGCCGACGCCACGGGCGAGCCCGAGCCGCCCGGCCCGCTGGAGGAGCGGGTCGGCCTCTTCGACGCCGCCGACGGATTCAACGCCGACCCGGAGAAGTGGGTGGGCTGGCTGGCCCCGCTGTCCGGGCAGGACCTCGAGGCCACCCGCCGCCACACGACCACGGCCGGCTTCCTGGGCTACCCCGCCACCGGCGCCGACATCTACTGGAAGATGCTGGTCGACTCCGGCGACATCGCCACCGCCGACTCCGACGACGTGGCCTACCTCACCACGCTGCTCATCGAGGCCCGCCAGGACGAGCGGCTGGAGCAGATGGCCGCGATGTTGCCGCACGACGCCCAATACCTCGCGCTCGCCAGGCTGCACAGCGCCCGCGAGCGCTGGCCCGAGACGCTCGAAGCGGCCGAGCACGCCGTGGCGGCCGGCGCCGGGCTCGAGGCCCGCCGCCTGCTGTCGGGCGCTGCCCAGCAGCTCGACCAGAACGACCGGGCGGCCGGGGTGCTGCACGAAGTGCTCGACGAGCTCGTCGACGAAGACGTCTGGCGCATGATCGTCATGGCCACCGCCGCCGAGAACTGGGAGATCGTGCACAAGGGCGCGGCCAAGATCGGCATGCCGATCAAGTCCAAGGAAGGCCCGATCGAGGAGGAGATGGGCCTCATCAGGGTCATCCTGCCCGCCCCCGACGGTGGCCAGCGCCAGGTCCTGTCGATCCGCACCGGCCCGGCCACGGCCAGGCTGGCGCTGCCCCAGCCGCGCGGCATGGACTACAACGCCGGCGACCTGGTCGTCTTCGACCCGCAGCTGCTGGAGCCGGTGCCCGAAGACCCCGAGGAGCAGCAGAACTTCGTGCCGCCCTTCGCCGCGGTGAGCATCCTGCGGCCCGGCGGCTACACCAGCTACTTCTTCGACGGCGCCGCGCCGAGCGAGGAGGACTGGGCGGAGTTCACCGAGGTCATGGCCGAGCGCGGCTGGCCGATGTGGGTCTACAGCGACGAAAACTACACCGTCTCCCACCCGTCCTCGGGCGAGCGGCTGCCCGGGGTGTTCGGCTGGGTCGCGGTGCCGCCCGATGTGTCGCCCAACGAGGTCGACGCCCTGCTCGACGACGCCACCGAGCGGTGGGTGCACCCGCTGGCCTGGCTCGACCTGGCCCGCGAGATCGACGTCGAGGTCGAGCGGCACGAGCGCATCGTCAAGGAATACGGCCTGTAAGGCTCCCGGGCGGGCCGACCGGAAGGACGAGGACTGACGTGCTGGAGCGCTTCCGGCTCGACGGCAAGGTGGCCATCGTCACCGGCGCCTCCGCCGGGCTGGGCGTCGCCTTCGCCCGGGGCCTGGCCGAGGCGGGCGCCGACGTCGTGATCGCCGCCCGGCGCGCCGAGCGGCTGGAGCAGACCCGGCGGCTGGTCGAGGAGACCGGCCGCCGGTGCCTGGCCGTGCCGGCCGACGTGTCGCGGCCGGAAGACTGCGACGCCGTCGTGGCCGGCGCCGTCGGGGCCATGGGCGGCGTCGACGTGCTGATCAACAACGCCGGCGTCGGCACGGCCGTGCCCGCGCTGCGCGAGACCCCGCAGGAGTTCCGGCGGGTCATCGACATCAACCTGCACGGCACCTACTGGATGGCGCAGGCGTGCGCGCGGGTGATGCGGCCCGGCTCGTCGATCGTCAACATCGGCAGCGTGCTCGGCGAGACCACGATAGGGCTGCCGCAGGCCGCCTACAGCGCGTCCAAGGCGGCGGTCACCGGGCTGACGCGCGACCTCGCGCAGCAGTGGACCGGCCGCCGCGGCATCAGGGTCAACTGCCTGGAGCCGGGGTTCTTCGCCTCCGAGATGACCGAGCAGTACAAACCCGGTTATCTGGAGCGGATGGTGGAGTCGCGGGTGGTCATGGACCGCGCCGGCGACCCGGCCGAGCTGGTGGCCGCCGCGGTCTTCCTGGCGAGCGACGCGGCCTCGTACATCACCGGGGTGACGCTGCCGGTCGACGGCGGGATCCTGCTCACTTAGCCTCGCCACGACGAGGGCGCGGCGGGGGTCGCTAGGTGGGGGTCCGCCACGAGCAGGTCGTGGCGGGCGGCGAGGAAGCCCGCGTGAAAGCGGGTCCTGGCGCCCAGCCGTTCGCACAACACCTGCACGCGGCGCTGCACCGTACGCGGGCTCAACCCCAGTTGCCTGGCGATGGCGTCGTCCTTCATCCCGGCCGCGAGCAGGGCCAGCACTTCGGCGTCGGGGGCCTGCGGCCACATCTCGGGCTCCAGGGCCTCGGCGGAGGTCAGGCGGAGCGGCACGGCTGCCCGCCACAACGTCTCGAACAGCCCCACCAGAGCGTCGAGCAGCGCGGACGGATGCACCACGAGGGCACTCTCCACGGCTCGGTCATCGTCGGAGACCAGGGGCAGGATGGCGGTGCGGGCGTCGGCGACGGCCAGTTTGACCGGCACCTGGCCGAGCCTGGCCTGCTCGCCGTGGGCGACGGCGCGGCGCGTGTGGGCGAGCATGCCGGGGTGCTCGAACGCCAGCGGGCTGTAGATGCCACGGGTGGGTGCTCCCTGGCGAGCCGCCCGCTGCCGGTTCTCCTGGTCGTCGCTGATGTCGACCGCGTACGGGGGATGCACGAGCACGAGCATCTCCCGGGTGGCGTTGCGTTCGAGCTGCAGATAGCGGCGGGCCACGGCGTCGCGCCCGGTCACCACCTCCAGCACCTCCTCGGGCTGCGGTCCGCTGCGCTCGGCGACCTCGGTGGCCAGCAGCGCGGCGGCGGCCCTGCTGTGGGCGATCTCCTCCTGGCGGCGGGCGACGAGGATGTCGATGGCGACGTTCGGGGGAGTGGCGACGAGTCTCAGCGGGCGGCCCGCGACGCGGGAGATCAGCCCGAGGTCCTCCAGTCTGGGCAGCATGCGGCGGATGGCGGCGGGGGACGATCCTGTTTCCGCGGCGAGCCGGCTCAACGTGGCGGGGCCGTGCCGGAGCAGGGCGCGGTAGGCCGTCTCCTCGGCGACGGTGACGCCGAGCCCTTCCAGCAAGCGCCGCTGCGCCATGTCGCCCTCACCCCCAAGATCCCCACAAGCGTAAGGTGGGCCGCGTCCAGCGGTCCACCTCAGGCTGCGGTGTGTGCGCCTATGGTGGGCCGCGTCCAGCGGTCCACCATAGGCAGCGGTGTCCGGGTTTCGGGGGGCGGGTTGGCAGTGTTCCGGAAAGCCGCTCTTGTTCCAGAGGTACGCATGGGCCTATGTTCGGTTGCGTAGTGCGGTGCGTGTTGCGTATTAAGGAACAATCGGAGGCGCCATGAGTGGACCCCGTTCGGTGATCGTAGGGGCGGGAATCGTGGGGTGCGCTCTCGCCGACGAGCTCACCGAGCGGGGGTGGACCGACGTCACCGTGCTCGACCAGGGCCCGCTCTTCGCCGCCGGCGGCTCCAGCTCCCACGCGCCCGGCCTGGTCTTCCAGACCAACCCGTCCAAGACGATGACCGAGTTCGCCTCCTACACCGTGCGCAAGTACACCGCGCTGGGGGAGAGGTGTTTCCGCCAGGTCGGCGGCCTGGAGGTGGCCACCACCCCGGAACGCTGGGCCGACCTGCACCGCAAGCACGGCTGGGCCGAGTCGTGGGGCGTCGAGGGAGAGCTGGTCGACGCCGGGCGGTGCGTGGAGTTGTGGCCGCTGCTGGACAAGGACCGGGTGCTCGGCGGTTTCCACGTGCCGGGCGACGGTCTGGCGGGGGCGGTCGCCTGCGGGCAGGCGCAGGCGGAGCGGGCCACGGAGCGCGGGGCCACGTTCCTGCCCGGCCACACGGTGGTGGGCGTCGAGCAGCGGGGCGGCCGGGTGAGCGGCGTCTCGGTCGTCACCTCGGACGGGCACCGGACGATCCCCGCCGACGTGGTGGTGTGCGCGGCGGGCTTCTGGGGCCCTTCGATCGGCGCGATGGCGGGGCTGACCGTGCCGTTGCTGCCGCTGGCCCACCAGTACGCCAAGTCGGGCCCTCTCGCCCCCCAGCCGGAGGGCCCCATCCTCCGCCACCAGGACCGCGACCTCTACTTCCGGCAGCACGGTGACCGCATCGGCATCGGCTCCTACGCCCACAGGCCCATGCCGGTCACCCAGGAGGAGATCGGCCCCCGGTCGACCACGATGCCGTCGGTGCAGGCGTTCACCGAGGAGGACTTCGACCCCGCCTGGCGCGACGCGGTCGAGCTGCTGCCCGCGCTGGCCGAGACGAAGTACGAGGAGGGCATCAACGGCGTCTTCTCCTTCACGCCCGACGGGTTCCCGCTGATCGGCGAGGCGCCTCACCTCGAAGGTCTCTGGCTGGCCGAGGCCGTCTGGGTGACCCACTCGGCGGGGGTGGCACGGGCGCTGGCCGAGGTGCTCGTGAACGAACGCTCGCCGGTCGACCTGCACGAGTGCGAGCTGGGCAGGTTCGAGCAGGCGCAGCTGTCGCCGGCGTTCATCGAGGAGCGGGGCAAGCAGAACTTCGTCGAGGTCTACGACGTCATCCACCCGCTGCAGCCGATGGAGTCGCCGCGGCCCTTGCGCACCAGCCCGTTCTACCCGCGGCAGCGCGAACTGGGCGGCTTCTTCCTGGAGGCGGCGGGGTGGGAGCGGCCGCACTGGTTTGAGGCCAACGCGCCGCTGCTGGAAGACCTCGTACGCGGCACGGATGAGCACGACGGCGTGCCGGTCGAGCCGTTCCTCGGGGCCGAGCAGCGGGACGAGTGGGCCGGTCGCTACTGGTCGCCGATCGCCGCCGCGGAGTCGTACGCGACCAGGGAGCGGGTCGCGCTCTACGACATGACGCCGCTCAAGCGCGTCGAGGTCAGCGGGCCGGGGGCGGCGGCGTTCCTGCAGCGCATGACGACGAACAACGTGGACAAGAAGCCCGGCTCGGTCACCTACACCCTGCTGCTGGACGTCAAGGGCGGCATCAGGTCCGACCTCACGGTGGCGCGGCTGGACGAGGAGACCTTCCAGGTCGGCGCGAACGGAAACCTCGACCTCGAGTGGCTGACCCGGCACGCGCCCGGAGGGGTGCGGGTGCGCGACCTGACGCCCGGCACGTGCTGCGTGGGCGTGTGGGGCCCGCAGGCCAGGGAGCTGGTGCAGGGGCTCACCGACATGGATCTGTCGCACGAGAACTTCCGCTACTTCAGCTGCCGGTCCGGATATGTCGGTCAGGTGCCGGTGCTCGCGATGCGCGTCTCCTACGTGGGCGAGCTGGGCTGGGAGCTCTACACCACCGCCGACATGGGGCTCAAGTTGTGGGACACGCTCTGGTCGCCCGGGGTGACGACCGCCGGCGGGCGGGCCGCGTTCAACAGCCTGCGGCTGGAGAAGGGCTACCGGCTCTGGGGCGTCGACATGACCACCGAGCACAACCCGTACGAGGCGGGGCTGGCCTTCGCCGTCAGGACGGACAAGGACTTCGTCGGCCGGGACGCGCTGACGACCGACGTCACGCGCAGGCTGGTGCCGCTGCTCAGCACCGAGGTGGTGATGGGCAAGGAGCCCGTACGGCATGAGGGCCGCACGGTCGGGTACGTCACGAGCGCGGCGTACGGGCACACCATCCAGCGGCCCATCGCGTACGCCTGGCTGCCCGCCGAGCTCGCCGATCCAGGGACGCACGTGGACATCTCCTACTTCGGCCGCCGCGTCCCCGCGGAGGTCGCGAAGGAACCCCTGTTCGACCCCGGGATGGAGAAGATCAGACGTTGACCCACCCCGACTTCCTCTGGCGCAACCCGGAGCCCAGACCCGCCTACGACGTCGTCATCGTGGGAGGCGGCGGTCACGGCCTGGCCACCGCCTACTACCTGGCGAAGAACCACGGCCTGACCAACGTCGCCGTCCTGGAGCGCGGCTGGCTGGCCGGCGGCAACATGGCCCGCAACACCACGATCATCCGCTCCAACTACCTGTGGGACGAGAGCGCCGCCATCTACGAGCACTCGCTCAAGCTGTGGGAGGGGCTGAGCGACGAGCTGGACTACGACCTGCAGTTCAGCCAGCGCGGCGTGCTCAACCTGGCGCACAACCTGGGCGACGCGCGCGAGGGCCGGCGCCGGGTGAACGCCAACCGGCTGAACGGAGTGGACGCCGAGTGGCTCGAAGCGGACGAGGTCAAGAAGTTCTGCCCGATCCTCAACGTCAGCGACCGGGCCCGCTATCCGGTCATGGGCGCGACCCTGCAGCGGCGCGGCGGCATCGCCAAGCACGACCACGTGGCCTGGGCCCTGGCCCGCCAGGCCGACGCGTACGGCGTCGACCTCATCCAGGGGTGCGAGGTCACCGGCTTCGAGATCACCGGCGGCCGGGTCACGGCCGTCGAGACCTCGCGCGGGCGCATCGCGGCGGGGAAGGTCGCGCTGGCGGCGGCCGGGCACACCTCCGTGCTCGCCGAGCGGGCCGGGATCCGCCTGCCGCTGCAGTCGCACCCGCTCCAGGCGCTGGTGTCGGAGCTGCTGGAGCCGGTGCTCGACTGCGTGGTCATGTCGAACGCCGTCCACGTGTACGTCAGCCAGGCGCACAAGGGCGAGCTGGTCATGGGGGCGGGCATCGACGCGTACAACTCCTACGGGCAGCGCGGCGGCGTGCACGTCATCGAGGCGCAGATGGCGGCGGCCCTGGAGCTGTTCCCGATCTTCAGCAGGGTGCGCGTGCTGCGCACCTGGGCCGGGATCGTCGATGTCTCCCCTGACGCCTCGCCCATCATCGGGCCGACCCCCGTCGACGGCCTCTACATCAACGCGGGCTGGGGCACCGGCGGCTTCAAGGCGACCCCCGGCTCCGGCTGGGTCTACGCCCACACGCTGGCCCACGACCGGCCGCATCCGCTGGCGGAGCCGTTCGCGCTCGACAGGTTCACCACGGGGGCGCTCATCGACGAGCACGGCGCGGCGGCGGTGGCGCACTGATGTTGCTGATCGACTGCCCCGGCTGCGGGCCCCGCGACGAGAACGAGTTCCACTACGGCGGCCAGGCCGGCGTCGCCTGCCCCACCGGCGACATGACGGACGAACGGTGGGCCGCGTACGTGTTCATGCGCGACAACCCCAAGGGCTGGTTCCACGAGCGCTGGTTCCACGTGCACGGCTGCCGGACCTGGTTCACGGTCGTACGCCACACGGTCACCCACGAGATCAGGAAGCCACGATGAGGTTCACGTTCGACGGCCGCCCGATGACGGGCGAGCCGGGTGACACGCTGGCCGCGGCGCTGCTGCGCAACGGGGTGCGGGTGGTCGGCCGCAGCGTCGATCTGGGCCGCCCGCGCGGGATCTTCAGCGCGGGTCCCGAGGAGCCGAACGCGCTGGTCCGCGTGGGCGCCGACCCGATGCTGGCGGCCACCACCGTGGAGCTCCACGACGGGCTGGAGGCGCAGAGCCTGCGCGGCAGGGGCCGGGTCGACCTCGACGCGGTGGACGAGCGCCGCTGTGACAAGGGCTACCTGCACTGTGACGTGCTGGTGGTCGGCGGCGGGCCGGCCGGGCTGGCCGCGACCGTCGCGGCGGGACGGTCGGGGGCGCGGGTGATCCTCGTGGACGAGCAGCCCCGGCTCGGCGGCGACCTGCTGAACAGCCGCCTGCTCCTGGAGGGCGCTCCCGCGATCGACTGGGTGGCCGGCCTCGACCTGCCCGCCAGGGTGCTCACCAGGACGACGGCCGTCGGCTACTACGACCACAACTACGTGCTCGCCGTGGAGCGGCGGGCTCGGGGCGAGCGGCTGTGGCACATCAGGGCGCGCCGCGTGGTGCTGGCCACGGGCGCGCACGAGCGCTCGCTCGCCTTCCCCGGCAACGACCGGCCCGGCGTGATGCTGGCCGCCTCCGCCCGCGCCTACGCCAACCGTTACGGCGTGCGCGCCGGACGGCGGGCGGTGGTGTTCGCCTGCGCCGACTCCGGCTACGAGGCGGCCGATGACCTCATGGCGGCCGGGGTCGAGGTGCTCGCCGTCGTGGACCCGCGCCCTTCGGGGCTGCCCGCGGACGTGGAGGTGCTCGCCGGCCAGGTGGTGACGGGCACGACCGCGGACGCCGAGGGCGTGCTCACCGGCGTCCAGGCGGGCGCCCGCCACTTCGACGCCGACCTGCTGGCCGTCGCCGGCGGCTGGAACCCGGCCGTGCACCTGTTTAGCCAGTCGGGCGGCCGGACCAGGTTCGACGAGGAGCTCGCGGCCTTCGTGCCCGGCGCGTCGGCGCAGGCCGAACGGTCGGCGGGGGCGTGCAGAGGCCTGTACGGCACCCGCGAGGCCATCGCCGACGGCTACGCCGCGGGAGCGGAGGCCGCCGGGCGCGCCGAACCTGGGCTGAGGGTCCCGGAGTGCGACGAACGGCCCCTGCGGCGACCGGTGGCCCTCTGGCTCGTCGAGAGAGCCCCGGGCAGCGAGCCCGCCTTCGCGGACCTGCACCGCGACGTGACCGTGGCCGACCTCGCCAGGGCCACGGGCACCGGGATGCGCTCGATGGAGCACGTCAAGCGCTACACCACCGCGGGCACCGGCGCCGACCAGGGCAAGACCTCGGGCGCGGTCGTGGTCGGCGTCATGTCCGCGCTGCTCGGCGCCGCCCCCGGCCAGGTCGGTACGACCACGTTCCGGCCGCCGTACACGCCCGTGTCCTTCGCCACCCTCGCGGGACGCGACCGCGGCGTGCTGTCCGACCCCGTCAGGACCACCGCGTCGCACGACGCGCACGTCGCGCGGGGGGCCGTGTTCGAGGACGTCGGCCAGTGGAAACGTCCGTGGTACTTCCCCCAGGACGGCGAGAAGATGGAGGCCGCCGTGCGACGCGAGTGCCATGCGGCCCGCACCGCCGTCGCCGCCATGGACGCCTCCACCCTGGGCAAGATCGACATCAGGGGCGCGGACGCCGGCGAGTTCCTCGACCGCGTCTACACGAACATGTACTCCACGCTCGCCGTCGGTGCCTGCCGCTATGGGGTGATGTGCGGGGCCGACGGGATGGTGTTCGACGACGGCACCACGACCAGGCTCGCCGACGACCACTACCTGATGACCACGACCACGGGCAACGCCGCCGCGGTGCTCGACTGGCTGGAGGAGTGGCGGCAGACGGAGTGGCCGGACCTGGACGTGTCGTTCACCTCGGTCACCGACCACTGGGCGACGGTCGCCGTCGTCGGCCCCCGCGCCCGCGAGGTCATCGCGGCGGTCGCACCCGAGGCGGTCGAGCTGGCGTTCATGCGGTACGCGAGCGTGCCCGTGCTGGGCGTGCCGGGCCGGGTCTTCAGGATCAGCTTCTCCGGCGAGCTGGCCTACGAGGTCAACGTGCCGTGGCGGTACGGCAGGGCGGTTTGGGAGGCGGTGCTGGAACTCGGCGCGGTGCCGTACGGGACCGAGACCATGCACGTGCTGCGGGCGGAGAAGGGGTTCGCGATCGTCGGCCAGGAGACCGACGGGACCGTGACCCCGCAGGACCTCGGCATGGGATGGATCGTCTCCAAGCGCAAGCCGGACTTCGTCGGCAAACGCTCCCACGCCCGGCAGGACACCGCGCGCCAGGACCGCAAGCGCCTGGTCGGCCTGCTCGCCGACGATCCGGCGGTCCTCGTGGAGGAGGGCGCCCAGCTGACCGCCGCGGGCGTGGCGCCGATGCTCGGCCACGTCACCTCCAGCTACCGCAGCGCCGCGCTCGGCCGCACGTTCAGCCTGGCCATGGCCAGGAACGTGGCCCCGGGCGACCGGCTCACGGCGGTGTCGGGGAACGTGGCGCACCCGGTGACCGTCGTGGAGCCCGTCTTCTACGACCCGGACAACGCCCGCCGCGACGGTGATCCCCTGGCGGACGCGCCCTGCCCGTACGTGGGGGAGTGCCGGTCGGAGAGCCCCGCCGCCGCCTTCGCCGCCCGCTTCGAGGCCGCGAGCACCCCGCGGGTTCGCCTGCGCGAGGTGCCGTACGAGCCGATGTGGGAGGTGCGCGGCGCGGACCCGGGCACGGGCCTGCGGCTGGGTCCTGACTGGTGGCTGGTGACCGGGGACGTCCCGCCACGCCCCGGCTGGGTGGACGTGTCGGGCCAGCGTACGGTCCTGGAGCTCGCCGGGCCCGCCGCCCACGATGTGCTCATCACCGGCTGCCCGATCGACCTGGACCCATCGGTCTTCCCCGGGCACGCCCAGACCCTGCTGGCCAGGACGTCGGTGATCCTGGAACGGCGTTCGCCCGAAACGTACCGGATCTACGTCAGATCATCTTTCGCGAGATACCTGGCTGAATGGCTGATCGATGCCCTGGATGCTTCGTAAGATCCGTTGATGGGCATTTCTATCCCTAGACTTTACGAAAACAAGGTCTTAGGGGTGTGCGGTGCGGGTTCGGGAACTTGTGGCCGGTCTGGCCATGTCGGGGATGCTGGCCGGCTGCGGCGGGCTGACCGTGCAGTCGGCGGGCGGGGACGTCGAGAAGCCCGACTCCGTCTCGGTGTCGGAGGCCCGCGACAAGCTGGCGGAGCTCGACGTCAAGGGCCGCGCCCCGAAGACCGGCTTCGACCGCGACGAGTTCGGCCCCGCCTGGTCCGACGTCGACCACAACGGCTGCGACACCCGTAACGACATCCTCAAACGCGACCTGGAGGGCGAGACCTTCAAGCCCGGCACCCACGACTGCGTCGTCCTGACCGGCACGCTCGACGACCCGTTCAGCGGCAAGACCATCGAGTTCGAGCGCGGCCAGGACACCAGCTCGAAAGTCCAGATCGACCACCTGGTGCCGCTGTCGGACGCCTGGCAGAAGGGCGCGCAGCAGTGGTCGAAGGACAAGCGCAAGGAGTTCGCCAACGACCCGCTCAACCTGCTGGCCGTCGACGGTCCGCTGAACGGGCAGAAGAGCGACTCCGACGCCGCCACCTGGTTGCCGCCGCGCAAGGCGTACCGGTGCGCCTATGTCAGCCGGCAGATCGACGTGAAGGCCAAGTACGACGTCTGGGTGACCAAGGCGGAGAAGGAGGCCATGGAGACCGTCCTCGACGGCTGCTGACCCTGTACGCAGAGTCATGATGTGCGTAAGATCCGTGAGCATGCGTGTGACCAGACGGATTCAAGTGATGACAGCGCTCACCGTGCTCGCCACCGCGACCACCGTGGCACCCGCGCACGCCAGGGCGGTCAGCCTCGTCGTGCTCGACTGGAACATCCACGGCGAGAGCGCCGACATGCAGGCCATCGCCTCCGTGATCCGCAAGAGCGGCGCCAACATCGTCACCCTCCAGGAGATCCACCGCAAACCCGGCGCCGACCAGGTGCGGCAACTCGCCGACGCGCTCGGCTGGCACATCAGCAGGAACGCCCACTTCGGCGCCGGCGACAACCCCGGCAAGTGCGACGAACCGCAGTCCGGCAAGGCGGGCAACACGATCCTGTCCAAGTTCACGATCGCCGAACGGGTGACGATCCCCCTCACGAACTTCGCCAGATGCCCGGTCAACCGTTCCATGGCCGGGGTCAAGCTCAACCTCGGCGGCGGCAAGACCGTCCGGGTGTTCACCACCCACCTGTCACCCGGCCTGACACCGCCGTCGGTGGCCCGCCGCGAGGCCCAGGCCGACAAGGTGCGCTCCTACTTCGGCTCCAGGTCGGGCATCATCCTCACCGGCGACTTCAACGCCAAGCCAGCGGACGCGCTCTCGAAGCGGTTCAGGAGCGCCGGGTGGGTCGACACAGGCGCCAAGTACGCCAACGAGCCCACGCTCGGCAACGCGCGCATCGACTACATCTACACCAGGGGCGTCACCACGACGAGCGGCTCCGTGCTTTCCGCCACGGCCTCCGACCACCGGCCGATCGTGATGAAGATGACCCGCTGAACCACGGGTGACCGGCGTGAGTGTACGGGGCCCGTGCACTCACCCCGCAACGCGCCGACGTTCGGGATCGTTCGTGACCCCCATTTTCGACGTGCGCCCCGATCACCTGCCCGCCCAGGTCTTGACGATGCGTACCGTACGAACCGCCGGCGTGTTCAACATCTCCAGCAGCCTGGTTCTTGGGTAGCCGTGGGCGAGTACACAGACTGAACTCGTAGGGTCGGTCACGTCTTTGCCGGGGTGTCGAGGCTGAGCCCGGTCTGGGCCAGGCTGCCGGCAAGCGGATGCGGCCGGTACTGGATCTTCTTCAGCTTGCGTTTGACGATCGGACGGGTCCGGGTAGATCGGCGACGGCGAAAGTTGGCCAGGGCCCGGCGAAGTAGGGACCAGACACCCTCGACGGGTTCAGCTCAGGAGCGTAGGCGCTCGTGCACCCGTAACCGTGCGGCGACCGTCTTGATCGACTCGCCAGCCTCGAACCACTCGGCCGCTTGCAGCCGCACACGCTCTCGCCGTTCCTGCTCGGCGGGCGTGTACCCGACCCTTTGCCCCGTATCGCATATCCCGGTCGTACCGCGCGAGCACTATCCGTCACGACCCGAAGACCTGACGCATTCAACCTGTGTAGCACAGCCTCCACACAATCTACGCACTCGCTCTCCATCGCTTCCATTTTCCTACTTTCCGTTTGACATCCCGCAAAGTACTCGTAAAAATAGTGCGGCGCTCGACATTCTGCGCATCAAAAAGAATGACGCCGGAGGAGAATCCATTTGTTATCGTCTGCGCTGCATGAATCGTCTCGGCCATGGTTCTCGCTGCGCTGAGCGGCGAGTGGGCGAAGTATTCGGCGTGAAAGTACACGACCCGATTGTGGTCGTGATCGCACCTCTTCCAGGTCTCTGGCCGAGAGATGGAAGAGCATGCCATGCTGCCGCAGCATAAGCCATGGATATTTGCGGATCGCAGGCACAACACACTGACGACATAGCAAGGAACTGTTATTATGAAAGTCGGCTCCCCTTGCCGCGCTCCGGTGCCGCCCATGACATGAGCGCCTTTACGTGCAGAGCGCCACCATTCTGCGCTTCCCTTGCGCAGAGAGAGCCGGGCCCTCAACTTAGAGGTAGGCCGTGGCCTGGAAAGGGCTGCCGTCATCGGCGCGCTCGATGACCGGTCCTTTTCACACGCGAAAGAGCATACGATTCAAACCTGGCCGCTATCCCGTCGCGTAGGTCCAGATCAGCTTCTGGGTGCTGATTGCCGCGGGGTTGGCCTGGTCATGCCGGGCCGCGAGGGAAGGATTGGGGATGCTGCCGTGTGCAAAGAAGTAGCGGATTCAGTTCCTCGGTGCCGACTGGAAAGGCTGAGCTTCCCGAAAGTCAGAAGCCCTCGAGATGCATCGGTTCAAGTGTTAGAAAATGGTTCGGTGATAACGCCCGGGCCAATGTCAATCCCATGGATCAGATAGGAGACTCAAAATGTACCGCAACCTACGGAAGTTCGCGCTGATGATCTTCGTAGCCGCCGCAATCGTCCCTTCCGTTGCAGAAAGCGCCTCCGCAGAGAGTGCCATGCGCAAGGCGGGAAACGGAAAGTGCGAGAAGGGTGAGTTCTGCCTCTACGAGAACGAGCACTTCAACAAGTACAACGATGGCGGAACGCTCGACTGGGTCGGGAATGACTACGACTACAACAATAATGAATGGCCCAATACCGACGATGGTATAGACAACGAGGCAAGTGGTATCTGGAACCGAACGAAGTGCGTCGTCTACCTTTACCAGCATGTAGATCACGGGGGCACGAGGATGGCCATCGCGCCGGGAGAGAAAATTGGCGTACTGAAGGACGAACCTATCGGTGACAACCGCGCGAGTTCTCACAAATTCGCCTGCTGACGAAGACTCCCTCCCGTCCTCGGCAAGCACAACGCCTGTGCCGAGGACGGCCTGTTTCAGTCCTCGGCACAGGCGGCTCTTCGAGCGTGTTGGAGAGGGGTGTACACAGGTGGAATGCGTAGAGTCTTCGGGTCGTGACGGATAGCGCTCGGTGCGGTAGGACCGGGGTATGCGGTACGGGCGATCCACGGCCGCGATGCCCACCGTCTGTGCGATGCGCGCTATCCCCGGAGAACGGTGATGTGGCGGCCGGACGGTGTGGTCGCCTGTTCGAAGGAGCCGCGATCCTTCCACGGCAGGGCCTCAGGACGCCGGTCGAAGATCACCAGCCTGCCGGTGGTGAGGCTGAGCCGGTCGAGATACCCGTCGAGCTGGGCGAGGCCGTCGGGCAGCGGGTCGTCCTTGCCGGCGCGCCACACCTTCAGCTCCATGGCCTCCCGTTGCATCCGTCGTTCGCCGTCCGGACCCGGGTAGGGCCAGCGGATCAGGACGTCGAGGCGTCTGGTGCCGGCGGCGTATTCGTGGTCGAGGTGGCCGCCGCCGTTGACCAGGCGGTGCAGGAAGGCCATGAGGATGATCTGGCAGGCGGCCTCGTGGTAGCCCTCCTGCTGGATGAGGACTTCACCGTGCTCGCGCCAGAACACGACGAACTCCCGCAGCAGGCGCTCCAGGTCGAACCGGCCATCCGGCAGGACGAAGCTGCGCGGGTCGGCCTTGACGAACCGCTCCGTACGATCGCCCAGGACCCGCAGCAGGACCTCCCGGTAGATCGGATTGGCGATCACCAGGTCCCTGGGCCCCCGGATGAGGCCAAGATCGTGAACGTAGGAGACGTCATCGTCGAAAGACGTGTCCGTGCCCGGCCACGTTCCCGCCACGATCGGTTCGATCACTCGTTCCACCCGTGGTTCGTACAGGCGCGCCACGAGGGCGTCCAGGTGGGTGGCGCGCGCCCGGATCAGCCGCTCCTTGGCCTCGTCCACCCGGTCGGCGGTGATGGTGCCGGTCACCCCCATTTCGAAGGTGATCTCGTGGGCGAGGGCGTTGACCAGCCACGGTTGTCCTTGGGTCAGCTCGAACACCCGGTCCACCGCGTCCTTGGTGAACTCCTGGCCGGTGGCCCGCGTGTGCTGGCCGTACAGCTCGGCGATCTGGTCGGCGGTGAAGTCGCCCAGGCGCAGCGACTTGGTGACGATGTTGAACGGGCTGGTGGGACCGCATCGGCTCGGGTCGGCACCCACAGCGGTCTTGTAGTCACGGACGTCGCGTAGCCCGCACAGGATCACGGACGTGGGGAACGGGTGCCCATCGGGCCGGGCGTTGTGACCGTCACGGAGCTGGCAGAGGAAGCTGATCAGGCTGTCGCCCTGCAGGGCGTCGATCTCGTCGAAGAACAGCACCACCCGGCGAGGGCTGCGACGGCACCACTCGCTCAGCGCGACATCGATGCGGCTGCCCGGCGTGGCCTGCGGCCAGGGGTCCGGCGGGAGCAGTTCGTCCGGCCAGCCCGACCGCTCGGCGGCCGCGCGGATCGAATCCAGCAGCATCGACTCTCCCCAGCCCACGTCGTCGCGGGCCACCTTGGCGCGCTCGCAGGAGAACACCAGGGCCGCGACATCCCCTTCGGCCGTCAACTCGGACGCCAGAGTGCGCAGCGCGGTGGTCTTGCCGGTCTGCCGGGGCGCGTGGACCACGAAGTAGCGGTCCATGTCGATCAACGCTCGCGCCTCGGGAAGCCGAGGTGTGGGCGGCAGCATGTAGTGCCGCTGGGGGTCGCACGGGCCCGCGGTGTTGAAAGATCTCGCTCGGGGTGGACGCATGGTCACATGCTGTCATCGCTCCTGGTTCTGAGTGTCGAGATTCCGGTTCGCCGGGCCGCGTTCACCGATTGGCGGCCAGCACTGCCGCGAGGCCTTCTCGCAGGTCCTTGACGAAGTATTCGGGAACCTCCAGCGACGGGAAATGTCCCCCCTTCTCAGGCGACCTCCATCGGACGATCTGCCGGTACCGCTCCTGCGCCCACGGGCGCGGATACTTCTCGATGTCGCGGGGATAGATACTGATCGCTGACGGGACGTCGACCCGAAGTTCGGGATCGAGCGAGTTGTGGCTTTCGTAGTAGATGCGGGCCGACGATGCGCCGGTCCGCGTCAGCCAGTACAGGGTGACGTTGTCAAGGACGCGGTCTCTGGACATCGTCTCGAACGGGCTGTCTTCGGTGTCGGTCCACTCGGCGAACTTGTCAAGGATCCAGGCAAGAAGCCCGACCGGTGAGTCGACGAGCGAGTAGCCGATGGTCTGCGGTCGGGTCGCCTGCTGCTTCGCGTACGCCGCGCGGTGACGCCAGAAATCGCGGGTTTCCTCGGTCCACCTGCGCTCGACCGCCGTCAGCCCGTCCGTGGTCAACCCGGGCGGCGCCTCCGCGAACGTTGTGTGGATGCCGAGAACGTGCGCCGGGAACCTGCCGCCGAGAACCGTGGTGATGTTCCCTCCCCAGTCGCCGCCGTGGGCCAGGAACGTGCTGTAGCCGAGCCTTCCCATCAGCTCCACCCATGCGGCCGCGATCTTTTCGGTTCCCCACCCGGTGGTGGCCGGCTTGTCGCTGTAACCGAAGCCTGGTAGCGACGGGACCACGACGTGGAACGCCGGCGCGTCCGCATCTTTCGGATCTGCCAGCTCGTCCACTACATCGATGAACTCGGCAACGCTGCCCGGCCAGCCGTGCGTCAAGATCAGAGCAGTGGCGTCTGCGCGCGCGGACCGGCGGTGCAGGAAGTGGATGCCGAGGTCATCAATGGTCGTGCGGAACTGGCCGATCCGGTTGAGGCGCTCTTCGAACGACCGCCAGTCGTACCCGGTGCGCCAGTAGTCCACGACGTCGACGAGGTCGGCGAGGGGAACGCCCTGTTCCCATCGGCGAGGGTCGGGCGCGGCGCGATAGACCGTCTCGGCTTCCGGTAGCCGGGCCGCGGCCAGTCGCGCGCGCAGATCGTCGAGGTCGGCGTCGGTTGCGTGGGCTTCACATGCTTGCACGTCGCTGGTCGGGCGGGGCATGAGACCTCCTGGCCATCGCGGAACCGGCGCGAACGGATGCGAACCGGCTAAGACGGTTCTAACATGCCTTCACGCAGCGTGCAACCTGCTAAGGTGGTTCTATGCCTGCTGGGTTCCCTGCCTTCCGTCTCGGCAACGTGCTGGCGACCAGCTTCACGGGGACTCTGTCGGAGCGTCATGGCAAGGCCGTGGAGCGCATTCCCACGCCGCAGCGGCTCATCGACTGGCTGGCAGTGAACGGCCTCGCCGTCGGCTCCTGCACCACGGCCCAGCTCCACCTCGCTCGGGAACTGAGGGAGTCGATTCACGCCGCCGCTACAGCGGCCGCGATCCAGGACGCTCTCCCTGCGTCCGCCGTCCACGTCATCAATGACCGCAGCGTTCAGGGTCGGGCCGCGGCTGTCCTGACGCCCGAGGGTAAGCGGCGATGGCGGCTCAGCCCGGCTTCCCACGTGGAAGATGCCCTCAGCGTGATCGCCGCCGACGCGATCAGCATCATCGCAGGCGAGCGAGACGGAAAACTGGCCTTGTGCGCATCGCCGACCTGCCAGGCCGCCTTCTTCGACACCAGTCAAAGTCGCACCCGCAAATGGTGTGACATGAACACGTGTGGCAATCGTCAGAAGAAGGCGCGCTTCATTGCCAACCAGCGCAAGAACACCCCTCCGCCCGCCTGATCTGGCACCAGCTCGCCGCGGAGCACGCTCAGCACGACCACCGGCGCGACGACGGACGCGGCACGCCTACTTGCTCCGCAGGCTCCCCAGCGGGCCGAGGTCCTCGTCCAGCGCCGCCTTCCAGCCGGCGTCCTCGGAGCAGAGGGCGCCGCGCAGGTAGGCGGTGGTGAGCCGCTGGATCAGGGCGACGCGGGCAGGGTGCTCGTCGGTCGTCTCGGCGGACTCGTACCCGGAGATGCCCCCGAGCGAATGCTCGGCCCCCGACAACGTGAGCAGGCTCTTGCTCCCGGGACTGTGGACGTAGGGGTCGGTGAACCAGTCGGGGCCGCGGGTGGACAGCGCGGACCGGTCCTCGTCCCCCGCGACGATGAGCGCGGGGGTGGTCATGTCGCCGAAGTACGGCCTCATGAAGGGGAAGTGCTCGGCGGCGAACGGGGTGAGGTCGTCGCCGAGGCCCGTAAGGGCGAGCAGCACACCCGCCTTGACGCGGGGGTCGGACATGCCCTCCCCGGGAAGGCCGTCGGAGCCGAGGACGCGCGCGCCCAGCAGCGTGCTCGCGCTCTGGGCTCCCCAGGAGTGACCCGACACGGCGATGCGGCCGCGGTCGAGGCGTCCGCCGAGGCCCGGTACGGCGGCTTCGAGGAGGTCGAGCCCGTCGAGGGCGCGCTTGAGGTCCTCGATGCGGAAACGCCAGATTTCCGGCGTACGGGGGTCCTCGGGCGCGAGGCCGAGCGTCCGCGAGTCGAGGTGGGTGGGCCGCAGGACCACGAACCCGTGAGCGGCCCAGTGGTCCGCCAGCGGGGCGTAGCCGTTCATGGACTGGCCGAAGCCGTGCGAGAACACGATGACGGGCAGGCCGGTGCCGGTCACCGGGGCGGACACGTGGATCTGGAGGTCCTCTCCGCGTCCCGGGGCGGGCAGGACGACCGGCTTCACCGAGACGACCGGAGCGGGGGAGCCTGCCGCGAGGTCTGATTCCGTCATGAGAGTGATCCTTCTTTCTGGCGATTCTTGGTGATGAGTTCGTCGGTGACCCACCGCGCGACGTTGTCGGGGTAGGGCGCCGACAACCCGAGGACGATGTGCGTGAAGCCGGCGCCGATCGCTTCGCCGATCGTGTCGCGGGTGATGCCGGGCTGGTCGTAGGAGACGGGCAGGTGGATGGAGCGGACGATGGAGGCGGGGTCGCGGCCGAGCTCCGTGCAGTAGCGGTCGAGCAGCGCGCTGCGGCTGACGACGTCGGCGATGTCGCCGCCGGGGATGTTCCACAGGTCGGCGTGCTGGGCGACCACGCGCAGCGTCGCGGAGGAGCGCCCGCCGATGAGGATCGGCGGATGGGGGCGCTGGACGGGCTTGGGGCTGCCGTACGCTCCGGTGACCTGCA
This sequence comes from Nonomuraea sp. B1E8, assembly GCF_039871515.1. NCBI lineage: Bacteria > Bacillati > Actinomycetota > Actinomycetes > Streptosporangiales > Streptosporangiaceae > Nonomuraea > Nonomuraea sp. B1E8. Next base: position 255,796 of record NZ_JBDPLS010000006.1, on the reverse strand, counting down.
CGTACGTGCCGTGGAAGTCGAACGGTTCCTTCTCGGTCCACACCCGCCGGATCACCGTGCAGGCTTCCGCGAGGCTGCCCAGGGCGTGGGCGGTGTCGTGGAAGGGCAGGCCGTGGGCTTCGTACTCGCGGCGGGCCAGGGGCCAGTCGGGTCGTGAGCCGACGCCGATGCCGAAGTCGAGCCGTCCGCCGGAGATGACGTCGACGGTCGCGGCGATCTTGGCCAGGAGCGCGGGCGGGCGGATGCGGTTGCTGGTCACCATCACGCCGAGCCGCAGCCGCCGGGTCTGCGCGGCGAGGGCGGACAGCAGGGTCCAGCCTTCGTAGATCGGCCCGCGGGGGTCGCCGAAGATGGGCAGGAGGTGGTCGAACAACCACGCGTGTTCGATCTCCGGGATCGTGTCCGCCTCCTGCCAGACCTCCAGGACGTCGCGGTAGTCGACCTGCGAGGGGGCGGTCATGATCCCGAAGCGGGGCCGGGTGGTGTGCGGCATTGAGGCACTGCTCCCTTCGTGAGCGGCCGTGCTGACGGGCACGCCGCCGAGGAGTAAACGGAACGCGCTTTCGGTGCGTGCTGGAGCCGTTCGTCGCGGTCGGTCCCATTTGCGCATGCCGGTCGGTCTCGGTCGAGGCGCTGGGGCAGATACGCGGCTTGGCCGTCCGGGCGGCGCTCTGGCATCATGGGATAAACGGAATCTGGTTCCAGCTACGATACGGATCGTCGTTCCGTTTTGCAAGTCCGGCATGGAGGGAAACGGCGCGGTGAACGACGGAGCGGCGGGGCGTGCGGCGCCCCGCAAGCGGGCCGATGCCCGGCGCAACGAGAGGACGCTGCTCGACGCCGCCGCGGCCGTCTTCGTGACCTCGGGCGTCGAGGCGCCGGTGCGCGACATCGCGGCCAGAGCGGGAGTCGGGGTGGCCACGATCTACCGCCACTTCCCGACCAGGGCCGACCTCATCATCGCCGTCTACCGGCACCAGGTGGAGGCCTGCGCCGAGGCCGGCCCCGCTCTGCTGGAGAGCGCGGCCAGTCCCTACGACGCGTTGCGACGATGGATCGACCAGTTCGTCGACTTCCTGGTCACCAAGCACGGGCTCGCCGCCGTGCTGCAGTCGGACAACGCCGGCTTCGACGCGCTGCACGCGTACTTCCTGGACCGCCTCGTGCCCGTCTGCACCCGGCTGCTCGACGCGGCGGCTACCGCCGGTGAGATCCGTACGGACGTCAACGCCCTAGAGCTCATGCGCGGCGTCGGCAACCTCTGCATCGGCGCCGACAACGACCCCCGTTACGACGCGCGGCGGATGGTCGCCCTCCTCATCGCAGGACTTCGCCCGCAACACTAGGAAACGTGGACGGCGTCGAGCCGGGGCCCGCCCGGGAGACCAAGGTCGAGTTCGAGCCGGAAGAGGGCGACGAGATCGAGCTCGCGATCACCTGCGTGGGGCGGCCGGCCCGTCGCCCGCCCCACGTCGTAGCCTGCCCGGTCAGCGGCTCCCGCGCACCTGCAACGCCCCCAGCAGCTCCTCGGACGCCCTGGTGATGGTCTCGACGGCCCGGTCGAACGCCTCCGCGTTGTGCGCGGCGGGTGCTCGGAAGCCGGAGATCTTCCTGACGTACTGCAGCGCCGCCGCGCGTACGTCCTCCTCGGTCACGCTCTCGGTGTAAGGGGGACGCAGGGTCTTGATGCTTCTGCACATGCCTCAACGGTAATAGCCCATGCGCTGGCTTATCTCCCGCGCGCCCTCCACCAGCAGCTCGCCCACCTCGGGCAGCCGGTCAGGCGTCAGCCGATAGGAGGGGGCGGAGACGCTGACGGCGGCCACGACGGAGCCGTCGTTGCCCCTGATCGGCGCGGCGACGGCGTTGAGCCCGACCTCGAGCTCCTCCACGGCCGCGGCCCAGCCGCGCTCCCTGATGGCGTCGAGCTCCAACTCGTCCTCGGAGGTGATCGTCCTGGGGGTGTAGTGGTCGAGCTCGTCGGGCATGCGCAGGGCGCCGAAGGCCAGCAGCACCTTGCCGCTGGAACTGGCGTGAGCGGGGGTGCTCTGCCCGACCCAGTTGTGCCCGCTGATGGCGGCGGGGCCGCGGATCTGGGTGAGGTTGACCGCGTCGCCGTCCTGCGGGACCGCGATGTTGACGGTCTCGCCGATCTCCTCGGCCAGGCGCAGGCACACGTCTCTGCCCTCACGCGACAGATCGAGCTGGGCCGTGGCCGCGCCGGCCAGCCGCACCACGCCGAATCCGAGCTGGTAGCGGCCGCGGTCGCTGCTCTGCTCCACCAGGCCGCCCTGCTCGAGAGCGGCGAGTAACCGGAACGCCGTGGACTTGTGCACGTCGAGCTCCGTCGCGAGGTCCGTCACTCGGGTCGAACCCTCACGGGCGAGGATTTCCAGGATGGCGATGGCCCGATCTACTGATTGCACGGTCGCGGTGTTGCTCATACCGCAACAGCATACTTCGCCGCACGGAGCTTCTCACGGGGATCTTCGTGGCCGGTGAGGGGGATTCGCCGCGTTCCCGCACGTCAGGAGGCCCGGCAAGGTAATTGACTACTCAACTGCCGCCGGCCACCGGGCTGAGCTCGTTCCCGAAGTCGAGCGCGATCTTACGCATGCCCTCCGCCAGCTCGTCGCGGTCGAGCCCGTCGATGCGTTCCGCGGGGCCCGACACCGACATCGCGGCCACCACCCGGTCGCCGTCCCAGACGGGCACGGCCAGGCAGTGCACGCCCAGCTCCTCCTCGCCCAGGTCCATGGCGTAGCCGCACGACCTGACCCGTTGGAGCTCGGCGAGCATGGCGGTCAGCTCAGTGATCGTGTTGGGGGTGCGCCGCGGCATGCCGGTGCGCTCGAACACGGCGACCGCCTCGGAGGCCGGCCGCCCGGCCAGCAGCACCTTGCCCACCGCCGTGCTGTGCGGCAGCACCCGCCTGCCGACCTCGGCGAACATCCGCAACCTGCGCGGCGAGGGCGCCTGGGCCACGTAGACGATGAAGTCGCCTTCGAGCACGGCGAGGTTGGCGGTCTCGCCGGACAGCTCGACCATCTTGCCGAGGTACGGCTGCGCCCACACCCCGACCATGCTCTCCGCGATGCCGCCCAGACGCACGAGCCCGCCGCCGAGGGCGTACCGGCGGTCGGACTCCTGACGTACGTAGCCGCGCGCGAGCAGCGTCTGCAGCAGCCGGTGGATGGTCCCGTACGGCAGGCCCGTCCTGGCGGCGATCTCCGACAGGCCCGCCTCGCCCCCATGCTCGGCCAGCGCCTCCAGCACGTCGAGCGCCCGCTCGACCGACTGGACGCTCATAGGCGCACACCGCGGAGCGAGGCGTCGAGCACCTCGGCCGTGTGCGCCACCCTGATCTCCTCGCCGGCACGCCGCATGGCGGCGGCGATCTGCATGGTGCAGCCGGGGTTGGCGGAGACCAGCAGGCCGGCGCCGGTCGTGCCGACCGCACGGGCCTTCCTGTCGCCGAGGTCGCGGGCGGCCTGCGGCTGCAGGATGTTGTACGTGCCCGCGGACCCGCAGCAGACGGCCGACTCGGGGATCTCGCGCAGCTCCAGGTCGGGAATGCCGCGCAGCAGCTCGCGCGGCTGGTCGCGGATGCCCTGGGCGTGGGCCAGGTGGCAGGCGTCGTGGTAGGCGACGGTGAGCGGCAGCGGGTGCCGCTTGGCCACGGGGCCCAGCTCGGCGAGATATTCGGACAGGTCGGCGACCTTGAACCGGGGCTCGCGGCCGAGCAGCTCGGCATATTCCTTCATGGAGGAACCGCATCCGGCCGCGTTCACCACGACGGTGTCGACGCCCGCCTTCTCGAACGTCCTGACCGTGCGGCGGGCGAGCCTCCTGGCCTGCTCGGCGCGCCCGGAGTGCACGCTGAGCGCGCCGCAGCAGCCCTGGCCCCGCGGGATGACCACGTCGCAGCCCTCCAGCGCGAGCACCCGCGCGGTGGCCGCGTTGACCTGGGGGAAGAACTCTCCCTGTACGCACCCGGTGAGCATGCCGACCACGGCCCTGCGCTCTCCCCTGGCCCTGACGACGCGCGGCATGCGCTGGCGGTGCTCGACCCGCGGCGCCAGCCCGGCCATGGAGCCGAGGCCGGGGTGCACCCGGGCCAGGAACGGCGCCATGCGCCCGGCCAGCCACATCGTCGGCCGCAGCAGCCGCAGCCTGCGCGGGTAGGGGAAGAGGCTGAACACGATCTCGCGTACGGCCCGGTCCTCCGGCTCGCGTACGTGCTCCCGCTCGACCACGGCCCTGGTCTGCTCGATCAGCCGGTCGTACCGGACTCCGGAGGGGCACGCCGTGACGCACGCCATGCACCCCAGGCAGGCGTCGAAGTGCCCGGCCATCTCCGGGGTGATGGGCGTGCCCTCGACGTGCTGCTTCATCAGGTGGATCCGGCCGCGCGGCGAGTCCATCTCCTCGCCCCACAACGCGTACGTCGGGCACGTCGGCAGGCAGAACCCGCAGTGCACGCAGTCGTTGATCAGCTCAGGATCCACGTCAGATCCCTCCCACGAACCGGCCGGGGGACATCCTGCGCCCGGGATCGAACCGTTCCTTCACCCGCCGCATCAACGGCAACGTGCTCACCTGCCCCCACCTGTCGACCCCTTCGTACGGCGAGGCGGGAACGGTCAGCCGCCCGCCCAGCGCCTCGATCCGCGCCCTCAGCCGGTCGACGGTGGCCGTCAGCTCCTCCTCGGAGACGTCGCCCCAGAGCTCCAGGTAGGCCTGTCCCGTGACCGGCGAGCCGCGGAACGAGAACCCGGTCTCGCCTGCCGCGGCCAGCGTCTCGACCGTGCGCGCGGGCGGGAAGCGCACCTCCAGCAGCACGTCGTCGGTGAGGATCAGCCCCCACCAGTCCGGCGGCTCGGCCGTGATCGTGCCGTCGCCGAGCACGTCGCGCAGGGCCGCCGCCCGCTGGCCGGCGGCCGACCCCTCCACCAGCACCGCGATCGTCGCGTACCGGCCGTCAAGGCAGTCGATGTCCACAGCGGAGGGCTCGGCCTGGGAGGCGGCCAGGCGCCGCAGCGTCTCGCCGGCGAGGTCGGCGACCTTCGTGCCGGTCACGATCCAGCGCCGCTCCGCGGGCAGCGGGTGCAGGCGGAAGGTCGCCTCGGCGATGACGCCGAGCGTGCCGCGGGAACCGGTGAAGAGCTTGCCGAGGTCGTAGCCGGCGACGTTCTTGACCACTTTGCCGCCCGACTTCGCGACGGTGCCGTCGGGCAGCACGACGGTGATGCCGATGAGCAGGTCGCGGGCGGTGCCGTAGCGGAAGGCGCGCGGGCCCGCGGTCGCGGTGGCGAGCGTGCCGCCGACCGTCGTGTGCTCCGCGAACGGCGGGTCGAGCGCCAGCTCCTGCCCCTTGTCCGCGAGCGTGGCGGCCAGGGCGTCCATGGTGACGCCTGCTTGTGCCCGCACCACGAGGTCGCCCGCCGCGTGCTCGATGATCTCGTTCATGCAGCACATGTCGAGCAGCACGTCGCACCGCTCGGGCGGGTGTCCCCAGTGCAGCTTGGTGCCGCCGCCCGCGGGCACCACCGCGAGGTCCTGCTCCGCGCAGGCCCGCAGCACCGCCGAGATCTCCTCCACCGTCTCGGGAAGGGCCACCCAGCGCGGGACCACGCCGCTCACGGCGTCCTTCTCGCCGGCCCGCCTGACCGTCACGCCGGTCGCCGCCAGGGTCATCAGAACTGCTCCGCCTTCCCCGACTCGACCAGCGGGTGCACGCCCTTGCGCACGCCCGGCACCTCGCCGCACAGCCGCGGCGTGGGGAACACCTTGCCCGGGTTGGCCAGGCCCCGCGGGTCGAACGCGCACCGGACGAGCTGCATGGTGTCCAGGTCGTCCTCGCTGAACATCCTCGGCATATAACGTGATTTGTCGACCCCGACCCCGTGCTCGCCCGTGATCGAGCCGCCGTGCTCGATGCACAGGTCGAGGATCGCGCCGGAGACCACCTCGGCCCGCTCGCCCGCGCCAGGCTCCGCGTCGTCGAACAACACCAGCGGGTGCAGGTTGCCGTCGCCCGCGTGGAAGACGTTGGCCACCTTGATCCGGTGCTCGGCCGAGAGCCGGTCGATGGCGGCCAGCACGCCGGGCAGCGACGTGCGCGGCACCACGCCGTCCTGGACGATGTAGGCCGGGCTGATGCGCCCCACGGCCGCGAACGCCGACTTGCGGCCCTTCCAGATCGCCGCCCGCTCGGCGGGATCGGCCGCCACGCGCAGCTCGAACGCGCCCGAGCAGATCTCTTGGAGCTGGGCGAACTGCCGCTCCACCTCCGCGGCGGGCCCGTCGAGCTCCACGATGAGCACGGCGCCCGCGCCCTCGGGATAGGCGCAGGCCACCGCCGCCTCGGCCGCCTCGATGGCCAGCGCGTCCATCATCTCGATCGCGGCCGGCACGATGCCCGCCCCGATGATCGCTGAGACGGCCTCGCCGCCCTGCTCGATGCTCTCGAACGCGGCCAGCACCGTGGTCACCGACTCGGGCGCGCGGCAGAGGCGTACCGTGATCTTGGTGGCGATGCCGAGCGTGCCCTCCGAGCCGACGAACGCCCCCAGCAGGTCATAACCGGGGTCCATGCGGTCGAGCGTCACCAGGTCGCCGTCGGGGGTGACGATCTCGCAGGCCTCGACGTGGTTGACCGTGAAGCCGTACTTCAGGCAGTGGGCTCCGCCGGAGTTCTCCGCGACGTTGCCGCCGATCGAGCAGATCTGCTGGCTGGAGGGGTCGGGGGCGTAATAGTAGCCCTGGTCGCGCACGGCCTCGGTGATGGCCAGGTTGGTGACGCCCGGCTCGACCACCGCCCTGCGGTTGGCGAGGTCGACCTCCAGGATCGCGCGCATCTTCGAGGTGACGATGAGCACGCCGTCCTCGCGGGGGAGCGCGCCCCCCGACAGGCCGGTGCCCGAGCCCCTGGCCACGAAGGGCACGCCGAAGTCGTTGCACAGGCGTACCACGCGGGCGACCTGCTCGGCCGTGCCGGGCAGCACGACCACGCCGGGGGTCGCCCGGTGGTAGGTCAGGCCGTCGCACTCGTACGTGCGCAGGCGTACGGGATCGGTGATCACCGAGTCGCGGGGCAGCAGCGACCGCAGCGCCGCTATCAGCGTTTCCATCACCGATCCCCCTTTTCCTGTGGATATCTGCCTTTTCTATGGCATTTGAGCATAAGCCGGAAGAGTCAGGAACTCCGCGAAGTCGTCGTCCAGCGCGACCTCCTTGAACAGCACGGTGGCCTGGGCGTACAGCCCTTCGTCGTAGCCCGGCTCCTGCGCGATCTTCGCCAGTTCCTCCGCGATGATCTGCTCGACCAGCTCCTTCGTCACCCGCGCGCCCGTGTCGGCGAGCTCGATGTCGTTGTGGATCCACTGCCAGATCTGCGAACGTGAGATCTCGGCCGTGGCGGCGTCCTCCATGAGGTTGTGGATCGCCGCCGCGCCCTGACCGCCCATCCAGGCGGCGAGGTAGCGCAGCCCCACGTCCACGTTGTTGCGCAGCCCCGCCTCCGTGATCTCGCCCGGCGTCTCCGAGACCGCCAGCAGGTCGGCGGCGGACACGCTGACGTCCTCGCGCAGCCGGTCGAGCTGGTTGGGCCGCGAACCCAGCACGCCGTCGAACACCTCGCGGCAGACCGGCACCAGGTCGGGGTGCGCCACCCACGACCCGTCGAACCCGTCGCCGGACTCGCGCGTCTTGTCGGCCCGCACCTTCTCCAGCGCCACCGCGTTCACCTCGGGATCACGCCGCGAGGGGATGAACGCCGCCATCCCGCCGACGGCGTGCGCGCCGCGCTTGTGGCAGGTGCGCACCAGCAACTCGGTGTACGCGCGCATGAACGGCGCGGTCATCGTCACCGCGTTCCGCTCGGGCAGCAGGAACTCCCTGCCCCTGGTGCGGAACTTCTTGATCACGCTGAACAGGTAGTCCCAGCGGCCGGCGTTGAGCCCCGCGGAGTGGTCGCGCAGCTCGTAGAGGATCTCCTCCATCTCGAACGCCGCCGGATAGGTCTCGATGAGCACGGTCGCCCTGATCGTGCCGTGCGGGATGCCGAGCAGCTCCTGCGCCCGCGTGAACACGTCGTTCCAGAGCCGCGCCTCCAGATGCGACTCGATCTTGGGCAGGTAGAAGTACGGGCCCTTGCCCTTGTCGAGCTGCCGCTGGGCGCAGTGGAAGAAGTAGAGGCCGAAGTCGAACAGCGCCGCCGCGACCGGACGCCCGTCGACCCGGGCGTGCTTCTCGTCCAGGTGCCATCCGCGCGGCCGCACCACGACCGTGGCCAGCTCGTCGTCGGGACGCAGCGCGTACGTCTTGCCGCCGGACTCGAAGTCGATCGTGCGGTCGAGCGCGTCGCGCAGGTTGATGTGGCCGCTCACGCAGTTTTCCCAGAGCGGCGAGTTGGCGTCCTCGAAGTCGGCCAGCCAGATCTTCGCGCCGGAGTTGAGCGCGTTGATGGTCATCTTCTTGTCGACGGGGCCGGTGATCTCGACGCGGCGGTCCTCGAGGCCGGGCGCCGGGGCGGCGACCTGCCAGTCGCCCTCCCTGATCTCCTTCGTCTCCGGCAGGAAGTCGAGCATGGCGCCGGCCGACAACTCAGCCTGCCGTGTCCGGCGGGCCTCCAGCAGCTCCAGCCGCCTGGCGTCGAACTCGCGCTGGAGAGTCGCCACGAACGCCTGCGCCTCCGGCGTGAGGATCTCGTCGAACCGGTCGAGCATCGGGCCGGTGATCTCCATGGGACCTCTTTCCGCAGTTTTTCGCGATGTGGAAAATGACTTCTGGATTATGGAATCGACGCTACCCTTATGGTTCTTTCCCGGTCAAAGACGGGGTTCCCCCGGGGGATCGTCCGGGGCATCCCCGATGTGGGCGGGCGCCGCGCCGCGAAAGGATGCGAGGCATGAGAACGATGGCGATCGCGGGCGGGCTGCTGGCCTCCGCATTGGCGCTGACCGGGTGCGGGCTCGCGAAGATCGGCGGCCCCACCGAGCAGGAAACGGCGTCGTACCAGGTGACGGAGAAGGTCACGACGCTGCGGCTCGAGAGCGGCGCGGGCGACACCGTGATCACTGAGACCGGCGGCGCCGCCGTCCGGGTCACCGAGACGCTCCGCTGGAGCGGCGACGACAAGCCCACCGCCGAGCACAAGGTCGAGGGAGAGGCGCTGTTCGTCACCTACGACTGCCCGTCGAACTTCGGCAGCTGCAGCGTCGACTACAAGGTCGAGGTTCCCAAGGGGCTGGCCGTCGACCTCGAGGCGGGCTCGGGCAACATCACGCTCAGGGACCTGACCGGGGTGATCGACGTGAAGGTCGGCTCCGGCGACGTCGAGGCCGCCGGGCTCGGCGGCAAGAAGGTGTACGCCGAGGCGGGGTCGGGGAACATCGAGCTCAAATACCGCAGCGCCCCGGACGACGCGCGGCTCAAGACCGGCTCTGGCGACACGAGGCTCGTCGTGCCCGCGGGCACGTACGCGGTGACGACCGACATCGGATCCGGCGACGAGAACGTCAAGGTCGACAACGACGGCTCCTCGCCGCACAAGATCTCGGTGTCGGCGGGTTCGGGCAACGTCGATGTGGAGCCGGGATAACCAGGTGATTGCGCCAGGGATGTCATGCCACCATCGTGGGAAGACACCGTGGTGTCCAGACGTTTCCTCATAGAGATGACACGAATGCACGAATACTCCACGCTCGACGCGTACGAAACCGGCGACATGGACCTCGAGGAGCGCCAGGCACTGCGCCGTGTGGCGGGCCTGTCCACCGAGTTGCAGGACGTCTCCGAGGTCGAATACCGGAAACTGCGGCTCGAGCGGGTCGTCCTGGTCGGTGTCTGGACCTCCGGCACCGTCGAGGACGCGGAAAACTCGCTGCTGGAGCTCAAGCTGCTGGCCGAGACGGCCGGGTCCGAGGTGCTCGACGGCCTGATCCAGCGCCGCCAGAAGCCCGACCCGGCGACCTACATCGGCTCGGGCAAGGCTCTTGAGCTGCGGGACGTGGTCGAGTCGACCGCCGCCGACACCGTGATCTGCGACGGTGAGCTGACCCCTGGCCAGCTCCGCCAGCTCGAGGAGACGGTCAAGGTCAAGGTGATCGACCGCACCGCGCTGATCCTCGACATCTTCGCCCAGCACGCCAAGAGCCGTGAGGGCAAGGCCCAGGTCGAGCTGGCGCAGCTCCAGTACCTGCTGCCCCGCCTGCGCGGCTGGGGTGGCAACCTGTCCCGTCAGGTCGGCGGTCGCGCCGCGGGCGGCGTCGGCATCGGCGGCCGCGGCCCGGGTGAGACCAAGATCGAGCTCGACCGCCGGCGCATCCGCGAGCGGATGGCCAAGCTGCGCCGCCAGATCGGGAGCATGTCCACCTCGCGTGACACCATGCGCTACCAGCGGCAGCGGCGCGAGGTCCCGGCCGTGGCGATCGCCGGCTACACCAACGCCGGCAAGTCCTCGCTGCTCAACCGCGTCACCGGTGCGGGCGTGCTGGTGGAGGACGCGTTGTTCGCGACCCTCGACCCGACCGTGCGCAGGGCGCGCACTCCCGAGGGCCGGCTGTTCACGATCGCCGACACCGTCGGCTTCGTCCGGCACCTGCCGCACCAGCTCGTCGAGGCGTTCCGTTCCACGCTGGAAGAGGTGGCCGACGCCGACCTGATCCTGCACGTCGTCGACGGCTCCCACCCCGACCCCGAGGGTCAGCTGGCGGCCGTGCGAGAGGTGCTCGCCGACATCGAGGGCGCCTCCGGCATCCGCGAGATCGTCGTGATCAACAAGGCCGACCTGGCCGACCAGGAAGTGGTCGACCGGATCCTGCGGCGCGAGCGCGACAGCATCGTGGTGTCGGCCCGCACGGGCACGGGCATCCCCGAGCTCAGGGCGCTCATCGACCGGGAGTTGCCACGGCTCGACCACGAGGTCAACCTGCTGGTGCCGTACGAAAGGGGCGACCTGATCTCGCGCGCTCACAAGGAGGGCGAGGTGCTCTCCGTCGAGCACGTCGAGGACGGCACGATCCTCCACGCCCGCGTGTTGCCGAGCCTGTCGCAGGAGCTCGAACGGGTGGGCAAGCCGGTCGAGCGCGTCTCCTAGAGCCACGGGCGGCCGGCGTGCGCCGGTATATCGCGGAGCGGTTGGGCAGCTCTCGCCGTAAAGCGTGCAGAGCTGCCCAAAAGCGGCAGTGGTCCCCGCACCCTGGGGTTGCTACCATTGGCCAGGCCTAACGTTGGTCTGCATTTTGGGTTCGGGTTCTAGGTTTCGGATGATGACCAGTGGTGTGGATGTCGTCAACGGGGGCCATGGGGACGAGGCAGGGCTGGGTGACGGATGGGATCAGTGGTCTTTCTTCCGAATAAGCCTGTACACCAGCCCAGCCTGTGAAATAACGTAACTGAACTGAAATCGCCGGATCATGTCTCCGGCGATACGGTCACCGCACAGCATGACGCGGACTAGATCAGGAGACCCCCCATGTCGTCCGGACCCGGAGCGGACTCAGTGGGCGCGGCGCAGGCCGTGCGCTGGGCGCTGGGGCCATGCCGGGAAACGGGCAGAAGCTCTCCCGGGGCGGTGATGCGGTGACCGTTCGGCTGCTGACCAACATCGGCCGTCTCTGGACCGGCAACGAAGTCCTGAGCAACGCCGCCATCCTCGTGCACAACGACCGCATCGCGTGGGTCGGGCGTGCGCCCGACCTGCCGCAGACGGTGCCCGGAGTCGTCGACGACATCGTCGACGTCGACCACGTCGAAAACCTGGGTGGCGCTCTCGTCACGCCCGGGCTCATCGACGCCCACACCCACCCGGTCTACGCCGGCAACCGCTACGCCGAGCTGGCCATCCGCACCGGCGGCTCCACGTCCGCGTCGATCACCGCGGCCGGCGGCGGCGTGGGCTCCACCGTCACCGTGACCCGCGGCACCGACCCCTGGACGCTCTGCAACGGCGTGCGCGAGCGGCTGCGCGACTGGCTGCTCAGCGGCACCACCACCGTCGAGGCCAAGACCGGCTACCACCTCACCCGCGACGGCGAGCTGGCCGACGTGCGGCTCCTGCGCGAGCTGGAGAAGGAGCCGATGATGCCGCGGGTGCACGTCACCTTCCTCGCGGCGCACGTGGTCCCGCCGGAATACTTCGGCCGGCAGCGCGAATACGTCGAGGCCGTCGGCTCCTGGTGCGCCGACGCCGCCGCCGCGGGCGCCGACAGCGTCGACGTCTACTGCGACGACGGCCACTTCACCACCGAGGAGTCCCGCTGGGTCCTCGCGTCCGGCCGCAACGTCGGCCTGCTGCCGCGCATCCACGCCGGCCAGTACAGCCGCCGCGGCGCCGTCCAGCTGGCCGCCGAGCTCGGCTGCGCCTCCGCCGACGGGCTGCACCACATGTCCGACGAGGACATCGCCATCATGTCCCGCTACGGCGTGCCCGCCGTCGTCTGCCCCGCCACCGCCCTGCAGCGGGGCCACCTCCCGCCGGTCCGCCAGATGATCAAGCACGGCGTGCAGATCGCGCTCGGCAGCGACCACAACCCCGGCTACTGCGGCATCACCTCGATGGCCCTGGTCATCGCCATGGCGGTGTCGGCGTTCGGCATGAGCGTCAACGACGCGCTCCGCGCGGCCACCCTCGGCGGCGCCACCGTTCTGGGCGCCCCCGACCGCGGCGTGCTGGCCCCGGGCCGGCTGGCCGACATCGTGCAGTGGGACGCCGACCACGAGGGCGCCTTCGCCTGGTCCTTCGGCCTCCAGCCGCGCCGGGTGTGGCGGGGTGGCACCCCTGTCCAGTGACTGACCCCGGGACATGCCGCCCACGGTCGCCGTCGTCACCGACTCCACCGCCTACCTGCCGCCTGTGCCGCTGGTCACGGTCGTACCCGTGCAGGTGATCGCCAAGGGCGTGCCTCATGACGAGGGCTCCTTCACCGGCGACCTCGCCTCCGCGACCACCTCCCGGCCCGCACCCGCCACGTTCGCCTCCTGCTACGCCTCCCTGGCCGCCGCGGGCGCCACGGGCATCGTGTCGGTCCACCTCTCGGCCGCGATGTCCGGCACCGCCGATTCCGCCCTGGCGGCCGCCTCCGACGCCTCGGTGCCGGTGGAGGTGGTCGACAGCCGCTCGATCGCGATGGGTCTCGGCTACCCGGTCCTCGCGGCGGCCCGCGCCGCCGCCGGCGGGGCCTCCCTGGAGGAGGTGGCCTCGGCCGCCCGCAGCCGCGTGGCGGTCACCCGCACGTTCTTCTACGTCGACACCCTCGACTACCTGCGCCGTAGCGGCCGCATCGGCACCGCGGCCTCCCTCTTCGGCTCGGCCCTGATGATCAAGCCGCTGCTCCACATCGTGGACGGCCGGATCTCTCTCCTCGAGAAGGTCCGCACCTCGTCGCGCGCCATCGCCCGGCTCGAAGACCTGGCCGTGCAGGCGGCGGGCGCGGGGCCGGTGGAGGTGGCGGTGCAGCATCTGCAGGCCCAGGAACGCGCCCGGGCGCTGGCCGAGCGGCTGTCCAGACGGATGCCCTCGCTGGCGGAGCTGCGGGTGGTCGAGGTGGGGGCGGTGATCGGCGCCCACGTGGGGCCCGGCATGCTCGGCCTGACCGTCACCGCTCTCCAGCGCGCCGACCACTGACGTCCGCCGCCGGCGGACGACACACCGGTGGGCGTGCGAGGGATGGCCCGGCTCTGTGCGGCTCACATCCGATCCGGTGGTGAACGGGTCGGGCCGAGCCCGTCGCGCTCGTACGGGCTCGGCCATGCACCCTCGATCTCGCGGCCCCAGCATTGTCCACACCCCTTTCGCGTCAGCCGATGTTGTCCACAGAACGTGGCTCGGTCTCCTGGCACAGGCGCCCGCAGCCCTACTTTCACCTGCGTGCGAACCCCCGATCCGACGGCCGAACGAGTCATCGCCGAGTCCCGGCTGCGCTCGATCACCACCCCGCCCCGCCGCCCCCGCCGGCCCGCGAGGGTGGCACGTAAACCCGCCGACGGTCGAAGAATGCCTTACGCCACCGGCTCCCACGACAGCCCCCGCGCCCTCTCCCCTCAGGCACCGCGGTCCGTCGACGGGAATCGTGCGGTCGTTGACCGTTCTTCCGGAGGGCCGCGCGATGGTGTCCGTGAGCCCGTTGACGGGTTCCTCGGCGAGCCGCAGAGCCCTGAAACTCATGAGGCCCCCGGTGGATTCTTCAGGGCGTCCGGCGGGTCGCGGATCGTGGAGAGCGCCAGTGAGGCCTGTGAGCCTGCTGAGGCCTTCGACCTGGCTCCTGAGCCTCCTGAGCCACCGTGGTCCTTCGCCTCTGCCTACGACCCTCCACAGCTTCGGCTATCACCTCGCTCGCAGCCCGCACGGCCCGCACGGCCCGGAGGACAGCCCGCGCAGCCCACAGAGACCGCGCAGACCGCACGGCAGCGCGGTCCCGCCCCGGTTCCGCCGACCTTCCAGGCGTTCCGTGCTGCCCTGGCGTCCCAGGGCCCCGCCCTCGATCCCGGCAAGCCCGGTCTGCGTGTCCTCGTGGCCGTGGGCGCCCTGGCCATGGCCGTCGCGGCGTTCTTGGTCTGGCGATCCCAGCCCTCGCCGGCGCCGCTGCCACCACCCACCCCCGTGTCGTCGCCGACCCCGTCCACGACCCCCACCGCACCCAAGGTGACGGTCCACGTGGCAGGCAAGATCCGTAAGCCTGGCGTCTACCTGCTCCCCGCGGGTGCCAGAGTCACGGACGCGGTGACCGCGGCCGGGGGAGTGTCACGAGGAGCGTCCTTGGACTCTCTCAACCTCGCCAGACGCCTGGTCGACGGAGAGCAGATCGTCGTGGGCGCACCTCCCGGCACGGTGGCCCAGGGCTCGCCGAACACGGGCCCTGCCGGGGGCGTCATCGACCTCAACACCGCCACACCGGAGCAGCTCGAAGAACTGCCGGGCGTGGGCGAGGTGCTGGCGGCACGCATCGCCGAGTTCCGCACCACCCACGGCGGTTTCACCTCCGTCGACCAGCTCCGCGAGGTCAGCGGCATAGGGCCGCGCAAGTTCGACGAGATCAAGCCGAAGGTGCGCGTCTGACATGACCGGCCACCCGCCACCGCCCGTCACAGGCAAGAGCCACGCCTGGCCCCTGCTGCTCCCCGCGATCGCCGCCTGGGCCTGTGCGCTGATCCTGCTCGGCTGCTCCGCACGCATCGGCACGGCCGTCGCCCTGGCCGCGGCCCTCGGCGTCGTCGCCGTGGCCTGGCACACCCGCTCACTCCCCGGACGACGGGACGGACGCTCCACCAGCTGGCCGGCCGCGTGGCGCGGGGTCATCCTGGCCACCCTCGTCTGCGCGGCCGCGGCATCCGGATCGGTCGCCTTCAGGGTTCACGCCGTGACCACCGGTCCGGTGGCCGAGCTCGCAGCCGCGAACGCCTTCGTCACCGCCCAGATCGCGCTGACGGACGACCCGAGACGCAGATCCAGCCAGAGCATTCCGTTCGCCCCGGACAGCTACGTGACGCCGGCCACCCTGACGATCGTCCGGACGGCTGAGGGCCGGCAGGCCGTCAACGTCCCCGTCACCGTCTTCTCCAGCGGGGCAGCCTGGGCCCGTCTCCTCCCCAGCCAGCGTCTCGAAGTCACCGGCCGGCTCGCCATGCCGACCGCAGGCGACCTGGTGGCGGCCGTCCTCCTGGTACGCGGCCCGCCGCGGGTCCTGACGCCGCCGTCGAAGCTCCAGACAGCGGCGGGCGCCCTCAGGTCGGGCCTTCGGTCTGCCGCCGACGTGCTCCCTCCCGACCAGCGCGGCCTCCTTCCGGGCCTGGTCGTCGGCGACGTCTCGCGTATGGACCCGCAGGTGACGGCCGACTTCAAGGAAGCGGGCCTGAGCCATCTCAACGCGGTGAGCGGGGCCAACCTGGCCATCGTCGCGGGCGCGATGCTGGCTCTCTCCCGTCTGTTCGGCTTCCCGCTGCCCGTACGCGCCGTTCTGGCCGCGCTCTCCATGCTCGCGTTCGCCGTGGTGGCCCGTCCGTCCCCGAGCGTCCTGCGTGCGCTGCTCATGGGCCTGGTAGCCGCCGTCGCGCTGGGCACCGGCAGGGCACGAGACGGTTTCGCAGCCCTTTCGGCGACGGTTCTCCTGCTGGTGCTCTTCGTCCCCGACCTCGCCAGGTCTTACGGCTTCGCCCTCTCGGTGGCCGCCACCGCCGGGATCCTCCTCCTCGCCCCCCGCTGGCGCGACAGGCTGTCGGCGGCCCAGCAGGACGAAGGTGACGCGCCACCATCGGGCCCGAGCGCGCAGCCACGACCGCACAGCGCGCCCTCGCCGGCGCTCAGCGGTGGCCCGAGGAGCGAACGCGGTGACCCGGCGGGGCCTGACCAGGGCGGAGGGCTGGTTCCCGACACGGGCAGCGGCTCGGGAGCGCCTGGCAGGCGGCGGGCTGGGCCCCGGTCACGGGTGCGGTTGCCGCGCTGGCTTGCCGAGGCCATCGCCGTGCCGGCGGCGGCGCAGGTGGCGGTGACACCGGTTCTGGTGTTGATGTCGGGACAGCTCACCCCCGTCGCTCTCATCGCCAACCTCCTCGTGGCTCCGGCGGTGGCTCCCGCGACCCTGCTGGGTTTCGGGGCTGCTCTGGTGGCCCCGGTGTGGCTTGACGGTGCCCGGTTCCTGGTGGTCCCGGCCGGTTACGCGGTCGGATGGATCATCACGGTCGCCCGATGGTCGGTGGGGCTGCCGTACGCCACCGTGCCGTGGCCGGGCGGCCTTCCCGGGCTGGGGTTGCTCGCGCTCGCGGTGGCGGCCGGGATACTGATCCTGCGGCGGCGCGCCTGGCGGGCGGTCGCGCTGACGGCGGCCGGCGCCGCTCTGGTGGCGGTGCTGGTGATCCGGCCGATCGCGACGCCCTGGCCGCCGAAGGGCTGGCTCATGGTGATGTGCGACGTGGGCCAGGGCGACGGGATCGTCGTCGCGGCAGGGCCAGGACGAGGGGTCGTGGTGGACGCCGGGCCCGACCCGGTCGCGATGGACCGGTGCCTGCGCGGCCTCGGCGTCGACGACGTTCCGCTGCTCGTCCTCACCCATCCGCATGCCGACCACGTGGGCGGCCTGCCCGGAGTGCTCCGGGACCGGCGCGTCGGCGCGGTGGTCGTCAGCCCGCAGCGGGCCATGGCGCGCGCTTCCGCACGCGTCTCGGGCACGCTGGAGGGGCGCCGGATACCGGAATGGACGGTCTCGCCGGGGACTCGCTGGACGTTCGGCCCGTCAGAGGTGACGGTGCTCGCCCCCGACCCGGCCTCCGGAGAGGTGACCGGCCAGGGCGAGGGCAGCGCGATCAACAACTCCAGCGTGGTGCTCCACGTACGCTGGCGACCGGGCTCGGTGCTGCTCAGCGGCGATCTGGAGACCGAGGCCCAGGAAGAGGTGTTACGCCGCTCCGCCGTCCGGGCCGACATCCTGAAGATCCCGCACCATGGATCCAACAGGCAGTCACCCGCCTTCCTGGAAGCCGTGGGTGCTCGAGCGGCGCTGATCAGCGTGGGGACGGACAACGACTACGGCCATCCGGCGCCGTCCACGCTCGCCCTGCTGCGCAGGCTCGGCGCCGCCGTCTACCGGACAGACCACTCAGGGGATCTCGCCGTGGTGGAGAGGGAAGACGGCATGGCCGTGGTCTCGCGCGGCCCGGCACCCTGACTCCGGGCACCGGCCTGTCCGGCGAATACCTGGTTGTCCTTGGCGTCTGGCATGCTTCCCCCATGGCGGGAACCGATCCAGCGCTCGTGACCCTGGTTGTCGGCGATGAGGAGTTGCTGGCCGAGAGGGCGGTGACGGGGGTCGTCGCGGCGGCACGGGCCGCCGATCCCGAGTCCGAGGTGCATGACCTCCTGGGCGGCAAGGTGTCGGTCGGCGAGCTGACGCAGTTGACCTCCCCGTCGTTGTTCGGCGGCCGGTCTGTCATCGTGATCAGGTCGGCGCAGGATCTGCCGAAAGACGTCATCGCCGAGGTCGTGGCCTATGCCAGGCAGCCCTCCGACGACACCGTGATGGTGCTGGCGCATCCGGGAGGGGTCAAAGGCAAGGCGTTGGTCGACGGGGTGAAGAAGGCCAGGGCCCACGTGATCACCGTCAACAAGGTGACCAAGGCGGGGGAGCGGCTGGAGTTCATCAAGGGGGAGTTCAAGCGTGCGGGGCGGAGCATTTCCGGCGACGCCGCCACAGCGCTGCTCGATGCCGTGGGAAATGATCTGCGGGAGCTGGCGGCCGCCTGCAGCCAGCTGGTGTTCGACACCGAGGGCAAGACGATCAACGCGTCCGCCGTGGCGCGCTACCACAAGGGCCGGGCCGAGGTCACCGGCTTCAACGTGGCCGACTCCGCGATCGAAGGGCGGCTGGCCGAGGCACTGGAACAACTGCGGTGGGCGCTCGGCACCGGCGTCGCCCCCGTGCTGCTGGTCAGCGCGTTGGCAGGTGGGCTGCGGTCGCTGGCCAAGGTCGCGAGCGCGCCGCGCAGCCTGCGGGGTGGTCAGCTGGCGAGTCATGTCGGCATGCCGCCGTGGAAGGCCGACCGGGTGAAGCGGCAGCTGAACGGGTGGGGGCCCGACGGACTGTCGAAAGCCATCCAGGCGGTGGCCGCGGCGGACGAGCAGGTCAAGGGCGGTGGCGCCGATCCGGCTTACGCCCTCGAACACACAGTGCAGATGATCGTGGCCAACCGCACCGGACGATGAACATACCGTGCGTCGGTCACTAGTCTCTGGTGCCGTGACCGACTCGACACCGCCGCCATGGGTTGACGACCTCTTCCCGTTCCCCACTCCGCCTGCGCTCCGCACGCTGATCGACATGGCCTGGCAGGCCGCGTACGAGTTCTACCGGGAGAACGACAGCTACGACGATACCCTGCTGATATCTCACTACGGCTTCATGTTCGACCTGGCCACGATTCCCCGTCCGCCCGAGGGCTGCAACGCCGATCCGGACTTCACCAGCCATGACCGGCAGCTGTCGGTCCCGCACTTCGCCACTCCGGAGTTCGTGCCCTTCGGCTCTCTCGGAGACGGCGGCGACGTCGGCTGGCTCGTACCCGCGCCAGAACTCGGACGCCGGGACCATCCGGTCGCACTGGCCAACGGTCATGACCATGGCGTGACCCTGATCGGCGCGGACACCCGTGCCGGTCTGGAGTTCATGCTGTCATGGGCGATTCGACGGTGGCGCGAGAACCCCGTCCCCGAGCCCCCGGCCTGGCGCGACCCGGACGTGTGGCTCGCCCAGAACCGGAGGCGCATCGACGCGCGCTCCAAGGAGCGGAACCTCGCTGACCGGCTGGCCGCCGAGCTCGGTGTGCACCCGGACCCGGACCGAACTTTCCCCGGTTCGTGGTGGAAGGGCTCGACCGTCTGGGCGGACACCGAGTTCGACATCGTGTTCGATGTTCCTGAGGGGTGGCGGCACGAGACCGGAGCGGACGGCATCGGCGTGCTCGCCCCAGCCGACGCGTACGCCGATCGGAAGCCGGTGGCCGCCGACCGCCCACTGCTTGAACCGGAGCTCATCGCCGCCGCATGCCGGCTCGATGCCGGATATCCGGCGACCGCGTTGCTCGGCCTGAAGGACACTTTCGTCAACGGACCAAGTTGCTACTTCGCCGACCTGAAGCCGTTGTGGGCGCGAGCGTACCGAGATCTCGGCCGACCTGCATACGCCGACCGCCTCGAACTGATGGCGCCGAGTTACCAGCGTTCGTGCTCCTGCCCTGCCCCGCACTGAAAGTGGAGGTGGCGCGGACGGGTGTGTGATCATGGTCGCCGCACCATCGGCGGGGTGTGCGGAGGGCGTCGGTGATGGCGACGGTCTACGTCAGGTGAGTGCCTCCTCGCGGACCACGCCGTCACTGATCTCCAGCACCCGGTCCGCCAGCGTCATGAGGCTCGGGTCGTGGGTGGCGACCAGGGCGGTGACTCCTTCGCTCCGTACTAGTGCCCGCAGCAGCTCCATGATCTGCCGTCCCGTCTGCGAGTCGAGTTGCCCGGTCGGCTCGTCGGCCACCAGCAGGCGCGGCCGGTTGGCCAGCGAGCGGGCGATCGCCACCCGCTGCCGCTGCCCTCCGGACAGTTCGTATGGCCGCTGGTTGACGTGCTGTTCCAGCCCGACGAGCGCCAGCAACATCCGGATCCGCTCCTCGCGTTCCTTCACCGGCATGCGCACCAGCCGCATCGGCACCCCGACGTTCTCGGCCGCCGACAGTACGGGGATCAGTCCGAACGACTGGAAGACGAACCCCACCACGTCTCTGCGCAGGGCGAGGAGTTCGTCGTCGGACATGGCGGTGACCTCGTGCCCGTCCACGACCACCCGTCCGGCGTCCGGTTTGTCAAGGCCGCCGATCTGGTTGAGCAGCGTCGTCTTGCCCGAGCCCGAGCGCCCGCGGATCGCGACGAGCTCTCCGGGGAACACCGAGAACGACACGTCCCGCAGCGCCTCGACCTCCTTGGGCCCGCTCCGGTAGACCCTGCGCACCCCTTCCACCACGACCAAGGGCGACTCACTCACCTGACGGCTCCTCTCGCGCGGGCCACACGCCGATGTGGTCGGATTCGAGCTCGAGACGTACCCGGCGTTCCATCTCGAGGGCGTTCATGAAGTCGCGCGGGAGTTGCAGGCGCCCCACCCGGTCGAGTACGGCGTATTCCTCGGCGATGATCTGCCCCTCGGCGTCCTCGCGCCGCAGCGTCTCGCTGCTGGTGCGGCCGTCGCGGATGCCCACCGTCCGGTCGACCTGCTCGGACACGAGCGGGTCGTGGGTGACGACCACGACGGTCACGCCCAGCTCCCGGTTCGCCTTGCGCAGCGCGTCGAACACCAGCTCCGACGTCTCGCTGTCCAGCTCGCCCGTCGGCTCGTCGGCGAGGATGAGCTGGGGGGAGTTGGCGAGGGCGACGGCGATGGCCACCCGCTGCTGCTCGCCGCCCGACATTTCGGGAGTTCTGCGGTTGGCGCAGTAGCCGACGCCGAGCAGTTCCAGCAGCTCGCCCGCCCGCGCCCACCGTCCCCCGCGCCCGCCGGCCAGCTTCATCGGCAGCTCGACGTTCTCCTTGGCGGTGAGGTACGGGAGCAGGTTGCGGGCCGTCTGCTGCCAGATGAAGCCGACCACGGAACGCCGGTAGCGCAGCCGGGCGCGGGCGTTCATCGACAGCAGGTCCATGCCCGCCACCCTGGCCACCCCGGCCGTCGGGACGTCGAGCCCGGACAGCACGTTGAGCAGCGTCGACTTGCCCGAGCCCGACGCGCCCACGATGGCCACCAGCTCGCCCTTGTCGATCACCAGGTCGAGGCCCTGCAGCGCGACGACCTCGACGCCTTCGGTCTTGTAGATGCGCACGAGGTTGTCGCACACGATGTGCGCGTCGCCGCCGAACGCGGCGTTCTGCCGCGTGGCCTTCGCTTCCAGCTCGGACAGGGTCGGGTTCACGTGAGGTCTCCCACTCGAAGGACGGCGCCGAATCTGCGGCGGCGGCTGACGGCGGTGTGGGCGTAGGCGCCGAACACGGCGACGGCGGCCAGCCCGGCCGCCAGCGCGCTCGGCAGGAACAGGTCGAGAGAGTAGTCGCCGACGGGCAGGTCGCCGGCGTAGGAGGACAGGTCGACGCCGGGCCCGAGCGCGGCGGGCAGGCCGAGGCCCAGGCCGAGCCCGACCAGCGCGGTGACGAGGATCATGGGGAGGATCTCCAGCACGGTCAGCCGCTGCGCCTGACGTTCCGACAGGCCGAGGGTGCGCAGGAACGACACCGCCCTGGCCCGGTCTGCCGCCCCGACCACCAGCGCCAGCACGACGGCGACCAGCGCGTACGCGGCCAGCGCGACCGTCACGACGACCATGGTCCAGCGTACGGTGCTCGTCAGCGGGTCGTCCTGGATGGCCCGCAGCGTGCCTTCCTGCGACACCACGGTGGCCGACGGGACCAGCTGTTTCAGCTCGTCGACGGAGGCGTCCCCCTTGATCAGCAGGGTGTTCACCGCGGGCCGGGTCAGCACGTCGACGGGCACGACGAGGAACTTGCCCTTGGTGAAGAAGCCGGGCACCGACTCGATCACGCCGCGCGTGTCGAGCTTCACCCGTGACTGCCAGCCGATCTCGAACGTGCCCCGCCCCTGCAACTCGGGGGAGACGAGCGCGCCGCTGGGCAGGGCGGGCAGGTCGAACGGGGCATCGCCCATGAGCCGCCGCCACCGCGCCACGTCCACGGCGATGGCCTCGGCCCGCTCGGCGCCGTAGCCGACCTGCACGCGGGCGGTCTGCGCGGGCACCACCTGTTCCACGCCTGCGGCCCCGCGTACCCGCTCGATGGCCTCGGCCGGGATCTCGATGTCCGACGTCATCTTGATCGGCGCGCCTGCCTGCTGCCATGACGCCCGGGTCTGCGTGCCGGCGATCCCGTCGGAGACCACCGCGGCGAACACCGACACGCCCAGTGCGGGTAGCATGATCAGCACGGGCAGCACGCTGGCGGAGCGCGCCCTGGCCGCCCGGGTCAGCCCGAGGAACGGCACGGCCGCCCGGCCGCGCGCGGTCAGCCGTACGAGCAGGCGCAGCGGGTACGGGTAGCAGCGCAGGGTGATCAGCGCGGCCGCCAGCGTCAGCGCGATCGGCACCAGCAGCAGGAACGGGTCCTGCCCCGCGGAGTCGTCCAGCCCGCGCGCCCGCAGCAGGTAGGCCCCGGCCAGCGCCAGCACGACGACCAGCACCTCCAGCGTGATCCGCCTGGCCGAGGGCCGGGCGGCGGCGACGTCGTCGCGGCGTTCGTGGAGCGGCGTGCGATAGGTCAGGGCGAGCCGCGTGGCGGCGTAGCCGACGGTCACGAGGATGACGAGGACCGGCCCGGCGTGCACGATCGGCAGCACGGGGCCGGGCACGAGGTACGACAGCGCGTACCCGGCCAGGGCGGCAGGCGCCACGGCCAGCCCGGTCAGTGCCGCGCCCGTGCCCGCGACCTGGCGCAGCGACCCGCCGCGGGCGCGGGCCAGCGTGAGCGTGGGCTCCATCCGGTCGGCCAGCAGCTGCACGCCCAGCACGAGGACGCCGAGCGCGACGGCGAGGAGGCCGCCGAGCACGAGGTACATCACGGTCTCGGCGGTGGCCAGCCCGGCGCGGACGTCGCCGAGCAGCTTGGGCAGCCCGGTGATCAGGCGGTAGGGGCTGACGGTGCCGGTCGTCTGGATGCCGATCAGGCGGTCGAAGTCGGAGATCGCGGCGGTGAGGACGGGGACGTCAAGCGCGTTCGCCGCCGTGGCGTCGATGGGCAGGACCCAGTTGTAGGCCAGGTGGCGTCCTTCGCCGCTGAGCGCGGTCAGCCCGTCGTCGGACATCAGCGAGGTGATGTGCTTCTCGAAGTCGAGAGAGCCCGGCGGCTGGATCTTCGTGACGCGCAGGATGTCGGGGTTGTGGTCCCAGTAGCGGTCGCCGGGGTTCTTGGCCTCGAAGGCGCCGACGATCTTCACGGCGACGTAGTCGTTCTCACCGAGCGTTCTCGTGTCGCCCACCCGCAGGTCCATCTCCCGCAGGGCCTCCGTCACGACCCCGACCTCGAACACCGGGATCGTCTCGCCGTCGTACCGCGTGGTGCCGGGTTCGCCGGGGGGCCGCCCCTGGACCCAGGTCACGCGTCGGCCGGCGTCGGACAGCCAGCCGAGGTTGAAGTACTTGGTGCCGCTGGTCCCGGTGATCGGCGTGAGGGTGGTCTTGGCGCTCATGTGGCTGGAGCCGGTGCCCTCGGGCGTGATGAGCGGGCGCAGCCCTGGAGGCAGGAGTTCGCGCCATTCGCGGTCGCGGGCGGTGAACTGGTCGCGGTCGTGGAGATCGTCCTCACGCGAGTCCGACGTCACGGCCACGGTGAGGTCGGCCTGCTGGGCGGCCGCGGTGCTCAGCGAGCGCC
This sequence comes from Nonomuraea sp. B1E8, assembly GCF_039871515.1. Lineage (NCBI taxonomy): Bacteria > Bacillati > Actinomycetota > Actinomycetes > Streptosporangiales > Streptosporangiaceae > Nonomuraea > Nonomuraea sp. B1E8. The sequence goes on along the minus strand of NZ_JBDPLS010000006.1, from coordinate 231,894 downwards.
GCAGCGCCTGGTCGAACGATGCCTGCATCCCCCTGGGCAGGCCCGCGATCAGCAGGCAGGCGCTGATCGTCAGCACGGAGAGCACGGCGACCGTGCCCAGGTGCACCCGCGCGAGCAGCGGGATCCTCACTGTTCCTCCCGGAGGACGAGCCCTTGCCTGCGCAGACTGCGTGCCAGGCCGGCCACGATGGCGAGCAACACCGCCGCGACCAGCAGCAACATCGCGAGGGTGGCGGCCCATGGGATGTCGAGCAGCACACCGGGCGTGACGGCCGAGGCCTGCCCGGTCAGCACGATGTGCGGCACGACCAGCGTGCCGACGACCACGGCCAGCCCGGTGCCCGCCGCCAGGGACAGGCCGATGACGAACGCCTGCTCGACCGCCAGCATCCCGAACACCTGCCGGGAGCTCACCCCGAGCGCCCGCAGGATCCCGAACTCGGCCATCCGCTCGCGCGCCGCGACCGCCGCGTTCACGAGGAAGCCGAGCGCCGCGAACACCAGCGCCGCGAGGAACCCGAGCATCAGCGCCCCCTGCAGCCCGCTGGCCAGCGGGTCGTCCTGGAGCTGGGCCGTCAGCGCGCGCTGGTCGAGCGGGGTGACGTCCCATTCCGGCCGGCTCTTGAGCACCCCCACCGCGGCCGCGGTGTCGTCGGCCGCGAGCCACCACTCGGTCGCGGGCCTGGGCAGCTGCGCCGCGGCCAGATCACTCGTCTGCAGCGTCTCCCAGTCGGCGAGCACCGCCGGCCGGCCCGCCGTGGTCGTCGGCATCGTCTGCACGACGGCCACCACCTTGATCTCCAGGACCCTGCGGTCGACGCTGGCCCGCCCGACCTGACCGACGCCCATCTTGAGCGAGGCGGCCAGGTCGGACGTGAGCACGACGGGCAGCGGAGCCTCCGTGCGCGTCCCGAAGGTGGCCACGGCGGGCCGGGTGTCGTCCTCCTCCATCGAGACCTGAGGCGTCGCGAGCTCGCGGCCGTCGACGCTCAGGCCGGTCAGCGTCAGGTTCGCGGTGCTCTCGTGAGGGCCGGCGACGAGACCGCGCAGAGCGACCGGGTAGGTGATCTTCCCGCTCTGCCCCGCCAGGGCCTTGAGGCTCACCTCCACGCGGTTGTCCCCGGGCTCCAGCACGCCGAGCGGCACGTCGCGCCAGACGCCGAGTCCGTCGGACAACACCAGCCGCAGCGGCAGGTCCGCCTCCACCTTCGCGCGGAGGGTGAGCGTCGTCGGCCGCCCGGGAAGTTCGAGCCCGTCCGCGCGCGTCCCCACCAGCTCGCGTGACATGTCCGAGATCGGCTTCGCGGACAGGTCGGGCCGCAGATGGAACACCTCGCCGAGCTTGCTCGCATCGAGTCCGATCAGCACCGCGCTCTCGCCGCCCACCTCGGTCTGCCCGCGGAAGCCGGGGGAGGCCGCCGTCACGCCCGGCAGCGCGGTGAACGCCGTCCCGCGCCCCAGCGACCCCAGTTCCGGCCCGTCCGCGGGACCCGACAGGCGCAGGTCGGCCCCCGCCTGGTGGCGTGCCTGGTCGAGCTGCGAGGTGCGCCAGGTGGACGCGGTGGCCAGGGAGACGATGCCGATCGCGATCGCCATGGTCAGCAGCAGCGCCGGGCCCGCGTACCTGAGCGGCCGCCTGGCCACCTGCCAGGCGCCGAGCGCGGGGGCGAGCGTGGGCCGCTCGGAGGTCAGCCGTTCGGCCAGCTTCGAGATGCGCGGCACCAGCCGCAACCCCAGCATGCCGCCCGTGAGCAGGGCCAGCGCGGGCCCCGAGATGATCAGCGGGTCGATGCCGAGGCCGCCGCCCGCCGTCGCGGTCACGGGCGCGCCGTAGTGCTGGAGCTGCCAGATCGCCAGCCCGGCCACGACCAGCAGCGCCACGTCGGCGCCCGCACGTTCGATCAGGCCGCGCCCGCCGCCGCGGCCGCGCGCCGACTGCTCCTCCACGTACGTGCGCCGTGCCCCCGCCAGCGCCGGCAACAGGAGCAGCACCGCCGAGGCCAGAGCCACGCCGAACGACACGAGGAACGTGCCCAGATCGGCAGTGGGAGACAGCCGCACGCCCGAGGACCTGATCCATGGCAGCGTGTTGACCAGGGCGAGCAGGGGCGGGCCGAGGAACGGCGCGGCGATCGCGCACGGCACCGCCACCAGCAGCGCCTCACCCCCGGCCAGGGTCCCCAGCCGCATCGTGCCCGCGCCGCGCGAGCGCAGCAGCGCCACCTCCATGCGCCGGTGGTCGGCGAGCAGCCGCGCGGTGAGCATCAGCGCGTACGCGGCCAGCAACAGCAGCTGCAGCACCGGGATCAGCATGGTGGAGCGTGCCACCAGGGACGCGGTGTCGAGCTGGGTGAGCATCTCGGGCAGGTGCCCGGTGACCGTGCAGCGGTCGCAGCCGTCCGCTTTCAGCCGCTCGCCCACCTGGCCGAGCGCGGCGGCCATCGGGCGCAGCTGCTCGGGCGTCAGCGCGCTCAGGTCGGGGACGGCGGTCCAGGTGGCGTTGACGTTGCTGGCGAAGCGGTCGATGAACGTCTCGCGCGCCACCATCAGCGGCCCGTACGTGGTGAAGTCGCCGCGGTCCACGCCCCTGGCCAGCAGCTGCTCGCCGGCCCAGCGCGCGCCGGAGGGGTCGTTGAGCTGGAAGACGCCGACGACGCGGACCTTGACCGGGCGGGGGTCGAGGCGGCCTCGCGTGGTGAACTCGTCGCCCGTCTCGTAGCCGGTGGCCGACGAGGCCGACAACGAGATCGCGGCCTGCACGCGGTCGCCGCCGTCGCGCGGCCAGGCGCCGGAGATGAGCCTGGCGTGCCGGTCGATCCCGTCGTGGCTGCCGAACCTGAGCAGCTCGGGCCGCTCCTCACCCTCCTGGCCGGGCATCACGTAGGAGTCGGAGCGGAAGCTGGTGGTGATGGCCGGGGGCCGGGTGTAGGCACGGTCGAGCTGGGCGCGTACGGACCGGTCGAAGGCGGGGAACGTCTCCGCGGTCACGGGCGCGCTGATGGTGGCGGCCGTCTGCTCGAACGACGCCGTCTCCATCGTCCTGCGGACGCCTGCCTCGGCGATGGAGGAGGCGTACATGGTCAGCGCGACCAGCGTGGTGGTGGCCAGCAGGATCGAACCGAACGCGGCCAGAAGGAGCAGCGGCTCGCTGAACGCCCGTTTGACGACCAACGGCCCCCGCATGTGCCCCCCTTTGCCTGATTAGCTGCACTGTCGGGTACCCGTGGGACGGAGGGCAAGGTGATCTTTGCAACGGTGACGGAGCCGATACGAGGCGGCGACGCCCGTGTGATATCGAAACTGTGACAAAAGCCTGACAAACGGAAAACGCCGCATCCCTCAGGGGGATGCGGCGTTTCTGCTGCTGCGTTATTTGGCGGACAGCGCCGCGGCCTGCCTGGCGATCGCGGACTTGCGGTTGGCCGCCTGGTTCTTGTGGATGACGCCCTTGCTGACGGCCTTGTCGAGCTGGCGGGCGGCGGCTCGCTGCAGCGCGACGGCCTGCTGGACGTCGCCCTGCTCGGCGGCCTCGCGGAACCTGCGGACGGCCGTCTTCAGCGACGACTTGACCGCCTTGTTGCGCAGGCGAGCCTTCTCGTTCTGCTTGTTGCGCTTGATCTGGGACTTGATGTTCGCCACGAAGAAGCCTCGGTGAAAGTCAGTGATGGATGGGGCGCGCGGGCTCGATGAGAGGGCGCGCCACACGCAGTTGAACAGATTACCAATAACCCAGGCGGCTGCTCAAATCAACGGCCTGGGAAAATGGGTCCGTCCATCAGTGTACGGGAGCTCAGGCCATCCAGCGCGTCATGTACTCCCGCCAGTCGTCCTCCGTGGCGGCGAAGTCGACGTAGAGGGCCAGCCCGAAGCGCTCGCGGCGGCCGTGCTCCGACAGGGCCAGCTTGGCGCCCTCGGCGGCCATCTCGACGCTCTCGGCGTTGTCGGCCCAGGCCAGGCCGTGGTCGTGGTAGGCGGGGGCGCCGATGAACAGCGACTTGTCGCCGGGCACCAGGTCGAGGGCCAGCTCCGACTGCCTGACCACGTGGCCGCCGTAGAGCGCCTGCAGCGGGGTGCCCGAGTCGTACGTCATGATCGCGACCTGGTCGACCCGGTTCACGACCTGGGTGAAGTAGCCCGATGACCAGTATTTGTCGTGGCCCAGGACGGCCCTCGCCGTCAGGCGCATGCCGGGGTAGGGCTCGATCTGCGGGCTGGCGGTGGACAGCAGTCGCGTGTGCCGCCGGGTCTCGTCGAGGAGCCGCAGGAATTCGGTGTCGCCGTCGCCGATGGGCTCGAAGTTGTAGTGGATGCCGTCGTAGCCCTCTTTCATGATGGCGGCGACGCCGGCCAGCACGTTCTGGCGGGCCTTGGGGTCGTCGAGGTCGAGGGCGTCGTCGACGGACTGGCCGAGCCAGGCGGAGATGCGGACGGCGGGGAGGTGCTCGCGCATCCACGTCACGAAATTTCGGGCGTTGGGGTATTTAGCTGGATCTAATCGGCCATCCATCTCGAAAGGGCCCGAGTGGACGTACACGTCCTTGATCCCCGTGGCGCGAAGCCGTACGGCGAGCCGCTCGACGTCGCGCTCGGTGCGGCGCCCGTCGACCCACGCATGGCCCAGCCACAGGGCGTCGTGGCCCGTGCTCTTCGCCCATGCGGCCGGGTCACCGGTAAACTGGATGCGGAGCGCGGCGGCGATCAGGCCGACCAGCGCCAGCACGATGGCCGCGGCAAGCGCGAGCAGGCGCAGGCCGCGGCAGATGACGGTCCGGGCATTCATCCGGGCATGTCACCATGAAAGACTGCTTGACTCAACCCTGTCGAAACGGACTTCGGTGCGCACTCAGCCTGGCCAGACCGACCCCGCGTTGATCCGCAACTTCTGCATCATCGCGCATATCGACCACGGCAAGTCGACCCTTGCCGACCGGATGCTGCAGATCACCGGGGTGGTCGACGAACGCTCCATGCGCGCTCAATATCTCGACAGGATGGACATCGAGCGCGAGCGCGGCATCACGATCAAGTCGCAGGCCGTGCGGCTCCCGTGGGACGGCCACGTGCTCAACATGATCGACACGCCGGGGCACGTCGACTTCACCTACGAGGTGTCGCGGTCGCTGCAGGCGTGCGAGGGCGCGATCCTGCTGGTCGACGCGGCCCAGGGCATCGAGGCGCAGACGCTGGCCAACCTCTATCTGGCCATGAACGCCGACCTGCACATCATCCCGGTCCTCAACAAGATCGACCTGCCCGCGGCCCAGCCGGAGAAGTTCGCCGAGGAACTGGCGGGCCTGATCGGCTGCGACCCCTCCGACGTGCTCAAGGTGTCGGGCAAGACGGGTGAAGGCGTGCGCGAGCTGCTCGACCACGTGGTCGCGACCGTGCCACGGCCGGTAGGCGACGCCGACGCGGCCGCCCGCGCGCTGATCTTCGACTCGGTCTACGACACCTACCGCGGCGTCGTCACCTACGTCCGGGTCGTGGACGGCCACCTAGGCAAGCGCGAGCGCATCCTCATGATGTCCACCATGGCCACCCACGAGACGCTGGAGATCGGCGTCATCTCGCCCGAGCCCAAGGTCGCCGAGCTCGGGCTGGGCGTCGGCGAGGTGGGCTACCTGATCACGGGCGTGAAGGACGTGCGCCAGTCACGGGTCGGCGACACGGTGACGGCCGCGGCCAAGCCCGCTCCCGAGATGCTGGCCGGCTACGACCACCCCAAGCCGATGGTGTTCTCCGGGCTCTATCCGATCGACGGCGACCAATATCCCGAGCTGCGCGAGGCGCTCGACAAGCTGCAGCTCAACGACGCCGCGCTGGTCTACGAGCCGGAGACGTCGGCCGCGCTCGGCTTCGGCTTCCGCGTCGGGTTCCTCGGGCTGCTGCACATGGAGATCGTCCGTGAGCGCCTGGAGCGGGAGTTCGGGCTGTCGCTGATCTCCACGGCGCCCAACGTGGTCTACCGCGTGGTCATGGAGGACGGCAAGGAGCTCACCGTCACCAACCCGTCGGAGTTCCCCACCGGAGGCAAGATCGCGCAGGTCTTCGAGCCGGTCACCAAGTCCACGCTCCTGGCGCCGGCCGAGTTCATCGGCGCGATCATGGAGATCTGCCAGGGGCGGCGCGGCCAGCTGCTCGGCATGGACTACCTGTCGGAAGACCGGGTCGAGATCCGCTACACGCTTCCACTGGGCGAGATCATCTTCGACTTCTTCGACCAGCTGAAGTCGCGCACCCGCGGCTACGCCTCGCTCGACTACGAGCCCGCGGGCGAGCAGGAGTCCGAGCTGGTCAAGGTCGACATCCTGCTGCAGGGCGAGCCGGTCGACGCCTTCAGCGCGATCGTCCACAAGGAGAAGGCCTACGCCTACGGCGTCGACATGGCGAAGAAGCTGCGCGAGCTGATCCCGAGGCAGCAGTTCGAGGTGCCGATCCAGGCGGCCATCGGAGCCAGGGTCATCGCCCGCGAGAACATCCGCGCCATCCGCAAGGACGTCCTGGCCAAGTGTTACGGCGGCGACATCTCCCGTAAGCGCAAGCTGCTGGAGAAGCAGAAGGAAGGCAAGAAGCGCATGAAGATGGTCGGCCGCGTCGAGGTGCCGCAGGAGGCCTTCGTCGCCGCGCTGTCCACCGACTCCAGCGCCGACAAGGCCAAGAAGTAGGCCTCCGCGGCCCTACAACCCGAGCACGGCCGGTGTCCGCGCCAGCGCGCGCCAGCGGTTCTTCGGATCGTCGAGCAGGCGGCGGGCCTGGAGATCCATGAGCCCGCCGACGCCGGTCATCTCCGCCGCCAGCTCACCGTCGGGCTTCCTGAACTCCTGCCTGACCCGGAAGGTCTTCCCCTCGCCCCACTCGAACGCGCACGTCACCTCGACCTCGTCGCCGGCGCGCAGCTCGCGGTGGTAGCGGATGGTGTTCTCCAGGGTCACGGGGCCGATGCCGTCGTCCCACAGGTCGTCGACCGAGATGCCGGCCTCGCGCAGGCACTCCCAGCGGGCGTGGTCACCGTACTGGAAATAGACCGCGTTGTTGACGTGGCCCTGCCCGTCGAGCTCGTAGCCGCGCACGGCGATGCGCACCGAAAAGGTCATGATCGTTCCTCCAGCCAGGCGAGTGATCGGGCGGTGAGATAGCGCAGGCCGTCATCGCCGATCTCCACCCAGTCGCCGCGCGCCCACCCGCCCGTCGTCTGCGGGGCGAATCCGTGCCGCTGGAACAGCGCCGACGCCTCCTTCTGGGTGAGCCCGCGCCGCCCCCACTCCTCGATGACGCGTGCCGTGCGCTCGTCCTCGCTCGACTCCGGCTCGCCCAGCGCGGCGGCCAGCTCTTCCAGCCCGCGGGCGATGAGCCGCAACGAGGATTGGAGCTTCGGTACGTCCATCACATCGCCCATCAATCGGTCTCAATTGCTCAGCGATTTTACATATTACCCTGTAAGGGTGGAAGTGGTACGGACGGCACGCTTGGTCCTCTCCCGTGTCACCGCCGACGATCTCGACGCCGTCCATGAGATCCACTCGGATCCGCGGACGAGCGTCTACCACCCCGACGGTCCCGTGACCGACGTGGAGTCCAGCCGGGCCATGCTGGACCTGTGGCTGGCCGACTGGGAAGAGCGAGGGCTCGGCTACTGGGCGGTGCGCCGCACGGGCGAGTCGCATGTGCTCGGCTTCGGCGGCCTGCGCCGCGCGGTCGTGGACCGGGAAGAGGTGCTCAACCTGTACTATCGCTTCCGGCCGTCGGCATGGGGGCAGGGATACGCGCTGGAGCTGGCCAAGGCGGCGCTGCAGGTGGGAGAGGGCTTGGGCGGCCCGGTCGTGGCGGTGATCCGCGAGGTCAACGAGCCGTCGCGAAAGGTGGCCGAGAAGGCGGGCATGCGCAAGGACCGCACGATCCCGTACGGGGGCGTGCCGAGCGACGTGTACGTCGCCTGAGCGGGCGGAGGACCTACCCCGGCTTGCCCGTGCCGGCGCGCAGCACGTAACCAGCCAGGATCAGCACGCTCACCACGCCCTGGACCGCGAGGAGGGCGCCCAGCCCGTTCGCGGGAACCAGCGGCGCCGACAGGGCGGGCAGGCATCCCAGCACGGCCAGATCAGCACCCGTGACCGCCCAGATCAGCGGCCCTGTCGGGATGGAGCCGGCCGGGGTGTCGATCACCGGCATGGAATGATCGACAGGGCTGCGCCTGGCCATCCGCAGCGCCCCTGCCGCAAGGGCGGGAGCCACCAGCGGCCCGAGCAACCACCACGCCCCGGACCACAGCCCGCCGGCCACGGCCTCCCCTGCCCACGCTCCGCCGGTCGCGGTCTCCGCCGGCAACGGCCCGCCGGCCACGGCGTCCGCTCCAGGGAAGCCGCCGTCGATCAGCACTGGCCCGGCCAGGGCCAGGGCCGTCCAGGCGGCGCTCAGCAGCGTGGGAAGCGCGGCGCGGGTCGCCAGAGCCGGGCGCCGGCCCACCCCGATCAGCCGGGCCATGGCCGGGTTGTCGTTGTCCCTGCGCGCCCCGGTCACGCCGGTGCAGGCCACGGCCAGCGCCCCCGCCAGCACGGCAGCCCAGAGCGCCACGCTCGTGACGCCCGCCTGGGCCAGCACGGCGGGCAGCGCGGCCGTCGCCGTCATGGTCGCCAGCCGCCGGGGCCTGCGGGCCAGGCGGAGCCAGTCCTGCCAGGCCAGAGCGAGCGGAGCGGGCAACGACGGCCAGCGGCGCGAGCCGAGTTTCCTGGCCCGCCAGTGGTTGTCCTCGGCGATCCAGGTCAGCGCGCCGGGGTCGAGGGTCACGGTCGCGTTGGCCACATGGCCCACCCGGGTGGAGGCGCTGACCAGGGTGCGGGCGGGGATCCGGCCGAGCGCCGCCCATGCCCGCCCTGCCAGCAGCCCGGAGAGCACGGCGCCGCCCGCGACGGCGGCCGCGACCGCCGGCAGCGGCGCGCCCGCCGCGACCGCCAGCGCCGAACGCAGCTGACCGCTCATGGCCACCACGGCCAGCACCACCAGCGCGGCGATCGCGGCGGTCAGCCAGACCTGCCATGGCGGGGAGGCCTGGCCGAGCACCGCCAGCGCCATCCCGCCCACGGCCGCCGAGACGCCGAGCGCAAGCGCGGCGAGCAGCCGCCACACGAGCTGGTCGGGCGCGCCCAGCACGGCCAGCGCGCAGAGACCCAGCAGGAGACCGGCCACGACCGCCACCGCGGTGAGCGCCCGCGCCGTGCGGCCGAGCAGATGCCGCCGGTCCAGCGGGGAGAGCAACAACCAGGTCGCGTCGGGGGCGGGCAGCAACACCGGCCCAGCCGCCCTCGCGACGGCCAGGAAACCGGCCATGGCCAGTGACACCAGGGCCACGCCCGCCCCCATGCGTCCGGGCTCGGCGGATCCGGCCAAACCGCCGACCATGGTGGAGATGGGCTGACCGGCCACGGCGACCAGCATCGCCAGCCCGAACACGGTGACATAGCGATCGGCCAGGCTCACGGGGGCGCGGCCGCGCGAACGCAGGTAGGCGCGTACGGACCGCACGCCGGTCTCAGATCCGGACATCCGGGGCGAGTGCGAGCCTGTCACGCGGTGACTCCTGAGGGGGAGACCTGGCGGGCGCGGGAGACCAGGCCGTCGTCATGCGTGGCCATGACGACGGTGCCGCCCTCGGCCGCGTAGTCGCCGAGCAGCCCGGCCAGTCGCGAACGAAAGGCGGAGTCGAGGCCGCGTTCCGGCTCGTCGAGCAGGAGCAGTGTGCTCGGCCTGAGCAGAGTGGCGGCCAGGCAGAGGCGCTGGCGCTGGCCGGTGGACAGGTTCAGCGGAACCGCGTCGGCCCGCTCCACCAGGTCGAACACGTCGAGCGCCGTGTCCACGGCCATGCGGGGCGTGGCGTGCACCGCGCCCATCAGCTCCAGGTGCTCGCGAGCGGTGAGCCCGGGATACCAGGCCGGCTCGTCGCCCAGCAGTGCGACCCGGGCCCAGAAACGGGCGTCGTCGGCCGGCGGCTCCCCGAACACCCGGACCTCGCCGGACGTGGCGGGCTGGAGGCCGGCCAGGCAGCGGAGCAGCGTCGACTTGCCGCACCCGTTGGGGCCGACCACCGCCACGATCTCGCCCGGCGCCACGGTCAGTCGCATGTCCCGCAGCACGGGATTGGCGCCCAGCTCCACCGCGAGATCTGTCACTTCGATGATCGGCTCGTACACCGTTCGAGCGTACCCAACGGCGCGGGCCGCGCGGCACGCTGGAGCGTCGCCGTGTGGAGATCGCCCTCCCGCACGGCGGCGATGCCGTGCGGGCGCGGAGGGTGCGAGCACCGTCCTGGAGGGCGGCGATCGCCGTGTGCGTCAGGGATTCTGTCGGTGCCGCCCTCTACCTTCAATACCGAACACCTGTGCGACAGGAGGGTGACGTGATCGCTTCTGAGCGGTTCGAGCGTGCCGCGGTGCTGGGGGTCGCTGTGGCTGAGGAGACCCGGAGGTTGCTGCGGCACCATCTGGGCTCGCCGGGGGAGGAGGGTGATGACGGCACGGTGCTCGTCGATGTGCCCTATCCCGACGCGGCCGTGTTGACGGCGGTGCTCGACGTGGCGGCCGAGTGCTTCGGTGAGCGGGGTGACTCGGTCGAGGAGTCCAGGCAGGCGGCGCTGGAGACGTTGTTACAGCTGGCGGGGTTCGACGCGGAGTCGCAGCTCAATCCGGGAGCGCCGGAGGGTGGCCGCTAGCCGGGTCTGCACCCGCTCCTCGCCCATCCCGCCGCCGGCGGAAGGGCTCGGTGATCTCGCCGAGCCGGCGCAGGCTCTTGGATGCGGCGCCTGGGCTGGTTCCGGTGGGGTCGCGGTGTGGTTCCCGTGCAGCCGTCCAAGGGATGGTCCGGACGCCTGATTCCTGGCACGCGGCGATCCCGCTTAAGATGTTCACGGCATCGGAATGTCGTAAACATCTGAAAGGATCGTGATGGCGACTCGGCATCTGTACGTGGTGAGGCATGGCGCAGCCGATCCGTTCGGGAAGCTCACCGACGTGGGGGAGCGGCAGTCGCACCTGGTGGCGGAGCGGCTCGCCCGCCTGCCGGTCGACACGGTGTGGCATTCGCCCCTGCCGCGGGCGGTGCGCTCAGCGCGGATCATCGGCGAGCGTCTGGCGGCTCCCGTGCGCGAAGCGGCCGAGCTGGTCGACCATGTGCCACACGTGCCGGATGACATACCGCCGGCGTGGGCGGGCTTCTTCGACGGCTACGACGCCGATGAGGCGGCCGCGGGCGCGCGACTCGCGGATGCCCTGGTCGATCGGTTCGCGCGCCCTGCCGAGACCGAGACCCACGAGGTCCTGGTCACGCATGCCTACCAGGTTGCCTGGCTGGTGCGGCAGGCCCTCGACGCACCGCCGGCGCGGTGGCTGGGATTGGGCTGCGGCAACACGGCGCTGACCGCGATCGACTATTACGACGGCGCCGCGCCGGCCGTGCTGCTCTACAACGACATGGGTCACCTTCCGGCCGACCTGCGCTGGACCGGCTTCGGGCCGAGCGTCCGGCCGTGAGAGACGGCGGGGCCCCGACTCCGGGTGATGTGCTCCCGCGTGCCCGTCCCGGGACGACGTGGCTCGGGGCCGGCGCGCTAGTCGTGACGGAGGGTGGTGTGGGCGGCGGTGAGGCGTTGGGCCTCCTCGCGTTCGGAGTGGTCGCCCGACACGTCGTCCGCCCAGGCGAGGAGCCGGCGCAGGTGGGCGCCGGCCGCGTCCGTGGAGACGGGAGGGCTGCCGAGGGCGACCTCGCCGCTGGTCCCGTCGATGGTGACGAGGGTGCCTTCGCTGACGGTGCGCCCATCGGCCCTCCATGAGGCGGCGGCGACATCGACGACGAGGCCGGTGACGCCGACGACGGCGGGCTTTCCCATCGCCCGTGCGACCACCGCCGCGTGGCTGGCCGACCCGCCGCGCGCGGTGACGATGCCCGTGGCGGCGGCCAGGCCGCGCATGTCGTGCGGGGACGTCTCCGGGCGCACCAGGATGACCGGACCGTCGGCGGCCATGCGCACCGCCGCTTCGGCCGTGGTCGCCACCTTGCCGACCGCGACACCGGGACAGGCTCCCACTCCGCGGGCCACGATGTCAGCCTTCGCCGAGGCCGCTATGCGGGGCGTGCGGACGTGCCGCAGATGGTGTGGCGAGACCCTGAGCAGCGCTTCTCGCCGGGTGATGAGGCACTCGTCGGCGAGTTCGGTGGCGACGCGAACGGCGGCGCCTCCGGCGAACCGGCCGGGCCGGACCTGCAACAGCCACAGCTCGCCGGCCTGGAAGGTGAACTCGACGTAGCACGCATCGCGGTAATGCCCCTCGACCCGGCGCAGGGCTCCCATCAGGGCGGTCCACACGGCCGGTTCCCGGCCGGCGAGTTCGTGCAGGGGACGGGTCGATGATCGGCCTGAGACGACGTCTTCGCCTTGGCGCCCGAACAGGACGTCACCAAACGGGATGTTCTCTCCGGTGTTGGGGTCACGGCTGAAGGCGACTCCGGTGCCGCTGCGGTCGTCTCGGTTTCCGTACACCATCGCCTGCACGATCACGGCTGTGCCGAGGTCGTGCGGAATGTCATGCAGTTCGCGGTACGTACGCGCCCGAGGTGCGTCCCACGACGAGAAGACGGCCTTGATCGCCAGCTCCAGCTGCTCGGACGCGTCGTCAGGGATCGGCCGGCCGGCCCGTTGCCGGATGAACCCCTCGACCGCTTCGATGAGCTGTGCGTCCCCTGGGGCTCCGCCGGGGTCGGCGGCCACTCCCATGGCGTCGGTGTTCGTGATCGCGGACGCGAAGCTCGACAGGAACCGCAGCCGCGAGTTCAGCGCGAACCGCGCGTCGCCGGTTTCGGCGGCCAGTCCCGATGACGCTTCCGTCGTGAGGCCGAGATTCAGGATGGTGTTCATCATGCCGGGCATCGACACGCTCGCCCCGGAGCGTACCGACACGGCCAACGGCGCCTGAGCTCCGCCGAACCTGCGTCCCGTCGCGGCCTCCAGGCCGGTCATGGCGATCGCGAGCTCCTCGTCCAGTCCGGCGGGAAGACGGCCCTCACGCATGAATGCCCGGCATGCCTCGACGGTGACGACGAACCCGGCGGGCACCGGCAACCCCAGACGGTGCAGGATCACGAGGCCGTGTGCCTTGGCCCCCAGAACCTCCGCGGGCTCCTCGGCCCGCGCGGAGAGCGGCCGGATCCACCTCACCGGGGGATCCCGAGCGTCGCGAGCAGGTCCTCGTGAAGCTGGGCCCACACGATGTGGTAGGAGGCGGCGACGTGGTCGGCCACGTACTCCAGCCCGCCCGAGCGGGCACGATCGAGGGCTTCGCTCAGGCGGGTTCGATAGCGGCCGAAGCGCGGCAACGCCGCGGAGAGCTCGGCGCAGACGACCGCGGCCCGCCGGTCCAGGGCGGAGAACCGGTCGAGGACGCGAGTGTCGTACGCGGGGTCGCTGTGGTCGTTGACGGTCATGACGCCGCCGACGGGCCTCAGCTGCCAGGCCGTGCAGAGATCGAGCAGTTCCGGGTTCAGGACGAGAAAGCGCTCGTAGGCCGCGGTGACAGCGGGACGCGCGCCACCTGATTCGAGCTCATCGGTGATCCACTCGGCGTCGGCGACCCGGCCGGCATCCGTCAGGCCCCACACGTCGAACCCGCCGGCCAGATGCGTGACGAGACCGGCGACCGCTAGATCGATCAGCTCGGACTCGACCTCGGACTCGTCCATGCCCGTGGCCGCGGCCACACGGGTGAGGCCGGCATGGCCACCACAGCGCAGTGCATGGAGCACCAGCAGCCCGGTGCCGGTGCGGCGAGGTGCGGGCCGGCTCACGGCGTCGCCCTTCGCGACCGCGCGCCGTGTGCGGTGTCGGCTGCCGTCACGGCTCCGTCGTCCACCGCGCCCCGGGTCTCCGCCCGGGAGCCCTGCTCGATGGGCTCCCGCCTCGCCGCCGATGCGCGCCTGCGCGCCTGCCGGATCCGTGCCGGCCGTGTCTCTACCGCTTCTTTCCGCCAGAACATGCTTGGGATGCTCTCACAATCCAGATGATGTTGTCATCTGAATGGACGCGACAAGCACTTCGTCAACGCCCGAAGCCGGAGCACTCCCGCGGGGCGGGCAGACTGGAGGCGTGCCATCCACCCCGCCTGACGGCGATCCCGCGCCCGCCACGGGCGAGCTGCCCGCGAGCGCCCTGAGCGGGCTCGGCGAGCGTCCGTTCGGCTTCTACGTGCACGTGCCGTTCTGCGTCACCCGCTGCGGCTACTGCGACTTCAACACCTACACCGCCGCCGAGCTCGGCCCCGGCGCCTCCCACCGCGACTACGCCGACACCGTCGTCGAGGAGATCCGGCTCGCGCGCCGCGTCCTGGGCACGGCCGAGCTGCCGGTGGAGACGGTGTTCTTCGGCGGGGGCACCCCCACACTGCTGCCTCCTGAAGACCTGGCCAGGATCCTGAGCGCCATCGCCTCGGAGTTCGGGCTGCGGCCGGGGGCCGAGGTGACGACCGAGGCCAACCCGGAGTCCGTCACCCCGTCCTCCCTCGACAAGCTCCGCCACGGCGGGTTCAACCGGGTCAGCTTCGGCATGCAGAGCGTCCGCGAGCACGTGCTCCAGGTGCTCGACCGCGGGCACACGCCGGGGCGGGCCGCCGCGGCCGTGCGGGAGGCGCGGGCGGCCGGGTTCGAGCACGTCAACCTCGACCTGATCTACAGCACGCCCGGCGAGTCCGACGACGACTGGAGGGCCTCGCTGGACGCGGCGATCGAGGCCGGGCCCGACCACGTGTCGGCGTACTCGCTGATCGTCGAGGACGGCACCAGGCTGGCGGCCAGGATCCGGCGGGGCGAGCTGCCGATGCCCGACGACGACGTGGCCGCCGACCGCTACCTGATCGCCGACGAGATGTTGTCGCAGGCAGGTCTCCACTGGTACGAGGTGTCCAACTGGGCCACCTCCGACGCGGCGCGCTGCCGGCACAACCTGCTCTACTGGACCGGCGGGGACTGGTGGGCAGCCGGTCCAGGCGCGCACAGCCACGTCGGCGGCACCCGCTGGTGGAACGTCAAACACCCGGCCGCCTACGCCCAGCGGCTGGCCGGCGGCGCCTCGCCCGCGCATGCCCGCGAGGTGCTGGGCACCGGCGACCGCGACGCCGAACGCCTGATGCTGGAGCTGCGGCTGGCGTCCGGCTACCCGCTCGCCGAGGTCGCGCCCGCCGCGCGTCCCGCTGTGGCGAGCGCGCTGGCGCGCGGGCTGCTCGAGCCCGGGCCGTTCAGGTCGGGGCTGATGGTGCTCACGCTCCAGGGGCGGCTGCTGGCCGACGCCCTCATCAGGGATCTGCTCGTCTAGGTGATCATGCGGATGGCGAACGGATAGCGGTACATCTGCCCCTTGTTCGTGGCCATGGCCGCCTGGATGTGGAAGATCAACGAGACGATCCAGACCACCGGCAGCAGCAGGATGCCGACGAAGACGATCATCAGGATGCTCGAGACGAGATAGCCGATGAACATCGTGATCTGGAAGTTGAGCGCCTCGGCCGCCTGGTCCCGCACGTACGGCGACTCGTCCTTCTTCATGAGGTAGATGACCAGCGGACCGATCCAGGAGGCCAGCAGGCCCAGCAGGTGCGCGATCATCGCCAGCGAGGTGTCGTCGGTGCCCGGGCGGGGGCCGAAACGGCCGGGGACGTACGGCTCGCGGGGGCCTCCGGGGTAGGCGTGGCCGGGAGGAGGGCCGTAGCCGGGCGGGGGAGCGCCGTATCCCGGGACCTGGCCCTGGCCGGGCGGTGGCGCGTAACCGGGAGGCGGACCGTAACCGGGCTGCCCGCCGTAGCCTGGCTGGCCGCCGTAGCCGGGCGGCTGGGGTCCGTAGATGGGCTCGGAGTCGGGCATCCGGCCGTAGGGCTGCTCACCGTAGGACTCGGACCCGGGTTGCGGGCCGTACCCTGGCTGCCCGCCGTAGCCGGGCTGGGAACCGGGTTGCTGGGCGTATCCGGGTTGGCCGCCGTATGCGGGCTGGGATCCTGGCTGAGGGCCGTAGCCGGGTTGGGAGCCCTGCTGAGGGCCGTAGCCGGGTTGGGAGCCGGGTCGGCCGCCGTAGCCCGGGTGGCCGCCGGGGGACGGCGGCTGAGGGCCGGAGCCGTGGTCCGGCTGGAGGTCTGACGCGGACACCTTGCGGGTGCGTTCGTCGTCAGGCGGCGGCTGGGGATCCTGGCTCATGATGCCTCCGTCACGAAGTCGATCAGTTCTTCGACCCGGCCGAGCAGCTCCGGCTCCAGGTCGGTGTAGCTCGAGACGGCGCCGAGGATGCGCCGCCATGCCTGCGCGGGCTCCATGCGCCAGCCCAGGGCCGCGATCACGCCTTCCTTCCAAGGCACTCCGCGCGGCACGTCCGGCCAGCCGGGGATGCGCAACACGGACGGTTTGACCGCCTGCCAGATGTCGACGTAGGGGTGCCCCACGACGAGCACGTCCGGCGAGGTGATCTCGGCGGCGATCCGGCTCTCCTTGGAGCCGGGCACGAGGTGGTCGACCAGCACTCCGAGACGGCGGCCGGGCTCGGGACCGAACTCCGCCACGATGGCGGGAAGATCGTCCACGCCCTCCAGGTATTCGACCACGACCCCTTCGACCCGCAGGTCGTGACCCCAGATCTTCTCCACGAGGGCGGCGTCGTGCACGCCCTCCACGTAGATCCGGCTCTCCCTGGCCACCCTGGCCCGCAGCCCTTGGACGGCGATCGAGCCCGACGCGCTGCGTCTGGTGCCCGTGAGGGCCGCCGCCGGGCGTACGAGTGTCACGGGCTTGCCCTCGAGCAGGAACGCCGCGGGCGCGAGCGGGAACAACCGGCGCTTGCCGAACCGGTCTTCGAGCGTGACGGCCTCCTTGTCGCAGGCCACCACCGCGCCGCAGAAGCCGCTGTCGGCGTCTTCCACGACGAGCTCCAGCTCGGCGGGCACTTTCGGGATCTTCCCCTTGCCCGGCCGGCGCCAATTCCCCGCAAGTACATCGCCCTCGTACACACGGGGACGGTAGCAAATCACCCGCCGACCGCAAGGCGCCTGCGCGACGCACCCCGGCCTGCCAGGACGACGATCGTGCCGATGACCGCGGCGAGCAGCCCCGCGCCGCCGATCAGCAACGGGGTGGCCGTTCCGCCGCCCGTGGAGGAAGCGTCCCTCCCGATGCCGTACCGTACGGCGGCCTGCTCCTGGTGGGTGCAGACCAGCTGGTAGTCGCCCCTGGCGGGCGCGTTGACGACGAGGAACTGCTGCCAGGTCGTGCCACCCTCCGTGACCTTCGGGATGCCCGGGGTCTTGGCCAGCCTGGCCGGTCCGGAGATCTCGCACGAGTAGTGGACGGCCGTGTCGCTGGCGATGTAGACGGCCGGTCTGTCCGCGGGGTCGATCGGCACCGTGACGCTTTCGCCGGACGCGAACGCCTTGGTCGGCGCCAGGCCGGACGCGCCGGTCCCGCCGCCGAACATGACGGCGGCGGTGATCAGGCACACGACGGCCACGCCCCAGACGGCTGCCAGCCACCACAGGGGCGGCGTCACGGCCTTCGGGTCGATGCGGGGCGGGAACTGGGGTTGCCCACCATGGGGCCCGTACTGCGGCTGCGGGCCGTACTGGGGTTGTTGCGCGTACGGCCCGGGCTGGCCGTGGTACGGCGGTTGCCCGTACGGCGAAGGCTGACCGTAGCCCGAGGGCTGATCATAGGGTGGCGATGGATGCCCGAACTGCGGCGGCCGACTGTAGCCAGGCTGTGAGTCCGCCTGAGGCTCGGGTTGGGAGTTCGGCTGAGAGCCGTAACCGGGCTGGGAACCTGGCTGGGGGGTGTAGCCCGGCCGGGAGCCTGGTTGCGGGCCGTGCTGCGGAGGTTGGGGCTGACCTTGGTCGGGATCCTGCCCTGGCGGCTGGTCGGACGACGGGGGCTGGGAATCGTCGGTCATGTGCGCAAGTGTGAGGCCTGTCCCTTCCTGGAAGCTAGAAGCAGGACGGGACACGGTGTTATCGCACCTTGTGGGCGAGAGCCGTACACTTGGCACTCGGGAACACAGAGTGCTAGAGCCTGTGTTTTCCCCATGGCACGAGGGCAGGAGGTGAGCGCGTGCTTGACGAACGGAAGCTGGCGGTGCTCCGCGCCATTGTCGAAGACTACGTGTCGACCAACGAACCGGTGGGCTCCAAGGCGCTGGCCGATCGCCACAACCTGAAGGTCTCCCCGGCGACGGTCAGGAACGACATGGCGGCGCTGGAGGAGGAGGGATACATCACGCAGCCGCACACCAGCGCGGGCCGGGTGCCGACGGACAAGGGCTACCGCCTGTTCGTCGATCGGCTCTCGCAGGTCAAGCCGCTGTCGGGGGCCGAGCGCCGGGCGATCGAGACGTTCCTGGCGGGCGCGGTCGACCTCGACGACGTGGTGACCCGCACGGTTCGCCTGCTCGCGCAGCTGACCAGGCAGGTGGCGGTGGTGCAATACCCGACGCTGACCCGTTCGACGGTGCGGCACGTCGAGCTCGTCCCGCTGCACGACCGGCGGGTCATGCTCGTGCTGATCACCAACACCGGCCGCGTCGAGCAGCGGGTGATCGAGCTGCCCGAGGTGGTGGAGGAGGCGCGGATCGCGCACCTGCGCGCCGTGCTCAACTCCTGCCTCGACGGTTGCGGCCTGGCCAGCGTGCCCGACCTGGTGGCAGACCTGCCCGAGCGGTTGCCCGCCGAAGACCGGCCCGTCGTGGCGACGATCCTGTCGGTGCTGCTCGAGACCCTGGTCGAGCGGCACGACGAGAAGATCGTGTTCGCCGGGGCGGCCAACCTCGCCGGCGCCGACTTCTCCACCGGCCTCCGCGACGTGCTGGAGGCGCTGGAGGAGCAGGTGGTGCTCATGCGGCTGCTCGGCGAGACCACGTCCGACACCCCGTCCGCGCTCACCGTGCGCATCGGCTCGGAAAACCCCTACCTGCGGGGCACATCCATCGTCGCGACCGGATACGGTTCTGGCGACAACCAACTGGCCCGGCTCGGGGTGCTGGGACCCACGAGGATGGATTATCCAGTGACGATGGGCGCCGTGCGCGCGGTGGCACGCTACGTCAGCCAGATCCTGGCTGCATCTTAAGAGGTCGATAAGTGGCAAACAGCGACTATTACGCCACCCTCGGGGTGCGCCCTGACGCCAGTCAGGACGAGATCAAGAAGGCCTACCGCCGGCTCGCCCGCGAGCTGCATCCCGACATGAACCCCGATCCTGAGACCCAGGACAGGTTCAAGGAGATCACGCAGGCCTACGAAGTGCTGTCCGACCCGAACAAGCGCCAGATGTACGACCTGGGCGGCGACCCCTTCGGCGGCGCCGGAGCGGGTGCGGGCGCCGGAGCCGGCGGGTTCGGCGCGGGTTTCCCCTTCAGCGACATCATGGACGCCTTCTTCGGCACCGCGGCCGGCGCCAGGGGCCCCCGTTCGCGTGCCCGCAGGGGCCGCAACGCCACCATCAGGGTCGAGCTCGACCTGCGCGAGACCGCGTTCGGCACCACCCGCGAGCTGGTCGTCGACACGGCCGTGATCTGCGAGGTGTGCCAGGGCGCGGGCGCGGCGGCCGGCACCCACCCCGACACGTGCGACATGTGCAACGGGCGCGGCGAGATCTCCCAGGTCACCCGCTCGTTCCTGGGCCAGGTCATGACCTCGCGGCCGTGCCCGCAGTGCGGCGGGTTCGGCACCATCATCCGCAACCCCTGCCAGGAGTGCTCGGGCGACGGCCGGGTGCGCACCCGGCGGACGATCAAGGTCCGCATCCCCGCGGGCGTCGAGGACGGCACCCACATCCAGCTCGCCGGCGAGGGCGAGGTCGGTCCCGGAGGCGGCCCGCCCGGAGACCTGTTCCTCGAGATCGTCGAGCGGCCTCACGAGATCTTCGAACGGCGCGGCGACGACCTCCACTGCACCGTGCAGATCCCGATGACGGCCGCCGCGCTGGGCACGGTGCTGACGGTGGAGACGCTCGACGGCGCCGAGGAGATCGACGTCCGCCCGGGCACCCAGTCGGGCCAGGTCATCACGATGTACGGGCGCGGCGTGCAGCGGCTCAACGAGTCCGGCCGGGGCGACCTGCTGATCCACGTCAACGTCGAGACGCCGACCCGCCTCGACACGGCGCAGGAGGAGCTGCTGCGCGAGTTGTCCAGGCAGCGCGGCGAGGAGCGGCCTCCCGGCAAGTTCGCCCCCGGGCAGCAGAGCTTCTTCTCCCGCCTGCGCGACGCCTTCAACGGCAGGTGACGTGACCGTCCCCGTCTTCCTGTCGCGGGAGCTGGACGGCACGGAGCTGACGCTCGACGGCCCGGAGGGGCGCCACGCGGCCTCTGTCAGGCGCCTGCGGGCCGGCGAGCGGGTCGACCTGACCGACGGCGCCGGCTCCGTCGCCGAGTGCGTCGTACGCGAGGTGCTGAAGGACGCGCTCAGGCTCGACGTGATCGGCCGGCACACCGTCGAGCCGCCCAGCCGGCGGCTGGTCGTCGTCCAGGGGCTGCCCAAGGGCGACAGGGGCGAGCTGGCGGTCGAGATGATGACCGAGGCGGGCGTCGACGTCATCGTGCCGTGGTCGGCCGCCCGGAGCATCACGCAGTGGAAGGGCGACAAGGTCGCCAAGGCGCTGGGGCGCTGGCGGTCCACGGCACGTGAGGCGGGCAAGCAGGCCCGCAGGTTCCGTCTGCCCGAGGTGGCCGACCTCGCCTCCACCTCGCACGTCGAGCGGCTGCTGTCGGAGGCGGCGCTGGGGCTGGTGCTGCACGAGGAGGCCGCCGAGCCGCTGTCGGGCGTGGAGTTGCCGGCGGGCGGCGACATCGTGGTGGTCGTGGGACCTGAGGGCGGCGTCTCCGCGGACGAACTCGACAGGTTCCGCGCGGCGAAGGCCGTGCCGGTGCTGCTGGGGCCCACGGTCCTGCGTACGTCCACGGCGGGCGTGGCGGCGGCGGCCGTGCTGATGACGCGTACGGGGCGCTGGTAGGGCCTCTGAGGGCTGTCAGGGCGCCGGCTGGGAGGCGTCGAGGAGCGGGCTGCTGCCGCCGGTGGGCGTCTCCTCCACGACGTCGCCCGGCGGGCACTCCTCCATCGGGCACGCCGTGGGCTCCATGGACGTCTCTTCCGGGGTGGGCGTCGGGCTGGGGGTGCTCGTGGGGCAGTCGGGCGCCGGCTCGGCCGGTACGACGGTCGTCGACGGGCACGTGGTGGGCGTGGGGCTGGACGAGGGCGACGGCGCCCTGGTCGAGTCGGCCGTCTTCGAGGTCCGCGGCGTCGGTGACCTCGACTCGGGCGGCACGAAGACGACCTCGGAGCGCGAGGGGACGGGCTTCTTCGGCGGGGGCTCGTGCGAGCGGGTGGTGGAGGAGTTGGACGGGACCTCGGAGGACTCGACACCGGCGGGCTGCACGGGGCTCTCCTCGGTGATCTGGGAGCGCAGCCCGGGAACCGTCATCACGATCGTCCCCGCCACGAGAAGGGCACTGGCGGCGGCCGCCCCCGCGCGCCACCAGAACAGGTTGCGAACGCCGCGCCGCTCGATGCGGGCACGGATGATCTCCAGTCCTTCCGGCGAGGGTACGACCGCGTCCGCCTCCGCACGGAGCGCACGACGCAGCGCGTCGCCGTACTCGTCGGGGGGCTGGGTCATGACATTTTCTCCAGAACGGATCGCAACGCGGCCATGCCACGAGCGGTGTGGCTCTTGACCGCCCCCTTGCTGATGCCCATGGCGTGAGCGATCTCAGCTTCGGACAGATCACCGTAATAGCGTAGGACCAGTGCTTCTCTCTGTCGGGTCGGCAGGGCTCGTAACGCCTCGATGACGGCGGAGCGTTCCAGCTCGCCGATCGCGCCGTTCTCGGCGCTCGGGGCGTCAGGCAGGCCCTTGGGAGCGTACTTCTCGACGACCGCGCGGTGACGCAGCACGGAGCGGGACCGGTTGACGACGGATTGACGCAGGTAGGCGAGTGCTTTGTCGGGATCACGCAGCCTACGCCATGCGCCATGAATGGCGACGAACGCATCCTGCACGACTTCCTCAGCGGTTGCCATGTCGCGCACCAGCAACACAGCGAGACGCACCAACGACCGGAAATGCGCGCTGTAGAGCGCGGTAACGGCCATGTCGGCATCCCACCCGACCGGCACCGCCCCCATCGACCTGTCGGCCAGAAGGGTTTCGGTGGTCACATCAGTGGGACGCGCGGCCTTCCCAGAGGGTTTACGCTCTTCCGGTTCTTGAGGTTTCCCCGGTTCCTTAGGGTGCATTACCCAGTCGTGTTCCTCGCCAGGTGGCGCTCGCCCGACCCTGAATCGTGTTCTTTTTTGCTGAAGTGTCGCACACTCACCCTAACCGCGTGGATCTTCCTGCGCACGACACAGCTGATTACCGATTCGCAACGGACTCCTGACGCCGAGGCTGTCGATAGGGTACCGGTGTGAACGACTGCCTCTTCTGCAAAATCGTGGCCAAGGAGATCCCGGCCGAGATCGTCTACGAGACCGGCAGGGCACTGGCGTTCCGCGACATCAACCCGCAGGCCCCCACCCACGTGCTGGTCATCACGAAGGGCCACTACTCCGACGCGGCGGCGCTCGCCGACGCCGACGACGGGCTGGCCGACGAGGTGCTCAAGGCCGCCCACGCCGTGGCCGTCATGGAGGGCGTGGCCGAGGAGGGCTACCGCGTGGTGTTCAACACCGGGCCGGGCGCCGGGCAGACCGTCTTCCACGTGCACGCCCACATCCTGGGCGGGCGTGCGCTGACGTGGCCGCCGGGTTAGCCGGACCTCTGATGCCCAACCCGGTGATATTGACGCGAGCATTCGGCGTCGTCCCGGATACGATGGGCTCAGAAGACACCGAAAGAGACCGGGAGGCATCAGGCCGCTGGCCTGCCCATGTCCGAACTACACGAATCCCGACGCACGGCACCTCCCTCGCGCACACAAGCCAAGGTGCTGATTCCGGACGAATACCCGATGGTCAGCCTCCTCGGCTCCCGTGACGAGCTGCTTCGCGTCATCGAGGGTGCCTTCAAGGCCGACATCCACGTACGCGGCAACGAGATCACCGTCACGGGCTCTCCCGACGAGAGCGGCACCGTGGTGCGGCTCTTCGAGGAGCTCGTCGAGGTGCTGCGCAGCGGCGGTGAGCTCACGCCCGACGCGGTCGAGCGCAGCATCGCCATGCTCCGCATGACCTCCGACCGCCCCGCCGAGGTGCTCTCCCTCGACATCCTCTCCTCCCGCGGCCGCACAATCAGGCCGAAGACGGTCAACCAGAAGCGCTACGTCGACGCGATCGACAAGCACACGGTCGTGTTCGGCATCGGCCCCGCCGGCACCGGCAAGACCTATCTCGCGATGGCCAAGGCCGTGCGGGCGCTGCAGGAGAAGCGGGTCAACCGGATCATCCTGACCCGGCCCGCGGTCGAGGCGGGAGAGCGGCTCGGCTTCCTGCCCGGCACCCTCTACGAGAAGATCGACCCCTACCTGCGGCCGCTCTACGACGCGCTGCACGACATGATCGACCCCGACTCGATCCCCAAGCTGATGGCCGCGGGCACGATCGAGGTCGCGCCCCTCGCCTACATGCGTGGCCGTACCCTTAATGACGCGTTCATCATCCTCGACGAGGCGCAGAACTCCTCGGCCGAGCAGATGAAGATGTTCCTCACCCGGCTCGGGTTCAACTCCAAGATCGTGGTGACGGGCGACGTGACGCAGGTCGACCTGCCCGCGGGCACGGTGAGCGGGCTGAGGGTGGTGCAGGAGATCCTCGACGGCATCCCCGACATCCACTTCTCCCGGCTGAGCAGCTCCGACGTCGTACGCCACAAGCTGGTGAGCGACATCGTCGACGCCTACGGGCGCTACGACGCCACCCGGGCCGCCCAGGAGCTGAAGCCCGTCCAGCAGCGGGGGAAGCGGCGGGTGAGCGACCGTGAGCATTGAGCTGAACAACGAGTCCGGCGTCGAGGTCGACGAGGAGTCTCTCGGTGCCCTGGCCGCCCATGTGCTCGGCGAGATGGGCATCAACCCGCTCGCCGAGCTGTCCATCGTGATGGTCGACGAGGACACCATGGCCGAGCTGCACGAGAAGTGGATGGGTGAGCCGGGCCCGACCGACGTGCTGGCCTTCCCGATGGACGAGCTGCGTCCCGGGGGCGGCGCGCGTGGCGAGGCCGACGGCGCCGCCGATCCCGCGCTCCTGGGCGATGTCGTGCTCTGCCCGCACGTGGCCGCCAGGCAGGCGGCCGAGGCGGGTCACGGCGCCGCCGACGAGCTGGAGCTGCTGTGCACCCACGGAATCCTCCACCTGCTCGGCTACGACCACGCCGAGCCTGAGGAGCACAAGGAGATGTTCGGCTTGCAGGCCCGGCTCCTCGAGTCGTGGCAGGGGGTGCGCAACTCGCGGTGAACGCCTGGTTGTTGCTGGTCATCGCCCTCGTGATCATCGGTGGCCTGATCGCCAGTGCGGAAACGGCACTGACGCGCATCTCCAGGGTGCGCGCCGAGGAATACGCGCGCGAGAGCCGGCGCGGCGCGGCGCGGTTGCAGGCCATCGTCAACGACCCGCCGCGCTACCTCAACCTGCTGCTGCTGCTCAGGCTGAGCTGCGAGCTGGTCGCGACGGTCATCGCCACCCTGCTGTTCATCGATCTCATGCACGACCAGGGCTGGGCCTACGTCTGGGCCGCCGTCGTGATGATCGTGATCAGCTATGTGGTGGTCGGGGTCATGCCGCGTACGCTGGGCCGCCAGCACGCCGAGCCGGTCGCGCTGGCCAGCGCGCCGATCGTGTACGGCCTGACCCGCATCTTCGGCCCCCTGCCCAAGCTGCTCATCCTGCTCGGCAACGCGCTGACCCCCGGCAAGGGGTTCCGCGACGGGCCGTTCACCTCGGAGGCCGAGCTGCGTGACCTGGTCGACCTGGCCGAGGAGCGCAGGGTGATCGAGCCCGACGAGCGCGAGATGATCCACTCGGTCTTCGAGCTGGGCGACACGCTGGTGCGCGAGGTCATGGTGCCCCGCACCGACATGGTCTACATCGAGCGCGCCAAGACGATCAGCCAGGCCCTGTCACTGGCGCTGCGGAGCGGGTTCTCCCGCATCCCGGTCGTGGGCGAGAACGAGGACGACGTCGTCGGCATCGCCTATCTGAAGGACATCGCCCGCAAGATCCACGAGTCGGGCGAGGGCGGCGGCAAGGACACCGTCGAGTCGATCATGCGTCCGGCCGCGTACGTGCCCGAGAGCAAGCCCATCGACCAGCTCATGCGGGAGATGCAGGCCAGGCAGATCCACATCGCCATCGTCATCGACGAATACGGCGGCACGGCCGGGCTGGTCACGATCGAGGACGTCCTGGAGGAGATCGTCGGGGAGATCACCGACGAGTACGACCAGGAGGCGCCGCGCGTCGAACCCATGCCCGACGGTGGCATGCGGGTGACCGCGCGCATGCCGGTCGACGAGCTGGGCGAGCTGTTCGACACGGAGATCGAGGTCGACGACGTGGAGACGGTGGGCGGCCTGCTGGCCCACGCGCTCGGGCGGGTGCCGATCGCCGGCTCGCACGCGCAGGTGGCCGGGCTCTCGCTGACCGCCGAGAGTCTCGCGGGACGCCGCAACCGCATCAGCACCGTGGTGGTGCGCCGGGTGGTGCCTCCCGAGGACGAGGCCGTTCCCGCCGCCGTCGAGCGGGAGTGACCCGCGACCGGGACCTGTACGGATGGATGCCGCAAGCGTTCTACAAGTGGTCTGCAAGCTCCGCACGGCAGTCTTCTCACCAAGACATCCAGTGCGGTGGGTGTCGGGGAGCGTCAGAAGCCGGATGGGGTTCGCGGCAGGCTGGCGCTCCGGGGGGCGACGGCGTCACGGCCTGCTAGGGGGTTGTGGCGTCGGTCGGCGCAAGGGTGTTCTCGTCCAGGAAACCGGATGAGAACACCCTTTTTGCGGGTTGGTGGGAATTTCGGTGGGTTGCTGCTTCGCCGGTTGGGGAGGCTGCGACCAGGGGGAATCATGAGGCGCGAACGAGGGATCGTCGGCTGCGGGCTGCTGGCCTGCGTCCTGGCCGGATGCGGCGGCGGGCCGGCGGGGAGCCACCTTGATCCGGGGGTCATGGCGCAGCTGCGCGCGGTGCTCAGCGAGGAGCCCCGGCTGCCCGACGGGTTCACGCCCAGGCCGGGGGAGGCCTGGCGGATACCGTTCGACAAGGCGGGCAAGAACTGCCGCACCATGCTCCGCCCCGCTGAGGGGCGGGCCCCGAGCCAGGCGCTGACCGCACAGGTGGCGGTCAGCTACGCCGGCGACGACCTGGGCGAGCAGGCCGGGGTCGCGCTCGCCAGGTACACCGGCGGCGAGGCGGCCGACCACCTCGACGAGCTGGCCGACGCGCTGGAGTCGTGCCGGCGCGTCAGCTCCCCTTCCGGCACCGACCTGCGCTCACGCGAGCTGCCGATCGAGGACGTGGGGGACGAGGCTGTGGGCGCACGGCTGACCGGCCGGCTGAACGGCTACCCGTACGCGATGGACGTGGTGTTGTCGCGGGCCGGCGACACGCTGGTGTCGGTGGTGCACACCGGTCTGGAGGATGTGGACGCCGGCCGTACGCGGGCGATGGTCGACGCGGTCATCACCATGGCGGAGGACCGCTGAGGCCGGGAACGGAGGACCCGTGAGGTCGGCCCCTCGCCGTCATCCGTACGGCGGTCCACTCGTTAGCCTGGACCCGTGACTCTCGATCCGGAAGACAACAAGCTCATCGTTCTGGCCCGGTCCGCCAGGGCCCGCAACGGCTCCGCGGAAGGAGCCGCCGTGCGCGACGAGACCGGCCGCACCTACGCGGCGACGAACGTGGCGCTGGAGGCGCTGACGCTGCCGGCCGTGCAGGTCGCGGTGGCCATGGCGATCTCCAGCGGGGCACGGTCGCTGGAGGCCGCCGTGCTGGTGAGCGAGGGCGGGCCGAGCGCCGCCGACGAGGCCGTGGCCGCCGAGCTGGGCGTCAAGGCGCTGCTCGTGGCCGGCCCCGACGGCACGGTGCGGGGCTGACATGCCGATGTCGCCCTTTCTGGCGCGGCTGCGGGAGAAGGTCGGCACCGACCTGATGATGTTGCCGTCGGCCTCCGGCTTCGTGTTCGACGACGAGGGCAGGCTCCTGGTGGCCCGGCACGGCGACGTGGGGCTCTGGGCGGCGCCGGGCGGCGGCATCGACCCGGATGAGCGGCCGGCGGACGCCGTGGTCAGGGAGCTGCACGAGGAGCTCGGCCTCGAGGTCGAGGCGCTGGGCCTGATCGGCGTGTACGGCGGCCCCGAGTTCCGCACCGTCTATCCCAACGGCCACCGGGTCGGCTACGTCATCGCGGCGTACGCCTGCACGGTCGTCGCCGGGCGTCCCCGACCCGACGGCGTGGAAATCGACGACTTCCGCTGGGTGTCGGAGCAGGAGCTCGCCGGGCTGAAGACGACCCCGTGGACGCCGCTCGTGGCGCCCGAGGCGTTCACCTGGTGGCGTGAACACGTCGGTTGATAGGCCAGAATGCACAGTGTGACTTCGCCAGACAGCCATCGCGCCGGATTCGCCTGCTTTGTGGGGAGGCCGAACGTCGGCAAGTCCACGCTGATGAACGCCCTCGTCGGCAGCAAGGTGGCGATCACCTCGTCCAAGCCGCAGACCACCAGGCGCGTCATCAGGGGCATCGTGCACCGTCCCGACGCCCAGCTCGTCATCGTCGACACGCCGGGGCTGCACCGCCCGCGCACGCTGCTGGGCGAGCGGCTCGACAGCCTGGTGTTGTCCACGCTGACCGAGGTCGACGCGATCGGCTTCTGCGTGCCGGCCAACGAGCCGATCGGCAAGGGCGACCGGTTCATCGCCGACAAGCTGGCGGCGGTGAAGAAGACCCCGGTCGTCGCGGTGGTGACCAAGTGCGACCTGGCGAGCAAGGAGCAGATCGCCGAGCAACTGCTGGCGGTTTCGGAGGTGGGGGAGTTCGCCGCCATCGTGCCCGTGTCGGCGCAGTCGGGTGACCAGCTCGGCGTGCTGGCCGACGTGCTGATCGAGCACATGCCCGAGTCGCCGCCGCTCTACGAGGACGGCCGGCTCACCGACGAGCCCGAGCAGATCCTGGTCGGCGAGCTGATCAGGGAGGCGGCGCTGGAGGGTGTGCGTGACGAGCTGCCCCACTCGATCGCCGTCGTCGTGGACGAGATGATGCCCAGGGAGGGGCGCGACGACCTGCTCGACATCTACGCGCACCTGTTCGTGGAGCGGCCGTCCCAGAAGGCGATCGTCATCGGGCACAAGGGCGCGCGGCTGCGCGAGGTCGGCACCAAGGCCCGCCAGCAGATCGAGGGGCTGCTGGGCACGCGGGTCTTTCTCGACCTGCGCATCAGCGTGGCCAAGGACTGGCAGCGCGACCCGAAGCAGCTGCGCCGCCTGGGCTTCTACGACTGACGGGCGGACCTGGCGGGCGTGCCGCGGCGCCGCTCAGTCCGGTGCGGGCGACGGCGGGCGGGTGGCGACGAGGGCCGGCTGGAGCAGGCCGGTGACGTCGTCGCGGGCCGCCAGCCCGCGGACCTGCCGGGCGAGCGAAGCGACGGCCTCCGGCGGGAGCACGCGCGAGGCGTTCAGCCGGTACTTCTCCTCCAGCTCGTCCATGCTCAGCGGATGCTCGGGCCCGCCCCGCGAACTGTGCACCCGGTGCTCCAGCCGCCGCCCGTCCTTGGTGCGGGCGCGCAGCACGGCCGAGAACGCCAGCGGGAACTCCTCCGTGCACACCTCGTCGGCCACCACCCGCACCCGGGCGGCCAGGGCGAGCCGCTTGTCGTCGCGGAAGGCGGCCTCGGTGAAGTCGTCGAGGTGCAGCCCGAGCCCGCCGCCGCCGACCAGCGCGCTGGCCACCGTGTACGGCCCGGAGAACTTGGCATGGTACGGAGTCCGGGGCCGCACCTTCTCCTCGTACGGCTCGCCGATCGTGCGCAGCGGCGCGGCCGCCACGCCCAGCTCTATCTCCGCCACGTCCTCGGCCCGCAGCCCCTGTGCCCGCAGCGCGAGCGCCGCGTCGATGCCGGGGTGGGTGAAATGGTTGGACGGGTACGGCTTGTAGACCGTACGCAGGAGTTCCCACCGATCGCCGAGCCCGTCGGTGATCGCGGCCGCGTCGTATCGCCCGTCGAGGAACGCCTGGAAGAAGCCGAACCGCCCCTCGAAGACCGTCGGCGGCCCGGTCACCCCTTCGGCGGCCATCATGGCGGCGACGACGCCCGCGTGGGCCGCCCAGCCGCAGTGGACGCGCTTGACGGTGCCGCCGGTGCGGTTGGCCTCGATGACCCCGGCTCCCATGCTCGCGGCGATGCCCATGGCCGCCGCGATGCCGCCGGCGTCCAGGTCCATGAGCAGGGCCGACGCGGCGGCGGCGCCGACGGTGCCGCAGATGGACGTGGCGTGCCAGCCCTTCTCGAAGAACAGCGAGTTGCGCAGCTCGGGCAGGTAGGAGGCCATGCCGAGCCGGTTGGTGATCTCGTTGCCCACGGCGATGGCCTGGCACAGCGCCGCTCCGGGCGCGCGTGCCGACTCCGCGACCGCGAGGGCGGCGGGCACGACGGAGGCGGACGGGTGGAGCACCGAGGGCAGGTGGGTGTCGTCGAAGTCGAGCGCGTGCGCGAGCGTGCCGTTGACCAGGGCGGCCGACGGCGCGGGGAGGGCGAGCGGGTGGCCGAGCACGGAGGACTCGCCGGCTCCGCCCCACCGGCCGGCCAGCCGCCGCACCGCCTCGTGCGGCTCGTCGTGACCGGTGAGCTCCAGGGCGGCCAGGCCGTTGCCGAACATGTCGAGCACGCGACCGGTGACGTCGTCCATGACGGGCGCGGGCAGCCCCGCGCGGGCGTGCGCGGCGAACTCGGCGAGGGTGGTCACGATGGTCACAGCGGCGGAGGTGCCGGTCATGGGGCGAGCACCGCGAGCGGCCGTACGGGGGCGCCGGTGGCGCCGACGACGTGCAGCGGGTTGATCACCAGCAGGAACTCGGTCGCGCCGAGCTCGCGCAGCCGGGTCAGCCGCATGGTCTCCACGATGTTCACCCCGGCCTCCACGAGGAGGATGCGGTGCACCGGCAGCGTGGCGTGGCCGCGTCCCGCCGCGATGTGCTCGAACGCGATGGTCTCGCCGCCGGCCACCTTGACGCCCCGCTCGACCAGCCAGCGGGCGGCGTCGGCGCCGGGCCCCGGCACGCCGCCCTCCTCGCCGACGAACCGGGACGGCCGGTCCCATTCGAGCGACCAGCCGGTGCCGATCAGCACCGCGTCGCCGGGCCGGATGGCCACGCCCGTCCTTGTCAGCGCCGCCTCCAGGTCGTCGCGGGTCACCTCGTATCCGGGGGGCAGCACGTCCACGCCGTGCACGGCGGTCACGTCGAGCAGCACGCCGCGCCCCACGTACGGGGGGAAGGTCTCGATGCCCAGCCGGGACAGCCCCTTGTGCGACTGGATGCCCGCGACCTCGACCCCGCCGTACGCGTGCCCGTCGTGGGAGACGTGGCCGAGCGCGTCGACGTGGGTGCCCACGTGCCCGCCGGTCACGATCAGCTCGTTGGCGGCCGACCCGCCGTCCTCGCGCACCATGTCGCCGTGGCGGCGCTCGATGACCATCCGGAACCTCGGATGGTTCGGCGACTGGGGCATGCCCGTCCGCATGGGCTGGGCGAGGTCCACGATCTCGGCGCCGTCGAGCTGCTGCCAGAGTGCTGTCCCTGTCTGTTCAACCTGCATGCGAAGATTGTCGCAGCAACCTGAACATCGTCCGCTTCTCCCGTCCCAGCGAGCGATGTCAGGAAAGCGCACCGATTCGGGCTGGACGGTCTCACCGTTCGCCGCCCGCCCCGCACTTGTGCGAAGCCTTGCCGGGGCCGTCAGCCGCGGCGCACCAGGGCCACGACGGCCAGCAGGATCACCGCGACGGCCGACGCCAGCGCCGCGAACCAGCCGAACCTGATCACCGGCTCGATCGACAGCAGGTCGCCGAGGTCGACGGAGACCCGATCGCGCAGGCTACGGTCGCCGGTCACGAACGACACCAGCACCACCACGGCCGCGCCTCCCGGGACGGCGGCCAGCGCGGCCAGCCGCGGGCGCCCGAGCACCCCGGCGAACCCGCACGCCAGCGCCGCCAGCCCGGCCACCAGGGTGTAGACCCCGGCCGCCGCGTCGACGCCGCGGACGTCATCGGCGATCGCACCACCGATGAGCTCGCTGCGCGCCTCCACCCCGGCCCACGGCAGGACCGCGCAGGACATCAGCAGGGCGCCCGCGATCACGACGCCCAGCGGTGCGCCGCGGCGGGCGCGCGGCCTGGCGGGCGAGCGGGTGGGCGGGCCGGCGGGCCTGGGCTGCGGGAAATCGGCCACACGATCAGGGTAAGCCGGACCCCGCCCCGCCACCAGCGGCCGCTACCTCACGCGACGAAGCCCTCACCGCCCCGCGAGCCGCCGCCGTGACCGCCGTCGCCGATTCATGAGCCGCCCGCTCTCCCCATTCCAGCCGCGAGCGCAGCTGCACCGCGTCGGCGGCCAGAGCGGACACCAGCGTGCCCGACACCGCCAGCGGCAGCACGGCGACCCCGTCGGCCACGACCGTCTCCCCGGCGCAAGCCGTCAGGAACGTGGTGCCGACGCAGCGGGCCGCACCATAGACGGCGGGGGAGGCGTCGAGGTCCGGGTCGCCGACGGTGAACTCCTGCCGGAGCAGCGGCAGGCCGTCGCAGGTGGCGTCGAAGCGGGCATGGCAGCGGCCCGGCGCCTCACCGTGCCGGCCGAAGACGATCTCCTCCCGCCACGACACGCTCGCGTCCGGCTCCAGCGCCAGCCGTACCAGCAGGCGGTGCTCGCAGCCGGCGGCGAGCACCGTCGGCTCCGGCGCGAACCGGAGCGTGGCTCCCGCGCCCACCCGGGCGGTGACCATCAGCTCCGACACGCCCTCGCCGGGCAGGACCAGCGTGCTCGCGACCGAGCCCAGCTCCAGCGTGGTGCGCGGGGCGACGTCGAGGTCCAGGGCGAGCCGGTCGCCGCCGAGCGGACCGGCCGCGGTGGAGACGAGGTGGACGGCGCACGGGCCGGTCTGGCGCAACGTGAGCGGCGGGGCCGAGGCCAGCCGCCGCACGACGGTCGTGCCGTCCCGCGCCCGCGCCGTCGCCACGGCGGCGTACGCCCGCATGGCCCGGCGTCCCGAGCCCCCGCCCCCGCGGGAGGCCGTGTCCCCGGGCATCAGGCGACGGGCGCCGGGTGGGCGTGCGACCAGGCGCGTACCTGCTCCGCGACCCAGCCGGCCACGTCGCCGGCCGCTGGGTCCCGCCTGATCGAGGTGAACATGACCGGCCGCTCGCCCCGCACGGCCGCCGCGTCACGCGCCATCACGCCCAGGTCGGCGCCCACCATCGGCGCCAGGTCGGTCTTGTTGACCACCAGCAGGTCCGCCGCCGTGACCCCCGGTCCGCCCTTGCGCGGCACCTTGTCGCCGCCCGACACGTCCAGCACGAAGATCTGCCGGTCGGCCAGCCCCCGGCTGAACGTCGCCGTCAGGTTGTCGCCACCGCTCTCCACGATCACCAGGTCCAGCGGGCCGAACCGGCATTCCAGCGTCTCCACGGCGTCGAGGTTGGCGGCGATGTCGTCGCGGATGGCGGTGTGGGGGCAGCAGCCGGTCTCCACGGCCAGGATGCGCTCCTTGTCGAGCACGCCCGCACCGCGCAGGAAGTCGGCGTCCTCGGTGGTGTAGATGTCGTTCGTCACCACGCCCAGCGACAACGACGGGCCCAGCGTCCGGCACAGCGCGGCGACCAGGGCCGTCTTGCCGCTGCCCACGGGGCCGCCGACCCCCAGCCGCAGCGCCCTGCCCCGGCCGTCGGGGGCGTGGTGGTGATCGTCGTGATGGATGCCCATCGTCGGGGTCCTTTCCTAGGAGACGAACAACCTGATCCCGGCCCGGGCATGCCGCTCGGCCAGAAGATCGAGGGCGGGCGCCGAGTGCGCGGGCAACGCCGCCCAGCGCACCTGGGCGCCGCCGAGCTGCGCGCTCGCGTCCGGTCGGCCGGGCCGCGGGGGTGCGTGCGCGTCATCGGGATGGGCGCGCGGGGTGGTGGGGCCGGGGTGCTCGGGCGTGACGGCCGTGCGGGCGTCGGCGGCCACGGCGGACACCTCCGGCGTGAGGCCGGCCAGCAGGCCGTGCACGGCGACCGGATCCAGGCCGAGCAGGCGGACCGCCGCCGTGGCCGGGCCGCTGACCGCGTGGTACGCCGCCGCCAGCGCCGCGTCCCCCGGTGCCGCTCCCGCCGCGTGCGCCGCCGCCCCGAGCGCGACCGGATGATGCGGCTGCGGTACGGCCCGCGCCAGCTCGTCGAGCACCGGCGACGGCCACACCCGCCGGGCGACCCTGAGCAGCAGCCTGCCCTGCGTCCTGGAGGCGTCCCGCTGGGCGGGTGCGGCGGTCCTGGCGTCGACCTCCCTGTCGAGCACTGCCCACGGGCCCGCATCACCCCCGGCCAGGAGCCCGGGTGGCAGGGCGGTGGCGGGCGGCGTACCGGCGGCCTGGGCGCAGGCGGCGGCGGTGAGGGCGGCCGCGAGCGCGCCCGCCGTGTGGAGGCGGCCGCGCAGGAAGCGCGCGAGTGAGGGCACGTCGTGCACCGCCCCCGAGGCGATGGCCTGTTCGGCGCCGCCCGAGTGGGCGTGGCCGCCGGCCGGGAGGCGGGAGTCGGTGAGGAGCAGCAGGGCGGGGTGCATCAGAAGAGGAAGTACCGCTGGGCCATGGGCAGGCGGGCGGCCGGGGCGGGCTCGATGAGCTCGCCGTCGACGCGGACCTCGAACGTGTCGGGCGCGACCTCGATCCTCGGCAGGGCGTCGTTGAGGGGCATCGCGGACTTGCCGCGCCGGCGTACGTCCTGGACGGGGGCCAGGCGGCGGCGTACCGCGAGACGGCCGGCGAGGCCCGCGTCCAGGGCCGCGGGCGCGACGAAGTGGAGCGAGGTGGCGGCGGCGGTGACCGGCGAAGCGCCGAACATGGGACGGGGCAGCACCGGCTGGGGCGTGGGGATGGAGGCGTTGGCGTCGCCCATCTGCGCCCACGCCACGACGCCGCCCTTCAGTACCAGGTCGGGCTTGACCCCGAAGAACGCGGGGCTCCACAGCACGAGATCGGCGAGCTTGCCGGGCTCGACGGAGCCGAGCTCGGCGTCCAGTCCATGGGCGATGGCCGGACATATCGTATATTTCGCGACATAGCGCTGCGCCCGCGGATTGTCCGCAGGCCCTCCGCCGAGCGCCCCCCGCCGCCCCTTCATCACGTGGGCCGTCTGCCACGTACGGATGATCGTCTCCCCGATCCGGCCCATCGCCTGCGAGTCGGAACCGATCATCGAGATCGCCCCGAGGTCGTGCAGCACGTCCTCGGCCGCCATCGTCGCGGGCCGGATGCGCGACTCGGCGAAGGCCAGGTCCTCGGGGATCGACGGGTTGAGATGGTGGCAGACCATCAGCATGTCGAGGTGCTCGTCGAGCGTGTTGGCGGTGTGCGGCCGGGTGGGGTTGGTGGAGGACGGCAGGATGTTGGCCTGACCGGCCACGCGGATGATGTCGGGCGCGTGCCCGCCGCCCGCCCCTTCCGTGTGGTACGCGTGGATCGTGCGGTCGCCGATGGCCTTGAGCGTCGACTCGACGAACCCGGCCTCGTTCAGCGTGTCGGTGTGCAGCGTCACCTGCACGCCCGCCGCGTCGGCCACGCTCAGGCAGACGTCGATGGCGGCGGGCGTGGATCCCCAGTCCTCGTGCAGCTTGAAGCCGGAGGCCCCGGCCGCGAGCTGCTCGCGCAGCCCTTCGGCGCTGACCGTGTTCCCCTTGCCGAGCAGCGCGAAGTTCAACGGGTACGCGTCGAGCGACTCCAGCATCCGGCCGAGATACCAGGCCCCGGTGACGGTCGTGGCCTTGGTGCCCTCGACGGGTCCCGTGCCGCCTCCGACGATCGTGGTGACCCCGGACGCGACGGCCTCGTCGAGGAGTTGCGGGCAGATGAGGTGGACGTGAGAGTCGACGGCCCCGGCGGTGAGGATCCTGCCGTTGCCCGCCAGCACCTCCGTGGACGGCCCGATGACCAGGTCGACGCCGTCCATCGTGTCGGGGTTGCCGGCCTTGCCGATGGCGTACACGCGGCCGTCGCGAACTCCGACGTCGGCCTTCACCACACCCCAGTGGTCGAGGATGACCGCGCCGGTGATGACCAGGTCGGCCGCGCCCTCCGCGCGGGTGGTCCGCGCCTGGCCCATCGACTCGCGGATGACCTTGCCGCCGCCGAAGACGGCCTCCTCGCCCGCCCCCGTGGGGCCCATCGCGCGGTCCTCGGTGACCTCGATGAACAGGTCGGTGTCGGCCAGCCGGATCCGGTCGCCGGTGGTGGGCCCGTAGAGTGCCGCGTAGCGGGCACGCGCGATGTCACCCATCGAGCGGCCCCGCCCACTCCTGCCGCAGGCCCGGCACGACCCGGCGGCCCGCGATCGGCACCAGCGTCACATCGCGCTCGACGCCGGGCTCGAACCTCACCGCCGTCCCCGACGGCACGTCGAGTCGCATCCCCCAGGCCGCCTTCCTGTCGAACTCCAGCCCCGGGTTGGCGGCCGCGAAATGATAGTGGGAGCCCACCTGCACCGGCCGGTCGGCGGTGTTGACCACCCGCACCGTCACCCGCTCGCGCCCCGGGTTGAGCTCGATCGCGCCCTCGGGATGGGTGTACTCGCCCGGGATCACGGGATCGGCCTGTGCACGGTGACCAGCTTCGTGCCGTCGGGGAACGTGGCCTCGATCTGCACGCTCTCCAGCATCTCCGGCACGCCGTCCATGACGTCGGCACGGTCGAGCACCGACCGCCCGGCCTCCATCAGGTCGGCGACGCTGCGCCCGTCTCTGGCGCCCTCCATGAGGAACGACGCGATGACGGCGGTGGCCTCGGGGTGGTTGAGCCGCAGGCCCCTGGCCCGCCGCTCGCGCGCCACCCCGGCGGCGACGTGGATGAGCAGCCGCTCCTGCTCGTGTGAGGTCAGCCTCATGGCCGGACCATAAGAACCGGCCGTTTCCTGGGTGTTGCCGCGTGATGTCGAGTCGGTTTCGCCCTCGCGCTGAAGCGCCGTATGTCGGGATAAGTGCGCTTGTGAACGTCCGGCAATCGCCTCCTAACACGGGGGATCTTCCCGGGAAATCTCGCCGGGTCACGAAGGGCCGAGGACCTGCGCCGCGCGGACGTGCGGCGCCTGCTGGCCGTGTGAGGCCCGCGGCTCACTGCGGTGTCACTGAGGGCGTCACTGAGGGCGTCGCTGGGGACGTCACCGCGGAGTCTGCGCCAGGAACGTCCGGGTGTTCGCGGCGGCCTGCCGGTCGCCGGTCGCCTCGAAGACCTCCAGCGCCGCCCCGGCCAGCTCGCGCGCCCGCCCGGTCGCGCCCTCCGACCGGTTGACCCGGGCCAGGGCCAGCAGCGCGTGCGCGTCGAGCAGGCGGTCGCCGAGGCGTACGGCGATGCCTCTGGCCTGCTGGGCGGCGGCCCTGGCGGCCGGTTTGGCGGCCTGCGCCAGGCGTACCGCCGACAGGTCGAGCAGGGTGTCGGCCTGCCGGTGCCGGTCGCCCAGCTCCGCCAGGCGCCCGACGGCGGCCGCCAGCAACTCGCCGGCCTCGTCCAGCCGGCCGGCGCGGCGCAGCACCGCGCCCAGCACCCGCTCGGCGTCGGCCGTGTCGCGCTCGTTGCCGGCCTCCTTCAGGCAGGCGCGCAGCGCCCGCTCGGCCTCTTCCAGCCGGCCCAGCTCCAGGTGGACGCGGGCCAGCCGGCGTACGGCGTGGTTGACGTCGCGCGCGCGGCCCTGCCGCCTGACCATGTCCAGCGCGAGCCGCAGCCGCTCGTACGCGCGCTCCCACTCCCGCTCGGCCAGATGCAGGTCGCCCAGATCCAGCAGGATCAGCGCCTCGCCCTCGTCGTCGGCCGACCGCCGCGCCGACTCCAGCGCCGGCCCGGTCACGGCCCGCCAGTCGTCGAGGTAGCGGTGGCGTTCGAGGAAGGGCCCCAGCAGGTGCGCCAGCCGCCAGCACTCGTCGTCGAGCCCCGCCGCGTGCAGGTCGGCGACCAGGCTCACCAGGAACGCCCGCTCGGCTGCCAGCCATTCGACCGACTCCCTGATGTCCCGGGTGGCCACGGCCGTCGCCGGGTCGCCCGACACCAGGGAGAACCGCGAGGCCCGCACCCTGTCCAGCACCACCGCCGCCAGCCTCGCCAGCACCCCGGGGACGGGCTGCTCGCGGGCGAACAACCTGGTCAGGTCGTGCATCCGGTAGCGAACTTGGCCCGCCACGTCGACCCCGTACGTCTCCAGCAGGCCCGCGTCCACCAGCGTCTCGGCCTGCCCGCCGAGATGCTCGGTCACCCAGTCGGCGAAGTCGGGCGCCGCCAGCGCGCCGAGCCCGCGCAACGTCAGCCGGGCCGGCTCCGGCAGCCCGTCGAAGCCGATCGCGAGCACGCTGCGCACCGTCTGGTCGCCCGCGTGCAGCCGGTCGAGCCGCTCGTGCTCGTCCTCCAGCAGGCGCACCAGATAGTCGACGGTCCACTCCGGCCTGGCCGCCAGCCGGGAGCCGGCGATGCGCAGCGCGATCGGCAGCCCGCCGCAGAACCGCGCCAGCCTGCGCATGGCGTCGTTCGCCGCACGGCCGGAACACCGCGCGAGCAGGTCGAGCGCCTCCCCGTCGTCCAGCACGCCGACGGACAACCGCCGCGCCCCGGTCAGCCCGCCGAGCGAGGAACGGCTGGTCACGACCGTCGGGCAGGACGTCAGCAGCGGCCGCACCTGGGCCTCGGCCGCCGCGTTGTCCAGCAGCACCAGCAGCCCGCGGCCGGCCGCGTACGTGCGGAAGAGCCGTTCACGCTGCTCCAGCGACGCGGGGATCGCCTGGGCCGGGCAGCCCAGCCAGCGCAGGAAGTCCTCCAGCACCGCCGCCGGCGCCGTCGTCTCGCGCAGGTCGGCGTACAGGATGCCGTCGGGGAAACTCTCGCGCTCCCGCCAGGCCGCGTGCACGGCCAGCGCCGACTTGCCCGCACCCGCCTGGCCGTGCACCACGACCTGGCCGCCGATCACCTGGCCGAGCAGGGCGGCCCGTCCCGTGAAACCCGCCACGTCGGGCGGCAGCAACACCGGCGGGCCCGCCGACACGTGCAGCGACGCGTCGTCGTACAACATGCGGTGGTAGAGCAGCTGCAACTCCGGGTCGGGCTCGATCGCGTGGCCGCCGTCGAGCTGGTCGCGCAGCACCGCGTACGCGGCCAGCGCGTCCACGCGGCGGCCGCTGCGGTAGAGGGCCAGCATGTACTGGCCGCGGAAGCGCTGCCACGTCGGATGTTGCCGGGTCAGCCGGCGCAGTTCGGCCAGCAGCTCGCGATGGCGGCCCGCGTCCAGATCGGCCTGCAGCCTGCGCTCCAGGGCGAGCAGCCGCAGCTCGCCGAGCTCCTCGCGCAGCCGGCGCGTCTCCGACCACCGCTCGCCCTCGGGGTCGACGTCCTCCAGGACCTCGCCCCGCCACAACTCCAGCGCCTCCTCGTAGGCGCCCTTGCCGACCAGTAACCGGAACCGGTCGACGTCGAGCCCGCCGTCGCCGACGGCCAGCACGTACGACCCCGACACGGTGCCGATCACGTCTTTCCCGAGCAGCTGCCTGAGCCGGCCCACGTAGCCGCGGATCAGAGAGTCGGAGCGGTCACCTCCCTCGCGAGGCCACAACAGCCGCCGCAGCCGCTCGACGGTCAGCGGGCGACCGGCGTTGAGCAGGAACACGGCCAGCAGATCGCGGAGCTTGGGCGTCGTGGGCGTCAGATCCCGCTCGCCGTCGGCCACCTCGAGCGGCCCCATGATGCGAAAGTCCACACGACCCTTCCTTCGAGCCTTCGAGCTTCCGAGGAGAGATGTCGATCAGGATGGCACACCGCGGCGGTGTCAGGACGCCCAGGCTCGGGCCGTGCGCACGATCTCCTCCAGATGGCCGCTGTGCGCGCCGTGCCAGTAGACCTGGCCGCACCTGCCGCACCGGCCGTAGGCGTCGTAGCTGCGTCGCGTGCCGGCCGCCAGCAGCCGCTCGATCTCGACCTTGGCCACCTGCTCCAGCTCGCCGTTGCACGCCGTGCAGCGGGTCCACGGGCGCAGCGGCGGCGCGAAGCGCTCCAGCAGGTCACGGAGCTGGTCGGTGGGCCGCGAGCCGCGGACGTACGCGCCCAGCCACAGCGCGCGGCGGCGCAGCAGGCCGCGGTCCTGTGTGAGCAGCACCCGCCGCTCCTCGTTCGCCTGCACCACCAGAGCCGGATCGTCCATGTCGTTGTGGTAGGCGGCGTCGATGCCGAGCAGCCGCAGCCGCCGCGCCAGCGTGCCCAGATGAACGTCCAGCAGGAACCGCGGCTCTCCGGGCAACCGCTGCGGGCGCGGCACCGGGAGCACCTCCACCACGTCGCCGGGCGCGGGCTGGTAGGACGGCGGCACGCCCCGGGCGCCGGCCACGATCATCGGGCCGACCTCCGTCAGCGGGATGCCGATCGACTCGACGTGGTGCCCCAGCGTGGAGGTGCCGTCGGGGGCGACCTCCTGCCACTCGTGTCGCCGGCTCACCGGCAGGAACATCCTCAGCTCAGTGGCGATGCGCAGGCGTACGGTCACAATCCCCATTCTGGTGGACCGGGCCACGGGAATTCATGTTGATATCTCCTGGCACGCGCTCACTTCAGCGGCGGATTCGCGTTCTTCGCCCGTTCCAGCGCCAGGTCGGCCCACCACTGGCCGCCCTCCGGCGACACGACACCGCGCTCGGGATCCTTCTCGCCGCTCGTGCCACGCCTGCACCGGCCGCTCGACTCGCCCGCCCGCGCGATCCACAGGTACGCGTCGACCAGCTCCTCGCCCGTCTCCGTGGTGGGCCGCGGGCCGACGCCCCTGCCCGGAGGGTTGCACCACACCTGCGGGTCCTCGTACTTCTTCTCCTGCGGCCTCCACGAGCCCTGGCCGTTCCTGGCGGTGTCGATCACGAAGTGCGGCATCCTCGACCGGTCCACGGGCGCGTCCTGCGGGCACTCGTCGCGGCCCGTCGTCAGCTGGACGCTGACGCAGGCCGACAGCGCCTTGCCGTACTCGACGCTCTTCTCAGTACGCTGGTAGCCGGCCGAGTTGACGAAGAACCCGTCCGCCTCCTCGACCCCCGCCCCGATCAGCCGCCGCGCCATGACGTCGGTGCCCGGCCAGTAGTTCTGGCTGCCGTCGAGGTAGACCGCCGTGCGGGGGCTGGACTTCAGGCTCCGTACGGCCTGCCTGAGGTCCCGGTAACGCTGCTCGGGGGAGCCGTCCGCGTCGCACTTCTCCGTCCCCGGCAACGTGACCAGGCTGGACGGCTCCAGGATGACCACCGCCCTGGCCTGGCCGATCTGGCGGGCGATGCCCTTGATCCACTCCTGGTACGCGGCCATCTCCTCGGGCTCGACCGGCAGGCAGTCGCTCCCCGGCATGGAGTTGATCAGGAACACCGGGACACCGCCCTCCTTCCCGGCCGCCGCGATCGTGTCGTCCACCTTCGACCTGACCTCGGGCTGGTTGAGCCGGATGGCGTGGGGGACCGCGGCCAGCCTGCTCATCAGCTCCGCGTCCTCGGGGCGATCCTTCTTCCACAGCGCCGCCTGCCTGCGCGCGTTCGGCTCGGGCGGGGAGTAGAGCGGCACCTTGCCCTGGGCCATGAGGGGGTTGCGGGTTGTGCCCGCCGGCCGGGTCGCGTCCTGACCTGTGGTGCCGCTCTGCCCGGCGGTGGCGGTGGCTTCGTACGCCGTCGTGCTGCCCGAGGTGCCTTCGTCACGCCACATGAGCGCCGCCGACACCCCGGCCACCGCCACGACCACGGCCGCGGCGGCCGCCATCAGCTTGCGCTGGACCCGCCCGCCGCCGCGAGCCTCGACACCCCACGCCTCGGGACCTTCCCCGGCCCACCACTCCCCGCCCCTTCCGGACCGCGCCGATCCCCCGGACCGTCGTGCCCGTCCTCACCCGGGCCTGCCGACCCTCCGACACTGTCGCGACCTTCTGGACCCTTGGTCGGCCCGGCGGTGTCATCCGGAGCGGTGGGCCGCCCGTCTCCTGAGCCCGCGCCCGTGCCGCCTTCCCCGCCCGTCCCTGCGACATCCCCTCCTGGGACCGGCGTGCCAGGGCCGCTGGTGGTGCTCGGCCCGGAGCCCGAGGCGCCGGGACCCGGCACGGCCGAGGTGCTGAGGCCGTCCATCAGATCCTGGGCGGTGGGGCGTTCAGCGGGGTTCTTGACCAGCGACGCCACCACCAGGTCCCGCAGCGACCCCGTGAGCCCGCGCAGGTCGGGGGGTTCGTTGACGATGCGCAGCAGAACCGTCGGCACCGAGCCCGACCCGAACGGCGGCACGCCCCCGGCGGCGAAGGCGACCGTACAGCCCCACGAGAAGATGTCCGACGGCGGCCCGATGGTGACGCCCGACACCTGCTCGGGCGACATGTACGACGGCGTCCCCACGATCGCGCTGCTCATCTCCGCGTCCGCGAGCTGCGCGATGCCGAAGTCGATGACCTTGGGTCCCACCTGCGACAGCAGCACGTTCGACGGTTTGAGGTCACGATGCACCACCCCCGCCCCGTGGATGGCGCGCAGGGCCATGGCCATCGAGGCGGCCAGCCCGTCG
Organism: Nonomuraea sp. B1E8; assembly: GCF_039871515.1. Taxonomy (NCBI): domain Bacteria; kingdom Bacillati; phylum Actinomycetota; class Actinomycetes; order Streptosporangiales; family Streptosporangiaceae; genus Nonomuraea; species Nonomuraea sp. B1E8. The sequence continues at coordinate 190,130 of NZ_JBDPLS010000006.1, read as the reverse complement.
AGAGCCGAGCCCTTGAGCGGCCCCGAGGAACGGACGACGTCATCGAGGCTGGGACCCTCGACATATTCGGTGACCAGGTAGGCCACATCACCCTGGACGTCCGCGTCGAGGACGGGCGCGGTGCAGAACCTGGCGACCCGCCTGGCGGCGGCCACCTCGCGGGCGAAGCGGCGCCTGAAGCCGGCGTGCGCGTCCAGCCTGGCGTGGATCAGCTTGACGGCCACCTGCGTGCCGTCGGGGGAGCGGCCCAGGTAGACGACGCCCATGCCGCCCTCGCCGAGCCGGCCCAGGAGGGTGTACGGGCCCACCTGCCTGGGGTCTCCGTCTCTCAGCGCCTCCATGGTCATAGTGGGTCAGGTTAGCTCCCCGCGCGCCGGATGATCCATGCGCGCCTACACCTCCATGCGCCACTCGTTCCATTCGTCGAAGAGCTCGAACCCCATGGCCTCGTTGATGGCGAGCATGTGGCTGTTGCTGGTGGCGTTCCAGGTGATGACGCGTTCGACGTGCGGCTCGCGCTCGCGCAACCACAGCAGGTTGCCCAGCTTGAGCAGCAGGCCGAGGCGGTGCCCGCGGTGCGCGCCGAGCACCGTCGTGTCGGCCTGCTCCGCCCAGCCGTCGGAGCGGCCGGCGTTGAGGTAGATGCGCGTGTAGCCCGCCGGGGCGCCGTCGGAGTCGCGGCGGGCGATCGAGGTGTAGCAGGTCCTGCCCCCGGGGACGATGCCCTCCTCGCGGTGCAGCAGGCGCTCCGGGCTGAAGATCACGTCCTCGACGGCGCTGTCGCGCGGGGCGTCGTTCATGCCGCCCATCAGCGTGGCGAGGTCGGGCACCAGCTCGGGGCCCGCAGGCCCGGCGAACCGTTCGACGTGGTAGCCGGCGACCTCGGGGACCATCCGTTCGAGCGCTGCCCAGTCCACCTTGCGCAGGTCGAGCACGCGGCGGGCCTCGACGAGCGCCACCTCCATGCCGCGGGCGCGCGCGAAACGGGCGCCGGAGCCGGTGGCCGTGGTCTCCGCGAGCAGCAACCGCCTGCCGTGGTGGCGCAGGCGGCCGAGCAGGTGCCCGAACAGTTCCGTCCCGAGCCCGCGCCGCTGGTGTCCGGGCCGGACGGCGAAGGGGAAGATCGTGCCGAGGTGGGTGTTGTCGAGCAGCGGGAGCGACAGGCCGTAGCCGCCGACGACCTCGCCGTCCTCGACGGCCACCCAGACCTCGGCCCGCTCGCCGGGGCTGTGCGCGCAGACGTCCCTGCGGAAGCGGGGGAGCGGCGGCTGGGGGCCCGGGTCGTCGGCGGAGGCGGCGGCCACACAGGCGTCGTAGAGGCCCGCGACCTGATCGTCAGAAGGGTCGTCGAGGTCGATCGGCTGGATCCGCATGAGGTCAGCAAAGCGCACCGGCGGCGGGCCCGGCGACAGGTTTTCCCGCCGCCTACTGGCGGTAGTTCTCCACCTCGCCCGCGGGCCTGGCCGCGGCGTCGTCGGGGTCGTCGCCCGCGTTGCGCCTGGCCCGGCGCTGCCTCAGCAGGTCCCAGCACTGGTCGAGGGCCATCTCCAGCTCCTTGATGCGCGCCTGTTCCTCGTCCGTGGTCACCTCGCCCGCCGTCAGCTTGCCGCGCAGCTTGTGCTCCTCGCTGACCAGAGCGCTGATCCTGGTGAGAATCTCGTCGTCCCGCATGCCCAAGACTCTAATCACCCCGTGATAGAAGACGCCCTATGGCTGGTATTGCGCTGGTAAGGAAGCCCGGTCCCCGAATCGCCGAAGGCATCGTCACCCACATCGAACGCGAACCCGTGGACCACCGGCGGGCCCTCGCGCAACATGACGCCTACGTCGAGGCCCTGGCGGCCGGCGGATGGCGACCCGTGTACGTGCCGCCCGCCGACGACCTGCCCGACGCTCCGTTCGTGGAGGACACGGTGGTGGTGTCGGGGCGGCTGGCGGTGCTGACCAGGCCCGGCGCGCCGGAGCGGCGGCCGGAGGTGGACTCCGTGGCGGCGGCCGTACACGAGCTGGGGTTGAGGGCCGTCAGGATCGCCGCCCCCGGCACGCTCGACGGGGGCGACGTGCTGCAGACCGGCGCCACCCTGTACGCCGGCAGGTCGGCGCGTACCAACGATCAGGGGATCGAGCAGCTGGCGGCCCTCCTCCCCGAACGCGAGGTCGTGCCCGTGAAGATGAGGGGCGTGCTGCACCTGAAGTCGGGGGTGACCGCGCTGCCCGACGGGACGCTCATCGGAGATCCCCTGCACGTGGACCTGCCCGATCTGCTCGTGCCGGAGGAGGAGCCGGGTGCGCACGTGGTGCCGCTCGGCGGCGACCGCGTCCTGATGGCCGCTTCGGCGCCCCGGACCGCCGCCATGCTCGAACAGCGCGGACTCGCCGTGACAACCGTTGATATTTCCGAGTACGAGAAACTCGAAGGCTGCGTGACCTGCCTCAGCGTCCTCATCCCGGACTGACACCTACGACCCTTTTCCGGACAGACGCCTCCAACCCCATCCCCGGACATGCGACGCCTCGTCCGGCCCGCTTCTCAACATCCGAGACCCGGGACGGCGCATGGCGAGACGTCTGGTACCGTCGTTGGCATGCTGCGCGGCCTCCTGCTTAGCTGCCGCGGCGGGGGCCTCTAAGGCCGGCTCCCTCGCCGCGGAGCCTGTCGTGCGCGTCGGCCGCTTCCTTCCGTCCCAATCAGGAGCAGCAGCCATGACCGCCCAGCAACCCAGCCCCATGCCCATCCATCGCTACCAACCGTTCGAGCCCGTACGCCTGCGCGACCGCACCTGGCCCGACCAGGTCATCACCAAGGCCCCCCGCTGGTGCGCGGTGGACCTGCGCGACGGCAACCAGGCCCTGATCGACCCGATGGACCCACACCGCAAGCTCCAGATGTTCGAGCTGCTGGTACGCATGGGCTACAAGGAGATCGAGGTGGGCTTCCCCGCCGCCTCGCAGACCGACTTCGACTTCATCCGGCAGATCATCGAAGAGGACCGCATCCCCGACGACGTGGTCATCCAGGTGCTGACCCAGGCCAGGCCCGAGCTGATCGAGCGCACCTTCGAGTCGATCGAGGGCGCCAAGCAGGCCATCGTCCACCTGTACAACTCGACCTCCACCCTCCAGCGTCGCGTGGTCTTCGGCCAGGACAAAGACGGCATCACCGCCATCGCGGTCGAGGGCGCCAAGCTGGTGAAGAAGCTCGCCGACGCGACCGACGTCGACGTGCGTTTCCAGTACTCCCCGGAATCGTTCACCGGCACCGAGCTCGAATACGCCGTCGAAGTGTGCGACGCGGTCACCGAGGTGTGGCAGCCCACCCCCGACCGTAAGACCATCCTCAACCTGCCGGCCACCGTCGAGATGGCCACGCCCAACATCTACGCCGACCAGATCGAGTGGATGCACCGCAACCTCAAGCGCCGCGACTCGATCATCCTGTCGCTCCACCCGCACAACGACCGCGGCAGCGCCGTGGCCGCCGCCGAGCTGGGCTACATGGCGGGCGCCGACCGCATCGAAGGCTGCCTGTTCGGCAACGGCGAACGCACCGGCAACGTCTGCCTGGTCACGTTGGGCATGAACCTGTTCTCCCAGGGCGTCGACCCCGAGATCGACTTCAGCGACATCGACGAGGTCCGCCGCGTCACCGAATACTGCAACCAGCTGCCCGTCCACCCGCGCCACCCGTGGGGCGGCGAGCTGGTCTACACCGCCTTCTCCGGCTCCCACCAGGACGCCATCAAGAAGGGCTTCGAACACCTCGAAAAGGACGCCGTGGCGGCGGGCGTGCCGGTCGACGACTTCACCTGGGCCGTCCCCTACCTCCCGATCGACCCTAAGGACATCGGCCGCACCTACGAGGCGGTCATCCGGGTCAACAGCCAGTCGGGCAAGGGCGGGGTCGCCTACATCATGAAGGCCGACCACCAGCTCGACCTGCCGCGCCGGCTGCAGATCGAGTTCTCCAAGGTCGTACAGGCCCGCACCGACACCGAGGGCGGCGAGATCAGCCCCGCCGCGATGTACGACGTCTTCCGCGACGAATACCTGCCCAACCCCACCAACCGGTGGGGCCGGCTCAGCCTCATGGCCCACCGCCACGAGTCCACGGAGGAACACGACCGCATCAGCGCCGACGTCCGCCTCGACGGCGAGATCCGCGAGGTGACCGGCACGGGCAACGGCCCGATCTCGGCCTTCATCGACGCCCTCACCCAGGTCGGCATCCGGGCGCGGGTCCTCGACTACGTGGAGCACGCGATGAGCGCCGGCGCCGACGCCAAGGCCGCCTCCTACCTGGAGTGCGACGTGGACGGCCAGGTGCTGTGGGGCGTGGGTGTCGACGCCAACGCCACAACCGCCGCCCTCAAGGCCATCATCTCCGCCGTCAACCGCGCCTTCCGCTGACCCACCCGCCCGGGCCCCTTTCACTGGGGCTCGGGCCCTTATGTGGCGAGCTTGCAGCCGTACACCTTGCTGTAGCGCTGTTGGGCGATACGCATAAGCTCGATCAGATCCTTAATCCCATCCCTGCCCTTGGCGACTTGCGCTAGGTAGATGGTCATTAGCTGCGCTTTTCCGTCGCATCGGAACTTTGCGACAACTCGGTACGGTTGGTCGGCGAACGGTGTATCCGGCAGGTATGCAGCAAGGCCGTCGCCGAGGTCAGGAGGAAGAGTGACTCCGCCATGCCTGCTATAAACCTGACGCCTATCGTCTAGAACGAAGTCTAGTTGCTCTCGATGTATCCCTTCGCTCTCCTGCATCCACCGCACCTCCAACGGTCGAGGCGTGACATCTGGTGCCCAGCAGTCGCCGTCCTGCTGACCGCCGTCCATCTTCTCGGCGAGTGGGCCGTTCATGCCACTAACCAGGCGAAATGCCTGTTCAGGGATAAACCTACAGACGTATGGTGTGGAATCCTTGACAGGCTGCGGTGCTGGGTTGGGAGTGGGAACGATGTCACCGTTCTGAGTGCAGGCTGTGACAAGCACCGCGAGAGCGACCAGAACGATTGGCAAGCGGGAGCGGCTCATCGCCCACCTCCAGTGGAGGGGATCTGCAGGTCGAGATAGTCGTCGACTTCGCTGGTACTGCGGAAGGTTATGCGGAAACGATCGAGTAGGTCGTTATTCCCTCCAGATTCGCGCGCCCACATGAGGAACTGGCTGTATTCATGCGGAGTCATCTCGGCGAAGGCCTTGATACGCGGCAAATCCCCAGCCGCGAATGAATGTCTTTCCGCGCCCAATCCGTCAAGCAGGCCTTTATTCAGCATGGCGGTGGCGAGCATCTGCTCCGCCAGCCTCTCAACCGCTCTCCGATTGTCCGCGAGGGTCTGGTGCGTCTCGTCCAGGCCCCGCCCATGTCCGGACATCCGGTGGGCGGCTTGTTTGGCAATCTCGTCGTACGCGGCTCCGGCGAACTTGTCGTAACCCTTACCGATCAGTTCGCCGAAAGCGCCCGTAGCCAACTGGCCCACCTGCTTGGCCCCCGGCACCGGGAGCAGTCCTAGTGCGTCGCCCACCATGGTCTTCAGGGCCTCGTCCGCCTTTTTGTCGTCGAGTCCCTGAGCGATCAGCACCTGGCGGCGGGTCTCCACGATGTGATTGAAGGGCCGGGCCTCCGCCACGGTTCGGTCTGTCAGAAACTGCTTGATGTCGGCCTTGTCGACCCGTCCGTCCCCGTCGAAGTCATACTCCTTGACGTCTGCCTTGGTGAACCCGAGTCGTTCGGCGTTGGAGGCGTTGAGGCCCACGGGAGGCACGGTGTCGAGTGCTGCGCGCATGTGTTCGGTCTGTGCGCGTATCAGTGCCTCGAACCCGGCGTCGTTGGAGGTGGCGAGCAGCAACGCATAGGACATATCTTGCGGCTTGACCTGGCCGAAGGTCGCGTGGTTCAGGTAGAGCCGGGAGAGTTCGTCGATGTTGGCCGAAATCGCGCGGGCCAGGGGATAGCTCAGGGCCGTATAACGATCAAAGATGTCACGGTTCCTGATTTCCAGGTTGCCGCTGTCGGCCTTACCGAAGGCGCCGCGTATCTCGGTGGAGAGGATCTTCGTCATGTCGGCTGCCAGCTTCTGGGACGTGGCGTCCTGGCCGGTGGTCGCAGTCACCAGCAGGTCGTTGAACGGCGCGTGATCCTTCGTGTGGAGGGCGGCTTCCCAGCGGGTGGTCAGCAGGTAGTCCAGGACGGATTCCTTCCACCCGGGCGGAGTGTGGTTCAGCAGGGCATGGGACGCTTCCCGGCTGGACTTGGCCGCGTGGAACAGGTCGTCGATCAAGGACGACTGGGCCTTGGCGCCCGGAGCCCTCGCATGGGTTTCGGGTCTCAGGAGGGTGCCGAGGCCGAGCGCGCCGGCCAGGTCGATGATGGGGAGCTGGGTTCCTGCGAAGAAGCGGCCCAGAGAATCTCTGCTCGCCGCCCATTCGTCCTTACGCTCCTCGTGCTCATAGACGATAACGTCGCGTCCGACGGTTTCCATGAACTCCTTCGAGTAGGGCGGCTTCCCGCCGTGGGCTCGCCAGATGAGCGCCTGCGCCTGGTAGCCGGAGTACGTCGTGCCGCCCGTCTTGTGCTGGGCCCGGCCCTGCTGCACCAGTTGCTGAAGGAAACCGGCGCCCGCATATGCCGGATTCTTCGGATCCGTTCCTTTGGCCAGGGCGGCGCTCAGCATGCGCAGCGCCTTGCCGCCATCGCTGGAGAGCTGAGCGACGCGTTTGGCGTCGCCGTGGGCTCTGGCGTCGCGCAGTTGGGCGGCGAGCGAGCCGGGGAGCCGCGTCAGGCCCTGGGCACCCAGCGCGCCGAGGAACGTCTTGACGAACTCCGCATCCCCTCCTCTTGACGCGTATTTCTCCAGCTCGGCCAGCGCCGTGGAGTCACCGTCCGCGGCCTTCAGCGCCGCGCGGCCGGCGAGCGTGCCGTCCAGCAACCCTTTGGCCGCCTCCAAACCGTCGGGCATCTCGAGAAAGCTTCCGGCGGGCGTGCTCCGGCCGAAAGTGATCCGCTGCCGTTGGAGCTCGTGGACGAGTTTCTGCCGCCGCCGTAGATCTTCGGCCTGTGTGGTGACTCGCCCGGCCAGCTGCCGCAGCCGCGCCGCCGGTGAGGTGTCGAGCCCCGCGCTGCGAAGTTCACTGTGCAGAGCCTGGGCCAGTTCTTCCAGCCGCCTGGCCGCCTCGGTGTGCTTACTCGTCATCGTGTCGAAATCGGGCTGCTTGACTCCGGTGAACTCGGTCATGGCTTGTCCTGGATGGACGCCAGCTTCTGGTTCGCGCTGTGGACGGCCTGCCTGAGCAGGTCGCGCAGCTCGCGCTGGTCGGCGTGGAGCTGGGCATCGAACCGGCCGCCCGTCGGCCCCACCCATGCGTCCTTCTCCATCAGGCGGCAGGACGGATCGAGCGACCACCAGTGCTCGTCGGACAGCCGCTGGATCCGCTGCGCCACGGCACGCATCGCCTCGCGATCGAGGTCAGCCACGATGATCCCCTCGCACGGTTCGCTGCGCCAGAACAGGTCAGGAGGCGGCACGTCGCCCACATCATTCGCACGGTAATCAACAGCGCATCAACAAAACAAGTTGAACCCCGGTGAAAGGTATGGCGCGTTCGAAGTTTGCCCGCAGATAGGGGTATCAGCCTGGCTGATGACAGTTTCGCCCCAGGGTGTGGCGAAGTGCAGAGTCATCGTACGATTCGGCTAATGTGCGACATGCCACGACGTGCTGATAGACGCCCGACTCGCCTCGACCGGGATAATGACCTTTGATCCCCTGGGCGGCGGAGGCAGCGACCCTGTCCACCAGGGACGGACCCTCGGCCGTCCGCGCTCAATTACATCTGAGGGAGAAACACGCCAGGCGCCGGGAGAAAGAACCACACCCGGGCGCGGGCGGTGACCAGCATGAACGTCAACTGTGTGTCACTATCCTCACCGTCAAACCTTGCACCCGCCACCCGTGCGGGTTGCCATTCCCAGCTTCGCAAAGGCAGGAATGCGGTGAACGAAGAGGTACGGATCCTCGCCTTGATCACGCGTCTCCGGGCGCTCGAGGCGAGCACGCATGCCGGAGACGGCACTTCCATGATGACCGACATCGCCCAGATGCAGGCGGATATCGCCGACATGCGGGCCGAGATGAGACACAACCTCGCGGCCCTCTGCGACGAACTCGCCGGCCTCCGCCGCCATATGGACAGCTGCTTCGCTGTCATCCGCTCCGAACTCATCCCCAGGCTCGGTGCGCCCCCGCCCGAAGTGATCAATTAGCCGTCCGGGAGACCAACCGGTTTCCTGGACGGCTTGCTCAGGCCGGCGAGGGAGGTTCGACGCGAATGCAGGACGCATCGGGAACATCCCTCGTCGGGCCGGCGGTAGTCAGTCGAATTCGCCGCTCTTCACGCCGCTGATGAAGGCGTTCCATTCGCCTGGGGTGAAGATGAGGGCAGGGCCGGTGGGGTTCTTGCTGTCACGGACGCCTCGGTGTCCATGGGACAGTTCAGCAACTTCAACGCAGTTTCCACCGTCGGGTCCTGATCGCGTGGCCTTGCGCCAGATAGCTGTGTCGAGTTCGTGGTTCAGATCGTCCATCGCTGTAGCGTCTCCTTGATCAGTTCCAGGGACTCGCGTTGGGGGAGGGCTTCGGAACGAATTCCCTCATATCTGTATGTTAGGACATTAACGTCCTCTGGCCGGTCCGTCACCCGACTCATGATCCCGGCGGATTCGACGTAGGCCGTGTCGAAGGCTCCATGGGCTTGTGCGATGGCAAATCCGCCGGAAAGACCGGTTGTGGAGTACGCCTTGAGAGGGAGAACCTGGATGGTGATCCGGGGAGCTTGGCCGGCTTCGAGGAGGCGGTTGACCTGCGCCGACATTACGGCTGGGCTGCCGATCGGGCGATTGAGCACAGCCTCATCGATCACTATCCACAACAATGGTGGCTTGGGACGTCGGAGAATGCTCTGACGTTCCATGCGAGCGATCACCTGCTCCTCAATCTGCTCAGGCGTTACGCCGACGTCGCCACTCAACACCGCCCTGGCGTAGTCCTCGGTTTGGAGCAGGCCGGGCACAACCAGCGGCTCCCACGACCGGATCGCCTCTGCTGTGGCTTCGACGTCGAGCCAGGGGCGGAACCACGACGGAGCCGATGCGTGGCTCACCATCGGCCAGAGCCGTATCAGCGCTCCTTCCGCCTCCAGCGCTTCATCGCAGTGGCGTGCGAACTCCTCTGTTGGTGATCGCCTGGCTGTCTCGATCATGCTGATCGTGCCGACGGAGTAGGACACCGCCTTGGACAGGCGGATCTGGGACCATCCGCGGGCCTTGCGGTATCGCCGCAGCTCGAAACCGAAAAGGGCGGTCGGGGAGTCGGCGGGGCACAGCTCGCTTTCCTTGGGCACCTGACCTCCGGGGGTCCACCGGCGTTTCAACCGGAGCTTCACTACAACGGTTGATGGCATGTTGAAGTCAATTCACTACTGAGTGTAGCCAAAGCTTGGGATCGTCGTAAGGCAGATAGAGGTCGGCTACTTCGAGTGGGTGAAACCGTGCAAGCAGCGAGCGCCGAGCCGAAGGTCATCGGTTCGATTCATCTGGCGGGCATTCGTGAGTCCGTTCCCCGGGCACGCGCCGAGGTGCGCAGATGGTTGGGAGATGACCACCCTGTGGTCGACGAGGCCGTGCTGGCCGTGTCCGAGCTCATGACGAACGCCCTCCGGCACTCCAACGCCAAGCCGTACACCCTCATCGGCCTCACGGTCGCGGCGGTCGGCGGGACGGTATACGTCGGCGTGCGGGATCCCGGCTCCACGTTCTCCGCGCCCCATATCCGGCAGGAGCCGGAGGCGGAGGATGGCCGCGGGCTGCTGATCATCAACGAGATCGCCCACGACTGGGGTGTCCGGGAGCATGGCCACGGGCTTGGTCGCACCGTGTGGTGCGCCATCCGAGCCGTCCCTCCTCTCGCCGCGTCGGCGCCTGCACCGGCTGAACGTGCGGCAGTCGAGATCGATAGCTGATGAGAGATCGCCGCCGATGGATTGCGGTGACCTGCGCAACACCCGATTAGTGAACGTTGCGTTTCTATAGGAGGAAGCTTACTCTCCTTAGAGAACGGTTCGTTCTCTAAGGAGCGATGTCATGGGCTTCGTGCTCTCGGGGCTGATCCTGGCGATGTTGCTGGGTGCGCTCGACCAGACGATCATGGCGCCCGCGCTTCCGGCCATCGCGGGTGACCTGGGCGGGCTCGACCAGATGCCGGTCGTCGTCACCGCCTATCTCGTCGCCGCCACCGTGGTCATGCCCGTCTACGGCAAGCTCGGCGACAGGTACGGCCGCAAGCCCGTCATGCAGGTGGCCATCGTGGTGTTCGTGCTCGGCGCCGTGCTGTGCGCGCTGGCCACCTCGATGCCGCAGTTCATCGCCTTCCGAGCCGTGCAGGGGCTGGGCGGCGGAGGGCTGATGATCGGCGCCCAGGCCATCATCGGCGAGATCGTCAGCCCGCGCGAGCGGGGCCGCTATCTCGGCTTCATCGGGGCCGCCTACGTCGTGGCCGCCGTGGGAGGGCCGCTGATCGGCGGGCTGTTCATCGACCGGCTGAGCTGGCGGTGGATCTTCGCTCTCTATCCGCCGCTCGGCCTGATCGCGCTGGTCGTGCTGAGCGTGACGCTGCGGCTGCCGAAGCCCCGCACGCGGGCTCCGCTGGACGTCGCGGGCGCGCTCACCCTGGCCGTCGCCGTGGTCGGCGTGGTCATGGTGGGGCAGACCCGCGACCCCGCCTACCTGGTCGTGGCCGCCGCCGGGCTGGTCGCCTGGCTGGTCAGCGCCCGGTACGCCAAGGACCCGATCCTGCCGCTGCGCCTCTTCCGCGACCGGGCCTTCGCGATCCCCGTGGCGATCAGCCTGCTCATCGGGTTCGCGCTGTTCGGGACGGTCACGTACATGCCGGCCTACCTGCAGATCGCGGCGGGCACCAGCGCCACGCAGGCGGGCCTGCTGGTGACCGCACTCATGGGCGGCGTGCTCGCCACGACCGTCGTGTCCGGCCGGCTGATCACGCGGACCGGGAAGTACAAGCCCTATCCCGTCGCCGGCACGGCGGTGGCCGCGGCAGGGCTTGGGCTGATCGGCCTGGCCGGTGCCTCGCCGCTCGCGCTCGCCCTGGCCATGTTGCTGACCGGGCTGGGCGTCGGGCTCGTCATGCAGACCATGGTGCTGGCCGCGCAGAACGCCGTCGAGTACGCCGACCTCGGCACCGCCACGTCGTCGGTGACGTTCCTGCGCCAGATCGGTGCCTCGGCGGGGGTCGCGCTGGTGGGGGCGCTGATCACCATGAGATCCGGCATCGCGGCCACCGACCCGGCCGCCCTGCCCGCCGGCGTGCGCGAAGCCTTCGCCGCCGCCGCGCCGCCGGTGTTCGCGGCCATGGCGCCGCTGCTCGCGGTGGCGTTCGTGCTCGCGCTGGCGCTGCCGGCGCGCCCACTCCGCACCACCGCTCACGCCGAGGAAGCGGCCGTGACGCCGAGGAGAGGCCGTGAGTGAAAGCCGATGCCGAGATGAGGCCGTGGCTGAAAGCCGGGGACGGTCGTGCGTGAAAGCCAGGGAAAAGCCGCGGGTGCCGAGCCGTGGACAAGCTGTGGGTGCAGGCGGTGGACGAGGTGTGGGCGCAGGCGGTGGATGAGTTGTGGGTGTAGGTCGTGGACCAGTCGTGGGTGGAAGTCGAGGACAAGTCGTGAGTACGAGCCGAGGAGATGCCGTGAGAGCGGAGAGAAGCCGTGAAAGCCGGGAAGAGGCCGTGACGCTCGTCGCACCCCTGGACGTCTTCGGTCATGACGATCTGGCCGTGGCCGGAGGCAAGGGCGCCAACCTGGGCGAGCTGGTCAGGAAGGGCCTGCCGGTGCCGGGTGGTTTCATCGTCACGACCCACGCGTACGAGCAGGTCGCGCAGGGCCACGACACCCGCGAGTACTTCGAGCGGGCGGAGTTGCCCTCCGGCCTGCGGCAGGCGATCGCCGACGCCTACGCCGGCCTCGGGGGCGGGCCCGTGGCCGTGCGCTCCAGTGCCACCGCCGAGGACCTGCCGGGCGCCGCGTTCGCCGGCCAGCAGGACACGTACCTCAACGTCGTCGGCGAGGAGGCGCTGTTCGGCGCGGTGCGCCGCTGCTGGGGTTCGCTCTGGACCGAGCGCGCGATCGCGTACCGCGCGAAGCTCGCGATCGACGGCTCAGGGGTGCGGATCGCGGTCGTCGTCCAGAGCATGGTCGAGGCGGAGATGGCCGGGGTCATGTTCACCGCGAACCCCGTCACCGGCGACCGCGCGCAGCTCGTCATCGACGCCAGCAGCGGTCTCGGGGAGGCCGTCGTCTCCGGCCTCGTCACGCCCGACCACTATGTGGTCGACGCCTCGGGACACGCCGACTTCACTCCGGGCCGCCGCGAGGTGGTCATCCGCGGCACCTCCGGCGGCGGCGTCGCCCGCGAGACCGGCGCGGCGGCCACCGCCGAGCGGCTGCCCGGCGCGGTGATCGAGGAGCTGACCCGGCTCGGCAGGGGTGTCGCCGACCACTTCGGCCGCCCCCAGGACATTGAGTGGGCGTACGCGGGCGGACGGGTGCACCTGCTGCAGGCACGCCCGATGACCGCGCTGCCGCCGCCACCGGTCGGGAAGCTCAATCCGATCCAGCGCCGGCTGGTGACCGTCCTGCTCGAATACCTCCCTGAGCGGCCCTATCCGATCGACGTGACGACCTGGCTGCCGTACGGCCCGGCCGGGCTCATGAGGAAGGTCACGTCCTCGTTCGGCATCCGGGGCGCGTTCGAGAACTTCCTGCGCGAGGAGGACGAGGTCGTCTACCAGCTCGTGCCGCCGAAACCGCATCCGACGCCGAGGATGTTGCTCACCCCGTTCCGGCTTCTGGCCAGGGCCAGACGGTACGACCCCGCCCGCTGGACCGAGGATCCGCGCTACCGCCACTTCCTCTCCCAGGCCGGGGAGCTGGCCTCCCGCGATCTCGGGTCGATGCCGTGGGAGCGGCTGGTCCGCGTGCCCAGGGAGGTGCTCGACGTCGTGCAGCCGGTGGCCGACCTGCGCATGGACTACCTGCCGGGCTCGGGGCTCGCGCTGCTGCGGTTGCTGGCGACGGTCCGGCTGCTGGGGCGCCGCGAGCTGTTCGGCGACCTGCTGTCCGGGGCGCGCACCCGCACCACCGACGCCAACGAGGCGCTGGAACGGCTCGCGGAGGTGGCCACACGCACCGGCGCGCTCGACGCCGACCCGCTGCCCGCCGAGTTCGAGGCCGAGTTGCGGGCGTTCCTCGCCGAGTACGGTCACCGCGAGACGTCGAGCCCCATCCTCGTCACCCCGCCGACCTGGGCGGACGCGCCGGAGGCCGTGCTCGGCCTGGTCAAGGCCCTGGCCGGCGCCCCACCCAAGAGGAAGGAGGGCGACGACGCGCTCGACCTCCTGCTCCGTCACCCTCGCCTGCGTTCGGAGCGCCGCCGCGCCAGGGTGCGGCGCCGGGTGGCGGCGGCGCGCGCGGGCGTCGCCTTCCGCGAGGACAGCCACTTCTCCTTCACGCTGCCGCAGCCGGTCCTGCGCAGGGCGCTGGTGGAGATCGGCCGCCGCCTGGTCGACGTGGGGGTGCTCGACCGTCCTGAGGACGTCTTCCACCTGCGGCTGGAGGAGCTCGAAGCGATCGGGGACGTGACCGCGCTGCCTCCGGAGGGCCGGGAGCGGTTGCGCGGGACGGTCACGGCGCGGGCGGCCAAGCGGGAGGAGTTGTCCGGTGTGCGGCTCATCGATCCCGCCGCGGTCTTCCCGCCCCGCGCGACGGGCGACGCGCTGCTCACCGGGTCGCCCGCGAGCGGCGGCGTCGCGACCGGGCCGGTGAAGCTGATCCGGGAGCCGGCCGACTTCGGCAAGCTCAACGGCGGCGACGTGCTCGTCTGCCCCTACACGAACCCGTCGTGGACGCCGCTCTTCCAGCAGGCGGCGGCCGTCGTCGTCGACACCGGCGGCGCCGGCTCGCACGCGGCGATCGTGGCCAGGGAATATGGCATCCCCGCCGTCATGGGCACGGGCACGGGTACGTCGGTGCTTCAGGACGGGGAGATCGTCACGGTCGACGGTAGTGCGGGCACGGTCGCCCGCGCTACCTAGGATGCACGTCATGGTGACCGACCACCGCAAGCGTCCACGGCGCCGGGGCGAGGCGCTCAACGCGGCCATCTACCAGGCGACGCTCGACGAGCTGGCCGAGGTCGGCTACTCCGGGCTGACCATGGAGCGGGTCGCCGAGCGGGCCAGGGCCAGCAAAGCCTCGCTCTACCGGCGCTGGCCCTCCCGCATCGAGCTGGTGATGGAGGCGGTCTACAGCTCGCTGCCCACTCCGGAGTCCTCGCCCGACACCGGCAACTTCCGCGACGACCTGGTGGCGATGCTCCGCCGTACGGCACAGGCGTTGTCGGGTCCGGCCGGCGAGGCGATGCGCGGGCTGCTCGGCGAGGCGCTCCGCAACGAGTCGCCGCTGAACGCCATGCGGAGGAGCAGCCAGGGGGCCGGGAGGAAGATGATGGAGGAGATCGTCCGCCGGGCCGTCGAGCGCGGCGAGGTCGATCCGGGCGACGTCACCGCTCGCCGGCTCGACGCCGGGCAGGCGCTGCTGCGGCACCATTTCCTCTTCGAGGGCACGCCCATCCCGGACAGCCTCGTGGTGGAGATCGTGGACGAGGTGCTGGTGCCGCTGCTCAAGCGGGGGTGAGCCGGCTCGTCGCGGCCCGGCCCTGCCTGAGCGCGAGCCGCGCGGCCAACCCGGCCATGCAGACGCTGACCAGCGCGCCGGCGCTGACCGCAGTGTAAATGTCACTGAGTGAGCCCCATCGTGGCCGCCGCGAGGCGCATCGCGTGCTCGAACGCCGTCCTGCGGTTCTCGATCACCTGGTTGAACTGGCCGAACACCTCGAAGCTGACCCATCCGTACAGCGCGGTCCACGCCGAGACGGCCTGCCAGATCACCGCGTCGGGCACGCCCGGCATGAGCTCGCGGAACGGGCCGGCGTCGGGTTCGAGCCCTTCGGGGCCTTCGCCCGACGGCGGGGCGATCGCGCCGGCCTCCCAGGCGTCGGAGACGATCCGGCCGTACGCGGCCACGTCGCGCACCCTGGCCGGGATCGTGTCCTGGGGTGCCTGGTAGCCGGGCACGGGGGAGCCGTAGATCAGGGCGTATTCGTGCGGGTGCGCGACGGCCCACTCGCGCACCGCGTTGCAGGCGGCCAGCCACCGTCCGGAAAAGTCGTCGCGGGGGCAGGCGGACTCGGCCTGCTCCACGGCCTCGCCCAGGGCGTTGTAGCCGTCGACGATCAACGTGGTGAGCAGGTCATCGCGGCTCGGGAAATAGCGGTAGATGGCGGATGAGACCATGCCCATCTCCCGCGCGACGGCCCGCAGCGACAGGCCGCCCGCTCCCTCGGTGGCGAGCTGGCGCCGCGCGATGTCGGTGATCTCCCTGGTGAGCTCGGCCCTGACACGTTCTCTTGCGGTACGGCTGGCAGTCATGCTCAGCAGGCTATCAGAGCGGTGCCAAAAAACGAGAGCACTGCTCTTGACGAACGTCGCTCTCTTGAGAGAGCATTGCTCTCGTAAGCGAACGGGTGGTCCCCGGACCGGCCGTCCTGGCCGCGCTCTTCGTCGTCAACGCGGTTCTCCGCATCATCTGGAAGCAAGCAGGTCTGATCATGGGTAAGCACGTCGTCGTGGGCTCCGGCCAGGTCGGCTCGCATCTCGCCGCCAAGCTCGTCGCGCGGGGACACGAGGTCGTCGTCGTGACCCGCTCGGGCCGCGGCCCCGAAGGAGCGGTCAGGGTGGCCGCCGACATCGCCGACCGGGGCAGGCTCATCGAGACCGCCAAGGGCGCCGACGTCCTCTACAACTGCGTCAACCCCCAATACCACCGCTGGCTCACCGACTGGCCGCCGATGGCCGCGTCGTTCCTGGCCGCCGCGGAGTCGAGCGGCGCCGTGCTGGTGATCCTGGGTAACCTCTACCCGTACGGGCCGGTCTCCGTCCCGATGACGGAGGATCTGCCGCTCGCCTCCACCACCCCCAAGATGCAGGTACGCGCGAAGATGTGGACCGACGCGCTGGCCGCGCACCAGGCCGGCCGCATCAGGGTGACCGAGGTGCGCGGCTCCGACTACTTCGGCCCCGGCGCGACCGACCAGTCCTATCTCGGCGAACGGTTCATCGGGCCGCTCCGGGCGGGCCGGACCATCCCGCTCGTCTGGCCGGCCGACATCCCGCACAGCTGGACGTACCTGCCGGACGTGGCCGACGCGCTGATCACGGCGGGCGGTGACGAGCGGGCCTGGGGCAGGCCGTGGCACGTGCCCACCGGCGCGCCGCTGACCTTCCGCCAGCTGGGGGAGAAGATGGCCGCGCTGCTGGGTCGGCCCGCGCCCCGGATGAGGCAGCTGCCGTGGCCGCTGGTGCGGGCGGCCGGGCTGTTCTCGCCCATGCTCGGCGAGCTGAGGCACACGCGCTACCAGTTCGTCGCGCCCTACGTGCTCGACTCGTCGGCGTTCGAGCGTACGTTCGGCGTGGCGCCCACCCCGATCGAGGCGGCGCTCAAGGCTACGCTCGACGCGTGAAGACAGCCATGATCGGCCTGGGCGACATCGCGGAGAAGGCCTATCTTCCCGTGCTCGCCGCGCAGCCCGCCCTCGACCTGCACCTCTGCACGCGCAACACGGCTCGGCTGGACCGGCTCGGCGACACCTATCGGATCGCCGCCCGGTCGTCGAGCGTGGACGAGGCGATCAAGGACGGCGTCGAGGCGGCGTTCGTGCACGCCGCCACCGACGCCCATCCCGAGATCGTCGAGTCGCTGCTCAGGGCGGGAGTCCACGTCTACGTCGACAAGCCGATCGCCTACACCCTCGCCGAGTCCGAGCGTCTCGTGCGGCTGGCCAGGGCCGAGGGGAGGTCCCTGATGGTGGGCTTCAACCGCCGGTACGCGCCCGGCTATGTCGGACTTGCCGCTCATCCCCGTCATCTCATCCTCATGGAGAAGAACCGCGCTAATCACCCTGACACACCCCGGCGGGTGATATTTGATGACTTCATCCATGTGGTGGACACCCTCCGGTTCCTCGCCCCCGGCCCGGTCACCGACACCACGATCAGGACCCGTGTCCGCAACGGCCTGGTCGAGCACATCGTCCTGGAGTTGTCCGGCGACGGCCGCACCGCCATCGGCGTCATGAACCGGGTCGGCGGGATCTCCGAGGAGTCCTGCGAGGCGATGGGCGACGGCGCCAAGCGGCGCGTGGTCAACCTCGGCGACGTCATCGACCACAAGGGCGGCGAGTCCCTCGTCAGGCGGCCCGACTGGGTGCCGGTGGCCAGGCAGCGCGGCATCGAGCAGATCTGCCTGGAGTTCCTCGCCGCCGTACGCGAGGGCCGGGTGATCGACGCCGGCGACGCCCTGGCCACCCACGCCCTCTGCGAGGAGATCGTCGCGCGCGCCGCCTGACCCGTGCCCAGGGGTGTCAGCCGCGCTGCCTGAGCTGCATCGTCCTGTCGGCCCTGGCGAACATGCGCTTGAACGGCTTGTCCCCGAGCCGGGCGAGCACGGTGTAGCCCTTCGTGTCGCTCAGCGGGCTGGAGGACGACACGACTCCGGCCACCGAGCCGCCGTACAACGCGGGCCCGCCGCTGCCGCCGGCGGCAGCGTGGCAGTTGCGGGTGACCATCAGCCCCGGCCCCTCGGAGACCGCCTCGGCCGCGTCACCCAGGCACCGGTACAGCCTGGTGCCCCCCGGATAGCCCTTGCCCGCCGGGTAGCCCAGCAGTTCCAGGCCCTGCAGCGTGGTGCCCCTGTCCGTGGCCATCGGCCGCAGCCCCCGGCCGGTCACGGCCTCCAGAGGGCGCTTGCCGCGCCCGACTCCCACCAGCCCGACGTCGTACGGAAGAAGCCCGGGCGAGTACGGCCGGTTGCGCCATCTCGCCGGCACCCACGTGCGTACGGCCGGCCAGACGCCCAGCCCCGGCCGCCCGCCGTCATAGCCGGGCAGGAAGGCCAGGTTCTCGAGCAGCCGGCCGTGGTGGTAGAGGCAGTGCGCGGCCGTCAGCACCAGGCTGCGGCTGCGCGAGCCGATCACCGTCCCCCCGCACAACACGTCCCGCCGCGAGACGGGGTCGTGACCGAGCAGCACGCCGGTGAGCCGCCGCGCCCCCGTGTAGGGGCGCGGGACCGGCGCGTAACCGAGGCGGTCCCCGTCAGGAGTCAGGACGCGCGGGGCGGGCACGTTGCGCTGGGACACCTCGGTGACGGCGGTCGGGTCGAGCAGGGCGAGGGACAACACCAACCTGAGCACCCGGCCAGCCTACGGGGGCGATGATCAGCCCTCTCACCTGCGACATCCGTCTTTACCGAAGGTTCGCAGAAAGCCTCGGTCGCCGGCTTCATGGCGGGGAGCAGGTCACCGTGTCGTGTACCGGGCGGCGAGCGCGCGCAGGCGGGTGTGGGCCGACTCGTAGACCGCCGTGTCTCCGACATACGCCTTGGGCAGCTTGGCGACCATCGTGTAGTTGGTGTCGCACACGTTGCCGACCGGCGCCTGCCCGGCCTGGCTGACGAGCTGGTAGGCGTCGAGCGTGTCCAGCCCGGTCAGCTCCGACGTCCAGGTGACCAGGTCGTGCTGGCTGATCCGGTACGCGTCCTCCAGCGGCCTGGCCGACCCGGTGGACATCAGGTGCAGGTCGTCCTCCAGCCGCGGCCACGGCGTGGCCACTCCCTTGATCAGCTCGACCGCGACGACCGTGTTCATGGCCGACTCGACCGCGGTGCCGCACACCTCTCCGTGGCCCTGCAGCCCGTGGCCGTCGCCGATGGAGAACATCCCGCCCTCGACGTTGACCCCGAGGTAGACGGTGACGCCGGCACGCAGCTCGGGGGTGTCCATGTTGCCGCCGTGCGCGTCGGGGGTGATCGTCATGCGGGCCTCGTTCGCGGCCGGGGCGACGCCGACGGTGCCGTGCATCGGGTCGAGCGGCAGCTCCACGCTGAAGTCGCTGGCGCGGGCGTGGTAGACGGCCACGCCCCTGGCGAGGTCGATGTCGTAGCGCCAGACGCGTTCCTCCAGCGGCGGCTGCAGCATGGCCGTGGTGTGGGTGCCGGTCAGCGCGCCGAAGTGGGGGAACGTCGTGGAGACCGCCCAGTCCCTGGCCGGGGTGATGCTGATGAAGTGCAGGGCCAGCGTGTCGCCAGGCTCGGCGCCCTCCACGTGGAAGGGGCCGGTCACGGGGTTGAGGTAGGGGAACTCGCACACCCGGGACGGCAGGTCGTCCACCCCCTGGACGAGGCCGCCGAAGCAGTCTTCCGTGTAGAGCTCCACGATCGTGCCCGGCCGCACCTTGCCGACGGGGGAGCGCCCGCCGAAGGTGTAGCTCAGTTCCTCCGGCGTGGGGCGGTAGGAGACGACGTTCACGAGACCTCCGTGGGAAGGGTGGGCTTACGGCCGATCAGATAGGTGATGCCCAGAACCGCCAGGCCGATCGCCAGCCAGACGCCGCCGACCCACTGGGCCGCGACGTTCTGGTTGTACACGACGGCCACCAGGACGGCGAAGCCGATCACGGGGGCGACGAGGTGGGCCCACCAGTCGGTGCTGCGCTGCCTGATCACGTAGTGCACGACGACGGAGACGTGCAGCACCAGGAACGCGGTCATGGCGCCGAAGTTCACCAGCGAGGCCAGCTCGCCGACGCCGTTCGCCCTGGTGCTCATGAAGACGCCGAGGACGAGCGAGACGGCGGCCACCGCGAGGGTCGCGTTGACCGGAACCTTGTGCTTGGCGTTCACCCGGGACAGGAAGGCGGGCAGCTGGCGGTCGCGGGCCATCGCGAACAGCAGCCGCGACGTCGCCGCCTGCGCGACCAGCGAGTTGGCGAAGCCCCACGCGACGGCGGTGGCCACGGCGGTGAGCACCGCCAGCCATGGCCCGCCGGCGTACGCGGCGGTGTCGTAGAAGGCGTTGCCAGCGGGGTCCCCGTTCGCGATCAGGGTGTCGCGGCCGGGCGTGAGGAGCGCCGCGACCCAGGTCTGCGTCACGAACAGCACGGCCGCCAGGCCGAGGGCGGCCAGCATGGACCTGCCGAGCCTGCGGGCGTCCTCGCGGTTCTCCTCCGCCAGCGTGGAGATGCCGTCGAAGCCGAGGAACGACAGGACGGCCACCGACGCGGCGGCGAACACCACGCTGAAGGTGAACCCGGACGAGTCGAAGATCGGCGTGAACGCGCCGGTCTGCGCCTTGCCCTGGGCCAGCGCGACGCCGGCGACCACCAGGAAGATCGCCAGCACGACCAGCTCGGCCGCCAGCATGATCCGGGTGATCCTGGCCGTCATCTGGATGCCGAGGTAGTTGACGACCGTGTTGAGCACCACGAACGCCGCCAGCCAGGCCCAGACGGGGATCACGGGCACGAACGAGTTCATGGCGACGCTGGCCACCAGATAGAGCAGCGACGGCACGAGCACGTAGTCGAGCAGGATGGCCCAGCCGGCCATGAACCCGACGGGGGCGCCGATGCCGCGGCCCGCGTACGTGTAGACGGAACCGGCCATCGGGAACGCCCTGGCCATCTGCGCGTACGACAGCGCCGTGAACGCCATCGCCACCAGGCCGATCACGTATGCCAGCGCCACCATGCCGTGGGACACGGAGAAGACGTTGCCGAAGATCCCGAACGGCGCGATCGGCACCATGAAGATCAGGCCGTAGATCATCAGGTCGGTGAAGCCCAGCGAACGCTGGAGCTCCTGGCGGTAGCCGAACTGCTCGATCGTGCTCATGGACGGCTCCTTGTGCATCGGGGGGTGCAGCGGGGGGTGACGCGGGGGCGTTTCGCACCTTAGAGCCAAAGCTTTCTACTGAAAAGGTTTCTCCAGAAAGAAATCCAGGCCGTCCGCCCTCCCGAGGTGAACGGGATGGCGTACCTGCCGTCCGAGCAGGGTGAGCGTCCCGCGCGCGCTGGTGATCGTGGTGCCGTCGGCCACCGCGTCGAGCGCCGGCACGGCCAGCGAACCCGCCCGGGCACACAGGGCGGCCAGCATGGCGACGGCCTCGTAGCAGCCGTGGCCGTGGGCGTTCAGCATGGGGGCGTCAGGGCCGAAGCGGGCGGCGTACCGCTGCGCGAAGCCGAGGCTGGCCTCGGTCGGCAGGTCGCGGAAGTAACCCATCGAGGCGTACAGCCCGCCGGTGGCGTCACCGCCGATGCCCAGCAGCCCGTGCTCCTCCAGCGCGCCGCAGAGCCGGGCCGCGCCGAGCCCGCCGGCCGCGTACGCACGGTTGAAGTCCACGAGGTCACTGCCGATCAGCGTCAGCAGGATGGCGTCGGGGCGGGCGGCCGCCACCCGGTCGAGCCGCCGCACCGCGTCGCCGTACGGCACGAGGCTCTCGCCCACCACGGTGGCGCCGAGCGCGCGCAGCAACGGGCGGGCGCTCGCGTGCACCAGGCGCGGCCAGATGTAGTCGTTGCCCAGCAGGAACCACCGGCGGGCCCGGCGCGTGCCGACCAGCCACTCGATCCCCGGCGCGAGCTGCCGGTCAGGGGTCTCGCCGAGGAAGTAGACGCCCGGCGCGTGCCCGCCGCCTTCGTACGGCGGACCGTAGACGAACGGCACCCGCCCGGCGATCGCGGCCACCACCTCGACCCGCACGTCACTGGCGTGGGCGCCCGCGACGGCCCGCACGGTGCCCGTCCTGACCAGCTCGGACACCTCGGCCGCCACCTGCCGCGCGGGCCGCCCGCCGTCGACGAGGACCAGCTCGACCGGCCTGCCCAGGATGCCGCCCGCGGCGTTGAGCTCCTCCGCCGCCAGGACGGCGCAGTTGATCGCGCAGGGGCCCATCAGGCCGAGGACCCCGGACACGGGCACGACCAGGCCGATCCTGATCGAACCTGACGGGAGGAGCCGCGCTTCGAGAGGATCGACGGTCGCCGCCACGCCGACGAGTATCCTCCCTTCTAGCTCTCCGATGAAAGGACCTCCTCATGACCTCCTCAGGGCTCGGGTCCTCGCTCGCCTATCTGCTGAGCCGCGCGGAGCGCAGCGTCAACCGGGGGCTGGCGGCCGCGCTGGCGGGAGAGGACGTCACCGTCGAGCAGTGGCGCATCATGCGCGCGCTGGCCGACGGGCGGGGCGATTCGATGGGCGAGCTCGCCGCGGCCGTGCTGATGCCCCACCCGACCCTGACCAAGGCGATCGACCGGCTGATCGAGCGGGCGCTGGTCTACCGCGGGCCGTCGAAGGGCGACCGGCGGCGGGTGGCGGTGTTCGTCTCGGACCGGGGGGCCGAGCTGCTCGCGCGGGTGGACGGCGCGGTGGCCGAGCACCACGGGCTCGTCGCGGTCGCGTTCGGCGCCGAGCGCACCGAACGGCTCATGCGCGATCTCGAGGGCCTGGTGGCCGCGCTCGACTACGCCGAACTCAGGAAATGAGCCCGGGAAGTGAGCCCGGGGGATTGAGCACAGGTGCCGGGGCCCGCCCTGGACGGCGGGCCCCGGTCATTCCGGCCTCAGTCGTTCCGGCTGCCGGCCGTCACGGGTAGAGTCCGCGCATCCGGTGCGCGTCGGCCACCCGGCCCACGCCGATGACGTGCGCCGCCTGCCTGAGCGTCAGCCCGCGCTCGGCGGCCAGCGACTTCACCTCGGAGTAGGCGCCCTGCATGAGGTCGCGCAGCTTGAGCTCGACCTCGCCGGAACTCCAGGAGTAGGCCTGCATGTTCTGGACCCACTCCAGGTAGGACACGATCACCCCGCCCGCGTTGGCCAGGATGTCGGGCACGACCGTGGTGCCGGAGGCGGCGAGGATCTCGTCGGCCTGCGGCGTGGTGGGCCCGTTGGCGCCCTCGACGATCAGCCGGGCCCGGATCCTGGGCGCGTTGGCCTCGGTGATCGCGCCTTCCAGCGCGGCCGGGACCAGCACGTCGACGTCCAGCTCGAACAGGTCGTCACGGGCCAGGGCGTCGGCGTGGCGGTAGCCGCGCACGCCGCCTTCCTCGGCGGCCCAGGCGCGCAGCCGGGCGATGTCGAGGCCGCTGCTCGCGTAGACGGCGCCCGTGACGTCGGAGACGGCCACGACCTTGCAGCCTGCGTCGGAGAGGTACTGCGCGGCCAGCGCGCCCACCTTGCCGAAGCCCTGCACGGCCACGGTCACGCCCTCGGGCGAGCCGCCCAGCGCGGCCAGCGCCGCGATCTGCACGCCGCGCGAGGTCGCGCCCGCACGGCCGAGCGAGCCGCCCAGCGTCATCGGCTTGCCGGTGACCACGCCGGGCACGGAGTAGCCGGCGTTGACGCTGTAGGTGTCCATGACCCACGCCATCGTCTGCTCGTCGGTGCCGACGTCGGGCGCGGGGATGTCCTTCTCCGGGCCGATCAGCGGCAGGATCTCGTTGACGTAGCGGCGGGTCAGCCGCTCGAGCTCGCGGGTGGTGAGCACGGTGGGATCCACGGCCACGCCGCCTTTGGCGCCGCCGTACGGGATGCCGACCAGTGCGCACTTCCACGTCATCCACATCGCGAGCGCGGTGACCTCGTGGATGTCGGTGCTGGGATGAAACCGGAGCCCGCCCTTGGCGGGGCCGCGTGAGACGTTGTGCTGGACCCGGTATCCCTGGACGACGTCGAGCCGTCCGTCCTCGCGCCGCACCGGGACCGAGACGGTCAGGGAGCGGCGGGGCGTGGCCAGCATCGTGCGGAGCCCGTCGTCGAGCCCGAGCTGCTCGGCGGCATGGTCGAGCTGGTGGAGAGCGGAGTCGAGCGCTTGACGGCCCGGTGTGATCAGGGCCGGCGTCGTTGACGGCACCATGATGCTCATTGAAGAGTTTCCTCCTGGTATTTACGCCCTTTTGCAGGGAAAGCGCCGTTGCCTTCCACTTTGGGCGATGTTGTTACGATCATCCTATAGGCGAGGGGTTTGGACTTGCCTAGATCTTGGAAGAAATCCAAGCCGGTGACCGAGGTGCCACGAGCGGCGCCACTCTGGCAGGCTTGTCGAGCGGTATGCCGAATCGTCGATCTGAGGAGTGGAATGCCCGCACTCGTGGTGGGGCCGATGCTGCGTTATGTCGATCGTGACAGCGCCTCGATCTGGGTGGAGACCGCCGACCCCTGCACGGTCACCGTCGAAGCGGACGGCAGGGCTTACCGGTCGCCTACCTTCACCGTGCACGGACACCACTACGCGATCGTGGATCTCGTTGGACTCTCCCAGGATATCGGGTCCTATTCCGTCACACTCGACGGGGAGGCCGTATGGCCCCTGGCGGGTCGCCCGCCCAGCCGGATCAGGCTGTTGCCCGCCGAAGGGGTGCGCAAGCTGATGTTCGGCTCGTGCCGCACCAGCGTGCCCCACGACGCCACACACGTGATCACGCACGGCTACGACATGCTGAACGAGCTCGGCGCCCACCTTGCGCGGGCCGGCGACGAGGAGTGGCCCGACCTGCTGCTGTTCCTCGGCGACCAGGTCTACGCCGACAGCCCGTCGCCCGAGGTCCTGGCCTACATCAGGTCGCGAAGGGACACCGAACCGCAGGGGGAGATCGCCGACTTCGAGGAGTACGCCGAGCTCTACCGCCAGGCGTGGACCGACCCCGACATCCGCTGGGTGTTGTCCACCGTGCCGACCGCGATGATCTTCGACGACCACGACGTGCGCGACGACTGGAACACCTCGAAGACCTGGCGCGAGCAGATGGCCAGGACACCATGGTGGCGCCGCCGGGTCATCGCAGGGCTCGGGGCGTACTACGTCTACCAGCACCTCGGCAACCTCTCACCGGCCGAGCGCGCGGCGGACCCGCTCCTGCAGAAGCTGCTGAGCGGCGACGGCGACACCGGAGACGCGCTCGACGCGTTCGCCGACAAGGCCGACACCGAGCCGAGCAGCAACCGCTGGAGCTACGCCCGCGACCTCGGCGACACCCGCCTGATCATGGTCGACACGCGGTGCGCCAGGCAGCTCACGCCCGGCGACCGCCGCATGCTCGACCCCGACGAGTGGGCCTGGCTGGAGGAACAGGTCACCCGCCCGGCCGAGCGGCTGATCATCGGTTCGTCGATCCCGTTCCTGCTGCCCGAGGGCGTCCACGGCGTACAGAACTGGAACGAGGCCCTGTGTGACGGCAAGTGGGGCCGCCTGGTGGCCAGGTGCTCCGAGATGCTCCGGCAGGCCGTCGACCTGGAGCACTGGGCGGCGTTCCGCCGCTCGTTCGAAGACCTGGCCACGATGCTGATCGAACTCGGCAAGCCCGTGCTGATCCTCTCCGGCGACGTGCACTACTCCTATCTCGCCAAGGCCAACACCGGGCCGGTCTACCAGGTCGTGTGCTCGCCGATCCGCAACCCGCTCAGCAGGGTGCTGCGCTGGGCCAACGTGTTGACCCAGTTCGGGCTGGCCACGCTGGTGGGCGGCCTGCTGGCGCGGTCGGCGGGCATCCCGAAAGCGCCCTTCCGATGGCGGATCGTCAAGGGCCCCTGGTTCCAGAACGCGGTGGCCACCCTGACCCTCCCCGGCACGCTGACCTGGTACGAGTCGCGCGACGACACCATGAAGCCGATCGAGTCCGTACGCGTGGGCTGAGGCCCTACCGTTCCTTCAAGGCGTAGAGAGCGTCGGTGAGCTGGTCGATCCCCCAGATCAGGTCGTCCTCGGAGACGACGATCGGCGGAGCCAGCCGGATCGTGGAGCCCTGCGTGTCCTTGACCAGCACGCCGCGCCTCAGCATCGCCTTCGACACCTCGCGCCCGGTGGCCAGCGACGGATCGATGTCCACGCCCGCCCACAGCCCGCGACCGCGGATCTCGGAGACACCTTTGCCGAGCAGGCCGCGCAGCCGGGCGTGCAGGGTCTCGCCGAGCTTGGTGGCCCTGGCCTGGAACTCGCCGGTGTTCAGCAGCTCGATGACCGCGATGCCGACCGCGCACGCCAGCGGGTTGCCGCCGAACGTGGACCCGTGCTGGCCGGGGTGGATGACGCCGAGCACGTCGCGGTCGGCCGCGATGGCCGACACCGGTACGACGCCGCCGCCGAGGGCCTTGCCCAGGACGTAGATGTCGGGCACGACCCCTTCGACGTCGCACGCGAACGTCTGCCCGGTGCGGCCCAGGCCTGACTGGATCTCGTCGGCGATCATCAGCATCCCGCCGGCCGAGCACAGCTCCCTGACCTCGGTCAGGTAGCCGTCCGGCGGCACCAGCACCCCGGCCTCGCCCTGGATGGGCTCGACGAGCACGGCGACCGTGTTGGCGTCGACGGCCTGCCTGATCGCGTCGGCCGAGCCGTAGGGCACGATCCTGAAGCCCGGCGTGTAGGGGCCGAAGTTGTCGTGGGCGTCGGCGTCGGTGGAGAAGCTGATGATCGTGGTGGTGCGGCCGTGGAAGTTGTTCTCCATCACGATGATGTTGGCCTGGTCGGGCTCGACGCCCTTGACCTCGTAGCCCCACTTGCGCGCCACCTTGATGGCGGTCTCGACGGCCTCGGCGCCGGTGTTCATGGGCAGGACCATGTCCTTGCCCGTGAGGTCGCCCAGTCCGGCGCAGAAGTGCGCGAACTGGTCGTGGTAGAACGCGCGGCTGGTCAGGGTCAGCCGTTCGAGCTGCTCCCTCGCCGCCTCGACGATCTTCGGGTGGCCGTGGCCGAAGTTGAGCGAGGAATAGCCGGACAGGCAGTCCAGATAACGTTTCCCCTCGACGTCGGTGACCCACGCTCCATGCGCCTCGTGGATCACCACGGGCAGCGGGTGGTAGTTGTGTGCGCTCCGGCTCTCGCTGATCTCGATCAGCTCTGCGCTGGTGGTCATGGTCAGTTCTCCCCCCTGATCTCCAGTGTGCAGCACTTGGGGCCCCCACCCGCCTTACGCAGCTCCGACAGGTCGACCGGGAGCACCTCATACCCTCGGCGTTTGAGCTCCAACTGCAGGTTGGAGGCCTCGGCGTTGATCACCACGTGGGTGCCGTCGCTGACCGCGTTCAGGCCGAGCACCTCGGCGTCCAGGGCGGTCGCCAGCACCGCGTCGGGGAACATGTGGCGCAGCACCTCCTGGCTGCCCCGCGAGAAGGCCTGCGGGTAGTAGGCGACGTTCCGGCCGTCCAGCGGGAACAGCGCCGTGTCCAGGTGGTAGAAGCGCGGGTCGACCAGGGTCAGCGAGATCACCGGCCGGCCCAGGATCTCCTGCGCCTCCTGGTGGGCGCGCACGTCCGTGCGGAAGCCCGTGCCGGCGAGGACGATCTCGTCGAGCGTGAGGAAGTCGCCCTCGCCCTCGTTGACGTGCTGCGGCTCGTGCGCCGGATATCCGCGTTCGGCGAACCAGCGCAGATAGGCCGGGCCCTCGGGGCCGCGCTGCGGGTAGGCGAACCTGGCGCCGTAGACGCGCCCGTCGACGACCAGCGCGCCGTTGGCGGCGAACACCATGTCGGGCAGCCCGTCGATCGGGTCGATCAGGCTGACGCGATGGCCGAGTTCCTCGTATGCGGCTTTGAGGTCTTCCCACTGCCGAACCGCGATGTCGCGGGACGCGCCGGCTTCGGGGCGCATCCATGGATTGATGCTGTATTCGACGGCGAAGTACTCAGGGCGACACATGAGGAAGTGTTTGGGCATGCAGCGCTCCATCATCGTTGACCAGGGAGAATCCCGCTCTGGCGGGACGCAGCCAGCCTAGGAACCGCCCGTCATGGCGGCCAAGAGGTCGACA
Source organism: Nonomuraea sp. B1E8 (assembly GCF_039871515.1). NCBI lineage: Bacteria > Bacillati > Actinomycetota > Actinomycetes > Streptosporangiales > Streptosporangiaceae > Nonomuraea > Nonomuraea sp. B1E8. The sequence continues at coordinate 162,374 of NZ_JBDPLS010000006.1, read as the reverse complement.
TTGCGTATATGCGCAGGTCTGTTGCGTCTTTCAGGCGCCCATGTGCGATCCGTTGCGCGATCGGGGCACGGTGGTGCCAGGAGGTGCGTCCACCAGCCTGGAGAGCACGATGACGCTCTTGGTCCGCACCACGAACGTCTCCGCCGCGATGCGCTCGATCACCCGCTCCACGTGGCGGACGTCCGTCGCCCTGATGTGCAGCAGCGCGTCGGCCTCGCCGGTGATCGTGGCCGCCCCCACCACCTCGGGGAACTTGGCCACGGCCAGCGCGATGTCCGACGGCTTGGTCTTGCCCTGGCAGAACAGCTCCACGTAGGCCTCGGTCGTCCAGCCCAGCGCCTGGGGCGCCACCCGCGCGCTGAACCCGGTGATCGCCCCCGTCGCGCGCAGCCGGTCGACCCGGCGCTTGACCGCCGACGCGCTCAGCCCCACGTGATCACCGATGTCCGCGTACGTCGCACGGGCGTCGTCGACGAGCGCCGCGATGATGTCACGATCGAGCCGGTCCAGTTCCACGCGCTCTGTATACAGCCTGGCCAGGCTGGCGCGCGACGTGCGGCGCGCGGGAGACTGGGCGCCCGAACCGTGTCCGGAGGGTTTTCACCACGATGAGCGCAGCGAGTTTCCCCGAGGGTTTCGTCTGGGGAGTGTCGACCTCCGCTTTCCAGATCGAGGGGGCCACGACCGCCGGCGGCCGCGGCCCGTCCATCTGGGACGGCTTCTCCGCCGACCGCGCCGAGGCGTGCGACCATTACCACCGCCATACCGAGGACGTGCGGTTGATGAAAGACCTCGGAATAGCCGCCTACCGGTTTTCGGTGAGCTGGGCGAGGGTGATTCCCGACGGCTGCGGAAAGGTGAACACGGCCGGGCTCGACTTCTACGATCGGCTGCTCGACGAGTTGCTCGCCGCGGGCATCACCCCCTATGCCACCCTTTATCACTGGGACCTGCCGCAGGCGCTGGAAGACCAGGGCGGCTGGCCGGTCCGCGACACCGCCCGCCATTTCGCGGATTACGCCGCGGCCGTTCACGAGCGCCTCGGTGACCGGGTCGACACGTGGTTCACGGTGAACGAACCGTGGGTGGCGGCCTTTCTCGGATACGGCTCCGGCATTCACGCGCCCGGCAGGACGTCGGCGGCCGACGCCTTCCGCAGCGCCCACCACCTGCTGCTCGCCCACGGGCTGGCCGTCCAGGCGCTGCGCGCCGCCGGGGCCGCCACGGTGGGCGCCGTCGTCAACATCTCACCCGTGCTGACGCCCGCCCAGGTGAGCGACGCCGGCAGGGAGCTGAGCGAGGAGGACGCCGAGGCCGTGGCCAGGATCGACGCCCTGGCGAACCGGCAGTTCCTCGACCCGATGTTGCGCGGCGCCTACCCCGCCGACCTGATCCCGCTCATCGAGCGCCACGCGGGGCTCGGCCACGTCCGCGACGGCGACCTCGACGTCATCGCAAGGCCCATCGACCTGATCGGCGTCAACTACTACGCGCCGCTGGTGGTGCAGGCGCAGCCCAGCGAACCCGCCGATCCGGCTTTCCCCGGAAGCGAGGGCGTGCTCTTCTGCACGGTGCCCACGGCGGTCACCGCCATGGGCTGGCCCATCGTGCCCGGGTGCCTCTCCCAGCTGCTCGGCCGCCTTTCGCGGGAATATCCGGAAACCGACCTGATGATCACCGAGAACGGCGCCGACTTCGTCGACGTGGTGACCGGTGACGGCATTCACGACGTCGACAGGATCAGCTTCATCGAGGAGCACCTGCGCGCCCTGAGATCCGCGATCGAGAACGGCGCCAGGGTCCGCGGATATTTCGTCTGGACGCTGCTCGACAACCTCGAATGGGCCGACGGCTACCAGCGCAAGTTCGGCCTCGTGCACGTGGACTTCGCCACCCAGCAACGCCGCCCGAAGGACAGCGCCCGGTGGTATCACGACGTCATCGTGCGCAACGGCCTGACCGAGACCCGTGCCAGACGGCCCACCCTGGAGACCGTGGCCGCCCGCGCCCGCGTCTCCAGAGCCACGGTCTCGCGCGTCGTCAACGGCGAGAGCTCGGTGAGCCCCGAGGTCCGCGCGACGGTGATGCGGGCCGTCAGAGAGCTCGGCTACGTGCCCAACGCCGCCGCCCGCAGCCTGGTCACCCGGCGTACCAACACGGTCGCCCTCGTGTTGTCGGTGCCCAGGCAAGGCGGCGATCCGCTGACCGCGGCCGTCGTCCAGTACGTCACCAGCATGCTGGAGGGCGCGGGCAAGCAGATCACGCTCATGCTGGCCGACACCGCGGAGAGCCACCGCCGCATCGCCTCCCACGTGGAGGCGCGGCTGGCGGACGGCGTCGTGCTCCTGCCGCCCGACCGGGCCGACACCCTGGCCGAGCGGCTCTCGCGGACCGGCGTGCCGATCGTGCTGCTCGGCAAACCCGCGGTCGCGTCGCTGGTGCCGTACGTGGACGTCGACAACGCCGGGGGAGCGGCGGCCGCCACCGAGCACCTCATCGCGCGCGGCCGCCGCCACATCGGCATGATCTGCGGCCCCATGGACCTGACCTCCGTCCAGGACCGCCTCGCCGGTCACCGCACGGCCCTCCACCGCGCCGGCATGCGGCCGATCCTGGCCCCGGCCGACGACCTCACCCGCGCGTCCGGCGCGGCGGCCGCGCGCCAGCTCATCGGCGACAACCCGTCACTGGACGCGATCTTCGCGGCCGGGGACCAGCTCGCCATCGGGGCGTTGCGGGCGGCGCAGGAGGCCGGGCGGCGGGTGCCGGACGACCTGGCGATCGCGGGCTTCGACGACATCGACGCCGCCTCGGCCACCACCCCGCCGCTCACCACCGTGCGCGTCCCGGTCGCCGACCAGGCCCTCGCGCTCGCCCGGCTCCTGCTGTCGCGCCTGGAGGGCCGCCACGTCACGTCCGTCGTGCTCCCGGCCCGGCTCGTGGTCAGAGAATCCACCTGACGCCCACCCTCCTCGGGCACGAGGCGGCGGGTCGCCGCCGGGCCGGCTGCGGCGGGCCCGTACGCACGGGGATCACGCGCGTACGGGCCCCGCAGGGCGGTCAGGTGGTGGAGAAGGTGAACCAGTTGACGTTGACGAAGTCGGCCGGCTGGCCGCTGCTGAAGGTGAGGTAGACCGTGTGCGTCCCGGTCACCCCGGAGATGTTGGCCGGGATGGTGCGCCAGCTCTGCCATCCGCCGGTGTTCCCCACGGCGAAGTCACCGATGGGCGTGGCCGTGGGACTGCCGAGCCGCACCTGCACCAGCCCGCTGACCCCGGCGCCCGCCCCGGACGCCACCCTGGCCTTGAACTGGTGGGCGGCCTGCGAGCCGAACCGCACTCCGTCGAAGCGCAGCCAGTCGCCGTTGGAGATGCCGCCGACGTTCTGGCCGCCGCCCGAGTCGGTGGTCGACTCGACCATGGTGCCCGACTGGGCGGTGTAACGCTCGGCCTGGATGGTGGAGCGGGCGTCGATGTCGCCGGGCGGGTCGGTCGGGTCGGGGTCGGGGTCGCCGCCCCCCGTGCCGCTCTGCCAGACCGCGACGTAGTCCACCATCATCGGCCTGCCGGGCACGGTGTCACCCGTGGGGGTCCCGAAGCCGGCCACGCCGTTGGGGAACGCGCCGCCCATCGCCACGTTGAGCAGCAGGAAGTAGCCGGCGTGACCGGTCATGTTGTTCCAGGTCGTGGCGTCGAACCGGGACTGGCTGAGGCTGTGGAACAGCTGGCCGTCCACGTACCAGCGCAGCTGGTTGGGGCTCACGCTGCGGTCCCACTCGAAGCGGTAGGTGTGGTAGGCCGACTGGCAGGACGAGCCGGGGCAGGCGCGGCTGGCGCCGAGGCCGTTGTTCTCCTCGCACGGCCCGCCGGGGGCGACGCCGCAGTGGAGCACGGCCCAGACGGAGTTGAGGCCGTTGACGTTCTCCATGATGTCGAACTCGCCGATCCCCGGCCAGTTCCAGTAGTTCCCCCGGTACGGCGACCCGAGCGCCCAGAACGCCGGCCAGTAGCCGAGGGCGGCGTTGCCGGTCACGTTCGGCATCTGGATGCGGCCCTCGATGCGCAGGATGCGCCCGTCGGCGGGCTTGAAGTCGGAGCGCCTGGTCTCGATGCGGGCCGAGGTCCACTCGCCGGAGCCGCTGCGCAGCGGGGTGATGCGCAGGTTGCCCGAGCCGTCGAGGCTGAGGTTGGAGGTGCTGGAGGTGTAGTTCTGGATCTCGCCGGTGCCCCAGTTGGCCGGGCCGCCGGGGTACGCGTGCCCCGTGTCGATGATCCAGTTGTCCGATGAGGGCAGGGTGTTCGCCGGGCCGTTGAAGTCGTCCGACCAGACCAGTGACCAGCCGGACGGTGTGGACGGCACGGAGGCCGAGGCGCCGGCGGTCATCTGGACGAGCAGCCCGGTGAGTGCGGTGAGCACCACGGCCACGGCCGCCAGGCGGCGCCGGTGCCTGTTCGCTGTTGTCATCATCGCTCCATGGGGGGTGTGGATGCGAGAGAGCGCTCTCTCAACGATGTGAACACAGCGCGTACGTCCTGTCAACGATCACGGCACAGGGCACCCCGCCCTGGCAAAGTGCCGACCGGAGAGCTGCCAGAGAGCGCTCTCGTTATGACTCCTGCGTACGTACCGGCAGGTTCACGGTGGTCGCGCCGGTCGCGGTCAGCGAGCGCGTGGGGGACGCCGGAGGGTAAGCCGACCTGGCACCCGGAAGCCAGGACGCCAGGCATCTTCCAGCCACTGAGGGACCACAAGAGAGCGGACCTGGTCGTGGCGGATCTCCACGGTCGACACCGGGAGACGGATGAGACCCGCGGCACCGCACGGACGTCGGTGCCGCGGGTCTCGACCCGGGTCAGCCCTTGGCGGTCTCGCCGTTGGCCTGTGCCTGCTCCATCGCCTCTTCGGGGGAGGCCTCGAGGTCCTGCTCGGCGTCGGCGGACTGGGCGGAGGACTTGTCGAGGCGGACCCAGCTCGTCACGCTCTCCACCGCGAACAGGACGAACAGGTAGGCCGTCAGCACCGCCAGCACCGGGGTCAGCGCTCCGAGCGCGGCTCCGGCGCCGATGATGAGCAGGCGCAGCTCCCATCCGAGGCCCGCGTGGAACACCCAGGCGGGCGGCCAGATGCTCTGGCGGGTGCGGTAGACGGTGTCGTAGGTGTGGTAACCCACGACGTACACCAGCACGAACAGCAGCCACCTCGGCGCGTCGGCCGCGAGGCCGATGGCGATCATGGTGAGGAACTCGGTGCCCCGCAGCAGTGGCGGGGTCAGCCAGTCGAAGCGGCCCAGATGGTCGCGCGGCGCGGTGGGCAGCACCAGCAGCAGCATGATCGCCACGGGCAGGAGCAGGATCGGGCCCGGCTCCAGCACGCCGGCGACGATGAGGCCGACGATCGCCAGCAGGGCGACGAGCGTGGCGGGCACTGGGGGCAAGCCCCTGCCGATCTTGCCGGCCAGTGCGTGGGCGAGCGGGCCGTCGTCGCGGTAGGCGAGCAGGCGGGCGGTCTGGATGCGGCGGCGTTCCTCGTCGGGATCCGGCGTGGGGGTGGCCATGGCCTGCGGTTGGGTGATCATACGAGCGACCTCATGAGGCGTCCGGTGAGGGTGTAGATGGCGGCGACGGAGCCCCAGATCACCAAGGTGAGGAAGGTGATCCGGGCGTCGAAGAGGGCGGCGGTGATCGCGATGGCCGCGAACCGCTCGCCGATGGGGAAGACGATCATCTTACGCGCCCAGTGGACCGCGCGGTTCTTGCCCGCCTTGCTCCACATCTTGAGCACGCCCCGCACGCCCTGGTTGCGCTCGACCTTCCGCCGCGTCAGCGCCTCGCGCAGATCGCGGTCGTCGGGCGCGTCGAGTGCCAGGGTGGGCAGCTTGGCCGGTGGCTTGCGGCGGTTGGAGATGCCGAAGGAGAAGTCGAGCAGGTGGCGCACCGACTGCAGGCCCAGCGCGGCCAGCGCCAGGATCCAGATGTCCTCGCTGTTGCCGGAGACCACCCAGCCGATGGCCAGGCCGGCGAAGACCACGTATTCCTTGAACCGGTCGAACGTGGCGTCCAGCCATGCCCCCAGCACGCCGAACTTGCGGGCGTAGCGGGCCACCTGCCCGTCGACGCAGTCGAAGACGAACGCGAAGTAGATCAGGATCCCGCCCGCCACCATCCACGGGCGATCGCCCGTGGCGAAGCAGGCGGCCGCGGCCACGCCGAGCGCGATCGAGATCAGCGTGACCTGGTTGGGTGTCAGCCCGCGCCTGGCCGCCCAGCGGGCGATGAAGCGGGAGTAGGTGGAGACGAAGTAGGTGGTGAAGAAGCCGTCGGCGCCCTTGACCGCGTTGTTGAGCCTGGAGCGGTCTTCGTCCATGCCGGTCATCTCGGCGCCCGCCTCGTTGACCTCCTCCTGGGTGGTGACCCGGCGGTAGAACAGGTCGCGGCGGCCGCGGATGCCGACCGACACGCCGTTGCGCACCAGGCCGAACACGATGAGCTGCACCAGGTCGTCGTCGTCGCCGAAGCGGTGGGCGATCTCGGCCAGCTCGCGGCAGGTCTCGGCCAGCACGGGCGCGTTGCGCGCGCTCACGTGCAGCGGGCCGAGCAGCGCCGCGTTGGGCCTGGTGACCGCGTGGTGGGCGGTGCCCACCGAGACGATGCGGTTGGACTTGCCGATGCGGGCGCGGACGGGCAGGCCTTCGAGGCGTTCGTAGCCGATCTCCGGCTCCGCCTCCGTGATCGGGACGCGCCCCTCCTGGGCGGCCTCGTCGTCGCTGTCTTCCTGGCCGTTGTCCTCCTGACCGGTGTCCTCCGGCGCCTCCTCGGTGATCCCGTAGCGCGGCTCCTTCGCGACGAGCGCCAGCGCACCGCGCTTGGACTTGGTGATCTGGTAGATCAGCTCGTCGTGGACGACGGAGTTGGTCGGGATGATGAAGAGGTTTTCCGTTGCTGACGCGGCGACATCGGCCAGGGCTCGCAGGGCGGCGGCCACATCGCCTGACTCGATGGTGGCGGGCCGCGGATCCATGGAGGTGACCTGGCTGCGTAGTCGTTCGGCCACGATGGGGTTGCCGGTGAGCGCGGCCAGCCTCAGGCCGGTCGGAGAGGTTTCGGGGCCGGGCGAGGCGCCCAGCAGGACCACGCGGGTCATGTCTCCCTTTCGAGGCGGTTGCGGGGGGTTGAACAACGGGTGATGCGGGGACAGGCGTCAAAGTCTAGTGAGGGTTACGCAAAGTCGCGTCAACAGAGCATGCCCGTAACGTCCGCCCGTCGGTACCGAGAGTGGCCGTAAGATGTCCGAGTGAGTCTCTACCGTGACGAAGGCGTGGTCCTGCGTACACAGAAACTCGGTGAGGCCGACCGCATCGTCACCATTCTGGCCAAGCGCACGGGCAAAATCCGCGCGGTGGCCAAGGGCGTGCGCCGCACGACATCGCGTTTCGGGGCGAGACTCGAGCCGTTCACCCATGTCGACCTGCAGCTGCACACCGGGCGCACCCTCGACGTCGTCACCCAGGCGGAGACGCTGAGGCCCTATGGAGAGGCGCTGGCCGCCGACTATCCGCGCTACACCGCGGGCACCGCGATGCTGGAGACCGCCGACCGGCTGACGCACGGGGAGAAGGAGCCGGCGCTGCGGCAGTTCCTGCTCCTGGTGGGCGGGCTGCGCACGCTCGCCGACCGGGATCACGAGGCCAGATTGGTGCTGGACGCCTATTTCCTGCGCTCCCTGGCCGTGGCCGGCTACGCCCCCGTGCTCGACGCGTGCGCCCGGTGCCGGGCCCCGGCGATCAGGGCGTTCGCCATCGTGGCCGGCGGCGTGGTGTGCGGGGCGTGCAAGCCGTCCGGGTCCGTCGTGCCCGCCGGAGAGACGATCGGGCTCATGGGCGCGCTGCTGCGCGGCGACTGGGCCCTGGCCGACGCCTCCGAGTCGCGCCATCGCAGCGAGTGCAGCGGCCTTGTCGCCGCCTATCTGCAGTGGCACCTCGAACACGGCATACGCTCTCTCCGACACGTCGAAAGGGAGCCCGCGTGAACGTCCGACCACCGTCCCCGCATCCGTCAGGCGCGACGCCGCCGCCGATCCCGCGCGAGCTGGTGCCCCGGCACGTCGCGATCGTCATGGACGGAAACGGCCGCTGGGCCAAGGCGCGGGGGTTGCCGCGCACCGAGGGGCACAAAGCAGGCGAATCCTCGCTGTTCGACGTCATCGAGGGGGCTCTCGAGCTGGGCATCCCCTATCTGAGCGCGTACGCGTTCTCGACGGAGAACTGGAAGCGCTCGCCCGACGAGGTGCGTTTCCTCATGGGCTTCAACCGCGACGTCATCCGGCGGCGTCGCGACGAGCTCAACGCCATGGGCGTGCGCGTGCGCTGGGCCGGCCGGCCCGGGCGGCTGTGGAAGAGCGTCATCTCCGAACTGCAGACGGCCGAGGAGATGACCGTCGCCAACCGTACGCTGACACTGCAGTTCTGCGTCAACTACGGTGGTCAGGCCGAGATCGTGGACGCGGCGGTCCGGATGGCCGAGGACATCGCGGCCGGGCGGGTGAAGCCGTCCAAGGTCAACGAAAAGGTGTTCGCCCGCTATCTCGACGAGCCGGAGATCCCCGAGGTCGACCTGTTCGTACGGTCGTCGGGCGAGCAGCGGTTCTCCAACTTCCTGCTGTGGCAGTCGGCCTACGCCGAGATGGTCTTCCTCGACCGGCTCTGGCCCGACTTCGACCGCAGGGACCTGTGGGAGGCGTGCGAGATCTACGCCAAGCGCGACCGCCGCTACGGCGGGGCGCTGCCCAACCAGGTCTAGCGGCTCAGGCGCGGCGGCGGGCGCGATAGGCGGCGACGTGCATGCGGTTGCCGCACGTGCGGCTGTCACAGTAGACGCGCGAGCGGTTGCGTGACTCGTCGACGAACACCCGGTCGCAGTCGGGCGCCGCGCACGTGCGCAGGCGTTCGGCCTCGCCCTCGACCAGCAGGTGGGCCAGCGCCACCCCGCAGTCGGCCGCCACGTGCTCGGCCAGCGCCGCGTCGGCCGCGAAATAGTGCACGTGCAGCGGGTGCCCGTCGTGCTCCGTGAGCCTGGGCGTGATGCGCGTCTCCGACAGCAGCGCGTTCAACGTGCGGACCGCGGTCGGCTGGTCGGTGGCGGTGAAGACGCGGTGGAACGCCTCCCGCACCATCCGCACCTGGCCGAGATCGCGGGCCGTGAGCCGGCTCACGCCGCTGATCTGGCGGGACTCCACGAACGCCTGCAGTTCGGCCAGGCCGGCCAGGCCCTCGTCGCCGCCGGTGGACGGCGAGGTGTTGACCAGTTCGACAACGGTGGCCAGCGAATGCACCATGTCATGGCCAAACGGCATGTTGACTCCTGTACGCGCCGGGTTCTAGCGTTGTCGCAGCGTATCTCTTGCTCGGGGTCTCGGGGGTTTCCATGAGCGCACATCGGCGTATCGTCATGGTCGCGATCGCCGGAGCGCTCATCATCTCCACCTCTGGTCCCATGGTCCGCATGGCGGACGTGTCGCCCGCGACCTCCGCGTTCTTCCGCTGCGCGTACGCCGTGCCGCCGATGCTCGTGCTGGCCTGGCTGGAGCGGCGCAGATCAGGTCCGATGCCGCGCAAGGCGCTCCTGCTGGCCTATTCCGCGGGGGCGGTGTTCGCGCTCGACCTGCTGTTCTGGCACCACGCGATCGAGTACGTGGGCGCGGGGCTGGCGACCGTGCTGGGCAACCTGCAGGTGTTCATCGTGGCGTTCGCCGCCTGGGCGGTGTTCGGGGAGCGGCCGTCCACCCGGCTGATGGTCGGGACGCCGGTGGTGTTCGGCGGCGTGGTGCTGATCTCCGGGGTGTTCGACAGCGCGGCCTACGGCAGCGACCCCATGATGGGGGTGCTCGCGGGGGTGGCCACGTCGCTGTCGTACGCGGTGTTCCTGCTGCTGATGAAGGCAGGGCCGGATCGTGGCGCGGGCCCGCTGGCGCACGCGACCGTGGTGACCGCCGCGACGATCGCGCTGCTCAGCCCGGTGTTCGGGGGCGCGGACTTCACGCCGGACTGGCCCGGGCACGGATGGCTGCTGCTGCTCGCGCTCGGGCCGCAGGTGCTCGGGTGGTCGCTGATCACCTTTTCGCTGCCGCGCCAGCCCGCCGCGCTCACGGCGCTGCTGCTGCTGATCCAGCCCATGACGACCGTGGGGATCTCCGCGCTGGCGCTCGGGGAGCGCCCGTCGGTGTTGCAGCTCACGGGCTGCGCGGTGATCGTGCTCGGAGTGCTCTACGGCTCTCGCCGCGCTCAGCCCGTCCTGACCGAGGTGGAGCAGGACGAGCAGGTGCCGAAGACCTCGACCGTGTGAGTGATGTCGGTGAAGCCGTGCTCGGTGCCGACCAGCTCGGCCCAGCGCTCGACCGCGGGACCGTCGACCTCCACGGTGCGGCCGCAGCGGCGGCACACCAGGTGGTGGTGATGGGTGTCGCTCGCGCAGGCGCGGTAGACCGACTCGCCGTCGTCGGTGCGCAGCACGTCGACCTGACCGCCGTCGGCCAGCGCCTGCAGCGCGCGGTAGACCGTGGTCAGGCCGATCTTGGCGCCGTGGAGGCGCATCTCGGCATAGACGTCCTGCGCGCTGCGGAACCCCTCGCTCCTGCGGAGGGTGTCGTGGACGGCATCGCGTCTCGTGGTCATGCGACCTCCTCGACGCGCATCTTCGGTCGCTCGCTCAATGGTGACTCCTGGGTCCGGCCTCGCCGTACGAATCTACCGACACCGAGGGCCAGGACGAAGCCGGCGAGCGCAAGAAGCACGATCGCGGCTCCTGGAGGGACCTTGGCCGAGTAGGTGGAGGCGAGCAGGCCGCCCACGGAGGCGAGCACCCCGAACAGCATGGCCAGCAGCATCGTCGTGCGGAATCCCCGCGTCAGCTGCTGGCTGGTGGCCACCGGGATCACCATCAGCGCGCTGACCAGCAGCAGGCCGACCACGCGCATGGCGATGACGACGGTGAGCGCCGCCGTGACGGCGATCAGCAGGCTGAGGAAGCGCACGGGCAGGCCGCTGGCCCTGGCCATCTCCTCGTCCTGGCAGAGCACGAACAACTCCCTGCCGAAGATCACCACGACCGCGATCACGGCCGCGGCCAGCGCGGCGATGATCCAGATGTCCTCGGGTGTGACGCTGGCGATGGCGCCGAACAGGTAGGAGTTGAGCTTGGTGGTGCTGCCGCCCGGCGCGATGCCCATGAGCAGGACGCCGCCCGCGATCCCGCCGTAGAACAGCAGCGCCAGCGCCACGTCGCCGCTGGTGCGGCCGCGTGCCCTGACCAGCTCGATGGCCACGGCGCCGAGCACGGACACGATCACCGCGGTCAGCACCGGAGCGGTGCCGGTCAGGAACCCCAGCGCCACGCCGGTCAGCGCCACGTGGCCGATGCCGTCGCCGAGCAGCGACAACCGGCGCTGCACGATGAACGTGCCGACCGCGGGCGCGCAGAGCCCCACCAGCAGCGCCGCGATGAGCGCGAGCTGGAAGAGCTCCTCCTGTAGCAGCTCAATGATCATCGTGGGTCCCCCTGCCACCCCGTGAGCGGTCCCGCGCCCGGCTCGACGGCCGCGTGCGGGTGCTGGTGCTCGTGCCCTGGCCGCGCGCAGTCGCCCTCGGGCCGCGGCGGCCTGCCGTCGTGAGCGACCCGGCCCTCGCGGATCACGACGCCGCGCGTGATGATCGGCTCCAGCGGGCCGAGCTCGTGCGCGACCAGCACCACCGTCTTGCCGTCCAGAACCAGCGCGGAAAGGGTGTCGGCGAGCAGTTTCTGGGTCTCGGCGTCCACACCCGCGGTCGGCTCGTCCATCACGTACGTGTCCGGCTCCCCGGCCAGCGCGCGGGCGATGAGCACCCGCTGTTGCTGGCCACCGGACAACGACTGGACGGGGTCACCCTCGCGGTCGGCCAGCCTGACGGCCTCCAGCGCGCTCGCCACGGCAGCCCTGTCGGCCGTGCTCGTCCTGCGGAACCTGCTCTGCCTGGCGATCCGGCCCGAGGCCACGACCTCGCGTACGCTGGCGGGCACGCCGCCTCCGACGTGCAGCCGCTGCGGCACATAGCCGATGCGCCACCAGTCGCGGAACCTGGCCGGTGGCGAGCCGTACACCAGGGTCGTGCCGCCGGACAGCGGCGTGAGGCCGAGCAGTGCGCGGACCAGCGTGGACTTGCCCGAGCCGTTGGCGCCCAGAAGGGCGACGACCTCCCCGGGACGGACGGTCAGGTCGATCCCCCGCAGGACGGGCTTGCCCTCGAAGGAGACCCGGCCGCCGGTCATCGCGAAGGCCGTTTCGCTCATGCCGTACACCCCAGTGCTGTTTGTAGGGTTTTGAGGTTATCGCGCATGGCCGACAGGTAGTCGCCCGAGGGCTTGCCCTCCAGCGGGTCGAGCACGGCCGTCTTCGCGCCTACCTGGCTCGCGAGCACCTCGGCCACCTTCGGGCTGACCAGGGTCTCGGTGAAGATCGTGCGCACGCCCTCGGCCTTGGCGAGCTTGGCCACCTCGGAGATGCGGGTGGGCGACGGCTCGGTCTCCGGGTCGAGCGTGATGCCGACCTGCTTGAGCTTGTAGCGATCCGCGAGGTAGCCGAACGCCGAGTGCGCGGTGACCAGCGTCCTGGTCTCGCACGTGCGCAGGCCCTCGGTGAACTCCTGGTCGAGTGCGCCCAGCGCGGCGGCCGTCCTGGCGGCGCGGTCCTGGTACGCCTTGGCGTGGGGGGCGTCGGCGGCGGCCAGCCGCTCGCCCAGCGTCGTGGCGACGGTGGCCAGGCGGGACGGGTCGAGCCAGAGGTGCGGGTCGTGGTCGACCTCGTGGCCGTGCTCCTCGGCGCCCTCCTCCGCGCCCTCCTCCGCGTGCTCACTGGAGGGGATCGTCTTGACGGCGGTGGCGGCGTCGAAGCTCGTGTCGGGCTCCACGGCATCGTCCACGGCCGGTTGCACACCCCTGACATAGACGGTGAGGGCGGCGTTCCTGATCGCCGTGACCTGCTGGATGTTCAGCTCAAGGTCGTGCGGCTCGACGCCGGGCGCGGTCAGGCTCGTCACCTGGACGTCGGATCCCCCGACCTGCTCGGCCAGCCACTGGAGCGGATAGATGGCGGCGACCACCTCGGGCTTGCCGCCCTCCGCCGTGGTGGTGGCGGAGCCGGCGCCGCACGCGGCGGTGGTGATCAATGCGGCTCCCGCCAGCAAACGCGCAGCACAAGACCGGGAAAATCCTGAAATCATGCATCCAGTATGCGGCAGAATGAAAATGATTGTCAAAATCTAGCGCCGTGAACACAGGATGCCGGACGGCGGCTGGGGGCCCAGGCACGCCGTTCGGCATCCCGCGGTCGCCCCGGTGGTCGTGCGCCGGCAGAGCCGTTGCCGGCGCACGGAGCGACGTTCGCGGCCCCGTTCCGCGAGGCGCGCGTTCGCCCGGCGCCTCGCGGAGCGGGGTTCAGTCAGGGAGCAGGGCCTCCTCGGCCAGCCGGTGCTCGCCGGCGTAGACGTTCATCGAGTCGCCGCGGAGGAAACCGATGAGCGTCAGCCCTTCCTCCGCGGCCAGCTCGACCGCGAGCGAGGAGGGCGCGGACACCGCGGCGAGCACGGGGACGCCCCCCATGACCGCCTTCTGCACCAGCTCGAACGACGCCCTGCCGGACACCATCAGCACGGTGCCGCGCAACGGCAGCCGCCCGTTCCTGAGCGCCCAGCCGAGCAGCTTGTCGACGGCGTTGTGCCGGCCCACGTCCTCGCGCACGCACAGCGCCTCGCCGTCCGCCGTGAACAGGCCGGCCGCGTGCAGCCCTCCGGTCCTGTCGAAGACCCGCTGGGCCGCCCGCAGCCGCAGCGGCAGGGACGTGATCACCGGCTGCGTCAGCTCGACGGGGTCGTCGCCGGCGTTCCAGCGGGCCACGGTGCGCACCGCCTCCAGCGACGCCTTGCCGCAGACGCCGCAGGAGGAGGTGGTGTAGAAGTTGCGCGGCTCCGGTGCCGGGACGCCTGGTGCGAGCCGCACGTCGAGCACGTTGTAGGTGTTTCCGCCGTCCACCGTCGCGCCCGCGCAGTAGCGGATCGTGGCGATGTCGTCCGGCGAGCCCACGGCCCCCTCGCTGACGAGGAAGCCGGCGGCCAGGTCGAAGTCGTCGCCGGGCGTGCGCATGGTGACCGTCAGCGGCGTGCCGTTGAGCCGGATCTCCAGCGGCTCCTCGGCGGCCAGCGAGTCGATCTTGCGCGTGCGGGCGGTGTCCTTCACCCGCAGGATGCGGCGTTTGACGGAGACCCTAGACATAGCCGTACCCGAAGCGGCCCTTGACGCAGAGGTTGCCCTTGGTGACCGGGTTGTCGTGCGGCGAGGTCACCTTGACGATCTTGTTGTCCTGCACGTGCAGGGTCAGGTTGCAGCCGACCCCGCAGTAGCTGCAGATCGTCGTCGTCTCCGTCTGCTTCGACTCGTCCCAGGTGCCCTCGGCCCGCATGTCGAACTCGGTCTTGAACGACAGCGCGCCCGTGGGACACACCTCGACGCAGTTGCCGCAGTAGACGCAGGCCGAGTCGGTGAGCGGGGCGTCGAACTCCGTGGAGATCGTCGTGTCGAAGCCCCGGCCCGCGACGCCGATGGCGAAGGTGTTCTGCCACTGGTCGCCGCAGGCGTCCACGCACTTGTAGCACATGATGCACTTGCTGTAGTCGCGTACGTAGAGCTCGTTGTCGACCTTGGCAGGCTGCTCGACGGTGGCGGCGTCGTCGCCGAACCTGGCGGGGTCGGCGGCATATTCCTCCGTCCACTCGGCCGCCCTCGGGGTGGTCGACATGTCCACCGAGGAGCCGAGCAGCTCCAGCACGACCTTGCGGCTCTGCCGGGCGCGCTCGGTGTCGGTGCCGACCTTCATGCCCTTCTCGGCCTTCCTGGAGCAGGCGGGCGCCAGCGTCCGCGCGCCCTCCACCTCCACGACGCAGACCCGGCAGGCGTTCTTCGGGGTGAGCGTGTCGCCGTAGCAGAGCGTCGGGATGTCCTTGCCCGCCGCGGCGCACGCGTCGAGGATCGTCGAGCCCTCTGGCACGCGCACGGTCTCGCCGTCGATCTCGACGTCGATGAGCCGGCGGGGCGGCTGGAGCGGGATCATCTGAAAACTCCCAGGCGGTCGATGGCTGATTCGACGGCGTTCCAGGCGGTCTGTCCGAGGCCGCAGATGGAGGCGTCACGCATGGTCTGGCCGACCTCGCGCAGCAGCACGAGATCGTCGTCGTCGACCCGGCGCGAGAGCCGGTGCAGGGCCTCCTCCTGGCGTACCGTACCCACCCGGCAGGGCACGCACTGGCCGCACGACTCGTCGCGGAAGAACTCCGCGATGCGCAGCAGCAGGCTCTTGAGGTCCACGCCGTCGTCGATGACGAGCACCACGCCGGAGCCGAGCGTCGCGCCGGCGGCCCTGGTGCCCTCGAAGGTGAGCGGGATGTCCAGGTCGGTGACGAACGCGCCGGCCGCGCCGCCGAGCAGCACCGCCCTGGTCGTCCCGGTGGTGCCGGACAGGTCGAGCAGTTCGCGCAGCGTGGCGCCGAACGTCAGCTCGTACACGCCGGGGCGTTCCACCGCGCCCGAGACGCAGAACAGCTTCGGCTCGGCCGCCGCGTACGCCTGCGCCCCGTTCTCCAGGATCGGCAGCACGTTGACCAGCGTCTCGACGTTGTTGACCACGGTCGGCTTGCCGAACAGCCCTTTCTCCACCGGGAACGGCGGCTTGCTGCGCGGCTCGCCCCGCTGCCCCTCGATCGAGTTGAAGATCGCGGTCTCCTCGCCGCAGATGTACGCGCCCGCGCCCCTCCGCAGCTCGATGTCGAAGGACAGGCCCTTGCCGAGGATGTCGTCGCCGAGCAGCCCCCGCGCGCGGGCGGTCGCGATCGCGTGCTGGAGCCGCGCGACCGCCCGGGGATATTCGCCCCTGATGTAGAGGTATCCCTTGGCGCAGCCGGTGGCGTAGGCGGCGATCGTCATGGCCTCGACCAGCGCGTACGGGTCGCCCTCCATGATGACCCGGTCCTTGAACGTGCCCGGCTCGCTCTCGTCGGCGTTGCAGACCAGGTAGTGGGGGTGGTCCGGCTGGCGGGCCGTGGCGTCCCACTTGCGTCCCGTCGGGAACGCCGCGCCGCCCCTGCCGACCAGGCCCGACTCCAGCACCTCGCGGATCACTCCGGCGGGACCGAGGTCGAAGGCCCGCCGGAGCGCGGTGTAGCCGCCGGCCGCCCGGTAGTCGTCCAGGCTGGCCGGGTCGACGGTGCCGATTCTCCTGAGCAGGAGCAACCCGTCCTGCCCGGCCTGCGGCACCGCCGCCCGTTCTGGGGTCTCACCGGTGACCTTGACGCTCGGCGTGCTCCCGTTGGAGCTCGGCGGCGCCTCGGCCATGGTGGTGATCGTGTCGGGGGTGGCGGGGGCGTACACCTGCGCCACGGGCGGCGTGCCCGCCTCCAGGGCGAGCGCGGCCGGGGCCCGCTCGCACATCCCCAGGCAGGGGCTCTCCTGCCACGACGTGCCCGCCGGGCCGAAGTGGTCCTCGACGCGCTTGCGTACGGACTCCGCGCCCTTCGCCTGGCAGGCCAGGTCGGTGCAGACGTGCAGCATCCGCTTCGACCTGGGCTTCACGGAGAACAGCGCGTAGAACGTCGCCACCCCGTACGCCTCGGCCGGCGGGATCGTCAGGCGGCGGCAGATGTACTCCAGCGCCCCCTCACTGATCCACCCGACCCGGTCGTTGACCGCGTGCAGCGCCGGCAGCAGCTGGTCGCGGGCGGCCTCGGCGCGGGCGGCGAAGCGCAGGTCGGCCGCGGTCCTCGATCCGCCGTCCCAGGCGGAGGCGGGCGGCCCGAGCAGGGCGTCGACCGCCGCGCGCTCCTCCTCGGACGGCTCCGCGCCACGAAATCTCAGATCCATCTGATCACCCAGCCTTGACGAGCTTCTCGACGCGTACGGCGGCGGCCTTGAACTCGGCCGTGCCCGAGATCGGGTCGGTGGCCTCGATGGTCAAGGAGTTGGTGTCCACCTCGTCGGGGAAGTGGAACGTCATGAACACGAGCCCCGGCCGCAGGGCGGGATCGATGTACACCGGCGCGGTCACCGAGCCGCGCCGCGAGGTGATCCGCACCTCCTCGCCCTCGGTCAGCCCGAGCCGCTCGGCGTCCTCGGGGCAGAGCTCGATGGTCTCCCCGCGGCGCAGCGGTGAGGCGAAGCCGGACGACTGCACGCCGGTGTTGTAGGAGTCGAGCCGCCGGCCCGTGGTCAGCCGCAGCGGATACTCGTCGTCCAGCAGGTCCACCGGCGGCGAGTGCCGCAACACCGCGAACGGCGCCGGCATGCCCCGCTTCGACGGGTCGTTCTCCCAGAGCCTGCCGTGCAGGTATGGGGGCTCCAGCTCGTCCTCCGACGGGCAGGGCCACTGGATGCCCTGCAGGTCGGCCAGCCGCTGGTAGGTCATGCCCGTGTGCTGGGGGGACAGGGCGCGCAGTTCGTTCCAGACCTCCTCCGCGCCGTCGTAGTGCCAGTCGTGGCCCAGCCTGCGGGCGATCTCGCACATGATCCAGATGTCGTCGCGCGCCTCGCCCGGCGGCTCCAGGGCCTTGCGCACCCGCTGGACGCGGCGCTCGCTGTTGGTGAACGTGCCGTCCGCCTCGCACCAGGCGGCGCTGGCAGGCAGCACGACGTCGGCCATCTGGGCGGTCTTGGTGAGGAAGATGTCCTGCACGACGAGGTGGTCGAGCATGGACAGGCGCTTGACGCAGGCCAGCGAGTCGGCCTCCGACTGCACGGGATTCTCACCGATCAGATAGCAGGTGGTGACCTCGCCCTCGGCCATCGCCTCGAGCATCTCGGTGAGGTTGTGCCCGTACTTCGGCTGGATCGGCCGGCCCCACGCGCTCTCGAACCTGGCCCTGATGCCCGGGTCGAGGATGTCCTGGAAGCCGGGCAGGCGGTTGGGGATGGCGCCCATGTCGCCGCCGCCCTGCACGTTGTTCTGCCCGCGCAGCGGCGACAGGCCAGATCCGTAGCGGCCGACGTGGCCGGTCAGCAGGGACAGGTTGATCAGTGCCCGTACGTTGTCGGTGGCGTTGTGGTGCTCGGTGATGCCGAGCGTCCAGCACAGCTGGGCGCGGTCGGCGCGGGCGTAGGCGTGGGCCAGCTCGCGGATGGCGGCCGCGGGCACCCCGGTGACCTGCTCGGCCGCACTGAGCGTCCACGGCTCGACCGACTCCTTGAACTCCTCGAAGCCGATCGTGGCCCGCTCGATGAACGCCTCGTTGTGCAGGCCGGAGTGGATGATCTCGCGGGCCACCGCGTGGGCGAGCGGGATGTCCGTGCCGACGTTGAGCCCCAGCCACAGGTCGGCCCACTGGGCGGTGCCGGTGCGGCGGGGGTCGACCGCGAACATCCGCGCGCCCTTGCGGATGCCCTTGAGGACGTGCTGGAAGAAGATGGGGTGGGCGTTCCTGGCCGCCGAGCCCCACATGACGATCACGTCGGTGTCCTCGACCTCCTGGTAGGAGGAGGTGCCGCCGCCACTGCCGAACACCGCCGACAACCCGGCCACGCTCGGCGCGTGGCACGTGCGGTTGCAGGAGTCCACGTTGTTGGTGCCTATCACCACGCGGGTGAACTTCTGCCCGACGTAGTTCATCTCGTTGGTGGAACGGGCGCACGACAACATGGCGAAGCAGTCGGGGCCGTGCTTGGCGACGTTGCGGCGGAATCCCTCCGCCGCGCGCTCCAGCGCTTCCTCCCAGCTCGCCCTGCGCAGCACGCCGTTCTCGCGCACCAGTGGATGGGTCAGGCGGTCATAGCTCATGATCCCTCCATTCTGTATACAATCACGGTATTCCCAGCTAGACCGCGCGGACAAGGTTCGTGTTCAGCAGATCGCTCACAGCGTGGATCGCGCGCAGGGTCGGCACCTCCGCTCCGGTGAGGTCGGCCAGCTCGACCACCGCCGCCAGCAGCACGTCGAGCTCCAGCGGTTTGCCCTTCTCCAGATCCTGGAGCGTGGACGTCTTGTGCTCGCCGGCCTTCTCGGCCCCCCGCAGCCGGCGCTCGATCGAGATGCCGGGGTCGCAGCCCACCCGCCGCGCCACCTCGACCGTCTCCCGCATCATGGCCACGACCAGCTCCCTGGTGCCGTCGTGGCGGCAGATCCCGGCCATCGTCGCCCTGGCGAGCGCGCTGATCGGGTTGAAGGCGATGTTGCCCATGAGTTTGATCCAGACATCCCGGCGGAGATCACGCTCCACCGGGCACTTCAGCCCGCCCTCCACCGCTGCCTGGCTGAAGGCGGCGCACCGCTCGGTCAGCTCGCCGTTCGGCTCGCCGATGGAGAACCTGGTGCCCTCGAGGTGGCGGATCACACCCGGCGCCTCGATCTCGGTGGCGGCGTAGACCACGCAGCCGATCGCCCGGTGCAGCGGCAGCGCGGCCGTCACCGCGCCGCCCGGGTCGACGCTCTCGATGCGGTAGCCCTCGTACGGGCCCTTGAGCCCGTGGAAGTACCACCACGGGATGCCGTTCTGCGCGGCGATGACGCTCGTGGCCTCGTGCAGAAGCGGCCGGATCATGGGGCCGGCGGAGGCGTAACTGTTCGCCTTGAGGCCCAGGAAGATGTGGTCCACCGGGCCGACCTCGGTGGGGTCGTCGGTGGCATGGGGATGGGCGACGAAATCGCCCCTGGGGGTGAGCACCCGCACACCGGCGGCGCGTATCGCCTGCAGGTGCTCGCCTCTGGCGATGAGGTGCACCTCGACTCCCGCTCTGTGGAGGGCGGCCCCCACGTATGCGCCGATGGCGCCGGCGCCAAGAACAGCGACCTTCATCATCCGCTCCGTTCTCGCGTCGGACTGTCTGTACGGCCCCCGTACCGTGCATTCGGTATACAGTATGGAAAAAGTCGGGTCAAGGAGCGTACCTGTGACCGTTGTTCGGCATGAAGCAGTGGTGGAAGCGATGTCATGGGCCGCCGCGCGGGCCCTCGCGGCACGGTCGGTGGGGCGGTTGGAGCCGGCGCGAGTCCCGCTCCAGGAGGCGCTGGGCCGCCGCCTGACCGCTCCCTTGACGGCGCTGGTGCCGGTACCGGGCGTGGACGTGGCGGCGATGGACGGCTACGCCGTGGCGGGCCCGGGGCCGTGGCTGGTCGTGGGCGGCGTCCTGGCCGGGGGAGCGCCGTACGGGGGAGTGCTGCGGGCGGGGGAGGCGGTGGAGATCGCCACCGGCGCCCCCGCCCCGGCGGGGGCGGAGGCGGTGCTGCCCTACGAACACACGATCGCGGCACCGCCTCCCGGACGTCCCGACGCCCGTGCGGTCCCGGGACCGCACCGGCGTCCGGGGGCGGATCCCCTGTGGGTGGGCGGCACGGTCGAGGCCGGGCGGCACATCCGGCGGCGGGGCGAGGACATCGCCGAGGGCGCGGTCGTGCTCGGGGCGGGCGCCATGGTCACCCCCGCCGTGCTCGGGCTGGCCGCCTCGCTCGGCCACGACACCCTGCGGGTACGGCCCCAGATCCGGGTGTCGGTCCTGGTCACCGGCGACGAGGTGGTGCACGAAGGGCTCCCCGCGCCGGGCCGGGTCCGCGACGCCATCGGGCCGTTCCTGCCCGGCCTCGTGGAGTGGGCGGGCGGCCGCGTCGTCGGCACGACCCGCCTGCCCGACGGGCCCGGCGCCCTCCGCGAAGCCCTCGCCGCGCCGCCCTTCACGACGGGGACGGGCGGCGACGTGGCCGTCGTGTGCGGGGCGTCGTCGAAAGGGCCCGCCGACCACCTCCGGGGCGTGCTGGCCGAGCTCGGGGCGGAACTCCTCGTCGACGGCGTGGCCGTGCGTCCGGGGCACCCGCAGATGCTGGCCCGGCTGCCTGGCGGCGGGCTCGTCGTGGGGCTGCCGGGCAACCCGTTCGCGGCCCTCGCCGCGGCGCTCACCCTGCTGGCCCCTATCGTACGCGAGGCGGCGGGCCCATCGGCCGGCCCAGCGGCCGGCCCATCGGCCGGCGGGGAGACGAGCGCGCTCGCCGGGCCGGTCAGCGTGCACCCGAGGGACACGCGGCTGGTGCCGGTCAGGAGGTCCGGCCGCGGGGCCGTGCCGGTGGGCCATGACCGGCCCGGTTCGTTGTGGGGCGCCGCGCTCGCGGATGCCCTGGCCGTGGTGCCTCCGGGGTGGTCCGGTGAGCAGGTCGAGCTGATCGAGTTGCCCCAGGGGGGCTAGACAGGCCGTTCAGGAGGGAGTAACCATTGCGTTCATACGGTATGCAGTATGCGGAAGACAGCGCTCCGTCCCCCGGAAAGGGTTGAAGGATGTCGGAAACGATCTCTGGCGGTCATCTCGTAGCCAAGGCACTCAAGGCCGAGGGCGTAGAAGTGATCTACACGCTCTGCGGCGGCCACATCATCGATATCTATGACGGCTGCGTCGATGAGGGCATCGAGGTCATAGACGTACGCCACGAACAGGTAGCCGCGCACGCCGCGGACGGATACGCGCGCATCACCGGCAAGCCCGGCTGCGCGGTGGTCACCGCCGGACCGGGCACGACCGACGCGGTCACCGGCGTGGCCAACGCCTTCCGCGCCGAGAGCCCCATGTTGCTCATCGGCGGCCAGGGGGCTCTGAGCCAGCACAAGATGGGCTCGCTCCAGGACCTGCCGCACGTGGACATGATGGCCCCCATCACCAAGTTCGCGGCCACGGTGCCGAGCACGGAACGGGTGGCCGACATCGTGTCCATGGCCTTCCGCGAGTGCTACCACGGCGCTCCCGGCCCGTCGTTCCTGGAGATCCCGCGCGACGTGCTCGACGCGAAGGTCCCGCTCGAGAAGGCGCGGATCCCGGAGACCGGCCGCTACCGGGCCTCCACCCGCCAGGCCGGCGACCCCGAGGCGATCGAGCGGCTGGCCGACCTGCTGGCGCACGCCGAGAAGCCGGCGATTTTGCTCGGGAGCCAGGTCTGGACGTGCCGGGCGACCGACGCGGCGATCGACTTCGTCAGGGCGCTCAACGTGCCCGCGTACATGAACGGCTCGGGCCGCGGCACGCTCGCGCCGGGCGACCCGCACCACTTCCAGCTCAGCCGCAGGTACGCCTTCACCGAGGCCGACCTGATCATCATCGTCGGCACCCCGTTCGACTTCAGGATGGGGTACGGCAAGCGCCTGTCGCCGACCGCGACCGTCGTCCAGATCGACCTCGACTACCGCACCGTCGGCAAGAACCGGGACATCGACCTGGGCATCGTCGGCGACGCCGGCCTCATCCTCTCCGCCGCGGCCCAGGCGGCGAGCGGCCGCATCGGGGACGCCGCGGCCAAGCGCAAGGCGTGGCTCGAGGAACTGCGCACGGTCGAGACCCAGGCGTACGAGAAGCGCCTGCCCCGCCAGCACTCCGACGCCCAGCCCATCGACCCCTACCGCCTCGTCCACGAGATCAACGAGTTCCTCACCGAGGACACCATCTACATCGGCGACGGCGGCGACATCGTCACCTTCTCCGGCCAGGTCGTGCAGCCGAAGTCGCCCGGCCACTGGATGGACCCGGGACCGCTCGGCACGCTCGGCGTCGGCACCGCCTTCGCGATGGCGGCCAAGCAGGCGCGGCGCGACAAGGAGGTGCTGTGCCTGTTCGGTGACGGCGCCTTCAGCCTGACCGGCTGGGACTTCGAGACGATGGTCCGCTTCGACCTGCCGTTCATCGGGGTCATCGGCAACAACTCCTCGATGAACCAGATCAGGTACGGCCAGGCCGCCAAGTACGGCGAGGACCGCGCACGCGTCGGCAACACCCTCGGCGACATCCGTTACGGCGAGTTCGCCAAACTCCTCGGCGGCCACGGCGAGGAGGTCCGGGACCCGGCCGACATCCGTCCCGCGCTGGAGCGGGCCAGGGAGTCGGGCAAGCCCTCACTGATCAACGTATGGGTCGATCCGGACGTCTACGCCCCCGGAACGATGAACCAGACCATGTACAAGTAGGGGAAAAGCGACATGAAGGCTCTCGAAGGTGTCCGCGTCCTCGACATGACCCATGTCCAGTCCGGCCCGTCCGCCACCCAGATGCTCGCGTGGCTGGGCGCGGACGTGGTCAAGCTGGAAGCACCCAAAGGCGACATCACCCGGCAGCAACTCCGTGACGTGCCAGACGTCGACAGCCTCTATTTCACGATGCTCAACTGCAACAAGCGCAGCATCACCCTCAACATGAAGAGCGAGCGCGGCAAGGAGCTCTTCACCGAGCTCGTGAAGAACGCGGACGTCCTGGTCGAGAACTTCGGGCCGGGCGCGGTCGACCGCATGGGCTTCACCTGGGAACGCCTCCAGGAGCTCAACCCCCGCCTCATCTACGCCTCGATCAAGGGCTTCGGCTCCGGCCGGTACGCCAAGTTCAAGGCGTACGAGGTGATCGCGCAGGCGATGGGCGGCTCGATGAGCACCACCGGCTTCGAGGAGGGCCCGCCGCTGGCCACCGGGGCGCAGATCGGCGACTCGGGCACCGGCATCCACGCGGTCGCCGGCATTCTGGCGGCCCTCTACCAGCGCCAGCAGACCCAGCGCGGCCAGCGCGTACAGGTGGCCATGCAGCACGCCGTGCTGAACCTGTGCCGGGTCAAGCTGCGCGACCAGCAGCGGCTGGCGCACGGCCCGCTGCGCGAGTATCCCAACAAGACGTTCGGCGACGAGGTGCCCCGCTCGGGCAACGCCAGCGGCGGCGGCCAGCCGGGCTGGGCGGTGCGCTGCGCTCCCGGAGGCCCCAACGACTACATCTACGTGATCGTGCAGCCGGTCGGCTGGGAGCCGATCGCGAACATCATCGGCCGTCCCGAGCTGGCGGACGACCCCGAGTGGGCGACGCCGGAGGCGCGGCTGACCAAGCTGGACAAGATGTTCCAGCTCATCGAGGAGTGGACGATCCGCCACGACAAGTGGACGGTGCTCGACCGGCTCAACGGCGCCAACGTCCCTTGCGGGCCGATCCTGTCGACCAAGGAGCTGGTGGAGGACGAGAGCCTGCGCGAGGAGGGCATCGTCGTCAAGGTCGACCATCCGGAGCGCGGTGAGTTCGTGACGGTCGGCAGCCCGCTGCAGTTGTCCGACTCTCCGGTGGACGTCGTCACCCCGCCCCTGCTCGGCGAGCACAACCAGGACATCTACGGCGAGCTCGGCGTCAGCGCGGACGAGCTTGCCGAACTCAAGACGAACGGAGTCATCTAAGTGGAGCGGCGAGTAGGGCCCGACAGCGGTAGCCCGCGTAACCAGGGAGGGCCCGTAGCGAGCGCGACCATAAGCGCGGTCAGGGAAGTCATCGACAAGGCGCTCGCCGAAGGGCGCACCGCCCTGACGGCACCCGAAGGGCGCAGGCTGTGCGAGGAGTACGGCATCGCGACCCCGGGCGAGGGGCTGGCCACGTCGGCCGCGGAGGCGGCGGAGATCGCCGAGAGGATCGGGCTCCCGGTCGTCCTCAAGATCGTCTCGCCCGACATCCTGCACAAGACGGACGCCGGCGGCGTGCTGGTCGGCCTGAAGAGCGCCGACGAGGTACGGGAGGGCTACGACACGATCCTGGCCAACGCCCGCGCCTACGACCCCGACGCGAAGATCGACGGCATCCAGGTGCAGCAACTGGTCGGCGGCGGCCACGAGGTCATCGTCGGCGCCGTCACCGACCCCACGTTCGGCAAGGTCGTCGCCTTCGGACTTGGCGGTGTCCTGGTCGAAGTTTTGCAGGACGTTACCTTCAGGCTGGCCCCGCTTTCGGGCGAAGATGCCTTTGGGATGCTGGACGACATCAGGGCGGCGGAAGTCCTCCGTGGTGCTCGCGGCGCCGAACCCGCCAACCGGGAGGCGCTCGCGGGCCTGATCGAGCGGGTCGGCCGGCTGGTCTCCGACTTCCCCGAGATCATCGAGGTCGACCTCAACCCCGTCTTCGCCGACGCGAACGACGCGGTCGCCGCCGACGTGCGCATCCTCATCGGGGACAAACCCGCGGAGGTCGCCCGGCTGCCGCGCGAGGAGATCCTCCGGCAGATGACGCGGATCTTCAAGCCGCGCTCGGTCGCCGTGATCGGCGCCTCCGCGGAGACCGGCAAGATCGGCAACTCCGTCATGCGCAACCTCATCAACGGCGGCTACCAGGGGCAGATCCTGCCGATCAACCCCAAGGCCGACGAGATCATGGGGCTGCCCGCGTACAAGAGCATCTCCGACGTTCCCGGCGACGTGGACGTGGCCGTGTTCGCCATCCCCGCCAAGTTCGTCGCGGCGGCGCTGGAGGAGGCAGGGAAGAAGGGCGTGGCGGGCGCCGTCATGATCCCGTCGGGGTTCGCCGAGACGGGCAACGTCGAGGGCCAGCAGGAGATCGTCGAGATCGCGCGCAGGCACGGCGTGCGCATGCTGGGCCCCAACATCTACGGCTACTACTACACGCCGGAGAACCTCTGCGCGACGTTCTGCACGCCGTACGACGTGAAGGGCAGCGTGGCGCTGACCTCGCAGAGCGGCGGCATCGGCATGGCCATCCTGGGCTTCAGCCGCACCACCAAGATGGGCGTCTCCGCCATCGTCGGCGTCGGCAACAAGGC
The DNA here is from genome assembly GCF_039871515.1 of Nonomuraea sp. B1E8. Lineage (NCBI taxonomy): Bacteria > Bacillati > Actinomycetota > Actinomycetes > Streptosporangiales > Streptosporangiaceae > Nonomuraea > Nonomuraea sp. B1E8. Next base: position 136,781 of record NZ_JBDPLS010000006.1, on the reverse strand, counting down.
CGACGTGGACGAGGACGACCTGCTCACCTTCTTCGAGCAGGACGACAACACCAAGGCCGTGGCCATGCACCTGGAGGACCTCAAGGACGGGCGCGGCTTCGTCGACGCCGCCCGCCGCGTGGTCAAGGAGAAGCCGGTCATCGTGCTCAAGGCGGGACGCACCGCGATGGGCGCGCGGGCGGCCGGCTCGCACACCGGGGCCCTGGCCGGCGACGACAAGGTCTACGACGACATCCTCCGGCAGGCCGGGGTGGTGCGCGCGCCGGGCCTCAACGACATGCTGGAGTACGCCCGCGCGCTGCCGATCCTGCCCGCGCCCAAGGGCGAGAACGTCGTCATCATCACCGGGGCGGGCGGCTCGGGCGTGCTGCTCTCCGACGCCATCGTCGACGCCGGGCTGACGCTCATGGACATCCCGCCCGACCTGGACGAGGCCTTCCGCGCCTACATCCCGCCCTTCGGAGCGGCGGGCAATCCCATCGACATCACCGGCGGCGAACCGCCATCGACGTACGAGAACACGGTCCGCCTCGGCCTGGCCGACGAGCGCATCCACGCGCTCGTCCTGGGCTACTGGCACACGATCGTGACGCCGCCGATGGTCTTCGCCGAGCTCATCGCCCGCGTCGTGGCGGAGGAGCGGCAGAAGGGCAACGTCAAGCCGGTCGTGGCGTCGCTCGCCGGGGACACCGAAGTTGAGGAGGCCAGCGAATACCTGTTCGAGCATGGCGTGGTCGCGTACCCGTACACGACTGAGAAGCCCGTGGCGGTCCTCGGTGCGAAGTACCGCTGGGCCAGGGCGGCCGGGCTGCTGAGCTAGAGCCGATCGATCGCACAGCAGCCAGGCGAGGGGGCCATTCGGGGCAGCAGCGCAGAAAGGCAACAACCCCCCAGGAGGTCCGTAGGTGGACACATCGAACACACCGCCGGCGGCGCGGACCGCGCCACCGGCGGAGGACGAACGAGTATGGAAAGCGGGCCGGCTCGAGCCGATGCCCATCAGGAAACTCCCCGACGCGCCTCCTTCGGTGCACATTCTCGGGCCGACGGTCTTCCTCGTCGCCCTGGGCGTGGGCATGGGCGAGTCGTACATGTGGCCCCGGCTGGTGCTGCTGTTCGGGCCGGAGATCCGGTGGCTGTTCCTGATCGGCGTCACCCTGCAGGCTGTGGTGATGCTGGAGATGGCGCGGTACGCCATGGCCACGGGGGAGAGCATCTTCTCCGGCGCGGCCAGGGTGTTCAAGCCGCTGATGTGGTTCTTCTTCGTCGTCGCCATCGCCGTCTACATCTGGCCGGGACACCTGTCGGCGGGAGCGGCGGCGTTCGAGGAGATCACCGGCATACCGTGGGTGGTGACCGCGGTCGCCGGGTTGCTCCTCGTCGGCGTGATCTTCAGCCTGGCCAAGGTGATCTACAACGTGCTGGAGAACGTGCTGTCGCTGCTCATCGGCGCGCTCGTGCTCGGCACGGCCGTGGTCGCCGCCATGGTCGGCACCTTCAACGACGTGGTCACCACGATCACCGGCATGTTCTCCTTCGGCTACCTGCCGCCGGAGGCCATGACCGCGGCCTGGTTCCCGGTGATCGTCGGGGCGTGCGCGTTCGCCGGCCCGTCGGGCATGCAGCAGATGTGGTACACGCTGCACCTGCGTGACTCCGGCGCCGGCATGGGCGCGCACATGCCGAAGGTCCGCGGGCTGCGGCACGCGGGCGAGCAGGAGGAGATGCCCGCGCGCGGGTTCATGTTCGACACCGACGACCCGGCGGAGATGGCCAAGTGGAAGGGCTGGCGGCGCTGGGTCACCTTCGACGCCCTCCTGCTGTTCTGGGGCATCACCATGCTGGTCACGATCTCCTTCACGGTGATCGCCCAGTCGGCGGTGCGGCAGAACCCGGGCGTGCGCGACGTGATCGCAGGCGATGACCGGGAGGTGGCGCTCACCGCGATGGCGGACGCGGTCTCCTCCGCGGGCAGCTCGGTACTCGGGGTCGTCTTCCTCGGGTTCATCGCGCTCATCGGCCTGAACGCGACGCTGGGGTTGTTCGACTCCTTCTCCAGAGGCCAGGCCGACATGACGTACAACTTCGTGCCCGGCGCGAAGAAGGTCCGCATGTCGCACCTGTACGCGATCTTCCTCTGGGGCGTGATCACCTTCGGCATCCTGATCCTGCTGTTCGGCCCGGCCGACGGACCCAGCGGGATCCTGGACACGCTGGCGTTCCTGTCGACGTTCGCGATGGGCGCGTACTGCGTGACCCTGCTCCTGGTGAACAACCGCATGTTGCCCAAACCGATCAGGCCCAAGTGGTGGACCAACCTGATCATCGGGTTCGGCGCGGTGTTCTACCTGGGGATGTTGTTCTACAGCCTGTTCGCCTACGGCGTGGTCGTGGGCTGATGATCGGACGGCACAGCCTCGAACTCGCCCTGCCAGGGGCGTCGATCGGAGCCGCCGCCGGTGCCATGGCCGGTGGGCTGACCCTGCTCGCGGGGCAGCCCACCGGGATGGCCGCGCTGTCGGCCCTCGCGCTCGCCGTGCCGCTCGGCCTCTTCGGCGGCCTGTACGGCGTGCTCCTGGGCCACGGCGTGTTCCGGCCCGGGACCTTCGGGCCCGTCGGACTGTTCTGGATGGCGGCCTTCCCCGTGTCGCGGCTCATGCAGGAGAGCGTGGCCGGGGTCGGCATGGCCGACGGCGTGCTGCCGTTCCTGGCGTACCAGGCGATGGTGGCGCTCGGCTTCGCGATCGGCTTCGTCTGGCTGCACGAGCGGCTCATGCCGCACTGGCTCATGCGCAGGGCCGGCGCGAACCCTGAGGCCAAGGCGCTGCTCGGTGAGTACATCAGGCACGCCCAGGCCCTGCAGGCGGCCAGGAAGGGGTCGCGTCGATGAACCTGCCCGTCTGGGTCTGGCTGGCCACGATCGGCGGATTCTGCATCGTGCTCGCGTTCGACTTCTACCTCGTCGCCCGCAACCCGCACGAACCCTCCTTCAGGGAATGTGTGGCCTGGGTGTCGTTCTACGTGGGTCTGGCGGTGGCCTTCGGCGCCGGTCTGCTCCTGTTGTCGGGCCCCGCGCACGGCGGGGAGTTCTTCGCCGGGTGGATCACCGAGTATTCGCTCAGCGTGGACAACCTCTTCGTCTTCCTGCTGATCATGAGCCGGTTCCAGGTGCCGCGTCAGTACCGCCAGAAGGTGCTGCTCATCGGCATCATCCTGGCGCTGATGATGCGCGGCGCCTTCATCGCGGCCGGCGCCGAGGCGGTCTCCAGGTTCGACTGGCTCTTCTACGTCTTCGGCGCGTTCCTCGTCTACACCGCGTGGAAGCTGATCGGCCACGAGGACGACGACGCGGAGTTCTCCGAGAACCTCGCCCTGCGCACGGTGCGCCGGGTGCTCCCGACCACGGACACCTATCACGGCGCCCGGCTCACCGTGCATCTGGGCCGCAGGATGGTCACCCCCATGCTGATCGTGATGGTCGCCATCGGGACGACCGACCTGTTGTTCGCGCTCGACTCCATCCCGGCCATCTTCGGGCTCACCAAGGAGCCCTATCTGGTGTTCACCGCCAACGCCTTCGCCCTCATGGGGCTGCGGCAGCTCTTCTTCCTCATCGGCGGGCTGCTGGACCGGCTCGTCTACCTGAGCAAGGGGCTGTCGGTGGTGCTGGCCTTCATCGGGGTGAAGCTGATCCTCGAGGCCCTGCACCACGACGGCGTGTCGTGGGCGCCGGAGATCCCGATCATGGTCTCTCTCGGCGTCATCCTCGGCACCCTGGCGGTGACCACGGTGCTGAGCCTGATCAAGTCGGCTCGCGACGCCAGGGCGGAGGTGGCGGAGCCGGAAACCGCCGATCGTTGACCCAGGGACCGGCGCCGCGCTGCCAGCCCTCGCGCTCTCCGTGCCGCCCGCCGGGTCCGGCGGGGTGACGCCGGCGCCGGGTCCGGCGGGGTGACGCCGGCGGTCGGGCCCATGCACCCCGCCGTGCTCGGCCCCGCCCGCCCTGGGCGAGGTCACGACGTGTCGTTCCCGGTGTGGCCGGGGGACCGGCTCAGGGGATGACGCGGCGTTCGCGCATGTCGGCCAGGATGCCGAGGAACATCTCCTCGGTGTCGACGAACTCGTGGAAGCCGAGGCGCCGGGCCTTGGTGCCGTCGGCGAACATGTCATAGTCCCAGGAGAACACGAAGTCGCCGAACCCCCACGATGACAGCTCCTCGTACGTGTGCGGCTCCAGGCCGTACTTGCGTGTCATCTCCTCCCAGAGCGGAGCTTTGTCGGCCATGACGGTCGCCAGCGACATGGGAAGCGGGTCGGAGACCTCCAGGTCGAAGAATCTGGCGATCTTCGGCCACATGTCGTTCCACCGGAACAGGTCGCCGTTGTTGATGTTGAACGCCTGGTTGGCGCACCGGGGATCGGTCGCAGCCCAGACGGTCGCCCTGGCGAGCAGCCCGGCGTCGGTCATCTCGAGGAGGCTGTGGTAGGCCCCCGGCTTGCCGGGGAAGCGCATGGGCACGCCGAGTTCCTTGGCGATGGAGCCGTAGACGGCGATCACCATGGCCAGGTTCATGGGGTTGCCGAGGGCGAAGCCGCACACGACGGACGGGCGGATCGCCGACCACGTCCAGGACTTGCCCCGCTGCCGCTGCTCCAGGAACTCCTGCTGGTCGACGTTGAACTCGGGCGGCATGTGGGGCGGGTCCGACTCGCGGGCCGGCGTCCTGAACGGTCCGAGGTGAGCGCCGTACACCTTGTAGCCCTGCATCAGGCTGATGTGAGCCAGGTCGTGTGCGAAGGGCTCGACGGCGTCGACGACGTTGACGAGCATCGCGAGGTTCGGCGGTACGAGTTCGGCCCAGGTCGGCCGTTCCTGGTAGGCGGCGTAGAAGATGTGGGTGACCTCGTTCAGGCCGGAGAGCTTCTTGCCGCAGTCCTCCGGGTCGAGCAGGTCGACCGAGATGTTCCGGACGCGGCCGCTGTCCGGCCCGGAGCGGCGCGACAGGCCGATCACCTCCCAGTCGTCGCAGCCGGAGAGGTGGTCGACCAGGTTGCGGCCGATCACCCCCTGGGCGCCGACGACGAGGGCGACCTTGCGCTGGGTGCTCATGGGGTGGTTCTCCTGTTCGAAGGGTGGTGGTCGGTTACTGCAGAAGGTGCTCGCGCGTCACGTCGCCGATCTGGGCGTAGAGCGCGTCGGTGCGTCGGAAGGCACGACCGGCCAGGTAGAAGGCGTGGATCATCCCGTCGTAGCGGGTGAGCGTGACGGGCGTTCCGGCCGCGGCCAGGCGCGCGGCGTACAGTTCGCCTTCGTCGCGCAGCGGGTCGAACTCCGCGGTGGTCACGAGCGCGGGCGGCAGCCCGTCGAGCCGGGCCCGCAGCGGCGAGGCGTAGGGGTCCGCCGGGTCGTGGGTTCCCAGGTACTGGGCCCAGTTCCATCGCATGGTGCGGCTTTCCAGCCCGTAGCCGCGCGCGTACGTCTCGTGGGAGGCGGTCGCGCAGGCCGCGTCGGTGGCCGGGTAGATGAGGATCTGGAGGCGGAGCGCGGGCCCGCCCGCGTCGCGGGCGCGCAGGCACGTCGCAGCGGCCAGGTTGCCGCCGGCGCTGTCGCCGGAGACGCCGATCCGGTTCGCGTCGATCTGCAGGTCGGCGGCGTTCCCGGCGATCCACGACACGGCCGCGTGGCAGTCGTCGAGCGGGGCGGGAAAGCGGTTCTCCGGAGCCTTGCGGTAGCCGACCGTGATGACGGCGCAGCCTGTGGCGTTCGCCAGCCTGCGCGAGGCCCGGTCGTATATCCCGGGGTCGCCGCTCACCCAGCCGCCCCCGTGGAAGTGGACGAGGCACGGGTACGGCGGCTCGCCGTGGGGATAGTGGGCCCGGGCTGGCAACGCGGAGGCAGGCCCGGGAATGGCCACGTCCCGGACACGGGCCACGGGCTCCGGCTCGCCCTGCAGCTCCAGGTACTTCACGATGCCGGCGCGGGCCCCGGCGACCGTCATGCGGCCGGCGGGGGTGTGGTTTCTCGTCGCGCTGTCCAGCAGAGCGGCGGCCTGCGGATCCAGGGGCATGGCTGCGTGCTCACCGCGTCGCGTGGAGGGCGGCGCGGTTGCGGTGCAGCAGAGCGCCGCCGATCATGGTGGCCAGGCCGGACAGGCCCATCATCGTCATCATCGGCACGGATGATCCGCCCAGAGCGCCTACGGCGGCCAGAGTCGGGAGCGGCAGCAAGCCGCCGCCGACCAGCGCGCTGATCGCGATGACGGTGGCGACGCCGACGTAGCGCACCTCGACCGGGAACAACTGCGACATCATCGCCGGCACCACCCCGCCGAAGATCCCGTACGAGACGGCGCCGACGGTCATGGCCAGCCACAGCGCGTACCGGTCGCCTGTGCCGATCAGCAGGTAGGACGGGACGGCCCATGCCATCGTCAGCACGCCTGAGACGATCACGACGCGCTCGCGGCCCCACGCGTCGCCGTACCTGCCGCTGACCGCCACGAGGACGACCAGGGTCAAGCCGGTCAGCACCAGCCCGAGCTGCACGTCCATAGCGGACAGCGTCGGCTGGTACGTGCCGACGTACGCCAGCAGGCTGGTGAGGAACGCGTAGCCGAAGGTGACCGGCCCGATCCACATCAGCACGCAGATCAGCAGCGGCCGCCGTGCCTGGCGGAACAGCGTGCCGAGCCGCCCGTGGGATGCGCGGCGCTGCGCGGCCACCCGGCTCGATGCCTCGACGAACTCCGGCGTCTCGGAGAGCCGGGTGCGCAGGAGGAGGCCGAGGACGACCAGCACTCCGCTGAGCAGGAACGGCACCCGCCAGCCCCAGGCCTGCCAGGTGGCCTGCCCGACCACGAGGTTGACGACCAGCATCGACGCGCCGGCGGACAGGATGCCGATCATGTTCCCGATCTGCGGGAAGGCGCCGTAGAGCGTGGCGAGCCTCGGAGGCGCGTGTTCGACGGCGACGACGACGGCGCCGGGATATTCGCCGCCCACGGCCAGTCCCTGCAGCATCCGCAGCGCCACCAGGATGACGGGAGCGGCCACGCCGATCGCGGCATAGGTCGGGAGCAGCCCGATGCCGACCGTGGCCACTCCCATGATGGCCAGCGACGCCAGCAGGGCGGGTCTGCGGCCGAGCCGGTCCCCCATGCGCCCGAACACCGTCGCCCCCAGCGGCCGGACGAGGAAGGCGACCGCGTGCCCCGAGAACGCGGCCAGGGTGCCGAGCCACGGCTCGAAGCCGGGGAAGAACAGCGGGCCGAACACGCTGGCCGCGATGAAGGAGTACAGGATGAAGTCGTAGAGTTCGATCGCGTTCCCGATCATGGCCGCGAAGCCGACCTGGCGGGGGGTCAGGGTTCCGCGCCGCCGTGTGGTGGTGGTCGCGTCTGGGTCGGTGATTGCCATGGGACCATGCCTTTGCCGTGGTGCCGTCGTCAGCTGAGTGGGAGCGGGGGGTTCGCGCTGCGGAGGTGTTCCACCGTGATGAAGGCCAGTTCGTCGCCGCCGACGTTCTCCAGGTCGTGCAGCAGGTACTCCCCGGCGCCGAAGACGTACTCACGGGTTTCGCCGCGGCGGTAGGAGACTTCGCGCGTGGTCCCGTCGTGGGTGTGCTGGCGGCTGCGTCCGTCGGTCAGCGCCGTCCAGAAATAGTCGAGCACGTGCCGGTGCGCCGGCAGCCGCTCGCCGGGGGCGAGCGTGATCTGCCAGACGCGCACCCGCTCGGACTCATGGAGCAGCAGCCCGCCGACCTGGCCGTTGTGAGCGTTGGCCCGGAACTCCTCCCGGAGGCTCGCCGGCCAGTCGCTGAAGTCCGTCGCCACGACGTCGCCTGCGAGGGGGAGCTCGTCCAGGTAGGTCACAGTGGCCTCTTTCCGTCGAACGTGGGCTGTGGGAAGAGTTTCGTGGCAGGCGCACCGATTAGTCGAACTCATATATTTCATAGATCCGATAGGCTCTGTTTATGGTGAGCCTGCGTCAGATCGAATACCTCGTCACCGTCGTGGAAGAGGGCTCCTTCACGCGGGCCGCCGCGCAGCTCCACGTCACGCAGCCCGCGCTGTCCCACCAGATCCAGGCGCTCGAACGGTCCGTAGGCGCCACGCTGCTGGAACGAGCATCACGCGGCGCGCATCTCACCCCAGCCGGACGCGCCTTCCTGCCCCACGCCAGGGCCGTCCTCCTCGACGCGGCCAGCGCTCTGTCGGCGGCCAGGCAGTCGGTGGGGCTGGCCGGCGGCGAGCTGCGGCTCGCGACCACCTACTCGATCAGTCTCGGCCTGCTGCCCGCCGCCCTGCGGCTGTGGAGCCGGCGCCACCCCGACGTCGACGTACGCCTCCACGAGCACCGGCACGCGGACGAGCTGACCAGGGCCATGGCGGAAGGGCAGGCGGACCTGGCCATCGGGCCCCGCCCGTCGGACTGGACGGGCCCCATCCACACGCTCGGCATCGAGAACTTCGTCATCGTGGTCTCGCGCGACGACCCGCTCGCCGTCCGCAGGGCCACGGAGGTGCGGCTCGGCGAGCTCCGTGAGCGCCGCTGGGTGCACTACGCACCCGACAACGGCCTCGCCGACGTCCTCAACGCGGCGTGCGCGAAAGCGTCGTTCCAACCCGGCATCGCGGTGCGGACCGAACAGACCGCGTCCGCGCCCGTCCTCGCGGCCGCAGGCCTCGGGCCGGCGCTGGTGCCTGCCAACATCGTGCCGGACGGATACGAGGGCTACGCCCTTCAGCCGTCACCGGCGGTGCACCGGGAACTCACCGCCTACACGCGTACCGTTCCCGATGCACTCGGCAAGGCCTTCCTCGTCATCCTGCAGGAAAGCACGCGTGAGCGTCTGTCTCGTTCCGCATCATGACCTGGCCATCGGCCTCAGGTCGCGGGACATCTCCGCGCCGGCTCCCAGGCCACGATCCACATCGTTCTTCCTCGCCGGCGCGTGGATCAACCGCCCCGGCGGAACTCGTTCACTGACGTTGCGACCCGCTCAGCATCGGGGGCTCTGGCGTACGTCGTGCTCCGCGGTCCACTGGCTCAGGTAGCGCTCCGCGTCGTCGGCGGAGTAGTGCTTCCTGAGCGCCGTGCTGAGGCCGAGGCCGATCATCCGGCCGTCGGCGGAATGCCCCGCGGGATCACCTAGGAGAAAGCGGATCAGCGCCTTCACGGTCATGCACCTCCCATCTCTGCTACGCATCCTCTGCCCGAGGTGTTACGCAGCATGTCGTCTTCTGTGAACGTCAGATCACCCCGCGGGTCATCCCCGCAGGTCACCCCGCGGCGGGTCCGAGCAGGTCTTTCTGGACGCTCCGCGCGGGTCGGCCCGCGCGGGTCCGCACGCGGGTCGCCCCGCGCGGGTCTACACCGCGGTCAGCCCGCGGACGGCGTGCGCGGGCGGCGCCGGCGCACCGGCTTGGGCGCGGGCTCCACGGGCTCGTTCTCCCGCTGCTCCATGTAGGAGGCGCGGGTGTGCTCGGTGTGGTCGCGCATGATCTTGGCGGCGCGGTCCTCGTCGCCCGCCTCGATGGCGTCGATCAGCGAGGCGTGCTCGTCCCACGAGGCCATGCCGCGCTGGCGGGCCACCGGCGTGTGATACCACCGCACGCGCCTGGCCACCTGGGCGGCCAGCTCCGCGAGGACCTTGTTGCCCGACAGGTCGGTCACCAGGGCGTGCAGCTCGGAGTTGGTGGCGACGGCCGCGTCGACGTCGTCGGACTGCACCGCGGCGATGCCGCGCGAGCACAACGCGCGCAGCCGTCTCACGCCGTCCTCGCCGGCGTGCACGGCGGCCAGCCGGGCCGACTCGGTCTCGAGCAGCGTGCGGACGGCCAGCAGCTGATCGGCCTCCTCAAGCGTCGGGACGTGCACGAACGCCCCCTGGCCCGGGTGCAGGTCGACCCAGCCCTCGCCGCTGAGCTGCTGCAGCGCCTCGCGGACCGGCTGCCGGGAGACCCCGAGCAGCTCGGCCAGCTCGCTCTCGACGAGGTGCTGGCCGGGCTTGAGCTGGCCGGAGACGATGAGCTCTTGGATAGCCTCTATGACGCTCTCCCGGAGCGTGGCGGGACGGGGAATCTTCGCGGCCGCCGTCTGACCGGCCTGATCCGACAGCAACATGGGCACGTCTCCAGGGCTGAGCTAAAAGTTTTTGGTCGACTGCCTACAGCATACCGGCCCACGATTGTCCATGGTCGTGAGTCTCATCACAGCGGGATCGTCGCGGGCAGGCCGGGGATACGCAGGCGGGGCGCGGCCAGCGCGGGCAGCGCGGCCAGGGCGGCGGCGGTCAGCAGCGCGGCGCCGGGAGCGGCCAGGGCCGCCATGGCCAGGGCCACGGCGCCGACGCCCGCCAGCGCCTTGGCGCTGTAGATGACGGCGTGGATCTCGCCGGCGCGCTCGGTGCCGAAGAACTCGCGCACCAGGCTGGCGAGCAGCGGGTAGAAGGCGCCACCGCCCAGCCCGGCCGCGATCGCGCCGAGCCAGAGCAGGCCGGCGCTGACGTTCACCTGCGCCGGCGAGCCGCCCACATGCGCGCCACCGGCGGCCAGCAGCACCTGGCCGGCCGCGAGCGCGCCCAGCACGGCGGCCAGCACCCGCCTGCGGCCGAACAGCTCCGAGCAGCGCATGGCCACCGACCTGCTGGCGCCGTTCAGCGCCACCATGAGGGCCACCGCGCCCCACGTCCCCGTGCCCGCGACCACGATCACGTCGAAGACCGACACGGCTCCCGCGCAGGTCAGGATCAGGGCGAGCGCGGGCAACGTCCGCGTGCGCAGCGCCTGGGCGAGCAGGAACTGCCTGGCCGCCTCCGGGGTGACGCGCAACCGCGCCGCGTCGAGGGCGTGCGTGCGCGGGTCGACGTCGTCGGGCCACCACAGGGCCGGGGGGAGCCGGAGGTGGCGGGCGGCCGTCCCGATGACCGCCACCGCGACGGCCGCGGCGGTCAGGAAGGCGGCCCGCGTGGCGCTGGGGGCGATGCCGGCCCAGAGCAGCAGGGGTACCGCCCCGTACCCGAAGGCGCCGGTGATCAGGCCGACCCGGGCGGCGGGCCGTTCCGGGAACCAGGAGGAGACGACCTCGCCGCAGACGCCGTAGACCAGGCCCGCGCCCAGCCCGCCGAGCAGCCCGTAGCCGGTGAGAGCGGCCAGGCTCACGGAGCCCAGGGCGCCGCCCGCGAGCGCGGTGGCGGCGCCACCGGCCGGCGGCGCCGCGACCGTGAGGGCCGCCGTGACGAGGCCGAGCCCGCTCAGCGCCGCTCCGAGCGCCAGGCTCGCGCGTACGCTGAGGCGCCCGCGCCGCACCAGGTGAAGGGCGGGCAGCGCGCCCGCCGCCTGGCAGGCGATCCAGACGGCCAGCAGGGTCAGCTCTTTCTGGGCGAGCAGCGCGGCGTAGCCGTACTGCAGCGGGCTGATCGCGGCCATGGCGGCCCAAGACAGCCAGAACATGCGCTTGCGGTCGGCGGGGACGGGCCCGGGAAGGTACGAGCGGCCACGCCAGTCTCGAACTGCATTCTCCATACTGTATGGAATATCCAGTAGACGGAGCCCTGTCGAGACCCTAGACGAGGGATATTCCATACGGTATACCGTCTACAAAGGAGGCTCGAATGGACCTGTACGAATACCAGGCGAAGGAGCTCTTCGGGCGTCACGGGATCCCGGTCCCCGCCGGCAGGGTCGCCACCACCCCCGCGCAGGCCGGCGCGATCGCGGCCGAGCTGAACGCGCCCGTTGTCATCAAGGCCCAGGTCAAGACCGGCGGACGCGGCAAGGCGGGCGGCATCAGGACCGCGGCGGGGCCGGTCACCGCGGAAGTGGAGGCCGACCGCGTCCTCGGCATGGACATCAAGGGGCACGTCGCGCGCAGCGTGCTGGTCGAGACCGCGACCGTGCCGTTCGAGGAGTACTACGCGGCCTTCCTGGTCGACCGGGCCGAGGGCGGGTTCCTGGCCATGGTGTCGAGCCAGGGCGGCATGGAGATCGAAGAGCTCGCCGCCACCGACCCCGACGCGCTGGTGAAGCTCCCCGTCGACCCGGTGTCCGGAGTGGACGCCGAGACCGCGCGGGCGCTCGCCGCCAAGGCGGGCCTGCCCGAGCAGGCGGCCGAGACGCTGGAGAAGCTGTGGCGGGTGCTGGTCGCCGAGGACGCCCTGCTGGTCGAGGTGAACCCGCTGATCTGCACCACCGACCAGCGGATCGTGGCGCTCGACGGCAAGGTGACCCTGGACGACAACTCCGCCTTCCGCCACTCCTGGGAGCGGGAGGAACACGCGGACGGCCTGGAGGCCCGCGCCCGGGCCAAGGGACTGAACTACGTCAAGCTCGACGGCGAGGTCGGCGTGATCGGCAACGGCGCGGGCCTGGTCATGAGCACGCTCGACGTGGTCGCCGGAGCGGGGGCCGCCCCCGCCAACTTCCTGGACATCGGCGGCGGCGCGTCCGCCAAGGTCATGGCCGACGGGCTGGAGATCATCCTGGACGACCCCGGCGTGCGCTCGGTGCTGGTCAACGTCTTCGGCGGCATCACCGCCTGCGACGCGGTGGCGAACGGCATCGTCACCGCACTCGAACTTCTCGGCGAACGCGGCCACGGCAGGCCCATCGTCGTACGGCTGGACGGCAACAACGCCGAGGTGGGCCGGCGCATCCTGAGCGACGCCAGGCACCCGGCCGTCCGCCAGGTCTCGACCATGGACGGCGCCGCCGAGACGGCGGCCAGACTCGCGGCAGGTGCATGATGGCGATCTTCCTGACCAAGGACAGCCGGGTGCTCGTGCAGGGCATGACGGGCGCCGAGGGCAGCAGGCACACGGCCCGCATGCTCGCCGCGGGCACCGACATCGTGGCCGGGGTGACCCCCGGCAAGGGCGGGCGCTCGGTGGACTTCGGCGAGCGGACGGTGCCCGTGTTCGGCTCCGTGGCCGAGGCGATGGCCGAGACGGGGGCCGACGTCTCCGTGGTCTTCGTGCCGCCCCGGTTCACCGGCTCGGCCGTGGAGGAGGCCGTCGAGGCGGGCATCCCGCTCTGCGTGGTCATCACCGAGGGCGTCCCCGTGCACGACGCCGTACGCTTCCGCGCGCTGGCGAGCGGCCGCACCAGGATCATCGGGCCCAACTGCCCCGGCCTGATCAGCCCCGGCCAGTCCTCCGCCGGCATCATCCCGGCCGACATCACCTCCGCCGGGCGCATCGGGCTGGTCTCCAAGTCGGGCACGCTGACGTACCAGCTGATGTACGAGCTGCGCGACCTCGGCTTCTCCACCGCCGTCGGCATCGGCGGCGACCCGGTCATCGGCACCACCCACATCGACTGCCTCCAGGCGTTCGAGGAGGATCCGGGCACCGACGCCATCGTCATGATCGGGGAGATCGGCGGTGACGCCGAGGAGCGGGCCGCCGCCTACATCGCCGCGAACGTCACCAAGCCCGTGGTCGCCTACGTCGCCGGCTTCACCGCGCCGGAGGGCAAGACCATGGGGCACGCGGGCGCGATCGTGTCCGGCTCGTCCGGCACCGCCCAGGCCAAGAAGGAGGCCCTGGAGGCCGTCGGCGTCCGCGTCGGCCGCACCCCCTCGGAGACGGCCCGCCTCCTCCGCGCCATCCGCGAAGGGAGGTCGTCGTGAGGTTCACCGTCAATCTGTCCATCCTGTTCACCGACCTGCCGCTGCTGGAGCGTCCGGCCGCGGCGGCCAAGGCGGGGTTCGACGCCGTGGAGATGTGGTGGCCGTTCGACGGCCCCGACCCCGCGGGCGCGGAGCTGGCGGCGCTGCGGCAGGCCGTCGAGGACGCGGGGGTGCGCCTCACGGGGCTCAACTTCGACGCCGGGAACATGGCGGCGGGCGATCGCGGCCTGCTGGCCAGGCCCGGTGACTCGGCCAGGTTCCGGGCGAACATCGACGTGACGGTCCGGCTGGCGGGCGAGCTGGGCTGCGGGGTGCTCAACGCCCTGTACGGCAACGGCCCCGGCACCGACAGGGACCTGGCCGTGGCGAACGTGAGGAGGGCGGCGGACGCGGCGGCGGAGATCGGCGCGACCGTGGTCGTCGAAGCCCTCAACTCCCACGAGAACCCGAAATATCCGATCACGTCGTCGCAGGCGGCGTTCGAGCTGATCGACGAGGTCGGCAGGGACAACGTGGCCTTCCTGGCCGACCTCTACCACCTGCACCGGATGGGCGAGGACGTGCTCGCGCTCATCGACGGGCACGCGGAACGCTTCGGCCACGTGCAGATCGCCGACGACCCCGGCAGGGGACGGCCGGGCAGCGGGCGCATGCCGTACCAGGAGATCTTCGCGCGGCTGGAGGCCGCCGGCTACCGCGGCCACGTCGGCCTGGAGTACCGGCACGAAGGGCCGGGCGCATTCGACTGGAGGCGCACATGAACATCGGCTTCATCGGCTTGGGGATCATGGGCAGCCCCATGGCCGCCAACCTCGTCAAGGCCGGGCACGCCGTGACCGGGTACGACATCAGCGCCGAGCGGGTCGAGCAGCTCGCCGGGCTGGGCGGCAAGGGCGCGACCGGCGTGGTCGACGCGGTCGCCGGCGCGGACGTCGTGATCACCATGCTGCCCGACTCGCCGCAGGTGGAGGAGGTCGCGCCGCGGGTCGTCGAGTACGCCAAGCCGAACCTGCTCTACATCGACATGAGCACCATCAAGCCGGAGACCTCCCGCAGGGTGGCGCGCCAGGCGGCGGCCGCCGGGGTACGGGCGCTGGACGCCCCGGTCAGCGGCGGCGAGCGCGGCGCGATCGACGGCACCCTGTCGATCATGGTGGGCGGCGACGCCGAGGACGTCGCGGCGGCCGGGCCCGTGCTGGGCAGCCTCGGCACGACCGTGGTGCACGTCGGCCCCGCGGGCGCCGGCCAGACCGTCAAGGCGGCCAACCAGCTCGTCGTCGGCGGCGTGTACGGGCTCGTGTCGGAGGCCATCGTGCTGCTGGAGGCCTCGGGAGTCGACCCGGCCGCCGGGCTGGACGTGCTCGCGGCCGGCCTGGCGGGCTCCAGGATCCTCGAGCTCAAGCGCCACACCATGGTCAAGCGGGAGTTCGCCCCGGGGTTCCGCATCGACCTGCACCACAAGGACATGGGCATCGCCGTCGCCGCGGCCCGCGAGGCCGGGGTCAGCCTGCCCCTCACCGGGCAGGTCGCCCAGCTCATGGCGGCGGCCAGGGCGCAGGGCCACGGCTCGCTCGACCACTCCGCCTTGCTCAAAGTGATCGAAAGGCTGAACGGGTGAATCGCATCCCATGCATGGAGGCCGTGGTCGCGGTCCTGGAGTCGGAGGGCGTGGACACCGTCTTCGGCATCCCCGGCGCGGCCATCCTGCCGCTCTACGCGGCGCTCCAGAAGAGCTCGATCCGGCACATCACAGTACGCCACGAGGAGGGCGGCACCCACGCGGCCGACGGCTGGGCCAGGGTGACGGGGAACGCCGGCGTCTGCATCGGCACGTCGGGCCCCGCCGGCACCAACATGATCACCGGTCTCTACACGGCGATGGCCGACTCGATCCCGATGATCTGCGTCACCGGCCAGGCCGCCACGTCGAAGCTGCACCAGGAGGCGTTCCAGGCGGTCGACATCGTGGAGATCGCCCGTCCGGTGACCAAGTGGGCGGTGCAGCTCAAGGAGCCCGCCCAGGCGCCGTGGGTGTTCCGCGAGGCGTTCAGGATCGCCAGGTCGGGCCGGCCGGGGCCGGTGCTCATCGACCTGCCGATCGACGTCCAGCGCGGCACCTGCCTGTACGACCGCGACGTGGACGCGCCGCTGCCCGTCGAGGCGCCGCGCCCGCTGCCGAAGGCCGTGCGCAAGGCCATGGACCTCCTGGCCGAGGCCAGGAGACCCGTCATCCTGGCCGGCGGCGGCGTGATCATCGCCGACGCCTGCGGCGAGCTGCGGGCGCTGGCCGAGCACCTCCAGGTGCCGGTGCAGGTGACGCTCATGGGCAAGGGCGCCTTCCCCGAGGACCACCCGCTGTTCGCCGGGATGCCGGGCATCCAGACCCAGACGCGGTGGGGCAACGCCGCGTTCCTGGACAGCGACCTGGTGCTGGCCGTCGGCGCCCGCTTCGGCGACCGGCACACCGGCGACCTCGACGTCTACCGCCGGGGACGCAAGTTCGTGCACGTCGACATCGAGCCCATGCAGATCGGCCGGGTCTTCGAGCCCGACCTGGGGATCGTCGGCCACGCCAAGCCGGTGCTCGCCGACCTGCTGGCCGAGGCGCGCGGGCGGAGCGGGCCGAAGGAGCCGGGCAAGTGGGTGCGCAGGGTCTCCGACCTGCGCCGTACGATGACCCGCCGCGACGACTTCGACGACGTGCCGATCAAGCCGCCCAGGGTGTTCAAGGAGATCAACGAGTATTTCGGCAGGGACACCACGTTCGTCACCGCCATCGGGCTCTACCAGATCTGGTCGGGCCAGTTCCAGACGACCTACCTGCCGCGGCGCTACCTGGTCTGCGGGCAGGCGGGGCCGCTGGGCTGGGAGGTGCCCGCGGCCATGGGCGTCAAGTGCGCGCATCCCGAACGCCAGGTGGTGGCCGTGGTCGGCGACTACTCCTTCCAGTTCCTGATGGAGGAGGTCGCGGTCGCCGCCCAGTACCGCGTCCCGTTCGTCATCGTGATGATCAACAACGAGTACCTGGGACTCATCCGGCAGGCGGAGATCCCGTACGACATGAACTTCGCCGTGGACCTGCACTACGGGGAGGGCGGCATCGACCATGTCAAGGCCATGGAGGCGTTCGGCTGCCCGGCGCGCCGCGTGGAGCTGCCGGGCGACCTGCCCGGCGCGCTGGCGTGGGCGTCGGCCGAGTCGGCGCGCGAGCGGCTGCCGGTGCTGGTGGAGGTGATGGTCGAACGCGAGGCCAACGCCGCCATGGGTCCCTCGCTCGACGCGGTCAAGGAGTTCGAGCCGCTGCCCGAGCTCATCACCGCCGACTGGTCCGACTGAGAGGAGCTCTCATGCAGCTCAAACCGGGTACGGCCTGGCAGGACGCCTACGACCGTTGCCACGCGGCGGCTCCCGAGGCCTTCCACGACGACCGCGTGCTGAACCACTGGGGCGGCATGTGGCACCGCGACGGGCGCCCCGTGCCGGGGTTCTCGCCGCTGGACGGCACGGCGATCGCCGGGCTGCCCCGGCTCGACCGGGCCGGGGCCGCGCGGGCGGTGGCCGGGGCCGTCGAGGAGCACAACCGGTGGCGGTATCTGCCGATGGCCGAGCGCAAGGCGATGGTCGCGGCGGCCGTGGAGTCCATGGCCGCCCACCGCGACCTGCTGGCCCTGCTGCTGGTCTGGGAGATCGGCAAGCCGTGGAAGACGGCCTGCGCCGACGTGGACCGCTGCCTGGACGGCGTGCGCTGGTATCTCGACGAGATCGACCGCATGGTGGCGGGACGCGCGCCGCTGCCGGGACCGGTCAGCAACATCGCGAGCTGGAACTATCCGATGAGTGTGCTCATGCACGCCATGCTCGTGCAGGCGCTGGCCGGCAACGCGGTGATCGCCAAGACGCCCACGGACGGCGGGCTGTGCTGCCTCACGCTGGCCTGCGCGCTGGCCGTGCGGGAAGGGCTGCCGTTCACGCTGGTCAGCGGGGGAGGGGCCGAGCTGTCACCGGTGCTGGTGGCCGGGCGCGCGCTGGGCTGCGTGTCGTTCGTGGGCGGCAGGGACGCGGGCGCCAAGGTGGCGACCTCGCTGGCCGACCTCGGGCGCCGGCACGTGCTGGAGCAGGAGGGGCTGAACTGCTGGGGCGTGTGGGAGTACGGCGACTGGGACCTGCTCACGAGGCAGATCCGGGCGTCGTTCGACTACGGCAAGCAGCGGTGCACGGCCTATCCGCGGTTCGTGGTGCAGCGGTCGGCGTTCCACGAGTTTCTGGGCGCGTACGTGTCGGCTGTGGGGTCGCTGCGCTTCGGCCACCCGCTCGCGGTCGCCGAGCCGGACGACCCGCTGCCGGAGCTGGCCTTCGGCCCGCTGATCAACGCCTCGAAGGCCAAGGAGCTGGCCGACCAGGTGGACGAGGCCGTGGCGCGGGGCGGCGTGCCGATCCACCGCGCGGCCATCGAGTCAGGACATTTCCTCCCGGGGCAGGATATTTCCGCGTACTTTGCCCCGACCGCGATCCTCAACCCGCCCCCCTCCTCACCCCTGCACCACGCCGAGCCGTTCGGCCCCGTCGACACGATCGTCCTGGTGGACACGGAGGCCGAGCTGCTGGCCGCCATGAACGCCAGCAACGGCGCGCTCGTCGCCACCCTTTCCTGCGACGACGAGGAGACCTTCCACCGCCTCGCCCCCGAGGTGCGGGCGTTCAAGGTAGGCCACAACAAGCCGCGCTCGCGCGGCGACCGCGAGGAGTTGTTCGGCGGGCTCGGCGCGTCGTGGCGCGGCGCGTTCGTCGGAGGCGAACTGCTGGTGCGCGCCGCCACGAGCGGCCCCGACACCGAACGCCTGCCGGGAAACTTCCCGCACTACACGCTGCTGCCCTGAGGCGATCCCCCCAGGAAGGCCGCTCAGCAGGCGCCTCCAGCAGGCCCCTCAGCGGGTCGCTCAGAAGGCGCCGAAGCGGGTCGCCGCGAGCAGGACGAGAAACGTCAGCATGGCGACCCGCAGCAGCTTCCCGCCGGCCCCCAGAGAAGGCCACGACAGGTAGGCCAGCCAGCCGATGAACGCGATCACAGGCAGGACGGCGACGCCGCCCAGCGGATTGCTCACGGCGAATCCGGCCAGCAGCAGGACCACCAGCACCACCGGCGCCACCCACCGGGGCACCTGCGTGAACAGGAACGTCATCGGCACGGCGCTGCGCTGCTCGACGGCCTTGCGCAGGCCGGTCGCGCCCGGCGTGAAGAACTGCTCGCCCTGCGGGACCGGGCGCTTGCCACCGCGCCGATCGCCGCGCCGATCGCCGGGCCGGTCGTTGCGCTGGTCGCCGCGCTTGCTGCCGGGCTTGCCGCCGGGCTTGCCGCGGCGCTCACTGTCATGGGCCACGGAAAGAGCCTACGCGTGTCGCGCGGGCGCGGTGCTCGGGAAGCGGCCTCTAGGCTGGTCGCGTGCTCGCCGTGATCCGATACTCCGTTCCAGAGTCCCAGTCGCAGGACTTCGTCAAACAGGGCCACGCCATCCTCGACCTGCTCGCCACCCAGCCGGGCTACCAGCGCGGCCGGCTGGCCCGCTCGGTCGACGAGCCCAATCTGTGGGCCCTGGTCAGCGAGTGGGAGGGTGCCGGTTTCTACCGCAGAGCGCTCTCCGCCGCCCGGATGGCGATGTATCCACTGATGATTCTCATGGTCAACGAACCCAGCGCATATGAGGACGTCCACGTTCGGGACGGTGCGTAACAATTACTCGCGCGCGAGAGCGTTCGAGAGTCCCCTAAGCTGGGATCTCATCAATTTCACTCGCCGACCTCCAGCCGGAAAGAGAAT
Organism: Nonomuraea sp. B1E8; assembly: GCF_039871515.1. Lineage (NCBI taxonomy): Bacteria > Bacillati > Actinomycetota > Actinomycetes > Streptosporangiales > Streptosporangiaceae > Nonomuraea > Nonomuraea sp. B1E8. Next base: position 117,337 of record NZ_JBDPLS010000006.1, on the reverse strand, counting down.
CACCGACATGGCACGACGCACCGACGTCATGGACACCATCGTCAGCCTCGCCAAGCGCCGCGGGCTCGTCTACCCGTCGAGCGAGATCTACGGCGGACTGCGCGCGTCGTGGGACTACGGTCCACTGGGCGTCGAGCTGAAGAACAACGTCAAGCGGCAGTGGTGGCTGTCGATGGTCCAGTCGCGCGACGACGTGGTGGGCCTCGACTCCTGCGTCATCCTGGCGCCCGAGGTGTGGCGGGCCAGCGGCCACGTCGACACCTTCACCGACCCGCTGACCGAGTGCCTGTCCTGCCACAAGCGCTTCAGGGCCGACCACCTCGTCGAGGCCTACGAGGAGAAGAACGGCAAGGCGCCCGAGGGCGGCCTGGCCGACATCACCTGCCCCAACTGCGGCAACAAGGGCACCTTCACCGAGCCCCGGCAGTTCAGCGGCCTGCTCAAGACCTACCTCGGCCCCGTCGAGGACGAGTCGGGCCTGGCCTGGCTGCGGCCCGAGACCGCGCAGGGCATCTTCATCAACTACCTCAACGTGCAGCAGTCGGCCCGCAAGAAGATCCCGTTCGGCATCGGCCAGGTCGGCAAGTCGTTCCGCAACGAGATCACGCCGGGCAACTTCATCTTCCGCACCCGCGAGTTCGAGCAGATGGAGATGGAGTTCTTCGTCAAGCCCGGCACCGACGAGGAGTGGCACCAATACTGGATCGACGAGCGCTTCCGGTGGTATTCCGACCTCGGCATCAACAAGGACAACCTGCGCCTCTACGAGCACCCGCAGGAGAAGTTGTCCCACTACTCCAAGCGCACCGTCGACGTCGAATACCGCTTCAACTTCGTCGGCTCCGAGTGGGGTGAGCTCGAAGGCATCGCCAACCGCACCGACTTCGACCTCACCGCCCACGCCAAGGCGTCCGGCGCCGACCTCAGCTTCTTCGAGCAGGACAGCGGGGAGCGCTACGTCCCCTACGTCATCGAGCCGGCCGCCGGCGTCGACCGGGCCACGCTGACGTTCTTGATCGACGCCTACAGCGAGGACGAAGCGCCCAACGCCAAGGGCGTCATGGAGAAGCGCACGGTCATGCGGCTCGACCACCGGCTCGCCCCGGTCAAGGCCGCGGTGCTGCCGCTCTCGCGCAACGCCGACCTGTCGCCGAAGGCGCGCGACCTGGCCGCGCAGCTGCGCCGCCGGTGGAACGTCGAGTTCGACGACGCGGGCGCGATCGGCCGCCGCTACCGCCGCCAGGACGAGATCGGCACGCCGTTCTGCATCACCGTCGACTTCGACACCCTCGAGGACAACGCGGTGACGATCCGCGAGCGTGACTCCATGGCCCAGGAGCGCATCTCCATCGACGGCGTCGACGCCTACCTGCGCCAGCACCTGAACGACTGACCGGTGTAGTCGCCGTACTTCGGCGGGCGCACGTCCATTCGCGTGCGTTCGGGTGGGGCGGGCGGAGTCGCCATTCTTACGGCAGGCCGCCTCAGCCCCACCCGCCGCCCCGCGCTGACGGCCCTCCAGGGAGACGCTCCTCCGCCTCACCGCCGCGCCGCCGTGACGCGCGCATCCTTCCCGGCTCCGTGGTCATCCGTGACCTCGGTTCCGTGATCCTTCACTCTTGCCCGGCTCCGTGGTCGTGCACGCCCCGATCCCGCTCCGGCTCGTCGGTCTGCCCCTTCGACCGAAAAATCGTATAAAGCCGGGAGTTACGCGGGCTTTCGCGGTCGCCTGATGACATGCCCTCTAAGCCGATAACGGCCATACGAGGGACGAGGGTCATCATGCGTACATCACGTTTCGCTCTTGTGCTGCTCGCCGCGGGCGCGGTGCTCATGACGGGGAGCGCCGCGTTCGCCGAACCCGAACCGACCGCGCTGGAGCTGCGGCTGGTCGTGGACGACTGCCCCGACAAGGTCGTGCAGCCATGACCGACCCGGCACTGCTCGAACGGGCGCTGTTCGAGGTCAAGCGGGTGATCGTCGGCCAGGACCACATGGTCGAGCGGTTGATCGTGGCGGTCGTCGCCAAGGGGCACTGCCTGCTCGAAGGCGTGCCGGGCATCGCCAAGACGCTGGCCGCCGAGACCACGGCGAGCGTGGTCGGGGGGACGTTCGCCCGCATCCAGTTCACGCCGGACCTGGTGCCGGCCGACATCATCGGCACGCGGATCTACCGGCCTTCGACCGAGTCGTTCGACATCGAGCTCGGTCCCGTCATGGTCAACCTGCTGCTCGCCGACGAGATCAACCGGGCGCCCGCCAAGGTGCAGTCGGCCCTGCTGGAGATCATGGCCGAGCGGCAGATCAGCATCGGCGGCGTCACCCACGAGGTGCCCAGGCCGTTCCTGGTGCTGGCCACCCAGAACCCCATCGAGTCCGAAGGCGTCTACCACCTGCCCGAGGCGCAGCGCGACCGCTTCCTCATGAAGATCGACGTGGGCTATCCCAGCGAATCGGAGGAGCTGGCGATCGTCTACCGCATGAGCGTGGACCCGCCCGCGCCGCACGCCGTCCTCGACCCGGCCCAGGTCCTCGCGCTCCAGCGGCGGGCCGAGGAGGTCTTCGTGCACCACGCCGTCGCCGAGTACGCCGTCCGCCTCGTCTACGCCACCCGCGACCCCGACCGGTACGGGGTGCGGGACGTGCGGCGGCTGCTGGCGTTCGGGGCCAGCCCCAGGGCCACGCTCGGCCTGCTGGCGGCCGCCCGGGCGCTGGCGCTCCTGCGGGGGCGCGACTACGTGCTGCCGGAGGACGTACGCGACCTGGCGCACGACGTGATGGCGCACCGGCTGGTGCTCTCCTTCGACGCGCTGGCCGACGGGGTCGCGCCCCGGGAGATCGTGGACCGGGTGCTGGCCGCCGTGCCGCTGCCCCTCATCGCGCCCCAACAGGAGGCGATGCAGCAGGAAACGGTGCGACAGGACGCGGTGGCATGAAGCCGTACCTGATCGCGGAGCCCGCGCTGCGCAGGCTCGAGCTGACGATCACCAGGAGGCTGGATGGACTGCTCCAGGGCGAACACCTCGGGCTGGTGCCAGGTCCCGGGAGCGAGCCCGCGGAGTCGCGGCCGTACCAGCCGGGGGACGACGTGCGGCGGATGGACTGGAACGTCACCGCCCGCACGAACGAGCCCCACGTGCGGGATCTGGTCGCCGACCGCGAGCTGGAGATCTGGGCCCTGCTCGACGCCACCGCGAGCATGGACTTCGGGACCGCCGCTCTGGAGAAGCGGGAGCTCGCCCTGGCCGCGCTGGCGGCGGTCGGCTTCCTCACCCAGCGGACCGGCAACCGGATCGGCACCCACCTGCTGCACGGCGGCGGCGTCAGGACGCTGCCCGCCAGGACGGGTCGGCCGCACCTGATGGCGCTGCTGCAGGCGGCGTTCGCACTGCCGCGGACCCCGCCCGGCGTGGCCGAGCCGCTGCTCGGCGTGGCGGCCGAACAGCTCAGCCGGGTCGTACGGCGGCGCGGTCTCGTCGTGGTCGTGTCCGACTACCTGGACGCGCCGGAGACGTGGGAGCCGCCGCTGCGCAGGCTCGCCGCCCGGCACCAGGTGCTGGCCGTGGAGGTGGTCGACCCCCGCGAGCTGACGCTGCCTGACGTGGGGATCCTCACGCTGATCGACCCGGAGACGGGACGGCGGCGGGAGGTCGCCACCGGCAACGCCCGGCTGCGCCGCCGGTACGCGGAGGCGGCGGCCGGGCAGCGCGACGCCATCACGCGGGCGCTGCGCCGGGCCGGAGCCACCCACCTGCGGCTGCGTACGGACCGGGACTGGGTGCGGGACCTGGTCCAGCACGTCGTACGGCAGCGCCGCCTGGCCGCGCTGGCCCCGAGCCCGATGTTGCCCGCCCGGGGACCCGCCCAGGGCGGCGGCACGCCTGGCACGGGAGGTGAGGTGGCGTGAGGCTGATCTCGCCCGTCTGGTTGCTGCTGCTCATCCCCGTGGCGCTGCTCGCCGTCGCCTACGTGCTCATGTCGCTGCGCCGCAGCGCGTACGCCGTCCGGTTCACCAACCTCGACCTGCTCGACAGGGTGGCTCCGAGGAGCCCGGGGTGGCGCAGGCACCTGCCGGCGGCGGCGCTGCTGCTCATGTTCGCGCTGGTGGTCGTGGGCTTCGCCAGGCCGACGGCCGAGGTGCGGGTGCCGAGGGAACGGGCCACGATCATGGTGGCGTTCGACGTGTCGGCGTCCATGAGCGCCACCGACGTCAGCCCTGACCGGTTCTCGGCGGCCCGGCAGGCGGCCAGGCAGTTCGTGGAGGGGCTGCCCGAGCGGTTCAATCTGGGCCTGGTGTCGTTCTCGTCGTCGGCCTCCGTGGCGGTGCCGCCGACCACGGACCGGCAGGCGGTGCTGAGCGCGCTCGGCCGACTGAGCACGGCGTCGGGCACCGCCATCGGCGAGGCCGTCTACTCCTCGCTGGAGGCCATCGCCTCGCTCGACTCGGAGGAGGAGGCGCCGCCCGCGCACATCGTGCTGCTGTCGGACGGCTCCAACACGACCGGCCGCACGCTGAACGACGCGGCGGCCGAGGCGTCCTCAAGGGGCGTCCCGGTCACCACCATCGCCTACGGCACCGCGAACGGCACCATCAGCCTCTCCGGCCAGGAGGTCCCGGTGCCGGTGGACGGTCCCGCGCTGCGCGGGCTGGCCGAGGCGGCGGGTGGCGGGTTCTACGAGGCGGCCAGCGGCAGCGAACTGCAGGCGGTCTACGAGGACATCGGCACGTCGGTCGGCTACCGCACCGAGCAGCAGGAGGTATGGCAGTGGTTCGTGGCGGCGGGACTGATCTGCGGGCTGATCGCGGCGGTGACGTCGATGGTGTGGTTCTCGAGGCTGCCGTGAGAGGCCTGGGCCGGCCGAGCGGGCCGGATTTCCGTACGGTGCCGCCCGGCGCCCGCCGGGACCCCGTACAGGAGCCGCCGCCCATGCCCGGCCCGCCACCTCCTGCGCAGCCGCCGCCCATACTGGGACCGCCGTCCCCCGCGCACCCGCCGCCCGCGCAGCCGCCGCCCGGGCAGGGGCCGCCCGCGCACGGCTCGCGGCCCGCGCAGGCGGCGGTGCGGAGAGGCCGCCTGCTGGTGGTCGCCGCGCTCGTCGCGGCGGTCGCCGGCGGGGCGGCGGGAGCGGCGGGGGCCCGGCTCTCCGGGGTGTCCGAGCCGGCCCCCGTCGCGGCCCTGCCGAGGGCCGCGCCCGCGCCGTCGTCCGGCCTGACCGGGCTGAGCGCGACGGCGGCGCGGGTGCTGCCCAGCGTGGTCTCCGTGGAGGCCGGCAGCCGGGGCGGGTCCGGCTTCGTGGTGGACGGGCGCGGCCACATCCTCACCAACGCGCACGTGGTCGGTGACAGCGGCCTGGCGACCGTGGTGCTGAGCGACGGCCGCAGGCTGAGCGCCCGCGTGGTCGGCGCGGACGACGACGAGGATCTGGCCGTGCTGGTCGTCGACCACCCCGGCGACCTGACGCCCGCCACCCTCGGTCGTTCGTCCGACCTGTCCGTCGGCGACCAGGTGCTGGCCATCGGCTCGCCGCTGGGCCTTTCCGGCACGGTCACCGCGGGCATCGTCAGCGCCCTGGACCGGGAGGTGCGGCTGGGCGGGGCGCGGCGCACGGCCGTGCAGACGGACGCGTCCATCAACCCGGGTAACTCGGGTGGGCCGCTGGTGAACGACAGGGGCGAGGTCGTGGGGGTGAACACCGCCATCGCCGCCGGCCGAGGGGGCGGGAACATCGGCATCGGCTTCGCCATCCCCATCGACCGTGCCGCGCCCGTCGCGGAACGCATCATGCGAAATTAGGGTCACAAGCATGCGACTGCTGGTGGTGGAGGACGAGGAGGACCTGGTCGACGCGTTGCGGGTCGGCCTCGCCCGCGCGGGCTACGCGGTGGACGTGGCGTACGACGCGCCGTCCGCGCACGAGAAGTTGCAGGTCAACGCGTACGACCTGGTCCTGCTCGACCTGAACCTGCCCGGCGGCGACGGCTTCCAGCTCTGCCGCGCCGTGCGCGCGGCGGGCCAGGGCGTGCGGATCATCATGGTGACCGCGCGCGACCGGCTCGACGACCGCGTCCGCGGGCTCGACGAGGGGGCGGACGACTACCTGGTCAAGCCGTTCGCGTTCCCCGAGCTGCTGGCCCGGGTGCGGGCGCTGCTGCGCAGGGAGAGCGGCGGCACCTCCGTGCTCGAAGTGGGCGGGCTGCGCATCGACACGGCCAGGCTGGAGGTGTCGCTGGACGGCAGGTCGCTGGCGCTCACCCCCAAGGAATACGGCGTGCTGCACTACCTGATGACCAGGCCGGGTCACGTGGTGTCCAGCGAGGAGTTGCTGGAGCACGTCTGGGACGAGCACGCCGACCCGTTCACCAACACCGTGCGGGTCACGGTCGGCAACCTGCGGCGCAAGCTCCAGGAGGACGGCCTGATCGAGACGGTGATCAGCCGGGGCTACCGGCTCAAGGAGCCGACATGATCCACACCATCCGCTTCCGGCTCACCGTGCTCTACTCGGGCCTGCTGTTCGTGCTGGCCGCGCTCGTGCTCGGCGGCATCTATTTCGCCGTCTCGAAATCCACCGACCAGCGCCCCTACACCACCGAGTACGCCAAGGCCTACTCGGGCGACCAGTACCTGGGCAAGCGGGAGGTCGTCTTCGTCCAGGAGGTCGAGAACGCGGTCAACGTCAAGACGCTGGCCACGCTGCGCGACTATTCGCTGGTCACACTGGTGGGGCTCTATCTCGCCAGCCTGGGCATCGGCTGGGTGCTGGCCGGCCGCGTGCTGCGTCCCGTCAGGTCGATCACCCGCACCACGGAGGAGATCCAGGGCACCGACCTGGCCCGGCGGATCAAGCTGGACGGGCCGCGCGACGAGCTCAAGGACCTGGCCGACACCATCGACACCATGCTCGACCGGCTGGAGGAGGCGTTCAGCGCGCAGCGCCAGCTCATCGACGACGCCTCGCACGAGCTGCGCAGCCCGCTGACGATCATCCGGGCGAACGTGGACGCCGTGCTGTCCGCCCCCGACGCCAGCGACGAGGAGCGCGCCAGGGCCGTGGCCATCGTGGACCGCGCGACCACCCGCATGACGCGGCTCGTCGAGGACCTGCTGGCCAGCGCCAGGCGCCAGGGCACCGCGTTCGCCGACGCCGATCTCGACCTGGCCAGGGTGGCGGCGGAGGCGTGCGAGGAACACGCCACCCCGGCCGCCGCCCGGCACGTGCGGATCACCCGCGACCTGGGCTCCGGCCTGGACATGACCGGCGACTCCGACGCGCTGCGCCGCGCCGTGGCCAACCTGCTGTCCAACGCCGTGCGCCTCTCGCCGCCCGGAGCCACGATCCGCGTGGTGGCGGGCCGCGCGGAGGGCTGGCTGTGGGTGGCGGTCCGCGACGACGGCCCCGGGCTGGGTGAGGCGGACCAGCAGCGCGTCTTCGACCGCTTCTGGCGCGGCGAGGCCAGCCGCCGCGACCGCCACACGGGGCTCGGCCTGGCCATCGTGCGCCAGATCGTGGAGTCGCACGGAGGGCGGGTGGCGGTGTACTCGCGGCTGGGGGAGGGCGCGACGTTCGTGCTCTGGCTGCCGCCGCGTGACGGGGTGCCGGGCTCGCCGCCGGAGGACAATCCGCTCGCCTAGCGCCGTTCGGAGGCGCCTCCGCCGGTGGGCGGGGGCGCCTTCGGCATGCGTGGGGAGGGGGCCCGGATCGCGTGATCGCGGACCGCGATCCGGGCCCGCCTGCCGTTCTTCTTTCCCAAAAATTGGTTTAAACCAATTGGTCTAATCCAATTTCCCGACTTGCGGTCGTATAATTGGATTAGACCTGTCTACAGGCGTTCACCTGCATAAATGTTGCCTTAGGGGAGGGGTGAAGTTTCGTCATCAATTTCGCCGGTAGAGTCCGGTTCAGAGGCGTCGGATTGGAGTTGTGGTGGCGAAGTACGTTTACGATTTCACCGAGGGCAACAGGAATCTCAAGGATCTTCTCGGCGGTAAGGGAGCCAACCTCGCCGAAATGACCAACCTCGGGCTGCCCGTTCCTCCCGGATTCACGATCACCAGCGAGGCCTGCCGCCACTACCTGGCGGAAGGCTCGACACCGGGAGGCCTGGAGCAGGAGGTCGCGGAGCATCTGGACGCGCTCGAGGGCCGGATGGGCAGGAAACTCGGGCAGGCCGACGACCCGCTGCTCGTCAGCGTACGCTCCGGGGCGAAATTCTCCATGCCGGGCATGATGGAGACGGTGCTCAACATCGGGCTCAACGACGAGTCGGTGCGCGGCCTGGCCAAGCAGGCGGGCGGCAACGAACGTTTCGCCTGGGACTCCTACCGCCGGCTCATCCAGATGTTCGGCAAGACGGTGCTCGGGATCGACGGAGACCTGTTCGAGCGGGCGCTCGACGCCGTCAAGGGCAGGCGCAACGACACCGACCTCGACGCGGGCGAACTGCAGCGGCTCGTGGAGACGTACAAGGGCATCGTCCGCGAGCAGACCGGCGACGACTTCCCCGCCGACCCGCGCGAGCAGATGCGCATGGCCGTCCGGGCCGTCTTCGACTCGTGGAACGCACCCCGCGCCATCCTCTACCGCCGCCAGGAGCGCATCCCCGCCGGCCTCGGCACCGCCGTGAACATCATGGCCATGGTCTTCGGCAACTACGGTGACGACTCCGGCACCGGCGTCGCCTTCACCCGCGACCCCGGCTCCGGCCGGCAGGGCATCTACGGCGACTACCTGCAGAACGCCCAGGGCGAGGACGTGGTGGCCGGCATCCGCAACACGATCCCGCTCCAGGAGCTCGAACGCATCGACAAGCACTCGTACGACGAGCTCCTCGGGATCATGGAGACCCTGGAGAACCACTACAGGGACCTGTGCGACATCGAGTTCACGATCGAGCGCGGCAAGCTCTGGATGTTGCAGACGCGCGTCGGCAAGCGCACGGCGGCGGCCGCGTTCTGCATCGCCACCCAGCTCGTCGACCAGGGCCTGATCACGCTCGACGAGGCCGTCACCCGCGTCACCGGCGACCAGCTGGCCCAGCTCATGTTCCCGCGTTTCGACGCGGACGCCGACAGGAAGAGGATCGGCAAGGGCATGAACGCCTCTCCCGGCGCCGCCGTCGGCAGGGCCGTCTTCTGCTCGGAGCGGGCCGTCGAGCTGTCGGAGCAGGGCGAGGACGTCATCCTGGTCCGGCGCGAGACCAACCCCGACGACCTGGGCGGCATGATCGCCGCCAGGGGCATCCTGACCAGCCGCGGCGGCAAGACCTCCCACGCGGCCGTGGTCGCCCGCGGCATGGGCAAGACGTGCGTGTGCGGGGCGGAGGAGCTGGAGGTGTCCACGGAGGAGCGCAGGTTCACCGCGCCGGGCGGCGTGGTCGTCTCCGAGGGCGACCTCATCTCCATCGACGGGACCACGGGGGAGGTGTTCCTCGGGGAGGTTCCGGTGGTGGACTCGGCGGTCGTCGAATACTTCGAGGGCGCCGAGCCGGACGACGAGCTGGTCAGGGCCGTCGACCGGATCATGCGCCACGCGGACGCCGCCCGCCGGCTCGGCGTGCGGGCCAACGCGGACACCCCGGACGACGCGGCGCGGGCCCGCCGGTTCGGCGCGCAGGGGATCGGGCTGTGCCGCACCGAGCACATGTTCCTGGGGGAGCGCAGGCGGCTGGTGGAGGACCTGGTCCTGGCGTCGGCGGACGACGAACGCCAGGCCGCGCTGGACGCCCTGGAACCGCTCCAGAAAGCAGACTTTGTAGAGATATTTAAGGCTATGGACGGCGATCCCGTCACCATCCGCCTCATCGACCCGCCCCTGCACGAGTTCCTTCCCGACATCGTGGACCTGTCCGTCAAGGTCGCCACCTCACCGGACGTCACCGACAAGGACCGCGGGCTCCTGGCCGCGGTCAAGCGCCTGCACGAGCAGAACCCGATGCTCGGGCTGCGCGGCGTACGCCTCGGCCTGGTCATCCCCGGCCTGTTCGCCATGCAGGTGCGCGCCATCGCCCAGGCGGCGAAGGAGGTGCCGGGTGCCCGGCCGGAGATCATGATCCCGCTGGTGGCCGCCGTACAGGAGCTGGAGTCCGTACGTGAGGAGGCCGTCAGGATCCTCGCGGAGGCCGGCGTCGAGGTCCTGATCGGCACCATGATCGAAGTGCCCAGAGCGGCGCTGACGGCGGGCAGGATCGCCGAGGCCGCGGAGTTCTTCTCCTTCGGCACCAACGACCTCACCCAGATGTCCTGGGGCTTCTCCAGGGACGACGTGGAGGCGTCGTTCTTCTCGCGCTATCTCGACCTCGGCATCTTCGGCGTCTCTCCCTTCGAGACCCTCGACAGGGAGGGCGTCGGCCGCCTGATCGAGATCGCGGTCGAGGAGGGCAGGGCCACCCGCCCCGGCCTGCATCTGGGAATCTGCGGCGAGCACGGCGGCGACCCGGATTCCGTGCACTTCTGCCACGACGTGGGCCTCGACTACGTCTCCTGCAGCCCGTTCCGCATCCCGGTGGCCCGCCTGGAAGCCGGCCGCGCCGCGCTTAAGGACACCGACTCCGACACCCGCTGACGAGCCGGTGATGAGGAAGGGCCGGCGTTACGGCGCCATGAAAAGGTGCCGGCCGACGTCACCTGTCGTTGTCGTCCTGTCGCTCCAGCTCGATGGCGAGCGAGCTCCAGACATCCGCGTACCCGCGAGCGATCCTGGCGACGACGACGGCGCAGTGCGGCGGTACGTTGCAGAGGGCCGCCCGAGCCTGCGCGAAGCTGATGACGTGCGTCCCCAGCCAACGCAACAGGTGCCGGCCCGACTCGCTGTAACGCAGCGCGGGATCGCGGCGCAGGCCATCCAACATCACCCCTGGGTCCAGGGTGCTCACGGCTTGCTGCGCGTCTGGTCCGCCGGCGATCGGCGAGTTTCGCTCGTACGGCGTGCGATGCCGGGAGGGCACCGGATCCTGACCCGATGCCAGGCGCGCGCGCACATCCCGCACGGTCCCGACCGAGACACCTGCTTCCCGCGCGATCTCACGTAAGGAGGCGTCCGGCCGGTCGATGATCGTGCGGGAAGCGATTCGCCGGCCCTCCGCGGTGCTCAGCGGCCGTACTTTTCCGTCACGACCGATCCGCTGATCGGCTATTCCGCTGTGAGACTCGTGGCGAATGCGGGCAACGGTCTTCGCGGACAGTCCCGTGGTATGGGCGATCGATCGGTCCGAGAGTTGCGGATGGGAATGTATGATGCGTGTTGCCGCCCTTTGGCGTTCTGCTTGTGTGAGCGGCAGACCATGCGCGATGTTCGCGGCGACCGCAAGCCGGAAAGCCTCGGCATCATTGCCGTGGAAATAGTGCGCATCAATTTCTGTCAAGCCCTTGAGAAGTGCTGCCTCAAGCCGGTGCATGCCGTCGATTACTTGCATGGTCGGGTAGTGGACTATAATAGCGGGAAGTGGATCGTCGACTTCCGCCAAGGTGCGCACGTGGTCGCGGTCAATGCCATTGAGGCGTGGTGAGTCGGAAATGCAGAGCTTGCTCGTGCGTATTCTGACGATCTCTTGGGAGATTCCGGGTGGGTTGTCGCCAGAAGTGGGGGAGAAGTCGCGTGCCATCGTCTCATGAGCTCGGCCAGATGTTACTGAGCGAAGTCGTTGAGACATTGCACCACCTTTCCTGTGAGCGCTGTGGTGACGTCGCCCGCCTGTGATCGGGCGGCCGCTGCTCAAGGACCGTCGGCTGGGCGTGGTCTTCGCGGTATGGTGATCTCGCCTCTTGCCGCATGACAACATTGCCGCCGAGGCCTCTCGGGACGTTTCCGAGGGCGACGCGTGAGTGGTCTCGATACAGGTCTCGGTCGGGAGGTACGGGCTTCATCGAGGATGTCCGGCCTGCGGTGCCGCTGTGCACAGCATATGGATGAGAGAATCCGGACGTGTCAGGCGAACGCTTGACAGTTGGTCCAGGGCGCACTCAAGCGAGGCAAGGATCGGCTGGACCTCGCCGAATCGTGCGGGAGTTCGCCGTGGCGGCTTCGTCCGGCAGCCGCTGCCGTTCCTGCGCCAGCGGTAAGCCCGATCACGTATCGACGTGTGGGCCCGTGCACAGCAGAAACTCGGCGCATACTTCGATGAACAACGACGACGTGATAATAGCGGTGGCCTGCTTGACCTTACTGGTCAGATGGAGGGCCCCTGGGATCTTCGCGAGAGATGTGTGCGGTCGGAGTTGACCAAGTGCTTATGACTGCAGGCACGACATGATGCAAACATAGGAAGTCATCCCGGTCAACCGTTAGACCAATCTTGCGGCAACCTGGGAGCTGTCTTTTCCTGGCGGTCTCTTGCCGGAAAAAGATTCGTTTCTTTGTCGGAGGGCTGCAATTTCTCCTGGCCGGGCTCATCCGGCGCGCCGACCGCGAGAAGAGGTGCCGCCGCCTCCTCGTGGCCGGCGCCAGGGCGGCGGCACGCACGGCGTGGGAGATCGGCGGCGGCCCGGTTGAGTGCCTTGACAGAACGGTTCACTGATCCTTATTACGGTTATAGCCAATTCCGGCTCGGCGGATTATTCATCACCATCGACCTCCCCTATGTCGGCATGCGATCGGTGAGCAGGCCCATCCGCTCGATCCGGTCTCTTGCCTGCTGCGAAGCTCTGCGACCGCGCCGGTTGCGGCGCGCTCGTGCCGTGGAGCCAAGAGAGGCCGTCCGGAGCGGTCATCCGGATGGCGAGTTCGCCGGATCAACTCCTGGACACGCAGGTCCACCCGACGAGGAGTAGAACATGATCATTTCACCGACCCACCTCGTTCGTTGCCCGGAGGGCGTCCACGACCATGCGTAGCATCGTGCTCGGCGTCGGCGGATTCGGGTGCGAGGTGCTCCCTGCCCTGGCGGCCAACGGGATCGAGATCGCCGCCATGGTCGATCACGACACCGGCGCCCTGGCCGCCGCCGCGCGCACCTACGAGGTGGCGCCGTCGGCGGTCTTTGACAACGACGAGAGCCGGTGGTGGGACACCGACGCACAACTCGTGGTCGATTGCACACCACCCGGCCATCATCTTCGCCACGCGGAGGCGGCGTTCCGGACTGGCAAGGATCTTCTGGTCGCCAAACCGATGGCCCTCAACCTGGGGGACGCGTCACGGATCATGGACCTCGCCGCCGCGGCCGGTCGGCGTCTGGCCATCATCCAGCAAATGCGCTATCTGCCGGCGTTCCTCAAAGTACGCGACCTCATCGGCGAGGGCTCCCTGGGCCGGCTGGGAGTCGTGACGATCACCTTCAACGTCGAGGGCACCTTCTGGCGACCTGGTCTCGCCTGGCGGCTGGCGATGGACCAGCCCGTCCTGTGGGAGGGCAGCGTGCACGTGCTGGACCTCGTGCGCTGGGTCATCGACGATGAGCCGGCAGCCGTCGTCGCGCACGCCTTCAGCCCGCCATGGAGTGAGTTTCGCGGCCCGGCCGGCCTGACGATGTGCGCCGAGCTGCGCAGCGGCACGGTCGTTCGCTACCTGGCGAACTGGGCGCCGCGCGGAAGTGCCGTGGTGCCCCTCAACTCCGGCTGGGAACTCGAGTTCGACCACGGCGTCGTGCGGGTCGTCGATGAGAGCGTCACGGTCAACGGCGAGGTGGTGTTCGAGCCGCGCTCCCAGCCGACGCCGCTGGCCGACCTGAACACGCGGCTCGTACGGTGGTATCTCGGCTGGCTCGGCGGCCAGGATCCAAGGGGCCCGACCGGTGCCGACAACCTGCGCACCATGGCGTTCGCGGACGCGCTCCAGCGGGCCGCCACCGACGGCGTCCGGGTGACGTTGTGACGGGCGTCGCCGACGTGCCCATAGTCGTCTTCGGAGACGTGTGCCTGCACGTCACCGTCCGGTCGTCCGGCACGGGTGATTTCTGCGCCGGTGACGTGAAGCTGGACCCTGGCGGTAGCGCCGCGATGGTGGCGCTGCAACTGGCCGCGCTGGAACGGCGGGTCGCGATGGTGGGTGTGGCGGGCGAGGACGACCTGGCCGAGCATCTGCGCAGGAGCCTGATCGCGTCCGGCGTCGACTGTTCGCACTGGGCATCCGTGGCGGGCGACACCGCGAGGGTCGCCATCCTCGTCGAATCAGGCGGTGACCATCGCGTCATCGTGAACCAGGAGGGCGTGACCCGGCCCGGCGAGGCGCTGACCACGCTGGTCCGGGAACTCCGGGTGCGGGGCGACGCCCTGTGTTACGTGCCCGGCTTTCCGAGTTATGACCCACTGCGGGTGGCTCTGGTCGAGCGAGGCGCACGCGTGGTGTGCGACTTCGGGTTCCGTCCATGGCTGACCGACGCCGTGACGGCGCGCGACAACATCGTGCCCCGCGTCGATGGCGTCGCGATCGCGATATGCAGCGGCGCGTCCTTCTCCGAAGGCGACAACCGGGCATTGGCGCAGGCCTGCATCGCCGGGGGCGCCGCAGGGGTCGTCACGTCACTCGGGTCGCGGGGATGCCTGGTGAGCGACGCGGAGAGCAGCACGCATCAGGCCGGATTCGCCACCCGTCCCGTCAACACCCTGGGCGCCGGCGACTCGCTGGTCGCAGGTTTGCTGGCAGCCCTGAGTGACGGGCGCTCCCTGCGGGAGGCATGCCTCTTCGCTCAGGCCGTGGCCGCAACGAAGATCACGACACTGTCCCGGCCCGCGACCGTCCACGGCGTTCGCGCCCTACTCGCAACGGCAGGTGATCAGGATGACAATTGACGCTGGTCTCAGCACCTATCCGATGGGGGACGAACCCCAGCACAATCTGCAGCGGATGTTCGCCGACATGAAGCGGGTGGATTTCGCCCGGCAGTTCGTCGATGACGTTCTGCAGAAGGGAACCGACGTCTTCATCATCGCCGTCGACCTCGACCGGTCGGCTGTCGTACGCCGCCGCGGCGTGAGAGAGAAGCGCCACCTTGTCGTGCAACTCCATGAGCTGCTGCGTTCGGCGCTCCCCGACAAGGCGACGTTCCTGGATTCCGGGTCACGCGACGAGGGATGGATCGTCCTCACCCCTGACGATCCCCATGAGCCCACCCGGCTGGCCGAGCGGCTGCACCAGCTGATCGGCGGCCACGACTTCCGCCTGATCGACGGCGAGGAGGTGCGGCTGACGGCAAGTCTGGGCGTCGCCCGCTCGCCCCTTCACGGCAGCACCGGGCAGGACCTTCTCTGGGCGGTGGGCGAGGCCCTGTGGCAGGCCAAGCTGACCCGCGATGCGGTGTACGTGGCCGACGCGCCCGTTGCGGTGGAGCCGCGGACCTTCCGGATAACCGTCGAGCAGCAGCGCCGGCTCGCCGCGCTGAGCCGGCGGACGGGCCGCTCGGACGACTCGCTGTTCCACGAGGCGTTGCAACTTCTGCTCGAGAACCACGCGCCACGGTGGCACTGGATCGTCGAGAAACGCGGCCCGACACCCGGTGGGCCGGCACGTCACGGAGCCGAGTTCGAGTGAACGAGCTGGTAACGGAGGCGCAGCGCCTCCTGTCCGAGCTCATCCGGGCCCGATCGTGCAACCCGCCGGGTGACACGGCTGCCGCTGCGGCGGTCCTGACCGCATATCTGCGCCGTTCGGGCATCGACCCGGCCGTGTACGAAGCCGAGCCCGGGCGCGCCAACCTCGTCACCCGCATCCACGGAGTCGGCGACGGTCCATCGTTGCTCCTGCTGTCGCACCTGGACACGGTCGACGCCGACCCCGCCGAGTGGTCGTCGGATCCGTGGGGCGGGATCGTGCGCGACGGCAGCGTCTGGGGGCGTGGCGCGCTGGATCTCAAGGGGCAGGCCGCGGCTCAGGCAGTCGCGGTCGCTTCGCTGCTGCGCTCAGGTGTCCCTTTCCACGGCGATGTCGTCCTCGCCGCCACCGCCGACGAGGAGCTCGGCTCAGAGCTCGGCACCCGGTGGCTGCTGGACCGGCATCCTGCGGCACTGCGGACCGACTACGCCCTCACACACGGTGCTGGGGACCGCATGGTCCTGGACGACCGCGCCGTCTACTTCTGCGCGACCGCGGAGCGGGTCACCGCCGAGCTCACCGTCACCATCACCGCACCCGCCGGGTTGCCCATGCTGGCAGAGCAGCCGAACGCCATCGCGGAGGCCGGCCGGTTCGTGAGCAAGGTCGCCGGCCAGCACATCGGCGACACGCCGGCCGAGGAGGCCGTGGTCGTGATGGACGCGCTCGCCGGGACGGGACGGCCACCGGGTGAGGTCGCCGCCGCGGCGGGAAACATCCACCCTGCTCTGCGCACCTTGCTGACGCCCTTGACGGGAGCCACGCTCGTCCCGGTCAAGATCGTTTCGACGTCCCCGGCCGGACGGCCGTCGGTCTGCGACATCCACTTCACCTGCTGGTTGCTGCCCGGCGGTGACCGTGAGGAGATCGAGACCGTGCTCGAAGCGGCGGCGGTGGAACTGCCTTACCACGTAGCCTGGCGGCCGATCCGAGGGGGCAGCCGGTCGCCGACGGCCACTCCGCTGTGGGGGGCGATCGAGAACTTCGTCCGGCGCGTCGATGCCGGATCGTTGTTGCTGCCGCTGTGTGACGCCGGCTTCACCGACTCCCACTGGCTGCGCGAGCGGTACGGCACGGTCGCGTACGGGTTCTTTCCCATGCGCGAGATGACGACCTCCGAGGCGGCCCGGTCCGTCCATGGGCCGGACGAGCGAATGCCCCTGTCAGACCTGGGCCTTCAGGTTGATTTCTATCGCCACGTCATCACCTCCATCGGCAGCGGCGCATGCGACGGGCAGGGGTGACCTCTCATCTGACCTTCCCACGTCATGATGGCCGGTGCGGGGAGCGAGGCGCGCGCCGCCGGCACCGGTCGTTCATGTCGCTCTCGTGATCGGCCGCGGCGTCGATCCATTCACCGGCGGTGACGAGAAGATCAGCGGCGAGTCTCGCGCAGAAGCGTGTCAGCTTGTCGCTGTTCGCGACGGGGGAACCTGTGTGGAAGGGGGTGTTCGCGGTGAATCTTCGAAGATGGGCAGGAGGGGTGGTGCTGGACGGGCGGGCATCGACGCTGCTCTCGGCTCGCTGGACGGCGGCGTGGGCGGGCTCGAGAAGGAAGAACTCCCGGTGGCAGGGTATGGAGCGCGCGGCCCGGGCCACCTTTGTGTACGGACACGTGAGGCCGGGCGCCGGAGGGCCGGGCCAGAGATATCGGTGCCACTCCTCACGCCCTGTCGGTTCGTCCCAGAAGCAGAGCAACGCCGGCATGAGTTCCGCCGCCGATGCGAAGAAGGAACTGTAGGCGCCCCGGCCGGTCATGGCGGCCAGCGCGGAACGAGTGGCCGGAGCCAGCGCGAGGAAGACCGCTGCCGCGAACGTCCTTTCGAGCTCGCCGCGATCGGCCTGCTCCGGAAGGACGAACCACGCGGCGCTGTCACGGACCAGGCCGCGCTCGACGGTGGCCGCCGCCCAGCGCTGCTTCATCCCGTGGATCGCCGGACGGCGGCCTTTCCCGGCCGGGATTCCGGCCTGGGGCTCTCCGTTGAACGACATGCCGGCAATCTCCTCTGTCGTGCCTCGCCAGGGCAGTTGATGCGCGTTATCCCGTCTAATTTCACTCCGCCGTCATGGCCGTGTACAGCGAGAAAAGTCGGTATATTGTCGTCAATATTAATGCTGCTTTCCTGCCAGTCGTCATTTCTCTTTCCGAAATGCGATCCGCCGGCCGGCCTTACCTGTGAGGAGCGTGGGACATGACCAGATGGGGCGCTTTGGACATCGATTCCAGCGCTGCCGTGCGTGAGGTGCTCGAGCACACGGTTGTCGCCTCGATCGCCTATGTCTCCGAAAGATTCTCCACGGCACGCGATCGCCTCGGGATCGCCTGGTTCGGTGCCGACCCGCAGGGGTTGGCCGGCGCGGGAGACGATCTCGCGGCGCCACTGCGCCGGATGGCGGAGATCGACGAACTGCTCCGCGCGGAAGGAGCCTCCCCCCACTGGCACGGGCCGGCGAATTTCGTCTGGGTGATGGACGCCCCCACGCTCGCATTGGTGCGCCGTGCCGCCGACGCGGTCGCCGCGCACAACCAGGTGCGTGACATCCCTCTCCGCCATGGCGCGGCCCATGGCAGCGAAGCCGGCGATCCCGCCGACCTGCTCCGGCTGGCCGCCGCAAGGACGGGCCTGTCCGGCCACGTCGGCGCAGGGGCAGAGGACGGTCTCGCCTTGGCGTCCAGAAAATTCGCGTCGTCCGAAGGCGAGCGGGCGCGGCTCGCGCGGATCTCCGAGAACCGGAACCGAGAGATCGAGCCCCTGGTACGCGAGGCGCTGGACCTGCTGTTCACCCGGTACGCCTGACCGGCGCGACGCGCTCGCGGCCGGACGGGTCTCCCATCCCGTGCCGCGAACACCGGCGTGCCGCGCTCCCCTCCCCGCCGGCGTTCAAGCGAGCCAGCTGATACTGGTGGTCGGCGACGTTTCCGGATAAAGAACCGAGCGCCGCGAGGAGAATCCCGCGAAGGACACCGCTCCGCGGAAGGCCTCGTACGGGATGGGGGACTGCCCGGACAGCGCGTGGTAAAAGCGCAGAGCGAGCGTGTGGCTGCTTTCGAGCCGGTCTCGCACCGTCGCGATGCCGGGAGTGTGTGCCTCGATGACCACCAGGCCGTGACGTCCGCATACCTGTCTCCACTGTGCGTAGTGCTCTGCCCAGTCCTGCCGCACCGCCTCAGCGGAGATGATCGACCCTGACGGCGTGGCGTACACGCCGTCAGTGAGGTGCACGTTCCCGTTCTCGCCCTCCATGTGCCCGAGCGACCGGTTGTGGTCGACGAAAGCCCGGACGGACATGATGTCGTCCATGCTGATGCCACTGGCTGACGCCACTGCCTGGGCGACCTCCGACGGCCGCCCGACGTCTCCGAGCAGGCAGATCGCCGGCAGGTTCGACAGGTTGCGCTCACTGATCTCCAGCGCCACCGGGTCCATGTCGACCCCGAGGACGACGAGGGGGTGCTCCGCAAGGGACCGGCCGCGTGACGTCGAGCCGCAGATGAACTCGTACAGTTCGCGCAGCCACGATCCGTCGCCGCAGCCGATGTCGAGGATCGCGCGGGGCTGTTCCGCGAGCGGCACCTGGTCGAAGTGCCTGGCGACGAGCCTGGTCGCCGCGTGGAAGTAGCCACGGTGCGCGGCCGCGCTCGCCCGGACGTTGATACTGCGGTCGATCTGTCGCGTGACCTCCAAGGGCGAGATCGTCTCACCGGCCTCCACCCGATCCGGGAGCCGGATCAGCGTCTTCGCGTACGAACCAGCCAGTCCGTACATGGGGGCGAAGAAGGACAACACCCGCTTGATGTCGGCTTCCGACGTTCCCAGATCGAGCGCGGCGAACAACGGCGCGAGGTCCGCCCGATCGTGATCGCGGTCGATCCGAGGCAGCAGCGGTACGGCGAGCAGGCCTTCCAGCAGGCGGAGGAGAAGGTCAGCCGCCGCATCCGGCAGGGAGGTTCGCCTGCTGACCGATGCCTTGGCCGAGGTCACGACGTCGACGCAGCCGAGGAGACGCGCCACGGTGCTCTCCACGGACCACGGCCGGCCACGATCGTGCTCGCGGATCGCGCGGTGAGCGTCGAGGAGGATGTCGAGGGCGAAGGCGACGTCGTTCGACGCGGACAGTGACACCACAGAGCCGGCGCCGCGGTCATCATGCACGCTCAGCCAGCCGGCATCGCACGCCGCCACGATCGAGGCCGCCACCGCGCAAGGGGACGGCGAGTCGTTCACCACGTCCGCGCACCTGAGGCGTTCCCTGCTGAGCCGATCGAGGCTTCCCGAGGCCTCCAAGGTCGCCAGCGCGGTGATGGCCGCCAGGCCGTTCTGGTGGAGGAATACGCGTCGCAGGAGTTCGCCGTTCCAGCCGCTCGCCCGCCGCTCCGCCACCTTCATGGCACATTCCGGTGCGAGGTGCTCGATGCGGGCTTGGAGGCCTCCCTGGCGGCGTGCTCCAGAACATCGCTGTGCCACGTATCGGCATCCGGAGGCGCCCAATAGAAGTCACCCACCGGCACGCCAAGCCGCTCACACAGGTCACGGGTCACCCGCGCGCTCTCCACCCAGGCGCGCACCGCCGAGGCCAGCCCGTCGTCTCCATGGCCCGTCAAGTCGCCCACCAGGCCGAGAACCGCCCGGCAGTGCGCGGTGACCGCGTCCACGTCCAGCGGGAGGACCGCGCAGTAGAGGGCGGAGACCCTGTCCGCCAGGTCGGGATTGACGGCCCTGAGCACCGACAACGCGACTCTGGCTCTCGCCGTGGCGTGCTCGAAGGGCGGCAACACGGTGCAGCGCTCGCGGAGCCACACGGCGATCGACGCGTCGATCAGGCTGGCGGCGGTATACCGCGCCAATCCCAGCTGACCGGCCTCGAGGGCGCCGTCGAGGTCGTACATCAGCGCCATGATCTCGAGGCGGCCGGAGGATTCGTCGTGGGATCGCCGGAGCGCGACCGGCATGGGCACCGCCTTCGCGATCTCACCGCGCATGGCCGTTCACCTCCCTCAGCAGTCCGGCATCGATCAGTGCCTCCCGCAGGACGAGGCGGTGTGCCTGGGCCTGCCAGACGCTGGGCTCCTGCTTCCGGCCGTTCTCCGCTTCCCGCGGATCCGGATCCGGATCCGGCAGGAGCGTGGCGATCGCCGCCGTGTCCTCCGGCAGCACGTCGTACGCCGCCTTGCGGGTCATGAGGGTCGAGACGTGGTGACGGCGGTCGTGCTCGATCGGCGCCGCCGCCTCGGTCACGAGGTCATCGGCGTGCATTCCGGACAGGCATTCGGCCAGCACGGTGTCGATGTGCTCGACCGCCGCGCGGACGTGACGCACCGGGTCATCCGAGGGATGGAGCAGCGCCGCGATCGTGCTGACCTCGGCGGATTCCGCGCCGAAGGCCCGGATCGCCTTCTCGAGGGTGTACTTCGGCGACGGATAGAGCTCCCCCACGTCGGTCAGGGTCCCCATCGTGCAAAGGTGGGCGGCATAACCGGCGTAAAGGGTGGCGGCGGTGACGTCCCCGCTGTTCAGAGCGATCGTCGCCCGCGCGGAGAAGGCGCCGGCGTGAAGAACCGCCCACGATCTGAGCACGGGGCGGTACGCCTCCAGCGAGAACACCACGCTCGGGGGGTACGCGCCCTTGACGGTCGCGCCGATGGCAAGCCGGTAATAACGATCGAGCTCCGGCCGCGACAGCCGCAGAACCTGGGCGATGTCCTTCGGGTCGGTCGTCGCCAGCTTCCTGGTGAGGTCCTCCACCTCCCGTGTGTGGACATATTCGATGTCCAACCAGCTTGCTCCGGCGAACGCCATGCGCACGGGCACGTCGCGCGGGCGGTTGTCGCTCACCACGAAGAAGTCGAGGTCGGACCGTACGTTGCCGATGCCCTCGAACAGGGAGCCCGAGACCACGAGGACCTCTTCCTCGGTGATCGAGGCGGACAACCGGGCCCACGCGTCTTCTCCTGCTTTGCGGCAGATCAGGTCTATCGCAGTGCGATCATCCAAGGAACCGGTCCCATCCCAGGCTTGCGCTGTTGACGGTTGGAATCGATGGCGGCGGTCGGGTCAGAGACGTGCGCGCACTACGCGTAGACGTCCCAGGCCGACGAGACGGCGTTCGACCAGTCCGCGTGTTTGATGGCGTACCGATTGTCGACACCGGTGCCGGACACGGGGTCGACGAGCGAGAAACCCGCGTACATCAGGCGTCGCTCGCCACGCTGGGGGGCGACGGTCTCGTGCATCGCGCACGACAGGTGAACCGTGAGATCTCCCGGTTCGCCGTAGAGAGCCCGGACCGGCAGGTCCACCTCGTCGATGTTGTGATCGACCGCCGGGAAGTTCGTACGATGAGAGCCCGCCATGACCCGGATGCCCCCGGTCACTTCGTTGGAAGGCGCCAGCAAGACCCCGATCGTCACGCCGTTGCAGAAGTACGAGTGCTTCCCCTGCCAGCAGTCCTTGTGCCAGCGGATCTCCGACGGCCCTTCCACCACACCGGTGGGCTTGACGAGGGACTCCACCCAGGACGGAGGAAACGCCAGGGAGTCTCCGGTCAGGTTGCACAGGCGCCGGAGCGGATCGCTTTCCGCCACCCTCTTGCCGGCTTCCGATATCCGGTCGAAGTGCTTGAGGCGCACACAGGTCTCCTGCCCGTTCTCCAGTTTCGCCCACCATCGGTGCGGGTCGTCCCTTCGGGCGGAGGCGAGACCGCGGTCGATGTCGGCTGAAATGGCGGCGACGGCATCGGCGCCGACCCAGCCGCGCAGCACGAGGAACCCGGCCTGCTCGAGAAACCTTCCCATTTCGGCGTCATCGTCATCGGGCGTGAACGACCGGTCGACATCGAGCGGCGAGCCGTCCAGATTCGTCAGCGATATGGATCCCGGCTCGTACATCGGGCGGCCGTCGACCATCGCCCGGAGCACCACATCCCAGGCAAGGGCCGCGTTGGAGTCGCCGCTGCTCACCTGGGCGTCACCTGAGACCAGCAGGGCCAGCATGGTGCGCACTTCCTGGACCCACTCGGAAAACGCGGCTTCGCTGATGTCGACGACCAGTTCCCCGCTCGTGACGTCGTCGACGACGGCGATGGTGTCTGTTTCCGGGACCAAAGTCCGCATGATGTCGCCGACCCGAAGCGAAAGGCGGCCAAGCCCGAGCCGCGCCGCGGCCCGAGCGGCCTGCGGTCCGGTCGCCCTGAGCAGATCCGGCAGTTCCTCGAAGAACGAGCGAGGATCTATCGCCCGGACGTCGCTGTTGGTGCGTGTGCGCATGTCGATTGTCATTCGAGCACCTCCGCGGGAGCTGGCGACGCAATTATTTCGATATGGCTGCCATATGCGGGTGTCAGGGAAAAGCCGTTCGAGTTCCTCACCGATGTTGGCCGGGACTCACCAGGATTGCAACAACACGAATGAACACATAAAGACGTGCGCCGACGGCACTTCACCCGCGGACTTTCAGCCGTGACGCGTTCGGCTGTGGATGACGGCCGCGATGCCGGGAGGCGGGCGGTGTGCAAGTGAGGACGATCCACACTTGCACACGGCGCACGCGGTGGCCGCGTGTCCGTACCGATGCCGGCGAATTCCGGCCGGTGCCGGCTAGGAAAGGTGCCGGAACGCGGCCTGTGCTATCTCGGCTCGATCTGCCGTTCCGTCCAGGACAGTCACCCGGTCGTGACGGAGCTCGTCGAGGATTCCGCGGATGTGGTGCCGGTGCAGGCGAAGGCGTTCCGCGAACGGCTCGTCCTCGTCATCCCGTCTACGGCCGAGCGCGGACCCGCACCGCGCACACCGGCCGGGATCCGCCTCCGAGACGGCTGCCTGCGATATTCCGCCATCACAGGTGACGCACACCGACCGCTTGCGCATGCGTGCCATGCACACCTCGTCCGGGGCGTCCAGATAGAGAACGCGGTCCACCTGCCGGCCGCGGCCGGCCACGACCCCGATCATGAGCCGCGCCTGTTCGGCGTTGGCGGGCAGGCCCTCGATGAGCATTCCTCCTGGCAGCTGCGCGTCCAGCCGGCGGGAGAATGCCTCGATGACGACCTCGTCCGGGAGCCATTGCCCCTTCTCCTGTGACTCGGCGGCCGCGAGCCACAGATCTGTCTGCTTCCGCTTCTCCTCGACGAACTGGCGCCGGACGGCGAAGTGCCCGAGGCCGGGAGTCGCGTCCAGGATGCTCGCGACCAGGGTGCTCTTGCCGGACCCCGGAGGCCCGAGCAAGACCAGCAGGGACGTCTTGGAGACCGTTCGCGCGCTCATCGTGCGCCTCCGGAAGCCGTGGCGCCGGCCGGCGGGAGGGCCTTCCCGAGCAGCGGAAACACCTCTTCCGCGAAACGTGCGGGCTGCTCGGCGCGGTCAGGGCCGAGCACGCTGACGTTGAAGCCGTCGAAACCGAGGTCCTGCAGCTTCGCGAGCTGGTCGGCGACGGCTTCCGGCGGACCGGTGATCGCATTCGCCGGCGCTTCGGCCAGTGGACCGACATGAGCCTCGAGACTGAGGACGCAGGTGATCGTCGACGGGTCGCGTCCCGCGCCGTCCGCCGCGGCGAAGAGGCGGGACCTGCACTCGGTCAGCCGCTCCACCGAGGTGTAACGCAGATACGGGATCCAGCCGTCCGCCATGCTGCCGGCCACCTCGGCTCCGCGTACGCCGAGAACGCCCAGCCAGACAGGTATCCGGCTCGCCGGCCGTGGGCTGATCTCCGCGTCGGCGACGTCGTGGTACCGGCCGGAGAAGGTGAACTTCCCGTCGCGCCACATGCCTTTGATGATGGCCGTCGCCTCGGCGAGGGCGTCGATCTTCCCCCGGGCGGACGGCGGGGGAATGCCCACGGAACGCATCTTGCCGTCCGCGCCGCCACCGCCGATCCCGAGCACGAGACGGCCGTTGGCGAGACGGTTGATGGTCTCGGCCATCTTCGCCACGAGCGCCGGATGGCGGAACGGCGCTCCGAGAACGCGGGTGACGAGCCCGATCTGCCGCGTCGAGGCGCCGATCGAGGCCAGCGTCACCAACGGCTCGTTGGTGGGGCTGCCTCCGAAAGGATGGTCCGCGACCGAAACGAAATCGAATCCCAGTCTTTCCGCCTCGATTGCCTCGTCTACTGGGTGTGCGTCGCCGATAGGGTGCATGGACACGCTCAGACCGACTACAGGTCTTTCCACATCTCCTCCGTTGGACCGGGGTAACTTCATCGCCTGTCCCGCGCCGCACATGCTAAGCATCCTCGTCTGGGCAAGGCCACTCGTCGTCTTTCCACACCGGCGGCCGGCACGTGCGTGGACGTGATGAACCACCGGTTCGCGCACGTCACCATTTCACCGTTGATTTCGGGTATGCAGCTGAGCCCGTGAACGGCCTGCCGTTCCGCGGGTAGACTGCTCGGCGTGTCTGTAGTTCCGGTTCGCACACGTTTTGCGCCTTCCCCCACAGGGATGTTTCACGTTGGAGGCGCGCGGTCGGCTCTCTATAATTGGGCGGTAGCGCGACAATCAGGCGGCAAGTTCGTGCTGCGGGTGGAAGACACCGACACGGCGCGAAATCGCCCAGAGTGGACGGAAGGCATTATCCAGGCTCTGGCCGCGATCGGCATCGATTCCTCGGATCCCGCTTTCGAGGGTCCCTACATGCAGTCGCAGAGTGCCGATCGGCACCGGCAGGCGGCGCTCCAGCTGTATACGAGTGGCCGGGCATACTTCTGCGACTGCACGCGTGAACAGCTCACGGAGCGGCGCGAGTCCGAGCATCTGGGATATGACGGATTCTGCCGCGAGCGCGGGCTGGAGCCCGCGCGGGGACGCGCGTTGCGGTTTCGGACGCCGGATGACGGCGAGACCCTGGTCGTGGATCTGATCCGCGGCAAGCCCGCCTTCCCCAACAGCGCGATCGAGGATTTCGTCATCGCCAGGGGCGATGGGTCGCCGGTCTTTCTCCTGGCCAACGTCGTCGACGACCTGGACCAGGGCATCACGCACGTGATCCGGGGCGAGGAGCATCTGTCCAACACGCCCAAGCAGCAGCTCCTGTGGGAGGCCCTGGGCTCGGCGCCGCCGATGTGGGCTCATCTGCCGGTCCTCGTCAACGACAAGCGGCAGAAACTGTCCAAGCGGCGGGACAAGCTGGCGCTGGAGGATTATCTGGCAGAAGGGTTCCTGCCGGATGCCCTGGTCAACTACCTGATGTTGCTCGGCTGGGGGCCGGGCGACGATCGGGAGATCATGCCATATCCGGAGATGGAGCGGCTGTTCAGAATCGAGGACGTCAACACCTCGCCGGCGTTCTTCGACGTGAAGAAGCTGAGCGCGTTCAACGGTGAATACATCCGGGCGTTGTCTGAAGAGGCGTTCGTCGCCGCATGCGCGCCATGGCTCACCGGGCCCCATGTGCCGTGGCGACCGGACGCCTTCGACCCGGGCGTGTTCGCGGCGGTGGCGCCGCTGGCGCAGACCCGGCTGACGTTGTTGTCGGAGATCACGGGTTATGTGGATTTCCTGTTCCTCGACGAGCCCGTCTTCGACGAGGCGTCGTGGACCAAAGCCATGAAGCCGGGCGCCGCGCAGCTGCTGCGCGATGCGCGGACGGCGTACGCCGCCGCGGCATGGCGGGCGGAGACGCTGAAGAACGTCCTGACCGAGGTGGGCGAGCGCCACGGGTTGAAACTGGGGAAGGCGCAGGCCCCGGTCCGGGTGGCGGTGTCGGGGCGGACGGTAGGTCTGCCACTGTTCGAATCACTCGAAGTCCTTGGCCGCGACCGGACGGTGCAACGCCTGGACGCCGCGCTCGCGCGCTTGACCGGGCCGTGACGCTGCGCAGCCGGCCACCCGCGCCCGCGGTGCCCGCCGGCGCGGGTGGCCACGTCGGCGGTCAAGCTGTGAGGTCCCGCACCACACCGGACATGTCCTGGGCGGTCAGACGCGGCCTGGCGGCGGCCGCCACGGCGAGGGACTCCATCGCGCGGAGAAAGCCGGCGATCTCCGCTGGTGACAGGAGTGACGTGTCGGCCCGCAGTAGACAACCAAGCGCCGGCGGGCGGGCGAAGGTCACGAGGTAGACCCGCCGCCCCATACGATCCTGAGACAGGTCCCGGGTCCACCGGAGGATGGTGTCGCCCGGCGAACTGGTGGGTGTGCCACCGGCGGCAGCCCTGCAGGGCACCTCGCCCGAGAGGTTCAGATTGATCGAGAAGGGCAGGCCCACGCAATGGCGGGCTTCGCCGGCGGGGCCGTACACGAGCCGGGCCACGGCACGCGGGTCGTACTGCCCGTGCCGGTACGCCGACAGCGCGGACTTCACCGTGGCGCTGAGGAGCTCGGGGAAACTCAGGCCACGCACGTCGACGCTGAACGGGGCGTCCTGAACGAAGGTCCCGGCGGCTGCCCTGCGCCTGGGACCGACGCGGTTGCTGCAGTAGATCATCGACTCGCACGTCCTGGCCGGCGATCGCAGGCCGAGCAGCGCCGCCCAGATCGTCAACATCAGCGTCGGCGCGCCTACCCGGTACACCTCACTCAGCCCGCACACGGCTTCGGCAAGGGCGCGTGACTCCATGTACATCTCGCGGTAGGTGGCCGGCCCGTCACCAGCGGAAGCCGGGAAAGGATGCTCGGCACAGAGGCCCGCCACCTGCTGCTCCCAGTAGGCGAGTGACGACACCGCGACCTGCTGTCCACGGTCACTCGCCTCGTACGTCGCCTGGTCATGGGGCTGAAGGCCGATCTCCACCCCCGGAGACTGCTCGGCGCGCAGCAGATGGACGAGACGGTCGCGCAGCTGTGCGACGGCCCAGCCGTCAACCGCCAGATGGAACAGGACGACCACGACATACCGCGGCTCGCCGTCCTGGGTGACGATCGCGACGCGTACCGGCCACTCGTCCAACTGGAACGCCGTACCCATGAGTGCGTCTTCGACCTGGTCGCGCCAGCGATCCGCCGGATGGGGTGACGCCTCGCAGACACTCACCCGCAACGATCCGGCCGAGGCGACGGCCTGTCGCGGCTGATCGCCCGTCGTCTCCACGAACGTCGTTCGCAAGGATTCGTGTTGCTCGACGAGCGCGCGTACCGCTGTCAGGGCGGTGGGCAAGGTCGTGCCGTGCGGCAGCTCCACCGTGAACGGCACATTGAGGTGGGCGTGATCACCATCGAACCAGACAGCCTCTCGCCACATCCATTGCTGGCCCCAGGTCATCGCGGACGAACATGATCGCGTCCCGCGAAACTCAACGAGGCAGGACGTCGAGCCATCGATCACAGGCACTTCCGCTCCTCGCGTGCAGATGCGCGGTTCCGGCCACACGCGCCGGCGAATCGCGCCCGGTGGTGCCGCGCCTCTGGCGGAGGACTCGCGCGAACGGGACAAGCCGGGCGACGGGCGGGTCCGGGATCCTGATCGCCGCACAGCAGTGACCCACTTCTGCCGGCGGCCATTTTCTTCAGGTTGGCACGCGCGCGGATACCGCACAAGGCGTGCGACGCAGCACGTATGGACGATAGACGATTCGTCCGTCACGCTGGACCGATAACTCTCACCGCCCATTGGTCATCCGCGCGCCGGTTCTGCACCACGGGTTTCTCTATCCCAGGTCTTGTACGGTGCCTTTCTCCGGGTCCGGTTTGACTTGTCATATGATCGCCCGAAGCATATTTTGCTCAGCAAGGGAGAATCGTCTTATGGTGCACGAGGAACGGAACATCGCCGACGACGTACTGAGGATCATCAAAGCCACCCTGCTCGTGGAATCCGTGGATATGAAGGACAACCTCTTCGACATCGGCGCAGACTCCCTGACTTTGCTGGAGATATGCACGCAGATTGAAGAGGGATTCGAGATCGAAGTGCCGCTGGAGTCCGTATGGGAGGCGCCTAGCGCCTCCGACATCATCCGCATAGTCGAGGACTGCGTTCAGAAGGCCCGGGGACTCACCGCCGGTGGCCGGTAGGCCGGGATGCCTGCCTCGTGACGGCTGACCGGGGACGATCTGGAAGAGGTCAGGGTGTCGCCATCCTTTTCATATCCGGCTATCCCGTCGCAGTCGGCGTTCAGGGCCATCGACCGCACCGGTCCTGGGCTGACGACCATCGTGTACGAGCGGCCGATCGCCCCCCAGGCGAGCACCGCGCTGCTGCGCCAGGCGGTTGCCGAGGTGTACCAGAGGCATGAGGTCCTGCGGACGGTGATCGTCGACGGGGAGCCCGGATCGCCTTCCTCGCCGCTTGAGTCCCTGTGGCTCGGCTACCGGAACGTCGTCGCCGAACGGCCGGTGGAAGCGCTGGACATGATCGCTCCAGCGCACACCTTGCGGTCCGACCACGGGGAGCCAGGATGGCTTCCCGGACTACGGGCGGATCCCGGACGTCTCCCGGTCTTCCGCTTCCAACTCATCGAAGGGCCTGCGCGGCGGAAACTCAGAATCCTCACCGATCACGCTCTCTGCGACCGATGGTCACTCTTCGTGCTGCAACGCGACATCGAGCGTTCATATCGGCGGATCATGGCAGGGGCGCCGGCAGGCACGGGGGAGACCTATCCGTTCAGCGCGTTCGCGGGTGAGCTCTATTCGATGTGGACCTCCGGCGTGTTGAAGGACAGAACCAAGGCTCTCGGCGAGAAGATCACGGCACTCGATATGAGTCCCCTGTCCGAGATCTCCGGGAGTCTGTCCGGCCCGGCTTCCGTCGAATCCTTCGTCGTCGCCTTGAGTTCAGAATCGACGCGTCGTTTCGAGGCACTCAACGCGCAGGCCGGAAGCAGCCGGCTGGGGGTGGCCATCGCGTTGTTCGCCCATGCCGTGGCGGCGGAATTCGGCTGGCGCCGACTTGCGCTGCTCACGCCCCACGCGAACCGCTCGATGAAGGCGCGTGGGTCCGTCGGCCTGTTCGCCGACGCACAGTACATCTTCGCGTCGGTCGAAGCGGGTTTCGCAGCCGCGGTCCGCGAGGTCTCGACGAGCCTCAAGGAGACTCTCACCAGCACGCCACCGCCGGCCGCGCTCATCCAGGCCCTGCCTGGAGCACGCGAAGTGCTGCAGAGCGTGCCCCGGCTGGCGGCTGACGTCCTGATCAGGCCCCGACGCGGCGGGCCGGCCCCCCGCCCGGGGCGGATCGAGCTCTTCGAGGACGAGGGCGAGCAGGAAATCGACCGTCCGGACGAGGACGCCATCGTCACGTTCACGCCGCCGTCGTGGCCCGGCCAGCCCGATCTCAGGCTCACCTGCGACTTCTCGAACCGTCACGAGTTGTCGGTCAACTACCGTGTGGATCACATACCGGCTTCGTCCGCCAGAGCGATCGCCCAGCGACTGCTGCGGCAGATCCAGTGCGCCGGGGCGGGCGGCCCTGGTGCTCACCTGGCCGGGTAGTGCAACCGCGTAAGAGGGCGAAGGCCCTGGTCTACGTGAGGGACGAGCTTTCTAGCCGCCCCGGACGGTCCGCAGCGCCACGCGCGCGGAGGCCGCGACAACCTCCGGGGTGGCTTTCGCGTCGAGAACCGTGATCTCCTCCGGTCGGAAAGCGGCGAAGATGGCGGGGATGTTGCGACGGTGGGTACGCAGCCGCTGTGAGAAGACCGGCTCGTTGTCGTCCGGACGGCGCTCGAGCCACCCGCCGCACGTGATGCAGCGATCCGGAGCCTTCGGAGCGGCGACGGCCGGCGCCCTGCCGTCGTCGCAGGTCGTGCAGACCGTCCGATGGCGCATCCGCATGGTGCAGACGTCGTCGGAGGCGTCGAGATAGAGAACCAGCTTGGTCCGGACGCCATGGGCATGGATCAGGTCCCTGACCATCACCGCCTGAGCGCCGTTGGCGGGAAGACCCTGCAACACCATTCTTGCCGACGGATATGCCTGGAGCTGCCGGGCGAATAATTCGACGACAAGGGAGTCGGGAATCCAGCTTCCCTTCTCCACAGACTTTCTGATCGACTCCCAGAGCGGTGTTCCGTTGTTTTTCTCCCGAGCGAGCTGGTGGCGGACCACAAAGCGGCGGAAGGAAGCGTGATCGGCCAGGATTTCCCTGACCAGGGTGCTCTTGCCGGAAGCCGGTGGACCTAGCACAATAACGAACGGCAGATCCGTTTCCGCCGTTTCCGTCGATGACTGCGCCACGTCGGCATATTAGCACGCGTCAATTGGAGACCTCCATGCGCAAGCATTCCATGCATGCCGCGAGAGCAGCCGTTCGCAGCGCCGGTGTCTATGGTGATTCGGTTGTGGATAACGAGGCATTGGCCCGCCTCGGCGACGTGCCGGTCGCTCTCCTGTCGGACGCGCTCATCGACGAGAAGGTCTCCTCGCTGGTTCTGGAACGACTGAAGGGAAGCGGGGCCGGGCTCGTCGGCGGCCTCCATGGCCAGGCGCGCTTCGCCGAGGCCCGGGCGCGGATCGAGGCGGTCGAACGTCATAAGGACGAGGTTCTGCCGATGGTGGACCGACAGGCCAGGGAACTGGGGATCAGCGTCTGGGCCATCAAGGGACTGGCGGCCGAGGGCGCTTACCCTGAGCGCACGGTGCGGGATCTCGGCGACCTGGATCTGATGGTCGCGACCGTGGACGACGCCGTCAGGCTCACCGCACGCCTGCGGGACGCCGGCTACGACTTCGACAACCTGGAATGGCCGTGGGTGAAGAGGTCCCTGGAGTCCGGCGTGATCTATGGACAGTTCAACCTCAATGACGGCGCCCTCGAAAACCGTCCGACCATTGATCTGCATTTCGGTGGATATTCGGTGCGGCACTGCGGTTTTCATCCGCTGGCAACGGGCGAACGGAAACCCGGGCTCAGCTACTACGACATTCAGCAGAACATGCCGCTCCTCGTCGCGAACGCGGCCGGTGACCACGACATCACCACCAAGGACCTCAACGATTTCGCCCTGGCGCTTCGGAATCCATCGGTGGACTGGGATCAACTGCTCCGCGAGCTTGAGGCGATCAAGCTCCTTGGCTTTTTCAAGCGTATGGCCGGGGAACTCGACGCGACCCCGCTACGGCCGCTCTACCGTGACAGTGTCCTGCCGCCGCGACTGAGGAACGTACGGGCGGAGACTCCGGCGCCGCGGGTTTCCCTGATGTGGCAACGGCGGTGGGCGGCGACCGTCAGGCACGCTTACGCTCTTGGCGCGCGCCACTCCTACGCCCGTGCCACGGTGACCACGCTTTCGGCAGCTCGCTATTACTGGGGCCATCGCGTGGTCAAGGTCAGATCACGGGCGATCCGCCCGGGGCCGCGGCTGCCGAGGCTGGTCAACTGGACGTGTGTGCGCCTGATTCCCGCGGCGATGGTGAAACGCCTGCGCAGCGGGGACGACGGCGCGGCGGTCGGCGCCTCTTTCCTTCCGGTGCGCGGGCCCCAGCGGTCACTGTCGGCGGAGCTCACCGCGATCCGTTCCCCTGTCGGCGACATCATCCGTACTCGCCTGGGCGATTTCGTGCCTGCCGTCTATCATGTCGATGATCCCTGGCAGCGCTTGAACGAGGGCGCGAAATGAGCGGGACGGAGCACCCCGTCGACCTCACGGGGCCGCAGGCGACGTGGCCGTCCGCCGGGCTGCGACTCTGGCGAGAGGCCACCGACCACGTTCTCGGCCTGCCTGACTCGTGGCATCCGCCGCCGCCACAGGGAGATCGCGGCCTTCGTGAGGTGCTCGGCGCCCTGCTGCGCGAGGACCCCGACGACGTGCTGATCACAAGCGGCGTACGCGCCGGCGCGTCGGTCATCGCGCAGGTCGGCGCGGGCTTCTCGCATGAACAGCCCTCGTTCACCGGCACGGTTACGGTGCTCCGTTCCTGCCGCCGGGAAGTGAACCTCCATCCCTGGGCCGAGCTCCTGGAGCGCCGGCATGAGGGCGGGACGGGATCCGCCGGCGTCGTCTGGCTGACCGATCCGTGGCGGAACCCGGACGGCGCCACCCTGACCTCGGACGGCTGGCGCCGCGTCGAAGCCGTCGCCCAGACGTGCCAGGTCGTGGTCAACGAGGTATACCGCTGGTTCGGGAAGGGGGCGAGCCGGCCCGCCCGTGTCTGGATGACCGGTTCGCTGTCCAAGCTGGCCGGCAGCGGGGCAGGGCTGGGATGGATCCGTGGCACGGGCATGGCCGACCTGGCCCGGCGGCAGCACGCCAGGCCCAGCCTGTTCTGGCAACGGTGCTGGGCCTACTTCCTGGCACATGGCGGCCTGGACATGCTCATCGACCACACGGTCCGGCCCACGGCCGAGGCCTCCCGCGCCTTTCTCGACGAGCTGGTACGGGTTGCCGGCACGGAGTACTGTCCCGACGCGGTCGCCGGGTCCCCGTTCTTCCTCCTGCCCGTCCCGCATACGACCACGGAGGATTTCGTCGGCCGGCTCGCCGCGGACGGCATCCGGGTAGGCCCGGGCGATGACTTCCTCGCACCGTCGCCCAGTGTCCGCGTGTGTTTCGCCGGCGTCTCCGGCGCCGACGCTCGCCACGCGGCTCGAACCATCGGGATGCGCCTGCTCGCCGACGCCCCGTTCAAGGCCGGGTCTCACCCGGCTGCAGAACGTACAGACGGCGGGGTCCGACACTGATCAGGTCTCCGGTGGAGACCTGGTGATCCTCCTCGAACACCTTGCCGCCGTTGACCCGGACGGCTCCGGACAGGAGGAGCCGGCGCGCCTGCTGCCTGGACGGGACCGAGCCTGTGGCGTGGAGAACATCCAGTATTCCGCCGGGGTCCGCGATCAGCGGCACGGCCATCGACGGGTCGGGATCGCCGCGATGCCCGGGTGAGAAACTCTCCTTGGCCTTGGCCGCCGCCGCCTCGCCATGGTAGACGCGTACGATGTCGAAGGCGAGGTCCTGCTTCAACGCCATGGGATGCAGCTCTCCCGTCCTCCAGCGTTCGAGCCGCGCGCGCACTTCGTCCGGCGGCCACGACGAGACAAGAGTGATCCATTGCCGCATCGTCTCGTCGTCGATGCTCATCACCTTCGCGAACTGTTCGTTCGGCTTCTCGGCCAGGGCGATGTGGGTGCCTTCACGCTTGGACATCCGCCGGTGGCCCTTCGTCCCCCACAGGGTCGGGTAGGTGATGCCGACGCAGGGCCGCTGCCCGTACAGTCGCTGCAGCCGGCGGCCCGCCAGGATGTTGAAGATCGGGCCGACCGTGCCGAGCTGGACGTCCGCCCGCAGGTGGAGCGCGTCGTAGCCCTGCATGAGCGGGTAGAGAAGCTCATGCAGACCGACCGGCTTGCTGGACTTCATCCGGTCTCTCACGGCCGCCGGGCTGGTCACCTGCTGGACGGTGAACGCCGACGCGACGGCCAGGACGTCAGAGAGGGGCAGGTCGCTCAGCCAGTCGCCGTTGTACATGACCGTCGTACGATCCGGGTCGAGAACGAGCGACATCTGCTCGACGAAGGTCGAGGCAGCGCTCACGACCTTGTCGAGAGGGATCCGGGGCCGCTCGTACAGCCGATCCGAAGGATCTCCGATCTGAGCGGTGACCGTGCCCACCAGGAATATGACGTCGTGCCCGAGCTCCTGAAAGAAGCGGAGCTTCCGCATCGTGATGGTGTGTCCCAGGTGGAGGTTCGGCCGGCTCGCGTCGTAGCCGGCGAAAACACGCAGCGGCACTCCGGTGCGATGGGACTCGGCCAACCGTTCGATGAGTTCGCGCCGCATCGTCCGCGCGAAGGATTGCTGGGTGAACTCGGCGCCTTGCAGGATATTGTCAGCCTCGTCTATCGCCTTTTGCGAATTCACTGCATGGACTCCACATGCTCGTTCGTTGTCGCCGCCATGGACAACGCTTTCTCCAGGGTCCTGAGCGCCGATGCGTATGATGCGCGAACCAGAGAGATCTGGTCACCCGCCCACAACGTCTCGGACAGGATTTCGAGCTCCCACCACCCATCGAAGCCGGCGGTGAGCAGATCCCTGCAGATCGCCGGCACGTCGGCGCATCCATCGCCCGGAAGCGCGCGGTCCAGGTTTCCCGCGGGGCCGGCCGCCCAGTCCGACAGGTGCACGATCCGGGTTCTGCTGCCTGCCTCCAGCAGGTGTTCGCGTAGCCGCGAGTCCCACCAGACGTGCCAGGTGTCGACGACGATGCCCCCGGTCTGTCCCTGCTCGACCAGCGTGAGGGCGTCCGCCACGGACGTCGCGACCGACTCGTTGACCAGAACGGGATGCAGCGGCTCGACGAGCAGGTCGGCTCCCTCTCGTGCGGCTCGCCGCAGCAGCATGTCGACCGCGGCGGCCGCCTGATTCCACGCCTCCCTTCGCCCGAGGGTTGCGCGCGGGCCGCCGACCACCACGACGAGTGGCACACCGAGCTCGGCGGCATGGGCCAGGCATCGTTCGGCTTTCGCCATCCGCTCGGCACGGACCGCGGGGCTCGGATCTATGAGGCCTATGAAGGCGCAGACACTGGTCGGCTGCAGCCCTTCTCCGTCCAGCACGGACCGTACGCCATTCACACCGTGCTCGGCGATCGCCGACGGGAGAACCCCGAAGCCGTCGAACCCGGATTCGCGCGCGGCACGAGCGGCCGTCGCCAGGGGAAGGTCCCGCGCGGTCAGCTGGTTGAATGATATGCGCAAATCCGCGGCCACCGCGGGCCCGCCTGGTATGGACATGCTCGTGATTCTGCAAGACGGGCCGGGATATGTAAACAAGAATAAGTGGAGCCCGGCGCCGGTCGACCCCCGGATACAATGTGCTGATGCGATTCGCATTCATGCCCGTCCTTTCTCATGAACCGTCGTCCTGGCCGCGGCTGCTGGCAATGTTCCAGGCCGCTGACGAGATGGAATTCTTTGAATCCGGGTGGCTGTTCGATCATTCGTCGTCGGCCGCCGTCGACATGTCAGGCCCGTGTTACGAGACATGGACGGTCATGGCGGCCCTGGCCCAGGCGACGAGCCGTCTCCGCCTGGGCACAATGGTCCTCGCGGTCGCGCGCCGGCATCCGGCGCTGCTCGCACAGATGGCCCTGACGTTCGACACGATTTCCGAGGGCCGGCTCGAACTCGGCATCGGCGCGGGATGGCGCGAGCTGGATCACCTTCCGCAGGGCGTTCCCTTCGGCACGCCTGCGTCCCGCGCGGACCGGCTCGACGAAGGATGCGAAGCCCTGGTTCGCCTTCTTTCCGGCCACACGGTCTCCGCGCACGGAAGTTTCTTCACGCTGACGGAGGCACGATGCGACATTCCTCCCGTACAGCGACCGCACCCGCCTCTCTGCATCGGCGGCGGTGGCGAGCGGCGGACTCTGCCGACCGCCGCGCGGTGGGCGCAGCACTGGAACCATCCGGGCGGACGTGTCGAGGACTTCTCCCGCAAGCGTCTGCTCCTGCTCCGCTGCTGCGCGCAGCTCGGCCGTGACCCCTCGGAGATCATCACCTCGGCGACCATTCACGGAGAGGACTCCGCGCCGGAAAGAATGGTCAAGGACGTCGCTCGGCTCACGGAGGCAGGTGCTGATCTGGTCATTCTCCGGATTCGACCGCCTCACGAGGCGGCGAGACTTGAGCGACTGGCGACGGCGTTGGAGCCGCTCCGCTGACGCCGGAACGGGCGTCGGCGGAGGCGTCACCGGTCGGCGAGAGTCCCCGGCGGCGGGTCACCCGGCCGTGAGGCGGAACGCCGCGGAGAGCGCGCGCAGCGGCTGTGTGGCGAGGGCGGCCCGGCAGCCGGCGCGCAGCGCACCCAAGACATCGTCAACGAGCTGGTCACCGACGTGGAGCAGGCGTTCCGCGCTCACGCCGAGAGCGTCCGCCGCCTTGAAGAACGCCGCGGGGGAGGGTTTGGCGACGCCGGCGGTCGTCGAAGGGATGACGACGTCCACGTACGTGTCGAGCCCTGTCGCGGCCAGGACGTCCACGAGAGAGGGCTGCCAGTTGGACAGAACCCCGATGCGCTGCCCGGCTCCTCGCACCGCGGCGAGCATCTCTCGCGCACCTGGCGCGGGGCGCCAGTTGCCGGGGGCGGTGTACGCGTCGAGCACACTCGCCGCCCCGGACGGCGAGGCGTGGCCGAGCCCGGCCAGGACATCCCCATAGAAGCGCCGAAGCGTTGCCTCGGCGGTGAACGGATCCGCCCACCACGAGTCCGCAGACCTGAGAACGCCGGTCGCGTTCGCCATGGCTGCACTCACCTCGGACATCGGGAGGGCGGTGCCTGACCGGGCAAGTTGGTCACGTACCACGCGAGCAGGGTCGCGGACGTGCTCGATCAGCGTGAATCCCGCATCGAACGTGACGGCGGCGGGCGGTCCGGGGCAGGGCGGTCCCGTCACCGCGGCGAGGAGAGGAGCGATGTCCGGCAGGGCGGCGCTGCCGGGCAGCAGCAGCGTGGGCAGGTGTCCGCAGCTGACGGACCGGCCGGTGAACACGCCCACGGTCCGGAATCCGGCGGCTTCGGCCGCCCGCCACTCCGCCGCCGAATCGGTCACGTACCACGCCTTGCCCGGGTCGACCCCCCTGGCCCGCAACGCGGTGAAGGAGCGCACGCTGGGCTTCGGCTCGGCCGCATTGTCGCCGTGCACCACAAAATCGAATGCGGTCACGTCGAGCCCGCACGCGCGGAGCTTACGCCAGGTCTTGACGCCCGGGCCGTTGGTGAGGATGCCGCAGCGCATTCCGGCCGAGGTCGCGGCTCGTACGAGCCGGCGCGCGTCGCACAAGGGCACGGGCGGATACCGGGCGGCGAGAGCGTCGTATGCTGACGAGTAGCGGGCGAGATCCACTTCCGCGTGGAGGCGCCGGACGCACTCCGCGAAACTCATGTGCCCGTAGTGGCCGGCGAACACCCTTTCGTCGGGCGGCTCCAGCCCGAGAACCCGCGCGACCTCCTGGCACTTCGCCCATCCTGTCGTGTACGTGTCGACCAAGGTGTCGTCGACATCGAGGACGAGCCATGGGGCGTTCTCCGCGGAGGTCGTCGTCTCCGGTGGGGCAGGCGTCATCAGGTGCTCATCCTCACGTGCTCCGGCCAGGCGATGGGGCGTGTCGGATCGTGCTGCGTTTCCGCGCAGCCCGCCGCATCACTTCATGCTCGCCAAGGAACGAGTCGAACGTTCAGAGCTCGCGCAGCGTGGCCGCGATCTCATAGATGAGGGCCAGGTCGGCCACGGCGTCGGAAATCGGGGTACGTGACGCCGCGAGCTCCAACGCGCAGTCGATGAAATGCTCGACTTCAAGCCGGTAAGCACTGTCATACGAGGTGATCACCTCGCGCCTGACCACATCGGTTCCGACCGTGCACCGCTCGTGGGTGACGGTGGGCGCGGAACGGAGGAACGGGGATCCGAACCGCAGCTCGGTTGCCGCCCCGGGATAGAAGGCGGTGAGAGTCTCGTCCCAAGCACCCGCGGTCTGGAAGTCGGGGACGACTTCCAGGTGCACCGGAATGCCGCTCGCATGCATGACGGCGAGGAAGCCGGGACCGAAGGGCGTGTCGAACCGGAAGGACTCGCGGACCCCGATCGGCCCGATCAGCGCGCGCCCGAGGTTGAGGTCGTGTACAGCCAGCTCCGTCAGGGTTCGCACGTCCTCCACACGAGCGGCGGCATCGCCGCCGAGCGTCGTGGCGATCTGTAGGTCGACCGCCGCGCTTTCGGCTTCGGCGTCGTGGTCTGTGAGGTGGTGACCCTTGATGCGCGGGTGGAGTCTCTCCTGTTTGTGCCGCGCTCCGGCGAAGACGTGGAGGCGCACGAATATGGGTGCCGCCTCGCTGCCCAGGAGCCGTGCAAATGACGGGTCGTACCGCTTCATGTATCCGACCACCACCGACGCCTGGGAGGATCGCTCCAGCTTCTCCAGCGCGGTCGCCTCCTCGATCCCCCAGCACACCGGCTTCTCGACCATGACGTGCAACCGCGCCTCGAGAGCACGCTGGACCAGGGGAGCGTGGTGCCGGTTGGCGATCAACACCGCGTCGAGGTCGCGGGACACCAGGTCGCCGGCGGACGGCGCGACGGCGTGGGCGGGCAGACCGTACTCGTGCGCGACGGCGGCGGCGAGGCCGGGGGACAGGTCGCAGACGGCGGAGATCTCCGCCCGCCGGGACTGGGCGAGGTTCGGAAGATGGTGGAGTTGGGCGACTCTCCCGAGGCCGATCACGCCCACGCGCACCCGGCGGCTCACGATTGGTCAAGGATCTTGAGACCGCCGAACTCGCGCTTCATCGATGCGGCGGCGATGGGCCTCTCGTCTTCGAACAGCACCGCCAGCGGGTCTATCCAGCACACGTATGAGACACCGTTGGGCATGACGTTGAGGCGTCTGACCTTGCGGTCCGGATTGGGCTCTTCGCTTGATTCGTCGACGTCGAAGTCGATATCGCCCCAGCGGTAGCAGTCGACCTTTGAGTCGCTCTTGCGCTGCACGAAAGTCTTCTCGAGCTCGGGCATCTGGTCGAGCTCGGCCACGAGCGAGTCGATCGGAATATGGCCCTCCGCGTTGTAGGCCGAGTAATCGGTGGGTTTGCGGAACGCTTCGGGAATCTCCGAGCAGGACCGGAAGATGAATCGGCGGTAGCCGAGCTCGCGGCCCCACTTCATGTAGGTGAACATGTCCGGAACGGTGGAGACGCCCTCGGGCGTCATGACGCAACTGAGCCGTGGGGTGAAATGCGTTGAGCTGCGTTGGGTGACATTCCGGTGATCGGCATCCGTCATGCCATTCCACGAGGGGCCGAATCTCATGATCGCGGCATTCAGGTCTGGATCGGAATGTGCCACGCTGACCGACACGCCTGACAGTCCCGCGCTGATGAGCCCATCGAGAAGGGTGGCCTGGCCGGTGGGCGTCTGGACACTCTTGCCCAGGCCGATGCCGTTGGTGTGCAGCCGCGACTTGTCGAAGCCGGGATTCACGGACCGGGTCAGGTCAAGGAGCCTCTGAGGGCTGAGCGTGGGCTCGCCGCCGGTGTAGGCGACCTTCCGCACGCCGGCGGTCAACGCGAAGCTTTTCACGCGCCGCAGCTGAGGTCCCCAGCTCAGGTATGGTCCGGCGGGGGTGAATGTGATCTCGTTGGAGCAGAACTTGCACGCGGCATTGCATTTCGCCACGACCACCAGCGTCAGAATGGCACGGTGACTCACCACATACGTCTCGGCGTCGAATCTCACGATATTGCTGTTCCAGAATTCCTCTCCCTCGAACAGCTCGGGCCGCTCGCCGATGGAGCGGATCACCTCGCCGTTGTGTGGACAGCTTTCGTCTCGGTCCGCCGTGCCGGTGGCAACAGCTTCGTCCGCCCGGGCCCTGCTTTCGGTCATTCCGATCCGGCCCTCCTCAATGGGTGGTCAATGCGACTCTATCCATGGGCCAGTATGGTGACAACGGTGTCCGATCAGCAAGGGCACGCGCACGCAGGGTAATTACCAGGAATGTGTGTGATGATATTCAGATACATTTGCGGCCGGCATTCCGCTCGACGTCCGGACAATGGCGAAAGAGGGCGGACCGGCTCCATCAGGGTGCCGGCACCGTGTCCATCGCGTGAAGGCGCGCACCGCCGTCTCGCGAGACGGCGGTGCGCACCTTCACGCGGGAGGGCCACCCTGCGCAGGTGGCCGCTACGTGCTTTTCTGGATGGCTTCGCCGAGCACGCGGACTCCGCGCACCAGTTCAGGCTCGGACACCATCGTGAAGGCCATGCGGAACCACTGCTGGTGGTTTCCACCGTCACCGAAGAACGAATCGCCCGGTCTGCAGAGCACACCTTCCTGAGCGCTGTGGTGCATGACCAGATCTCCCTTGACGTGGCCGGCGAGCTCGATCCAGAGGAACATGCCGCCGTGTGGCACGTCGAAGCGAACCGTGTCGCCGCAGTGCTCGCGCAGGCTCGCGACGACGGTGTCACGCTTGCTTCGGTAACTTCGCGTGACTCGAGACAGATGCTCGTCGTACCGACCGCTGCGCACGAAGTGTTCAAGGATGCGGGCGGTGAGCTGGCTTGAGCCGAGATCTTCTCGCGGGGCTGCCACGACATCGACGAGATCCGGTCTCGCGCTGAGCCATCCGCAGCGCAGCCCGGGGGCCAGCGTCTTGCTGAAGCTTCCGACGGTGATCAGCCGGTCGCTGCCTTCGAGCGTCGACATCGGCGGCAACCGCGGTCCGTCGTACCGCAGTTCGGCATAGACGCGGTCCTCGATGACGAGGAAGTCGTACTCGACCGCGAGCCGCAGCAACTGCCGGCGGCGGGAGAGCGAGAGCGACCATCCCGTAGGGGTGTTGTAGTCCGCGATGACGTACACCAGCCTGCACCGGCGGCCCGCGGCCTTCAGCTCGCCGAGCCTGCGTTCGAGGATGTCGACGCGCATTCCGTCGCGGTCCATCGGGATGGCGAGAGGTTCGGCGCCGAGGGCGCGGCCGATCCGGATCGAGGCTCCCCATGTGGGAGCTTCCACCACGAACACGTCACCGTCGCGGAGTAACGCCCGCCACACGAGCTCGATGGCGTGCGCGGCACCCGACGTCAGCATGATGCCGTCGATCCCGGCGGCACTCGGTGGAGCCGCGCCGATGCGCTCGGCCAGGGCCGACCGCAGCCCGGCGTGTCCCCGCGCGATTCCGGCCCGGCCGGGTCCGCCGTAGAACAGGGACGGCTCGGACTCCGCCAGCGTGCGTTCGGTGAGTTCCAGAAACTCCGAGCTCGGAAAGGTCGTCGCGTCGGGCAGCCCCAGGTCGAGGGGCCACCTCACCTTCCCTGGTGACATGCCCGGCTCCTGACCTGTCGACGGGTTGACAGCGGCGCGTGAGGTAGTTTCCAGGGATTCACGATGATACTTCTGGGTGTTCATAGATCGTCCCGTCTGACCAGATATAAGGCGCCTTCCCCCACTTCATCGCGCTGGCAACGTCGGGGAAGAAGCCGCAGTTCTTGAAATTCGCGCTGGTGTTGCACAGCGCCGGCATGCCGCTGACTTCGCGATATGCCGTGAGAAGCTCCACCAGCTCTGGGCACTGCGCCTTGTTGACGGTCTGCAGCCGTGCGGTTCCATCGACGTGACAGATGGCAGGCAGACGGTCGCGCCACACATCCCGGACGCGGTGGCTGAAGAGCATGTAAGGATCGGGGGTTCCCGGATCGAAGATCTCGGGTGCGGCGTCCTCCAGGCACACGGGTGCGACGGGACGGTAGGCCTCGCGATCCTTCATCTCGTTCAAGCGGTCGTGCATGGCTCTGTCCGTGGCCGGCGCGAGGATGCTCCGGTGGCCGAGAGCGCGCGGCCCGAGCTCCGCCCTGCCGGTGAGGAAGACGACAGGTTCGCCGGTCTCGTCCAGGAGCCGGGCGAGCTGCGGCAGGGAGCACGGAGATGGTTTCCACGCCGGATCAACCGGCGACGCACCCAGCCGCTGCCCGCTGTAGACGTCCCACTCCACCTGGGACCGTCCCTCCGCCACAGCCATGGCACAGCAGGCCACGCCGAGCGCGACTCCTGAGTCATTGGGAAAGGGCGGGACCCAGACGTGGTCGAACAATCCGCTTTCACGAATCTGACTGTTCCAATTGATATTCAACGCGGTGCCGCCCGTCAGGCACAGGTTGCGCGGCGGGTCGGGAATCGTCTGGAGCGCCCGATCGAGGCTCTCCACCAGCCGGTCACCCAGATAACGGCTGATGGAGGCGATCATGTCGACCGGTGAGACGTCGGCGAGGTGCATGGCCGGCGCCAGCGCCTCCAGTTGTGCCACCCCCGCCTCGAACCGGAAGGCGTCGTCTGTCCCGAACGGTGACTCGCGGCAGCACGCGGCATGACGTTCCTTGAGAGCGGAGTCCAGCGTGGCCATCGCGGCACGGTTCGGCGTACCCAGCGCCGCGTACGCCATGATCTTGCCCGCCAGCCCGAGATTCTCGAACCCCGAGGCCCGTTGGTCGAACGGCGGGAACGACCCGGCAAGCACCGAATACGCGTTGCCCACGAGCGGGAACAGAGCTCCGACCGTCCGCAGCTTCGTGAGATCGCCGCGGCAGTCGTACAGGTACGGATACATCAAGCCGTCCCAGCTCAGGATGAGGGCGGGCTCGGCCGCAACCGCGAACGGGCTCGTGCAGTACGCGGCGGCGACATGGCCCGCGTAGTGAGGGAACGTCACATACTCGAGGTCGAGCGTCCTTTCCCGGACCGGGT
The DNA here is from genome assembly GCF_039871515.1 of Nonomuraea sp. B1E8. NCBI lineage: Bacteria > Bacillati > Actinomycetota > Actinomycetes > Streptosporangiales > Streptosporangiaceae > Nonomuraea > Nonomuraea sp. B1E8. The sequence goes on along the minus strand of NZ_JBDPLS010000006.1, from coordinate 74,707 downwards.
TGATGAGGGTCTTCGACCTGATGCCTTCCACGTACGGTCCCAGCCGGACCTCGACATCGATCCCGCGCCACCGCCGGGTTTTGTACGGCTCGTGCCAGCCGTCGAAGGCGACGAGATCCATGTCGTCCAGCGAGTAACCGAATTCGCCGAGCAGAACCTCCACGTCGCCAAGTTCGTCGATACGCGAATAGCGAGGCCGGTTGGCGATCTTCTCGCTCTCGCAGGACATGACGAGACGGCCGTCCTCGACGACCGCCACGGCCCCGTCGTGGGTGATCTTGATGCCGCACAACCTCATTCGCCGTCATCTGCCTTTCCTGGCCAGTGCAGGGGAATGTCCACACCACAGCGGTCCGCCGCCTCGAGCAGGTGCTCGACGGGCATCGGGAACTGCCCGACCGCGGTCTTGCCGTTCCCGTGGAAGTCCGAGCTGCGGAAAGGAACCAGGCGCAGCCGATGTGCTGTCTCCCGTCGGCGGTTCTCGTCCGCGGGCGAGTCGTGTCGTGAGCTCACCTCCACGCCCGCGAGCCCTTCGGCCGTGAACCTGCGAAGGTCGCCGACCACGCCATCCCATGAATTCCTGCCCGAGTGGCACTCCCAGAAGGGGTGCGCTATCACCGGGATTCCGCCGGCGTCGCGGACCATCGCGATGGCGCGCTCGGTGGGCACGTACCGGTCCCGTTCGGAGCTCTTCAGGGCGTTGTACCGTTCCCTGACGACGGCCGCCGCCTGGACCGGATCCACGGCGAGCGGGCGTGCCAGATACCGGCCGATGAGCGTCGCACTGAGCATCCATTTGCGTGGATGCAGCGGAGGTCCGTCCTCCTGGACGCCCGCGAGGATGTCTTCGGTGGGCGGGAGGGGCGTGCCGGTGGCGCGCAGGCCGGCCAGCACCCGGCCATAGACGTCGTTCTTGATCGCGGTCGGCCGGAAGGCGAACTCCTGCACCTTGGCGTCGAGCACGCCGTGGCCGTAGCCCAGCACGTGATATTTGCGGTCGTGGCGCATCGTGCTGATCTCGAGCCCGGGAAGCAGGATGATGCCGTGCCCCGCCGCCAGGGCCTCCAGCCCGGGATCGTAGGTCGTGCGGGAATGGTCGCTGATGCTCATCACCCGCAGTGCCGCTCGCCCCGCCCGTTCGATGACCTCCTCCGGTGACATCAGGCCGTCGGAGTTCGTGGTGTGCAGATGGAGGTCGCAGAATGCCTGGCCTGCGGTGTCGTCGCATGCGGAACGAGTCATTGGAGCACCTCAAGAACTTCGGATCTTGTCTGAAGCATGCGGTCGGCCTGTTCTTGTGATGGCCCGAGAAATGCCCCTGCCACCCCGAACACATGTGACGGAGGGTGTCGAGACTTCGAACGAGAATATCCTAGAAGTGACAGGCCTGACTTCTGGACCGAGCCAATAGGCCGCATCGTCGGTAAACAACTCACGTGGCTTTCTGCGGTGCCGTGACCTGCCTCTCCGAGCGGGCGTGCAACTGATGATTGTCCTCACTTGCACACCGTGCCGGCAGGCCCGGGGACCGGCCTCCCGCGCCCGGCTTCTTCGACGCGGCGTGCACAGGGACATGGCGTGGTCCGGTGATCTCGCCTGTATGATGGCGCGCCATGACGATCAAAGTGCGGGAGTTGGTGAAGGAGTTTCGCCGGTCCAAACGGAAATCTGGGCGCTTCACCGCACTCCGCACGCTGTTCGGCAACGATTATGTGTCGACCAGAGCGGTTGATGGCGTCGACTTCAGCATAGAACCCGGGGAACTCATCGGCTACATTGGGCCCAACGGCGCTGGCAAATCGACGACGATAAAGATGCTGACCGGCATTCTGGTGCCCACCTCCGGCACCGTCGAAGTCGCCGGTGTGGTGCCGTGGCGCGAGCGCGAGCGAAACGCTCGTCAGATCGGCGTGGTGTTCGGGCAGCGCACCGGGCTGTGGTGGGACCTCCCGCTGCGCGACTCGCTGGAACTCGTTCGTACGCTCTACGACGTGCCTCGTCAGAGATATCTGGCGAATCTCGAGACCTTTGCCGGCATGCTCGGCCTCGATGAGTTCATCGACGTGCCGGTGCGGCAGCTCTCCCTGGGCCAGCGCATGCGCGGAGACCTTGCGGCGGCGATGCTCTATGAGCCGCGGATTCTCTATCTTGACGAGCCGACCGTCGGTTTGGACATCGTCGCCAAGAGGCGCATCCGTGAATTCCTGAGTCAGCTCAATCGTGAGGTCGGTACGACCGTCATTCTCACCACTCATGACCTTGACGATGTCGAGGAGCTGTGCACGCGCGTCATCCTGATCGACCGCGGAAAGGTGCTCTATGACGGTGATGTCGCCGAGCTGAAGAGACAGCATGCGCCCTACCACGACGTGATCGTGCATGTGGCGGAGCCGACGTTCGACGTCGAAATTCCCGGCGTGCGGCGAACACGATGGGAGGACGGTTTGCTCACCCTGACGTTCGACCCGTCCCGCATCGCGGCCGCGGACCTCATCGGCAACGTGCTCGCCGTCCACCAGGTAACGGACCTGTCCATCGTCAGACCGAAGCTCGAAGATGTGGTCGCCGACATCTACGGCGAACGGTCCTCCTAGATGCGGACGAGTCTCGCGGGGTATGCGGCCATCGGCAGGATGCAGGCGCGCACCGTCATGCGGTATCGCGTCGATTACGTGGCGGGACTTGTGCGGCTCCTGTTCCAGATCCTGCTCCTGCGGGTTGTCTGGGAGGCGATCTACGCAGGCCGGACCATGGTCGACGGGGTGCCGTTCTCGGTGACCATCACGTACCTGACGCTGGGCAACCTGCAGAACTGGTTGTTCAGCCCATGGGTCTTCTCGCTGATTCCTGAACGGGTCAGGGACGGGCTCGTCGGGATCGATCTGACGCGGCCGGTGAACTTCCTCGGCCACGTGGTCGCAAGCCAGGTCGGCCGCACCGCGGCGATGGCGCCGTTCGCGGTGGTGGCGCTGCCCTTCGCTGGTTTCGTCGGTGGAGCACAACCGCCTTCGTCACCCGGGGTGATCATCGCCTACGTTGTCAGCCTGGCGCTCGGCTACTGTGTCATCACCATTCTCTCCGCCCTGGTCGGGCTGATCACCTTCTGGACGCTGGAGCTCGACGGGCTCTTCCTGGTCTACCGCATGGCGGTGCAGTTCTTGTCCGGCGCGTTGGTGCCTCTGTGGTTCATGCCGGACGCCCTGCGCATCGTGGTGGAGATCCTGCCGCTCCAAGCGGTGATGCACACGCCGACGGCGATCTATCTCGGCAGGATGCACAGCGGCGACGTGGTGATGGCGATGGCCGTCCAGGTGTTGTGGGTCGTGGTCCTGTGGTTCGCCGCGCGCCTGGTGTGGTCTCGGGCGATCCGCCGGATGGTCGTGCAGGGAGGGTGACCACGTTGATACGGGCGCTGCGCATGTGGGCGATTCTGGCCCGTGCCGCGTTACGGGCGGAGATGCAGCACCGCGTGCACTTCTTTTTCGGAATGCTCGGTGGGCTCGCGGTGCAGGCGCTGGGCCTCGTGTTCATCGCGACGATTCTCAGCCGGTTCGGGGATCTCGGCGGCTGGACTTTCCGCGAGATCCTGTTGCTCTATGGCATGCGCCTGACGGCCCATGCCCTGTGGGTGATTCCTTTCGCCTCGCTGTTCCAGATCACCCACGTGGTGCGCTCGGCGGAGTTCGACCGGTACCTTGTCCGGCCACTCAATCCGCTGATACAACTCATGACACGTCGGATGACCATCGTGACGATCGGCCATCTCGTCGGCGGTGTGGCGATCCTGGCGGCCGGTATGGTGAGCTCGGGGGTCGACTGGACTCCGGTGAACGTCCTCCTGCTGGCCGCCGCGCTCGTCGGCGGGGCGCTCACCGAGATGTCGTTCCAACTGGTGCTGGCGAGCCTGGCGTTCCGGCTGCACGGCGCCACCGAGATGATGCTCACTCTCGACAGCGTCTTCAACAGCTTCGGCAATTACCCGATCAAAATCTTCGGGCCGGTGGCGCGGTGGAGCCTGACCACCGTGTTTCCGCTGGCTTTCGCCGCCTACTTTCCGGCGGCCGTTCTCCTCGGCCGGACCGGCGAGCTGTGGGTCCTTCCGTGGATCGCGGTGGCCGCGCCTGCCGTAGGGGTGATTTTGGCGGGTCTGGCATATCTTTTCTGGCAGTCACAAACTCGCTACTATTCGTCCAGCGGAAACTGATTTTCTGGCGCGGTTCTCACACCGACGTTCATGTCTCCCAGCCGACGGCGCTGACCGATCGCCCGGGTGAACGACGCATTCACAGGGCCGGCACCCGGCGCCGTACGAACCCATACCCGCCCGAACACGGCGGCCTCATGCACGCTGCGGCAGCACGACAGAACGGAGATACGGCTGATGTCGGTGGACCTTGTGGAGCACATGGACTCACTGCCGCTGGAATTCTCGGAGTGCCGGGTCGGCAGCGGCCCGCTCGCCTGGGCGCAGAAGGGCATGTGGAACAACATTCGTGCCCTCACCCCTGATGACCAGCATCTCAACGTGACGCTGACCTTGGACGTGCCTGACGGCGGGTCTTCCGTCGACCGGGTGCTGACAGCGCTCCGCACCCTGGTCGCCAGGCACGACGCACTGCGCACCACATTCCGCCGCGGCGACGACGGCCAGCCGGTCCAGACCATGGCAGGGCAGGGCGCCATACCGGTCACCCTGGCCGCGGGGCCCGACGCGGTGCGCCGGTTGTCCGACGCGCAGTCCGGTCTCGGCGCCAGGCGCTTCGACCTGGAAGTGGATCTGCCCTTGCGCGTGGGCCTGGCCATGGCAGGAGACCGGGTGCGGACCGTCGTCCTTTGCCTGTCGCATCTGGTCGTCGACGGCTGGGCCAGTCTGCTGCTGCAGGAAGAGCTCGCGGCGCTGCTGGCCGGCGCGCGTGCGTTGCCGCCGGTGACCAGGCAGCCCATCGAGCAGGCCCGTTACGAGCGGGAAGTGCTCGCACCCCGCCTGCGCACGCGGGTGCCGGCCCACTGGCGCAAGGTGCTGAGCACATGCCCGCTGGGGGATGAAGCGTTCACCCTACGCGCTGAGCCGGCGACGCCACGGTTCTGGCAGGGCTCCTACCTGTCCAAGGCGTCCTCGTACGCGTCGCAGTTGCTGGCGGCCCGGCACGGGGTGAGCCAGACATCGGTCTTCCTGGCCGCGGCGGCGCGCGTCCTGACCGAATACGCGGGTCGTGACACGCTTCCGGTTCTGCTCCGGGTGAGCAACCGGTTCGCCCCCGAGGTCAAACGGTCACTCCTGTACCTGTGCCAGAACACCCCGGTGCTGCTGGAGAACGGGGGAGCACCGTTTCCCCAGCTGGTCCGCTCGGCGCACCAGGCGGCGTTGAGGGCCTACCAATGCAGTCAGTACGACCCCGACGACGTCAAAGGCGTGTTGGACGAGATACATCAGCCGAACGTCATCCCGGACCTGGTCACCTTGAACCTGGTCTCCCATGGTGCGGCCGTCGCCGGCGACCAGAGAGGGCCGGAATGGCCCGAGGGAGCAAGGCCGCGAGACCTCCTCCAGGACAGCTCCTTCACATGGCACCGCAAATTCGACAACGAGCGGATCAGGCTGTTCCTGAGCGTGTTCCGCGGCGTCTCGTACCAGGTGATCGGCGACACCGGCTATTTTCCGCCCGAGCAGATAGAGGCCACCGCCCGGCTCATCGAGGCGACTCTGGTGGACGAGGCCGAGCGGGATTCCGATGCCCTGCGGCCGGGCTAGGACGGGACGGCGCCGAGCTGCCTCAGCTGCGTCAGGAGGTCGACGACGCCCCAGATCTCGGCGATCCGGCCGCCGGCGAAGCGGAAAATGAAGATCTCGTTGTACGTGACGGACCGGCCGGTCGGCGGAAGGCCCCTGAACTCGCCCCGGTGGGTGCCGGTGACCGTGTTCCTGGAGACGATCTTGTCGCCTTCGGCGATCACGTCCTCGACCTCGACGCGCATGTCGGGGAATCCGCGAAGAAGCACCGCCCACACCTGCTTGAGCGCCTGCGGCCCCGGCAGGTCCGTCGGCACCGGCGCGTGGAAGATCAGGCCGGGGTCGACGACCTCGTCGATCACCGTCGCGATGAGCTCCGCGTCGCCGCTGTTGACCGCCTCGTGGAAGCGCTGGAACGTCGCTCTGTTGCTGGACATGTTTTCCTCGGATCGGCTGGGCCGCCGGTGGCGGCTGGACGGTATCCCACCAGTCCGACGACGCATCGCCGCGGAATGTGACGCGGCAGCGCCCTCACGGCCGGCGGAGTGCGCGGATCACGTCCCTGATCCAGAAGCCGAGCACCACGACGCTCGCCGTCCCGAGAAGGGTGATCAGCAGCCAGTCCGAGGAGCCGGTCACCGGATAGACGATGTACGGGTTGCCGGTGTCCTCGGCCGGAACGCTGTCGCCCACCCGCTTTAGGCCGTCGCCCGTCGCCAGCGTGACGCGACGCCGGACCGGCGAGTCGTCGGCGACGAAGTAGCCCACCCACGTACACGTCCGGCCGCCGCAATCTTGCTCGGTGGCGGTGAAGACGCCGGGGACGCCGGAACCGAACTGGGCGGTGTACGCGGGCACGATGTCGCGCGCCGCCAGGACCAGCAACATCCCGGCGAGGACCGGCGCCCCCAGCCACCAGAACCAGCGCAACGCCTCACCTTCCGTGCCAGGCCGCTGGGCGGCTCGTCGGTCAACTCGGGCGCTCGCCGCCCAGACGGGTCGCGGGTTCGTCGTGCCAGTCGGGGAGCGTCACCGTGCCGGAGAGCCAGTCGCGCCGGAGCACGGCGTAGCCGACCGAGTCGTGGAGGGTGCCGCCGTTCCGGCTCGGCCAGGCCTCGCGGTAGTGCGCCTCCTTGGCGTACCCGCTGCCGCGCAGGATCGCGCGCATGGCGTGGTTGTCCTGGCGGGTCGTGGCCTCGATCCGCATGACGTGGGGGAACTCGGTGAAGACGTATGGTGTCAGCCAGGCGACCGCGGCCGTGCCGAGGCCCTGACCGCGCCGGGCCGCACGGATCCGCAGGTCGAACATGGGGGTGTCGTCGGCGAGGTCCTGCAGCCGCACCAGGCCTGCGCGCTCGCCGTCGGCCAGCACCCAGAACGTCCGGTTCTCGTCGTTCCAGTAGAGCCCGTCGGCGGCCCGCCGCCTGACCGTCTCCGCGTCCTGCGTGCCCGCGTGGAAGGGCCAGTCGTTTCCCGTCAGGAAGTCCACCAGCGGGTCGATGCCGTCGGACGAGAACGGGGAGAACTCGATGCGCATTGCCGGATCTTTCCACACGACAGCCCGCCGGTCATACCGGTTTTCCACCAGGTCAGCGGTAGCCCCAGGCCTTGGCGTACTCGGCGAGCCCGGGTGGGAGCGCGGTGTTGTCGAAGGTGCGGGCGGGCTGGATCCGTCCGGACTTGATGGTGTCGCTGCGGTCGCCCAGGTTGGGGACGAACCGGCCCTGGTCGTGCTTGCTGTACTCGAGCATCTCCGGCTCCCACGCCACGCCCAGATATTCGCAGACCTCGCGGGTGACCCGTTCCGGCTCGGCGGTCAGCTCTTCGTAGCGCAGTGTGAGGCCGTCGAGGGTACGGCGGGCCTGTTCCAGGGGCTTGAAGTATTTCAGCGCGTTCGCCTCCAGCGCTTCGCGGGTGGAGGTGTTGGTCTTGCGGTTCTCCAGGGACGACACCACGCCCTCCGGATGGCGCAGCAGGAAGAGGAACTTCGCCTTCGGCCAGGCGTAGTGCAGCCGCTCCCAGATGAAGACGTTGCCCGGCGTCTTGTCGACGATGATCTCCTTGCCGCTGCGCTCCAGTTCCAGGCGCAGGATGCGGTCCCACAAGGCGTGCTCGAGCTCCACCTTGTCCAGCCCGAGCTCCTGCATGGACTGCTCGGAGAAGTCAGGGGTCAGGTGGACCTCGACGGTGCGCAGGTGCAGCTCGTGCGGGGCGCGGATGCGGGAGTGACTGTTGAGCAACATGCGCAGCAGCGTGGAGCCGGAGCGCACCGAGGCGATCACGAAGACCGGGGAGTCCACCTGCCGCGGCAGGATCGGGATGGCGTAGTCGACGACGTGCGTGCGCTTCGGGGGACGCGGGCGGGAGGCCTTGAGCAGCGGGCTCGGCTCTGGAGCCGACAGCTGGCGTGGTGGGCGCAGCGCCTCGTTCAGCAGCCGAATTCTTCGCTTGATGCCGGTTCTCACAACGCCCATGCGCGCCTGCAGCCCTTTCGTTACCGCGCGTTACCTCATTCCCTCCGGGAATGAGCAGCCGAAACCCGGGGTAACGGCCGCCGTAGCCGGACAAAAGTAACGTAAGGGGGCGGGGTCAGAAAGGCATTGGCGCAGGTTCACAGCGCATTCTCAGGGACGGGCGGTGGCGAGCCGGCCGGCGGGCGGTCGGGGAGGCGTCCCAGTGCCGCCCATGGCTGACGGTTACCTCGCGGGTAATCGACGGGCTTACCCCGCGCCGGGCAGGCTGTGCGGCATGACGTACGAGATGCGGAACACCCGTGACATCGTGCAGGAACTGCTGCGGCGCATCGCCGGGGGCGACCACGACGGCGCGGCCGGGATGTTCGCCGAGCAGATCGACTGGCGGCTCAGCTGGCCCGCGGAAGGGCATCCCGAAGTGCCCTGGATCCGGCCGCGATCGACCAGGGCCGAGGTGGCGGACCACTTCCGCGCGCTGGACGCGCACCACGTGCCCGAGCTGAACGGCACGTCGGTCGCCCGGATCCTGGTCGACGGTGCGGACGCCGTGGTGCTCGGGAAGATCGTGCAGACCGTGCGGGAAAGCGGTGTCGCGTACACGTCGCCGTTCGCCCTGCACCTCACCGTCGAGGACGGCCTCATCACCCGTTACCACATTTTCGAGGACAGCCTCACGGTCGCCCGCGCCCTGGGCGCCGCCTGACCGCCGCGAGCCCGCTCACGGGCTCGCGGCCGGTCGCGGCGGGTGTCAGCGCACGGTCACGGTGTGCAGGAGCACGTTCAGGCGGGGGTGCGCCTCGTGGCTGATCATGGATTCCATGAGAATAACGTCCAGCCCTGAAAGTATCCACTGGTTCTCCAAGCCACTTCCTGGCGTGGTACCCGCAGAATAATGAAGGATTCCCTGACAACGACGGCGTCCGGCGCTGATCACGCGACTGCCGGGGCGGTGCCCTCCGGAGTGGCCCCTGCGCGCCGGCCGGACACGGAAACCGGTCCTCGAAGCCGGGGCCCGGCCGATGGAGCGGCGTCCCCCCGGCCTGATCGGGGCAGGCTGGGACGCCGACTGGGTCGCCGAGTCCGGGCCGAGCTGGAACGCCCGCTGCGCTGACCACGGCCCGCTAACGGGGGGCGTCCGGGTTCGGGTCGCCCAACGTGTGCGGCACCGGCTCTCCGTCCGAGAACAACCAGGCGTCTCCGGAGGTGTCCGGGGCGGCGGGGCCGGACTCGTGAGCCCCGGGTTCTGGGGCGGTGGGTCCCCAGGTGTTCGGGGTCGCGGGTTCCGGGGTGTGGGGGACGGCGGGCTCCTGGGTGTGGGGGACGGCGGGCTCCGGGGTGTGCGGGGTGGCCGGTCCCCAGGTCTGCGTGGTCTCGGATTCCGGGGTGTGGGGGACGGCGGGGCCCGAGGCGTGCGGGGGGACGGGTCCTGAGAAGTGGGGGGACTGGTCTCCCGGGGCGGGGGGAGCGGATGGTCCCGGGGAGGGCGGCGCGAACGGCCCCGGAGCGTGCGGGCCCGGGATCCCGGAGGCGGGCCCGGCAACGGGCCCGGAGGCGGGTCCCGCAACGGGCCCGGAGGCGGGTCCCGCACCGGAGGGAGGTCCCGCAGCGGGGCCGGAGCTGGGTCCCGCACCGGGTCCCGCAGCAGGGCCGGGGGCGGGTCCCGCACCGGGTTCCGCGGCGGGCAGGGCGCCCAGCGGGGGCGGTTGCTCGACGGGGACGTAGTCGTGGCGCATGCCGTGGTCGCCCAGCCATTGCCGCAGCCCGCCCACCGCCGACGGATCGGCCGCCACCCGGGCCGCGTACTCCGACAACGCCACCTCCTCCCCGTCGTCGAACAGCAGCCGCGCGGGCCCCGACCAGGACAGCGTCCACCTGGCCTCGCCGAGCTGGATCATAACGGCCTCGAGCGCCTGCCCGAGCACCCCGGCCAGCAGGGTGTCCGACGGGTTCCAGCCGAGCTCGCGCAGCTTGTACTCGAGCTCCGCCTGCCGCCCCCGCGCGATCGCCTCGAAGGCGGCGTCCAGGTACGGCCGTGACGCCCCCATCACCTGCTGCCCGGCCAGAGCCAGGTCGCGCAGGGCGTCGGCGTTGCGGGTGGCGTACATGCCGTGCGCGACGAGCTCCTCCCACGAGACCGGCCGCAACGTCAGCAGCGCCTCGGACGACCACATGGACTGCTCGACCGCCTGCACGGCCACGTTCGGGTCGCGCAGCAGGGTCAGGGCCGAGCGGGGGTCGGGCACCTGCTGCGGCTCCGGCAGGCGCTCGATGGCGGCCAGGCGGTCGGCCAGGCTCGGGTGGGAGTCGTACGGGGAGACCTCCTCAGGCTGATCGCTCAGCCTGGCCAGCTCGGCCTGCCGTTCGGCGTCGCTCATGAAGGCGTGGAAGCCGCCGAACACCGACGCGGGCCTGGTGCCGCCCGCGCCCGTCATCGACAGGTACGCGTTGACGTACAGGTCCCAGCCGATCGCGGTGGTGTGGATCTTGTGCAGGGCGCCCGCCATGGCCTGCCGGCCGCCGATCGCGACGGCGAACTGGTCGGCCTCCAGCTCCTGCTTGCGCGATACGGCCTGCGACACCCGCAGGTAGAGCTTCGCGTACCAGGTGAACAGACGCTGGACGAACGGGTGGTTGCGCAGGCCCTGCACGGTGGCGATCAGCGAGACGCGCCCGCGGTAGACGGGCGCGCCCAGCCGCGTGTGGGCGCCGCTGTAGTGGCCGAGCTCGTGCCCGAGCACCGCGCGCAGCTCGTCCACGGTGAGCGTCTGCAGCAGCGGCAGCCCGACGAACATGCGCCGCCGCGTCGCCTTCATGCCCAGGAACCGCGTGTCCTCCGAAACGGCCGCGTTCACCTCCGCCACCAGCCGGATCTCGTCGGGCGGCGCGGTGCGTACGCGCTGGGCGAGCTCCTCGACCGTCTGCCACAACACCGGCTCGTCCTCGCGCGTGACCGCGACGCCGGGCTGCTCGCCGCCCCGGCGGCGGCTCACCATGATCAAGGCCCGGACCAGCGCGAGCGCGGCCAGGGTCAGCACGGCCGCGAACTTGATGAGGTTGACGTGGAAGTCGACCACTAAGAGGACGTCGAAGAAGACCGCCGCGGCGAGGATCAGACCGACCAGAACGTAGAAGCCGGCGAGCAGGGTGAAAGCCAGCACCGCTCGGAACGCTGTCGTCATGGGGGAGGGCTCCCGGGGAAGGGGTACTCGCGAGGCTCGACACTAGCGGAGACGGGAAACTGGATAAAATCGCTGCACCAATGTCGTACTACGACCAACACGACCAGGACCGATGGGTTCCGGAACCTCCCGGCAATCCGGATCGCTCGGCGTTCGAGCGTGACAGGGCCCGCGTGCTGCACAGTGCGGCGCTGCGCAGGCTGGCCGCGAAGACGCAGGTCGTCGGCCCCGGCGAGACCTTCGGCGGCGGCCAGCACATCCCGCGCACCCGGCTGACCCACTCGCTCGAATGCGCCCAGGTGGGCAGGGAGATGGGCGCCACCCTCGGCGTCGACCCCGACCTCGTGGAGACCGCCTGCCTGGCGCACGACCTGGGACATCCGCCGTTCGGGCACAACGGGGAGGTGGCGCTCAACGCGCTGGCGGAGTCGTGCGGCGGCTTCGAGGGCAACGCGCAGAGCCTGCGCCTGCTCACCCGGCTCGAGGCCAAGGTGCTCACCGAGGACGGCAGGAGCGCCGGTCTCAACCTGACCAGGGCGGCACTGGACGCCTCGATCAAATATCCCTGGACGTGTGACAAGTCTCCCAAATTCGGCGTCTACGACGACGACCTTCCCGTGTTCGAGTGGATCAGGGAGGGCGCGCCGGACGGACGGGTGAGCTTCGAGGCGCAGATCATGGACTGGGCCGACGACGTCGCCTACTCCGTGCACGACCTCGAGGACGCCCTGCACCTCGGTCACGTCACCCCGGAAGCGCTCCAGTCCGCCGAGGAGCGCAGGCAGGTGTGCGAGATCACCCGCACCTGGTACGCCCCCGGCGCCGACCTGAACGAGCTGGACACCGTCTTCGCCGAACTGATCACCGATCCGCTCTGGCCCCGCAGCTTCACGGGCACGCTCGCCGACCTGGCCGGCCTCAAAGCCCTCACCAGCGGTCTCATCGGCCGCTTCTGCCGCTCCGCGCAGGCCGCCACCAAGGAGGTGTACGGCAGCCGCCACCGCGCCGACCTCGTCGTGCCGCCCGCCACGAGGCTGGAGTGCGCGCTGCTCAAGGGCGTCGTCGCCCACTACGTCATGACCACGAGGGACCACCACGCCAACCAGGCCAGGCAGCGCGACCTCATCACCGAACTGGCCGCGCTGATCGCCCGCGGCGCGCCCGGCACGCTGGAGCCCGCCTTCCGGCCCGCGTACCAGGAGGCCCCGGACGACGCGGCCCGCGTCAGGGTCGTGATCGACCAGATCGCCTCGCTCACCGACACCTCGGCGGTGGCCTGGCACAGGCGGCTCACCCGGTGAGCCAGGCCGACATCCAGGCCCTCATCAGGTCGGGCGCCGTCGTCGACCAGAAGGAGCTGCCTACGGGGTGACGCTGACCACGCCGCCGTCACCGTCGTCATCGACGGACGGCGGCTCGCTCCTGGCCGCCTGCGGCGTCGTCTTCGGCTTCTTCGACGCGCACAACACGGTGCAGCGCGGCGTCTCCCCGAGCTTCGCGCGCAGTTTCAGCGTCTCCTCCCTGGGGGAGAGCGTGCGGTTGCCCGTACGCCAGGCGTCGAGGTAGTCCCACGGCTTGACCATGCCCCTGCGCACCCACCAGAACGTCGAGCCGGTCTTCCACGAGATCGCGAAATACAGGTTGGCGGCGGTGTCCCGGGCGTTGCCCGACCTGCCCACCCGGCCGAGCAGCCGGCCGGCCTTGACGCGGACGCCCGGCCTGATGCCGCCGGCCACCGTGTCGAGGTGCCCGCCGAGATAGCGCACGCCGTCGTCACCGATGATCGTGACGAACCTGCCCTCGCGGTCGGCGCCCGCGTCCGTGGACGGGCGCCACCGGTTCCTGGTGTTCACCTCGTCCACGACGCCGTCGACGGGCGCCACGAACGCGCACCCCTCCTGCGCCCAGATCGTTGTCTTGGGCAGCACGAGCAGCTTGCGCGAGTAGGTGACCTCGCAACCCTTGACGGGGAACGTGTAGGTGTATTTCGACAACTTCGGCGGCGGCACCTTGACCGGGTCGTCGCCCTCGGGCGGCTCCACGCCGGCCTGCTTCCCGGCCGTCGGGGTCGGCGTCGGGTCCGCGGGTGAGGCGGCCGTGCCCGCGCCGGTCGCGGGGCCGGAGGGTACGGCGGAGCGCAGGGTGGCGCCGACGCCGGCCAGCCCGGTCGCCTGGCTGCAGGCGCCGGTCAGCAGCACGGCGCCCATGACGGCCGCCCATCGCGCGATATGCCCCGATTGCATGGTCTCCACCCGTGTCACCGTTTCCCTACGACCTTTACCTTTGTAGCCGACCAGGGGTCCGCGTACAGCGGCTTTCCCGCTTTAGCAACCCACAGGTAATGCCCCTCTTCCCCCGGCCGCACGCGCCAGGATGCGCACCGCGGGGGCGGGAACCGTCGGCGGGGCGGAATAGACTCACGGGCGTGGCTGGACGGATCCGTGATGTCGACATAGCGCTCGTTCGCGAGCGCTCACCCATCGCCGACGTGATCGGCGAGCACATCCAGTTGCGCAACGCCGGAGGCGGCAACCTCAAAGGGCTGTGCCCGTTCCACGACGAGAAGAGCCCGTCGTTCAACGTCACCCCCGAGCGCGGGATGTTCTACTGTCTGGCGGCGGAGACCAGGGTCATGACCTGGGAGGGTGTGCGTCCGATCGCCGAGCTCGCGGGCGGGACGCATCGGGTGCTCGCGTCCGACGGCACGTGGGTGGACGCGCCCTTCATGTCATTCGGCGTCCAGCCGCTCATGAAGATCGTCTTGAGCCGCAACGGGCAGCGAAAGGAGATCTTCGCCACGCCCGAGCACCGTTGGTTCGTACGATCTGGACGGAAACAGGACAAACGCGCCGAGGTCATCACCAAAGACTTGAAGCGGCGTCATCGGCTGGTCTCGGTGTTCCCGGGCACCCGCATCAAGCGCACGACGCCGTCGCCCTTCGGCATAGCGCACGGGATCACCTTCGGTGACGGTACACGAGCGGCCACGGGGAGCAGAGCAACGCTCGACGCCGTCAAGGATGCCCAGTTGCTCAAGTGGTTCCCCCTCAGCTACGTGACGGAAAGCGTGGGAGGGTCGTCGGGAAAGAGCAGGCAGCTCCTGGTCCATCACCTGCCGCGGTTCTTCAAGGAGCTTCCCTCGCTCGACGAGTCCGTGCCCTATCTGTACGGCTGGCTCGCGGGCTACCTGGCCGCTGACGGGCATGTCGCCAAAGACGGCACGGTCATGTTGCACTGCGCGGACAAGGCGACCCTGGAGTTCGTCCGAGTTGCGTGCACCAAGCTCGGGATCGGCACGTACGGCGTCACCGAGCAGGTCAGAGAGGGCTTCCCGGGAAGGGAGCCCAGTTCGATCTTCCGTGTGCACATCATCAATGATGATCTCACCGAAGACTTTTTCCTGATCGACGAGCACCGGTTGAGGTTCACCGGCACAACGAAGGCGTTCGCGCGGCGCGGTTGGGTGGTGCAGTCCGTCGAGGAAACCGATCGGGTTGAGGAAGTGTTCTGCGCCACTGTCGACCATGGGCACGCGTTTGTCCTGGAAGACAATATTTTGACCGGGAACTGCTTCGGCTGCAGCGAAGGCGGCGACGTGATCACGTTCGTCGAGAAGATCGAGCACCTGCCCTTCGGCGAGGCGGTCGAGCGGCTGGCGCAGCGGGCCGGCATCCAGTTGCAGTACGAGCAGGGCGGCTACGTCCCGAGGCGCGACCACGGCGAGCGGGCCAGGCTGGTCGAGGCGCACCGGGCGGCGGCCGAGTTCTACGCCGACAAGCTGCTGGGCCCCGACGCGGCGGCCGGGCGGCGGTTCCTGTCGGAGCGGGGGTTCGAGCGGGCCGACGCCGAGATGTTCGGGGTGGGATACGCGCCGGCCGAGTGGGAGGCGCTCGTCCGCCATCTCATGGGGCGCGGGTTCTCGGCCGACGAGCTGGTCAAGGGCGGGCTGGCCAAGGAGGGGCGGCGGGGGCCGATCGACCGGTTCCGCGGGCGGCTGATCTGGCCCATCAGGGACGCCACGGGCGACGTGATCGGTTTCGGCGCGCGGAAGCTGCTCGATTCCGACGATGGCCCGAAATATCTGAATACGCCTGACTCGCCGCTTTACAAGAAGAGCCAGGTGCTTTACGGCATCGATCTCGCGAAACGGGAGATCTCCAAGCGGTCCCAGGCGGTGATCGTCGAGGGCTACACCGATGTGATGGCCTGCCATCTGGCCGGCGTGCCGACCGCCGTGGCCACCTGCGGCACCTCGTTCGGCGAGGAGCACATCAAAATTCTGCGCCGGTTCCTGCTCGACCAGGCCGAGTTCAGAGGCGAGGTGATCTTCACCTTCGACGGCGACGCGGCGGGCCAGAAGGCGGCGCTGCGGGCGTTCGCCGACGAGCAGAAGTTCGTCACCCAGACCTATGTGGCGGTGCAGGCCGACGGGCTCGACCCGTGCGACCTGCGGGTCAAGCAGGGCGACGCGGCCGTGCGCGATCTGATCGCGAGCAGGGAGCCGCTGTTCCAGTTCGCGATCAGGAGCACGATCTCGCGCTATGACCTGCGCAGCAACGAGGGCAAGATCGCCGCTCTCGACGCGGCCGCCCCGATCGTGGCCGGCATCAAGGACGTGGGGCTGCGCAAGCGCTACGCCATCGACCTCGACCGGTGGCTGGGTTTCATGGACGAGCGGTTCGTCATGCAGCGCATCTCCGAGGTGTCGGGCGCGCAGCAGGGCCGCGGCCGGCGGGCGCCCAGGGCGGCGCCCGCCGATCCCAGCGTGCGGGTCGAGGGCGAGCTGCTCAAGCTGGCCGTGCAGCGGCCGGCGTTGCTGGGGCCGCGCTTCGACGCGCTCGACGCGCAGGCGTTCACCACTCCCGACCACGCGACGGTGCACAAGGTGATCGCCGCCGCCGGAGGCGTCGCCGCGGCGGGGCCCGGCGGGCGGGAGTGGGTCGACCGGTTGCTCGAGCACGCCCACGAGGAGGGCGCCAGGGCGCTGGTGACCCGGTTCGCGGTGGAGGCGATCCAGACGGACACGCACACCGAGGAGCGTTATGCCGGCGACATCATGGCGGCGGTCGAGGCCATGCCGGTCGATCGGGCCATCGCGCAGGTGAAGTCGCGGATCCAGCGGCTCAACCCGGTGGAGGAGCAGCAGGAGTACAACAAGCTGTTCGGGGAGCTGGTGGCGCTGGAGCAGCAGCGCAGGGTCCTGCGCGACCGGCTCGCGGGCAGCTGACCAGGCATCCCCGGCACCTGCCAGGCCCGGACCTGCGCCGGTCCGTGCGCGCGGCGACCGGTCCGGGCGGGACGGGCGGACCGCGGCGGCTGCGCAACGCACGCATGGCCCGTGGGAGGTCGGGGGACGCCTCACTCCCGTCATGGGGCGGCGGGGGCAGATAACGGTTCGGCTGCGATCGGGGGCTGGAATGCCGGGCGGTTGACCGGGGATGTGGCGCGGTCCAATCGGCGGCGGAGCGCGGCGGGCGGCGCTCCGGGGCAGCGCAAGAGGTGCGTCCGGCTGGCGGCGTCGCCGGGCGCGTGAATCCAGAGCGCGTAATTGACTTTACTTTCCTGATCAAACTCGGCCCAAACCTTTAGGCGATCTCAATTCGGTAAGGACAGCGGCCTTACCTTCGGTGACAAAAATGGGTCTGCCATTTGATGGAACCAATACTGCAGACTGTCTCCCGTGGGTGCATCGGTGCTGCCAAGCGGACCGCCATCGGTAGATCAGGTGGCGGACCTCGTCGCGAAAGGAAGGGAGCGCGGGAGCGTAACCGTCGATGACGTCGCAGCCGCGCTCGACCGATCCGAGTTGCCGTCCGACGCGTTGGAACGCGTCGTGCGGATGCTCGCCGAGAATGGCGTGGAGGTCCTCGAGCCCCAGGGCGACGAGGAGCCTGCCCGCGCCGATGAGGAAGACGTAGGCAAGCGGGCGCCGACCAGCGATCTCGTCCGTATCTATCTGCGGGAGATCGGCCGCGTCCCGTTGCTGACCGCCGAGGAGGAGGTGGAGCTCGCCAAGTCGATCGAAGCCGGTCTGTTCGCCGAGGACAGGCTGGCCAGCGGGGTCTCGCGTCTGGCCTTCCCGGAGCTCAGAGAGCTCATCTGGCAGGGCACCCGGGCCAAACAGCGGCTCATCGAAGCCAACCTCAGGCTCGTGGTGTCGATCGCCAAGCGGTACGTGGGCCGCGGCATGTTGTTCCTGGACCTGATCCAGGAGGGCAACCTCGGGCTCATCCGAGCGGTCGAGAAGTTCGACTACACGAAGGGTTACAAGTTCTCCACCTATGCGACCTGGTGGATCAGGCAGGCGATCACGCGGGCCATCGCCGACCAGGCGCGCACCATCCGCATTCCGGTGCACATGGTGGAGACGATCAACAAGCTCGTCCGCGTGCAGCGCCAGCTCCACCAGGACCTCGGCCGCGAGCCGATTCCCGAGGAGATCGCCAAGGAGATGGACCTCCCTGTCGATCGTGTGGTGGAGATCCAGCGCATCGCCCAGGAGCCCGTGTCGCTGCAGTCGCCGATCGGCGAGGAGGACTCCGACCTCGGTGACTTCATCGAGGACGCCGACGCGGTCGTGCCGATGGAGGCCGCGGCCTTCATCATGCTGCAGGACCAGCTCGACGACATCCTGGCCACGTTGTCCGACCGCGAGCAGCGCATCATCCAGCTCCGGTTCGGCCTGGCCGACGGGCATCCGCGCACGCTGGAGGAGGTGGGCAGGGAGTTCGGCGTCACGCGGGAGCGCATCCGGCAGATCGAGTCGAAGACCCTGGCCAAGCTCCGCCATCCGACGCGGGCCCAGATGTTGCGTGACTACCTGGACTGACCCAAGGGGGACGGGCCCGGGCGAGCGTGCCCGGGCCCGTCCCACATCCAGGAGCAGCCCTCTCGTCAGGAGCAGCCCTCGAACTGCGGCACGGCGATCGTGTCGAGGTCCAGCCCCGACGTGCCGAACCACTTCTTCAGCAGCTTCGCGGCGGTGCCGTCCTGGTACATGTCGGTGATCGCCCGGTTGACCGCCTCGCAGGCGGGCACGTCGCCCTTGGGCAGGCCGATGCCCGAGCGCTGCTCGTTGAACTGCGCGTTGGCCAGCCGCAGCCCCGAGCCGTCCTGCGCGGCCAGTCCCGCCAGGATGACGTCGTTGGTGGTGACCGCGTCCACCTGGTTGCTCTTCAGCGCCGCCAGGCACTGCCGGTAGTCGGGGAACGGCACGACCCGCGCCGCCACCTTCCGCTCCTCCACGACGCGCTGGGCCGCGTTCGCGCCGGTGACCTCGCAGATCCGGCGGCCCTCCAGGTCGCGCACGTTCTTGATCGTCTCGTCGGCCCGGGTCAGGATGTCCTGGTACGAGATGTGGTACGGCCCGGCGAACGACACCTTCGCCTTGCGGTCCTGGCTGATCGTGTACGTCGCCACCACCATGTCGGCCCGCCCGTCGACCAGCACGTCGTCGCGGGCGGCCGCCAGCGTGGGCAGGAAGGTGAACTCCTTGTCCAGCTTGCCGGCGACGTAGCGGGCCACGTCGACGTCGAAGCCCTCGAACCGGCCGTCGGGTCCGCGGAACCCGACCAGCGGCAGGTCGGGGCGTACCCCGATGACGATCTCGTCCTTGTCCAGGATCGACTCCTGGTCGCTCATGCCGCAGCCGGTCACGAGGACCGCGGCCACGGCGAGCAGCACTGCCAGCGCCCGTTTCACCGGTACTCCTTGAGTCGGGGCCACACTCCGGCGATCACCAGCAGGCCGATCGCGCCGATGGCGAAGGGAAGCAGCAACCACAGGGTGTTCAGCGCGCCCTCGCCCCTGTCGATCGCGCGTTTGAAGACGCCCTGGTGCGTCTCGGCGAGTTCGAGCAGCGCCTCGTCGTAGGCGGTGAACGCGGTGGTGACCGGCCCGAGCCGTTCGGCGACCGCCTCGTTGGGCTGGCCGCCCAGCACCAGCCGGCGGAACTTCACGTCGGCGGCCTGGAAGTCGCGGTAGGCCTCCAGCGCGTCATTGCCCTGCCTGCCGACGAGTTCGGGGCCGAGCAGCCCGAGGAAGTCCTTCGCGCCGGCGGTCACCTTGCGGTGGTAGGCGTCCAGGTTGCCCGCCTCGAAGTAGACGACCGACATCGACTTGTCGAGGTAGGTGTGCTCGTAGGTGTCGGCCCGCTCCTTGTCGAGCAGGTAGCGGCTCTGGTCACCCTGCATGCTGTTGCTGATCGCGCGCGCCTTGGCCAGGGTCAGCACCGAGTCGAAGCCGTCCGACTTGGCGGTGCGCAGCGCCTGCATGTCCTGGCCGAGCACGCTCACCCCGGACACCAGCGCGACAGCCGTGATGAGCGTGGCGGCCATCAGCGCGGGCCCGAAGACCCGGCGGAACCGCAGGGCCAGGAAGATCTGCAGCCAGATGAGGCAGCCGATCGCGACCACCCCCGCGACCACCACCGCGTCGCGCACGAGAGGCACCGTGAACGCCTTCTCGTCGTAGGTGCGCCGGACGATCGTGCCGTTCTCCAAGGTCAGGTTGTACGCCTGCGGCAGCAGGACCTGGCGCATCAGGTCGGTGGCGTCGCGGTAGGCCCGCACCACCTCGCCCGGCGGCGGTCCTGGCGCGTGCCCGGACCGCTCGTCCAGCAGCAGCGCCTGCCCGGCGAGCCGCTCGTAGCGGCCGAGCGCGTCGAGCACCGACTGCACGGTCCGCCGCTCCGCCGGGTTGTCGCCGGACAGCTCGAACGCCTTCAGCAGCGCCTGGTTGGCGACGGAACGTTGCTGCTCGTAGCGGGCGACCGCGGCCTCGCGCTCCCGGGGATAGCCGTCGCCCATCACCAGGACGTTGGCCACCTGCGCGTCCATGTCGCTCAGCGCCAGATAGAGCCCGGCGGTGGCGACGACCTGCGGGCCGGCGTCGCGGCCGATGACCCGAAGCCCGTCGCGGGCCGCCGAGCTGCCGACGGCGAGCGCCACGAACAGCAGCGCCAGCGAGGCGACGGTGATGCCGGAGATGACCCGGATGCGTCCGGGTACGCCGCGCTCCACGGGTAACGGGGTGCCCGGCCGGGTCCGCACCAGGGTCACGGCGTGCCCTCCCTGATGGTGATCACGGTCCAGGCTCCCAGGTGGACGCGGTCGCCCGGGCCGATCCTGACCGGCACGTTGACCTGGAGCGGCCTGCCGTTCACCTGGGTGCCGTTGGACGAGCCCGGATCGACCAGCATCCACGATCCGTCCGGCTGGGCCAGCAGCACGGCGTGCAGGTGCGAGACGCCCGGGTCCTCCGGCGGGCCGGTGAGGTCGATCTCGGGCGCCAGGTTCCTGGCCTTGCTGCGCCGCCCGATGCGGACCTGCTCGCCGTGCAGCCCGAACGAGCGTTCAGGACAGTACGGCGGGAACGCCACCGCGTCGGCGTCGGGGCCGCCCTCGGCGATGACCTTCTCGTAGTAGGTGCGGTCGGCGGCGGTGACGGCCTCCCACCGGGTCCCGGTCACGGGGAGCGGGACGGCGCCGGAGGCGCCGCTGTAGTCGTGGCCGCACACCTCGCAGAACTGCCCGGCCCGCGGCGTCTGGCAGATCGGGCAGCTCTCGGCGCCGGGGCTCTCCTGGGTGGGCGGCTGTGCGGACGGCCGGGGCGCGGCCGGGGAGGCCGCAGCCATCTGCGTGCCGCACACGTCGCAGTAGTCGTCGGCGCCCGAAGGGTGCCCCTGCGGACAGGTCGCCATCAACTTCCTTCCTTGCGCAGCCGGCTCGTGCGCACGGAGCCGGTGTCCAACTCGATCGTGTCCTCCTTGTGCACGTTCTTACGCAGCCGGGCCGTACCGGTGGCCGGATCGACCTCGACCACCCGGTCGAGCAGCTTGGCGGTGTCCTCGCGCCCGGACGCGCCGGCCAGGTCCCTCGCCTTGGCCAGACGGGCCGTCGCGGTCTCGACGTCGCCCATCGCCCTGGCGTTGAGCCCGTCCTGGATGAGGTCGTGCAGCTCGGCCTGGCCGGTGTAGTGGGCGACGTTGCCGTTGATCTGGGTGGACAGGGCCAGGTCGTCGGTCCACTGGGCGAGCACGTTGCCGCTGGCCAGGACGTTCTGGGTGTCGGGGTGCACGAGCTTGACCCAGCCCGCCCTGATCTCCTGCCCGATCTGCCCGGAGGGCACCTCGACGCATATGTGGTACTTGCGCTCCTCAGCGCCCCAGGAACCCGTCGGGTAGTCGCCGGTCAGCGGGTTGACGTCGGCGCGTTTGCCGGTGAGGTCGAGCAGCACCGGGTCGACCTGCTTGACGAACATCAGCCGGGCGGCCTGCGGCACCCACACGCGCAGCGACAGGTCGGCCACGGTCTTGCTCATCGACGCCTGCGTGAGCTGGCGGAAATACTCCGGCAGGTCCCCCTGATCGCGCACGTAGTCGAACGTGCCGAGCATCGCCTCGGCCACCTTGCGCAGCTCGGCGGGCGCCCAGTCGGCGCCGATCCCGAGGCAGTCACACACGAACTTGCCGCTCCACGCCGACAACACCGAGGCGAACACGTCGGCGCGCTCGTTGTTCTGGCCGTCGGTCATGAGCAGCGCGTGTTTGATCGCCTGAGGGCGGGTGGACAGCAGGTGCCCGGCCAGCTTCAGCCACTCGCCCATGGCGGTGCCGCCGTACGAGAGCAACCTGTCGACGGCCTTGGCCGCCTCGGCCCTGGTGGCCGGGTTCGCCTGGACCAGGCTCGGCGTTCCGCCACTCGGATAGACGACCTTGGCGCTCCCCGTGCCGGAGACCACCGCGAAGTAGACGCCGTCGCGCAGGGTCTGCACGGCCGTGGCGGCGGCCTGCCTGGCCTCCCGGATCTTGGAGCCGCTCATCGAGCCCGACGTGTCCAGGATGATCACTTCGGCGGCCTCCGCGGGGACGGCCTGCGTGGTGAGGCCGCCGGTCGAGCCCACCGTGAGGATGGCGTGCACCTCGCGCCCGTCAAGCGGAAGGTACTTGTTCTGGTCGATGGTCAACGTGAAAGCGGCCTGATCACTCATGTGCTTCTCCAAAGGGGATCACGACAATGGTCACGTTGTCCTGGCCGCCGGAGTCCAGCGCGTGGCGCAACATCTCGCGTGCCAGGTCACGCGGGGTGCCCGCGCGGGGGAAGGCGTAGCCGTCCAGATAGCGCCAGAGGCCGTCGCTGCAGACCAGCAGGTGTCCTGGCCCGCGCGGGGTGAGCGTTCGCACGTTGAGCCTGACGCCGACGGCGTCGGCGCCCAGCCAGGCGGTGATCTCGCCGGTCGGCACGGCGTCGTCCGTGGTCAGCGGGGTCCCGTCGGGGATCCAGTACGCGCGGCTGTCGCCCGCCCAGCCGAGCGTCACGCGGCCCGGCTCGACCACGGCGGAGACGTACGTGCAGGCGGGGGCGTCGTGCACGGAGGTGGCGAGCTTGCTCACCGCCCGCCCGGCCAGGTCGAACGCCTCCTCCGACGACAACCCCCTGGCCAGCGCGGCCGCCGCGGTCTCGACGGCGACCGCGGACGCCTCGTCGGCCCTGGGCGAGCTGCCCACGCCGTCGCAGACCACGGTCACGGTCGAGCCGCCGGCGGTCAGCAGGGCCATCGCGTCCTCGTTGCGGCTGCGGCGCAGCCCTCTGTCGGTGACGCCCGCGGCGCCGCCGACGAGCACGATCTCGGCGTGGTCCCGTTCGGTGGGCTGGCGCAGGCCGCACCGCTCGCAGTAGCCGTCGGAGCCGACCGCCGCGGCGTCGCAGAACGCGCACACCGGGGAGCCGAGCGCGTGGCCGCACGCCTCGCAGTAGACGTCGCCCTCGAGTACGGAGGCCTGGCACAGCGGGCAGGCGGCGCCCGGTGTGTCGTGCTGGATGGCCTGGGGATCTGTCACACCCACGTCCTCGGTCGTACGGCGTTGGCCTGGTCGATGAGCGCGTGGCGCTCCTGGCGTGAGCCGGCGGCCCCGGCGAGCCTGCGGAAGATGGACTCGATGCGCCTGCGCAACCCCGGCCCGGCGAACGGCGCGCCCGCGAGCTGCCCGTTCGCCGGCGCCTTGTTCGTCTCCAGCCAGGTCAGCGCCGCGCCGAGCAGCTCGGCGGTGAGCAGGTCGCGGCGGCGCGGATCGAGGGCGGCCTGGGCGGCCACGCGCTCGACCGCGCCCGTCAGGTCGGCGGCGGTGAGCCCGCTCAGATCGGCCCGCCGCACCACCGACGCGGCCAGCGCCACCTGCGCCGGGACGCGGTAGAACGACGTGGCGGGCACCTCGTCGAGCACGTTCATCCGGCCCGTCCTGGCCAGCCCGAACGCCGCGCTCACGTAGGAGTGGTCGGTCCGCCAGACGCTCTCGTACCAGGTGGCGGCCGGCTTGCCCGCGTGTTCCCGTGCGAAGGCCAGCGCCAGCTTCGGCGCCGGCTCTCCCGGCAGCGCCGACAGGCAGGCGTCGAACATGGACACGGCCTCCTGCTCCTGGCGCAGGGCCAGCGCCAGCACCCCGCGGTACCAGGTGG
Organism: Nonomuraea sp. B1E8; assembly: GCF_039871515.1. NCBI lineage: Bacteria > Bacillati > Actinomycetota > Actinomycetes > Streptosporangiales > Streptosporangiaceae > Nonomuraea > Nonomuraea sp. B1E8. The sequence continues at coordinate 50,868 of NZ_JBDPLS010000006.1, read as the reverse complement.
GCCGCCAGTCGCCCGGCAGCTCCGCGGCCAGCTCGTCGAGCACGCCGCGCGCCTCGTCCGCCCCGCGCTCGGCCAGCAGCCTGGCGCGCATCAACTTCGTCTCGGGCGTCTGCGGCATCGCGGCGAGCTGGTCGATCAGCGTCCCGCCGTCGCGGCCGAGCAGCCCGGCCAGCGCTCCGGCGGCCGGGTCCGCGGGATCGACCAGCGGCACGGGTAAGGCCGTCGCGACCGCCGCGGGATCGAGCGGCTCGAACACCTCGTCGTACGCGTCCGACAGCGCCGTCCCCACCGCCGCACGCTCCGGCCCGAACAACGTCGAGAGCGCCGGGTACGGCACCCCCTCCTCCATGGCGCTGATCTCCCGCAGCACCCCGACGAGCTGCTCCTCCATCTCCCACGCGCTCTGGAACCGGTCGGCGGGATCGGCGGCGGTCGCCTTGCGCAGCAGCCGGGTGAACGACGGATGCCCGCAGTCCACCGGCAGCGGGACCTCCATGTCGTCCCTGGCCGGGCTGAACCCCGGGATCGCCAGGACGGCCATGGTCCTGGCCACGGTGTAGAGGTCGGAGGCGACCGACGTCGGCCGGGTCTCCAGCTCGGGGGCGTGGTAGCCGACCGTGGCCCACGACGAGCCGGGCGGCGAGCCGATGGGCTGCACCGCGCCCAGGTCGATGAGCTTGAGCCGCTTGCCGACCCTGATCACGTTGGCCGGCTTGAGATCGCAGTAGGCCAGGCCGTGCTCGTGCAGGTAGCCGAACGCGTGCAGGATCTCCCTGCCGTACATGAGGGTCTCGCGCAGCGGCAGCGGGCCCTGGCGGCGCAGCTCGTGCAGGGACTGGCCGCCCACGTACTCCATGACGATGTAGCCGAGGCCGGCCGAGCGCTGGAAGTTGAAGATCTTGACGATGTTGGGGTGGTCGACCGTGGTGAGGAACTTCCGCTCGGCCTCGGCCGCCGCCAGCGCTTCGGCGTCGTTGGTGTTGAGCAGGCCCTTGAGCACGACCCACCGGCCGTCGAGGTTCTCGTCGGAGGCGAGGTAGATCCAGCCGAGCCCGCCGTGCGCCAGGCAGCCGAGCACGCGGTACTGGCCGGCCACCAGATCGCCCTTGCCCAGCTTGGGGGTGAACGAGAACGCCGTACGGCAGTGCGGGCAGAACCCGTCCGTCAGGCCCGGCCGGCCGTTCCTGGAGCGGCCCACGGGTTTCCCGCACGCCGGGTTGGCGCAGCGCCTCTTGTTCTCCGGCACCTCGGGGTCGGCCATCACCGCCGTGGCCGGGTCGCGGTAGGGCACCGACGGCAGGTCCGCGATGGTGGCCAGCACGCCGGCCCGCGACCTGCCGCTGCTGCCCGTCGGCCCGCTCATCGACCTGCTCACCGGCTGGGTCGCCACCGGACCGGACGCGGGCCCGGAAGCCGGCCCCGGCGCGGGCCCGGCAGGGGACGATGAGGACGGCGCCGGCGCGGCCCGCGGCGGGCCTTCGGCGGTGCCGCACAGGTCGCAGTAGCCCTCATCGATCGTTCCCGTGCAGCCGGGCTGCGCGCAGCGGGTCATCACTTACCTCCGTGGATCGCGCGCTGGTAGTTCTCGACGGCCGCCGCCGCCCTCGTCAGGTCACAGGGGGCGTTCCACAGCAGCCTGTGGGCGCGCGCGAACGACTCGAACACCGCCTGGTCCTCCGCCAGGCCCTTGCGGGCGGCCATCGCCTCGCAGGCGCCGAGACGCCCGCGCAGCTCGTCGCGCCTGCTGATCAGGCCGTAGAGCGCCTTCGCCGTGGTGCGCGCCTGCTCGGCGGCCTCACGTATGGCGTCTTCGAGACGGGTGAGGCGCCTGGCCCTCACCACCCAGGGGTCGGCCGAGACGTCGAGCGCGTCGAGCTCGCCGGCCAGCGCGCCGACGCGGCTGCGCGGCTGGGCCTGCGGCGGCAGGGCGATCTTGACGACGACGGCGCCGTGGGCCAGCCGGGCCTCGCTCTCGGCCGCGCGTACCAGGTCGAGGGCGGCCACCAGGTTCTCGCGCCGCGCGGCGAACTCCCGTTTCACGGTGATCGCCAGGTCGAGCTCCGCGCGGGAGGAGGCGAGCAGGCGCGTCAGCCGGTCGAGGTGCGGCTCGACGGTCGCGCCGAGCGGGTCCTCCAGCACCGCGGTCCTCAACCGCGCCAGCTCGCCCGCCTCGGCGGTCAGGCCGGCCGTCTCGCCCAGCTCGGTCTCGAGGTCGTGGATCTTGCGCAGGTCGGCGTCGGCGCCGTCGAGCCGCGGCAGCACGCTGTTCCACACGGCGTCGATGTCGTTGAGCGCGGAGGTGACCTCGCGGAAGGCGGCGTCCATCCGGATCACGGCCTCGTCGAGGGTCAGCCGCAGGTCCGCCTGGGGGATGAGGGAACGCTGCTCGACCGGCCTGGCGGCGGCCCGCAGCACGACGGAGGAGCCCGCGAGCAGCTCGGTGAGCGCCGTGAGCTGCTCGGCGCCGGGCCGGGCGCGCGAGGCCCTGATCTGCTCGGCGCGGCGCAGCACGGCGCGGTAGGCGTCGTTGAGCCGCCACAGGGTGGTCAGGGACTCCTGCGTGGCCGTCCATCGTTGTTCGGTGGTCCCACGTAAGGAGGCGCCTTTGAGCACCTGGTAGGTGGTGTGGGATTCGAGATCGAGCAGGTCGCCGGAGATCCGGTCGCGTTCGTCCGCGCGGGCACGCAGCGCGTATTCCGCGGCTTCCCTGCTCATGGGCGGTCCCAGGCTCATCACGCTCCCCGTGAAGCGGGCCCCCGATGCCCCGGTGCTCCTTACCGGCTCAACGCGAAGGTCATGCCGGTTGGTTCCGGGGTGGGGGGAACCCCTGACTTGCCCCTGATTTAACCCTGTGTCACCTGCAAACGACTTAAAAGATCTCGTACCGTTTCGAACATGGGACGTATTCTTCTGATCATCGCGGCGGTCGTCGCCGCGCTCGTGCTCCTCGGCCCCCTCGTGAGCTTCGCCCTCACGCTGCTCAAGTGGGGCCTGATCATCGGCGGCGTCGCGCTGGGCGTCATGTTCCTGGCGAAGTGGGCGAAGAGGGCCTGACGGGCGGCGGGTTCCCACGCAGTAGCTTCCCGCGGCATCCCCAGGCATAGTTGGGTGATGGAGGCGCGGCCGGCGGTCGACGACGCCGCGCTCGGGCGCGAGGCGCTGGCCGTGCTCGAGGCGAACTGGACAGGCACGGGCACCGTGCCCGCGCCGGGCCTCTACCCGCACCAATGGAGCTGGGACTCCGCGTTCGTCGTCATCGGCCTGGCCAGGCACCGGCCCGACCGGGCCCGCGAAGAGCTGCTCAGCCTGCTGCGCGGGCAGTGGGCGACCGGGATGGTGCCGCACATCGTCTTCCACACGCGGGAGGCGTACTTTCCGGGACCCTCCGTCTGGCGCTCCCAGGAGCATGACGCCGCGCCGCGCGTGCTCACCTCGGGGCTCACCTCGCCGCCGCTGCAGGGGCTCGCCCTGTGGTGGCTCTACCGGCACACCGGCGACGTCGCCTTCGTCAGGAAGGCGTTCCCCGCGCTGGTCGCCCAGCACGACTACCTCGCCTCGGCCCGCGACCTGGGCGGGGCCGGGCTGGCCGCGATCGTGCACCCGTGGGAGTCGGGCATGGACGACAGCCCGTCCTGGGACGACGCGCTCGCCGCCCTCCCCGTGATCAGGTACGGCTACCGCAACGTCGACATGGAGGAGCGCCACCCCGACAGCGCCCACGACCGCTACGTCTGGCTGGCCATGCGCTACCGCGACGCCGCATACAGCGCCGGCTACCTGCGCGACGAGCATCCGTTCGCGATCGAGGACCCGATGTTCAACGGGATCTGGCTGGCCTCCTGCCAGGCGCTGGCGGAGCTGGCGCCGCTGGCCCGCGCCGATTCCGCGCCCCACGCCGAGCAGGCCGAGCGCATCCGGCGGGCCATGATCGAGCGCCTCTGGGACGGCTGCTTCTACGCCAGGGACCTGCGTACCGACCGGCTGATCAAGGTGTGCACGGTGGGCGGGTTCGGGCCGCTGCTCGACCCGTGGCTGCCCGGCGACCACGTGCGCGCCACCGTCGAGGTGCTGGAGTCGGCCAGGTTCATGGGCGCCACCGGCTACCCGGTGCCGAGCTGCGAGATCCGCGCCGCCCAGTTCGACCGCACCCGCTACTGGCGCGGACCCTCCTGGGTGAACACCAACTGGCTGCTGCGCAGGGCCGCCGCCGTGCACTCGCTCGACCCGCTCGTCCGGCAGCTCACCCACGGCACCCTGCGCCTGGTGCGGCAGGCCGGCTTCCGCGAGTGCTTCGACCCCTTCGACGGCAGCGGGCGCGGGTGCCGGGACTTCTCCTGGAGCGCGGCGCTCACCCTGGATCTGCTCGCCGATACCGTTATGGAATGAGCATTTTCCGCCGGCTGCCCGCCGACGTGCGCAGGTCCCTGACGATGGAGCCGGGAGAGCGGGTGCTGACCTTCACCTCTGCCGAGGACGGCCACGTGGTGGCCACGAACCTCGCCCTGCACCTGGCCGACGGCACGCGCCTGCCGTACGAGGAGATCGACAAGGCGTCGTGGGACGACGAAGGGGTGCGGGTGCTCACCACCGACGGCAGGTGGCACGCCGGACGGATCGCCGAGCCGCGCATGGTGCCCGAGACGCTGCGCGAGCGCGTCAACGCGACGATCGTGGTGAACAAGCACGTCAACCTGCCGGGCAGGGGCGGCGTGCGGCTCGTGGCCCGGCGCCGGCCGGGAGGTGAGGTGCTGGGCTGGACCTTCGTCTTCGACGACGGCCTCGACCCCGAGGACCCCGGCCTGCGCGCGCAGGCCGAGCAGGCCCTGGAGGGGGTGCGGCGCAGCATGGGCGTGTGAGCCGCGGGCCCCCACGCCCACGCGCCGCTCAGTAGGGGATGCCGCTCTCCTTCGCGGTCCTGCCCTCGACGCCGTCGTCCGGCCAGCCGGTGCCCGTGTCGGGCTTGTGGTCGTCATGCAGGAACGGGATCCGCTGCTGCAGCGTGTCACCCACTCTCGTCCTGGCCATCCCGGCGAGCTTCGACGCCTGCGCGCCGACCACCCCGGCCGCCTCCTGGAACCTGGGGTTGTCCGCGACACGCTGCGCCGTCCGCTTGATCTGCTCGTACCGCTCGCGTCCTGCCCGGCTGCCCAGCACGTAGCCGACCGCCAGTCCAACAGCGAATGTCATCCGATAACGCATTTCGCACCTCCGCTGCCTCCGGGCCTACCCTGCTTATGATGCGACACGCACTCCCAGAGTGCGCTAATCTAGTCGTGCGCACGGCGGAGGGGCCCGAAAGCCTTGATGACGTGGGCAGAAGCCCGATCCCGCGTAGCTCAACGGCAGAGCAGCCGGCTGTTAACCGGCAGGTTATTGGTTCGAGTCCAATCGCGGGAGCTTCACATCGGCTCAGGCCCCCTCCTTGATCAAGGACCGGGGGCCTGAGCCGTTCCTGGAGGCTGGTCGCCCTCCCGTGGAGGGTGTCCATGGCCTCGCGCGTGATCCGGCTGATCCATGCCCTCCCGGATCCCGAGATCGGCCGGCTCACCGCGGTGGGCGTGGACGACTTCGCCCTGCGTCGCGGCAGCAGCTACGGCACCGTCCTGATCGACATGACCACCCGCCGGCCCATCGACCTGCTGCCCGATCGCCAGGCCGATACCCTGGCCGACCGGCTACGACCTCACTCCGACGTGGAAGTGATCTGCCGGGACCGAGCCAGCACCTATGCCGAGGGCGCCGTCAAAGGCGCGCCGCAGGCCACCCAGTGTGCTGATCGCTGGCACCTGTGGCACAACCTGGTCCAGGCCGTGGAACGGTCGGTCACCCATCATCGCCCCTGCTCATCAGACCCTCCAGACGATGGGCCCGAGCAACTCGAACGAGCATCAGCAGCGCAAACCACCGCCCGCCAGGGCTCGACGCGGTTCGCCGAGCGAACCCGCGCCAAACACGCTCGAATCCAGGAGCTGAAGGCTGCCGGGCACAGCCTGCGAGCCATCGCTCGCCAACTTAGGATGGGCGACCGCACCATGATTGGCTACGCGCACGCCGCCTCTCCCGAGAACCTGTTGTGGGGGCAATTGACCACCCGATTTTCGGATCAGCATTGGCGCGATTCAAACATCGCCCGGTTGTTGGCTGGTCAACGGCGCTTGTCTTGCCGAACGTCGGTAGACGGCTGCGGCCAGAGCGAAGGCGAGCAGGAGCATAACGGCATTCTGCGCAAACTTCGCCAGGACCGGCACACCGTCCGGCACCGGGCTGGCGAATCCGATCACGGCTCCACCGACGATGACGGCCGCACCGAGCAAGCCGATCTCACGGGAATGCCAGCGACAGCGCGCAGAAAGCCAGCGCAGTAGGACGCCGACACAGAGCAGCAGAGCCGTTCCGACGGCGAAGCCTGTCCACGTAGGTGGGAGTAGGTCGAAGCTCACCTTCGCCACGGCGCCCGCGGCCAGGATCGCTGCTACCGGCACCGGGCCTCCGTCCGGGCGGCTCGCAACCGGCCGACCCACTCGTGACATCGCCAGCGCCACCAATCCGGCTACAACGAGCAGCACTCCTGCCACCTGCCAGCCGGACGGGACGTAGCCGTAGGTCTGGCGTCCGTCGGTGTGGACGAGCAGCGCAATGATCGCCCACAGCACGATCAGGATTCCGATGCCCCACCTGCCGAGGATGGGACGGCCCCGCGTCGACGATGCCAGCGCCTGATGCACCGCCAGAGGTGCGCCGACGCTCATCATGACGTGGCCGATGACCCAGCTCAGCGTTGCGAACGCGCTGATCTGCAGCGGCTCGATCAGTGTTGGTTCGCGCAGCGCGGCCCAGTACGGGATGTCGGCTCGCTGCGTGCCGAACAGGGCAAGATCGATCACCCCGGGCATCGCCACCCCGAACGCCGCGGCCAGCAGCAGGATTCCGGTCCAGCCACGTCTGGTCCGGACCGCGACTTCTCTGATCAGCAGCGCCGCACCACCATACAGGGGTGCGAAGAACAGCAACCCGCCCAGGATGGCGAGCGCGTCGCCGGTCGAGGATAGATATGCCTGCAAGAACTCCGCCGTCACAGGCGCCCCGAGCGCAATGCCGAGTACCGAGACGACCCGAACACGTAAAGGTTGCATGCCCGCCACGGTAGCAGAGTTAGTAGAGTAGCTACTCCATTAACTAGGATAGTGGCTATGCCTCGCCCCATCGATCCCACGCTCCGCCGGGCCCGCCGGCTCCAGATCATCGACGCCGGGCTGACCGCTTTCGCCCGGCACGGCTACGCCGGCGCCACCACCGCGCAGATCTGCCGGATCGCCGGGGTCGGCTCAGGCACGTTTTTCCACCACTTCCCCACGAAAAATGCACTCCTGGTCGCGATCCTGGAGCTCAGCGCCGAGGAGACCCGTGACTTCTTCGCTTCCCAAGACCAGGCCACCCCTCCGAGGGAGGTCCTCCTCGGTTACGTCGATCACGCCGTCGCTGACCTCACCGACCCACGGGCGGCCAGCTTCATCACGATGGTCGGCGGACTCACCTCGAACGCGGACATCAGGGCCGCCTTGCAGGCCGACGAAGGCACCACCCGGAGCCGGGTGCGCGACGTCGTGACGGCTGCCCAGCGCCAACGTCAGATCCGAGCCGACATGACGCCCGACCGCATCACCGTCTGGATCATGCTGCTGATCGACGGCTTCGCCTCCCGGGTGGCGGGCGGCGACTTCGACGCCGGCGCGGAGGCCCCGCTGCTTCGCGAGCAGGTCGAACTGCTGCTCGACGGCCCACCAGCGCCTGACCTGACGCCATGACAGGTCTGTCCATGGGCCAATATGCAGGGTCACTCCGGACGACTGTGTACAACGCTCACGCCCCTTGCCTGAGTTCGTTTGGCGGTGTTCAGGCAGGTCGCCGCTACTGATCATGGTGGGTGATCGTCTGTCACCGGGTGATTTCGCTGTGGGGCAGCACCAGCAGGGCGCGCAGCAGCATGGTGGCGTGAGCGGCGTCCATGCGCAGCTTGGTGAGGATGCGCCAGTTCTTCGGGTCGGCGAAGGCGTGTTCGACGGGGGCGCGTTCTCTGTTGATGAGCTGGTTGGCCTGTTTCTGGGCGGTGGTGATCTCGGCGGCGCGCCCAGCTGGGCGGCGGAGATCCACAGCAGATTCCCGGCGGTGTCGGTGAGGGCCAGGAAGAGCAGGCCGTGGGTTTTATGCTTGCCCGAGCAGTGCGTGCGGTTGTCTTTCCCGCTGCGGCGTTCGGTGCGGATCAGGGTGCCGTCGATCCGCGCGCAGGGGGCGTAAGTAGGCGCTGAGCGCGCCGTAGCTGCCGCGGTAGCCGAGCGCGATGATCTCTTTCGGTACCAGTGGACCCGTTGTGTGTCGTTGCCCGGCGCCCTACGGCGGTGAAGGCATTGGTCATGGTGTCCTCCTCTTGGGCGGCCGGTCAAGCGGTCGGTACTACCGGGTTTCCGTCGCATGCGGAGGCGTCTCAGAACCCAGTGGCGGAGGGACCCGGGGGGCTCCCACCTCCAGGAGGGAGCGTATGGACGCGGAGCACCGGCATCGGAGTAGCCTGCCTGACGGCTGAGCTCGAGGTCGAGCATGACCCTTCGACCCCAGCCAGGAAGCGGGCCGAACCTGGGCCGGATCGGTCACCGCGAGCTTCCTCTCACTGGCTGCTGAGGTAGGTGAGGACGGCGAGGACGCGGCGGTGGCCGCTGTCGTCCGGTGAGAGGCCGAGCTTGGCGAAGATGTTGCCGATGTGCTTGTGCACGGCGTTCTCGGTGATGACGAGGCGGGCCGCGATTGTGGCATTGTCCTTCCCCTCGGCCATCAGGGCGAGCACCTGGCGTTCGCGTGGTGTGAGGCCGGCGATCGGATCGTGCGCGTGACGGGTGAGGAGTTGCGCGATCACCTCGGGGTCCATGACGGTGCCGCCGGCGGCAACACGCCGCAGGGCGTCGACGAACTCGCTCACCCGGCTCACCCGGTCCTTGAGGAGGTAGCCGACGCCGCCGCTTCCGTCGGAGATCAGCTCGCCGGCGTACTGCTGCTCGACGTACTGGGAGAGGACAAGCACCGGCAGGCCGGGATACCGGCGGCGAGCGTGGAGGGCGGCGTGGATACCCTCGTCGCGGAAGGTCGGCGGTAGCCGTACGTCGACGATGGTGACGTCGGGCCGGTGTTCGGTGACGGCGGCGATGAAGCCGGGGGCGTCCTGAGTGATCGCGGCGACGTCGAAGTTCTTGGCGGTCAACAAGAGTTCCAGCCCGCTGGACAGCAGGACGTTGTCCTCGGCGATCACGACCCGCATGGCAGGTTCACGGTGATCGTGGTCGGGCCGCCGACAGGGCTGTGTACGTGGACGGTGCCGTCGAGTGCCAGGACGCGGTGGCGGATTCCGGCGATGCCGGTGCCCAGCGTCTCGTCGGCGCCGCCGATCCCGTCGTCGGTGACCTCGATGGTCAGCTGGTCACCGACGCGTGCGACACGGACGGTGGTCCGGGTGGCCTGGCTGTGCTTTGCAGCGTTGGTGAGCGACTCGGCGATCGTGAAGTAGGCCACGGCCTCGACCGCGGCGGGGATCGTGCCGAGGTCGCCGATGTCGAGGGTGGTGTTGATCGCCGATCGGGTCCCCAGGGCGGTCAGCGCCCCGGCGAGGCCGCGATCGGCGAGGATCGGTGGGTAAATCGTGCGGATCACGCCTCGAAGCTCCGCCATAGCCTCTTCGGTACCCTCATGCGCTGCCTGTAGGAGGCTGGCCGCCGTCTGGGGGTCCTCGCTCAGCGACTCACGGGCCGCGCCCAGCCGCATGGCGATGGCCACCAGCCGAGCCTGGGTGCCGTCGTGCAGGTCACGTTCGATCCGGCGGAGTTCCGCGCCATGCGCGTCCATGGCGCCGGCCCGCGTCTCGGTCAGCGTCTCCACACGCTGCGTCAGCCGCTCCGCAGCCGAGGGGGTCAGCAACGCAACACAGATCCGGGCGTGCAGCCGCGCCAGCAAGGGAACCAGCCAGTAGGTCAGGGCGGCGAAGATGACGATCTGTACGGTTCCCAGGGTCAACGCCGTGCCCCACCCGGTCAGTGGAACACCGAGGGCGAAGCCACCCGCGCGGGTACCGACGGGCAGGGCCCACCACAAAGGCACCGTGACCGCAGTGGCCAACGCGTTGCCTGCGCACACCACCACGACGAGCCCGAACGCCAGACCCGTCACGATGGACGTGAACAGCCATCCGAGAACACGCCACGTACCGACACGGACGGGGCCAGAACGCGGAGATAACAGCAACCGGTCGGCGCGGGGACGATGCCAGGACGCCCAGGCACGAGCCATCATCGGGAGTATGAGTACGGGCAGCGCGAACAGGGCGACCGCGGCGAAGAACAGGCTTCCCAGCAGGTAGCCCAGACCGCGCCACATCGCCGCAAGCCGACTTGTCCCATGGTGGTTCATCCGCACCAGTCTGGACCGTGGCAGCCGAGCCTGGCACTACAGCCACCTACCGTTCTTTCTCACTGGTGAGCTGTATCGTCCGCTTCCCCCCGCCAGGCCTAGCGTCTTGCCCATGACCAGATCCCCGATTCTGTCACCGCGGCGCGGCCGATTCATCCGGCGAAACCTGGCTCTGGCCACCGTCGTGGCCGGCACCCTCTTCACCAGCGTGCCCGGCGCGAGCGCCGCCGGCCGGCACGACGACCAGGTCCAGCTTCGACGTGACGCCGCCGCGATCACCGCGCTCGGCGTGACGGGCGTCCAGGCCCGTGTGACCACCCGTGACGGCCGGAACCTCACGGCCATCAGCGGTGTCGCCGACCTGAAGGGCCGGCGACCGGTCCCGCGGAACGGCTACTTCCGGATCGCCAGCGTCACCAAGACGTTCGTGGCCACCGTGATCCTGCAACTGGCCGGCGACGGCAAGCTTTCGCTGGATGACACGGTCGAGCGGTGGTTGCCCGGAGCGGTGGCCGGCAAGGGCAACGACGGCCGCACGATCACGATCCGCCAATTGCTCCAGCACACCAGCGGCATCCACGACGATTATCCGGACTACACCTCAGCGAAGGACTTCTACCGGAACCGATACGACACCTACACCCCCGAGCAGATCGTCGCCCGGGCGATGCGCCACCGGCCGGACTTCCAGCCCGGTAAGGAGTGGAAGTACTCCAACACCGGCTACGTCCTGCTCGGCATGATCATCAAAAGGGTCACCGGGAACCCCTGGCATGAGGAGGTACGGAATCGGATCGTCCGGCCGCTCGGCCTCCATCACACCTTCTGGCCGGGCACCTCGCCCACGCTGCCCCGGCCACACGCCAAGACCTACCAGAGGTTCAAGCCCGGCGAACCGCTCGTAGACGTCACCGAGCAGGTCGGTTCGGGCACCAATGGAGAGGCCGGACTCGTCTCCACTACCGCCGATCTCAACCGGTTCTTCCGCGCCTTGCTCGGCGGCCGGCTCCTGCCGCCGGCGCAGCTGGCACAGATGAAACAGACCATCCCGGTCGGCAAGGAGTTCGAGCAGCTCATGCCCGGGGGCCGCGATGGGCTGGGGCTCTTCTCACGCCCGTTGTCCTGTGGTGGGACGTACTGGGGTCACGAGGGCGGCGACTCCGGCTGGATCAGCACCGTCGGTGTCTCCGCCGACGGCCGGCGCAGCGTCACGGTCTCGTTGTCGGGCGTTCTCGCCGATTCCGCGGACGACGTCCTGCGCGTGGTACAGGCCCAAAGCACGTTGATCGACAACGCCCTGTGCACGACCCCGGACATCGGTCGTCAGCGGCGGCGCGCTCACGCCTCGCGGGTCGTCCGGTTCGTCCCGGGGAGTCACTCATCACCTCCCGAATCGGGAAGACACTGTACTAGCCAAGATCCACTAGTAGGAGCCGCTCGCCGCGCATAGAGACCGTTTCACGCTTTGTAGCGGGATCAACACGTATTTTCAAGTTGGCCGGACAAAGCGCCGCTCGTCGCGGAAAGATGGGGCGACCGGTCCGGTGGACCGGAGCCGCGGGACATCATGTCGGGGGCGAGGAGAGGGCGCCGCCACCAGGACGAACCGCCGACCCGGAATCGGCGGGGCGATCCGACGACGGAGGAACGGGTTGCCGCGTGCCCATCTGGATCAAGTCATTGCGCCCCTTCGACACGCCCGCCGTGCAGGCCATCAACGCCGTGCTCGCGCGAACCGCCGACCTGCGCGAGGCGGAGCGTTTCCTCAGGCTCTTCCACGCCGAGAACCCCGCCGCGGGCGGACTCGGCGCACGGCTGCGGGACGTCACCAGGGAGGTGGCCCGCACCGGGACCTACACGCACACGTACGAGGAACTCGAGTTCGGCGCCCGGGTGGCCTGGCGCAACAACAACCGGTGCATCGGCCGGCTCTACTGGCGGTCCCTGCGCGTACGCGACCGCAGGCGGGTGGCCACGGCCGAGGGGGTGGCCCTCGAATGCGTCGCCCACCTGCGCGAGGCGACCGGCAACGGCAAGATCAGGCCCACGATCACCGTGCTGCCCCCCGACACCCCGGCCATGCGCGGGCCGCGCGTGCTCAACGACCAGCTCATCCGGTACGCCGGCTACCGCACGCCCGGCGGCGTCGTCGGCGACCCGCGCAACGTAGGGCTGACGGAGCTGGCCCAGAGCATGGGGTGGCGCGGCGGCTCCGGCCGGTTCGACGTGCTCCCGCTGATCGTCCAGCCGGGCCTGGGCGAGGCGCTGCTGTGCCACCTGCCCGGGGACGCCGTTCTGGAGGTGCCGCTGACGCACCCCGAATATCCGTGGTTCGCGGACCTCGACCTGCGCTGGCACGCCGTTCCGGCTATTTCGGATATGTGCCTGGAGATCGGCGGCATCTGCTACCCGTGCGCGCCCTTCAACGGCTGGTACATGGGCACCGAGATCGGCGCCCGCAACCTGGCCGACGAGGACAGGTACGACCTGCTCGGGGTGACCGCCGAGCGGCTCGGCCTGGACACCTCCACCGAGCGGTCGCTGTGGCGCGACCACGCCCTGGTGGAGCTGAACGTGGCGGTGCTGCACTCGTTCGAGCGGGCCGGAGTCACGATGACCGACCACCACACGGAGTCGCGCCGCTTCCTGACGCACCTGTCGAAGGAGGAGAGGGCCGGGCGAGCCTGCCCGGCCGACTGGTCGTGGATCGTGCCACCGCTCTCGGGCGCCGCCACCCCCGTCTTCCACCGCTACTACGACACCCGCGTCCTCACCCCGGCCTTCGTCCACCACCGATAGCCTTGCCACCCAGGGCTAGAACATGGTTCGGTTGGGGTCATGGCGGAACTCGTGCTCTCAACGGTCGACCAGGGCGTGCTCACGCTGACCTTCAACCGTCCCGACACCCTCAACGCGTGGACGGACGCCATGGGGCGGCGCTACTTCGACCTGCTGGCGGAGGCGGAGAAGGACCCCGAGGTCCGGGCCGTCGTCGTCACCGGCGCGGGCAAGGGGTTCTGCTCGGGCGCCGACTTCAAGACGCTCGACGCACTCCGGACCGGCACCTACGACGAGCGGCCCGACCCCCGGCCCCACACCTTCCCCACGACCATCGGCAAGCCGGTCATCGCCGCGGTCAACGGGGCGTGCGCGGGGCTGGGCATGGTGCACGCGCTCGTCTGCGACGTCGTCATGACGGCCGAGGAGGCCAAGTGGACGACGGCCTTCGCGCGGCGCGGGCTCATCGCCGAGTACGGGCTCTCCTGGGTGCTGCCGCGCCTCATCGGGCAGCAGCGGGCCATGGACCTGCTGCTGTCGGGCCGGGTGTTCACGGGGCGGGAGGCGTACGAGCTGGGGCTGGTCAACCGGGCGGTGCCGGGGGAGCACCTGGTGGCGCAGGCGCGGGCGTACGCGCTCGAACTGGCGACGCACAGCTCGCCCGCGTCGATGGCGGTGATCAAACGGCAGGTCTGGCACGACTGGGAGACGACGCTGGAGGAGTCCGCGCAAACGGCCGTCCGGGAGATGCTCGCCTCCTTCGAGCGGCCGGACTTCGCGGAGGGAGTCGCCAGTTTCCTCGAACGCCGCCCGCCGGACTTCCCCGCCCTCTGACCACCGCCACCCGGCACGGGCAGGTCAGCGGGCGGAACGCAGGGGCAGGTCCAGCGGGCGGAACGGCACGCGCGGGTGAGTGGGCCCTTCAGACGCGGTGGGCGCCGCGGGCCGGGGTGGCGGGCAGGAACCGGGGGGCCTGGAAGCCGCGCTCGGCGTACGCGGCGGCCACCGACTCCTGGACGCGGTCGAGCCGGTCGACCGGCACCAGGGCGATGGCCGAGCCGCCGAAGCCCCCGCCCGTCATGCGCGCGCCCCTGGCCCCGCCCTTGACCGCCGCCTCCACGGCGACGTCCAGTTCGGGTGACGACACTTCGTACTGATCCCTGAGCGAGAGGTGCGAGGCGTTCAGCAGCGCGCCGATCTCCGTGACCGCGCCCGCGCGCAGCAGCCCGACCAGGGCCTCCACGCGGTGGTTCTCCGTGACGACGTGCATCGTGCGCCTGCGCTCGTCGCCCTGGAGGAGTTCGAGCGCCGCGGGCAGGTCGGTGACGTCGCGCAGCGCGGGGACGCCGAGCTTGCGCGCCGCCGACTCGCACTCGGCGCGGCGCTTGGCGTATTCGCCGCCCGCGTGCTCGTGGTGCACGCGGGTGTCGATGATGAGCATGGCGAGGCCGTGGGAGGCCAGGTCGAGCGGGATGGTCCTGGAGGCGAGGGAGCGGCAGTCGAGGAACAGCGCGTGCCCCTCCTCGCTCAGGGCCGAGGCCGCCTGGTCCATGATGCCGCAGGGCATGCCGACGAAGTCGTTCTCGGCCTTCTGCCCGAGCAGGGCGATCTCCATGAGGGTCAGGCCGAGGTCGTGCAGGTCGTTGAGCGCGGAGGCGACGGCCACCTCGAGTGCGGCGCTGGAGCTGAGGCCCGCGCCCTGGGGGACGTCGCCGTCGATCGCGATGTCCGCGCCGGAGACGCGGTCGCCGAGCATGGCCAGGACGCCCACGACGTAGCGGGTCCAGCCCGTCGACTCGTCGCGGCTCGCCAGGGTGATGGGGCCGCCGTCGGCCTGGAGGGACAGCAGGCGGATGATCCCGTCGGGCCGCGGGGTGATCGCCGCGGTGACGCCCCACGGCACCGCGAAGGGCAGGACGAAGCCGTCGTTGTAGTCGGTGTGCTCGCCGATCAGGTTGACCCGCCCGGGGGCGTGCCAGACGGTTTCGGGGGACGCGCCGTAGGCGGCACGAAAAGCTTCAACAACGCGCATTATCGAACACTCCTCAACATAGGCCCGACCGTAGACTAGCGGCATGGAGGAACTCCTGGACCCAGGGCTCGGTCAGGTCCGGGTGTTCCTGGCGCACGACGACAACAAACCGCGCAAGCTGAAGTACAACCTGGGGCATTCCCGGCTGCTGACGTTCGGCGGCGCCTACTCCAACCACATCAGGGCCGTCGCCGAGGCCGGCCGGCGGCACGGGATCGAGACGATCGGCGTCATCAGGGGCGAGGAGCACCGGCCGCTCAACCCGGCACTCGCGTACGCCGCCGCCTGCGGCATGACGCTCACCTACCTCGACCGGGCCTCCTACCGGCTCAAGCACACCGACGAGGTGCGGGCCCGGCTGCGGGAGCGGTGGGGCGACGACGTGGTGATCCTGCCGGAGGGCGGGAGCAACGCCGCGGCCGTGCGCGGGTGCGCGGAGCTGCCGGGGGAGATCGCCGGGGACTACGACGTCCTCTGCTGCCCGGTCGGCACCGGCGGCACGCTGGCCGGGATCTCGGCGGGGCTGCCCGAGGGGAGGCGGGCGATCGGGTTCGCGGTGCTGAAGGGGGCGGGGTTCCTCGCCGGAGAGGTGGCCAGGTTGCAGCGGGAGGCGTACGGCCGTACGTGGCCGAACTGGGAGATCAACCTGGACTACCACTTCGGCGGATATGCCAAGTCGACGCCAGTCCTGGAGCGATTCATCGCGAAATATCGTGTCGAACGGATCTACGTGGCGAAAATGCTCTACGGCATCCTCGACCTGGCCCGGCAGGGCGCCTTCGACCCCGGCACCCGCGTCGTCGCCGTGGTCACCGGTCAGCCCTCCACCCCCGTCGAGGCGTGCGGCGCCCCGACCGGCTTCGACTCGGGCGAGCCGCGCTGCCGCAGATAGATCGAGAGCACCACCATCGACAACACGGCGAGCAGCTCCGACTGCCAGTTCTGCAGGCTCCGGTTCCAGAACTCCGGCGAGGTGACGTACGCGCTCCACGAGACCGGATCGCGCAGGTCTGTCAGCCGGTCGGCGTTGTAGGCCGCCCGCCCGGCCACCGACTGGGCCAGCCACGACAGCAGGAAGACGGCGCCCATCACCAGCCCCAGCGAATTGCTGAACAACCACAACCGCAGCCCCCTGGCCCGCGCCCAGGCGGGCGAACCGGCCTCGGCGTACCGGCCGATCCGCTGCTGCTCGTCGGACTCCGCCCCCTCCTCGCCCGGTTCCTTCGACTCGGGCGAGCCGCGCTGGACGAACCAGACGGTCACCGTGATGAACAGGAAGAACTGCAGGTACTCCGACTGCCAGTTCTCGGCCACGTCGACCGCGAAGGACGACGAGGCCACGTAGTCCGGCAGGGAGACCGGCTCCGCGCCCGCGGCCATCTGCCGGTCGTTGTAGTCGAGCAGCCCCGCCACGGCCTGCCCGCACACCGCCAGCACGAACAGGACGAGGAACATCAGGGAGAGGGCGTTGTCCTTGAGCCACCTCACAGCCGCGACCATCCGATCGCGAAGAACCACGCCAGCCCCACGACGATGACGAGCGTGGTGAGCGTGAACATCACCCGCATCAGTCCTCCACCTCGCACTCGTAGGGAAGGTCGGGAACCGGCCGGCAGCCCGCGGCCCTCACCCGCCAGCCGTCGCTGAACCGGTGCAGGAAGACCGTGTCGCCGGTCAGGCGCACCTGGGCCTCCTCACCCCACACGCTGACCGCGGTGGGCCGGCCGCCGGGGCCCAACCGCATCTCGCGCAGCGCGTCGGCGCACGTCTGGCCGGGGCCGGGCAGCTTGTCGGCCGTCCTGCGGGCGAGCATGGAGCACGCGCTCGCCTCCTGCCGCCCGGCGATCGCGGCGTGGAAACGCTCCGCGGCCCGCGCGGGGGACGCGGTGTCCACGGAGCAGCCGGCGACGGCGAGGACGGCCAGCGCCGGCACGGCGAACGGGAACCTCATGCGCCTCCCGCTACCCGGCCGTACGCCGGGCATGCCGCAGCGGCCGGCCGCCCGTCAGCCCAGCTGGTCGAGCACCGGCGACACCAGGGCGTTGAGCTCGCGGGCCAGCACCACCACCGCCTGGTGGGCGCTCTGCTCGACCTCGTCGTGCGGGCCCTCGGGCTCCGGCGGCAGGTCGTCGAGCGGCACCGGCGCCTCGACCAGCAGCGTGGCCCGCAGGAACGGGATCCTGGCGAGATCCTGCTGGGTCGGCTCGACGTACTGGCCGAAGGTCTCCTGCCAGCCCAGCCATCCCCGGTCGCGCCACCAGGCCCGCGACCGGGTCAGCTCCTCCGGCAGCGGCGAGACGACCTTGACGCGCGCGTAGAGGGTGCCGTCCCAGGTGTTGCGGTGGCAGGTCGCCTCGAGGACGCGGCGGTCCCACCGTACGTAGCCGGGGGTGAGCGACGGCGGCGTGGCCAGCCGCCAGGCCGCGCACGCGAACCTGACGGGCGCGATGTCACCCCACTCGAACGCGTCGAGGTTCTTGCGCACGTGTACGGCATAGCGCCCGTCACGGTCCCTGTCGAACTCCTGGTCGATCCAGAACGCCTTGCCCATGGACACCACGCTACGGCGCGGCCCCGCTTCCCGGTGCGTCGACTCCGAGATCCCGGAATGGCTGTGGCCAAGCGTGGCGTATGTGTAGCTTTTTCCCATTATTGGATGACCTTGGAGAGATGATGGCGTCAGAACAGCTCGACGCGGCCATGAAGCACTGGGAGGCGGGAGATCTCGACGAGGCCGCCGCGCTGTTCAGGCAGATCGCGGCCACGGGTGATCCGGAGGCGTCCCACCTGCTGGCGGGGGTGCTGCAGGAGCAGGGAGACCTGGACGGCGCCGAGGCGGCGCACCGCTCGGTGATCCAGTCGGGGGATCCGGTGTTCGGGCAGCGCTCGGCCATGGCCATGGGCATGATGCTGGTCAACGCCAAGGAGTGGCCGGCGGCCCACCGGGTGCTGACGATCGCCTCCGACGGCGCCGACTTCGAGGTGGCCGCGCTCGCCGAGACGGCCATGGTCCTGGTGTGCACCCAGCTGGGCGACGCGCAGGGCGCCCAGGAGGCGCTCGAACGTGCCCGCCGGTGTGACAGCCCCGCCGTGGCCGAGCTGGCCGCGCGGCTCGAACTGCCGGAGTTCGAGCAGGATCCCGCCTCGGCCCACGACCTGTACGAGGCGGCCGACGGCGAGGACGACTACCAGGCGCTGCTGACCTGCGGCGACCCCGAGGTCGTGTCGCTGTCGGCGTTCCGGCTCTACCAGCTGTACGCCGAGGCGGAGGAGTTCGACGCGGCCCGCGAGGTGTGCGAGCACGCCATCGCCGTCGGCCACCCCGACCACCTGGCCATGGCGCACAAGCTGCTCGGAGCCGTCCTGGTGGACCTCGGCGAGTACGCCGACTCCGCGGCCGCCTACCGGGTGGCCGCCGAGGACCCCAGGCCCGACATCCGGTTGCCGTCGCTGATCGAGCTGGCCAAGGTGACCGCGCAGCTCGGCGACGAGGACGAGACCAAGGCCATCTTCCGCAGGGTGATCGCCAGCGGGCAGCGCGAGCACGCCGTCGAGGCCCAGGCGTGCCTGGCCCAGATGCACACCGAGGCAGGCGAGGTGCCCGAGGCGCTGGCCGCGCTGCGGGCGGTGCTGGAGGCCGGCGAGAGCGAGTGGGCCTCGGTCAGCGTCACCCTGCTCGGCATCCTGCTCGAACAGCACCCTGACGCCCACGACGAGATCATCGAGCTGACGGAGTTCGCGGCCGGGCACGCCGACGCCGACGCCGCGTACAAGGCCGGGCTGCTGCTCGACCACGACGCCATGCAGCAGCCGCTGCCCGACCCCGTCGAGGAGCAGGCGCTCCAAGACACCGACAACGGTCTCGCCCGGCTGCGCGACGGCGACCTGGCCGAGGCCAGACGGCTGCTGCGCAGGGCCGCCGACTCGCAGGCGCCGGCGCAGTCGCTGCGGGCCATGGTGGCGCTGGCCGAGCTGGAACTGGGCGAGGGCGACCGGGAGCAGGCCGACGAGCTGCTGACGTACGTGGCTGAGAGCGACGACCTGGTCCAGGGGTTCAGCGCGACGTTCCTGCTGCACCTGCTGGGCGAGCCGGGCGACCAGCCCCACCCCGTGCTCGCGGCGATGCTCGACCACCAGCGGCTGGGCAGGGAGGAGGGCCTGGCCCGCTACCGCGCGACCATGGACCACCCCGATCCCGCCGTGGCCGCGATCGGGACCGTCGTGTTCGCCCAGATGCTGGTCTCCATCGGGTTCGACCTTTCCGACGCGGCCGAGCTGTTCGACCGGGCGGCGGGCTCCGGCGATCCGCTGGCGCTGTCGTACGCCGCCCTGATCCGCAAGGACGTGCCGCAGGACCCGGACGAGGCGGCCGCGCTGCTGCGCCGCGCCTGGACGGACGGACATCCCGCGCTGGCGGCCTGGGTGGCGTACGCGCTGGGCGGGCTCGTCGCCGAGGACGACCCGCTCCTGGCGCGGGCCGCGTACGAGCGGGCGACGGCGGCCGGGCACCGGGGCCTGCGCGTGGAGGCCGCCGCCGACCTCGCGGGCCTGTACGAGCAGCAGGGCGACCTGCTGGCCGCCTGCCGCCTGCACGAGCGGCTGATCGCCCAGGGGGAGGGGGAGCGCAGCGCGCTGCTGCTGGGGTACACCAGGGTCAGGCTCGACGACCTCGACGCCGCCCGCGCGGCCTTCGCGCTGGGCTCCGACGAGGTCAGCAGGTTCGGGCACGCGCTGCTCGGCCAGGACTTCGAGGCCGCCGCGGCGGCGTTCCCCGAGGGGGACGCGCAGGGGATGGCCGGCGCGCTCGCGCTGGAGTGCGCGCACGCCTGGCAGCGCACCCGCCAGGCCGGCGCCGCCGACCGGGTGCTCTCCCTGCTGGTCGCGGCGGGGGATCCGGACCTGCGCCAGCGGGCCGGCTGCTACCTGGGCGCCCTGCGCGACGACGCCGGTGACCGGCGCGGCGCCGTCGACGCGTGGCGGCAGGCCGCCACCGGCGGCGACGAACGCCTGACCGCGGTGGCGCTGCGCTCGGCGGGACGGGCGCTGATGGAGCTCGGTGAGCACGCCGAGGCCGCCGAGGCGTTCGCCGGGGTGCCGGAGGCGGGGGACGAGAGCCTGCGGGTCCCGGTGGCCCTGGGGCTCGGCGAGGCGCTGGTGGCCTGCGGCCGCGTGGACGAGGCCGGCGAGCGGCTGGCCGCGGCGCTGGGCGAGGACGCGTCGCTGCACCTCGCCCGGTTCCTGCTCGGCCACAGCGACGCCGAGGGCGCGCTCGCGGCCATGACGGCCGCGCCGCCCGAGGTGACGGGGGAGTCGGAACGGCTGCGCGGCACCCTGCTGGCCAGGACCGGCGACCTGGAGCCCGCGCGGGCGGCGTTCGAGCGGGCGGCGGCCATCGACCCCGCCTCGGAGCCGCGGACCATGCTGGAGGCCGGCCGCTGCCTCATGGCGGCCGGTGACAGTGAGTCCGCGCACTTCGCCCTGGAGCGGGCCGCCGCGCAGGAGGACGACGCGTACGCCGCCGCCGTCTCCCGCCACCTCCTCGGCCGGGCCACCTCCGAGGAGCTGCCCTGGGTGCTGGCGGCCGAGGGCGACCGGCAGGGCGCCCTGGCGGCTCTGACGGAGCAGACCGGCTCCGAGCTGATGGCCGGACTGCTGCTCGCGCTCGACGCCGAGGACCTGCCCGGCGTCCGCGACCTGCTGGCCGGTGCCGCTCCGGCCGATCGGGAGGAGGCCCTGCGGGAGGTTCTGTCCAGTGCGCGGGACATGGACCACGGCGTGGCAGGACCGTTCTTCGAGCTGGTCGCCGAGCTGGGCGAGCCCGCGCTCGCGGCGGAGGCCGGGATCGAGCTCGGCGTCGTGCTGACGAACCAGGGCCACCACTGCCGGGCCGAGCTGAGCTTCCTGCCGGCCACCGAGCGGGCGGAGACGGCCGAGATGGCCTGGCGCAACATCGCGGTCGTACGCCGGCGCCGCGGCGACCTCGACGGGGCCGTGGAGGCGGCCAGGGCCGCGCTGCCCGCCACCGCCCTGGTCCTGGCCGACCTGCTGGGCGAGCGCGGCGACACCGGCGGCGTGCGCGTGGCGCTGGCCGAGGGCGCGGCGGCGGGCGACCTCGAATGCCGCCGCCACCTGCTCGTCCATCTGCTCCAGGAGCAGGATTACGACGCCCTGGCGCGGGAGGCCGAGCAGGCCGTGGCCACCGGCGACCCGGAGACCGTCGCCATGGCCTACTGGACGCGGGGCGACGCCTGCAAGGCCAGGGGCGACATGGAGGCCGCGGCGCGCGCGTACGGCATGGGCGTCGACGTCGGTTTTCCCGGTACCACGTCGAGCATGCGGGTGGATTTGGCCAGGGCGTTGCGCGAGCTGGGCGACACGGAAGGGGCGGCCCGCGAGGCACGGCTGGCCATCGAGTCCGGCGACCCCGACGCGATGGCCAGGGGCGGCGTGCAGCTCGGCGTCTGGCTGCACGAGGAGGGCGACGATCTCGGCGCCGCGCGGGCGTTCGAGGTGGCCGCGGGCACCGGCACCGACCTGGCCGGGACCGCCATGAACAACCTCGGAACCCTCGCCCACCGGGCCTGCGGGCGGGGCGATCACGCGCTGGCCGTGCAGGTGCTCGCGCTCATGGGGGAGAGCGCCGCCGAGGCGGCCCGCGGGCTGGGCGACCTCTGCGAGGACCCGGAGGCCGTACGCGGGTACTACGAGCTGGGCGGAGCCGGGCCCTTCACCGACCTGCGGGTGGCCGGGCGGCTGGCCGAGCTCGGGCGTACGGACGAGGCCCGCGCGATCTACGAGCGGTTGCACGAGCACGACGACCCCGACGTGCGCTTCGTGGCCGATGGCAGGCTGCTCGAGCTGCTCGACCCGGAGGGCGACTCTGAGGCCCTCTACGACCTGACCGAGCGCCAGGCGGGCGATGCCGACAGTCCCGCGAGAGGCGTGTTCGCCAGCCTGCTCGGCATGCTGCAGAGCGACCAGGGCGACACCGAGCAGTCGTTGCGCACGCTGCGGGACGCGGCGGAGGGCGGCGACCCGACCGCGCTCACCTTGTTCGCCCAGGCGCTGGTAGAGGCGGGCGAGGTCGACGAGGGCCGCGAGGTCTACCGCCGGGTGCTCTACGCCGGCGACGCCGACCGGGCCGTGCGAGCCATGATCGGGATCGGGCAAACCTACCACGACGAGGACGAGGCGCGGGCGCGCGAGTGGTACCTCAGGGCCGTCGACGAAGGGGACGGGCACAACGGCGCGCTGGCGGCCATGTTCCTGGGCGCGCTGGCCAAGCGCGAGCGGGACTTCGGCGAGGCGCTCACCTGGTACCAGCGGGTCATCGACGCGGGCGACTCCGAGTCGGGGCTGGCCGCCGCGCACCTCGGCGAGCTCTGCTACTGGCTGGGGGACCGCGACGGGGCGCTGCGGTACTACGAGCAGACCCTGGGCCTGACCGAGCAGCCGGACCTGGTGGCCGAGGCGGCCTGCCGGCTGGGTGAGATCCGGTACGAGCGGGGCGACCTGGAGCAGGCCAGGCGGATGTTGCGCAGGGCGGTGGACACCGGCGACGCGTCGTTCGCCTCCGAGGCGGAGGCGCTGCTCGCGAAGATCGGCTGATCGCGGCACGAGCTTGCGCATAATTTAATGACCGTTTAATCTCATCTAGTCAAACAAACGGGGTGAGATGCATGGCCAAGCCAGGACGACCGCCACAGGATCCGGCGCGCCAGCGCGAGCGGGCGCACCGGATCCTCGACGCCGCAACCGAGCTGGTGCTGCGGTGGGGCTACGACAAAACCACGATCGACGACGTGGCCAAGCGCGCCGGCGTCGCCAAGGGCACCATCTACCTGCACTGGAAGACCCGCGACGAGCTGTTCACGGCGCTCCTGCGCCGCGAGCGGGTCCTCATGCTGGACGGCGTGCGCCGCGGCGAGCCCGCCACGCTCAGCGCGCTCTACGGCGCGTTCGCCCGCGAGCTGCTGCGCCGGCCCCTGCTCCACGCGATGCTGGGCGACGACTCCGAGGTGCTCGGCAAGCTGACCCGCCGGAAGCTGCGCGGGACGAGCGCTCCGGAGCTGTTCCCGGCCCTCGACTCCTACCTGGCCGAGCTGATCAAGCGCGGCGCCGTGCGCGAGGAGCCGGGAGACCACGCCACGGTGGTCGGCGCGATCCTTTACGGGTTCCTCTTCATGCCCGAAGGCATGCAGGGGGTCACCCGGCCCTCCGACGACCAGGTCGCCGACCTCGTGGCCGACACCATCGAGCGCACGATGAGCACCGGCCGCCCGCTCTCCGGCGACGACGCGGACGCCGTGGCCCGGGCCACGCTCGACTACCTCGGCGCCGTCACGGAGATCGCGCAGGCGAAGCTGGCGGCCTCGATGAACGGCAGCACCGAGGGGAGCGCGCGATGAAGGCCGTGATCCCTCTCGACGACGCCGCCGCCGACCTCGCGACCGCGGGCGGCAAGGGCGCCTCGCTGGCCCGGCTGGCCAGGGCCGGGCTGCCCGTCCCCGGCGGGTTCCACGTCACGACCGACGCCTACCGCGCGTTCGTGGCCGACTTCCGTGACGAGATCATCAGGGCGTCCTCGGCCGACCCCGCCGCGATCGCCCGCATGTTCGCCGAGCACGACATGCCCGCCGAGATCGCCGAGGAGATCCGCCACGCGTACGCGGCGCTCGGCGGCGACGTGCCCGTCGCCGTCCGGTCCTCCGCCACGGCCGAGGACCTGCCCGGCATGTCGTTCGCCGGGCAGCAGGACACCTACCTCAACATCAGGGGCGACGCCCTGCTCGACGCGGTCAGGCGCTGCTGGGCCTCGCTGTGGAACCCGCGAGCCATCGCCTACCGCGACCAGAACGGCGTCCCCCACGACGACGTGGCACTGGCCGTGGTGGTGCAGAAGCTGGTCGACGCGGACGCGGCCGGCGTCATGTTCACCGCCAACCCGGTCACCGGCGCCCGCGACGAGACCGTCATCAACGCCTCGTGGGGGCTGGGCGAGGCGGTCGTCGGCGGGCAGGTCACCCCCGACACGGTGGTGGTGTCCGGCGGAGCGGTCGTCCAGTCGCGCACCGCCGACAAGACGGTGATGACCGTCCGCACCACCACGGGCACCGAAGAGCGGCCCGTGCCCGGCGACCTGCGCGGCACGGCCGTGCTCGACGACGCGCGGGCCGTGGAGCTGGCCGGGATCGGCGCGCGGATCCAGACGCTCTACGGCACGCCGATGGACGTCGAGTGGGCCTCGCGCGACGGCGCGTTCGCCATCGTGCAGGCCCGCCCGATCACCGGCATCGCCCCCGAGGTCGAGGAGTGGAACGACAGCCTCAAGGGCGACTACCTGTGGACCGGCGGCAACCTGGGCGAGGCCATCCCCGACGTGATGACGCCGCTGACGTGGTCGTTCGTGCGGCTGTTCATCGCCGAGGCGATGTCCGCCTCGACCCTGCCCGGCTTCGACCTGGTCGGCAACATCGGCGGCCGCTTCTACATGAACCTGAGCGTCGTCCACTCCATCGCCACGGCCCTCGGCATGAAGAGCCGGCTCAGCGCGGTCGAGCAGGTCTTCGGCAAGGTCCCGCCCGGCCTCGACGTGCCGCTGCTGAAGGTCTCCCGGTGGGAGATCCTCAAGCGCGTGCTGCCCATGGCCGTGCGCATCCGCCGCCGCGTGCGGACGAACCTCAAGGGCATGCACGCGTTCCTGGCCACCTCCCAGCAGCGCTGCGAGGACCTGCGGGAAAGGATCGCCGCCACCGGCTCCGCCGCAGAACTGGCCGCCCTGTGGGACACGGAGATCCGCGAGCACACGGTCACCGCCTGCAGCATGCTGGAGGCGGCCGGCCGCCAGGGCGGCACGACCCTGGTCTTCACCCGCGACCGCCTGCGCCGGCTGATGGGCGAGCTCGACGCGGAAGCCATGCTGACCGGGGTCAACAGCGACGGCGAACTGGCCAGCCTGGGCCCGGTGATGGGGTTGTCCAGACTGGCCAGGGGAGAGATCACCAGAGCCGAGTTCGCCCGCACGTACGGGCACCGCGGCGCCCACGAGTTCGAGGTGTCGATTCCCCGCCCCGGCGAGGACCCCGGCTGGATCGACGCCCAGCTCGCGGGGCTGGGTGACCTGCGGGACGACACGGAGGCGCTGCTCACCCGGCAGGCCAGGGCCAGGGAGGAGGCGTGGGCGCGCTTCGCCGAGCGTTATCCCCGCAAGGAGGCCAGGATGCGCGCCCGGGTCCAGCGGTGGAGCGCCGTGGTGCGCGACCGCGAGGCGACCCGTTCCGAGAACATCAGGGCCTTCTGGGTGCTGCGGGCCTTCGCCGTACGCGCGGGGGAGCTGACCGGCCGCGGCGACGACGTGTTCTTCCTGTACCTGGAGGAGCTGCTCGCCCTGTTGCGCGGCGACCCGGCGGCGCTGGAGCGGGTGCCCGTGCGGCGGGACACCTACGAGCGGTACGCCGCGCTGCCGCCCTACCCGGCGCTGATCGTCGGCCACTTCGACCCGGTGCGCTGGGCCGCCGACCCCGGCCGCCGGTCCGACCTCCACGACGCGCGCGGAGCCTCCGTCACGGTGAGCGACACCGTGACCGGCTTCCCCGGCGCGCCCGGCGTGGTCGAGGGCGTCGCCCGCGTGCTCTCAGGTCCCGAGGAGGGCGAGCGGCTCAAGCCGGGCGAGATCCTGGTCACGACGCTGACGAACGTCGGCTGGACGCCCATGTTCCCGCGGGCCGCCGCCGTGGTGACCGACCTGGGGGCGCCGCTGTCGCACGCCTCGATCGTCGCCCGCGAGCTCGGCATCCCGGCCGTGGTCGGCACCGGCAACGCCACCATGCGGCTGCGCGACGGCGACCGCATCAGGGTCGACGGCGAGCGGGGCACGGTCGAGTCGCTGGAGTCACAACACTCCGCCAAGGCGGTCGCGCCCGCGGGCGAGGTGTGATCACCTCGTTCGACATGATCGACCAACCGAACCCAGACGACAGGGGAAATTCGGTTGCCCCGCCGGTCGCCGCTCTGGTGTGCTGACCTCAGCCGAACGATCAGAAGGAGCACCACCATGCGAGCACCTGTCATGTCCACCCAGGAAGGAAGCCCCATCTCAATGAAGGACATGACGTTCGGTGCCTATCCTCAATCTCGGGATCCTCGCGCATGTAGACGCCGGTAAGACCAGCCTGACCGAGCGGCTGCTGCACGCCGCCGGCGTCATCGACGAGCCCGGCCGCGTCGATGACGGAAACACCCAGACCGACTCCCTGGCCCTGGAGCGGCAGCGCGGCATCACGATCAAGTCCGCGGTGGTCTCCTTCGTCGTCGGAGACACCACGGTCAACCTCATCGACACGCCCGGCCACCCCGACTTCATCGCCGAGGTGGAGCGCGTGCTGAGCGTGCTCGACGGCGCGGTCCTGGTCGTCTCGGCCGTGGAGGGCGTGCAGCCGCAGACCCGCGTGCTCATGCGCACGCTGCGCCGGCTCGGCATCCCCACGCTGATCTTCATCAACAAGATCGATCGCCGGGGCGCCGACCCCGGCCGCGTGCTGGGCGAGCTCGCCGAGAAGCTCTGCCCGGCCGTCGTCTCCATGGGTTCGGCCGCCGGTCACGGCACGGCCGGCGCGTCCTTCACGCCGTCCGGCGACGAGCCCGCCTTCGCCGGCCGCCTGCTCGACGTGCTCGCGGACCAGAGCGAGGCGCTGCTGGCCGCGTACGTGCACGACGAAAGCTCCGTCTCGTACGCCGGGCTCCGCGCCGAGCTCGCCGCCCAGACGGGGGAGGCGCTGGCGCACCCGGTGTTCTCGGGCTCGGCGATCACCGGCGCCGGCGTCGACGCGCTGATCGCCGGCATCGAGGAGCTGCTCCCCGCCGCCGAGGACGATCCTGAGGGCCCGCTGTCCGGCACGGTCTTCAAGGTCGAACGCGGCCCGGCGGGAGAGAAGATCGCCTACGTGCGCATGTTCTCCGGCACGATCCGCATCCGCGACCGGCTGACCTTCGCCCGCGAGGGGGAGTCCGGCGCACCCCGCGAGGGGAAGGTCACCGCGATCAGCGTCTTCGACCGGGGCGGCGCGGCGCCGGGCCCTGAGGTGGGCGCGGGCCGCATCGCCCGGTTGTGGGGCCTGGCCGACGTCCGCATCGGCGACACGATCGGCCTGCCGCGCAAGGCCGAGGCGCAGGGCCATTTCCCGCCGCCGGCGCTGGAGTCGGTGGTGACGCCGGTGCGGCCCGGCGACCGGGGCGCGCTCCACGTGGCCCTCGCCCAGCTCGCCGAGCAGGACCCGCTGATCTCCCTGCGCCAGGACGACGTGCGCCAGGAGGTGTCGGTCTCCCTCTACGGCGAGGTGCAGAAGGAAGTCATCGAGGCCACGCTGCGCGACGACTACGGCATCGACGTCACCTTCCGCGAGACGACCACGATCTGCGTCGAGCGGCCGGTCGGCACGGGAGCCGCGGTCGAGCTGATCGGCAAGGACCCCAACCCGTTCCTCGCCACCGTCGGGCTGCGCGTCGAGCGGGGCCCGCGCGGCGGCGGGGTGGAGTTCCGGCTGGAGGTGGAGCTGGGCTCGCTGCCGTACGCGTTCATGAAGACGATCGAGGAGACCGTGCACGAGACGCTCCGGGAGGGCCTGCACGGCTGGCAGGTCGTCGACTGCGTGGTCACGCTGACCCACACCGGCTACTGGGCCAGGCAGAGCCACATGGGAGGAGGGTTCGACAAGAGCATGTCGAGCACCGCGGGAGACTTCCGCAACCTGACGCCGCTGGTCCTGATGAGCGCGCTGGCGCAGGCCGGCACCATGGTGGAGGAGCCGATGCAGAGCTTCCGCATCGACCTGCCCGCGGACACCGCCGGTCAGGTGCTGCCCGTGCTGGCCCGGCTGGGCGCCGTGCCGCGCGCCCAGTTCCCCGGCATGCTGGCGGGCGACATCCCGGTGGCCGGGGTGCACGCCCTGGAGCAGCAGCTGCCGGGGCTGACGCGGGGCGAGGGCGTGCTGGAGTGCGACTTCGACCGCTACCAGCCCGTACGCGGGCCGGTTCCCGAGCGTCCGCGCACCGATCACAACCCGCTCAACAGGAAGGAATACCTGCTGCGCGTCGTCCGGCGGGTCTAGCGGCCGTCCCGGTCGGGGTCGGCCGACAGGACGATCGCGCCCAGGTAGCCGTCGCCGTCCTCCACGACCGTCACGAGCATGCCGTCGCGGTAGTCCTCGTCCTTCTCGTTGACCGTGTCGCGCCCCGGGTTCGCGGAGTACGGGGGCCTCGCCAGGACCGCGGCGTTGAGCGACTCGTCGAACATCAGTTGCGTGCACAACACGCGCCGGTCGCTGACGTGGACCATGACGTGGATGTGCACGGTGCGGCCGGGGTACCAGCCCGGCCAGATCGTGGTGAACTGCACGATGCCGTCGGGGTTGGTGACCTGGGCGCCCCGCAGGTAGCGCTTGTCGTCCGAGGGCGTCATATCGGTCATGAGCGGCATGCCGACGCTGCCGCTCTTCGACTCCTGCTCGGCCCCCGAGTACAGACCGGCGGCGTCGCAGTGCCAGATCTCCACCACGGCGTCGCGCACCGGCCGGCACGTCGCGCTGTCCTGGACCCTGATGCCCAGCCGCAGCCGCACGCCCGGCTTGCCCTCGCGGATGTCGCTGCGGATCTTGCCGGCGTCGAAGTAGAAGGGCCCCTGCGTGGCGCTGGGCGTCAGCGTGCACGTGCCGGCGCCGGCGAGCAGCGAGGAGAGATCCGTGTTGACCGTGCCGGCCCGGGCGCCGGAGGCCGACAGCAGGCCGCCGAGCCCGAGCGAGCCGACACCGGCGATCAGCCGCCGCCGGCTGACCCGCCGGCCCTCATGATCGTGTCGCATTTGAGTTCCTTCTGGGCGTTCCGTCCCCTCGCACGAACGTCTCACGGAACGACGGAAATCCCCCGAAGGCGCGGCGGTGACCAGGCGTTCTCGCCTGCACGCCGACCGATCCTTTACGGCGAGGCACCGCGTACGTTCTCCGACCGCACAACGGCGGCCCGGCCGCTCTGATGGATCAGGGCCCCGGTGCCGGGCCGTAGATCTCCGGGATCGTCCGCTTGATCACCGCCACCGTCTGCTCGGGCGTCATCGCCGTGTTGTCGACCGCGAGGTAACGGTAGCCGTCCTGATCGGCGGCGATGGTCGTGTCGCCGGTGTCGACCAGGTCCACCCGGTCGCGCCACTCCGGCGGTCAGCGCTGCCGTGCCGGACGGATGATCAGCTCGGTCACGTCCACCTCCGGCGGCTGGCCGACCGCGTACGCGATGGCGTCGGCGATCGCGGAGGGCGGGATGGAGTCCGCCCGGTAGGTGCGCATCGCCTCCCGGGCGCCGGCCTCGGTGATGGTGTCCGCGAGCTCGGACTCCACCACGCCCGGCGAGACGGTGGTGACGCGGATGCTCGGGTCGAGCTCCAGGCGCAGGCCCTCGGTGATCGCCCAGGCGGCGTACTTCGTGGCGCAGTAGACCGCGCCCGTCGGCACCACCTGGTGGGCGCCGATGGAGGCGACGGTGACGAAATGGCCGCCGCCCTGGCGCTGGAAGTGCGGGAGCGCGGCGGCGATGCCGTGCAGCAGGCCGCGCACGTTCACGTCGATCATCCGGTTCCACTCCTCCACCAGCAGGGAGTCGAGCCGGGACAGTGGCATCACGCCCGCGTTGTTCACGATCACGTCGATCCGGCCGTGCCGTTCGGCGGCGGCGTCGGCGAACGCGGCGACGTCCTCGCGGTCGGTCACGTCGAGGCGCCGCACGTCGACCGTGCCGCCGGCCTCCTTGATCCGGGTGGCGAGGTCGTCGAGACGGTCCGTGCGGCGGGCGCCGATGACGACGTGGTTGCCGTCGCCTGCCAGCCGCAGCGCGGTGGCCTGGCCGATGCCGCTGCTGGCACCGGTGATCAGGACGATCTTCTCAGTGGTGGTCATGTCGGTCGATCCTTGTCTTTTCGGTACGTCGGCTGGCTTCGGGCTGCCGCCCTATGCCGGGAAGTCGGCGCTGAGCGTGAGGTCACGCCAGGCGTCGAAGCCGGTTCTGAGGGTGTCCAGCCGGGCCGAGGCGACGTCGTACGCCGCCCTGCCCAGCAACAGGCGGAGCGGCGGCGCATCGGCTCCGACCGCGGCGATGATCGCCTGGGCCGCCCGCTCAGGGTCGCCGGGCTGGTTGCCGTAGGTCGCCAGCGTGGCGGCGCGGCGCGCGCCCGCCGTCTGCGCGTAGTCGTCGATCCGCACGGGGGACTGGCGCATGGAAGGGCCGGACCAGTTGGTACGGAAGGCGCCGGGCTCCACGATCGTGACCTTGATGCCCAGCGGAGCCACCTCCGCTGCCAGCGACTCCGACACTCCCTCCACGGCGAACTTGGTGGCGTGGTAGTAGCCGGTCGCGCCGAAGGCCGCCAGACCGCCGAGCGAGGAGACGTTCACGACATGGCCGGCGCGGCGGGCGCGCATGCCGGGGAGCACGGCCTTGGTGACGTCGAGCAGGCCGAAGACGTTCGTGTCGAACAGCGCGCGGACCTCGCGGTCCTCGCCCTCCTCGACGGCGGCCAGATAGCCGTACCCGGCGTTGTTGACCAGGACGTCGATGCGGCCGAAGACGGACTCCGCCCGGGTGACAGCCTCCTTGATCTGGTCCTGGTCGGTGACGTCGAGCGGCAGGGCCAGGGCCCGGTCTCCGTGGCGCGCGGCCAGGTCCGCGACCTGCGCCGGGTCGCGGGCGGTGACTGCCGCGCGCCCGCCGCCCGCCAGGACGGCGTCGGCCAAAGCCCGGCCGAGACCGGTGGAGCAGCCGGTGATGAACCAGACGGGCGTGTCATTGGTGGTCATACGAGGTGTCACTCCAGAGTGGTGTTCCACGTGATCACGTGGTGGTCGTCATGCGTGGTCGTCGTGCGTGTGAGCGGGCGTGTCAGTGGGCGTGGTCGTGGCCGTTGGCCGGTAGCCGGTGGTTGCCGGTCGTGTGCGGGCGTGGTCGGTGTGGGTGTTGCCGGGCGTTTTCTGGCATGACTGATCGGCGCGCCGGCCATCGGGGCGGGCGCGTGGCTGGTGTGGGGGATCAGTCTTCGGTGACAGGCGGTCGTTCGGTGGCGTGCGCCGGGCGCCGTACCTCCTGCTCGGCCGTCAGGCTGCCCAGCAGGGACAGCGCCTCCTCCGAAGGGCTGTCCGGGTCGGCCTGGTAGACGACCAGCTGCTGGCCGGGGGCGCCGTTCACGGTCAGCGACTCGTAGTGGAGCGTCAGCTCGCCCACCAGCGGGTGGCGGAACCGCTTGGTCTCGCGGGTCTTCTGGCGGATGTCGTGGCGGGCCCACAACGTGCGGAAGGTTTCGCTCTTGACCGACAGCTCGCCCACCACCTCGATCAGCCGCGGGTCATCGGGGTCGGCGCCGGCCGCCGCGCGCAGCCCGGCGACGGTGTTGACCGCCACCCGGTCCCAGTCGGGATAGAACTCCCGCGCGTCCACGTCGAGGAACACCAGCCGCACCAGGTCGTCGCTGTGGGCGTGTCCGGCGAACAGGGCCTTGCCCAGGGCGTTGCCCGCCAGCACGGTCAGGCAGCGGCCCAGCACCACCGCCGGCGTGTGCGGCCAGGCCCGCATCATGCGCAGCAGGTGCGGGCTGACCTGCTCGCGTCCGGGAGCCGGCCGCCGCCGCCCGGCGGACACACCGGCCAGCCGGTGCAGGTGGGCGGCCGCGTCCTCCCCCAGGGCGAGGGCGCGGGCCAGCGCGTCGACCACCTGCGCGGACGGGTGGCGCTCGCGGCCCTGCTCCAGCCGTACGTAATAGTCGGTGCTCACGCCCGCCAGCTGGGCCACCTCTTCGCGGCGCAGCCCCGCCACCCGGCGGCGCGCGCCCGGGGGCAGGCCCAGATCCTCCGGCCGGAGCAGCTCGCGGCGGGCTCGCAGGAACTGGCCGAGCGGGTTGTCCCTGTTCATACCTTCGAGGCTAGGACAGGAGCCGCCCGAGCAGGAGCGCGGAGGGTGGGTGGGCTACTCCCACGCTCCGGGCGGCAACGGGGTCAGGCCGCGCAGGGCGCTTTGTACGGGATGCCGGGAAGGTAGTGGGCCCACTCGGCCTTGGTGATCGTCATCCCCGAGGTCTCGCAGACGTTCGCCCGCGCCTGCTCCACGTCCAGCCCCCACAGCTGGGCCGCGACGCCGGAGGTGCCCGCCAGAACCGTGCCCTCGGGGCCGAACTCGACGTCGTTGACCGAGCCCGACCCCGTGAGCACCGCCCACAACACCGGCCGGGCGCGGTCGGCGATGTTCCACACCCGGATGGTGTCGTCCCGTGACGCCGTGGCGAGCGTCCTGCCGTTCGCGTTGAACGCGGCGGCGGTCACGTCGGCGGAGTGCCCGGGCAGGATCGACAACCGTCGCGGCCGCTCAGGCCGGGCGACGTCCCAGAGGCGGGTCGTGCCGTCGGTGGCCGTCGTGGCGAGCGTCCTGCCGTCCGGGCTGAACCGCACGTCGAGCACGCCGCCGGTGTGGGCGGGGACGTCGGCCAGCCGGCGCGGCTCGGCGGGCGTGGACACGTCCCACAGCCGCAGGTGGGAGGAGCGCGAGCCGGTCGCGATGACGCGGCTGTCCGGCCGGAACGCCACCGTGTCGAGCATCTCGTCGGCCACGCCCGGCGCCGCCACCCGCTTGGGGGCGGCGGGCGTGGACACGTCCCACAGGTAGAGCCTGCCGTCCTTGCCCGCCGTCACGACCTTCTTGCCGTCAGGGCTGTACGCCGCCGACCGCACGCCGTCCGTGTGCCCCTTGAGCGTGGCCACGAGCTTGGGCGTGGCGGGCTCGGAGACGTCCCACAGCCGGGCGGTCCTGTCGAGCGAGGCCGTGACCAGGTGCGTGCCGTCAGGGGCGAACGACGCCGCGACGACGGCGGCGGTGTGCCCCGACAGCGTCGACAGCGGCGTGGACACCGCGGGGTCGGAGACGTCCCACAACTTCACGCTCTCGTCGTCCGAGACGGTGGCGAGGGTGTCGCCGTCCTTCGACATGGCCAGCCCGCCGACCGTGGAGGTGTGGCCGGCGAGCCTGGCGCGCGGCGAGACGCGGGCGGCGTTGGCGACGTTCCACAGGCGGGTCGTGCCGTCCACGCCGGAGGTGGCGAGGTTCTGGCCGTTCGGGCTGAACGCCACGCCGGTGACCGTGCCGCCGGCGCCCGCCAGCGTGGCGACGCCCTGCGGCGAGCTCGGGCTGGACAGATCCCACACGCGGGCGGTGCCGTCGGTGGAGGAGCTGGCCAGGATCTTGCCGTCGGGGCTGAACGCCACGTCACCGACCGTCGAGCCGTGCCCGCTCGCCGTGCCGACGAGCTTGGTGGCGGTGACGTTCCACACGTGCACCTTGCCGGTGCCGGAGCCGGTGGCGAGGTAGACGCCGTCGGAGGAGAACGCCACGCTCCTGACCGCGCCGTCCTGCGCGGGCAGCGTCGCCAGGCTGGTCGGCTTGGCGGGGGTGCGCACGTCGAGCAGCGCGACGCCGCCGGTGGACGACGTCACGGCGATCAGGCTGCCGTCAGGGCTGAAGGCCACCTCGGAGATGTCGGAGCTCTGCTGCAGCACGGCGACCCGCTTGGGCTTGCGCGGGTCGGCGAGATCCCACAGCAGGACGGTCCGGTCGGCGGACGTGGTGGCCATGATGCTGCCCTTGGGGCTGAACGCCACGGAGAGCACGCGCTCTTTGTGCCCCTCGAGCGTGGCCATGGCCGCGGGCTCGGCGGTGTCGGAGACGTCCCACAGCCGGGCGGTCCTGTCGGCGGACCCGGTGGCGAGGATCCGCCCGTTCGTGCTGAACGCCACCGCTTCCACGCCGCCCGTGTGGCCCTTCATGACGCCCAGAGCCTTCGGGCGGAGGGGGTCGGCGACGTTCCACAGCCGGGCGGTGAGGTCGCTGGACGCGGTCGCGGCCACCCGGCCGTCGGGGCGGTAGACCACCCGCTCGACGGGCGCGGTGTGCCCGACGAGCCGCGCGCCGATCGGGCGCGAGAGCGTGCCGAGCAGCGCCCCGCGGGCCTCCGCCGTGGGCGAGACCTGGAAGGCGCTGAGCGCGAGCTGCGCCGCGAGCGACGTGTCGGGCATGTGGCCGGCGGTGGCGGCGACCTGGCGCGACAGGGCCTGGTCGCGCTGCGTGGCCGCCGTCGTGGCCTGGCTGCTCGCCCGGCCTCGCTGCACCAGCGCCACCACGGCGCCGCTCACGGCCACGAGCAGGAGCACCGAGAGGGCGGCGATCACTCCGCGGGCGATCTGCACGCGGCGGTTCTGCCGCTGCTCCGACGCGTCGAGGAACTCCCGCTCCGTCCGGGAGATCACGTCCTCGACCGGCGCCGGGCCGGGGCGCGCGGCGCCGTCCGTGCCCGCGGGACCTGGCATGTCGCCGTGGGAGGCG
This sequence comes from Nonomuraea sp. B1E8, assembly GCF_039871515.1. NCBI lineage: Bacteria > Bacillati > Actinomycetota > Actinomycetes > Streptosporangiales > Streptosporangiaceae > Nonomuraea > Nonomuraea sp. B1E8. The sequence continues at coordinate 16,211 of NZ_JBDPLS010000006.1, read as the reverse complement.
GGTCGGCCGCCCACCACCGCGAGCGCGGCCGCGAGGCGGCCCGCGTCGTACAGGTAGGCGGGATCCTGCTCCTGCTGCTGCCAGAGCCGGGCGTCCTCGGTCAGGCGGCGCTGGACGAGCAGCCCGGCGCGGCCGGCGTCGATCCAGCCGCCGAGCCTGGGCCAGGCTCGGATGAGCGCCTCGTGGGTGATCTCCGCCTCGTCGTTCCGCACGGTGACGAGCCGGGTGCGGACGAACTCGGCCAGCACCTGCCCGGCCACCGACGGGTTGCCCGGCAGCAGTTCGGCGAGCGCGACCCGGCGTTTCGTACCGCCGATCTGGTCGTCCACCTGGACCAGCCGGATCAGCAGGTCGCGCGCCATCGGCTCGAACTCCGCGCCGAGCCCTCGCAGGGTGTCCTCGGCGCTCGACGCCAGCGCCCCGGTGACGCCGCCGGCCGACCGGTAGCCGGCCATGGTGAGCATGCCGCCGGAACGCCGCTGCCAGGTGGCCAGCAGGGCGTGGGAGAGCAGCGGCAGCGGGCCGCCCGACCGTTCGAGCGCGTCGGCGTTCGCCTGGAGATCCTCCAGCAGCAGGTCGGTGAGCCCGGGCTCGAGCGAGAGGCCGGAGCGCAGGGCGGGCTGCTCGATCACCGTGCGCAGCTCGGCCCCGGTCATGGGCGAGACGATCTCGGGCCGCTTCATGGCCTCCAGCAGGCCGGGGTAGGCCGCGCAGCGCCCGAAGAAGTCGGCCCGCACGGCGAGCACGACGGCCACGTTCCTGGACAATCCGCAGAGCGCCTCGACGAAGCGGCGCCGGGCCCGCTCGTCGGTGCAGGCGATGAACAGCTCCTCGAACTGGTCGACCACCAGCAGAGTGCGTCCCTTGACGCCCGTGAGCGCCCGCCGCGCCGCGCCGGGATCGGAGTCGATGGCCGCGCGCAGCCGGTCGGGCGCGCTGCCGCCCAGCGCCGCCAGCTCGCGCGCCAGCGCCGCCGTCGGCTGCGCGCCGGGGGTCAGCACGAGGCACGACAGCTCGTCACCGAGGTCGCGCCGCATGGCGGGAACCAGCCCGGCCCGCAGCAGCGACGACTTCCCGCAGCCGGAGGCGCCGGTGACGATGAGCGGCCCGCCGGCCTCGAACGCCTGCGAGCCGACGACGACGGGCGGAGGGTCCTCCCGCAGGGCCTGCCGCACCCTGGTGGCCAGGGACCTCGTCGCGCTCTCCCGGCCGAAGAACAGCTCGGCCTGCTCGGCCGTGTAGGGGACCAGGCCGCGGTAGGGGCTGGACAGGTCGCCGGGCGAGGCGATCGGCGGGCCCGCATGGGGGCGGCGGGCCGTCTGGGCGGGGTTGGGCGCGAGCGGCGGGTGTTCGGCCAGGGAGCCCGGACGGCCGGCGGCCTGGCGGCGCGGGCGGGGGAACCCGCCTTCGGGGAGCGCGCGGGTCAGGTGGTGATGGACGTGGTCGAGGGTTAAGTCGTGGGGCCCCGCGGGGTCGCCTTCGTTCAGCAGCCGCAGCAGCGCCCCGCTGAGCGCCGTGTGGCGGACGCCGGGCAGCGCCCACGAGTTCTCGTCCTTCGCGGACGACGCGAGCACGTAAGCGCCCGGCCAGGGCGCTTCGGTCACCTTCTCCATCGCCTTGGCCGGTACGGGCCGGCCGGGGCCGGTGAAGCAGCAGTCGAGGACCACGACGGTGAGCTCGGCCCGTGAGGACGCCAGGATGTCGCGCACCGCGGACCAGGGGAGCGCCTGGTAGCCGGGCACCCCGTCGCCGAGGTCGACGGTGGCCTGCGTCGCCAGGTGCGGCTCGTCGTCAGGCCCGAACACGGCGTGGCCGATGTAGTGGAACATCAGCACGGACGTGGCCTCGCGCGCCGCCCGCTCGAGCGCCTCGCCCAGGACGGCCGGGGTCGCCGGGTCGAGCAGCACGTTCAGGCCGGACGCGGCCAGTCCCGCCCGCTCCACCAGGCACTGGGAGACGTCGCTGACGGTCGGCGGCACGGCGGGCACCTGCGGCAGCCGCGACGGCGCGCGGTGCGCGCCCGTGCCCGCGACCAGCACGCGGGCGCCTCCGTCCGACAGCAGGAGGGAAGGACCGCTTCGCCGTGGAGGCCACACCAGCCGGGTCTTCTCGAGCGTCGCAGCATCGTCCTCGGTCATCCGGCGCTCCACGGCATGGGGAGATGGGTCGGGCACGGGCGTCGAGGGCGCCGTGCGCAGCGACATCAGCTCACCGGACGACCCCCCGATCGGCGTTGTACGCAGGGAATCAGGCGGGCTGGCCCGCCTTCCTCGGGTGACAGGGTACGCAGGTCTCCGCCCGTCGTCGAGTCGGTCGTCACCAGTTGGCGGGCAGCCCGGGAGTCGTGGCGGGCAGGGTGTGGCCGGGCGGGTGGATGACGTACGCCACTCCGCCGCTGCTCGAACTGCGGAGCCACACGTTCTCGAAGTTCGCGCGCGGATAGACGCGGCGTACGGCGGAGTTGGAGGAGGAGGCCGGATCGTTGGCGATCACGTCGCCGCCGGAGGTGAAACCGACGATCGCCATGAGGTGACCGTTGGTGCCGTAGCCGGCTCCGGGCAGCTCGCTCGCCTTGAACGACTGCGAGGTGACGACCGGGATGCCCGCCTTGATCAGGAGTTCCAGCTCGGTCAGCGAGCGCAGCCGGGTGACGAACCCGTCCATCCCGTACCGTCCCGCGTAGGCGGTGTTGAACGGCCAGTTGCCGGCGCCCTCGTACGCGTGGTCGTAGGTGTGGCGGGCGGCGTAGTCGACCTCAGGGTCGGGGTCGGAGGGGTCGACCCAGGACGTGTCCTGGGCGCTCGGCCATCTGTCCCAGTAGCCGAGGACCATGGTGGTCGAGGTCGGGCTGCACCATGCCTTGCCGCCGCCGTCCCACTCCGGGTAGTGGCCCTGGTGCACGTTCTGGGAGCGGCGCGGCACGTCCAGCTCGGTGCCCCACGCGCCGCCGCCGGGGCTGACCGGCACCGTCGCGCGGTCGGGCACGTTGGAGGCCATGACGCCGGACGTGCGCACCCGCGGCGTCGCCGAGGAGCCGGGCGCGCGGTAGAGGGTCAACCGGAGCTGGTAGGCGGTCATGGGTTTGCCCGCGGCCGCGACCAGGGTGTCCACGGCCACCGACGCGTCGCCGTCGCCCTGCCCGGGCACCGACGTGCGGCGGATGTCGCCTTCCGTGTACGCCCACCTGCCCAGCGAATACCACTTCGTGAGGCCTTCGGCGTTCCTGGCGCGGGTCTCGACCTGCATCCACGAGCCCGCCGGGACGTCCGCCGTCCAGGAGGCGATCAGTTCGGTGGCGGGGAACCCGACGGCCCGCTCGGGGCCCGTCCAGCGCGCGTACTCCCAGGTCCTGGTGCCGAGCGCGTCGGTGTAGGAGACGGTGCCCGCGGCCGAGCCGAACGTCAGCCCGTCGCCCGCCGCGGTGCCCTCGGGCGTGCCGGTGGCGAAGTCGGCCCGCTGGAAGACGACGTCGGGGACGACCTTCGCGGGCCTCGCCGCCGCGCCCGCCGGAGCGGCGGACGTCGTGGTCATGAGCAGGCCTGACAACAACGACAGGAACACGGGCAGCGTACGCATGGACCCACCTTCTCCGAAGGCGCTCGATCTTGCTGACAATAGGCGCAACCGGCCTGTAAAGCATCGGGAAATCTACGTATCGCACTTCCGGTTTCATGACGGCATTTGCCGGTCTGGCGCGCATGAACGCTGATGAGATGGTGACGATGCGCAAGAGATAAGAAATGACCCCCAGGAAGTGTGACATGCGGAAATATGTGATCATGGGCGTGCAGGGGAGCGGCAAGGGCACCCAGAGCGCCCTGCTCGCCGGCGACCTCGATCTGGTGCACATCAGCGTGGGCGACATCTTCCGCTGGCACGTCAAGAACCACACCAAGCTCGGCGCCCAGGTGCGCCGCCTCGTCGCGGCGGGGGAGCTGGTGGGGGACGACCTGGTGGAGGACGTCGTCAGCGACCGGCTCCAGCTGCACGACTGGAACTACGGGTTCATCATCGACGGCTTCCCGCGCAACCGCCGCCAGGCGGAGTTCTTCCTGGAGAGCTACGACATCGACGGCGTGATCCATCTCGACCTGCCGGACGAGGAGGTACGCCGGCGCGTCCTCGCCCGGCGGCTGTGCTCGCGCTGCGGCATGGACTACAACCTGATCGCGCACCGGCCCACGACCGAGGGGCGCTGCGACGTGTGCGGCGGCGAACTCGTCACCCGGACGGACGACACCCCCGGCGCCCTGGCCAGACGGCTGCGCGACTACCACACCAAGATCGATCCGGTGCTGGAGCTGTTCCGGCGCAAGGAGTACGTCATGACGGTCGACGCCCGGGCCGACAAGACCACGGTCCAGCAGGCCATCCGCACCAGCCTCGGCCTCCCGCCCCACACCCCGCCCCGCCCCGGCGGGACCGCCTGACCGCACCTCCCGGCGGGTCCTCCCGCAACCGGTGAAACCCGATCGAGGGCACCGTGAAACCGCCGCCGCCCAAAGTGAGGCCATGAGCATCACAGAACTCGGCCGCACCGGCGGCGGCCCGGCCCCCGGCGGGGGCACGGAACCGGCCGTACGCACGGAAGGGCTGGTCAAGACGTTTGGCGAGCACCGCGCCGTCGACGGCATCGACCTGCACGTACGCGCCGGTGAGATCTTCGGCGTCCTCGGCCCGAACGGCGCCGGCAAGACCACCATGCTCCGGATGCTGGCCACCCTGCTGACGATCGACGCGGGCCGCGCCGAGATCTTCGGCGTCGACCTGGCCGGCAACCCGCACGTGATCCGCCAGCTGATCGGCGTCACCGGACAGTACGCGTCGGTCGACGAGAACCTGACGGCCCGCGAGAATCTCTGGCTGTTCAGCCGCCTGCAGGGCGTCGCGGCGCCGCGCGCCCGGCGCGTCGCCGCCGAACTGCTGGAACGCTTCGACTTGGAGGAGGCCGCCGACAAGGCGATCGCGCAGTTCTCCGGCGGCATGCGCCGGCGCCTCGACCTGGCGGCCAGTCTGATCACCAGGCCACCGCTGATCTTCCTCGACGAGCCGACCACGGGTCTGGATCCGCGTACGCGCGGCCAGATGTGGGACACCATCCGCGGCCTGGTCGCCCAAGGGTGCACGGTGCTGCTGACCACGCAGTATCTGGACGAGGCCGACCAGCTGGCCGATCGCGTCGCCGTCATCGACCACGGCCGCAAGGTCGCCGAGGGCATTCCCGACGAGTTGAAGAGCGCGGTGGGCGATTCCGTAGTCCAGCTGCTGCTCGCCGAGCCGGACGGGGTGCCCGCCGCCGTGGAGGTGGTGCGGCGCGTCCTCGGCTCCGAGCCGGTGCTCAGCCCGGAGCGGGGCCGCCTCAACGTCGCCCTCGGCCAGGCCGACCTGGCCGGCGACGTGCTGATCGCGCTGCGTACCGCGGGAGTGTCGATCTCCTCGGTGAGCGTGGCCAAGCCCAGCCTGGACGAGGTGTTCCTCGCCCTCACCGGCCACGGAACGGAGGAGACCCGATGACCACCACGCTGGCTCCCGCCCACGACACGGTCCGCGCCGCCGACCGCGTGGCCGCCGCCCGGCAGCGCGTCACCATGGGGGAGACGATCGGCCAGACCATGACGATGGCGTGGCGGGCGCTCAAGAAGATGTTGCGCAACCCGGAGCAGTTCTTCGACGTGGCGCTGCATCCCATCCTGTTCACCGCGATGTTCGCCTACATCTTCGGCGGCGCCATCTCCGGCGACGTGGAGAGCTACCTCCCGTTCATGATCCCCGGCATCCTCGCCCAGACCGTGCTGACGACGTGCATGGCCACCGGCACGCAACTGCGCGAGGACATGGAGAAGGGCGTCTTCGACCGGTTCAAGTCGCTGCCCATCGCCCGGATCGCGCCGCTCGCCGGGCCGATGGTGGCCGACCTCCTGCGCTACACGATCGCGGCCACGCTGACCTTCGGCATGGGCCTGGTGATGGGCTACCGCCCGGGCGGCGGGGCGGGCGGCGTGCTCGCCGCGATCCTGCTCGCGATCGTCACGGGCTGGTCGCTGGCTTGGGTGTTCACGTGGATCGGCACGATCGCGAGGAGCGCCCAGGCCGTGCAGGGCATCTCCATGATGATCTTGTTCCCGCTGACGTTCCTGTCGAACGCTTTCGTCCCCGTCGAGACCCTGCCCGGCTGGCTGGCCGCGTTCGTCCGGGTCAACCCGGTTTCCCACCTGGTCACGGCCGCCCGCGACCTCGCCAACAATGCCCTGGCCAGCGGAGAGGTGGCCTGGACGCTCCTGGCCTGCCTGATCGTCATCGCGATCTTCGCGCCGTTGTCGGTGCGGAGCTACAAGCGGCACATGTGAACGCCGCCGTCGCGGCCGGAGACCTGCTCGACATGCTTGCGGGCCTCATCGAGCAGGTCGGAGCCACGTCGGCCGCCGTATTGTGCCCGCACGGCGGCGATCACGCCGGGCGCGGCCCGCTCCGCGTGCGGCTCTATCCGCTCGAAGGCCATGGTCGGCATGCTGCTGTTGAACGAGAACCGCTCGGCCAGCACGAGAAACCTGATCGCGTCACGGGGGGCCGTCGCCTCCCGCAACAGCCCCCAGGCGCCGAGCGCGAAGAGCATCGAGCCGCACAGCGGGACGTCGAGCACGGGGACGGACCGGGTCAGCAGGTCGTGGCCCCGCACGGCGGAGAACAGTTCCTCGCCGTAGTGGACGTCCTCCGGCCGGGCGTGGTGCGCGTAGGCCGTCAGGGCGACCGATTCCGCGATGATCGTCCACGGCATGGTGTCCGTGCGCGGCACTCCGGGCAGCCGCAGGTCGCGCGCCAGCTGGACGGCCCGGCGATATTCCGTTAGCGCAGCGGCCGTCTCGCCGCGGGCGAGGGCGAGCTCGGCCGTGCACAAGGAGACGAGTGCCGCCCCGCCCAGCACCGCCTCGTTGTCGTTGAGCCGGACGATCCTGGCGAGCTCCGCTTCAGCGGCGCCGACCTCGCCGTCGGCCAGCGCGGAGGTCAGCAGCACCGCGCGGAGCTGGGTCTCGTCGTCGACGGCGCCCAGCCGGCTCAGCGCCGGGATGGCGGTGCGCGCGTGCCCGACCGCCCGCCGATGGTCGCCGAGGTGCGTGGCCAGGTGAGCGAGCACGGCATGCATGGTCGCGGCGATCCATGGTCCTTCGTCGTCGTGGAGTATCGCCAGGGTCTGCTCCGCGGCCTCGGCCGCCCCGGTCAGGTCCCCCGCGTTCTCCAGGACGTGAACGCTCGCCTGCGCCGCCGCCAGGGCCACGTCACGGTCGCCGCTAACGCGCAGCTCCTCCAGCCGGGGGCGTGCGCCGTCGCCGTCGACGCTCGCCAGCACCACCGCGGCCATCGCCGCCACGCGGGGATCGGTGGCGTCACTGGTGGGCAGCGTACGCAGGAGGTCGCGCAGCGGGTCGCTGCGGCGGCCGGTGACGATCATGGTGTTCATGAGCGTGATCAGAGTGGCGACCCTGGTCGCCTCGACGAGGGAGGGCGGCGGCGCCCAGCCGCCGACCACGTCGATGATCGCGTCCAGGTGCACGAGGATCCTGACGTGATCGCCGCGGATCGACCACAGCGCGCCGACGCCGACCAGCAACTGAACCGCCGTGGCGGGATCGGGCTCGCCGAGAGCCTGCCTGAGCAGATCGGCGAGGTTGCTCTCCTCGGCCCGCAACGCGTCCGCCGCCGCGAACTGCGCCGGGCCGAACAGGGCGGAGGCGTGTTCCCCGGCGTACGCCGTCGCCCAGGCCCGCTGCGCGGCCCGGGCGGGCGCCTCCTCACCGGCCTCCGCCAGCCGCACCCGCCCGAACTCCCTGACGGTCTCCAGCATCCGGTAGCGCAGGCCGTACGCCGTCTCGCGGACGCTCAGCATCGACTGCTGGGTCAGCGCGTCCACGGCGCCCAGGGCGTCCGGGCCGAGGACGTGCTCGGCCGCGGCCAGCGTGAAGCCGTCGCCGAACAGCGACAACCACCGCAGCGCCCGCCGTTCCGGTTCGTCCAGCAAATTCCAAGACCAGTCGATGACCGCGAGCAGCGTCCGGTGCCGGTCGGGGGCCGTACGGTTCCCGTCGCGCAGCAGGGCGAACCGGTCCGCCAGGCGGCGCTCGATCTCCTCCACCGACATCACCCGCACCTTGGCCGCGGCCAGCTCGATCGCGAGCGGCAGCCCGTCGAGGCGGGCGACGACCTTCTCGACCACGCTCTGCTCGATCCGCACGCCCGGGCGTGCGGCCGTGGCGCGCTGGCGGAACATCGCGACCGCGTCGCCCGTGGCCAGCTCGCCGAGGAGGTAGACGTGTTCGGCGGGGATCGACAAGGGGGCCCGCGAGGTGACGAGCACCCGCAGGTCTCGGGTCGTCACGGCCAGGAATGCCACCAGGTCGGCGACGGCCCCGATCACGTGTTCGCAGTTGTCCAGGATGAGCAGCGCGGGAGCCTGGTCGAGCTGCTGGGCGATCCGGGCGCGTACGTCGGAGCGTTGTTCGGCGGTCAGGGCACGCCGGCCGCTGACCGAGTCGCGGACCCCGAGCGCCGAGCCCACCTCGCCCACCACGCCCTCCGGCGAGGAGACGCCGACGAGCTCGACGAAGTGAGCGACGGGCTGCGCGGCGTTCCTGCCCACGACGTGGGCGAGCCGCGTCTTGCCCAGCCCGCCGGGGCCGACGATGGAAACCACCCGATGGGCCTGCACCAGGGCGTGCACCGCGCTGATGTCGCCGTCACGGCCGAGCAGCGAGGAACCGTCGAACTGGATGCCCGTGCGCACCGGCCGGTCCGCGGCGAGGAGCTCGGCGTGCACGCGGGTGAGCTCGGGCCCCGGCCCGGTGCCGAGCCGGGCGGCCAGGCGCGCGCGATAGCGCTCGTAGCGCTCCAGAGCGGCGCCGGCGCCGCGTACGGAGGTCTCGCTGCGCAGGAGGCAGGCGAGCAGTTCCTCGTCGTGCGGACGGTCGGCCGCGGCCTCTTCCAGCAGCGGCAGCGCGCTCCCGTGAGCGCCGCTCCTGCCCCGCGCGATCGCCGCCACCCGCCGCGCCTCGGCCGCCTGCGCCGCCGCGGCGTCCTTCAGCTCGGCGAGCGCGCCCGTGGCGCCGTTCATGCCGCCGGCCGCCAGGCTCATGGCCTCCTCCGCGCGGCGGACCGCGAGCGCCATGTCGTCCTGGGCCAGCGCGGCCCGTGCCTGCTCCACGAGCGTGCCGAGCAGCAGCGCGTCCACCTGGTCGGCGGCCAGCCCGAGCCGGTAACCGCGCTGGACCCGCACCACGACGTCGGCGCGGGTCGCCGCCCTGGTCCGCGAGACGACCACCTGCAGCGCCTTCGTCGGGTTGGCCGGCGCCTCGTCGGGCCACAACTCTTCGATCAGGCGCTCGTCACCGGCCCCTGCCCGCCCGTGCAGGGCGAGCACGGCCAGCAGGGTGCGCGCGCGATCACCGACCACGCGGGCACCCCGCCAGCGGACGCCGTCGAGCAGAATCAGTGCGGGGGACACACCCTCAGCTTACGGAAGCCGGGCCGGGGGAGCTTCGCGCGCGAGGGTTTGTCGATGACGGCCGGCCGGGACTACGTTCGAATGTCATGTGCGGCATCGCGGCTCTCTACGACGAACAGAACGGAACCGACCCCCTCCATACCCGCGCCGCGGGCGAGTGGATGCTCTCCCACATCACGCACCGCGGCCCGGACGACAGCGACCACCGGCTCGTCGGCGAGCGCGCGTGGCTCGGGCACACCCGGCTGTCCATCGTCGACCTCGAAGGGGGAAGGCAGCCGATGGCCGCGCCCGACGGCTGGTCGCTGGTCTGCAACGGGGAGATCTACAATCACGTCGACCTCCGCAAGAGCCTCGGGCAGGAGTGGTTCGCCACCGCCTCCGACAGCGAGCCGGCGCTCGTGCTGCTGCGGACGTGCGGGCCGGACGCGCTGGACCGGCTCCAGGGGATGTGGGCGCTGTGCGCCGCCGCGCCCGACGGCCGGTTCGTCGCCGCCCGTGACCCGCTCGGCATCAAGCCTCTCTACTGGGCACGCACCGCGGACGGCGTGCGCTTCGCCTCCGAGCTGCGGGCCTTCCCGCCCGAGGCGCAGGCCGCCACCGAGGCGTTCCCGCCCGGGTGTTACTGGACGCCGGAGACCGGCCTCGTGCGCTTCGCCGGGGCCGTGCCACGGGGCCGCACGCGCCGGTGGGCCGGCGTCCCCGCCGCCGACGCCGAGTCGGCCACCCGCGAGGTGCTGGCCGACTCGGTCGTCCGGCACCTGATGGCGGACGTGGACGTCGGCGTGTTCCTCTCAGGCGGCCTCGACTCCAGCATCGTCGCGGCCGTCGCCGCCGCCGAGTACGGCTCGAAGGGCGAGCGGCTGAAGACGTTCGCCGTCGGCACCGCTGACTCGCCCGACCTGCTGGCGGCCCGCGAGGTGGCGGAGTTCCTCGGCACAGAACACCACGAGACCCTTCTCGACGCCGACCGGGCCATCTCCGTCGTGGACCAGGTGGTGACCTCGGTGGAGTCGTTCGACGCCAGCCTGATCCGCAGCGCCGTACCCAACTGGTTCCTGTCCGAGCTGGCCTCCCGGCACGTCAAGGCGGTGCTGACCGGGGAAGGGGCCGACGAGCTGTTCGCCGGCTACGACTACTACCACCGCGGCCACGCGGCGCCCGGCCGGCTGGAGGTCGAGCTGCAGCGCACCCTCGGCCAGCTACACGGGCTCAACCTCCAGCGCTGCGACCGCGTCACGATGGCGCACGGCCTGGAGGCCCGCGTCCCCTTCCTCGACGCGGACGTCATCGCGCACGCCATGTCCCTGCCGCCCGAGCTCAAGTCGCTGGAGCCCGGCGGCATGGAGAAGGGACACCTGCGCCGCGCGTTCACCGGCTGGCTGCCCGAACGGCTGCTGTGGCGGCGCAAGGTGCAGTTCGGCACCGGCAGCGGCGCCCAGGACCTGCTGACGCCGCACTTCGAGGCGCGCGTGGGCGATGGCGAGCTGGCCGCGGCGGTCCAGGAGTCCGGCATCGAGCTGCGTACCAAGGAGGAACTGGCCTACTACCAGGTGTTCCGGCGGGCGCTGCCCCTCGTCCGTCCCGAGGCGGTGCTCACCCGCTTCGCCACCGCCTGAACCGGCCATGGCGTGAGCGCGGTCAGGGCGCCTTCGCCACCGCGTCGATCTCCACCTGGCTGCCGTAGGGCGCACCGATCCATCTGCCCTGATCGGCTCCCGCCGCCGGGCGCGCGGCCTCACATCCGGGCTCTCAGCACGTCGACCTCGCAGCCGGGTGCGGCCGGGTCGAAGCCGTGCTCGAACAGCCAGCGGATCGCCAGCAGGCTTCGCAACGACCACCACGCACGGATCACGTCGACGTCGACGGGGGCGCCGTAGCCGGCGATGACGTCGCCAAGGCGCTCCTCGTGCCCGAGCGTCAGGACGGCGAGGTCGTACAGTGCGTCTCCCCGGGCCGCCTCGGTCCAGTCGATCACGCCGGTGACCTCGTCACCGTCCACGAACACGTGGGTGATCTGCAGGTCGCCGTGCGTGAACACCGGTGTCCACGGCCGGAGCGCGGACCCGGCGACCTGGCGGTTGCGCGTGACCAGGTCGGTGGGAAGGACACCGTTCGCGACGAGCCACTCGCACTCGCCGTCGAGGCGCGCGGCGATCTCGTCGAGGCTCCGGCCGGGCCACGGCGGCAGCGGCGCGTCGTGCAACATCCGTGCGGCGGCGCCCGCCGCACGCCACGCCGCCGGCGACGCGGTCGACGGCTCGCCGAGCCGGCCGAGCGCCGTCCCCCGGAGGGCGGCGAGCGCGAGCACGGGCGGCCTGCGCCACAGGACCTCCGGAGTCGGGATCGGCGCCCTGGCCATCGCCTCGACCTCGACGTCGCTGCGCGTCTGATCGCCGTCGATCTTCAAGAACACGTCGCCGACGCGCAGGGTCGCGCACTCGTTGTGGGCGACGACGACCTCGACCTCTTCCACGCCGGTCATTATCACGGGGTGATCACCGGCGTCGCCACACCTTTATCCCGCGCTACCGCGGCCACCTGTACTGCTGAGGGGAGGTGTCAGAGCCGGAAGCCGATCCGCCCGGCCACGAGCTCGGCACGAACCAGTTCCAGAAGCCGGCCCATCCAGTTACGCCCGGCGGAGTCCCGGATGTCCCAGAATTGCGAATTGGCGGAGCCGTAATGGATGCGCCCGTCGCCTGTGGCCAGGAGCACCTCGCCCAGGTCCGGATGCTGGACGAACTTCGCGCGCAGCAGATCGGCCATGACCGTGAGACGCACGTCCGCCCAACGCGGCCGCCGCTCGGCCCCGACCGCGATGTCACGCGCCGCCTGGGAACTCGGTGCCGTACGGATGCGCTCGCGCAGGGATTCGTCGCCGGTGGACAGGGCCCAGTAGGCGTGCTCGACCGTCGGATAGAGAGCATCGGCGACCTTGATCGGGGCCGGGAACTCGTTCCGCAGCCCATGCGCACGCGGATGCATGGGACGGCCGTAGTTGAGGTGCACGGTCGGCGATCGGGCCTCGGCGGGCCCGTCGGCCTCCCGCAGCGCCTCTGTGGCAGGATGCGGCGCCCGCCAGTCCGCGAAGTACCGGAAGGCCCCGCGCCGGCCGTCCTCGGTGACGACGCCGTCCTCGCCCAACGCCTCACTGCCGTCCTCGAACTCGAAGAACACGTACTCGTCCCAGGTCTCGCCCGCCTCCGAGATGAGCAGGCGCAGCGGGATGTCGCGGGCGTCCATGTCGCCGAGCGCGTAGATCCGGTGATGCGCAGGGATCGCCAGGTAGGCATCGCGCAGCACGATCCGGTCGGTCTCCGAGCGCGAGTCGACGTAGCGCAGCGCCGCCGCGACGCACCGGTCCGTGGAATCCGGACGCCCGTTCAGGCGGTCGATCGCGTCGACGACCTCCCCGAGCAGTTCCTCGGCCGTGGTCCAGCAGACGACCTCGCCGAACCGCCAGCGTGCCAGATCATGCGCGCTCGCCCAGGCACCCTCCTCAAGAGCCGTCGCCACCCAACCGGCCTCGAGCTTCGCGCGGAGCCCGTCGAGGTCGCCCCACTCCCAGTAGAAGATCGCGCCGTCCGCGAAGACCTGCAGATCGGTCAAGTAGTAGTTGCCGCCGTTCCGAATGAAGATCGGCCGGAGGACTCCCTCGATCCGCTCCCCGTCGACGATGCGATAGGTCCGTTTTCCCACCATCCGAGCCAGCGTAGGCCCTGCGCCCGAACAGGGCTGACCGCCCGGTTCCCGTCACACGGTCATGGCTACTTGACCAAGTGCCTGCTGATCACCATGCGCTGGATCTGGTTCCTGCCCTCGAAGATTTGCATGATCTCCGACCTACGATCGAGCCACCTGGGGAGACAGCTCGATCATGCCGTTGAGCAGCACCTACGCTTGCGGGCGTCTCGCATCACTTCTCGCTGATTCTGGTGCTCCCACGGAACAGCAACGGAACACCCTGCTCAGATGATCACTCGCGGCCAGCGTCACCGTAAACTTGATCGCGATCCCAGCCTAGGTTCCATACTCTGGTCGCGGAACTCGGTGGTCGACGGAACACCGCACGGGACAGGGAGACCATATGCCCTCAGAGAAGGCGATTCTCCAGTACGCCCGCAGGCAAGCTGATGATCTTCAGGCGGGCATGGAATGGCAGCGGGCGGATTCCAGTAGCGGCGGTTACTGGAAGGTGGAGGTCCCCCAGATGAGGGCACAGCTCATCGCACGTGCGGCGGCCGCCCAAGAATTCTTTCGGCAGTACGCAGGCCCCGACAGCTTCTGGTGCCGTCAAGCCACTTCGCTGTACGACAACCACGGCACGAACCAGTCCGTCGAGTCGGGAGTTCACGCAATTGGCGATCTTCTACGGGCCTGGTGCGAGCAGGTCGAGACGAAGATCGTCGAGATCGTCGGCTCTAGAGCCTGGTCTGAGCTCGGAGTCGCCAGCACTGATGTCATGAGTCAAGTGCGACGGCTTATAGACGACAGAGACGCAGCTCCTGCGGCTCCCATTGTGCTTTGCGGTGCGGCCCTCGAGATGGCGCTACGCGCGCTCATACAGGGCAGATCAGTCCAGATGGGTAATGCACGGCCAACGCTAAGCGGGTACACCCAAGCTCTGTATGCTGCGCAACTGCTAACCAAGCAGGATGTCAAGGATCTACAGCAGCTCGCCGGCCTCCGAAATGAAGCCGCGCACGGCCACTTCGACGACCTCACCATGGAGCGGGCGAAGCTGATGGAGCAACAGACGAACTGGATGCTCCGTCGCCTCGCTGATCTGCAACTCGCGACCCCCTCTCAGAACATCCAGCAGACCACATAGCGACGCGCCGATGACGGCTACCTGCGCGCTTGAGGGCACGAAGCTCGACCTGGGATACGACCAGTCTCAGCACCGAGAGCAGCGCCTCAGCCTGACCTTCCGCTTTTCAGGCGGACCGATCACGCTGCTCCAGTGATCGAGAGCGTGGTCAGGTGCGTGTGGACGGTGGCGCGGATGCGTCGGCGTGTGGGGACGTTGCTGTCAGTGCTGCTGTCACCCCAGCCCAGGTCACCCGGTGCCGGGGCCCGACGAAGGAGGGCCTCGGCGTCGATCGCCCCAGCCACGGACAGTGAGAGGCGAAGTGAGCGATCGTCACGGCGCCCGCCACACGTAACCCGCTTTGAATCTGGCGACTGGCTTCGTAATATGTGCGACTTGAACCATTCAGATACCTAGAGGCAAAACATCGAGAGGTGACCGATTTTCGTAGAACCAGATCTTGGGACTACATATAAATCGAGGCTCCTGGGCTGCAAAGGGAACCTTGCTCCATACCCTAGGATTTCTAGCAAATGCATCACACAGTGACTCTTGGGACTTTGCGGCAAGACGCTCGGGAGTCAGCACGATAAATTCGTTGCCGGATTTGTTGAGACAAAAAGCAACGATTCCATCGAGATGTTCCCGAAAAGCTTCCAGCAAGAGCCTGGCGTCAGGCCATTTGTCATACGGAGCGACAGGCAGAGAAACGTACTCGATAAATTTTCCCTTTCGAGCGACGAGGGCTTGGAATTTGCTCCAGTCATTCCTCTCCATCAGCAGGTCCAATCGCGCCCCTATCCAGTGATTATGATCCAAGATATCAGTGGATCCGTACAAGATATGGAGCTTGAATGCGTCAACAGCCTCCACCAGTGAAGCCAGCAGGCCACTTAGGATCACGTGGGTGCGACTGGATAGGGCACGGTTATGGGCCAGAAGATTTCGAATCTCCCTTACTTCATCAAGCTTCCTCTTTAAAAAATCACTATCAATGCCTATCAAAGGCTGCATCGATGGTGCAACATCGTCCGCTGTCAGCAAGGAAAGCAATTCACTATGAGTGGCTTGCCAAATTAAATCATCGTGCGATTCTGCACCAAGATAGAGTCTCTGCTGGTTGCGCCTCACGCGAGATTCGAGTGTCCGTCGAAGATTTGGGTTGAGCTTATCAATCCATGCATTTCCGAACTCCCCCATCCATAAGGTGAGACAGATACGACGAAGCCAGCCTTCAAGTGCATAAATTTGTTTGTATGCCGCCATGTTCGCTTTGGGTATGAGCAGCTCTCCATCAAATTCGAGATCAACTTGCTCAGCCTGGATCCACAGGTTTGAATTCGGTGTGATGGCCGCGAAAAGGGGTGAGGCGCCCTCCGAGCTGGGATGATGGGAGTTCTCTACGCTTCCAGCTTCCGTAGTCAAAGGGCACCTCTGAAATGCGATTCTCCCACGCCGCGTCCAAGTCCGAGGCGATCTTCGATGACGAGCACATGATCGCGTACGGTGGGCTCGGTCCGGCGCTGCGGCTGGCCGAGCGGTGTGACCTGGATCAGCTGGTCGGCGCGCAGGTGCGCATCACCGCCCTGGACCTTGGGTTCCGCAGATGTGTCTGAGGAAAAGCACACGAATCTAGGTGTTGAGCTGCGGTAACGCATGCTGGAGCGCGTGCGCGGCGTGTTACTAGGGCGGGGTGTCGCTGCTGGTCAGGAGGGGGTGGTTGGTATCGCCTCTATGACCTTCTTTGGGGCGGGGAGGTCGAGTTTGGTGAGGATGTTCCGCTGCGGCTTGGTGAGTTCGGCTATCTGGCGGAAGGTGCCGGTTGGTCCGGTGAAGGTGGCGATGGTCAGTTGCTCGCATTCCTCACGGATGTGCCGCCAGGTCCGGGCTGTGCTGGTTTCGATG
>NZ_JBDPLS010000056.1:0-543 GCF_039871515.1 Nonomuraea sp. B1E8 | reverse complement strand
ACATCGGTCATACGCAGGCGGCTGCGGGTGTGGCGGGTGTGATCAAGATGGTGATGGCGCTGCGTCACGGGGTGTTGCCGAAGACGTTGCACGTGGATGAGCCGTCGCCGCACGTGGACTGGTCGGCGGGCGCGGTCGAGCTGCTGACCGAGCCGCAGCCGTGGCAGCAGAACGGGCACGTCCGCCGCGCGGCCGTCTCGTCGTTCGGGATCAGCGGCACCAACGCCCACGTGATCATCGAGCAGGGCCCCGCCACGGAACAGGAACCCGAGCCGCTGAGTGAGCCGGTGGATGGGGCGCCGGTGGTGCCGTGGGTGGTGTCGGGTCGTAGTGCGGAGGCGTTGCGGGCTCAGGCGGGCCGGCTGGCTGAGGCGGTGGCCGGTGTGGGGGCCGGTGTGGGGGCCGGTGTGGGGGCGGGTGTGGGGGCGGGTGTGCGGCCGGTGGATGTGGCGCATTCGCTGGTGGTTTCGCGGTCGGTGTTCGATCACCGTGCGGTGGTGGTGGGTGCTGATCGGGATGAGCTGGTGGCGGGGTTGCGTGAGC
>NZ_JBDPLS010000055.1:0-608 GCF_039871515.1 Nonomuraea sp. B1E8 | reverse complement strand
CAGCGTCAAAGGCGAAACGATCGACGCCTGGTTCTCCGGAAAGACCGGCGACTTCGGCGGCAACATCCAGGCATTGTGTGAACCCGGCGGATTCCCTATCTGGACCAGCGACGTCGAACCCGGCGGCATCGTCGATATCGAGGCCGCCCGCTGCCACGTCCTTCCGGCCGTCTACCCCCACACGCATACCATGCCCGTCCTGGCCGACCCCGGCTACCAAGGCGCAGGTCACGGCGTCACCGTGCCATTCAGGCGGCCTGCGGACGGCAACATCCTCAGCATCGACAACCGCACCCGCAACGGCCTCCAGCGCGCACTCCGCTGCCTCGGAGAACGCGGCTTCGCACTCCTCACCGAACGCTGGACCGCGCTCCAGCACACCACACTCAGCCCCAGCAGAATCGGTGATCTCGTCCGCGCCGCCCTCGTCCTCGTCCATTTCGAACACCGGCGGATCAGCTGAAACTCAGTGAGAAAACGTCATTGAGTCTTTCCGCGTAACGGATCACGACCTTGTGTGATCACATCTTCGGTTAGGTGTGGCGTCCGTGTTCGAGACGGAGGAGGACGAGGGCCGCCCGGGTGATCGCGCCGATTCGCCAGGGGTC
>NZ_JBDPLS010000054.1:0-885 GCF_039871515.1 Nonomuraea sp. B1E8 | reverse complement strand
AAATCGCGAGAACGCCTAGTAACACGACTTCCACGAAACAGCAGTCACACGCAGTGCTTCAGCTGTTACGGTCTGGTGGCATGTTCGTCAGGAGCTCCGCCCGCAGGAACAAGGACGGCACGGTGGTGCGCTACCTGCAACTGGCGCACAACGAGTGGGATCCGGCCAGCAAATCGTCCAAGACCAAGGTGCTGCACAACTTCGGCCGCGAGGACCAGCTCGACCGCGCGGCCATCGAGCGCCTGGTCACCTCGCTGTGGCGGCTGCTGGACCCCGAACGTGCGGCCACCGTGCGCATCCCCGGCGAGCTGAACTACCAAGGCTCGGCCGCCTTCGGTGGCGCCTACCTGCTGGACCAGCTATGGCGGCAGCTGTCCATCGACAAGATCATGACCTCCATGCTGGCCCGCACCCGGCGCGGCCCCTACACCGAGCGGGTGCTGTTCGCGCTGGTGGCCAACCGCGCGCTGGACGCCTCCTCCAAGCTGGCCGCCTCGCACTGGGTCGGCCGCCGCGCGCACATCGACGGCCTGGCCAGCTGCAGCGACGATGCCTGCTACCGGGCGATGGACTGGCTGCACGAATGCCGCGACGCGATCGAGAAGAAGGTGTTCGACCAGGTCGCCACCCTCTTGAACCTTCAGGTGGACTTGCTGTTTTTCGATACGACCAGCACCTATTTCGAGATCGACACCCCCGATGAGGGCGTCGACCGCGACGAGCGCGGCATACCCCTGCCCGACGATCGCGGGGCGGGCTCTGCTTCAACCCTGACGGCGCCGCCCGGGACGCGGCGGTGCGGGAACGGCTGCTGACCCAGCTGGGCGAGCTGATCGACGGCACCGACGACTGCAAGAGTGACAAGCGGGCCGAGCTACGCGGGGT
>NZ_JBDPLS010000053.1:0-897 GCF_039871515.1 Nonomuraea sp. B1E8 | reverse complement strand
CAGGATAGGGGATCAACGTGGAGCCTTCTGTTGCGCGGATCTTGTGGTGAGACCCCTTGTAGCGAAGGCTCCACGCCTGTTTCCGGCAGGTGGTGTTCGTCCGCGTGTCCATCCATATCTGATCGTTGCGGTCGAGAATGCCCTCCTGTCCGATTAATTAGCCTGAGAAAACGTCAATTCCCGACGTTTATAACGCCGCACAAGTGTGGAGGTTGCTATCAAAAGCCTTCGCGATAAACCCATTGAGATCAACCCTTGAAGTTCGTGGGTAGTCATCTATGATCCACTGTGCAGCCTTTCCGTGCGGATTGTGTTGCGATGATCGCTCACAGTAAAACGCGCAGCATATGGGCGCGTTTTGTGCATCTGCGAAATGACGGAGTGTTGCGGCGCGTAACGCAACGGAATAACCAACAGGAGAAAAGGCGTCGTTTCGGGCTGCTCGATTCATAAGTCTCTCGCTTGGCTGCGCGCCCACTCCGCCACCGCAGCCGGCCAAGCTGGCCGTGCGTACCCAGCCAGTCAGGCCGCCGGTGGCGGGAGTCGGTGACGAATCCACCGGGCCAATCACCGAATATGAGGATGCCATCGCGGCCGGAGGCGGGCCGTGAGCGCTCGCAGGCACGCACTCATCCAGTACGCTGCGGCTAACACCATCGGGTACAGGCGCCTGGCCGCCGACGCCTGTCCCAGCCAATAGATCCCGGGCCAGCCACCGTGGCGAGTCAGAAGAGCGTGTCGTGCGCCAGCACCGACACCTGCAGGCGCTGACCTCGATGACTCAGGCCGGGGTCGCGTCTGCTGAACGGTTCGGCGTGGCGGAGGTTTCCGCCTGATCATCCGTTTTGGTTCGACCGGTGGGGTGGCATCACCGTCCGAGGCGCTCGGGTGGGCGAC
>NZ_JBDPLS010000052.1:0-909 GCF_039871515.1 Nonomuraea sp. B1E8 | reverse complement strand
CCGAGGATGGCCTGCTGCGAGACACCGAAACCGGCACTCCGCAAGGATCGATCTTGTCTCCGCTGCTCAGCAACGTGGCCCTGTCCGTGCTGGACGAGCACATCGCCCGGCTGCCGGGAGGGCCTGCAACGAGCAGGACACAGCGGCAGGCGCGTCGCCGCCGTGGGCTTCCCAACTTCCGGCTCGTCCGCTTCGCGGACGACTGGTGTCTCATGGTCACCGGTACCAGAGCGGACGCGGAAGTCCTCAAGGAGGAGATCAGCGAGGTACTCGCCGGGATGGGGTTACGCCTGGCCCCGGAGAAGACCTTGATCACCCATATCGACGAGGGTCTGGACTTCCTGGGCTGGCACATCCAGCGCCACCGAAAGAGAGGCGAGGACCGGCACTACGTCTACACCTATCCGGCAAAGAAGGCGTTGCGCGCCGTCTGCCAGAAGATCAAGGACATGTGTCGTGGAACAAACACCAACCAGCCCCTGGCCATCCTGCTGCACCGGCTCAACCCGATGCTGCGGGGATGGTGCACCTACTTCCGGCCGGGTGTGTCCAGCAAGACCTTTGGTTTTCTGGCCTCCGTCGTCTGGCGGCAGGTTATGGCCTGGCTGCGACGGAAACACCGCAAAACGAGCTGGAAGGCTATTCGTCGCCGCTATTGCGACGGCGGGTGGTGGCCCCGCGACGGGGAGACAAGCCTGCTCCATACCGGATCGATCAGCACAACCCGATATCGATACCGGGGAGCAGCTATCCCTTCGCCGTGGACGGCCGCGGGATGACGATCGCACCACCACGACGGGACTTGGGGAGAGCCCGTTGCTCAGTAATGGGCACGGCGGGTTCGGGAAGCGGCCCAAGGAAACGGACCGATCGAAAGACCGGCACCGCGCCTTGGGCCGACTTCACAAG
>NZ_JBDPLS010000051.1:0-1013 GCF_039871515.1 Nonomuraea sp. B1E8 | reverse complement strand
CTTTCCGCGTAACGGATCACGACCTTGTGTGATCACATCTTCGGTTAGGTGTGGCGTCCGTGTTCGAGACGGAGGAGGACGAGGGCCGCCCGGGTGATCGCGCCGATTCGCCAGGGGTCGAGGGTGACGCGCCGCAGCGCCTTGAAGGTGGTCTTGAGCAGGGAGTTGGCGCGTTCGGCCACGGCGTGGACGCCGCGAATGACCTGGTTGTAGGCGCGCTGGTCTTCTGTAAGCCGGCCGTTCTTGGGCTTCTTGATCGGGTGGCGTACGGCGGGGCTGAGATTCTCATAGCCCAGGTCGGCGAGGGTGAGCAGGCCCGTCTGGGCCAGGTCTTCCAGAGCGGGCAGCAACTCCTTCGCGGCCTTGGCGCAGGTGGTGTCGTGTTCGCGTCCGGGGCGGACCTCGGAGGTCCACAGTGGCCAGCCGTCCGGGTCGGACATCACCTGGATATTGCCGCCGTGATGCTTGTGCTTGCCACTCCACCACAGGTCAGCGCCGTTCGGGCCGGGCGTGGACACCCGATCGGTGCGCACCACGGTGCCATCCAGGTTCAGATGCGTGGCCCCCGCGGTCTTGGCCTCCTCCAGCGCGGTGTGAAGGTCGGGAGCTTGGGCGGCCAGGACGTCGATCCCTTCATGCAGGTAGGCGTAGGCGGTGCTCCTGCCGATGCTGTTGTCGACGGCTAGATCACGGACCCGCGTGTCCTCCAGGAACCACCGCAGCACCAGCACAGCCTGGCTGAACGGGCCGAGCGCCCGTGTTCCTGCTCGTGTGCGGCGCATAAGCCGATGAGCTGCGAGTTGGGCGGCGAGGAACTCGGCGGTGGACCGGTTGACCGCAAGAGTCGCGGTGTATGTGACACTGGTGGGCACGTGAAGCCTCTGGTTCCGAAGTCGATCTGTCGCAAGACCAACTTCTACCAGGGGCTTTACGCTTCTCGATCATCGGGGGCGCCGGCGTCGGGGCGGCCCGAGGATCACACTCTGTCGCGGGGGCTTACGCGGAAGGGCTCA
>NZ_JBDPLS010000050.1:0-1104 GCF_039871515.1 Nonomuraea sp. B1E8 | reverse complement strand
CAATGCCGTGTAGTTAAGCGTGTGTGAGTGGAGTCAAGACCACTCGAAATAGACACGGAGCTCCTGCTAGAACGGTGTCGACCAAGATCACTGTTCGGTGCAGGAGCTCCGTTGGAAGCCAAGTCTGTCATCAACCGCACCCTCGTGGTGGCATCGGGCGCCTTCGCCCCCGGCCATCTGGGAGAACTGACACAACTGCTGCCCTTCGAGATGGTCGATGAGGCGCTGCGGCAGACCGGCCGGGTGCAGCGGCGGATACGGGACCTCCCCTCCCGGGTGGCCGTCTACCTGGTGCTGGCCGGCGCGTTGTTTCCCGAGCTGGGCTGGCAGCAGGTATGGCAGCGGCTGACGGCGGGGCTGAGTGGCCTGTCCATCGCCTCCCCTACCGGCGCGGCCATGGCCCAGGCGCGCAGACGCCTCACCGCAGCCCCCATACGCTGGCTGCTGGAGCTGTTACGCGGTCCGGCGGCCGGTATCGCCACCCCCGGCACCCGCTGGCACGGAATGCTGGTCTGCGCGATCGACGGCACCGTCATGAGCGTGCCCGACAGCCTCGCGAACCTGACCGTCTACCCCAAGCAGCGCGGCAACCACGGCGGTGCCGGTTATCCGGCGCTGCGCCTGCTGACCCTGCTCGCCTGCGGCACCCGTACCCTGCTGGATGCGGTCGTCGCCCCGGCCTCGACCGGCGAGACCACCCTGGCACCGCGCCTGCTGGGGAGCCTGCACCACGGCATGATCGTGTTGCTGGACCGCAACTTCGCCGTCAACACCCTGATCAAAGACATCGCCGCCACCGGCGCCCACGTCCTGGTCCGGGTCAAAAACGGCCGCCGCCTTCCCCTCCTGGCCCGGTGTCATGACGGCTCCTACCTGTCCATCCTGGGGCCAACCCCCGTCCGCGTCATCGACGCCGCCATCACCGTCACCACCCGGGCGGGGCAGCGCACCGCCACCTACCGCCTCATCACCACCCTGACCGACTCCCACCGCCATCCCGCAGCCGACCTGCTGGCCCTCTACCACCAGCGCTGGGAGATCGAGACCGCCTATTTGGAGATCAAATCCACCATCCTGGGCGGACGAGTCCTGCGCGCCCGCACC
>NZ_JBDPLS010000005.1:0-598810 GCF_039871515.1 Nonomuraea sp. B1E8 | reverse complement strand
GACCGACTCCCACCGCCATCCCGCAGCCGACCTGCTGGCCCTCTACCACCAGCGCTGGGAGATCGAGACCGCCTATTTGGAGATCAAATCCACCATCCTGGGCGGACGAGTCCTGCGCGCCCGCACCCCCGAGGGCCTGGACCAGGAAGTCCACGCTCTCCTGCTCACCTATCAACTCCTGCGCCTGGCCATGGCCGAGGCCACCGCCTGCCGACCGGATACCGATCCCGACCGGGCCAGCTTCGCCATCGCCCTGAACACCGCCCGCGACCTGGTCATTCAAGCCGCCGCAGTGATTGCCGGCACTACCATCGACGTGCTCGGCACCATCGGACGCCATGTCATGGCCAACCTCATGCCCGACCGGCGCATCCGCACCCGCCCCCGCATCGTCAAACGCGCCATCTCCAAGTACAACGCACGAGGCACCGTCGATCGCACCAGCTACAAAGCCACGATCAGCATGGAGATCCACACCAGCCCAGAGCCTTGACGCACTGGCGCAGACCTTAACTACACGGCATTGCGACTAGTGCTCGCCGGGAAGGTCTTCGGTGCTGCGCCGGGCGCCCGCGCGGACCCGGTCGTGCCACATCTCCCGGTGCAGGACACGGAGCGCGCGGCGGATCACGTCGCTCGGCCGCTCACCTTCCCGCAGCGCGGCACGGATGATCCGCTCGTCCTCGGCGGTGGCGTGGAAGCCGATGTCAGCCATGTTCCGAGCCTAGGGAGCGGCCGACGTCCTCGCCCTGCTTTTGGCGCACAGGCGTGCGGCGGCGCCGGCCGAAGAGGTAGATGACCGGGGCGGTGCAGACCAGCGGGCCGATGACGGCGATGGGGCGCTCCAGCCACCATTTCAGGTCGGGCGGGATCTGCGTGCCCATGGTGCCGAACCACCACCACGACAACCCCAGCGCGATGGCCATGCCGGTGGTGTGGAAGAGGAACAGCGGCAGCGAGTAGCGGTTGATGAAGTCGTTCACCCGGCGCCAGCCCGGCCGCACGAGTACGCGCTCCATGGACGGCCGCAGCACCTCCACGAGCCCGATCTGGAAGAGCAGCAGGGCCACGATCACGAACGTGGGCGGCGCCATGTTCGACCACTTGTCGCCGGGGACGCCCACCATCGACCCGGGATAGATGCCGGAGTAGACCAGCCCGAACAGGGCGAACAGCCCGGTCCACAGCAGTCCCTTGTCGTAGCGCCGGGGCAGCGCCACGACCCGGTCGTAGAAGAAGCCGGCCTGGTGCGCGAGCCCCCAGACGATGAGCATGTTGAGCCAGCCCGCCGGGTCGACGCCGTAGCTGAAGCGCACCACGTCGATCACCAGGGCCGCGCCGCCGAGCCAGATCAGGGCGAGCACGTCGTAGCGGCTGTGCAGCCAGAGCGCCACCGGCAGCAGCGCGATCAGCACCAGGTAGACGCCGAGGAACCACAGCGGGCTGAGCACCAGCACTACGACCCGCCACATCCAGTCGACGTCGAACGCCCACGTGACGGTGGCTCCGATGAGGACCCACACGCCGGACAGGGACAGCGCGGGTAAGGCCAGCGCGCGGATGCGCCGCAGGACGAACGAGCCGATGCCGACGCCCCGGGCCCTGGCCCGGTTCCAGGACAGCAGGTGCACGTGACCGCCGACGTAGAAGAACAGCGGCAGCACCTGCAGCAGCCAGGTGAGGATCCACAGGCCCGAGGTGAAGCCCAGCGGGCTGGTGGGCTCGGGGCCGTGCGGCTTCCACTCGAGAATGGTGAACGCCCAGTGCCACACCACCACGACGATCAGGCTCAGGGCGCGCAGCCAGTCGACGTACTTGTCGCGTTCCTGTGTCGTCACTTGTCGATGTCACCCACGACGAAGAACATCGAGCCGAGGATGGCGACCATGTCGGCCACCAGGTGGCCGGGCAACACCTCGCGCAGCACCTGGATGTTGTTGTAGGAGGCGGAGCGCAGCTTGAGCCGCCACGGCGTCTTGTCGCCCCTGGAGACGAGGTAGTAGCCGTTGATGCCGAGCGGGTTCTCGGTCCACGCGTACGTGTGACCCTCCGGCACCTTGAGCACCTTGGGCAGCCGCTGGTTGATCGGCCCGGGGGGCAGTGCGCGCAGCCGTTCGGCGCAGGCGTCGGCCAGGTCGAGCGAGACCTTGAGCTGCTCGAGCAGGACCTCGAAGCGGGCGTGGCAGTCGCCGGCGCTCCTGGTGACCACCTTGACGGGCAGCTCGGGGTAGGCGAGGTAGGGGTCGTCGCGGCGCAGGTCGAAGTCGACGCCGGAGGCGCGGGCGATGGGGCCGCTGACGCCGTACTGCATGATCTGGTCGTGGGTCAGCACGCCGACGCCCCTGGTGCGGGCCAGGAAGATGTCGTTGTACAGGATGAGGTTCTCGATGTCGGGGACGCGGCGGCGGGTCTGCTCGACGGCCGCCGACACGCGGTCGAGCCAGCCGAGTGGCAGGTCCTCCTTGAGCCCGCCGACCCGGTTGAACATGTAGTGCATGCGTCCGCCGGAGATCTCCTCCATGACGGCCTGGATGCGCTCGCGCTCGTCGAAGGCGTAGAACAGCGGGGTGATCGCGCCCAGTTCCAGGGGGTAGGAGCCGAGGAACATCAGGTGGTTGAGCACCCGGTTGAGCTCGGCGAGCAGCGTACGCGCCCACACGGCCCTGACCGGCGGCTCCATGCCGAGCAGGCGTTCGGCGGCGAGTACCACGCCCAGCTCGTTGGCGAACCCTGACAGCCAGTCGTGCCGGTTGGCGAGCATGATGATCTGGCGGTAGTCGCGGACCTCGAACAACTTCTCCGCGCCGCGGTGCATGTAGCCGATGATCGGCTCGGCGGTGGCGATGCGCTCGCCGTCGAGCGTCAGCCGGAGCCTGAGCACCCCGTGGGTCGACGGGTGCTGCGGGCCGATGTTGAGGATCATGTCCTCGGTGGCCAGTTCTTTCGCGCCCGCACCGATTCCGACCACACGTTCCGTCATATGGCCATGCTGCCACCGTCGTGGGTGTCGATCCAGCGCGGGGCGGACGGTCAAAGCTTGGTATGAAGGTGCATCCCGAAGTCGGACATGGGGAGGGATACCTGGAATGGGGGGGAAATCACCATGAAAAGGGTATTGTTCGACGTCGCGGCCCTGATCGCGCGCGTGGTGACGGGCGTGATCTTCCTGGCCCATGGATGGCAGAAGTGGCAGGGCGGCCTGGGCGCCACCGCGCAGGGCTTCAGGGAGTCGGGGATCCCGCTGCCCGAGCTGGCCGCCTCCTACGCGACCGTCGTGGAGACCGTCGGCGGCATCTTCCTGATTCTCGGCTTGCTGGTCAGGCCGGTGGCGTTGCTGCTGCTGATCAACATGCTGGGCGCCATCTTCTTCGTGCACTGGGGGCTCACCCCGATGACTTCCGACAACGGCTGGGAGCTGCCGGCCGCCCTGGGCACGCTGAGCCTGCTGTTCCTCGTGCTGGGCGGCGGCAGGTTCGGCCTGGACGGCATCGTCCGCACGATGTCGCGCAGGCGTGCCGAACGCCGTGCGGCCGAGGCGGAGCTCGCCGCCCGCACGCCCGCCACGCGTGGCACGACCACGACCGGTGCGGCCGGGGGCCCGACGACGCCCGAGCCGGCGCAGCAGGAGCCGCCCCAGGTGCCCCGGCAGTCGAGCGCGCCGAAGGACAGCAAGCTCAGCGACCAGGACATGCGGGACATCGACGCCCTGGTCGGCGACGAGCCGCCACCGCGCCGCGGCGAACCGCCGAAAGGCTGACCTCAGCGGGAGGTGAGGTCGCGCAGCGCCTCGATCAGCCGGTCCACGTGCTCCTGCGTGGTGCCGATGCCGATCGAGGCGCGCACCGCTGATGCCGTGCCGTCCTCGCAACCGCCGCCCGAGCGCACGTCCACCAGGTGACGGACGAACGGGTGCGCGCAGAACTTGCCGTCGCGCACCCCGATGCCGTATTCGCCGGACAGCACCTCGGCCACCTCGCGGGCCGGGCGGCCGTCGACGGTGAACGACACGATGCCCACGCGCGGGTGGTCCTCCCCCCACAGGGACAGCTCGCGTACGCCCTCGATCGAGGCGAGACCGGCCCGCAGCCGGGCGATCAGCCGCTCCTCCTCGCGCACCAGCGGGGTCCACCCGGTGGCGGTGAGCGCGTCGCAGGCCGCGGCCAGCGCGATGGCGCCGAGCACGTTCGGCGTGCCCGCCTCGTGCCGCGGCTCTGGGTCGTCGTGCCACTCGACGGCGCCGGCCACCGACCGGACCGCGCCCCCGCCCTTCAGGTACGGCTCCGCCCCCGCCAGCCAGTCACGCCGCCCGATCAGCACGCCGGCCCCGAAGGGCGCATAGAGCTTGTGCCCGGAGAAGGCCACGTAGTCGAGGTCGAGCGCGGTGAGGTTGAGCCGCCGGTGCGGTACGAGCTGCGCGGCGTCCACCAGGATCCTGGCGCCGTGGCGGTGCGCGATGTGGGCCAGCGCGGCGATGGGCCACAGCTCGCCGGTGACGTTGGAGGCGGCGGTGACCACGAGCAGCTTGGGCCCGTCGATCGCGGCCAGTGCGTCGTCGGCGGCGCGCACGGCCTGGCCGGGGAAGGCGGGTGGCGCCAGCCGTACGGACCGGGGCCAGGGGAGGAGGGAGGCGTGGTGCTCGGTGTCGAAGACCACGGTGGTCGTGCCCTCGGGCAGGCAGCGGGCGAGCAGGTTGGTGGCGTCGGTGGTGTTGCGGGTGAAGATCACGGCGTCGTCCGGCCGGGCGCCGGCGAACGCGCTGACCGTGTGGCGGGCCTGCTCGTAGCGGGCGGTGGTGAGCTGGGAGGCGTAGCCCGCGCCGCGGTGGACGCTGGAGTAGGCCGGGAGCGCGGCGGCGACGGCCGCGCTGACCGGCGCGAGACAGGGGGCGCTGGCGGCGTAGTCGAGGTTGGCGTAGCTCACCAGCCTGCCGCCCTTGACCGGCACCTTGAGGTCGGCGCCGAGCACGGCGGGGACGCGCCGTTCCTCGGTGGTGGCGGGGGCCTCGTCCGCTCGGACGTGGGCGGACCTGAAGATCGTCAGCGTGGACACGGCAGTCCTCCTCGGGGTCGTCGGACCCCTGGAGCAGCCAGCGGAGCCCGCGCTTGCCCGCCACACCTCGTGACGGACCAGGTCTTCACCCGGGGCACCCCGCCGCGGACGCGAGGGTTGCCGGCCAGCTAGCCGGGGCTTGTCGCTGGCACTCATGACCTACGTCAAGGACTATAACCCGTACCCGGGCATGGATCGCAAGCGGGCGAACTTATGGGGCAACTGAGTCGTTGCTATCGGGAGACCCGCCGTCACATGCCTTGGAGGTGCGTAAATGCTGGAATGGGTGGCCGACCCGCAGATCTGGATCGGCTTTCTCACTCTTGTCGCCCTGGAGATCGTGCTGGGGATCGACAACATCATCTTCATCTCCATCCTGGCGGGCAAGCTGCCTCCGGAGCAGCGTGACCGGGCCCGCGTGCTCGGCCTGGCCGCGGCGCTGATCAGCCGCCTGCTCCTGCTGCTCGGACTGTCGTGGGTGGTACGCCTGACCGATCCGCTGTTCGCGGTCTTCGGCCACGACATCTCGGGGCGCGATCTGATCTTGCTGCTCGGCGGCCTGTTCCTGCTGGCCAAGAGCGTCACGGAGATCGGCCACAGCATGGAGGGGCCGCACGGCAAGGACGGCAGGAAGGCCGCGGCGGCCTCCTTCACGTCCGTGATCGTGCAGATCATGGTGCTCGATGTCGTCTTCTCGCTCGACTCCGTGATCACTGCCGTCGGCATGGTCGACGAGCTCGGCGTGATGGTCGCGGCGGTCGTGGTGGCGGTGCTGGTGATGTTGTTCGCCTCCGGGCCGATCAGCAGGTTCGTCGACCGGCATCCGACCATCAAGATGCTGGCGCTGGCGTTCCTCGTGCTGATCGGGGTGATGCTCGTCGCCGAGGGCCTCGGCCAGCACATCCCCAAGGGCTACATCTACTTCGCGATGGCGTTCTCGGTGATCGTGGAGCTGTTGAACATCCGCATGCGCGGCAGGCACGCCAGGCAGCGGGCGCTGGAGGAGGAGACGGAAGAGACCACTCCCGCGACGGAGGATCCCGCTTCTAAGATGAAATGATGCGCTTTGATCCCTGGAATCCGGATTTCGTGGCTCACCCGTACGGCGTCTACGAAGAGCTGCGGCGCGAGGCCCCGATCAGCTACTTCGAACCGACGAACCAGTGGCTGATCTCGCGCCACGCGGACGTCAACGCGCTGCTCAGAGACCGCCGCCTCGGCCGCTCCTACCTGCACGTGGCCACGCACGAGGAGTTCGGCAGGCCACCGGAGCCGGAGTTCCAGGAGCCGTTCTGGCGGGTCATCAGGGCGGGCATGCTCGACGTGGAGCCGCCGGTGCACACGAGGCTGCGCCGGCTGGTCTCCAAGGCGTTCACGCCGCGCATGGTCGAGTCGCTGCGCCCCCGGGTCCGCGCCATCGCCCGGGAGCTGGTGGACACGTACGTCGCCAAGGGCGGTGGCGACCTGATCGCCGAGGTCGCCGAGCCGCTGCCGGTCACCGTGATCGCCGAGATGCTCGGCATCCCCGGCCAGGACCGCCACCTGCTGCGCCCGTGGTCGGCCGACATCTGCGGCATGTACGAGCTCAACCCCGCCCCCGACGCCCAGCACACCGCAGTCCGCGCGGCGGAGGAGTTCGCCGGGTACCTCAGGGCCCTGGCCGCCGAGCGCCGGCCGCGCCCCGGCGAAGACCTGATCAGCGCGCTCACCCAGATTGCCGAGCTGACCGAGGACGAGCTGGTCGGCACGTGCGTCCTGCTGCTCAACGCCGGTCACGAGGCCACCGTGAACGTGACGGGCAACGGCTGGTGGTCGCTGTTCAGAAACCCCGCCGAGCTCGTACGGCTGCGCGAGGACCGCTCCCTGCTGCCCACGGCCGTGGAGGAGCTGATGCGCTGGGACACGCCGCTGCAGATGTTCGAGCGCTGGGTGCTGGAGGACATCGAGGTGCACGACGTGGAGATCCCGCGTGGCGCGGAGGTGGCGTTGTTGTTCGGGTCGGCCAATCGGGACCAGACGGTGTTCGACGACCCTGACAGGCTCGACGTCAGCCGTGCCGACAACCCGCACATCTCCTTCGGCGCCGGGATCCACTTCTGCCTGGGGGCGCCGCTGGCCAGGATCGAGCTCGTGGAGTCGTTCGGGGCGCTCCTGGATCGCGCGGCCACGCTGGAGCTGCGGCGGGAGCCGGAGTGGAAGCCCGGCTACGTCATCCGCGGCCTGCGATCCCTGGAGCTCACCGCGACTGGCTGAGCCAGCCGAAGCCGCCGAGGCCCGACGGGTCGATCAGCTCGCCCTCCTCGGAGGCTCTGGCCAGGGCACGCAGGTAGCCGCGCGGATCGATGTGGGCCAGGTCGGCGGGCGGCCTGGCGCCGGTGATGCCGAGGGCCTTGAGGGCGTCACGTTGTGTGGACAAGGTTGTGGATAGCGCACCGGCCCCGCGGCCGGCCTCCGCGCACGCGTCGAGCGCGACATGTGCCGTGATGTCGCAGGTGCCGTCGGGGACGGGGGTCACGACCGCGCCGTCGCGGTATCCGGTCAGGGTGCCACAGGGGGGACGGTTATCCACAGGATGTGCATAATCGATGGCGATCGCTCTGCCTTTGACGAGGCGTGCCAGGACCGACGCCCAGGCTCTGTCGCGGGGGCAGCCGATCTCCGCGCGCGCCCCCACCCGGCGCAACGGCCACCATCGTTCGAGCCATTCGAGGTCGGTCGGCTCGGGAGGGCCGCCGAGCCGCTCCTCTCCGGTGCGAACGTCGACCATGAGCAGCCGCGGGCCCTGGGGGGTCTGCTCCACCACGTCGAGCGGGACGTTGTCGAGCCATTCGTTGGCGATGGCCAGCCCGGTGACGGCGGCGGGCAGGTCGGGGCGCCAGCGGATCCGTTCGGGCACGCCCTCGGGCCGGGGGCAGAGGTCGACGGCGGTGATGCGCAGCCGGTCGCGCAGGCCGGGCTCGGCGGCGGCCAGGACCTGGGTGACCAGCGTGCCCTCGCCCGCGCCGATGTCGACCAGATCGAGCACGCCGGGGGAGCCGAGCTCGGCGTCCACCTCGGCGAGCAACGCCAGCACCGCGTCGGCGAACGCGGCCGAGGCGCTGACCGAGGTGCGGAAGTGGCCTGAAGGGCGTTCGCGGAGGTAGAAGCCCTCCTCGCCGTAAAGCGCGCGCTCCGTCGCGGCGCGCCAGGTGAGCCACATGTCTGGACTATCTCATGACTTTCGCCGGGCACAGTGCGTTATTGAGAGACCACTGAGTGTCCTTGGCTTGGGGTACGGTTAACCATCGCCATCCCGGTCAACGCCTGCGGCAACGCGGTGGCCGTCATCGGCGGGGTCCTCGCCGGTTGCAGGGGCGGCGCCTCCGCCCACGTGTCCAGCCACCACTGAGTGAGGCGAGCCCGGGCCGGCGCAGGCCGGCCCGGGTCCGTCCGAGCCGGTCAGTCGGCGGTCGGCCGGCCCGGTGCACCTCCAAGGGGTTCGCATCTTTCGCGGGCGTCGGGTCCAGGCGACTCGGCGCCCGCTGCCATGCGATGAACCCCTCTCCTCATCTCTTCCGACAGGGGGTGCGCTGTTTGTATGCCCTTGTCGCTTTTGTCGTTAACTCAACGCGCGGCAAAGGCACGGTCACATGCTCGGCTCCACGAGGCCGTTACCCTGGTCGGCAACGCCATCACGAAGAAGATGCCCGCATCAGCGAGCTGCCGTCCCTGGTCGAGACCCGTGAGCGGCAGTGCGCGCAGCGGCCTTCTCGTTCGCAGTCGACAGGGGTGACGTCATGGACGCGGTTGATCGCCCGGCACGGCTGACCGTCGGCGTGCTCGGAGCGGGCAAGGTCGGCTCGGCCCTCGGGGCCGCGCTGGCGCAGGCGGGTCACCGGGTGGTGGCCGCCAGCGGGGTGTCCGACGATTCGCGACGGTGGGCCGCCGACCGGCTCGGCGTCACGCCGACCCGGCCCGACGAGGTCGTGGGCGCGGCCCAGCTGATCCTGCTCACCGTGCCGGACGACGCGCTGCCCGACCTGGTCAACGGGCTGGCGTCCACGGGGGCCGACCTGCACGGCAAGCTGCTGGTGCACACCAGCGGGGCGTACGGGCTGTCGGTGCTCGACCCGGCGGCCGAGGCCGGTGCGCTGCCGCTCGCGCTGCACCCGGTGATGACGTTCACCGGCCGCGACGAAGACCTCAACAAGCTCACCGGCATCTCCTACGGCGTGACCGCGCCCGACGTGCTGCGTCCCATCGCCGAGGCCCTGGTGATCGAGATGGGCGGAGAGCCGGTCTGGATCGCCGACGCCGACCGCCCGCTCTACCACGCGGCGCTGGCGGGAGCGGCCAACCACATGGTCACGCTCATCGCCGAGTCGTCCGACCTGCTCGTACGCATCGGCGTCGACCACCCCGGACGGATGCTGGGGCCGCTGCTCGGCGCCGCGCTCGACAACGTGCTGCGGCTCGGCATCGCCGGGCTCACCGGGCCCGTGGTGCGCGGCGACGCCGGCACCGTGCGCAAGCACGTCGACGCGCTGATCCTGGCCGCTCCCGAGGCGGCCGACGCCTACATCGCGCTGGCCCGGCTCACGGCCGACCGGGCGCTCGCCGCGGGGCTGCTCAAACCCGAGGAGGCGGAGCGGCTCCTCGACGCGCTGGGGGGCAATATATGGACTTAACGCGCCACGAGGTGGGGGCATCAAGGGCGACCGAGTCTGCCTCCACGGAGTGGAGGCCATGAGCATGAGGGAGCGCCGTCGCCTGGAGGAGTGGCGGGAGCGGAGCGACCAGAGCGGGGGAAGGTGGCGGCATCAAGGGCGACCGAGTCCGCCTCCACGGAGTGGAGGCCATGAGCACGAGGGAGCGCCGTCGCCTGGAGGAGTGGCGGGAGCGGAGCGACCAGAGCGGGGGAAGGTGGCGGCATCAAGGGCGACCGAGTCCGCCTCCACGGAGTGGAGGCCATGAGCACGAAGGGTCATTATGGAGCTGATCGTCGCCAGAAACCGGGAAGACCTGGTCAAGGCGCGGGGTGGTGGCGAGGTGGCCCTGGTGCCGACCATGGGCGCGCTGCACGAGGGGCACAAGGCGCTGATCAGGCAGGCTCGCGCTCGTGCCGATCACGTCGTGGTCAGCATCTTCGTCAATCCTCTGCAATTTTCGCCTGATGAGGATTTTTCGCGTTATCCCCGTACATTCGAGGCGGATCTCGACGCGTGCCGTGCCGAGGGGGTCGACGTCGTCTTCCACCCCGCCGTCGAGGCCATGTACGCGCCCGACCGCCAGGTGAGCGTCTCCGCCGGGCGGATGGGCGCGGTCGTCGAGGGCGCGGCGCGGCCCGGTCACTTCGACGGGGTGCTCACCGTGGTGCTCAAGCTGTTCAACGTGGTCCAGCCCGACCGGGCGGTGTTCGGGCAGAAGGACGCCCAGCAACTCGCCCTCATCCGCCGCATGGTCGCCGATCTCGACCTGCCGATCGAGATCCTCGACGTGCCCACTGTGCGCGAACCCGACGGCCTGGCCCTGTCCAGTCGCAACCGGTTCCTGTCCGACGACGACCGGCGGGTGGCGCTGGCGCTCTCGCGAGCGCTGCGGGCCGGCGTGGCCGAGCTCACGCCGTCCAGGATCCGCGCGGCGGCGCGGGAGGTGCTCGACGCGGCGGGGTCCGATCTCGACGTCGACTACCTGGTCCTCGCCGATCCGGCCACCTTCGCCGAGGTGGACGACTCGTACGAGGGCATGGCCGTGCTCGCGGTGGCCGCCAGGGTCGGGACGACGCGCCTGATCGACAACGTCAGCGTGACGTTGACCCGCGCCTGAGCCTGCGGGCACCCCGGGGCGGGCCCATCAGGAGCGAGGGGTTATCGTCATAATGACGAAATCACCTCAATGAGGAGACCCCCATGAGTGCACCGGCGATTCCCCTGCGTCTGACCGCCCCCGCGCCGGGCTGGACCGTCGAGGCCGACGTGGTCGTCGTGGGGTCGGGCGTCGCGGGCCTGACCGCCGCCCTGCGCTACGCCGAGCTGGAACCGGCGGCCAAGGTCCTGGTCGTGACCAAGGACGTGCTGTCGGCCGGCTCGACCCGGTGGGCCCAGGGCGGCATCGCGGCCGTGCTCGACCCGCAGGACACCCCCGGCGAGCACCTGAGCGACACGTTGCTCGCCGGGGTGGGGTTGTGCGACGTGGCGGCCGTGCGCACGCTGGTGACGGAGGGGCCGGGCGTGTTGCGGCGGCTCATGGCCCGCGGCGCGCGGTTCGACCGGACCTCCGGCGGCGAGCTCCAGCTCACCAAGGAGGGTGGCCACCGCCGGCGCCGGATCGTGCACGCGGGCGGCGACGCCACCGGCGCGGAGGTGCAGCGGGCGCTCGTCGAGGCGGTCCGCGCGGGATCGATCGAGGTGATCGAGCACGCCCTGGTGCTCGACCTGCTGAAGGACGCCGAGGGCCGGGCCAGGGGCGTGACGCTGCACGTCATGGGCGAGGGCGCGCGCGACGGGGTGGGCGCGGTGCGCGCCAAGGCCGTGGTGCTGGCCACCGGCGGCATGGGCCAGGTCTACGCCGCCACGACCAACCCCGCCGTCTCCACCGGCGACGGGGTGGCGCTGGCGTTGCGGGCCGGGGCCGTGGTGCGCGACCTCGAGTTCGTGCAGTTCCACCCGACCGTCCTGTGGCTCGGCCCCGCATCGACCGGGCAGCAGCCGCTGATCTCCGAGGCGGTCAGGGGCGAGGGCGCGTTCCTGGTCGACCACGAGGGCGAACGGTTCATGCGCGGCGAGCACGAACTGGCCGACCTGGCGCCGCGCGACATCGTGGCCAAGGCGATCATGCGGAGGATGCGCGAGACCGGGCGCGAACACGTCTACCTCGACGGCCGTCACTTCGGCCGCGACACGTGGCAGGCCCGCTTCCCCACGATCTACGCCGTCTGCCGCGAGCACGGCATCGACCCGGCCGCCGAGCTGGTCCCCGTCGCTCCCGCCGCCCACTACGCCAGCGGTGGCGTCCGTACGGACCTGCGCGGGCGCACCTCCATCGAAGGTTTGTACGCGTGCGGCGAGGTGGCCTGCACGGGCGTGCACGGCGCGAACCGGCTCGCCTCCAACTCCCTGCTCGAAGGCCTCGTCTTCGCCGAGCGCATCGCCGAGGACATCCACCGCGTACGCCCCGAGCCGGGAGAGCCGGTGGACGGAGAGGCGGCGCCCGGGCTGGTGGACCCGCGGGCGCGCCCCAGGATCCAGGGCCACATGAGCACGGGGGCGAGCGTCCTGCGCAGCCGCGAGTCGCTGCTCGTCACGGCGAAGGCGCTGCGGGACGCCCGCTGGACGCCCGTCGCGGTGCCCGCGTGCACCGAGTCCTGGGAGGCCACCAACCTGCTCACCGTCGCCACCGTGCTCACCGGCGCGGCGACGGCCAGGCTCGAGACCCGTGGCTCGCACTGGCGCGAGGACCACGGCGCCCGCGACGACGACGGATGGCTGGGTCACCTTGACGTGACCCTGACGGAGGAGGGCCCGCGCATGACGTACACGCCTCATGGGGACGCGAGTTCACGGCGGATCGATGACCGGGAGGACGCGGCGCGGGAGCTGGCCGCGGCCGGGCTCGATCCGGCCGCCGTGGATGCGCTGATCGACCGGGCGCTGGAGGAGGACCTGCGGGAGGAGGGCGACGTGACGAGCCTGGCCACCATCCCGGCCGACCGGCACGCGGTCGCCGACGTGGTGGCCCGCAAGGACGGCATCGTCGCCGGGCTGGCCGTGGCCGAGGCGGTGTTCGTCCGGCTGGGGGCGGACCGCTCGGAGCGCGGGGCCAAGGACGGCGACCGGGTGCGGGCGGGCGACGTGCTGATGACCGTCGAAGGGCCGGTCAGGGCGCTGCTGACGGCCGAGCGCACCGCGCTCAACCTGCTCACGCACCTGTCCGGGGTGGCCACGCTGACCGGCAGGTGGGTCGAGACGATCAGCGGTACGGCGGCGCGCGTGCGCGACAGCCGCAAGACGCTGCCGGGGCTGCGGGCGCTGGAGAAGTACGCCGTGCGCTGCGGCGGCGGCGTGAACCACCGGATGTCGTTGTCGGACGCCGCCCTGATCAAGGACAACCACGTGGTTGCGGCGGGGGGCGTGGCCGAGGCGTTCAGGGCGGTGCGGGAGCGCTTTCCCGACCTGCCGATCGAGGTGGAGGTCGACCGGCTGGACCAGCTGAAGGCCGTGCTGAACGAGGGTGCCGAGGAGATCCTGCTCGACAACTTCACGATCGAGGACACCGCGCGTGCCGTACAAATCGTGAAAAAGCGGGTCGGAAACAGGGTTGCCCTTGAAGCGAGCGGGGGATTGACCTTGGAATCGGCTCGTGATGTGGCCGACACTGGCGTGGACTACCTTGCGGTGGGAGCGCTTACGCACTCGGCGCCGGCCCTGGACATCGCACTGGATCTGCGGGGGTAATTGATGCTGCTCACGATCGACGTCGGCAACACGCACACGGTGCTGGGGCTGTTCGAGGGCGAGGACGTCATCGAGCACTGGCGGCTGGCCACCGACGCCCGCCGCACCGCCGACGAGATCGCGGTCGTGCTGCAGGGTCTGCTGACGCAGTCGCCGCTGCTCAAAGGGGCCGACATCGACGGCATCGCCATCTGCTCCACCGTGCCGAGCGTGCTCAACGAGATGCGCGAGATGTGCCGCCGCTACTACGGTGACGTGACCGCGGTGATCGTGGAGCCGGGCATCCGCACCGGCGTCCCCGTACGCATGGACAACCCCAAGGAGGTCGGCAGCGACCGCATCGTCAACGCGCTGGCGGCCATCGACCAGTACGGCGGCCCGTGCGTCATCGTCGACTTCGGCACCGCGACCTCGTTCGACGCGGTGTCGGCCAAGGGCGAATACGTCGGCGCGGTCACCGCGCCCGGCATCGAGATCTCGGTCGACGCGCTGGCCGCCGCCGGGGCACAACTGCACAAGGTCGAGCTCGTACGCCCGCGCTCGGTGATCGCGAAGAACACCGTCGAGGCCCTGCAGGCGGGCATCATCTACGGCTTCGCCGGCCAGGTCGACGGCATCGTGGAGCGCATCGCCGCGGAGCTGGCCGACGACCCCGACGAGGTGACGGTCGTGGCCACCGGCGGGCACGCGGGGCTGGTGGTGGGCGAGTCGCGCTCGATCGACGTGCATGAGCCGTGGCTGACCCTCATCGGGCTGCGGCTGATCTATCACCGCAACGTGGCGTGAGACCTGGACGAGTCACTGCGGTTCGCCGGATCCCCTACCCTTTGTTGTTGTGAGCGACGAACTTCCCGAGCAGATGCGCATCCGGAGGGAGAAGCTCGACCGCCTTCGCAGCGAGGGCGTCGACCCTTACCCGGTGCTTTTCCCACGCACGGCCACCAACGCCGAGGTCAGGGAGAAATACCAGGGCCTGGAGCCCGACACCGCCACCGGTGACACGGTCTCGGTCGCGGGTCGCGTCATGCTCAACCGCGTGGGCGGCAAGCTCTGCTTCGCCACGCTCCGCGACGGTGGCGCCGACCTGCAGGTCATGATCTCGCTCGACAAGGTGGGCGAGGAGTCGCTGGCCCGCTGGAAGCACGACGTCGACCTGGGCGACCACGTGGGCGTGACCGGCGAGGTCATCACCTCGCGCAGGGGCGAGCTGTCCGTCCTGGCCGACAGCTGGCAGATCACCAGCAAGTGCCTGCGCCCGCTGCCGGAGAAGCACGTCGGCCTCACCGACCCCGAGGCGCGGGTCCGCCAGCGCTATGTCGACCTGATCGTCAACGACGAGTCGAGGAAGATGGCCAGGGTCCGCAGCGCCACCGTGCGCGCGGTGCGCGACTTCTGGCACGAGGAAGGCTACCTCGAGGTCGAGACGCCGATGTTGCAGCCGATCCACGGCGGCGCCACGGCCCGGCCGTTCAAGACCCACATCAACGCCTACGACATGGAGCTCTATCTCCGCATCGCGATCGAGCTCTATCTCAAGCGGCTCGTGGTCGGCGGCATCGAGAAGGTCTTCGAGATCAACCGCAACTTCCGCAACGAGGGCGCCGACTCGACGCACAACCCCGAGTTCACCATGGTCGAGGCCTACGGCACCTACCTCGACTACAACGGCATCGCCGACCTGACGCAGCGGATGTACCAGAAGGCCGTCGTGGCCGCCCTGGACACCTCGGTGGTCGTGCACGACGGCGTCGAGATCGACCTGGGCATCCCCGAGTGGCCGCGCGTCACCCTCTACGGCGCGGTGTCCGAGGCCGTCGGCGAGCAGATCACGACCTCGACCTCACTCGAAGAGCTGCGCAAGATCGCCGACCGGCGCGAGATCCCCTGGGATCCGAAGTGGGGTGCGGGCAAGCTCGTGCAGGAGCTCTTCGAGGCGCTCGTCGAGCACACGATCATCCAGCCCACGTTCGTCATGGACTATCCGCTGGAGACCTCGCCGCTGGCCCGGCAGCACCGCGACGACCCGCTGGTGACGGAGAAGTGGGACCTCATCGGGTTCGGCACCGAGTTGGGCACCGGCTACTCCGAGCTCAACGACCCCATCGAGCAGCGCCGCCGCCTGGTCGAGCAGTCCTTGCTGGCCGCGGGCGGCGACCCGGAGGCCATGCAGCTCGACGAGGACTTCCTGCAGTCGCTCGAATACGCGATGCCGCCGACGGGCGGCATGGGCGCCGGCATCGACCGGATGATTATGGCTTTCACCGGTAAGAACATCCGCGAGACCATCCTGTTCCCCCTGGTCAAGCCCACTCACTGAGGCCACGTGGCATCCCGCCGCACCGGTTGCGGCGGGAGCCCGCGCGAGCGGGCGAGCCGGGCAGGCGCTCGGTCGTGCCGGGAGAGCGGTGACGGACGATCGGCCGTCCTGCCCCGCCATCAGGGCGGGGCTTGTCAGCATCGGGTCAAGACCGCGGGCGAGTGGCGCGTGAGTGTTCGGAGTTTCGAGGGGGACGTCCGGCAGCGCTGGGTCCACCATGACGGTGACGTTCGCCCGGGTCCGGAAATAAGGTGACTCCTGGCTTGCCGCGTGCCGCCGCCCGTCGTGAAGAGCGGTTGCGCTCGACCGCCGTACGTATGGATCACGCAGTAAATCGCGCGTGGACGGATCAAAAACCGGGACGCCGGCCGGACCGATCGGCGCCGGGCCAGGCCCGGCCGAAAGGGCGCGCGGACCGTACGCCGGGCGGCGAAGTCCGCCGGCGGACGAGACTCGGCCGCATGCGGCGGATCATGTCAATAGTGCTGGTCAAGAGCGGCAATTGTCATGCTTGACGACCTTTCCATGATGCGTTTACCGTCTGCGAGGAGCGGCTGTGGCCTGGCTAAGAGGGTCCAGGCCTGCTGTTGGGGGGGAGGGCTCCCGATGGAAGTGCTCACTGAAGGCGTTGAGCTGAGCCATGCGGATCTGGCGTTACTGGCGGAACTCGCCAGAGGAGTCACGGTCGATCGGGTGGGCAGGCGACTGGACATCAGCGGCCGCACCGTACGCCGGAGGCTGCGCGGCATCTGCGACCGCATCGGCGTCGCCACCGCGATCGAGGCCGTGGCGTGGGCGGCACGCCGCCAGCTGATCTAGCGGCGCCCGCTCACTGCGCCTTCATGTCGCTCGCCTCTCGGCTCGGGCTTCAGTCGGCGATGCGCACCGCGCCCGCGAACGGCCGCCGTTCGATCGACGCGATCCGCACCACATCACCCGTCCGAGGGGCGTGCACCATCATGCCGCCGCCGAGATAGATGCCCACGTGGTGCAGGTCGCTGTAGAAGAACACCAGGTCGCCCGGACGCATCTCGTCGCGTGAGATGTGCCGCCCGGCCGTCCACTGGTTGCCCGTGTAGTGCGGCAGCGAGATGCCCACCCGCTGGTAGGCGGCCATCACCAGGCCGGAGCAGTCGTAGGAATTGGGGCCCTCGGCCCCCCAGACGTACGGCTTGAGCTGCTGCGTGAGCGCCCACCGTGCCGCCTGCGCGGCCTTTCCGCTGCCCGCGATCGGCAGGTCGACGCGGGTGGCGCGGGTGCCGGGACGACCGGCCTCGCCCAGCGCCCGCCTGAACAGGTTGCTCTCGACCTTGGCGACCAGAGTGCTGATCTTGTCGCGTTTGGCGTCGAGGTCCTTGACGATCTTCTCGACCTCGCTGATGCGCGACCTGGCGCTCGCCCTGGCGCGCTCGGCGGCCTTCCTGGCCTTGGTGAGCTGGTTGAGCTCCTCGCCCTGCCGCTGCTCGATCGCGAACGTGGTCGCGGCGCGGTCGAGGAAGTTGCCGGGGTCCTTGGAGGAGGTGAACACCAGCGCCCGGCTCAGCCCGCCCGTGATGTAGGCGTTCTGGGCGAGCAGGACGGCCTTGGCGCGCTTGGCCGCCAGATCCGTCTCGCTGGCCGTCAGCGTCTTCTGCGCGGCCTCGGCGGCCTTCTTGGCCGTCTTCAGCTTCTCCCGCTGCCCGTTGTACTGCTCGGTCAGCGTCTCGATCTCGACGTGCATCTTCTCGACCCGCGCGGCGAGGTCTTTGAGCGAGGGCTTGGGGTCGGCGGACGCCGGGACGGTGGGAACCGTGAGCAGCAGTGCGGCGGCTGTGAAACTCGCCACACCGAGACGGCGGCGCAACGGGGCGCGTTCCGGAGGGCGGGCGTGATTGCCCGCCGACGTCCTCCCACGGTTGAGCGTGCGCTTCACCAACCAGGCTCCTCTCATAGACGCCTACCGGGTTAGCTGACGGGTTCGGGCCGGAGCAGCCCTACCGAAAACTCGGATTCACCCCGTGATGGCGGTCGCCACCGGCGGGTCCCCGGCTTCCCTGAGGAATTGAGCGTGCTTCCCCGCGCGCGGGGATCATCGTCGCTGGACACTAATGCACTCCGGGTTCCTGCTCAACCAGAACTGCCAACTCTGTAGAGGTTTCACAACCGAAGGGTCACAAGGTGATCTCGGTGCCAGTAGGGCAGGAGTGACTGTATGTGGCACTTCCTCCCGAACGATCGCCTGGCGCGACGCCGTGCTCGCCCGGCCACGAGATGTAACAGGATGGGCGGAGACATGTGAGTTAGGTCCGAGCCGTAATGACATCTGTACTCTGGAGAGCCATGGAGCAGGTGGCCGAACTGACTGTGCCCGAGACCGCGGTGGTGGTCCGGCGTGCGCGCACGCCTGACGTGCGGGGGGTCAGGCGCCTGGTCGACGCCTATGCGGGCGCGGGCTCGCGGCTCCTGAAGAAGGCCACGGTGACGCTGTACGAAGACGTACAGGAGTTCTGGGTGGCCGAGCGTGGCGGGCAGATCGTCGGCTGTGGCGCGCTCCACGTGCTCTGGGAGGACCTCGCGGAGGTCCGCACGGTGGCCGTCGATCCCGAATGCCGCGGCACGGGAGTCGGCCACCGGATCGTCTCAGCGCTGATCCAGCAGGCCAAAGATCTTGGTCTGCAACGTGTATTCTGTCTTACTTTTGAGGTCGACTTCTTCGCGAGGCACGGTTTTCGCCGCATCCAGGGCACGCCGGTCTCCCCCGAGGTCTACGCCGAGCTGCTGGCCTCGTATGACGAGGGTGTAGCGGAGTTCCTCGACCTGGAACACGTCAAGCCGAACACCCTGGGCAACACCCGCATGCTGCTCCATCTGACGTCGGGTGACGCGGACCTTGACCACACGGAAAGGTGATTGTTGATACCTATGTCGATACGTTGGGCAGCACAGGCATGTGTCCTGACACGTGCCACGCGCGCACTCGAAGCGAGGTGACACGGTGAGCACCGGACAGCCGCCGTACCCACAGGACGAATCCGGCGAGAACGCTGCGCCTCCCCATTACGGCCAGCAGGCTCCGGGCCGCCACCCCGGCGAGCCCGACCCCGACGTCACTGTGGTCGGCTACCGGGCTGACGACGCCTACGGGCAACAGCCCCCCTATGGTCAGCAGCAGGGCTACGGCCAGCAACCCCCATACGGTCAGCAGCAGGGCTACGGCCAGCAGCAGGGCTATGGCCAGCAACCCCAGTACGGCCAGCAGCCCCAGTCCCAGCCCGACTACGGCCAGCAGCAGGGCTATGGCCAGCAACCCCAGCAGTATGACCAGCAATATGGTCAGCAGCCCCAGTCCCAGCCGGGCTATGGCCAGCAGCAGGGTTACGGGCAGCAGCAACAGTCCGGCTACGACCAGCAGTACGGTCAGCAGCAGGGCTACGGCCAGCAGCCGCAGTCCCAGCCGGGCTATGGCCAGCAGCAGGGTTACGGGCAGCAGCAACAGTCCGGCTACGACCAGCAGTACGGTCAGCAGCAGGGCTACGGTCAGCAGCCGCAGTCGGGCCAGCAGTACGACCAGCAGCAGTACGGTCAGCAGCCGCAGTCGGGCCAGCAGTACGACCAGCAGCAGTACGGTCAGCAGCCGCAGTCGGGCCAGCAGTACGACCAGCAGCAGTACGGTCAGCAGCCGCAGTCGGGTCAGCAGTATGACCAGCAGCAGGGCTACGGTCAGCAGCCCCAGTCGGGTCAGCAGTACGACCAGCAGTACGGCCAGCAGCCGCAGTCCCAGCAAGGCTACGGGCAGCAGCAGTACGGCCAGCAGGGCTACGGGCAAGCACAGCAGTCCCAGCCCGGTTACGCCCAGCCCGGCTACGGCCAGCAGTACGGCGACCAGCAGTACGGCCAGCAGGGCTACGGGCAGCCGCAGCAGGCCGGCTACGGCCAGGCTCCCTACGGCCAGCCGGGCTACGGCCCGGTCGGCGTGCAGCCGCCGGGGGCTCCCGCCCCGCTGGCGGAGTGGTGGCAGCGTCTGGTGGCGCGACTCGTCGACGGCGTCCTGTTCGGCGTCGTGATGTTCGTGGTGTCCCTCCTGCTCACGACGCTGTTCCTGGTCAGCTACGACTCGACCAGCGGCGCCACGTCGGGGATGTTCAGCTCGTTCGCGCTCAACATCGTGCTGGCCATCGTCCTCACCGCCGTCTACGTCGGTTACGACTTCCTCATGCACAAGACGAAGGGTCAGACGATCGGCAAGATGATCATGGGGATCAAGGTCGTGCCGGTGGGTCAGATGATGCCCCCCGGCGGCCTGCCCGGCGACGCCGCCATCAAGCGGGCCGGCGTGACCTGGGGCGCCTACATCCTCTACTTCCTGCCGTTCGGCACCATGCTGGCAGGCCTCATCTGCGCCCTGAACGGCGCTTCGATGCTCTGGGACAAGCCGCTGCAGCAGACGTTCGCGGACAAGTTCGCGAACACCGTGGTGGTCAAGATCAAGTAATCGGCAGAACCGCGAAACAGGGGCCGGCTTCCCGTCGGCCTCTGTTTTGTATGTGAGGGTAGGTGCGGAATGTAGGGCTCTCCGCCGTCGATGTGCGAGGTGAGGGTTATGGCCGGGACGTCGCCGTGGGCGGACGCGGTGCCCGCGGAATGGTGGGAACGGCTGGCTGCCCGGCTCATTGAAGCGCTCGTCTTCGGCATCGTTTATTACATTCTGTTCATTGCGCTATGGGCGGTCTTCCGGACTGTCGGCATGATGGACGTGTTCGACGGCCGGCTGCCCGGAGTGTTCGCGTGGGCGGCCGCCGGGCTGGGTTATACGGGCTACGACTGGTGGGCGCATTGGCGGCACGGGCGTACGTTCGGCCAGGCGATCATGCGGATCCGCCTGGCACCGCCGGATGTTCCGGCCCGTGCTCTGCTCAAACGCTCCCTGGTCTATCCGGGACCTGTCATGCTCATGGGCATTCCGGTGGCCAATCTGGTGGCCGGAATGCTGCTGTTCGGTGTCGGTATGCTCATCCTGATCGACAAGCCGCTGGAGCGCGGGCCGCATGACAGGCTGGCCGGAACGCGCGTGGTTAAAGATCTTCGCTGAGCCATCCGCACCTGCACGGATGTCTTTTCGCAAAATTTTCCCATGATCCGGTAAGGAGCCTGGAGAGACTGGCATTAGGCTATGGGGCGTCCGGGTTGCCGGATGTTGGTGTCCCTGCGACGCGTAGGGCATCTGTGTGCCGCTATGGTCGGGTGCGGGCGGTTGTCGCCTTGCGCACCATGAGGGGCCCGCAGCGCTCCCTCCGGGAGGCGCTCCGCGCGCTTAAAGCGCCCCGAAACCCCGTCAGCCGTGGAGGCGAGGACGAATGGAAGCCCTTACAGACGTATTGTCAGCGCTCATCCCCCCGGTGGTGGTGGGCGGCGCCTTCATCTTTGGCGTCGTGAAGTTGGTCCGGTCGGAGGCCGTTGGCGACCGGCGAAACCGTGAGGATCAGGCCGAGGGCCAGAACTGATCGGCCAGTCAGCCGAATCCCCGTAGCGCTGAATTGTCTCCACGCCTTTCCGGGTATATGTTTGGGCTGGCGAATGAAACAATGCTCCGCGAAAGGATTGCGTAGATGGCCAAGCAGATCCAGGAGATTCTCATCGATGACCTCGATGGGGGCGAGGCCAATGAGACGGTCAGCTTCGCTATTGACGGCTCCTCCTATGAGATTGACCTCAGCGACCTTAACGCGAAGAAGCTGAGGGACGCGCTCACGCCTTTCGTGCAGCATGCGCGCAGGGCCGGTGCCGTCACCACGCGTCGGCGTGGCCGCGGCGGCAACCGCGCGATGAGCCGCGAGAAGAGCTCGGAGATCCGGCAGTGGGCCAAGGCCCACGGCCTGCCCGTCAGCGAGCGAGGCCGCATCGCCTCCACCGTCGTCGAGAAGTACGAGCAGGCTCACTAGGAGAGCCCGCTGCTCGACCATGCGCTTATGCCGTTCGCCTAGGACCCCGGCGACCGCCATAAGCGCATGATCGTGTCCGGGCCGTTTCGAATGGCGGGACGGCCCGGATGATGATCGACTGACCCGTCCATATGCGGGCGCATTGGTCGCGTGTTCGGTCCGGCTCCCGGCCCCGTTTCCGCGATGGGACGCCCGCATATGTGATGGCGCCGCGCCCGGCGTGCCCGAATGCGCCGCGTGGCCATACCCCATTGAACGTACGCTTCTCGCCACGAGGCGCCCGGATTGCCCGCGAGCCGCGTCATTCGCCTACCGTCACGGACAAGCGTCGCGCTCATGGAACGCGCCATGACGGAAAACCGGGCGCCTAAAGGCCGGCCGGGATCTTCACGCGCTGTAGCCTTAACCGCGATCTCGACTCGCGCTCGGGGCCGGAAACCCCGTATGGCACGGAGGTGTGGGCATCCGCGCAAAACGTCGCCGTGCACGTTGCGTGGCCTCCGGCCATATGCCGCTTCCTGGAGATG
The DNA here is from genome assembly GCF_039871515.1 of Nonomuraea sp. B1E8. Lineage (NCBI taxonomy): Bacteria > Bacillati > Actinomycetota > Actinomycetes > Streptosporangiales > Streptosporangiaceae > Nonomuraea > Nonomuraea sp. B1E8. Next base: position 576,567 of record NZ_JBDPLS010000005.1, on the reverse strand, counting down.
CGCGGAGTGCCCATGCCCGGCGGCATAACCCGTGAGCATGAGCACGCCTCACACAATCCGCCTCCGCGAGCATGTGCGCACAATGCCGGACCATCACGAAGTGTGGCGGGCGCGCGGAATGCCGCCGGTCCGCGACGGCGAGGATGAGCGGAATGGCATGCGCGCCGCGGTGCAGTGTCTCATGATGCGAGATGAGATCGGTAACCGAGCTGACCGGATGACGTATTACTCTGTGTGCGGCGTGGGGCGCGTGCCCCGTTGTGCTCAGGGCGTAGCACGGGCGGTTGGCCAAGCATTGCGTCGGGACATAGGATGATTGCGTAACAGATACGTACGCGGCATCTGAGATGCGCAGGTGAAGTGGCGCCCCGGTCGGCTTCGCCCCTGACGTTCGATGGCCGATCGTGGTGATCCGGATACGGTGCGGCGGCAAATTCCAGCCGCTTCCGCGAAGCGTCCCAAACATCGTTCGCTTGCGGCGTATCGGGAACACGTCACCCCCGAACGGTAGTTGGATGGAGGGTGAACGCCCTGCTCCCGGGGAACGTGTCTGCTATAGAGCGTGTCAGCGGCAGTGGGCACGGTTCGCCGAGCCAGGGCTAGCATGCGGGATGACGGGACCGGATTTACCGGCCTGACTGACCGCTCTGTGAGGAGCGACGAGATGTTCGAGAGGTTCACCGACCGAGCGAGGCGTGTTGTCGTCCTGGCCCAAGAAGAGGCCAGGATGCTCAACCACAACTACATCGGCACTGAGCACATTCTTCTTGGTTTGATCCACGAAGGTGAGGGCGTAGCCGCCAAGGCTCTGGAGAGCCTCGGCATCAGCCTTGAGGGTGTGCGCCAGCAGGTCGAGGAGATCATCGGCCAGGGCCAGTCGGCTCCGTCGGGGCACATTCCGTTCACCCCGCGGGCCAAGAAGGTCCTCGAGCTGTCGCTCCGTGAGGCTTTGCAACTGGGTCACAACTACATCGGCACCGAGCACATCCTGCTCGGGCTCATCCGTGAGGGTGAGGGTGTGGCCGCCCAGGTGCTGGTCAAGCTTGGAGCTGATCTCAACCGTGTCAGGCAGCAGGTCATCCAGTTGCTCCACGGCTACCAGGGCAAGGAGCCGGCCGCCGCGGGTGGCCCGCAGGAGTCGGCCCCGTCGACCTCCCTGGTGCTCGACCAGTTCGGCCGCAACCTGACCCAGGCAGCCCGCGAGGGCAAGCTGGATCCGGTCATCGGCCGCGAGAAGGAGATCGAGCGGGTCATGCAGGTCCTCTCCAGGAGGACCAAGAACAACCCCGTTCTCATCGGCGAGCCCGGCGTCGGCAAGACCGCCGTCGTCGAAGGCCTGTCGCAGAAGATCGTCAGGGGCGAGGTGCCCGAGACGCTGAAGGACAAGCAGCTCTACACGCTTGACCTCGGTGCCCTGGTCGCCGGCTCCCGCTACCGTGGTGACTTCGAAGAGCGCCTGAAGAAGGTGCTCAAGGAGATCCGCACCCGCGGCGACATCATCCTGTTCATCGACGAGCTGCACACGCTCGTGGGTGCGGGCGCCGCCGAGGGCGCGATCGACGCCGCCAGCATTCTCAAGCCCATGCTGGCCCGCGGCGAGCTGCAGACGATCGGCGCGACGACGCTCGACGAATACCGCAAATACCTCGAGAAGGACGCAGCGCTGGAGCGCCGGTTCCAGCCGATCCAGGTGGCCGAGCCCTCGCTCAGCCACACGATCGAGATCCTCAAGGGTCTGCGCGACCGCTACGAGGCGCACCACCGCGTGTCCATCACGGACGACGCGCTGGTGGCCGCCGCGCAGCTGGCCGACCGCTACATCAGCGACCGCTACCTTCCCGACAAGGCGATCGACCTCATCGACGAGGCCGGCTCCAGGATGCGCATCCGCAGGATGACCGCGCCGCCGGACCTGCGCGAATACGACGAGAAGATCGCCAACGTCCGCCGCGACAAGGAGTCCGCGATCGACGCGCAGGACTTCGAGAAGGCCGCTGCCCTCCGCGACCAGGAGAAGCAGCTCCAGCTCAAGCGCGAGCGGCGGGAGAAGGAGTGGAAGGCCGGCGACATGGATGTCGTGGCCGAGGTCACCCAGGAGCTCATCGCCGAGGTCCTGGCGACCGCCACCGGCATCCCGGTCTTCAAGCTGACCGAGGAGGAGTCCCAGCGCCTGCTCCGCATGGAGGACGAGCTCCACAAGCGGATCATCGGCCAGGACGACGCCATCAAGGGCCTGTCGCGCTCCATCCGGCGCACCCGCGCCGGCCTGAAGGACCCGCGGCGCCCCGGCGGCTCGTTCATCTTCGCCGGCCCCTCGGGCGTCGGTAAGACCGAGCTGTCCAAGGCTCTGGCGGAGTTCCTCTTCGGCGACGAAGACGCTCTGATCAGCCTGGACATGTCCGAGTTCATGGAGAAGCACACCGTCTCCAGGCTCTTCGGCTCGCCTCCCGGCTACGTCGGCTACGAAGAGGGCGGCCAGCTCACCGAGAAGGTGCGGCGCAAGCCGTTCTCGGTGGTCCTGTTCGACGAGATCGAAAAGGCCCACCCCGACATCTTCAACTCGCTGCTGCAGATCCTGGAAGACGGTCGCCTGACCGACGCCCAGGGCCGCGTGGTCGACTTCAAGAACACGGTCATCATCATGACCACCAACCTCGGCACCCGTGACATCTCCAAGGGCATCGGGGTCGGGTTCGCGAAGTCCAACGACGCCGACTCCAACTACGACCGGATGAAGGCCAAGGTGCAGGAGGAGCTCAAGCAGCACTTCCGCCCCGAGTTCCTCAACCGTGTCGACGACATCGTGGTCTTCCACCAGCTGACGCCCAACGAGATCATCAAGATCGTGGATCTGATGCTCAACCAGGTCGACGCCAGGCTGAAGGACCGCGACATGGGGCTCGACGTCTCGCCCGAGGCCAAGCAGCTGCTGGCCGACCGCGGCTACGACCCGGTCATGGGCGCCCGTCCGCTGCGGCGTACGATCCAGCGCGAGCTGGAAGACTCCCTGTCGGAGAAGATCCTTTACGGCGAGCTCCGTCCGGGGCAGGTCGTCAAGGTGACCATCGAAGGCGAGGGCGACGACGCCACGTTCGTCTTCAAGGGCGAGTCCGCCTCCAAGGTGCCCGACTCGGCCGCCGCGATCGCAGCGCCGATCCAGCGCTGACGTCCGGTTCTTTCGAAAGCCCCCGCGTGGAGCGTCATCCACGCGGGGGCTTTCGTGTGCGCGCCCACCCTCGGCGCTGAGGCGCTGTCTGAGAGGCTGAGGCGTTGTCTGAGAGCTTGCCGGGGTGGTCCCGGTCATTGCCGCCGTGGTCCGTCTGGTCGCCGCTCAGCGGCATGATGAACCATCCGGGGTGGCCCGGCCGGCCCTGCGAATGGTCTCGAGATCGTCAATCCGGCCCGGCGTGACAGACCGCAGACCTAGCATGACGTACCCCCGTAAGCTCCCGTGAGCTCGGCCGGACGCGGTCGCCGCCCGATCGTTCAGGAGTTCGGGTGTTTCGCCACGCGAAGTAGTACTACACTGTGTAGAGCTTCGCCTCGTTGGTGACTGCTCCCTGGGGAGTAGGACGAAGTCAACTCAGGGCGGACGCGCTCGCCACCCGTCGGCAGGCATGCTCACAGGGTTCGCACGTCCAAGGCGGGCGACGGGAAGACACAACGCAAGCCTGGAGGAAACCGATGCGCCTGCGTCACGATGACGGAACGCTCGTTCACCTCGCCTACAACGCAGGCGTCCACCCCGCTGAGGACCTGGAGAACCTGATCGCCCACCTGACCCGTTACGCCGTGCCCGTGCGCAAGCGTCTGGGGGTCGAGCGGATGGGGATCGGGTTGTGGTTGTCGCCGGCCGTCGCCGACCATCTCACGGCCGACCGCATCGAGCTCGTACGCCTGCGCCGTTCCCTGGAGGAGCGCGGCCTGGAGGTCGTGAGCCTCAACGGCACCGGCGGACGCAACCAGGAGGTGCCCGGGCCCGACTGGGCCAAGCCCGAGCGCTACCGCTACACGATGGCGCTGGCCAAGATCCTGGCGTTCCTGCTCCCCGACGACGTACGGTTCGGCAGCATCTCGACGATACCGATCGGGTGGCGCCGCGACTGGCCCGCCGACCTGCACTCCATCGCCACCCGCCGGCTCGAACGGCTGGCGCGCGAGCTGCGCGGCATCTACAGCGTGACCGGCAAGACGATCAGGGTCGGGTTCGAGCCGTGGCCCGGGTGCGTGCTGGAGACGACCGAGCAGGCGCTGGCGCGGGTGTGCGGCATCGACTCCGAGCACCTGGGCGTGTGCCTGGACGCCTGCCACCTGGCCGGCGGCGCCGAGGAGGCCGGTGCGGCGCTCAAAGGGCTGGCCGAGGCCGGTGCGCCGGTGGTCAAGCTGGGGCACGTGCACAGCCACACGGGGGAGATGCCGAGCAGCACGGGCGCCGTGCTGCACGACACGCTGACGGCGATGTTGTCGGGGGCGGTCAGCGGGAGCGCGCACATCGAGGTGGAGACGCACAACCTGATGGTGCCCGGGCGGGCCAAGGGGCCTGGGGCGCTGGTGTCGCTGCTCGCCGACGAGCTGGCCTGGGCCCGTACGAACCTCACCAGCCTGGGCCTGCAACTGGCCGCCTAGGGAGTCGGGAGCGCCCGGGCCGTCGCGGCCCGGGCGGGGCGGTCGGTCAGAGGGAGCCGAACCAGCCGGGGGTGTCCAGGCGCCAGAGGCCGTCCGGGGTGACCTTCCGCAGGTCGGCTTCGAGGGCGTGCAGCCGGTCCTCGCCGAGTTCGTGCGCCCAGCGGGCGCGGAGGTCGTCGAAGATGCGGGCCGAGCGGTTCAGTGCGTCCATCCCGTACGGCGTGAGCCGGGCGATCTTACGCCGGGTGTCGTGGGAATCCGTGGTGCGTTCGACGTAGCCGAGGCGTTCGAGGGTGTCGATGGTCTTGCCCGCGGCCTGCTTGGAGACGCCGAGCATGCGGCCCAGCTCGACGGCGGTGGTGCCGCGCGGGCCGATCGCCTGCATGACGAACCCGTGCATGGGCCGCAGGCCCGGGTGACCTTGGCGGGCCAGTTCGGCGTGCAGCTCGTCGATCAGCATCCTGAAGGCGAGCAGCAGGCGGAGCGGTAGTTCGAAGCCGGGGGCGTCGCTTGACATGATAGACAACCTGATTGACTATATGGACAACGTAGTTGCCTATCTTAGGAGCTTCAGGACGTGACTGTCATTCGTGACGCCGAGGCGCGGCGGTCGGAAACCCCCGGCGGGGTCATGACGACGTTCGCCTCGCCGACGCAGGGAGGGGCCTCGCGAGCCCTGTGGCGGGTGGACGCCGAACCGGGCGCGCGCGGGCCCGTGCATGACTTCGACAGCGAGCAGGTGTGGAGCTGGACGGCAGGAGCGGCCGTCGTCGAACTGGGCGGTGACCGGTTCGAGGTCGCGGCGGGCGACACCGTCGTCATCCCCGCGCACACGGTGAGGCGCGTGCTCGCCGACCCCGGCAGCGGCTACACCGCCGTCGTGACAGCCCCGGCGGGCGCCAGGGCCCTTGCCGAGAACGGCGCCGACTACGGCGTCCCGCCGTGGATCGTTTGAGGAGAGTGATTCCGATGGCCATGGTCCTGTCCACTGAATCCCGCAGGACCGAGACGCCCAACGGCGTCATGACCACGCTCGCCTCGCCCTCCCAGGGAGGGGCCGAGCAGGCCGTGTGGCGGGTGGACGCCCGTCCCGGCATGGTGGGGCCGGTGCACGCGTTCGACGCCGAACTGGTGTGGACGTGGCTCGACGGCGCGGCCGTCGTCGAGCTCGGAGGCGAGCGGTACGAGGTCGGCGTGGGGGACACCATGGTGCTGCCCGCCGACGTGAGCAGGCAGATGTTCGCCCACCCCGAGCGCGGGTTCGTCTCGATCGTCGCCGCGCCTTCCGGTGCCCGCGTCTACAACCCCGACGGCGTGTCGGCGCCGGACGCCTGCGACCTGGCCCCCAAGGGCGCGGAACGAACCGTCCCACCCTGGGCCCGGTGACAGCACGCCCCGGCGGCGCTACGGCCGCGCCGCCGCCCGGTCTCGCCGTGCCACCGCACGGCCGGCACGGCACCGCGGGGCCCGCGGTGCGTGCATCGCCGGGAACGCGTCACGGGGAAGCCGGCGATCAGGGGGGGGTGAGGTCGCAGGGGTGCGGCCTGAAAGGCCGGTCGCTGGGCCGGGCGGTCAGGAGTGGGGGAGGCGGTAGGTGCCGTCGTCGAGGGGTTCGGCGAGGCCGTCGGCGACCAGGCCGTCCAGGGCGCGTTCGCGCTGCACCGCGTCGTCCCACACGGCGTCGAGGGCCGCCTTGGGGACCGGCCCGTGGGCCGACCTGAGCACGTCGAGGAGGCGGCCGCGGCACTGGCGGTCGGTGCCCGCGTACGTCTGGCCCTTACGAGCGGGGCCGGCGTGCGGCGGCTTGCCGGCCAGCCGCCAGGCGCACAGGTGGGTGATCGGGCAGTCGGCGCAGCGCGGGGCGCGGGCCGTGCAGACCAGCGCGCCGAGCTCCATCACCGCCACGCCCCAGCGGGGCGCGTCCAGCTCGGGCAGGAGTGCCTCCGCAAGCCGCCGCTCGGCCGCCGAAGTGGCCGTGGGCGGGTATTCCTCGGCGCGCACCGCCCGCGCGAACACCCTGCGCACGTTGGTGTCGAGGACGGCGTGGCGGCCGCCGTACGCGAAGCTGGCGACCGCGGCGGCGGTGTATTCGCCGATGCCGGGCAGGGACAGCAGGGTCGCGTGGTCGGACGGCACCTCGCCGCCGTGTTCCTCGGCGACGGCCCTGGCGCACGCGTGGAGCCGCAGCGCCCTGCGCGGATAGCCGAGCCGGCCCCAATGGCGTACGGCTTCGCCAGGTTGCTCGGCGGCCAGTGCCTTGGGCGTGGGCCAGCGGGCCATCCACTCGCGCCAGACGGGCAGGACGCGGGCGACCGGGGTCTGCTGGAGCATGATCTCGCTGACGAGCACGCCCCACGGCGTCGCGTCGACCGTACGCCAGGGGAGGTCTCGGGCGTTGTCGGCGTACCAGTCGAGAACGGGGGCGTGCAGGAGGTTCGGCTCAACCACGCGGTCAAGCGTATGCCGAGTTCGCCGCCTTCGGCGTGTCGTCACTCTTCGTGGCTGGACAATTACCATGCTGAGCGTTGTGGCTCCTCCGCTCCCGGAAGGGAGAGGCCTCTTGCTGAGCCGCTTCCGCGGCCTGGCGAAGGGCGAGCCCTCACACACTGCTCGAGCGCGCGGCCCGCTCGCTGGTGGGGCGCGACGGAGAAGTGAGCGACCGACCTGCGCACACCCACCTCCGGACTCTCACGACCAGCAAAGCAACGACCACAGGAACCGACCAGATCGGAAGGGAGGGAGCGCGGTGTCCTCCACCTGGTGAAGCAGGTGGGGAGCACCGCGCGAACCCGATGGACCCGGATTCGATGCGCGGCGACGGCGGTGACGTCTACTGGCGGCGTCGGATGAGCGTGCTGGTGGCGGTTCTCGTCGTGGTGGCCGTGGTGGCGTGGGCGTGCTCGAGCGGTGGCAGCGGACCGGGCCGTACGTCCAGCGCGCAGTCGTCATCGAGCCCCACGCCCAGCGTGGATCCGCTGCTCGCCGGGCTGCGTACGCTGGCTCTGGGCACGGCCAGCCCGTCGCCGACTCCGACGGCCACCCCCACGCCGACCCCCACCGCCGGGGAGCGGAGGCCCGGCCAGCCCTGCGTCGAGGACGATCTGGTGCTGAGCCTCCAGAGCGGCAAGGAGCAGATCTACGCGGGCGACGCCCGGCCCACCTTCCTGGTCACGCTGGTCAACACCGGGCCCGTGATGTGCACGGTCGACGTGGGGCCGCGGGCCATGGAGATCCGCATCACCTCGGGGGCGGACCGGATCTGGTCGAACGCCGACTGCGTCAACGGGCAGGGCACGGAGATCGAGCAGCTCCAGCGGGGGGTGCCTTACGTGCGGTCGCTGGAATGGGACCGCCGCCGCTCCCGTGCCGACTGCCCGGCCACACCGGCGGCCGCGCTGCCGGGGACGTACGTGGCCACCGTGCGCATGGGCAAGCTCCGCAGCAGCAAGGGGGTCTTCCACCTTCGCTAGAAGCCGCCGCCGGGAGCGCCGGCCATGCGTCGCTGAGCCTTCCCGGCGCCGGCCGTCAGACGTAGCGTTCGAGAATGGAGGACTCGGCGAGGCGGGACAGGCCCTCGCGTACGCTGCGCGCCCTCGACTCCCCGACGCCGCCCACCGCCTGCAGGTCGTCGATGCTGGCGGCCAGAAGCTTCTGCAACCCGCCGAAGTGGTTGACCAGGCGGTCGACCACGGTGGCCGGCAGGCGGGGCACCTTGGCGAGCAGGCGGAAACCTCTGGGGCTCACCGGGGTTTCGAGCATGTCGGTGCCGTTGTGGCCGAGCACCTGGGCGACCACCGCGAGGTCGAGCAGTTCGTTGCCCGACAGCTTGTCGAGGTCGTGCAGGGCCTCGATCAGGCGGCGCTGGCGGCGGCCGGCGGGCGCCGGGAGATAGTCGCGGATGACCAGCTCCCGCTCGGAGTCGACACCGGCCACGAGCTCGTCGAGCTGCAGGGACAGCAGCCGGCCGTCGGTGCCCAGCTCGACGACGTAGCCCTTGATCTCGTCGGAGATGCGCCGGACCATCTCGAGTCGCTGGGCGACGGCGGCGACGTCGCGGACCGTGACCAGGTCTTCGATCTCCAGGGCCGACAGGGTGCCGGAGACCTCGTCGAGGCGGTGTTTGTACCGTTCGAGGGTGGCCAGGGCCTGGTTGGCCTTGGACAGGATGGCCGCCGACTCCTCCAGGACGTAGCGGATGCCGTCGAGGTAGAGGGCGATGATGCGCATCGACTTGCTGATGGCGATGATGGGCAGGCCGGTCTGCCGGGCGACGCGCTGGGCGGTGCGGTGGCGGGTGCCGGACTCGTCGGTGGGGATGGAGGGGTCGGGCACGAGGTGGACGGCGGCGCGCACGATCTTGTGGTCGCTCACGACGATGGCGCCGTCCATCTTGGCCAGCTCGCGCAACCTGGTGGCCGAGAAGTCGACGTCGAGCTCGAACCCGCCGCTGCAGACCTCTTCGACGACCCGGTTGTAGCCGAGCACGATCAGCCCGCCGGTCTGCCCGCGCAGGATGCGCTCCAGGCCGTCGCGCAGCGGAGTGCCTGGGGCCACAGCTGCCAGGGCTTCGCGACGACGGTCGTCAAGACTCCTATCCACCTGACCCCCGTGTCGATCGGTCACGCCCAGCTTAGCCGCGCTATGTGACGTGTGTGAGTGCGTCCCAGACGTTCTCCGCCTGGACGACCTCGAAACCGGGTGCGAACGCCACCGGCCCCACGGGCACCAGAGCACGCTGCCCGTTACGCCGGCGGCCGCCCTCTTCGAGGGATCCTGCGGGCACGAGGGCGCGCTTGAACCCCATCCTGGCCGCCTCGGACAGCCGCCTGCGGACGTCTTTGACCGGACGCAGCTCGCCCGCCAGACCCACCTCGCCGAGTGCCACGAGGCCGGCCGGCAGCGGCTTGTCCCCGGCGGCGCTGGCGACGGCCAGCATGACGGACAGGTCGACGGCGGGGTCGGCCAGCTTGATGCCCCCCACGGTGGCCGTGAACACGTCGCACCCGCCGAGGCGGGCGTTGAGCCGGCGCTCCAGCACGGCGAGGATCATCTGCACGCGGTAGGTGTCGAGCCCCGACGACGTGCGCCTGGGCTGCTGGGCGTCGGTGCGGGCGACCAGGGCCTGCACCTCGGCGGGCAGCGGGCGGGTGCCCTCGACCGTGACGGTGACGCAGGTGCCGGGCACCGGCTCGCTGCGCCGCGAGACGAACAGGCCGCTCGGGTCGGTGATGCCCTCGATGCCCCGCTCGTGCAGGTCGAAGCAGCCGACCTCGTCGGTGGGGCCGAACCGGTTTTTGATCGCTCGCACCATGCGGAGCCTGGAGTGGCGGTCGCCCTCGAAGTTGAGCACGACGTCGACCAGGTGCTCCAGCGTGCGCGGGCCGGCGATCGAGCCCTCCTTGGTGACGTGGCCGACGAGCACCGTGGCCATGTTGCGCTCCTTGGCCAGGCGCACGAGATTGGCCGCCACCTCGCGGACCTGCGTGACCCCGCCGGGCACGCCCGTGGCCTGCGCGGAGCCGACGGTCTGCACCGAGTCGACCACCAGCATGGTGGGCTGGACCTTCTCCACGTGGGCGACCAGAGCCGACAACTCCGTCTCGGCCGCGAGGTAGAGGCGATCCTGGATGGCGCCGATGCGGTCGGCACGCAGGCGCACCTGGGCAGCCGACTCCTCGCCCGTCACATAGAGGACCGTCTCGCGCTCGGCGATGCGGGCCGCGGCCTCCAGCAGGAGCGTGGACTTGCCGATGCCCGGCTCGCCGGCCAGCAGCACGACCGCGCCCGGCACCAGGCCGCCGCCGAGCACCCGGTCGAGCTCGGCGACGCCGGTCGTGCGGGCCGCCGCCACCTCGGCCTTGACCTGGCCGATCGGCAGGGCGGGTGCGGTGGTGGCGCCGGCCTGGACGACGCTGACGCCGCGGGCGCCCTCTTCGTCGACCGTGCCCCACGCCTGGCACTCGCCGCACCGGCCGACCCACTTCGTGGTGCGCCAGCCGCACTCTGCACAGCGGTATCCGGGTTTCGAGGCAGTCTTGGCCATGCGGAGCAGGCTAGCGGCAGGGGCCGACAATCTTCGAGCCCCGCCGGCACCACGAAGAGGTCAGGTCACCGGACGGTTCACGCCAGGCCGAGCTCCGCGACCAGCATGCGCTTCGGCTTGGCACCCACGATCTGCTTGACCGGCTCGCCGTTCTCGAACAACAACATCGTCGGCACCGCCATCACGCCGTAACGGGCCATGATCTCGGGGTGCGCGTCGGTGTCGAGCTTGCCGATCGTCAGCCCGTGCTCGGCCTCGATCTGCTCCAGTACGGGGCCCACCATCCGGCACGGCCCGCACCATTCGGCCCAGAACTCCACCAGGACCGGCTTGTCGTTCTTGAGCACCTGCTCCTCGTAGTTGTCGGTAGTCAATGTGATCATGTTCAACCCTTCACGAAGCAACCCGGACAGGACTGCGCGAGCTGGGCGGCCACCTCGGCGCGGCGGGCGAGCAGGGCGCGGATCTCCTCGTCGATCTCCTTGAGCTTGCGCTCGTAGACCTCGACCGACTCGGCGCACGAGCCGCCCGTGCTGTGCCCCCGACGCAGGCAGTCGAGGAACGGCCGGGTGTCCTCCAGCGTGAAGCCCACGCTGAGCAGCGCCCTGATCTCCGCGACCAGCCTGACGTCCTCCTCGCCGTAGTCGCGGTAGCCGTTGGCCGCGCGACGGGCGCTGAGCAGGCCGTGCTGCTCGTAGTAGCGGAGCGAGCGCGGGCTCACTCCTGTGCGTTCCGCCAGCTCTCCGATGCGCATATGACCACGGTAAACATTGACACCGACGTCAATGTCAAGCCCTTCAAGCGCAGGTCCGACTCACCGGGGCGTCACTTGGCGGGACACAGGACGGCTTCGGCGGCCTTCTTGATCAGCGGGTCGATCGCGGGATCGCTGTGGTCGGCGCTCAACGTGTTCGACAGGACGAACTGCACGCGGCTGTCGCGCGAGCTGAAGGTCATGGATCTGAAGCCGAACGAGCCGCCCGTCATGACACCGTATCCGTCCTCGGGTTCGCACACGGGCGGCTCGGGGGCCGGCTGGCCGGGGTCGCGGGGCGGCCGGCCGGCGTTCAGCGCCTCTTTCAGCTCTTTCGACAGGAGCTTCTCGCCCGCACGTGCCCGGGCGAAGGAGCTCAGGTCGTCCGTGGTGGAGATGACGCCTCCGGCGGCCCAGAGGTAGCTCGAGTTGAGACGGTCGACGTCGACCGGCTTGCCCTGCTCGCCGGGGTGGTAGCCATGCCCGTGCGGGCCTTTGATGAGCCCGGGGAACTTGTCCGGCAGGTAGGTGCGCTCCATGCCGACGGGGTCGAATATGCGCCGATCGAGTTCGGCGGCCAGGCTGCGCTCCGTGAGCTCCTCGACGATCAGTCCGAGGAGGAAGTAGTTGGTGTTGGAGTAGGAGTAGCTCTGCCCCGGCTCTCCGGTGCGGGGCAGCGTCCGGGTCAACCCGATCATCTCCAGCGGGGAGTAGTTCGTGGTGAAGTCGAATGGGTCGAGCACCCCCGGCTTGAAATAGTTGGGGATGCCGGAGGTGTGATGGATCATCTGCTCCACGGTGATCTCATCGGCCCGGTCCACAAGATCTTTCTCGACCACGACGGGCAGCAGGTCGCCGAGCTTGTCGTCCAGGGCCAGCCTGCCCTCCCCGACCAGTTGCATGATGACGATCTGGATCATGGGCTTGGTCTGGGATCCGGCCCGGAAGCGGGCGTCGGCCGGGATCCTGCCGCCTGCGCCGTCGAGCAGGCGGGTGCCGGCCGTTCCCGTGTCGACCTTCTCGCCGTCGACGTAGAGCGCTCCGATCGTGCCCAGGACCTCGGGGCTTCTGGCCAGTTCCGAAAGGGCCTTCTGCACGTCGCCCAGCTCGGGTCTGGCTGCGTCGGCCGCGGTGGCGTGTGCCGGCGTGCCGAGGGCCAGCATCACGCATGCCAGGCCGGCCAGGCCGGCCTTTTTCGCACGATTCATTGGGAGAGTCCTTCTTACGTTGACGTGCTGAGCCAGGAGGATCTCCGCATCAGGCTCACGGAGCTCCTCCGCCTACGACGACCATGACTAGGCCTTGACCGGTTTCCTGGTCGTTTCCACCCGGATCGAACCGGCTCGCGCAGCCGTCAGGGACTCCCCGCCGTACGGGACGCGCCGGTCGGTTCTAGAAGTGGCGCCAGCGCAGCACGTTCGGATAGGGGATCTCCAGGCCAGGGGTCTCGGCGATGGCCTGCTCGGCCACGCCGGGCGCGAACTCGATGCGCAGCACCGCCTCCAGGTCCGCCCGGCGCTCGAAGGCCATCCTGAGGTCGAGCGGCCGCCGTTGCCAGCCGTGCCGGACCCAGAACGCCTCGACGTCGCGGGGCGAGTAGGTGGGTACGGTGTGCGAGAACCAGCGGCCGAACGACCCCCGCGTCGCGTCGAGGTCGAGCACGAAGGCCGCGCCGCCGCGGCGTACCACCCTGGACAGCTCGCGCAGCCCCGGCTCGCAGCCGGGGCCGAAGAAGTACGCCCAGCGCGCCATCGCCACGTCCACGCTCGCGTCGGGCAGCGGCAGGTCCTGGGCGGCGGCGGCGTGCACGGTCACGTTGGGGAGGCCGGCGCAGCGGCGGCGGGCCAGCGCGGCCAGGTCTCCGTGCGGCTCGACACCGATGACGCCGGACGCCGACGCGGCCAGGACCGGCAGGTGGTAGCCGGTGCCGCAGCCGATGTCGAGCACGGTCGCGCCGTCCCAGGGGCGCAGCTCGCGCATCGCCGCGTCGGCCGCGCCCTCGGGGTCGACGGCGCGGTTCTCCAGCTCGTAGACCTGCGGCGCGTTCCAGATGTTCGGGCTCGGGATCGCGCCTTTCGCTATCCGTGGCATGGTCCAACGCTAGGCGCATGAGCAACCTGCGGTGCGTGCCGCCGGGCGCGGCCCGCCGGAGGCGCCTTCGCGAACCGCCGGATCGGCCCGCCACAAGGGGTTCCGCGACCGGCTGGTCCGGCTCGCCGGAGGTGGTTCGCGCCCGGTGGTTCGGCTCGCCACAAGGGGTTTCGCGACCGCTGGACGCGGCTCGACATGGGCTCGTCCCGTCGGTGCGCGCGCCAGATCGGCGTGACCGGCTTAGGCTGGCAACGTGGCTGATGTCATCCGCGTGCCCAATGCGAAGATCGCATTGTCCACTGCTTCGGTATATCCGGAACGCACTCCAGACGCGTTCGAGCTGGCCGCGCGCCTGGGTTACGACGGCGTAGAGGTCATGGTCGGCGCCGACCCCGTGAGCCAGGACATCGACGTGATCGAGCGGCTCTCCGAGCACTACGAGCTGCCCGTCCTGGCCATCCACGCCCCCTGCCTGCTGGTCACGCAGCGGGTGTGGGGGCGCGACCCCTGGGCCAAGCTGGTCAAGGCGCAGAAGGCGGCCGAACGCCTGGGCGCCTCGACGGTCGTGGTCCATCCGCCGTTCCGATGGCAGCGCGACTACGCGCGCGACTTCGAGAACGGCCTGGCCAGGATGCGCGAGGAGACCGACGTCACCTTCGCGGTGGAGAACATGTTCCCGTTGCGCGCCAGGGGCAACGACGTGGTCCCCTACTCTCCCGACTGGAATCCGATCGACTACGCCTTCCCTCAGGTCACGCTCGACCTGTCGCACACGGCCGTGTCGGGTTCCGACGCCATGGAGATGGCCGTCAAGCTCGGCGACCGGCTCGCCCACCTGCACCTGGCCGACGGCGTCGGGATGACCAACAAGGACGAGCACCTGGTGCCGGGCAGGGGCAACCAGCCGTGCGCGCAGGTCCTCGAGCGCCTGGCGGGCAACGGCTACTCGGGGCTGGTCGTGCTCGAGATCAACACGCGCAAGGCGGCCAGCCGCACGGAGCGCATCGACGATCTCGCGGAGGCGCTGGCCTTCGCCCGGCTGCACCTGGCGGCCGCCACGTGAACACCGGGCCGATCAAGGATCTGGGCAGGGTGTTCGACCGGGTGGCCGACGCGTACGACGCGGGCAGGCCGTGCTATCCCGACGAGCTCTACCGCGCGCTCACCGAGGTGTCCGGCGTCGAGCTCGACGGTGCCACCACGGTCGACGTGGGCGCGGGCACCGGCATCATGACGCGGGCGCTCAGGGCGCGCGGCGCGCAGGTCATCGCGATCGACCTGGGCGCCGAGATGCTGGCCAGGCTGGTGTCGCGGGCGGGCGGCGAGGAGGGTGCGCCCGTCGCGGCCCTGCTGGCCGACGGCAACCGCCTGCCGCTGGCCGACGGCGTGGCCGACCTGGTCACGTTCGCCCAGTCGTGGCACTGGCTCGACCCGGTGGCGTCGATCGCCGAGGCGAGGCGGGTGCTGCGTCCCGGGGGCACGATCGCGGGCTGCTGGAACTTCGCCCACGCCGCGCAGGCCGGGTGGCTGGCCGCGTACGAAGCGCGGCTGGCGGAGGAGGTGCCCGCCTATTGGGGACCGGCGGTCGAGCGGTGGTCGGCGCCGCCCATCGCCGCCGCCTTCGAGGTGATCGAGGAGCGGTGGATTCCGTGGACGAGGCTGGTCGGCGTCGAGGACTTCCTGCTCGGCCTGCGCTCCCACTCCTACATGGCGGCGCTGTCGCCGCGGCGGGCCGATGAGCTGGTCGAGAGGCAGCGGGCCGAGTTGCGCGAGGTGTTCCCCGAGGGTGTGCTGTCGGTGCCGATGCGGGTCTACCTGGCGGTGGGCCGGTGACGCGGGGGAATGCCTCGGAGGAGTCGACGGCCAGGCGCCGTCCTGGACGCAGGCCGGGCTCGGCCGACACGCGGGGCGAGATCCTGGCGGCGGCGCGGAAGGTGTTCGCGGAGAAGGGGTTCGACAAGGCGACCGTGCGCGGCATCGCCAGGGAGGCGAAGGTCGATCCCGCTCTGGTGCACCACTATTTCGACACCAAGGAGGGCATGTTCGCGGCGGCCATGCAGTTGCCGATCACGCCGGAGATCGTCGTCCCCGTGCTGGTCGCCGGGCCGCGCGAGGAGCTCGGTGAGCGGCTCGTCCGGATGATCCTCGAGGTCACGGCCGAGCCGGAGACGCGCGAGCCGATGGTGGCGCTCATGCGCTCGGCCATGACCAACGAGCGTGCGGTCGTGATGTTCCGTGAGTTCATCTCGAACGCGCTGCTCTTCCAGGTGGCCGACCGGCTGCGGGTGCCGCATCTGCGGATCGAGGCGGCGTTCGCCCAGATGTTCGGCGTGATCATGGGGCGCTATGTGATCGGGCTGGAGCCGCTGGCGAGCGCGAGCCATGACGAGCTGGTCGAGTTGCTGGCGCCGACGATCCAGAGGTACTTCACAGGGTAGAGCATTGTTCTGTCAGCGGCGGTGACCATAGGGTATGTCGCGTACCCCGGCAATGTTACCCGTGGGTAGGATCGCAGTGGAGGGCTGCGAAGCGGGTGACCGTACGCTGACAGCCAACGTCGTCTGTGGGAGGACCCCGTGCTCTGGGTAGCCATCATCGGGCTTGTCATGACCGTCCTGGCGGTGGCCGTCGCCGGCCGCCGGGTGCTGTTCCTGTACAAGCTCGCGACCGTGGGGCCGCCTGCGCCCGAGCGCGTCGAGTACGCCAGGACACACGTGGCCGACGAGGTCAAGACGCAGCTCGTCGAGGTGTTCGGGCAGAAGAAACTGCTCAAGTGGACCGCGTCGGGCGTCGCGCACTTCTTCGTCATGTGGGCGTTCTTCATCCTGCTGACCGTCTACGTCGAGGCGTACGGCGCGATCATCCAGGGGGCGATCACCGGCACGCCCGACTTCCACATCCCGCTCATCGGCACCTGGGGCGTGCTCGGATTCGTGCAGGACTTCATCGCGGTGGCCTGCCTGCTCGGCCTGGTCGCCTTCGCGGTCATCAGGGTCAGGAACTCTCCCAAGGCGCTCGGCCGCGACTCCCGCTTCTCCGGCTCCCACCTCGGCGGCGCGTGGCTCGTCCTCTTCATGATCTTCAACATCATCTGGACGCTCTTCCTGGCCCGCGGCGCGGCCGCCGCCAACGGCAACTTCCCCTACTCCTCGGGGGCGTTCGTCTCGCTCGCGCTCGGCGACGTGCTGCCGGCGAGCACCCTGCTGGAGGAGATCGCGCTGCTCCTGCACATCGGCTTCATGCTGGTGTTCCTGGTCATCGTGGTGAACTCCAAGCACCTGCACATCTTCACCGCGCCGCTCAACGTGCTCTTCTCCCGCCGCCCCGACGGCATGGGGGCGGCGGTCGAGATGCGCGTCGACGGCAAGCCGGTCGACTTCGAGGACGAGGACCTCGACCCCGAGCGGCTCGGCCGCGGCAAGATCGCCGACACCACGTGGAAGGGTTTCCTCGACTTCTACTCCTGTACGGAGTGCGGTCGTTGCCAGTCGCAGTGCCCGGCCTGGAACACCGACAAGCCGCTGTCGCCGAAGATGCTGATCCTCGACCAGCGCGACCACGCCTTCGCGGTGGCCCCCTACCTGATGGCGGCGGAGGCCGAGCAGCACAAGGACACCGACGTGCTCGCGCTGCTGGAAAAGCCGCTGGTGGGCGAGGAGGGCGTGATCCACCCCGACGTGCTCTGGTCGTGCACCAACTGCGGCGCCTGCGTCGAGCAGTGCCCCGTGGACATCGAGCACATCGACCACATCCTCGACATGCGCCGCTACCAGGTGATGGTGGAGTCGTCGTTCCCGTCCGAGGCGGGAGTGATGGTGAAAAATTTGGAGAACAAGGGCAACCCGTGGGGTATGTCCGAGATGAAGCGGGCCGACTGGATCGAGGAGCTCGATTTCGAGGTCGAGGTGGTCGAGGACAAGATGCCCGCCGACGCCGAATATCTGTTCTGGGTGGGCTGCGCGGGCGCGCTCGAAGACCGGGCCAAGAAGACCACCAGGGCCGTGGCGGAACTGCTGCACATCGCGGGCGTGAAGTTCGCGGTGCTCGGCCCGATGGAGGCGTGCACCGGCGACCCCGCCCGGCGCCTCGGCATGGAATATCTGTTCAACATGCTCGCCCAGCAGAACATCGAGACGCTCAACGACGCGGGCGTGAAGAAGATCGTGGCGACCTGCCCCCACTGCTTCAACACCCTGGCCAACGAATATCCGCAACTGGGCGGCACGTACGAAGTCGTGCACCACACGCAACTGCTGGCGAAGCTGGTGGACGAGGGCCTGCTCACCCCGGTCACGCCGATCGAGGAGAAGATCACCTATCACGACCCCTGCTTCCTCGGCCGCCACAACAAGGTCTATTCCCAGCCCCGCGACATCATGGCGAAGGTGCCGGGCGTCAAGACCCAGGAGATGCACCGGCACAAGGACCGCGGCTTCTGCTGCGGCGCCGGCGGCGCCCGCATGTGGATGGAGGAGCGCATCGGCAAGCGCATCAACACCGAGCGCGTCGACGAGGCTCTGACCACCGATCCCGACACCGTCTCGACGGCTTGCCCGTTCTGCATGGTGATGCTCGGCGACGCCATCAGCGAGAAGAAGAACAGTGGTGAAGCCAAGGAGTCGCTCGAAGTCGTGGACGTGGCACAGCTGTTGATCAAATCGGTCAAAGGCGCGTCCTGACCAACCCAAGTCGGACTCCTCCACAGGCCATGTGGAGGAGTTCTGCACGTCAATAGGGGTGAGGAACAGCAAATCTGGCATCCACATAACGGGAAAATCACGGTAACCTCAACGTCGCATGGCTCTATTCGACGGGGAGGGGGCTCGTGATGGGCGTCGTGGTGACGGACGCCGAAGTCACTCTGGCCGACGTTCTCTCCCTCCGGCTCGCCATCGACGAACCACTGGAAGACGGCACCGAACTGGTGTTGAGGCACCGCACCACGGGGGTCGAACGCGACGTGCTGCTCGGCACGCCAGGCGCGCGGGCACGCGAGGCCACGCTCGCGGTCTCGCTCGCGCCGCTGGAGCTCAGCGCCGGACGATGGGACGCCTATCTACGCCGCGACGGCAAGCGAGTCAGGCTCCGCAGCGTCGATCCCGGCTTCTCGCTCGACCATCTCGACGCGTACGCGCTGTGCAGGCGCTCCCTCGCCTACCGCTCCTACCGCACCCGCAACGGCTACCTGGCGCTGAAGATCTCCGAAGCGGAGCCCGTGGCCGAGGTGCGGGCCATCTGGTTCAGGGAGGGCCGCTTCGAGGTGATGGGCCTGCTGGCCTACACCGGGCTGGAGGACGACGACTGCCGCCACGAGGCCACGCTGACCCTCGATCGCCGGCAGACGAGCGCCCGGGTGTCGGCCACGGCCACCGTGCAGGGCGTGCGCTTCCACGCGGCCGTCTCGCTCGTCGACGTCCTGGCGGCCGACCACGACGACGGTGCGAGCCACGCGAACGGCACCTGGGAGCCGGCGCTCCAGGTGGAGGGCGTGGCCACACCGATGAAGCTGGGCGCGCGGCTCGACGACGTCGACGGCAAACGACGCCGGCTGCACTATCCGTCGGCGACGGTCGACGGCGTGCCGATCAGACCCTGCTACACCTCCGACGACGAGTTGCGCATCGAGGTGGGCGGATGAAGGTCAGCCTGGTCCTCACGTCCGCCTACGGCATGCGCGGCGACGTGCGCGCCACGCTGAACCTCGCCACCGCCCTCGCCGAGCGCCACGACGTCGAGGTGATCAGCGTCAGGCGGCACAAGGAGAAACCGTTCTTCCCCGTGGACCCGGGCGTGTCCATGCGCAGCGTGATCGACGCCAGGCCGGGGGTCAGGCACCTGCTGCCGCACGGGCAGGTGCGCACCGAGGTGGCGCTCTGGCGGGTGCTGCGCAACCTCAAGACCGACATCCTGATCACCACCAGGCCGGGGCTCAGCGTCCAGGCGGCCAGGCACGCGCCGCGCGAGATCCTCAAGATCGCCAGGGAGTGGGGCCGGCCCGCCGTGCCGGGTCCCGTCAAACGCTTCTACCCGCGCCTGAACGCCGTTGTGACGGCCACGGACTCCGCCCAGGAGGAATGGGCCAGGCTCCTGCCCGGCGGGCCTCCTGTGCACGCCCTGCTGGACGCGCTGCCCGCGGGGCCGTGGCCGCGCTCGCGGATGGACAACAGGATCGTCGCGGCCGGCGGGCGGCTGGTGGCGGTCAAGGCGTACGACCGGCTGATCAGGGCCTTCGCCGTCATCGTGGACAAGCGGCCCGACTGGGCGCTGCGGCTCTACGGCGGCGGCCCCGAGGAGCGGCGGCTGCGCTCGCTCGTCAGCGAGCTCGGCCTGCACAACCACGTCTACTTCATGGGCACGACGCCCGACCTGGCCGGCGAGTTCGCCAAGGCGTCGATCGTGGCCAGCGCCTCGCGGGGCGATGACCTCGGCATGACGGTGCTGGAGGCCATGGGCTGCGGGGTGCCCGTGGTGGCGCTCGAAGGGACCAGGGGGGCGAAGGAGTTCGTCGCGACGGGCTACAACGGGGTGCTGGTGCCCGACGTCGAGGCCGACCCGCAGCCGTTCGCGGTGGCGCTGCTGGCGCTGATCGACGACGAGCGCAGGCGGCGCTCCCTCGCCGCGGGCGCGCTCGACACCGCGGTACGCCATGCGGCCGACGAGGTCGCCGACCAGTGGGAGAAACTGATCGCCGGCCTCCGGTGACGCCTTCCTGCACGCCCCGCCGATACGGGTTACGGGTACCGTAGAAGCATGCATGGGTACAGCGGAGACAAGCAGGCCTATCTGACGCGACTCAGGCGGATCGAGGGGCAGATCCGGGGCCTGCAGCGCATGGTGGACGACGATGCCTACTGCATCGACGTGCTCACACAGGTCTCCGCGGCCACGCGGGCGCTGCAGGCGGTGGCGCTGGGGCTGCTGGAGGAGCACATCTCGCACTGCGTGGCCGACGCGATCAACAACGGTGGCCCCGAGGCCGAGGCGAAGGTGAAGGAGGCCTCGGCGGCGATCGCCCGCCTGGTCCGTTCGTAGGGGACGGACGAAGGCTAGTCCGTACGTAATGAGACATCGTCCGTACGTAGGAGCCGGGGTGGCGGGATGACTAGTTATGTGAAACCCCGGAAACCTTCGTCCCCGACTCTTGGGAGTCAGGAGTCCGGTTCCCGGGGCCAGAAATTTACTGATCTTTACTAGTGACTCGCTGAAGTCCGCAATCCGAGCGCGTCGTCGAGTTCGTCCAAGGTCAGCCGCCGTTCACTGACTGCCACGGCGGTGAGCACCTCGGCGTAGAGCGCAATCTCGTCCAACGCGACACGGTCGTGGACCCGAGAGTCCAGGTCGTTGTGCCCCACCGCGTCGTCCTTTCCTTCCGCAGCCCACACCCTCTTCGAGGTTACGGCGAAGACCCTTCAGGCGACATGGCCCATCGGGGTCATTCCTTTCCGCGTCGCGGGCCCCCAGGAGGATCATTTCCCCAGGCAGAGATCACAATTCAGCGAATTTCCTGTTCGCTCAAGTGTCAGAACGATATAGGCGGAGTTAGGGTGAAATATCGGTATTAGTGCTTTACGTGTGACCTGTGTGGTGATCGTCGCGTTCGTGAATGATCTTACGCACGAGTGCCGCCTGCCCCGCCAGCCCCCGCTCCGGCATCCTGGCCCCCGTCAACCGGCTCCACGCCAGCCCCATGGCGTACGCCGCCCCGAGCACCGCCGCCGTGCTCCCGCGGTCGGGCGGCGCGATCCCCAGCACCGGCGCGGGCGCCGTCGACACCCCGCCAGGCCGCCCCTGCACGGGGAAGCCGTCGGGCTCGGTCCGCTCCCTGGCCGAGGTGCCGGTGAGCCCCGCCTGCCGCAGCGCCTCGTACGCCCTCCTGAGCCGGTGGTCCAGCAGCCCGGGCAGCACGCCCTTGGAGTCGGACAGATCGGCGAGGAGCACGGCCGCGGCCGCCGGCGGCTCGGGCGTGAACCGCAGCGCGTCCACGAGGTCGTAGACCGCGTGGGAGAAGTGCGCCGCCGGGTCGCTCTCCGCCAGCGTCGCCCGGCACAACCGCGCCGGGCAGCGCCGCAGCCACGCCTGGCGCAGGGTCTCCTCCTCCACGTGGGCGTCGTCGATCCCGGAATGGCGCAGCATGGGCTCGACCATCGTGAGCAGGGCGAGCGCCCTGGGCCTGAACCGGGTGTCGGAGAGCAGGATCTGGGCCGTGTCGGCCATCACGGCCGCCAGCCTGAGCGCCGCCCTCGGCTTCCCCGCCCGCAGCCGTTCGGCCACGAGCGTGGCGAGGTCGAGCAGCGGCGGCGCGGGCAGCCAGCGCACCCATTCGTCACCGGGCAGCGGACGGCACAGATATTCGCCGAACACCGTGATCAGCCGCTCGTTGCCGTCGAACGCCGGCGCGTACGCGCACCACATGATCGTGCCCCAGACGGCTGCGACGGTGCTCGGCACGTCGGAGGCGAAGATGTCGTCGAAGGCCGTCAGCGGGTAGTCGAGCTCCGACTTGAGCCCGCTCGCCCGCAGCAGCACCCTCACGCGTTCCGTGAGGCTCTCGGCCACGTCGGGGCCGATGAAGGCCTGGGTCGAGCCCGGCTCGGCGTGGAAGTCGGAGCCCTGGGGGATCACCTCGTCGGGCAGCACCGCCGCGGGATGGTGCACCTGGCGCGCCCGCGTGCCCCGCGGCGGCGGCGCCAGGAGCCAGCGGCCGTCGGCGGGATCGTGCAGGTGCCAGCGGGCGTGGGCGCCGAAGAGCCACCTGTCGCCATCGGGGGTCACGAGGATCCTGGCGGCCAGGACGTGGGCGCGGTCGGGTGGCGAAAGTGCCTGCCAGCGCCGGTCAGCGACCATGGCCCGGATCTCCGCCTCCGCGGAGGTGAACACATCCCAAGGTCGCACGGCCGTCATCGTACTTGCCGTACCCGGATCGTCCATCGGCTTTTCACGGCAGAATGTTCCCCTATGAGGGCGAAGGTAGCAGGCGTGCTGGCGGTCGTGTGCGTGCTCTCCGGCTGCGGCACGGGCACGGCGGCGCCACCGTCGCCGACCGGGCCCGGCGTGCTCACACTGGAGAACGCCACGCCGCCGGCGAAGGGCGGTGAGGTGGGCGAGGCCACGACGGAGTTCGACGACGCCGCCGACCTGTCGATGTGGACCAAGCTGAGCGAGACCGAGAAGGACATCGACCGGATCGCCAAGCTCGACGTCGACAAGACCGCCAAGGGCGCACTCTACATGGAGCCCAAGACCTCGGCCTGGTTCGACGGCTTCCGCGGCCCCTTCGTCTATCAGGAGCTGGCCGGCGACATCGTCATGCACGCCCGGGTCAAGGTCGAGGGCAAGGACGACGACCAGCCGAAGCGGAAGTTCTCGCTCGGCGGCCTGATGGCCCGCCAGCCCGGCTCGTACGCCAAGCCCAACTGGGTCTCGATCACCACCGGCACCATCGAGAAGCCCGGTCAGGTCGAGGTGAAGTACACCAAGGACGGCAGCTCCAAGCCGCAGGAGCTGGCCGTCAAGGACGGCTGGGTGGAGCTCGTGCTGGCCCGGGTGGGCCGCGTCTTCGTCGCCCTCTACAAGGAGGAGAAGGGCACGTGGAAGGTGGGGCAGCGCTGGCCGTCCACCCTCCCCGACGTGCTGCAGTGGGGCATCACCGGCTACACCGACTGGGACAGCTACAGCACGCTGAAGAAGGACGCCGACAAGGGCAACGCCAAGCAGATCACGGGCCAGCCCGACCTCAAGCTGACCGTCGACTATGTGCGTTTCCTGCGGCCGGAGCTGCCCGACTACGCCGACCCGCTCAACAACGCGTCGGTGACGGACGAGGTGCTGATCAAAGCGATGACGCCCGCCGGTGCCTGAGTGCCTTGGCCGCGTAGTTGTCCGGCGTGCGCGCGAAGGAGTCGCGGTCGCCGTCGGTGAGCTCGCGCACGATCTTCCCGGGCACGCCGGCGACCAGCACGCCCGACGGGATCTTCTTGCCGGGCCCGACGAGCGCTCCCGCGGCCACCAGGGTGCCCGCCCCGACGCGGGCGCCGCCCAGCACGATCGCGCCGATGCCGATCAGCGCGCCCGACTCGATGTGGGCGCCGTGGACCATGGCCTTGTGGCCCAGGCTGACCCGGTCTTCGAGGATCGCCGGCTCACCCGGGTCGGCGTGCAGGCAGCACAGATCCTGTACGTTGCACTTTTCGCCGATCTCGATCCGCTCGTCGTCCCCTCGGAGAACGGAGCCGTACCAGATGCTGGACGCCCGGCCCACCCGCACGCTGCCCACCACCACGGCACCAGGCGCGATGTACGCCTCGGGATGAATGTCCGGAGCTGCCCCGTTGTCCAACGCTGCTATGTACATCCGTCACATCGTAATTCCTCCTCCGGCTATGGCGTTCGGGTTGCGGACGTGGGCAGATGGCAGGAAAGTCGTTTCCTGACGTCTCGTCGTCAGACCCTCACAACCCGCAGTTTTCCCCCGCCTCACGCAAACCACCCTTAGGTAACCCCCATGACAAATCAGCACGAGAGCCTCCCCGATCTGATGCAAGAGGACACCTTCGAAGTCGTGATGCGCGGTTACAACCGCCGTCAGGTCCACGACTACATGCTCCGCGTCCGCAACCAGATACGTGATCTTGAAGAACGGCTGGCACGAGCGATCGATCAGGCCGAGCAGGGCCGCATCGAGCTGGCAGAGGCCAGGCGGCGCATGGTCGAGACGCCCCAGAGTTACGAGGATCTCAGCCCTCGCCTTGCGCAGATCCTGCGGCTCGGAGAGGAGGAGGCCGCGGCGAAGCGCGAAGACGCCGAGGCCGAGGCCGCCAGCGTGCGAGACACGGCCAAGACCGAGGCCGAGCACCTGGTGACGACGTCCCGCGAGACGGCCGACAAGATCCTCTCCTCCGCCCAGGCGGAGGCCGAGCGCCGGGTGAACGAGGCGACGCAGTCGGCGGAGCGGATGCTGGCCCAGGCGGGCGCCGACGCGGAGGAGCAGCTCACGGCTGCCCGCACCGAGGCGGAAGAGGCGCTCAAGGAGGCGAAGGCCGAGGCGGAGCGGGTGCTCGCCGCGGCCCAGGCGCAGTCGGAGCAGAAGCTGCAGAACGCCAACGCGAAGGCCGAGCAGCTGGTGACGAGCGCGCGCGACGAGGCCGAGTCGATGCTGGAGTCGGCCAGGCAGCGCACCGCCGCGCTGGACGAGCAGGCGGGCCGCCGGGTCGAATATCTGACCAACACGCACACCGAGGTCGTGCGGCGGCTGACCGAGGTCAGCACCGTGCTCGGCGACCTCATGCGCAGCGAGTCGGGCGCCGGGCCGCTGATCCCCGACGCCGCCATGCCGGCCGCGCCGCCGGCGCCGTCGCAGGGCGCGACGCCCGCGCCGCCGGCGGGCGAGACCCCCGCGCCTGCCGTGCCGCAGGACGACGTGCGGGTCATCGTCGACGAGGACGACTCGGACAAGACCCGGAAGGTCAAGGTCTCCGACGACACCGAGGTCAACGTCATCCGCCTCTCCGAGGCGAACAAGTAGGTCCTTTCCTGCCGGGGCGGGAGGACGACGGTGCGGAGCGGAAGCCCCCGCCCCCGATAGGGTCGGAGGCTTCCGCGCTCGTGGCCCCTCCATGCGTGGTGGCCCGGTGCCGGGGCCGCCGAGACGCTGGACCCGGCACCGGGCTGCTCGTGTGCCGCCGGCCGCTGCCGGCCGGCGTCAGGGAGGTGCGGGGCCGGCCCGCCACGAGTGCCGCTCGCCGGCCCTTCTCTCCTGGTCCCGGAGCTGGTCGCGCAGGCCGTCCGGGTCGTCCGCGTCAATGGTCATCGCGCATCCGGCCTCGCGCTGCGCCGCGCTGATCGGATGGTGTCTCGTGGCCCACCAGCGGCCCGCATCGCTCCGCCAGATGGTCCAGTGAGGGAACTCCCGGGCTATTTCCGCAAGATGCCGATCAAAGGACATCTCCGTCCACCTTCCCGGGCCCCCAGGCGAGGTTCCATCTCCTTAGAAGATGCGCCACCTCTCTAGAGAATTCTATGATCGTGACGGTCAGGTCAACCTTCCCGCTTGACAGATCGCCTTGACCTAGGCGTCGAAGTCGTACTGGAGTACATACGCGGCGGAGTCCAGCACCATCTCGTTGACCTCGACGGGCAGCCCTCCCGACGTGTACGCGGTCCGGGCGATCACGATCACGGGTGTGCCTCCGGGCAACTCCAGCAGGGCGCTCTCGCGCGGTGCCGGCATGCGGGCGCGCACCTCCTCGGTGAAGTGGGTGGGTGGCACGCCGAGGTCGCCCAGCCTGGCGTAGGCACCGCCGGGACCGGTGTCGGGGAGGGTGATCGCGCTGCCCTCCACCAGGTGGGCGGGGAAGAAGGAGGTGGACAGTTGCACGGGCCTGTCGTCGACGGAGTAGCGCCGCCTGCGCACCCAGACCTCCCGGCTGTCGAGGACGCCCGCCACCTCGTCGGACGCCCGCTCCAGCACCACCTCCACCCGGTCGACCTCGAAGGGACGGCCGCGCGCGTCGGCGTCCCAGATGGCCCGTCCCTGGCCCCATTGCTCGCGTGACAGGCGGCGTGAGCCGTGCCTGCGGATCGGTTTGAACAGCCGCACGTAAACCCCCGAACCTCGTTTGGGTACTGCCAACCCTTCATTGATCAGTACGGCAAGCGCTTGCCTGGCGGTTGCCCGTGCGATTGCGTATTCGGCCATCAGCGCGTTCTCGCCCGGTAGGCGGTCCCCGTCGCGCAGTTCGCCGGACAGGATCCGGGCGCGGAGGCCGTCGGCGATGCGGCGATAGATAGGGGGCTCGTGGGGTACCGGGGATTCAGACACGTATGATCACCCTCTGTCACCAACCAGGTAGTGGCGTCTCCAGAGAACTTGCCCCGTCTTGTCCACGATCGCACAGATACACAGGTTGGTCGCGGGCTTCTTTTGAGCGGATCGTGCCCGTGTGGTGAATTCCGCGATGATTTAGCGGACCGTTACCGCGATACGGTCACGCCCGGTATCCGATCGGCCCACCAGCGGCGAGTAACCAAAGCGAAGATCACAGCGCCCGCCGTGTTGAGAATGACGTCGTCCACAGAGGAGAAACGGCCCAGCCGCAGGGCGTACTGGAGCACCTCGACCAGGACCGAAAAGGCCGCCGCGACGGCCGCAACACGGACGGGCGAGGACATCGCCCGGCTGCGCACCGGCAGCAGCGCGCCGAGCGCCGCGAACACCAGGAGGTTGCCCCCGACCTGGACCGACACCGCCTCCCACGGCGCTGCGGCCAGGTCGGCGAGGTCGGTGAACGGGACGAGACTGACACCTGTCTGACCGGTGGACGGCGTGAGGATCATCCAGATCCACGGCGTGGTTCCGACCACGATGCCGACGTCGGCGATCGAGGTGCGCAGGGCCGCGGGACGCCCGGCACGGGCGCGGTGCCGGGAGAGGAGCAAGATTGCTAGCAAGGCCAGGGGGAGCGCAAACGTACCAGCAATAATGACTGGTCCCCACAATTCCCACGTCCGCGCCATCCGACCATGATGGCGAGTGATCAAGGGTTACCGGAAGATGTCCATCCGGACAGGGTCAGCCACCAGACCGCGATCTATACAGGGAGATAGAGGAGAGTGTTGTGCTGACCCATTTCATCGGTGGCCTGCCGGTGGCCGCGGGCCATCCGTTCCCCGTCCATGATCCGGTGACGGGCGCTGTGGTGCGGCAGGCGCACGAGGCCGACCCCGAGGTGGTCGACCGGGCGGTCCGGGCGGCCAGGGAGGCGGCGCGCGACTGGGCGGCGATGCCCGTCGGCGAGCGCGCCGGGTGGATGCGCCGCCTGGCCGAGGGCATCGAGTCCCGCTTCGACGACCTGGTGGCGGCCGAGATCGCCGACACGGGCAAGCCTTTCGACCAGACCCGCACGCTCGACATCCCGCGCGGCATCGCGAACTTCCGCGCCTTCGCCGAGATCGCCGCACAGCGCCCCGACGACGCCTTCCACCTGCCCGGTGTGCTCAGCTACACCGTGCGCAGGCCGCTCGGGGTCGTCGCGGTGATCGTCCCGTGGAACCTGCCGTTCCTGCTGATGACCTGGAAGCTGGCCCCGGCGCTCGTCTCGGGCAACACGGTGGTGGTCAAGCCCTCCGAGAGCACGCCGGGCTCGGCCGCGGTGTTCGCCGAGATCTGCGCGGAAGCCGGGCTGCCCCCTGGCGTGGTCAACATCATCTTCGGGTACGGCGCATCGGGCCAGCTCCTGGTCGAGCACCCCGACGTCGACGGCGTGACGTTCACCGGCTCGACCAGGACGGCCAGCACGATCATGAGAACGGTGGCCGACCGGGTCAAGCCGATCTCGTTCGAGCTGGGCGGCAAGAACGCCGGGCTCGTCTTCGACGACTGCGATCTCGACCGGGCGGTCGACGGCGCCGTGCAGTCGGTCTTCACCAACGGCGGGCAGGTCTGCCTGTGCACCGAGCGGCTCTACGTGCAGCGCTCGATCTTCGAGGAGTTCTGTGCCCGGCTGGCGAGCCGGGCCCAGGAGGTCGAGCCGCAGCCGATGATCTCGCTGGAGCACCGCGAGAGGGTGCTCTCCTACTACGCCCTGGCCCGCTCGGAGGGGGCCAAGGTGCTCACCGGGGGCGGCGTCCCCGCCTTCAACGACCACCGCGATTCCGGATATTTCGTGGAACCAACGGTGGTGACAGGCTTATCGGAATGGTCGAGGTTCAATAGGGAAGAGATCTTTGGGCCGGTCTGCCACGTCGCGCCCTTCGACAGCGAGACCGAGGCGATCGACCTGGCCAACAACAGCGATTACGGCCTGGCGGCCACGCTCTGGACCACCGGGCTCGACCGGGCCCACCGGGTGGCGCAGCGCCTGGAGGCCGGGCTCGTCTGGGTCAACACCTGGTATCTGCGCGACCTGCGGACCCCGTTCGGCGGCGTGAAGCTGTCGGGCATCGGCAGGGAGGGCGGCGTACAGTCGCTGGACTTCTACTCTGAACCCACCACTGTCACCATCAAACTGGAGCAACCCGATGCATGACGAATGGTCCCAGGCCGTGGACGCGCGAACCCAGGCCGCCGACCGGCTGCTGGAGGCCGCGCGTACGGGCAAGCCGTGCCCGCCCGTCAGGGACCTGGTCAGCACACCCGCAGACGCCTACGCCGTACAGGAGATCAACACCCGGCGGGCGATCGGCGAGGGGCGGCGGCCGGCGGGCAGGAAGGTCGGCGTGACCAACAGGGCGCTGCAGCAGCGCCTCGGCATCGACCAGCCCGACTTCGGCATGCTCTTCGCGGACACGTGCTACGGCGACGGGCAGCCCATCCCCGTGGACAGGTTCCTGCAGCCGCGCGCCGAGGCCGAGGTCGCGCTGGTGCTCGGCCGTGACCTGAGCGGCGGGCCGTTCACGGTGGCCGACGTGATCAGGGCGGTGGAGTTCGTGCTGCCCGCGATCGAGATCGCCGACTCGCGCATCGCCGACTGGGACATCACGCTGGCCGACACGGTCGCCGACAACGCCTCCGCGGGGGCGTACGTGCTGGGCGGCACGCCCGTGCCGCTGACAGGGCTCGACCTGCGCTCGGCCGCGATGACGATGAGCCGGGGCGGCGAGGAGGTCTCGACCGGCTCCGGCGCCGAGTGCCTGGGCCACCCGCTCAACGCGGCCGTCTGGCTGGCCACGCGGCTCGGCCGCACCGAATACGCGCTGCGCGCGGGCGACGTCGTGCTGACCGGCGCGCTCGGCCCCGTGGTGCCCGTCGAGGCGGGCGACGCGTTCGAGGCCCGCATCGACGGGCTCGGCTCCGTACGCGCGGTGTTTGCGGCGTGAGCACGCGCGACCGGGCCGTGCCGGGCGCGGCCG
The DNA here is from genome assembly GCF_039871515.1 of Nonomuraea sp. B1E8. NCBI lineage: Bacteria > Bacillati > Actinomycetota > Actinomycetes > Streptosporangiales > Streptosporangiaceae > Nonomuraea > Nonomuraea sp. B1E8. Next base: position 547,207 of record NZ_JBDPLS010000005.1, on the reverse strand, counting down.
TCACCCGCGAGCGGTGCCTCGCGCTCGACGCCGGCGACCCGCTGCGGCGCTTCAAGGACGAGTTCGTGCTGCCGGAGGGCGTCGTCTACCTCGTCGGCAACTCGCTGGGCGCGCTGCCCCGGCGTGCCGTCGAGCGGGTGCGCCGGGCGGTCGAGGACGAGTGGGGCGGGCAACTCGTCGGCGGCTGGAACCACGCCGGGTGGTTCGGGCAGCCGCTGGCGGCCGGCGACCGGCTGGCCCCGCTGATCGGCGCCGGCCCCGGGCAGGTCGTGGTGGGCAACACCACCTCCATCGCGGTCTTCCAGGCGGTGGCGGCCGCGCTGCGGTTGCGCCCCGGCCGCCGGGTGATCGTGTCCGACGTACGGAACTTCCCCACCGACCACTACATGGTGCAGGGTCTGGCCGGCCTGCTCGGCGGCTACGAGGTGCGCGACGTCGCGGAGGGGCGCTTCGACGACGCGGCCGTGGTGCTGATGGCGGAGGTCGACTACGCCACCGGCGCCCGCCACGACGTGCCCGCGATCACCGCCGAGGTGCAGGCGGCGGGGGCGCTCATGGTCTGGGACGTGTGCCACAGCGTGGGCGCCATGGAGGTGGACGTCTCGGCGGCCGACTTCGCGCTCGGGTGCACGTACAAGTATCTGAACGCCGGGCCCGGCGCGCCCGCCTTCCTCTACGTCAACCCGCGCCACCACGCCGCCGCCGAGAACGTGTTGTCCGGATGGAACGGCCACGCCGAGCCGTTCGCGTTCGAGCCCGGCTACCGGCCGGCCGAGGGCGTCAGGCGGTTCGCGGTGGGCACCCCGCACGTGTTGTCGTTCGCCGCGCTCGACGCCGCGCTCGACGTGTGGGAGGAGGTGCCGATGGCGCAGGTGCGGGCCAAGAGCATGGCGCTGACCTCGCTCTTCGTCGACCTCGTCGGCGACGCGCTGGAGCTCGCCTCGCCGGCTGACGCCGCCGCGCGCGGCAGCCAGGTGAGCTTCCGCCACCCCGACGGCTATCCGGTGATGCGGGCGCTGATCGACCGCGGCGTGCACGGCGACTTCCGCGCGCCCGACATCCTCAGGTTCGGCTTCGCGCCGCTCTACGTCGGCTACGCCGACGTCTACGACGCCGCCGCCACCCTGCTGGAGGTGCTGGACAAGGAGCTGTGGCGGGACGAGAGGTATGCCAGGCGGCTGGCCGTCACCTAGTCGCGTCCAGCAGCTTGATCGCGCGTTTGGGGGCGATCGCGCGATAGCTCTCCTCCACCCAGTCGAGCAGCACCTCGGTCTCGGGCAACTCCGACAGGAACGGCACGGTCACCCAGCCCGCCTTGCCGAGCCCGTAGCCGCTGGGTCGCGCCCCCTCGACGGTCAGCGCGTGGCCGTGCGCCTCCGACAGCAGCTTCACGCCGAACGTCGGATCCCACTTCTCGGTCTGCTCCTCCAGGCCGAGGAAGAGGAACACCTTCTTGTTCACCTTGACCACCGTCTCGCCCCACGGATGGTCCTCGTGGCTCTCGGGCAGCCCGAGGGCGAACGCGCGCAGCTCCTCGCGTACGTCGTGCCAGTCGCTCATGCCCGCACGTTACCCCGGAACTCGTCGAGCTTGTGTTCGATGCGCTCGCGGATCAGGTCGCGGGCCTCCATCCGCGGCACGCCCGACATCAGCAGCCTGTCGTAGTCGGTGTCGAGATGCCGGATGGAGGCGATCACGGCGAGCGTGATGGCGTTCTCGTCGAGCGCCCTGGCCGCCGCCGACCTGCCCACCCGTCCGCTGCCGCGCTGGCCCGCGTGCTCGGCGATCTCCCGCGCCCGCGGCTCGGGGCAGCCGGGGAACAACCGGGCGATCTCGGCCGCCATCCTGGTCTGGAACTCGACGTCCTGCTCCGCCCTGCGTACGCGGTCGCGCTCCCTGCGGCGCAGGCGGACCTCCTCGTCGGCCAGGCAGCGCTCCTCGGCGGCGGCCAGCGCGGCCTCCTCCACCAGCAGGCCCATGCGCTGGTAGACCTTGCGCCGCCGGTTGTACCGGACGACCACCGCGGACAGGCCGCTCTCCTTCTTGGCCCGCCGGCTGAGCGCCGCGTCGCCCGCCGGCAGGAATGTCAGGTGGTCGAGGTCCGCGCAGGTCAGGCAGTGCGGCCGGTCGTCCTCCATGATCAGGTAGGGGCCGGTGTCGCCGCAGGCCGCGCACGTCCAGGCGTCGAGCGGGGCCACCGCCACCAGGTCGGGCGGCTTGCTCTGCGCCTCGGTGAGCCGCCGCACCCGGGCCTCGCTGAGATCGGGCGAGAGCCAGTGCACGCGGAACGCCTCCTGCCCGTCCCCCGACGTGAAGCGCAGCTCGCGGCGGTCGCGGGTGCCGGCCACGTAGGGCGTGTCGACCGGTCGCAACCCCTTGGCCAGGGCCCACTCCCGCAGCAGGGCGGCCGCGGTGAGCAGGCGATCCTCGCCGACGTCGGACAGCTCGGCCAGCGTGGCCGCCCTGCCCTGCCGCCAGACGTCGACGTGCCTGGTGTGCAACCAGCGCAGGCCCGTCACCACGTCGATGAAGGTCACGTATTTCCTGGCGGTCAGCGCGATCTCGGCCGCGTCGGCGACCCTTCGCGCCAGCTTCGGCCTGCTCGCCCTATCGGTTCGGCTCACGCACCCCAGTGTCCCGCGCCCTTTGTCGTGAGATGGCGAGAGCAGCGGCATTCCTTTTCGTCATAGCGGCAAGTAACTCCTTCGGACCTGGCCCTGGAGGAAATCGTGCGTCTGATCTGGCCCGCCCTGTTCATGCTGGCCACCTCGTGCGGCGCGGCTGAGGAGGGCACGCAGCCCGTCGTCTCGGGCGCGTTCGGCAGCAAACCGGTCGTCGCCATCCCCAAGGGAAACCCGGGCCACACGCCGCGCATCGCGGTGCTGTCCGTGGGCAGCGGCCGGCGTACGGTCCCCGGCGACGTGGTGCTCGCCGACGTCGACATCCGGCGCTGGTCCGGCAACCAGCCCTACCTCAGCACCCACGACGGGCACCAGCCTACGACGGTGGTCTTCGACGGCAGGCAGGTGTCGGAGACGTGGCGGCAGTCGCTCATCGGCCGTCCGGCGGGCAGCAGGGTCATGCTGATCAGCCCGGCGGCGGACGCCCTCGGCCCCGAGGTGCCGCTGACCGGCCTGGCCCCGGCGGACACGCTGGTGCTGGTCTTCGACATCCTGGGCGGCTATCCGCCCGACGCCCGGCTCGTCGGGCGTCCCCTGCCGGTCGTTCCCGCCGACCTGACGCCGGCCGCGCAACCGCGCGTCCTCATCGACGGCTCCGGGCCGCAGGTCGTGTCCGGCGCGAAGATCGTGGTCCAGTACGTGGCCGCCTCCTGGCCGTCGCGCACGGTCGTGGACTCGTCGTACCGGAGGGGCGGGCCCAGCGCGTTCACCCTGGAGGAGGGCTCCGTGCCCGCGGGCTGGACGGCCGCCCTGGACGGCCTGCGCGTCGGCAGCCGGGTGGCCGTGCCCTCCCCGGGGGCCGCGCCCATGCTCTACGTCGTCGACGTCCTCGACACGATCACGCAGGCGTAGGGCCGGGCGGCGCGCCACCACCCGGCCCGGTCCCGGTCGCCTCTAGTCGCAGTGCTCCCAGGGGCTGTCGTACGTGGTGCCGCCGGCCGAGCCGCCCCACTTGACGCAGGTGCTGGGCGCGGACGCGGTCACCGGTCCCGCGTAGTAGGAGAAGTTGCCCGAGTCGGTCTTCCTCGCGCTGCCCTGCACTTCCAGGTAGGCGCTGGTCGCGGTGGGCGTGCCGAGCGACTTCGCCTTCAGCGTGACGACGCAGTTGCTGCGGTTGCCGCTGTTGTAGAGCAGGTAGACGGTGCCGTTGCTCCCGAGCGCAGCCGAGTCGATCACGTTGAAGCCCGTGCCGCAGACCTCCTGCGGGCTGTACGGGTTGCTGGAGCCGCCGCAGTTCCTGGAGGTCAGCGTCTGCTGCGGGTAGCCGAAGGTCGTCCCGTCGAAAACGGCCCGCTGGATGTTGGACGGATAGCTGCTTCCCTGACGTACCTCGTAGTGGAGGTGAGGGCTGATGTTGTTGCCCGGCTTGCTGGTGTTGCCCACCGTGCCGATCTTCTGGCCCTGCGAGACGGACTGTCCCTGGCTGACCGAGCGGACGTTCAGATGGGCGTAGTACGTGGACCAGCCCGACCCGTGGTCGATCTTGACCAGGTTGCCGTAGCCGTTCGTCGAGCCCTGGTGCGCCGAGATCACCACGGTGCCGGCCGCGGCGGCCACCACGGTGTCGCCGAGGTCGGCGTCCGCGGTGCTGCCGCGGTTGAAGTCGATCTCGTACGACCTGTGCGCGCTGCTGGCGCTGGAGTTGCCCGTCCAGGACTGGCCGCAGGGGAACGGCAGCTGGAAGTTGGTCGCGAGGATCTGCGCCTGCTCCGACTCCGGCGCCGGGTCGGCCGCGGCGGTTGTCGTCGTTCCGAGGCTGAGTAAGAGTGCGACGCCCGCGACCATTGCTCCGCTGAGCTTCATGGGGTGATCCTTTCCCGTGGGATCTCTGAGACAAGGGTCTGCATAAGCCGCACATAAAACGTCCAGAACCAATACAAAAGCTGTCAGGCCTCTGTAGAGGAGCTGATGCGGATGCCGCTCACTTTCCACGTGCTCGGGCCGCTCGAAGTCCGGTCCGACGGACGTACCGTACGGATCGCCGGCAGGAAACCCCGGCTGCTGCTGGCCACGCTGCTGCTGGACGCGGGCCGGGTGGTCGGCGCCGACCAGCTCGTCGAAGTGCTCTGGCCGCATCGCCCGCCGCGTTCCGCGCAGGCCAACGTGCGCACGTATGTGAGCGTTCTCAGGTCGGAGTTAGGCCAGGGGCACTTACGCGCCGACGGCTCCGGCTACGCGATCGACGTGGCCGACGGCGCGCTCGACCTGCTGCTCTTCGAGGACCTGGTGGACCGGGGCGAGTACGCGGAGGCGCTCGCGCTCTGGCGCGGCGCGCCACTGTGCGACCTGCCGGGCAGCCCGGTCTGGGACCGCCGTCTCGAACTCCTCCACCAGGGACGCCTGCGGGCCGCGGAAGCGCTGATCGACCGGCGTCTCGAGCAGGGCGACCACGACGGCGCGATCTCCGAGCTGCGCGGGCTGCTGGCCGAGCACCCCTACCGGGAGGACCTGTGGGGGCGCCTGGTGCTGACCCTGCACAGGGGCGGCAGGAAGGCCGAGGCCCTGCGCGCCTACGCCACGGTCAGGGGCAGGCTCGTGGACGAGCTCGGCGTCGAGCCGGGTGCGGAGCTGCGCGGGGCGTACGAACTGGTCCTGGCGGACGACGCGCTGCCCGCCGCCCCCCGGCAGCTTCCGCCTGATCTGCCCGACTTCATCGGCAGGGCGAGCGCCCTGGCCGAGCTCGCGGAGCCGTTCTCCGTCGCGGTGATCTCGGGGCCGCCCGGCGCGGGCAAGTCGGCGCTGGCCGTGCACGCCGCGCACGCGCTGTGCGCGTCCTTCCCCGACGGGCAGCTCTACCTGGAGCTGGACGGCAGGGCGCCGGGCGACCTGCTGGCCGAGGCGCTCAGAGCGCTGGGCGTGGAGGCGGCGCCGCCCACGGTGCGCGAGCGCTCGGCGCTGTTCAGGTCGCTGCTGGCCGGGCGGCCGATGCTGGTGGTGCTGGACGACGCCCGCGACGCCGGCCAGGTGCGGCCGCTGCTGCCCGGCAACGGCAGCGCGGTCATCGTCACGAGCAGGCGCCGGATCACCGAGCTGCCGGGCGCGGTACGGATCCAGCTCGGCCGGCTCGGCCCGCGGGAGGCACTGTCGCTGCTCGGCAACATCGTGGGCGAGGACCGCGTGGCCCGCGAGCTGGAGGCCGCGCAGGCGATCGTGGCCGCGTGCGGGCGGCTGCCGCTGGCGGTCAGGAACGCCGGCGCACGGCTGGCCGGCCGGCCCGGCTGGTCGCTGGCGGTGCTCAGGCAACGCCTGGAGGACGACTGCCTCGGCGAGCTGGGAGACGTGCGGGCCACCCTGGACCACGGCTACGCGCGCCTGCCCGACGAGGCCGCCCGCATCCTCGGCACGCTGGGCAGGCTCGGCGCGCCCGCCCAGCCGGGGTGGGTGATCGACGCCGCGCTCGGCAGGCACGGCGCGCACGACGTCACCGACCTGCTCGTGGACGTCAACCTGCTCGACCTGGTCGGCACCGATCCGGTGGGCCAGCCGCGCTACCGGGTGCCCGACCTCGTCGGCCGGCACGCGCTCGAACGCGGCCCCGTGCTGTCCGGCGGGCCGGGAGAACGGGACGGGCTCGACGCCGTGGCCAGGGTGCTGGCCGCGTGGACGGCGACCACCGAGCACGCCATGGCGCGGCTGCCGACCACCGTGTTCAGCCTCACCGCCGCCAGGGCGCCGCGCTGGCGGCTGCCGGAGCGCACACTCGAACGGCTGACCGCCGACCCGGTCGCCTGGTTCGAGGCCGAGCACGAGGCGCTGGCGGGCGCGGTGGACGCGGCGGCCGAGCTGGGGCTGGCCGAGTCGGCGTGGGGGCTTGCCGCGGCCATGGTCCCCTGCCTCGACCTGCGCTGCGACCTCGGCACCTGGCGGCGTACCCACGCCTCCGCGCTGGCCGCCGCCCGCGCCGCCGGCGACACGTACGGTGAGGCCGCCATGCTGAGGGGCCTGGCCCAGGTCAGCCTCTACCAGGACCGGTACGAGGAGTCCGCGGAGGGCTTCACCCGATCCCTCCACATATTTCACGACTTAGGCGACAGCCGGGCCGAGGCCACCTCCATCTGCGGCCTCGGCGCGGTGAGCCAGTTCCGCGGCCGGTACGCCCGCTCCCTCGGACACTTCCGGCACGCCCTGGCCATCTTCCTGGCCACCGGCGACAAACAGGGCGAAGCGTACGCCCGCCAGGCCATCGGCCGGGTCTGCCTCACGTCCGGCGACCTGGCGCAGGCGTCGCAATCCCTGACCCAGGCCATGCGGCTGGCCCAGGAACTCGGGGACGCCCACCGGGAAGGATGCGTGTGCGTCCAGATGGGGCACCTGCACCACGCCATGTCGTTCCACCGGCACGCGCTGGAGATCTTCGAGTCGCTGGGGGACCGGCACTGCGGAGCGTACGCGCTGCAGAGCCTGGCCGGGCTCCAGGCCGAACGCGGGGACCTGGCGCGGGCCTCCACCGGGCTCGAACGCTCTCTGGAGATCTTCCAGGAGCTCGGCGACCGCAGCGGCGAGGCCTCGACCACCGAGCTGCTCGGAGAGCTGCACCGTTCGGCCGGGCGTACCGGGCTGGCGCTCGACTACCTCCGGCACGCCAAGGCGCTCCGCCGCAACCTGCCCGCCTGAGCCGGGTCGCTCCCGCCGCAACCGTGCTCTTCGACGGGACGCAGGCCGATGGTCATGAACGGGACACTATGCGACGTACGAGCCGTCTGAGCCGCGACTCCTGGAGCGGCGACGCCGTCAGGGCGTCGAGCGCCTCGGCGGCGGACGGCCGCTTGGCGGGGGAGTGGTCGAGCATCCTGCGGACCACCTCGGGCACGTCGGGCCCGTGGGCGTCGGCGCTCGTCGGGAGCTGGCCGGTGAGGAGCTGGTAGGCGATGGCTCCGGCGGCGTAGACGTCGGAGGCGGTCGTCATCCGATCGGGGCGTTCCTGGCACTCCGGAGCCGTGTAGTGGGCGTCGAGCACGTTGCCCAGCTCGTGGGCCACGGTGTAGTCGCGCGGCCCTGGCTTGGCGTAGTCGAACCCGGTCAGCACCGCGTGCCCGTCGTCGGTGACCAGCACGGACGCGGGCGTCAGCGCCCGGTGGACGACGCCGTTGGCGTGCGCGTGAGCCAGCCCGCTCAGCAGATCCTTGATCACACCGAGCCGGGCGCCCCGGCCCAGCGACAGGTGCAGGGCCTCGCCGTGCACGTCGTCGAGCACCAGCACGAACCGGCTCTCGTCGTCGATGGCGAAGAAGTCGCGCGGGCGCACCACGCACGGGTGGGGCGGGATGCGGGCCAGGGTCTGGTAGGCGTTGGCGATGCGCTGCCGCTCGGCCGCCCGCGCCTCGTGGTCGGCCAGCGGATCGGCCTGGTAGACGCGGAGCAGCACGGTCTCGCTGCCGGGCAGTGTCACGTTGAACGCCCGATATTCGGTGACCTTGGCGTCGCCGCCGAGTTGCTCCTCGACCTCCCAGTTGCCGTACCTGGGCGGCGCGGTGCTGCGGCGCACGGTCTGGTTGAGCGCGTCGAGGATCGCCGTCATGTACGGCCTCGCGTCGGGGCTGCACCCGCGCCTGACCCGCGAGACGTCGCTCAACGTGGCCAGCAGCCCCGGAAGGTCGGTGACGTTGACCGCGTCGCGCCCCGCGGGATCGACCAGCTCGGCGTCGGGTGAGGTGAGCACGACCAGGCAGTCGACGTAGACCCGCTCCAACTGCGTGGCCTGCGCCACCAGCAGCCCTTTCAGCGCCTTCGCGGTGCCGCGCAGCTTGGCCACGGGGGAGCCGAACGCCTCCCTGCGCGGCGGGAACCAGCGGGTGCCGGACACCTCGATGCGCCCCCGGGTGCCCTTGACGTCGACGACCACGAGCGAGTGGCCGGTCAGCACGATCAGGTCGACCTCGAAGACGTCGTGGCCGCGCGGAAGCTCGACGTTGTGCAGCAGCAACCAGTCGGCGGGCGCGTGATCTCGCAGGTAGGTGATCACCCGCCGTTCGGCGTCGTTGACTGGACGTCCTCCGCCGACGATCTCTGCCATGCGGACCATACTCCCACGGGAACTCATTGACAGCATGCTGTCCTAATGGCAGTATGCTGTCATGAAGCACATCCACCACGCCGTGTACGACACCTTCGCCGACTGGGAGACCGGTCACGCCACCGCCCACCTGCGCAGCGGGAGGTTCCACCGCGAGCCCGGCGGCTACGAGATCGTCACGGTGGGCCCGTCCGCCGAGCCCGTGGTCAGCATGGGCGGGCTGCGCGTCACACCCGACCTCGCGCTCGACCGGCTCACCCCCGAGGACAGCGCGCTGCTCATCCTGCCCGGCGCGGATCTGTGGGACTCCGGCGACGTGCTGGCGCCGTTCGCGCGCAAGGCCAGGGAGTTCCTGGACGCGGGCGTGCCGGTCGCCGCCATCTGCGGCGCCACGGCCGGGCTCGCCCGCGAAGGGCTGCTGGACGACCGCGACCACACCAGCGCCGTCGTGCACTACCTGCAGGCCCAGCAGGGCTACGCGGGCGCCGAGCACTACCTCGACCGTGACGCGGTGCTCGACGGCGACCTCATCACGGCCGGTCCGACGGAGCCGGTGGCGTTCGCCAGGGAGATCTTCCGGCGGCTCGACATCTACCGGCCCGAGGTGCTCGACGCGTGGTTCCGGTTGTTCGCCAGGAGTGACGCTTCGGCTTTCGAGGTGTTGATGGCGGCATGACCGAATCGGCCGACCTGCTCTCGGGCCTGGCGCTGGGGGCGTTCCGGCTCAACGGCCAGTTCCTCCAGGTGGCCGAGGGGCTCGCCCGGCCGGCGGGGATGACGGCGGCGTGGTGGCAGGTGCTGGGAGCCGTGCTGCGCGAGCCGCTGCCCGTCGCCGGGATCGCCCGGGTCATGGGGATGAGCAGGCAGGGCGTGCAGCGCATCGCCGACCTGCTGGTGGAGCGGGGGCTGGCCGAATACCGGCCCAACCCCGCGCATCGCCGGGCCAAGCTGCTCCAGCCGACGGCGGCGGGCCGCGAGTCCATCGCCAGGATCACCCCCGCGCACCAGGAGCTCGCCGACCGCCTCGTGGCCGAACTCGGAGTGGAAACCGCCCACGAATGCCTGGCGGCCCTGCGCCGGCTCTCCTCCGCCCTCCACCACCTCAACGAACACCCCTGACGCACCCCCGTGATGCGGCCTCGAGGGCCGGTTCCCCTCACCGGCCCGGAGAGCGGCCGCGACGGGTCGTCCGGGCGGGCGGCCGGCGTTCTCGTCACGCCGCCGGAGCCGGCGTCACCCGCAGTTTCCAGCGCGGTTTGAACACCGACAACGCCGTCGACGCGATGAGCATGACGATCTGCGCGCCCAGCGCGGCCGTCTGGCTCCACTGGTCCGAGGCGACGGCCGCCGTGCCCCCTTCGGTGGCGGCCGCCATTCCCTCCGGATCGAAGAGGAACATGCCCACGCAGATCACGGCCACCAGCAGCCCGAGCTTGATCGTCACCCAGTAATAGCGAAACAGCATCCAATGGCTGGTCAGGCCCAGCGTGATGCCGGTGACCAGTGCGGTGAGGCTGAGCGGTATGCCGCCCGCGAACACCAGGTTCGGCATCAGCCGGTACGCGGCGTGCGCCAGCCCTGGATCATTTGTCAGCGTCGCCGCGGTATTCAGCACCACCAGGCCCCACACCTCGCCGAGCAGCGCGACCGACACGATGATGTGGATGACCAGGACCGTTTTGCGGATAGGTGGCCGCATCGATCTCACCTGCCTCGGGGATCCGGTAACTCGATGACCATCGTCGCCGCTTCGCCCGCGCCGCACGTCCGTCAGGAGAGGGCGATCGCGGTACGCCGAGCGGCGTACCGCGATTCTCAAGTTTCGGGTGATCGTTGCCTAAAAGGATGTGAACGGGAGGCCCAGCGGCCACGCGGGCAGCCAAAACAAATATCCATGCCCGGTCTGCCCGCGGCGTATATATGTGGCGCGTCGGCGAAGAGCGGGAAAATCCGACGCCAAGAAACCGAGGTTTCCCCTTGACCTCCGGGAGGGCAATCCGGGTTGCGGTTTCCGCTGCCTGCCACGATTGTTATGGGCGGCACCTCACAGCCCTGCGAAAACGACTATGGCGCCGGAAATTCCGCGCCTATCCATGGAGGAAACCAAACATGATCCGTCGCATTCTGGCAGGGGCAGCAATCGCGGCCGCCGCACTCGGCTTCTCCGCCGCCGGAGCCTCCGCCGACGTTCCCAACCCACACAACGAGGGGCAGAACATTCTCAGCCAGCTGAGCGCCCTCGACGACCTGACCGCGCTGAACGACGTGCTCAACGACTCGGTCAAGTACAACAATGTCCTCTCCGCGCTCAACCTGAACGACATCGACGCCAGCGTCCTGAGCAACCAGAAGAACGTCGGCGACGACAACTGACGGTTCCTCACGTGCGTACAGGAAGCCGATCGGCGACTCCCGTTCCGCATAAGGGGAGCTCGCCCTGGCCAAGGTCGTCTTCCTGATGCCCTGAGGTGAACCGGAGAACGGGTCGTGGATATTCGCGAGTCCACGGCACGGGCTTGGTGGCCACCAGGCTTTCAGCGCCGCGCGGCCCTGGTCGATCGCTGCAGGACGACCGGGGCCGCGCGGCGGCGCCTACGCGCGTTCCCCGCCTGCGACGTTGGCCGCGCTCTCGCTCGGCCGTACGATTCCGAAGAAGGTGCGCCGGTCGAGCGGATCGATCCGTACGACAGCGCCGGTGTACGGCGCGTGCACCATCCGCGTCGCGTCCACCGCCACGGCCACGTGCTCGGGCCCGGAACTGCCGCGGTCACTGTCGTAGAAGACCAGGTCGCCGGGTTGCACGTCTTCCCTGGCGATCCGCACGCCCGACTGCCACTGTTCGTGCGTCGTCGTGCCGATCAGCACGCCGGCCCGTGCCCATGCGTACTCGGTGAGGCCCGAGCAGTCGAATCCCCTGATTCTGGCCCCTCTCCCGACTCCGTAGCCCGGCCCGTGCACCCCGCCGCCGCCCCACGAGTAGGGGACGCCGATCATCTCTATCGCCGCCCGGACGGCGATGGCGCCGGCCGGTGAACGTGCTGCCGCGCCGGCCGTTTCCGCCGCCATCCCGCAATGGCCCGGCGAATGTGCCCCGCATCTGTGGGCGGCCAGCGCGGGCGGGTGATTAGTGACGCCCAGAATGGTCAGGGCCAGCGCGGTCGCCAGCGGCGGTTGTGTTCTTTTCATGGCATATTCAGCGCTCCCGTGTCTCGTCGGTGGCACACCAGGACGTTCCGTCGGGAGCATTCCGCCATTCCTGTGGGGATGAAACACCTTTGGGACATGCGGGGCGCGCGTGTGGCGATAAGATGAAAAATCGCGTGCGTCCCACTCCGCATAAGTCGGGATAAGTCACGATCCGCCCGAACCGGCCGTGAAGGGCGGCCAAAGAAATGGGGCGCGCATTTGACTTCGACTTAGCTAATCCCGGTTGCGGCGTGCCGGTGGGCACGAGATTGTTATCCACGAAAATCTCGCGACCCTGTGCGAGCGAATCCGAAGACGCGCATTCCGCGCCGATTCCAACGAAGGAGAAGTAGAGAAATGATGCGTCGCATTCTTGCCGGTGCAGCCATCGCGGGCTTCATGCTGGGCTTCTCGGCCACGAGCGCCTCGGCCGACGTTCCCAACCCCTACAACAAGGGCAAGCAGATCCTGAGCCAGCTGAGCATCGCCGACGACCTCACGTTGCTCAACGACGTCGGCAACGACTCCCTGAAGTACAACAACATCGGCTCCGTCGGCAACCTGCAGGACATCGACCTCAGCGTCCTGAGCAACCAGGAGAACGTCGGCGACGACAACTGAGACGTCCGAGGCGGTGGCGGCTCCCCGCGTACGCCTGACACGAGGGCAGGCCGGTAGTCACGAAGCCGTGACGGCACCTTACCGGCAAAGCCCCTGGTCGGCGCGGCGCGAGAGAGAGCCCCGCCCACCTCATCGCCTCCGGACAGGCCGGTCCGTCATGCCCGCAGCCGGCGCGGGCACGCCCGTCCTGTCCGGAAAGCGTTAGCCGTCACAATTTCCCCGTGATTCGGTATTTTTACAGCGAAATTTACCTAGCCCCACAAACCTCGTGTAACCTTGGATCTGGTTAACCGCCAGACGCCCTGGCGGTCATACCTCGCAGGGAGCATTTCGGCATACAACCCCCGAGTTCGTGTTGGGGGGTGCGGGGAGCGTGAGCGGCGTCGAAGAGCTGCTGCTTTATCAGGACGAGCAGCTGAGCATCGTGGTGCGCGCGGCGCCAGGAGCGCCGGACGTCCTGTTGGTCGGCGAGATCGACGCCACCAACAGCTCCGCCGTGGCCAGCGCCCTGACCCGCTGCCGCCGGAGCCCCTACGTCGTCGTCGACACCGGCGAGCTCACCTTCATCGACGTCTCAGGCCTGCGCGTGCTCCTCATGCCCACCGTGCCGCCCTCGCAACGGTGGATCCGCCTGCACAACGTCACGCCGTACCAGCAGCGGCTGATGCGCATGATGGGGTGGTATTACCAGCCGCGCATCCACGCGCCCACCTAGCCCCGGGCGGCGGTGACGACGGCCGCCGAGGTGCCCAGCCCCGTGGGACCGCCGAGCCGCCACCGCGGCGGCGCCTTGTGCCGGCGCAGCGACTTCTCGTCGTAGCGGAAACACCCGCGATGCCAGTTGAGAATGGCGGCCAGCCAGTCGCGCAGCTCGGCCACGAATCCGTCGAGATCCCGCCTGGCCTCCGCGCCGAGGCCGAAGTCATCGCAGACGATCGGCAGCTCGTGCTCCACGATGTGCTCGAACTGCCGCACCCGCGACGCCATCAGGTCGCTGACGATGGCCACCGCCGCCGGGTAGTCGCAGTCGAAGAAGTTCTGGACCACCAGGACGCAGTTGTGCACCTCGCCCTCGAACTCGATCTCCTTCTGGTAGGAGAAGATGTCGTTGAGCAGGCACCCCGCGTCCATCATGGCGTTCTCCAGCGCCACCATCGGGCCGCTGGCACAGACCTCCTCCGGGATGCCCTTGGTGTGCCGCAGCCGGCACAGGCTCATCGTCAGGTCGGAGCCGAAGGTCAGCCTGCGCATCTCGATGTAGTCGACCGGGTCGGGGATGTGGTGGGCCAGCTCGTTGGCCAGCTCCCACAACCAGCCGTCGCACATGTCCTCGATCGCCTTACGCAGTTTGCGGCGGTCGTCGAGCGGCATCGGCGCCGCCGTGCGGGCCCACAGGTCGGCCAGCGAGCGCTCCAGCGCGCTCGCGGGCGGCGTCGCCGGCGCGCCGTCGAGCGGCATGAACGCCCCGAACCTGGCCACCGCCACCCTGGCGGCCGCGAGATTGCGCGACCCGCCGAAGACGGCGGGGAAGTAGTCGTCGCCGTACGTGCCCCAGGCCAGCCAGAACGAGGCCAGGTCCAGTTCCTCGGGCGTGGCGTCGGGATGCAGGCCCGCCGCGCAGAGCGGCAGGTCGTAGTCGACCAGCTTCTCCTCGTCCCACACCGCCGAGCCCACCACGCCAGGCTGGGCCTCCAGCATGCCCATCTCCGCGCACCACGCCACGGTGTTGCGGCGGGAGGCGTCGAGGTGCGGCGACAGCCGCAGCTCGAACGGCACGTAGAGCTCGGGCACGATCGACGGCCCCACCTTCTGGTGCGGCACGTGCGCGAAGTTCCGCAGCCGCTTGGCGCCCAGCAGGTCGACGAGCGACGACATGCCCAGCGGCCGGCTCGCCGTCGCCCGCTTGTTCATGTACCTGCTGGAGCGCATGTGCCACTCGTGCCCGCCCGACTGCCAGTCCTGCAGCCCCTTGACGTACGCCAGCACGCCCGCCGCGCTCAGCGGGTCGATGGCGTGCTCCACGAACAGCGGCCCGAGCTCGGTGCACGTGGTGTGCTCGAACTGGTGCAGCCGCGAGGTCAGCAGGTCGTTGACCGCATCGGCGGCCTCCTGCGTGGTGCAGCCGAGGAACGTCTCCAGCACCAGCACCCCGTTGCTCAACTCGCCTTCGTCCCTGACCTCCCGCTCGTACGAGAACAGGTCGTTGCGCAGGTGGACGGCGTCGGAGAAGGCGTCGCGCAGCACCCGCATCGGCCGCGACGCGGCGATCCGCGCCGGCACCTCGGCCCCGACCGCGTGCTCGACCAGCCCGGCCGACCAGGGCGCGCCACCGACCTTGCGCCGCATCTCGATGTACTCGACCGGGTTGGCCACCCGGCCCTTGTTGATGTTGGCCAGCTCCCACAACGACTCGTTGAGCAGGTTGCGCGTGCTCTCGGCGAACCGGGACCGCCAGTCGTCGGACATGCCGGGCACCGTACGGACCCACAGGTCGGCCAGCCCCGCCTCGACCGGGTTGGCCGGCTCGGGCATGGACAGGTCGGCGCCCATCGGCATGAAAAGCGGCAACCGGTCGAGATAGGCCCGGCCGCCCGCCAGGTCGCCGGTGCGTTTGAACACCTCGAGGAAGTGGTCGTCGAAGAAGAAGACCCACACGTACCAGTCGGTGATCAGGCAGAGCTCGGCGCCGTCGCAGTCAGGGTGGGTATAGGCGCACATAAGCGGATAGTCGTGGGCGTCGAGGTCGGCCTCCTCCCAGACGCCCGAGCCTTCGAGCATGCCCATGTCGCGCGCCCACCGTGTGGAGTGGTCGCGCGCCTGCTCAAGATGCTGGTTGAGCCGGGCGGGATACGGCATGTAGAAGTCCGGCAGTTCGAACGGCTGGCTCATGGTCACTCCTTCATCAACGGGCCACCTCGACGTTCTCCAGCACGCCGAGCGCGTCGGGCACCAGGACCGCCGCCGAGTAGTAGGCGCTGACCAGGTAGGAGGCGACGGCCCGCGAGTCGATGCCGGTGCACCGCACGCTGAGCCCCGGCTCGCGCTCGTCGGGGACGCAGCTCGGGCGCAGGCCGACGACTCCCTGGTCCTCCTCGCCCGTGCGCATGACGAGGATCGAGGTGGTGCCCGCCGGGCTGATCGGGATCTTGTCGCACGGCAGGATGGGCACGCCGCGCCACACGGTCAGCCGGACACCCTCCAGCTCGGTGCTGCCGGGGTAGAGGCCTGCGGCGGTGCATTCGCGGTGGAAGGCGGCGATGGCCCTCGGGTGGGCGAGGAAATAGCGGGACTTCTTCCTGCGGCAGAGCAGCTCGTCCAGGTCGTCGGGCCCCGGAGGGCCGGTGCGGGTGTGGATGCGCTGGCCCGGGTCGGCGTTGTGCAGCAGGCCGAAGTCGCGGTTGTTGACCAGCTGGTGCTCCTGCGACTCGCGTACGGACTCGACCGTCAGCCGCAGTTGTTCCTCGGTCTGGTCCATCGGCTGGTTGAACAGGTCGGCGACCCGGGTGTGCACGCGCAGCACGGTCTGCGACACGCTGAGCTCGTATTCGCGCGGGCCAGGGTCGTAGTCGGCGAACGTGCCGGGCAGCGCGGGCTCGCCCCGGTGGCCGGCGGCGACGGCGATCTCGGCCTCGCCCTGCCTGTTCTGCGGTCTGGCCTGGCTGATCCGGTGGCGGGCGAGTTGCGCGCTCACCGCCGGCGACCGGTCGGCCAGCGCGCGCAGCTCGGTCCAGGGCAGGGCGAGCACCGTGCACGCCGTCGCCGCCTCCAGCGTGAACCCCCACGGCCCGCCTTCGCTCCCGGCGTGCTCGCCGCCCGCCAGTGTGCCGAGCGCGACCGGGTCGCCGTACGGGCCCGTGCCGACCTTCGCCGCCTTTCCGTACGCGATCAGCAGCAGCTCGTCGGCCGGTCGCCCGGCGCGTACGATCGTCTCGCCCTGCGCGTATTCCCGCTGCTCGAAGCGGCCCGCGAGCTCGTCGAGCGCGGGGTCGTCCGCGAGCCCGCGCAGGAGCGGCAGCTCTGCCAGGCTCGGCGGGACGACGCGGAAGCGGGTGCCCGTGGTGACGAAGCCGACCCGGCCGCCCCCGACCGCGTACGTCAGCCGCCGGTTCACCCGATAGACGCCGGCCGCGACGTCCACCCACGGGAGCACCCGCAGCAGCCAGCGCGGAGAGGTCTCCCGCGTCTGCGGAGGCGTCTTGGTCGTCGTCGCGAGCGTGCGGGCCGCCGCCGTGTCGAGGCTCAGCCGCTGGTCGGTCTCCGTCAACACGATCACCACCAATCACTGGGACCCGGAGCGGGTCAGCCGTTCCTGCCGAGCTCGACGTCCTCCAGGAGCCCGAGCGCGTCCGGCACCAGCACGGCGGCCGAGTAGTAGACGCTGACCAGGTAGGAGATGACGGCCTTCTCGTTGATGTTCATGAAGCGCACCGACAGGCTGGGCTGGTATTCGTCGGGGATGCCGGTCTGGTGCAGGCCGACGACGCCCTGGTTCTCCTGGCCGGTGCGCATGAGCATGATCGACGTGGTGCGGGCGCCGGTGACGGGGATCTTGTTGCACGGGAAGATCGGCACGCCTCGCCAGGCCGGCACCCGGTGCCCGTTGACCTCGCTCGCCTGCGGGTAGACGCCGCGCTTGCTGCACTCCCTGCCGAAGGCGGCGATGGCCTGCGGGTGGGCCAGGAAGAACGCGGGCTCCTTCCACACGACGGCCAGCAGGTCGTCGAGGTCGTCGGGGGTGGGCGGGCCTGAGCGGGAGCGGATGCGCTGGCCGAAGTCGGCGTTGTGGAGCAGGCCGAAGTCGCGGTTGTTGACCAGTTCGTGCTCCTGGCGCTCGCGCAGCGCCTCGATCGTCAGGCGGAGCTGCTGGTCGAGCTGGCTCATCGGCTGGTTGTACAGGTCGGAGACCCGGCTGTGCACGCGCAGGACCGTCTGCGCCACGCTCAGCTCGTATTCGCGCGGGCTCTGCTCGTAGTCGACGAAGGTGCCGGGCAGCACGGCCTCGCCGGTGTGGCCGGCCGACATGTCGATCGCGGCCTCGCCGTAGTCGTTCTGGGCGCGCTCGACGCTGGAGCGCCGGCTCTCCACGTGGGCGCGCAGCTCGGGCGAGCGTTCGAGGACCTGCTCGAAGTCCTGAAGGGAAAGCGTGAGCACGGTGGTGGCGGTCTTGGCCCTGGCGGTGAACGCGAACTCGCCGCCGCCCGTCAGTGCCTGCTCGCCGAGGTGGTCGCCGTCGGCCAGGACGCCGAGGTTCTGCTCGTCGCCGTAGGCGCCGCGGCTGACCTTGCCCACCCGGCCGTGGGCGATCAGCACGAGCCGGTCGATCTGGGCGCCCTCGGTCACGATCTTCTCGCCGGCCTCGACCTCCTGTTGCGCGAAGCGATCGGCCAGCGCTTGGAGCACCTCCATGTCGTCGAAACCGCGTAGCACGGGCAGTTCGGTGAGCTCGGCCGGGATGACCCGGACGTTGGATCCGGTCGTGCTGAACGTGATGCGGCCGTCTCCGAGGGTGTAGGTCAGCCGCCGGTTGACCCGGAACACGCCCCCGGAGCACTGCACCCATGGCAGCAGCCGCAGCAGCCACCGCGAGGTGATCTCCTGCATCTGCGGAGGCGTCTTGGTCGTGGTGGAGAGCTGCCGTGCGGCGTCGGTGCTGAGGCTGAGCTGCCCGGCGCCGTCCTCCGGGGCGTGGGACTGGGTCGTTTCTGTCATCTTTGCACCACCAATCTCGTTAGGGTTCGCGGGCGGATCTGAGCTCGGGCGGAAGCGAGAACGTGAGGGTCTCCTCCGTCAAGGTCACCTGCTCGACGTCGGCGTATCCGCGGGCGGCGAGCCAGCCGAGTAACTCCTCGACCAGCCCCTCCGGCACGGACGCGCCGGAGCTGACCCCGACGGTCCGCACGCCCGCCAGCCACCGCTCGTCGGCGTCGCAGGCCCGGTCGACCAGGTGGGCCGCGCCGGCGCCCGCGTTGACGGCGACCTCCACCAGCCGGCGGGAGTTGGAGGAGTTGGCCGAGCCGACGACGATGACCAGGTCGCATCTGGAGGCGATGCTGGTGACGGCCTCCTGGCGGTTCTGGCTGGCGTAGCAGATGTCGTCGCTGGGCGGGTCGGCCAGGCCGGGGAAACGCTCGCGCAGCTCTTCGACGGCGCGCATGGTCTCGTCGACGGCCAGCGTGGTCTGCGACAGCCAGCCCACCGGCGCCGAGCCGTCGGCGGTCACGTCGCCGGTGCGGGCCGGGTCGACGACGTGGATGCGGCCGGGCGCCTCGCCGACCGTGCCCTCGACCTCCTCGTGCTCGGCGTGGCCGATGAGCACGATCTCGTAGCCCGCCTCGGCCATGCGCACGGCCTCCTTGTGCACCTTCGTGACCAGGGGGCACGTCGCGTCGATCGTCGCGAGCCCGCGCAGCCGCGCCTCCTGCTTGACCGCGGGCGCGACGCCGTGGGCGGAGAAGACGACGAGCGCGCCGTCGGGGACCTCGTCGAGCTCGTCGACGAAGACCGCGCCGCGCCCGGTCAGGTCGCGGATCACGGACGTGTTGTGCACGATCTGCTTGCGCACGTAAACGGGTGGTCCGAAGCGATCAAGCGCCTCTTCGACGGTGCTGATCGCGCGTTCGACGCCCGCGCAGAAGCCGCGCGGGGCAGCAAGAAGTACCCGTCCCATCGGGATGCCCCTTCAAATCGTCACTTGGTACGGTGTGCGAGCTGATCCGCCAGGACGGTCAGCGCCTGCGCCGCCTCCGGCTTGATCTGCGCCGCCGTCAGCGCCGCCATGGCCAGGCCCACGCGCTCCTCGATCATCGACTCGACCCTGGCCGGCGCCCCCGTGTCGGCCAGGATCTGGCGTAGCTCCGCCGCGCGCTCCTCGGACAGCTCCGGGTCGCCGTGCCAGCGTCTGAGATGGGCGAGCTGCGCCGGTGAGGCGTGCTGCACGGCGTGCGCGTACATCACCGTGTGCTTGCCCTCGCGCAGGTCGTCGAGCGCCGACTTGCCCGTCTCCGACGACGTACCGAACGTGCCCAGCATGTCGTCGCGCAGCTGGAACGCCTCGCCCAGCGGCAGCCCGAAGGCGGAGTAGGAGTCGAGCAGTTCCAGCGAGGCGCCGGCCAGGGCGCCGCCGATCTGCAACGGCCGCTCGACGGTGTATTTGGCGGTCTTGTAGCGGATCATGGTGAGTGCCTCGTCCACGCTCGCCCCCGAGCGGAGCTGGCCGAGGATGTCGAGATACTGGCCGCTGATCACCTCGGTGCGCATGGCGTCGAACAGGTGGTGCGCGGCGCGCAACCGCGGCGGCTCGGCCCCGCACGACGACAGCAGCGCGTCGGACCACGCCAGGCTGAGCGTGCCCAGCAGGATGCCGCCCGCCTGCCCGAACGCCTCCGCGCCAGGACCCCTGTGCAGCTCCGCCAGGTTTCTGTGCACGGTCGCCCGGCCCCGGCGCAACTGGCTGCCGTCCATGATGTCGTCGTGGATGAGCAGGCCCGCGTGGCACAACTCCAGGGCCGCGCCGGCGCTGATGATCTCGTCGCAGTCGTCGCCGCCCGCACCGCGCCAGCCCCAGTAGCACAGCTGCGGCCTGATGCGCTTGCCGCCGCTCAGGATGAAGTCGGTCAGCAGCCCGTAGGCCGCCTCCACCCCCGGATCGGAGACGGGAGCCCGCCAGTCGTCAAGGAAGGCTGCCAACCTGCGATCAATGCGTGCAGCGAGGTGGTGCTGGGTGAAGCTCACCGGCATGCGAACGGCTCCTTATCGCTCCGACCGAGTCGCTACCAATAGTTAGTCACCCCATACAGAGAGTGTAAAGTGTCTTTTGGTACTGGCGTTGCGATCGACCATGTCTCTACCGGTCGCCGACGCGCAGCCCACTCCGCCGGGGCCCCAGGTGACCGGCCCGCCCGGCGAGGCCGGCCCTCCGGCACGCGGGTCAGGCGGGTTTCGCGCTCCCGGCGTGGGGCAGCGAGGTCGCATGAGAGTCGTGGTGGTGGGAGCCACAGGAAACGTCGGCACCAGCGTGGTCCGCGCGCTCGTCGCGGACAGCGGCGTGACCTCGATCGTCGGGGTCGCCCGCCGGCTGCCCGGATGGCGGATCGACCGCACCGACTGGCGGCAGGCCGACGTGGCGAGCGACGACCTGGTGCGGATCTTCGACGGCGCCGACGCGGTGGTGCACCTCGCGTGGTTGTTCCAGCCGACCAGGGATCCGGCGACGACCTGGCGGGCCAACGTGCTGGGCAGCATGCGGGTGTTCAGGGCGGTGGCGGAGGCCGGGGTGCCCGCGCTGGTCCACGCCTCCTCCGTGGGGGCGTACTCACCGGGGCCCAAGGACCGGCCGGTGGACGAGAGCTGGCCCACGCACGGCTGGCCGGGCGCGGCGTACGGGCGGGAGAAGGCCTACGTCGAGCGGGTGCTCGACGTCTTCGAGCACGACCATCCCGGCATCCGCGTGGTGCGGATGCGGCCCGGCTTCATCTTCCAGCGGGCCGCCGCGACCGAGCAGCGCAGGTTGTTCGGCGGGCCGTTCGTGCCCCGGCGGCTGATCAGGCCGGGGCTGATCCCGTTCGTGCCGGACATCCCCGGGCTGCGGCTGCAGGTGCTGCACGCGCGGGACGCGGCGGAGGCGTACCGGCTGGCCGTCACCAAGGAGGTGCGCGGCCCGTTCAACCTCGCCGCCGAGCCTGTGCTCGACCCGCACGACCTCGCCGAGATGCTCGGCACCCGCACCGTGCGGGTGGCGCCGCAGGTGGCCAGGGCGGTCGTCGCGGCCGGCTGGCGGCTGCGGCTCGTGCCCGCGGCGCCGGGGCTGCTGGAGCTCGCCCTCCGCATCCCGGTCATGAACGTGCGGCGCGCCAGGGAAGTGCTGGGCTGGACGCCGGAGTACTCGTCGCAGGAGGCCATGCGGGAGTTGTTCCGCGGGCTGCGTGAGGGCGCCGGCATGGACACCGGACCGCTCGCTCCCGATCGCGGGCCGGCTCGCCGGATGCGCGAGCTCGCCACAGGCGTAGGAGGACGCAGCTGAAACGATGACCCGTACGGACCACATCAGAACAGACCGTCAGCGAAACGTCGTGCCCCCCATCACCATGCGCGTCGGCGACCAGGCGAGGCGGGAGGCCTGCCATGCGCACCCTGTTGACCCAGCCCTTCACGCGCGACGACGTGCCCGAGTTGCGCCGGTCCGTGGCCCGCTGCGCGGAGCGCTCGGGGCTGAGCGGCTCGCGGCTGGCGGACTTCGTGCTGGCCGTGCATGAGAGCGTGGTCAACGCCGTCGAGCACGCGGGCGGGCACGGGCACCTCAGGCTGTGGACGGCCGACGGGTTCATCCTCGCGGAGACCACCGACGGGGGTACGGGCATCCCCGGCCGCTACGTCGACGGCCACCGCCTGCCGGCGGACTTCGCCGCGACGGGCAGGGGGATCTTCCTGATCCGCGAGCTGTGCGACGAGGTCGACTTCCGTACCGGCCCGTGCGGCACCACCGTCCGGCTCACCATGCGGTTAAGGCCGCAGGTTCGCGAAGCCAGGGAGCGGTTCAGGATCGCGGTCTCCGATCGGTCGCGGTCCGGACGCTTCCGCGCCTGACCACGTGGTGATCCCGAGCCGTCTGACCTGGCGGAGGGCCGGGTAGGCTCGGGGGGACGGAAAGGGACCACCACGTGAGCGCCGACACACCCAAGCTCGGGATCATCTCCCCGGTCCGGCGCATCGGGCGGCGGGAGTTCGACTTCGAGCGCCAGGTCGCCATCATGGCCATCGTCAACAGGACACCCAACTCCTTTCACGACCGGGGCCGCACCTACGCGCTGGACAGCGCCGTCGCGGCGGCGCGCAAGGCCGTCGCGGACGGGGCCGACTGGGTCGACGTCGGCGGGTTCGCCTTCAGCGCCGACCAGGAGCAGATCCCGGCCGAGGAGGAGATCGAGCGGGTCGTTCCCGTGATCGCCCAGGTCAGGGCCGTCACCGACGCCGTGATCTCCGTCGACACGCACAGGGCGCAGGTGGCGCGGGCGGCCATCAGGGCCGGCGCCGACGTCATCAACGACACCAACGGCCTGCGCGAGCCGGGCATCGCGGAGACCGCGGCGGCGACCGGCGCCAGCGTGGTGGTCACCCACAGCCTCGGCGGGCCCGGCCGGCGGATCGCCCGGCCCAGCTACGCCGACGTCGTCACGGAGGTGGCCGACTTCCTGCGCGAGCGGGTCGAGTTCGCGCTGAAGGCGGGCATCCCGGCCGACCGGATCATCATCGATCCCGGTCACGACCTGAACAAGAACACCTACCACTCGCTGGAGCTCACGCGCAGGCTCGGCGAGATCACCTCGATGGGCTATCCCACGCTGGTGGCGCTGTCCAACAAGGACTTCATCGGCGAGACCCTCGACCGCCCGCAGGGCGAGCGCACCGAGGGCACGATCGCGGCCAACGTCGTCGCGATCGTCAAGGGCGCCCGCATCCTGCGCGTGCACGACGTGGCCGCGACGGTCGCGTCCGTACGCATGACCGAGGCCGTGCTCGGCTGGCGCGGCCCGATCGCCCCCGCCCACAACCTGACGTGAGGAGACTCGCACGTGACCGAGCGCAAGCCACCGGGGATGCCTTACGAGAGCTGGATCGACCGGCAGATCCGTGAGGCGGAGGCGCGCGGCGAGTTCGACGACCTGCCCGGCAAGGGCAAGCCGCTGCCCGGCCTCGACCGGGATCCCGGCGACATGTGGTGGATCAAGCAGAAGGTGGAGAGCGAGGGCCTGTCGATGCCCCTGCCGCCCACGCTGGCACTGCGCAAGGACGCCGAGCAGGCGCTGGCCGAGGCGCGAGGCGCGCGCTCCGAGGCCGAGGTCAGGAACATCATCGAGGACGTCAACGGCCGCATCCGCGAGGCGATCAGGACAGGGCTGTCGGGCCCGCCGCTCAACCTGATGCCCTACGACGTCGACGAGATCGTGTCCGAGTGGCGCAGGGCACGGGGCGTGACCTGAGCGGGTGACGATCAAGGGGCCCGGGCGCACTCGCGTGCGCCCGGGCCCCCGTCAGGCGGGCGGAGGGATCCGGGTCAGGCGGGTCCCACCGGCCTGCCAGGCATCAGTTGATCGGCGGGTAGGCGTTGGCCAGCAGCTCGCGGAACTGCGCCGAGAACCACCGACCCGAGATCGGGGCGTCCGCCAGCGCGCCCGACATGTTGTTGCCGTTGAGGTCGTTGCCGGTGTAGGTCGGGTCGCACATCCGGTCGAACCTCTTGCCCTCGTCGTTGTCGATCTCCTCGCTGGAGCCGTCGGACTCGCCAGGAGGCTTGACCCAGACGTAGGCGTCCAGGCCGCTCGCCGGGCTGGCGGTCGGCCGCTCGCCCATGCCGGCGCCGCTCTGGTTGCACCAGTTGCCGGCGTGGATGCGCCGGTCGGCCCGCGACTCTTCGACGAACTGGTTGACGTTGGTCGAGGAACTCGGGCCGGCCGGGCGGTCGGAGCCGCCCCAGCCGTTGCGCGAGGTGTCGATCAGCATGCCGAGCCCGCTCCTGAAGCCCTTGGCGATCAGCGCGTCGCGCAGGGCACGGGCGAAGGTGAGCTCGTCGATGTAGTAGTTCCAGTCCACCCAGTCCGACTGGCGCACGGAGGTGCCGTTCACGTTCGTGTTGATGGTGAAGTGGGGTTCCGTGGTGATCGAGTAGTTGGCGGTGTTGACGATGAAGCCGTCCACGCTGTCCACGCCGGCCTCGGCGCCCGCGACGGTCTCGTAGAACAGGTCGACCGCGGGCTGGAAGTTCGAGTCCCAGCCCAGCCAGGCGTGGTGGGCGGCGTCGACGTAGGTGTAGACGTTGGAGATGGCGTGCAGCTGGTCGAGCGCGTAGCGGACGCCGTCACGGTAGCCGCCGGGGCCGTCCGCCTCGCGGCAGTCGGCGAACTGGTCGGTGTTGGTGATCAGGTTCGGCAGCGAGTCGGGCTCGATGATCGTGACGATGCGCAGATCGGCGTACTGCGGGTCGTCGAGGATGTCGGCGATCGGGTTGATGTACTCGTTCTTGTAGCGGTTGAACCCGTCCTCCGAGATGCGCAGCTCGCCGTTGGAGGCCAGCGCCGAGCAGTCGCGGTTGGGCAGGTTGTAGATGACGACCTGGATGGTGAGCGGCGCGGAGCCGTTGGCGGCGTCCTGGCTGACGGCCTCGTCGAGGTGCTCGCGCAGGCTCATGGCGTCGGCGGAGCCGCCGATGGCGGCGATCCTGTCCATCCACACGGCGGTCGAGACGTCGGCCACCGCGGATCCGCCGGGCTCGGCCGCGGCCTTGGCCGACCAGTTGGGGTTCACGTAGCCGGTGGCGCCGGCGTACGGGTTCTCGACGTGCGGGCCGGGGTTGGTGCCGCCGTCGTTGTCGGCCTCGGTGGCGGTGACCGTCCTCGAGGTCAGGCCGGCGGAGGCGACGGTGAAGGTACGGGTGCCGTTGGCGGTGTCGGAGTCCTGGGCCGCGGCCAGGGTCACGGTCTGCGGGGTGTTCCAGTTGGAGGTGGTGAAGGTCAGCGAGCCGCCGGAGCCGACGGTCAGGTCAGCGTCGCCGCTGCCCGCCGTCGAGGTGACGGTCACGCTCGACGAGGGCTGCTCGGCCAGGCGCACCGTGTACGTGCCGGTGGAGCCCTCGGGTACGGTCACCGACGTCGGCGAGACGATGATCGACTGCTCCGTGGTGGCGTCGTCGTCGACCTCGGTCGCGGTGACCGTGGCGCCGGTGACGCCGGTGCCGGTGACGCTGAAGGACGCCGTGCCCGCCGTGGTGTCGCTGTCCTGGGCCGCGGCCAGGGTCACGGTCTGCGGCGTGTTCCAGTTGGACGGGGTGAAGGTCAGCGAGCCGCCCGAACTCACGCTCAGGTCGGCGTCACCGTTGGTGCGGGTGGTGGTGACGGTCACGTTGGAGCTGGGGGCCGCGGAGAGCCGGGCCGTGAACGTGGCCGTGTCGCCCTCGTTCACGGCGACCGCGCTGGACGAGGTGACCACCGACGGATTGGCCGGGGTCGTGTCGCCGCAGGTGGTGCCGTTGACGGTGAACGACGTCGGGTCGGGGTTGCTGCCGGACCAGGTGCCGTTGAAGCCGACGGAGACGGACGCGCCGGCGGCCAGGTTGCCGTTGTAGGACATGTTGGTGCCGGTGACGCGGGTGCCCGACTGGCTCCATTGGGCGCCCCACCCGCTGGGGGTGTACTTCTGGCCCGTGGTCGGATAGTCGAACGCCAGCGTCCACGAGCTGAGCGCGTCGCCGGTGTTCTTCAGCGTGATGTTCGCGGTGAAACCGCCCTGACCTGGGCTGCTCGTCCACGAATTGGCAGAGTAGGTCACGTCGCAGGCGACCGCGGCGCTCGCGGCCGTGCTCTGGCCGACGACGAGTCCTAAGGCCGCGACGCTCACGGCGGTCATGGTCACGGCCCATTTGCGGAGGCCGCGTTGGAGTCTCACGAGCGATCATCTCCAGTGCTAGATGGCTGGGAGCGCTCCCATGGTGAGCCGGACTCGCAGCCGTGTACAGAGGGCCGCTTCCGCCGGCCTCATTGCCGCCCCGCATGCTCGCCGAATACCATGGAACGAGGATGAAACTTTCATCCCGGGCAGCCTGGTGAGAGGAAACACGGGGGTTACCCGGAAGCCGTTCCGTTGACATACGCCGGGGTGCATCCACAATCCATCGTGGGAGCGCTCCCACACCCCCTACTCCCATGGAGACCCCGTGAAGTACAGACCTCCTCTCATCCTGACGCGCTTATCGAGGCGACTGGCCGTGGCCACGACCCTCGTCCTCGTGGCGAGCGCGACCGCGGCCGTGGCCGCCGCACCCGCCCAGGCGGCCGTGGCCTGTGACGTCACCTATACGGCCAACCAATGGACGAGCAGCCCAGGCCAGGGCGGTTTCACCGCGAACATCACGCTGAAGAACACCGGCGACGCGCTCAGCTCGTGGACGCTGGCGTTCGACTATCCGACCACGGGCCAGAAGTACACCCCCAGCGGGTGGGGTGCTAACTGGAGCCAGTCGGGCACCCGCGTCACCGGCACCAACATGCCGTGGAACGGCAACCTGGCCGCAGGCGCTTCCGTCTCCGTCGGCTTCAACGGCACCTGGTCCGGCAGCAACCCCGACCCGACGTCGTTCACCGTCAACGGCACCACCTGCGGCGGCGAGGGCTCCAACGAGGCGCCCACCGTGTCGCTGACCTCCCCCTCGGCCGGCCAGACCTACACCGCCCCGGCGAGCGTGGCCATCGCGGCGAACGCGGCCGACTCCGACGGCACGATCTCGAAGGTCGACTTCTACCAGGGCTCCACCCTGCTCGGCTCCGACACCTCGGCGCCGTACGCCTACAACTGGACCGGCGTGGCGGCCGGCAGCTATTCCATCACCGCCCGCGCCACCGACAACGGCGGCGCGACCACGACCTCGGCGCCCGTCGGGATCACCGTCTCGCAGAACACCGGCCCCGCGCTCGTCGTCAGCCCCACCAGCCTGTCCGTGCCCGAGAGCGGCACCGCGAGCTTCGGCGTGAAACTGTCGCAGGCGCCCTCGTCCAACGTGAGCGTCTCCGTCGCCCGCGCGAGCGGTGACGCCGACCTCACCGTCTCCAGCGGCGCCACCAGGACGTTCACGCCGTCCAACTGGAACACCGAGCAGAACGTCACGCTGGCCGCGGCCGACGACTCCGACACGACGAGCGGCTCGGCCGTCTTCCGGGTCAGCGCCACCGGCTACGACCCCGTCGACGTCACCGCCAACGAGGCGGACGACGACGTCGGCGGCGGCAACGAGTACGTCCAGCGCTTCGTCGAGCTCTACAACGAGCTCCACGACCCGGACAACGGCTACTTCTCTCCCGAAGGGGTGCCGTACCACTCGATCGAGACGTTCATGGTCGAGGCGCCGGACCACGGGCACGAGACCACGTCCGAGGCCTACAGCTACTACCTGTGGCTGGAGGCGGTCTACGGGCAGGTCACCGGCGACTGGTCGAAGTTCAACGACGCGTGGACCTCGCTGGAGACGTACATCATCCCGTCCACGGAGGACCAGCCGACGAACTCCTTCTACGACCCGTCCAAGCCGGCCACGTACGCGGCCGAGCACCTGGAGATCAGCAACTACCCGACCGAGATGGACACCGGCGTCACCGTGGGCACCGACCCGCTGGCCAATGAGCTGCAGAGCGCGTACGGCACCCGCGACATCTACGGCATGCACTGGCTGCTCGACGTCGACAACACCTACGGCTTCGGCCGCTGCGGCGACGGCACGTCCAGGCCCGCCTACATCAACACCTACCAGCGCGGCCCGGAGGAGTCGGTCTTCGAGACGATCCCGCAGCCGTCCTGCGACACGTTCGAGCACGGTGGCCCGAACGGCTACCTGGACCTGTTCATCGAGGACAGCGCCTACGCCAAGCAGTGGAAGTACACCAACGCCCCCGACGCCGACGCGCGGGCCGTGCAGGCCGCGTACTGGGCGCTGACCTGGGCCAAGGAGCAGGACAAGGAGTCGGAGATCTCCGCGACGGTGGCCAAGGCCGCCAAGATGGGCGACTACCTGCGCTACGCGATGTACGACAAGTACTTCAAGCAGCCCGGCTGCACCAGCCCCTCGTGCCCGGCGGGCTCCGGCAAGAACTCCGCCGCGTACCTGCTGAACTGGTATTACGCCTGGGGCGGCGCGACCGACTCCAACGCGGGATGGGCCTGGCGCATCGGCTCCAGCCACAACCACGCCGGCTACCAGAACCCGTTCGCGGCCTGGGCGCTGGCCAACGTGGCCGAGCTCAAGCCGAAGAGCGCGACCGGCTCCTCCGACTGGAGCACCAGCCTGACCCGTCAGCTGCAGTTCTACACCTGGCTGCAGTCGGACGAGGGCGCCATCGCCGGCGGCGCGACCAACAGCTGGGAGGGCCACTACGGCACCCCGCCGAGCGACCTGCCGAAGTTCCACGGCATGACCTACGACTGGCAGCCGGTCTACCACGACCCGCCGTCGAACCAGTGGTTCGGCTTCCAGGCGTGGACGATGGAGCGGGTGGCCGAGCTCTACAACGTCACCGGCAACGCCGACGCCAAGGCGCTGCTCGACAAGTGGGTGGAGTGGGCGCTCGACAACACCACGGTCAACGCCGACGGCAGCTACGAGATCCCGTCGACGCTGCGGTGGAGCGGCGCGCCCGCGGGTGACTTCTCCGCCACGTCCGGCATGCCGCCGGCCAACCCGGACCTGCACGTGACCGTCCTGGACCACACGCAGGACGTGGGCGTCGCGGGATCGTACGCCAAGGTGCTGATGTACTACGCGGCCAGGGCGAACCACGCCGAGGCGCGTGACACGGCCAAGGCGCTGCTCGACGGCGTCTGGGCGAACCGCGACGAGGCGGGCGTGTCGGTGCCGGAGACCAAGGCCGACTACCGCCGCGTCACCGACCCGGTGTACGTGCCGCCGGGCTGGAGCGGCGAGATGCCCAACGGCGACCCGATCAACGAGGACTCCACGTTCCTGTCGATCAGGTCCTTCTACGAGGACGACCCCGACTGGCCGAAGGTCGAGGCCTTCCTGAACGGCGGCGAGGCGCCGGTCTTCAACTACCACCGGTTCTGGGCGCAGGTGGACGTCGCCGTCGCGCTCGCCGAGTACGGGCGGCTCTTCCCGTGAGGAGGACGACTCTGATAGCGGCGGTGTCGCTGGTCCTGCCCCTGGTGACAGGGGCAGGGCCGGCGGCCCGCGCCGCCGAGCCCGCCTTCGCCTACGGCGAGGCGCTGCAGAAGTCGCTGTGGTTCTACGAGGCCCAGCAGTCGGGCGAGCTGCCCGACTGGAACCGCGTCTCCTGGCGCGGCGACTCGGCCGTGAACGACGGCGACGACGTGGGGACGGATCTCACGGGCGGCTGGTACGACGCGGGCGACCACGTCAAGTTCGGCTTCCCGATGGCGTTCTCCGCCACCATGCTGGCCTGGGGCGCGGTCGAGTACCGCGACGCCTACGCGGACTCCGGCCAGCTCACCCACCTGCTGAACAACCTCAAGTTCGTCAACGACTACTTCATCAAGGCCCATCCGTCGCCGAACGTGCTCTACGGGCAGGTCGGCAACGGCGGCACGGACCACGCGTGGTGGGGTCCGGCCGAGGCGATGGGGATGGAGCGGCCGGCGTACAAGATCGATGCCTCGTGCGGCGGGTCGGACCTGGCGGGGGAGACGGCGGCGGCGATGGCGGCCTCCTCGATCGTCTTCCGCCCGACAAATCCGGCGTATGCCGACACGCTGGTGACGCACGCCCGGCAGCTGTACTCCTTCGCCGACACGGTCAGGAAGAAGTACACCGAGTGCATCACCGACGCCTCCAGCTACTACAACTCCTGGAGCGGCTACAACGACGAGCTGGTGTGGGGCGCGATCTGGCTCTACCGGGCCACGGACGACGCCTCCTACCTGGCCAAGGCCGAAGCCGGCTACGACAACCTCGGCAACGAGCCGCAGACCAGCACCAAGTCGTACAAGTGGACGATCGCCTGGGACGACAAGTCCTACGGCGCGTACGTGCTGCTGCACAAGCTCACCGGCAAGCAGCGCTACCTCGACGACGCCAACCGCTGGCTCGACTGGTGGACGGTCGGCGTCAACGGGTCGAAGGTGGCCTACTCGCCCGGCGGGCAGGCCGTGCTCGACCGGTGGGGCTCGCTGAGGTACGCGGCCAACACGGCGTTCGCGGCGCTCGTGCACAGCGACTCGATCACCGACGCGACCCGCAAGGCCCGCTACCACGACTTCGCGGTCAGCCAGATCGACTACGCGCTCGGCGACAACCCGCGCGACTCGTCGTACGTGATCGGCTTCGGGAACAACCCCCCGCGGAACCCGCACCACCGCACGGCGCACGGCTCGTGGACCGACCAGATCACCAACCCCGAGCAGACCCGCCACACGCTGTACGGGGCGCTCGTCGGCGGCCCGCCCGACCCGAACGACGCCTACACCGACGAGCGCGACGACTACGTCATGAACGAGGTCGCCACCGACTACAACGCCGGCTTCACCAGCGCGCTGGCCCGGCTCTACCAGGAGTACGGGGGCGCTCCCGCGGCGAACTTCCCGCAGGAGGAGACCCCGGACGGGCCCGAGATCCTCGTCGAGGCCGGCGTGAACGCGTCGGGCTCGACCTTCACGGAGATCAAGGCCATCGTCCGCAACCGGTCGGCCTGGCCCGCCAGGGTGCTGTCCGACGGCTCGTTCCGCTACTACTTCACCCTCGACGGCTCGACGACGGCCTCGCAGATCAGCGTGTCGTCGGCCTACACGCAGTGCGCGGCGCCCACACTTCACCCCACGGGCGGCACCACGTACTACGTGCGCATCGACTGCTCGGGCGAGGACATCGCCCCGGCAGGACAGTCGCAGCACCGCAGGGAGGTGCAGTTCAGGATCTCCAGCGCGGGCACGTGGGACCCGGCCAACGACTGGTCGTACCAGGGCATCCCCACCACGCCCGGCGCCACGCCGGAGAGAACAGAACGCATCGCCCTCTACAGCGGCGACTCCAAGATCTGGGGTGAGCCCCCGGGTCCGGACGTGGAGGACGACACTGCGCCCAGCAAGCCCGGCACGCCCGCGGTCTCCGCGATCACGGGTTCGAGCGCCAGGCTCGGCTGGACGTCCTCCACGGACAACGTGGGAGTGGCCGGCTATGACGTCTACCTGGGGTCCACCAAGGTAGGCACGGCCACGACCACGTCCTACGACCTGACCGGGCTCACCCCTTCCACCGCGTACACCGCCCACGTGGTGGCCAGGGACGCGGCGGGCAACACCTCGCCGCCGTCGGACGCCACGACGTTCACCACCTCCGACACGCCCGCGCCCGCCGACGGGTGCGTGGCGGAGTTCGAGGTGACGAACGCGTGGGGCGGCGCTTACCAGGCCGAGGTGACGGTGCGCAACGGCGGCACGGAGGCGATCGACGGCTGGAGGGTCGCCTGGACGTCGCAGAGCTCGATCACGCAGCTCTGGGGCGGCAGGCACACAGTCTCCGGCTCCGCCGTCACCGTCGAGAACGAGGCGTGGAACGGCTCGCTCGCTCCCGGCGCCACCACCACGTTCGGCTTCATCGCGAACGGCACGCCCGCCACACCCGATCCGATCACCTGCACCGCCATCTGACCCCGGGTCGAACCCGTCGGCCCTCGGCTGCGTATGAGGAGGTGAGGCGAAGCAACACTCCTGCCTTGTGACACATCCCGCCCGGATGGGACGGACGCGGCCCGATACCTCCAGTCGGCGCCGCGTCCGTTCGTGTCCGTCACCTGTCACCTGTCACTTGGCCCTGTCACTTGGCCCTGTCACTTGGCCCTGTCACTTGGCCCTGTCACTTGGCCCTGTCACTTGGCCCTGTCACTTGGCCCTGTCACTTGGCTGAGGTGGCCTGGGCGAAGCGCTGCTTGGCCGCCTCGATGGCGGCGTCGTCGGAGAAGTCCGCGAACGCCTGCTCGTGGTAGCGCGGGGGGATGAGTCGCCTGACCCGCTCCGGGTAACCCGCGCCCGCCTCCGGCACCTTGACGACGGGCGGGATGCCGAGGCGTACGGCGATGGGCCCCGAGGCGCGCACGGAGACCGGCCATTCGCTACTCTCGCCGGTGATGGCGCAGAGGTGACGGGCGTAGACCCACTTCACCTCGACGAGGGAGGACGCGCCGGCCGGTTCGGTCCCGAACGGCTCCACGGCGCACACGACGTCCGACTCGAAGGTGTGGCCGTGTGCGTGGTGCTCGCCGGTCGACGACCGTTCCAGGATCAGGGTCACCTGGGCGGCGAGCTCTTCGTTCAGCTGGGCGGAGGGCTGCCTGCCCGCGAAGAACATCACCCCGGCCAGGGTCAGGCCGGCCAGGGTGACGCTTGCCGCGACAAGCCCGCGACGCGTTCTGATCACGGGCTGGTGCAGGTCAGGGTGGGTGCGGGGTTGGGGATGGAGCCGGTCGCGTTGAAGCCGAACGAGGTGGTCGCGTCCGGTGCGAGCTGGCCGTTGTAGGTGGCGTTCTTGACGGTGACGTTGGGCGGTTGCCCGGACAGGACGCCGTTCCACGGTGTGCCGTCGAAGCCCTGCCCGCCGCTGTAGGTCCAGGAGACCGTCCAGCCGTTCATTGCGCTGTCGCCCGTGTTGCGCACGGTCACCTCACCCTGGAAGTGGCCGGCCCAGCCGTTGTCGGTGGCCTTCCACGTCGCGGTGCAGCCGCTGTCGCCGGGCGGCGGGTCGGTCGGCGTGACCGTGGGGTCGGGGTCGGGCGTGCCGCCGCCGGGGCCGACTCCGGTCACTTCGCCGTTGCCGCCGTCGAAGACGACGTCGGAGCAGCTGTAGAAGTTCTCGTTGCTGTCCGAGCGGATCCAGTGGGTGAAGATGATGTGCCGCCCGCTCTTGCCGGACGGGAGCTGGGCGTTCCAGTAGTAGTAGCCGAGCCCGCCGGGGCCGCCGTTCTTGGGCGGGTTGGTGACGGTGCCGAACGGTTCGAGGTCGGACCACTTGAGCGGGCCGTTGGGGTTCCAGCCGTTCTTGGTGATGTAGTAGTCGAAGTCGCCCGGGTGCTCGGCCCAGTTGCTGTGCCGCATCTGGATGTTGGCGCCCGCGGTCAGGTGGGTCAGCGGCCAGTCGTTGCGGACCGCGTTGTAGGCCGAGAAGTCGTAGGGCCCGCCGGTGCCTCCGCTGCAGATCTGCCCGTCGGGGATGAATCCGGTGGTCCGGCCCGCGCCGTCGGAGCGCAGCACGGCGAACCAGTTGTACAGAGGGGTCGTGCCGCTCTGCGCGACCGCGTCGGCGCAGGCGGGGTTGTAGGGCTGAATCTGGCCGTTGTCCCGGAGGCCGTCCTGCCAGCACAGGAACGTGCGGCTGCCGGGGAACATCGTCACGCCGTGGGCCTGTGCCGGTGAGGGCACCATCAGGACACTCGTGATCAGAACCATGACGGCGGTGAGCGCCGCCGACTTGAACAATCTCATGGGGGGATTCCTTGCGCTGACGACAGAGGAAAGCCTGCCCATGACCAGCCCGCCCGGCCAGCGCATTGAATCACGGGCCCGGCCGATCCGACAACGCGGCGTGAAACTTTCAGCCGATCTTGGTCATGGTTCTGCTGGTCGCCGCCGCCCGGGTGCTTGCCGTACATCGGGGCCGTCGGGAGGCTGCCATACTGGGAGCGCTCCCAGTACACTTCCTCAGCAGACAGGACGGGAGCACATGCCATCAGGCTCGCGCGGCCGTGCTTTGCGAGGGGCGCGGCCGCGCGTTGGAGGGGTACGGCTGGTGCTGCCGTACCCCTCATCAACGCCGTCAGTTCGGGCCGAGTGCGGCCTCGATGTCGTCGAGCCTGGCCTCCAGCTCGCTCAGGCAGGCCGGCGCCAGCCGGCCCTCCCGCAGGCGGTCGGAGAGCTTGCCCCGCAGGCGCTCGGTCCCGCTCGACGCCGCGGGGCCGTGCGGCGCGACGAGGCCGTTCAGCACCTGGTTGAGGTCGAGCACGACGTCGGCGTCCGTCGCGCCGCACGGCGTCCTGTCCTCGAGCGTGGTCCTGAAGCCGGCCACCGCCTGCTCGACGGTGATCGCCGAGGATGGCGAGCTCTCGACCAGTGGAGACGCGGGGGACGGCCGCGGCTGCGCGGCCTGCTCCGGAACGTGGAGCTCCGACTGCTGGAACCAGAGCAGGATCGACAGCGCGACCGTCGCGGAGCCCGCGACCGTGAGCGCGCGCCTGACATGCCGGCCCACGGTGGCCGCGCCCAGCGCGCCGGTCAGCGCCGCGACGATCTCCGCCGCGCCCGGCCGCTCCTCGGGCCGGTGCGCCAGGCAGCGCTGGCACAGCGTGGCGACGGCGTAGGGCACGCCGGGCACCCGGGGCGGCGGCGCCGTCCTCCTGGCCGCCTCGATCTCCTCCCACGTCGTCTCCGGGTACGGGGTACGCCCGGTGAGCATGGTGTGCAGCAGCACGCCCAGCGCGTACACGTCGACCGCGGGATGCGTGGGCGCGCCGTGCAGCCGCTCGGGGGCGACGTAGGGCGGGGTGCCGCGCTCGTCGTCGGGGTCGCCCGCCCAGGCCGCGATGCCGAAGTCGAGCAGCTTCGGGCCGTCGGCGGTGAGCAGCACGTTCTCGGCCGTGACGTCCCTGTGGACCAGGCCGCGGGCGTGCCCGGCCATCAGCACCCTGGCCAGCCGCAGCGCGATCGCGGCGGCCTCGGTCCACGGCAGCGGGCCCTGCTCGACGCGCTCGGCCAGCGGCGTGCCGTCGAGCAGCGGCATCACCACGAACGCCGCGACGCCCCCGCCTGTGGTGACGGTCTCGCCGTAGTCGTAGATCTCGATGGAGTCGGGGTGGATGAACCTGGCCGCTGCGCGCGCCTCGCTGCGTACGCTGACGCGCTCGCCGTGGTCGGCATGGAGCGACGAGGTGAGCACCTTGACCGCGACCATCCGGTGCAGGGACTGGTCGAAGGCACGCCAGATGACCGACATGCCCCCGCGGGCCAGCGGATCCAGCAGCAGATACCGGCGGGCCAGCACATCCCCAGGCTCAAGCCGACTCACGGACGACCAGTTCCGTGGGGAGAACGGGGTCGATGCCCGCGGCCCCTGTCAGGAGCAGCCGGGTGGCGACCGTGGCGAGCTCCTCGACGGGCTGGCGGACGGTGGTCAGCGCGGGGACGGTGTGCCTGGCGACCGGGGCGTCGTCGAATCCGATCACCGCAACGTCGGTCGGCACCTTGCGCCCGGCCCTGCGCAGCGCCTGGATCGCGCCCGCCGCCATCAGGTCGGAGGCCACGAAGACGGCGTCGAGGCCCGGGGCGTGGCGTAACAACCACTGCATGGCGTGGGTGCCGGAGGCGGCGGTGAAGTCACCGTAGGCCACGGGCACGTCTGGTGCGCCCGCCGCCCGCAGGGTGCGCACCAGGCCGTCTAATCGGTCGCGCGCGGCGGGCAACGAGGGCGGCCCGCCGATGGCGGCGACGTTGCGGCGGCCGGTCAGCAGGAAGTGCTCCGCCGCCTGGCGGCCGCCGTCGATGTTGTCGACGTCGACGTAGGGGAGTTTGAGGTCGTGAGGCGGGCGGCCGATGTTGCGCACCGGGATGCCCGCGGTGGACAACTTGATCGCCAGTGGGTGGCGCTCTCTCGCGCCCACGATGAGCACCGCGCCGGACAGGGCGGGCAGCGTGGACGACGTGGGGGTGACGGTGGTCACCATGAGATGGGTGCCGTGTTCGGCGATCACGCTGCCGGCCGCGGACAGGAGCCTGGCGTAGTAGGGCTCCGAGAAGAGCCGGGGAAGGTGGTCACAGATCACCGCTGTGACACCGTCGGCCATGGTTTTGGCGGCCGTTCCCCGTGGTGCGCGTTGCCGTACGTAGCCCATTCGGGAGACGGCGTCGTAGACTTGGCGGCGGGTCGAAGTGCTGACCCGCACCGAGCCGGTGAGGACTCGTGATGCGGTCGCGGGGGAAACCCCTGCAGCGGCCGCCACCTGTGCCAGTGTGGGCTGCTCGGTCATGGAGCACCTCGCGGAAAGATCCTGGGAGCGCTCCCACGTTACCAATGTTTCGCCGCTGTTAATAGGGCCTTTGCAAGGAGTGCGTCCTGCTGTACGGACGCACTCCGGATTGCTCAGCCAGGCACGCCGGTGGCCGTCGAAGCCTTCCGGGCCGCCGGATTTCCGACGGCCCGATTACGCATTTCCGGCCTTCCCTATGGGCTGACCCCGAGGCCGACGGCAGCGTCGTCCAGTTCCGGATCGGTGGCCTCGTCGCCGGAGTCCGGCTCCGACCGGTCGGACCGCGAGGGCTGGCAGCTCGAACCGCAACCGCCGAAACGCGAGGTGTTCATCGGGTGGAATTCGGTCTCCGGCACGCCCTTCAGCGCCAGGAGCATGGTGTCCTTCCAGATCGGCCCCGGGATCGACGCGCCGAACACCGAGCTGTAGTAGCGGCCGCCGATGGTGACGCCGTTGAGCTTGTATTTCTGCGCGCCCCGCGTGTCACCGATGCTGACCGCCCCCGCCAGATCCGGGGTGAACCCGGCGAACCAGGCGGCGGCCTGGTCATCCGTGGTGCCGGTCTTACCGCCCGCCGGGCGGCCGATGCCGCCGACGCCGCGCATCGTGCCCTTGGTGAAGACCCCCTCCAGGATGTACGACGCGGCGTCCGCGACCTCGGGATCCAACACCTGCTTGCACTCGGGCTTGTACGTCTTCGTCTTGCCGTACCGGTCAGTGATCTTGCTGATGGCCATGGGCTTGCAGTATTTGCCCCGGGCGCCGATCGCCGCGTAGGCGGTGGCCACGGTCACCGGGTCCATCTCGTTGGTGCCGAGCGTGAACGTCTCGAACTCCGTCAGCGGCAACCCGTCGGAGCGCTTGATGCCCAGCGACTTGGCCGTCTTGACCGTGTCGCACAGCCCGACCTTCTGCTCCAGCGCCACGAAGAAGGTGTTCACCGAGCCCCAGGTGCCGGTGGCCAGCGACTTGAAGCCGCCGCCGCCCCCCTCGGCGTTGGTGACGGTGTGGGAGGGGTCGCCGATGTTCTCGCCCTTGCAGTTCTTGAACGAGGAGTAGTAGGGCGCGCGGTAACCGCTGCCGGTGGAGACCCCGTCGTGGATCTTCATGCCCTCCTTGAGCGCGGTGAGCAGCGTGAAGACCTTGAACGTCGAGCCCGCCTGGAAGCCGGTGCCGCCGCCGTGCACCGCGTCGGCGACCACGTTGTACGACATCTCGTTCTTGCGCTTGTTGTCGCCGTACGTGCGGCTGGCGGCCATCGCCTTGATCGCGCCCGTGCCCGGCTCCACCAGGGCTTCGGAGGCGACCGCCTTGTCCGACGCGTACACGTGCTTCCTGATGGCCCGGTCGGCGGCCTTCTGCATCTTCGGGTCGAGCGTCGTCTGGATCGTCAGGCCGCCCCGGTTGAGGAACTGGGTCCTGGCCTTCTTCGTCGCACCGAAGATCTTGTTGCTGAGGATCTCGTTGCGCACGTACATGCAGAAGTAGGGGTAGGCGCTGGCCCCGCAGCCGCCGGGCAGCGGCTGGCCCTTGTCGAAGCCGAGCTTCTCGGCCTTGGCCTCCTTGGCCTGCGCGGGCGTGATCTTGCCCAGCTCGGCCATCCTGTCGAGCACCACGTTGCGCCGGTGCAGCAGCCGCTCGCGCTGCTCCCTGCCGAGGTTGGGGTCGGTCGCGTTGGGGTCCTGCACCGCGCCGGCCAGGGTCGCGGACTGCACCAGGTTCAGGCTGGCCGCGTCGACCCCGAAGAAGCGCTTGGCCGCCGCCTCGACGCCGTAGGCGCCGGCGCCGAAGTAGGCGATGTTGAGATATTTCTCGAGGATCTGGTCCTTGGTGTACTTCTCCTCGACCGCCATCGCGTAGCGCAGTTCCCTGAGCTTGCGCGCGTAGCTGGCCTCAAGCGCCGCGTTCTTCTCCTTCTCGGTGGTCGCCGAGTTGAGCAGCACCTGCTTGACGTACTGCTGGGTGATGGACGAGCCGCCCTGGGCGATGCCGCCGGAGCTGAGGTTCTTGGCCAGGGCGCGCAGGGTGCCCTCGATGTCGATGGCGCCGTGCTCGTAGAAGCGGAAGTCCTCGATCGAGATGATGGCCGTCTTCATGATCTCGGCCACGTCGGCGAGCTTGACGTTCTCGCGATATTCCTCGTAGAACTGGGCGATCTGGTTGCCCTTGGCGTCGAGCACCGTCGTCTTCTCCGCGAGCGGGGGCTCCTTGAGCTCCTCGGGTTTGATGCCGAGCTCCTCCGATGCCGAGACGAACATCGCTCCCGTGCCTCCGACCGCCGGCAGCGCGATGGCCGCGGTCACCACACCTGCAGCCACCGCCGCACCGGTCAGGCGCGCGATACTCGACATACGGGACATGCTGGCAATACCTCCCCCTCTTGGCATTCGGGTGCATCCTAAACCCAGCCATGACGTGTTCTATGTAAAAACTTGGACCCTGTGAGACGGGAGTTTGTTCGCGCGGCGCGGCCGGTTTTCCCGTGTCTGTAGGCATATCTGACGTTCGTGCTGCATGGGCCCCCTGTGCGGGCTGTGGCGATCTTTCTCCTCGCGATCGGCCGATTTCCCCCAGCCGAGGGCAAAGAAGCGTGTTGTCTGGCGGTCCCCGGCCACCCGTCTGGCAACGTCGGCCAGGGCGTTTCCTGCTGGCCTTGGTGGAGGGTCTTATGCGTGGTGTCGGACATGGCGCGGACTTCGACCGTCTGCTCTCGGCCGCCAGGTCATATTGGGGGGACATTCCCGGCGGTGACGGCTGCGTCGTGGCGGAGGCGTACGACGACGACATCCGGGTCGTGACGCGCACGCTGCTGGTCGCCAGGGCCGTGTGCGACCTGATCTCGGCGCGGCTGGTCGCGCTGACCGGCCCCGAATGGCGGCGCCTCGCGGAGGCGTTCGGCGCCGCCGGCGACGTCCAGCCGGAGCCGCCGCCTCTCGCGCTCGTCACCAGCCGCGCGGACCGCTCGGTGACCAGGGAGATCCCGGTCGT
Organism: Nonomuraea sp. B1E8; assembly: GCF_039871515.1. NCBI lineage: Bacteria > Bacillati > Actinomycetota > Actinomycetes > Streptosporangiales > Streptosporangiaceae > Nonomuraea > Nonomuraea sp. B1E8. The sequence goes on along the minus strand of NZ_JBDPLS010000005.1, from coordinate 508,205 downwards.
GCACGTCCACGGCACAGGCTCGCTGAAGGCGTACACGATGTTCCCCGACCAGGGCCCGTGCTCCTTCTTCGACGAGCTGCCCGCCAGGGTCGGCGCGTTCTTCGAGCGGCACGTGTGGCCGCACAGGAAGACGATCAGGCCCGGGGCCGAACGGGTCGCCTGGCGGGCGAAGAGCGGATACCAGCTCCGTACGGACACCGAGCGCCGCCAGCTCCGCTACTACGGCTGCGCCCGCCTGGGCATCGACGCCGACCGGCCGACGATCGCCGTGTTCGGCCACACCCCGGGACAGGACACCGAGCTGTACGACGCGACGGCGGAGTTCGCCGCGTCCGACGAGTCCGCGAACTGGCTGTTCCTCGACCCCGTCGCGAACGGTCATTCCCGGATGAAATGCGTCACCGGCGCCCTGTCCACCAACATCCTGTGGAGCGTGACGGACGTGGGCGTCACCTTCAGGGACAGCGACCTGCCCGCCTTCGGCATCCCCGTCATCCAGGCCGGCTGGTCGGAGGGCAGCGCCTGCGGCGCCACCTACCTGGCCCGCTCGCCCGCGGACCACCGCGGCCTGCTGGAGGAGGCCATCGGCAGGCACGCCAAGGGCGAGTCGTTCCTCGGCCCCGAGCAGCGCGAGCGCGCCCGCCTGTGGCTCTGGTTGCGCCGCTGCGGCTCCGACGTCCCCACCCAGCTCCTGCCGCACTGGGAGCACGGCGCGGAGGACTACGCCCGCGCCCTCGCCGTCAACCTCCGGTACGTCGAGCGCGACGGCGACCCCCTCTACCGTGCCGTCGCCCGCATGTGGGACCGGCGCGAGCCCGTGCTCACCCGATTCGACTTCCACGACCCGGCAGCGCTGGCCACCACCATCACCCCCGAGAGGAGCATCCGATGACCAGCAGCACAGGATCCGACACCGACACCGACCTCGACCCGGTGATCCTGCCCGCGATACCACCCGTGCACCTGCTCAGCGGGCAGGTCCCCTCGCTTCAGGTGACCGACCGGCTGCACAGGGGCAGCCACATCGTCGGCAGATTCGAGACCTCGGGGCTGGCCGGTTTCAAGGTGGCCGCGCAGGGACGCCCGCTGCGGGTGTTGCTGACGCTGTCGGCCGACGACCGGTCGGTGAGCGGCTGGCACACCGGAAAACCCGTGCCAGGCGGCCCTCTCACGCGGCTCGTGCAGATCCGCTCCCAGGGGCGGCTGCGCCAGTGCGTCCTGCTGAAAGGCCGGCGGTCGCACGCCAAGGTGGCCTTCGACCTCGCGGCCGAGGAGATCCCCGACGACGGCCTCGTCTGCATCGAGGCGCTCGACATCATGGAGGGCGACGGCGTCGGCGAGGAGGTGCGCCGCATCGTGTCCGGGCGCGTCGCCCCCGACGGGGTGGCCGGCGTGCGCCTCGACAAGGTCGTGCTGGACGAGCCGCCGGAGGTGGACTTCGACCCGGACACGCTCGACGGCTCCCGCTGCGAGCTGTCGACGCTGATCAGCGCCGGCGGGCTGGCCAACCTCAACCGGCAGGGCGTACGCGTCCTGCGGTCGGGCATGTTCGTCGTCAACCCCGTGCTGAAGGACACCTTCGGCGCGACCGGCCGCGTCACGCTGCGGCTCGGCACCAAGGCGGAGCCGGCCAGCCTCATCCCCGCGTCGTGGCGGCGGGTGAACAGCGAGCTGCGCTGGCTGCGGCACGCCACCAAGAAGCTGCTCGGCACGGCGGCGCCCAGGGTGGAGCGGGTGCTCAGCGTCAGGGACGGCGAGCCGGTCGAGTTCGAGCAGCGGCCCTGCGGCAACGTGACGGAGCTGGAGCTGGCCAGCCCGACGACCTCACCGCTGCTGGTCTTCGTCGCCTCCGGCCGCGGCGTGCTGGCGACCCTGGAATCAGGCACCTCGCACTGACCGGATCGACGGAAAATTTGCGATCATCCGTGAAAACGCCACGCAGAGGGCAGTCTTTATGGATGACCGAGCGCGGATTGCGAATCGAAGCCACACGATACGTGCACTGCACGGTCATACGCGCCGGCGGTGAGCTCGACCACGAGGGCAGGGTCAGGTTCAGCGCCTGCATCACGTCCGTGTGGGACTGGTCGCAGGGGCCTGTGCTCGTGCTCGACCTGCACGACCTGGACTTCTACGACTCGTCGGTCATCGGGGTGCTCGCGATGGCCATGCAGCGGATGGAGGAGGAGCGCAGCGGTGGCCGGATCATCCTCGTCCAGCCGGACCAGCACCTGCTGTCGGTGCTGCGGCTGACGGACCTGCTGTCGCACGTGGAACTGGCCGACAGCGTCGATGAGGTCGTGGCGGAGCTGATGGTGCAGGCGCAGGACGGGTCGCCGGGGCGGGCTTCGCCGAACGTGATCACCAGAGGCGGCGAGCAGGATGATCGCTGCTGAGCGGCTCCGCGCGGACGGCGGAGCCCGCCTCACCCGCGTCACGTTCAGAGCCCGTACGCCTCCAGGAGCCGCAACCACACCTCGCTGACCGTCGGGAAGGACGGCACCGCGTGCCACAGCCGGTCGAGCGGCACCTCGGCGGTGACGGCGATCGTGGCGGCATGCAGCAACTCGGCCGCCCCCGGACCGACGAACGTGACGCCGAGCAGCACTCTCCTGTCCTCGTCGACGACGGCCCTGGCCCGGCCGCGGTAGCCGTCGCCCAGGAGATAGGCACCGGTGACCGAGCCCATGTCGTAGTCGACGACGCGCACCCGGAAGCCGTCCGCTCGGGCCACGGCCTCGGTGCGGCCGACCGCGCAGACCTGCGGATCGGTGAACACCACCTGCGGCGCTCCGTAGCCGTCCGCCAGGTCGCGCATCGCGGGCAGCTCCTCACCGCGGGCCCGCGCGGCTATCACGTCGCCGCAGACCCTGGCCTGGTACTTGCCCATGTGCGTGAGCAGCGTGCGCCCGTTGACGTCGCCCACGGCGTACAGCCAGCCATCGGAGACCCCGGTCGCCCGCATGCTGTCGTCGACCTCGATCGGGACGTTGTCGGGCAGGCCCACCGTGCCGAGCCCCACATCGCGGACGGCGGGCCGGCGTCCCGTGGCCACCAGCAGCTCGTCCGCCTCCAGCACGGGCCCCTCGGGCAGGTGCACCGTCACCTTCCCGCCCGGCTCAGGCCGCTCGACCCGGCTGACCTGGGTGCCGGTGCGCACGGTGATGCCCGCGTCCGCGAACGACCGGGCGAGCAGCTCACCGGCGAACGGCTCCATCCTGCCCAGCAGTCCGCCGCCGCGTACCAGCAGGGTGGTCTGCCGGGTGCCCAGGCCGTGCATGGCCTGCGCCATCTCGCAGGCCACGACCCCGCCGCCGAGCACCACGAGCCGCTCGGGGATCACGCTGGCCGCGGTCACCTCGTGGCTGGTCCACGCGTTCGCCTCGGCCAGCCCCGGCACGGGAGGCACGGCCGGAGTGCTGCCCGTCGCCACCACGACGGCCTGGTGGGCCGTCAGCAGCCGCTCGCCCCCGTCCGCCAAGGTGACGCGCACCCGCCTCGGACCGTCGAGCCTGCCGCGCCCGCGGACGAACTCGGCCGGCACGCCCTCGATCCACCCCACCTGGCCGGAGTCGTCGAAATGGCCGACGGCCTCGTCACGACGGGCCAGCACCGCCGCCACGTCGATGGGCCCGAGCTCCAGGCCGGGCACCCGCGCCACCTCGCCCGCCAGATCGACCGGCCGCAGCAGCGCCTTGCTCGGCACGCACGCCCAGTAGGAGCACTCCCCGCCCGCCAGCCGCTCCTCGACGATCGCGGCCGTCAGACCGCCGCGCACGGCCCGGTCCACGACGTTCTCACCGGCGGGACCGGCGCCGATCACGATGACGTCGAACTCGTCAGCCATCTTGCCTCCCAAGCATTCGCACGGACGTGAGAAAACTCTTTCACGTCCGTGCGCCTATTACCGGGAACCCCCCGGCCCGTCGCCGGGGTGAGAGGCCAGCGGGTTGGGCAGCGTGGTCCACCGGTCGCCGGGCGGCGCGTCGTCGAGCTGGGCGAGCAGGTGGGCCTTCACCGTGATGTGCGTACCGAACACGGCGTCGCGGTCGGCGCGCGTGTCCGGCGTGCCGGGCAGCTCGTCGAACGCCTCGCGCGCGGCGGCGGCCACGACGTCCCACAACGTCGCCTCCGCAGCGCGGTCACGTCGTCCGAGCAGCGCGACCAGGCTGCCGAACGTGGTGCCGACGAGCGAGCCGAGCAGCTTGCCGTGCAGCACGTCCGGGTCGTCGGTGAGCAGCCTGGGGCTGACGGGCGGGGTCTCGATCCCGTTGCGGGCGAGCCGGGCGGGGCTGATCCTCACGTCGGCCAGGTCCCGGTAGATCAGCCGGTACGGCAGGCCGTCACGGTCGAGCGCGACCAGCAGGTTCTGGCCGTGCGCCTCCAGCGCCACACCCAGGGCGAGCAGGCCGAGCACGTCCTCCAGCGCCAGGCGGGCGAACGCCGCCAGCCACGCGGCGGGGTCGCGGACCATCTCGCGGGTGATCGCCGCCACGGGCAGCACGGTCTCCGCGCCGGCGCGCGGTGTGGGCTCCCGCAGCATGGCCGACACGTCAGCGCTGTGCTCGCCGTCGATCCTCGCGGCGGCCCCCGCCAGGTAGCCGGCGACGGCGGGACGGCCGCCCCGCCGTCCTGACAGGGTGGCGAGCAGGCGCGACAGCGGGACGCAGTCGCGGACGGAACCGGGGGAGATGTCCCTGACGCTGGAGGTCATCCGGGTGCTGAACGCCGTCTTCACGTGCGGGCCGCCGTCCACGGGGGCGAGCGTGCGTACGGACGTCAACGGCCGGGCCGGGATCGCCCCCGTGGCGTACGGGCGCAGGCCCAGGCCGGGCAGGACATGGCGGGTCTGCCAGGGGTGCAGGGGGAGCAGCAGCCGGTCGCCGTCCATGAGCGCGGCCGGCCATGGCCCCGTCACCAGGCACGCGGCGGCGGGCAGCGCGACCAGGTCGAGGGCGACGGTGGCGCGGTGCTCCGGCATGTACGCGAGCTGCTCGGCCACGGAGACGCCGGGGCGGTTGCGGCAACCCGGATGGTAAGGATGCCCGTCGACCACGCTCTGCTCGTAGTCCTCCGGGGTGTTCAGGCCGTCGGGGCCGGCCCGGGCGGTGGCGGCCCGGGACAGGGCCAGCGAGGCGACGCTGTTGTCCAGGTCGTGGACCAGCCGGGTGGTGCCGGGAAGGGCGAGCGCGGCCAGGAGTTCGGCGGGGTGCGTGTACGGCCGGCCGTCCAGCCAGAGGGCCGGCTCGCCTTCGAGGTCGTACGGCAGCCGCGCCCGCCCCCGCAACCGCCGCCCGTCCACCAGTGCCACGCACACCTGCCCGCCCTGGCGCTCGTCCGGTTCCCCAAGGCCCGGTCGTGCGAGGCCGGGCAGGGGTTCGTACAGCAGGCTGCGCCACAGGCGGCCCAGCACGGCGGCTCGGGCGCCCGGCAGGGCGGCGGCGTAGCCCGCGGAGAGCTCCGGACGCACGAGAGCCAGCTCCGCCTCGAACGCGGCCTCCGCCTTCCGCGCGTTTCGCGTCATGTCCTCCTGGCTACCCCGCGCCAGGTTCCGCCCCGGTGGGCACGTCGAGGAGCCCGAGGCTGTCCTGCTCGCCCCTGCGTGTGATGACCTCGTTGATGGCCCGGGCGAGCCCTTGTCTGCTGTAGGCGCCCTCGGGCAGCTCGTTGAGGTGGGTGAGCAGGTCGGCGGGCAGGTTCACGTGCTGGGACACCGCCGAGTACACCTCCCGCATCGCCACCCGGTCCCGGCCGCGGAACGCCTCATCGATGGCCTGCTGCAGTTCGTCGCGCACGGCGTGGTCAGTCATCGGTGTCATCTCCTGTAGGTCCGGCGAGCAGATCCTCCGCCTGTTCCATCACCATCTCGACCGAGACGTCGCACACCCACGACCGGTCGTGGGGGCAGCGCTCCGCGGCCGGGTCCACGCCGCTCGCGCCGCATTGCGGGCAGGCCGTGGTCCAGGAGATCAGCGGGCGGTGCCGGGTCCTGCTCAGCGGCCCGGCGTTGATGAGGTTGCCGCACCAGTAGACGCCGACGGTGGGCGTGCCGACGGCGGCGGCCAGGTGGCGCGGGCCCGTGTCGTTGGACACCAGCAGGTCGCAGCGCTCGTACAGCGCGGCCAGCCCGCCGATGCCGAGCGCGCCGACGACGGCGACGGCGGGCCGCCGCATCGCCTCGACCACGCCCAGCACCAGGTCCTCCTCCTCGCGGGTGCCCGTCACCACGACCGGCCTGCCCAGCCGGTCGGCGACCTCGGCGAAGCGCTCCACGGGCCAGCGCCGCCGCGGGTCGCGCGCGCCCGGATGCACGGCCACCAGCCCGGGCGGCGGCTCGCCGAGCAGCTCCGTCGCCTCGGCGCGGTCGGCCGCGGTGAGCGCCAGCCGCGGCTCCAGCCCGCCTGCGACCCCGCCGACCAGCGCGGCGACCTGCAGGAAGCGCAGCGTCTCGTGGTGGTAGTCGGTGTACGGCACCCAGCGGTCCAGCCGTTCGGCGCCGGGGGCGCGCATCCCCGCGGTCACCCTGGCGTCCAGCCGGCGCACGAACGGGTTGGAGTAGCGGCCGCCGCCGTGGATCTGCACCGCCAGGTCGAACCGGCGCCTGCGCAGCCGCTCGCACAACTTGTCGGGCGCGGCGTGCCCTGGCTCGGCCGTGGACACGCCCGAGATGGGCGGCAGCGCCACCACGTCGTCCACGGGCCCCGGCCGGCCCGCCAGGAACGCGGCGTGCCACGGCATGCCCAGCAGCGTCAGGTGCGCGCCGGGGTAGGCCCGCTTGAGCGCCTCCAGCGCCGGCACGGCCAGCAGGAAGTCGCCGAGGGCGTTGGCCCGCAGCACCGCGATCCGTTCCACCCCGCCGACCAGCGCCGTCATGGCGCCTCCCGTACGGAGGCTGCCGGGCGCGTGGTGCGAAGGGTGTGCATAGCCGCCTGGCTACCCCGAGACGTTAGGCCCGTAACACCCGGCCAAATACTCCATCGCGGGTTTGACCTGGCCTTTTGCTGGTATGCGCCTCTCATGGGCACAGAGCGGGTCATCAGCGCCGCGGTGGTCGGCGACGTCATGCTCGACTCGTGGCTGTACGGCTCGGCCAAGCGCCTGGCGCAGGAGGCGCCGGTGCCCGTGATGAGCCTGGAGACCACCGTGGTCGCGCCGGGCGGCGCCGGCAACACCGCCGCCAACCTGGTCGCGCTGGGCGCCCGCGTCCGGCTCGTCGGCGTCGTGGGCGACGACGAGTGCGGCGAGACCCTGGTGCGCTCGCTCCAGCTGCGCGGCGTCGGGACGGACCTGCAGACGGTGCCGGGGCGGCGTACCGCGCACAAGCGGCGACTGGTCACCGGCGGCCAGCTCACCGCGCGCTACGACGAGGAGGACCTCGACGGCATCTCCGGCCACGCGGAGCGGCGGCTGCTCGGGCGGCTGGCCGGCGCCGTGGCGGGGGCCGACGTGGTCGTCGCGTGCGACTACGGGGGCGGCGTGTTCACCCCGGCCGTGCGCCGGGCGCTCGCCGGAGCACCCTCGCTGGTGGTGGACGCGCACGCGGTGGCGGCGTGGCGGGAGTGCGCGCCGGCCGCGGTGCTCCCGAACTTCGCCGAGGTCGTACGCCTGCTCGACGACGGTGTGGAGCCCCGCGACCGGCCGGCGTACCTGGCGGCCCGGTCGGAGCGGCTGCTGGAGCTGACCGGGGCCGGGGTCGTGGTGACCACGCTGGACGGGGAGGGCACGCTGCTGCACAGGCGCGGCCTGCCGCCGTACCGGACCTACGCCAGGCCCGCGCCGCAGCACATGGCGACGGGCGCGGGCGACACCTACACCGCCGCGTTCGCGCTCTGGCTGGCGGGCGGAGCCTCGCCCGAGGACGCCGCGGAGGCGGGCCAGGCGGCGGCCGGCGTCGTCGTACGGCGCCAGGGGACGGCCGTCTGCACCCGCCACGAGCTGATGCGCGCGCTGCGCCGCCACGAGGGGACGGTCCAGACGGCGGAGAGCCTCGCCCAGCTGCTGGACGAGCACCGGCGCAGGGGCGAGCGGGTGGTGTTCACCAACGGCTGCTTCGACGTGCTGCACCGGGGGCACGTGACCTACCTGGAGGAGGCGGGGCGGCTCGGCGACGTGCTCGTGGTGGCCGTCAACAGCGACGCCGGGGTGGCCCGGCTGAAGGGCCCTGGACGCCCGGTCAACCCGTGCGAGGACCGCATGTCGGTGCTGGCGGCGCTGAACGACGTCGACTACGTGACCGAGTTCGACGAGGACACGCCGGAGCGGCTGCTCAGGATGATCCGGCCCGAGGTCTACGTCAAGGGCGGCGACTACACCCCCGAGATGCTCACGGAGGCCCCGCTGGTGCGTTCGCTGGGCGGCGAGGTGCGCGTGCTCGGGTACGTCCGCGACCGGTCGTCCACCGCGATCATCGGCCGCATGCGGGCGGTGCCCTGAGGTTTGGCGGGCTCGCCGTTCGGTAGACGGCAGCGCATGACACAGACCCTTCCGGCCGGCCCTGACCTGCGTACGGACGCCGAGCCCCGGCGGAGGCCCGAGCCCCGGCGCAGGCCGGTCAGGCGGGCCGCCGCCCGTGGCGCGATCGCGTCCATGGCGATGTCGGGCACCAGGCAGTTCACCACCGCGCTCGGGCTGGTCGCGAAGACGCCGCCGGAGTCGGTGATCGAGCGGACCGCTCCCCGGATGTTCCACGAGATCCCGGTCGAGCGCCGCCCGGCCCTGGTGGAGGCGGTGCACTGGACGTACGGGGCGGTCGGCGGGGCGGTCTTCGGCCTGTTGCCGAGCGCCGTGCGCCGCCGCAAGTGGGCGGGTCCCGTCTACGGGATGCTGGTCTGGGCCGCGTTCGAGACGGCCATCGCGCCCGCTCTCGGCCTGCCCCGCAGGAGGGGCACCGCCGTGGAGCGGATCGCGCTGATGGCCGACCACCTGTTGTACGGGACGGTGGTGGGCGCCTCACCGTGGCCGTACCAGGACACGCCTCAGAGGTGAACCGAGAGCGCCCCGGCCAGCCACGGGCGCAGGATCGGCAGCACGGTCGCCGAGTGCATGGCGGACATGTGGTCGAGCCCGTCGAGCACCTGGACGTCCCAGCCGAGGGCTTCGAGCTCGGCCCGGTGGCGGGCCAGCGTGCCGCCGATGCTGACGTGTGTGCCGCCCCACCGCTCGTCGTAGTGGATCTCGTCGGCCGAGCCGGCGAAGCAGAGCCGCGGGCAGGAGAGCCGGACGGCCCGGTCGTCGAAGGCCTGCAACCCCTCGTAGAGGGTGACGAACTGCCGGGTCTGCTCCTCGGACGTGGACACCTCGGCCGACGACCAGTCGTACGCGTCGGTCGTTTCGGCCTTCTCCGGCTTCTCGGCCTTCTCGGGCTGGGGCGCCTGCCCGGTGGCCATCTCGTACGTCGCGTTCGTCACCCGCAACATCTCCGCGTACGGTGCCCCGTACGCGGGGAAGCCGCCCATGACGAGCGCCGAGAGCCGGTCGGTCCTGATCGCCAGCTGCAACCCGCTCACCGCCAGCCAGGAGTAGCCGTAGTACGCGAAGCGCTCGGCTCCCGCGGCGTCGGCCACGGCCACCAGGTCGGCCGCGACGGCGGCGGGCGTGAGCGTGGCGGGTTTGGGGGTGGCCATGACGTGGCCCTGGTAGTCGAAGGCGATGACCTGGAAGGCGTCGCCGAGGCCGTCGATGAGCGAGCGCCCGAGCGCCGGGTCGGCGCCCCACTTCCGCATCTCGTCGGCCTGCTCGCCCTCGACGGGGCGCGGGTCGACGGGCAGCAGCAGGGCAGGGCCCGAGCCGTGCACCTCCACGTCGATGGTGCTTCCGTCGTGCAACGTCGCCTTGGGCATCGCGGGCTCCTCGCTGATTCGATACGCCGTAAAGTGTTGTCTCGGCGAGAATAGCTTATGACGTAAAGAGTCTCAACGGGTTGGGGACGGGCACGCACCTCATGTCGCCGCCGTCGGCGCCCAGCCAGCGCAGCGTGAGATTGGCCTTGGCCGGCACGTACGAAGCCGACAGCAGGTCGCGCAGCTCCCCGGGGTCGCCGTGGTCCCTGCCCGCGGCGGCGAACACGGCCCTGGCCCGCGCCCACAGCTCGGCGCGCAGCCCCGGATGGCGGGCCGCGACCGAGCCGGCGATCTCCCGCAGGTGGTTGGTCACCAGGCAGTACACCAGCCGCTCCCAGGCGTAGGAACGGCTCACCAGCGGCGCGTCCCGGAGCGCGGGATGCCGGTCCGCGACCAGCTTGACGCCCTCGTGGTCGCGGAAGACGGCCTGCGCGGGCATGCCCTGCCCGTCCACCGCGACCAGCACGTTCTGCAGGTGGCATTCGAGCACCACGCCGTGGCGCAGGTAGGCGTGCAGGAGCGGGGGCACCACGTGGTCGAGGTAGGCGCCCCACCAGGCCAGCGCCTGCTCCTCGCCCAGCCCGTCGAGCGGGTTGCCGGGAAACCCTTCGGCGATCGCCGCCGACAGCAGCGGCGTCAGCCCGGGACGAACGTGCTCGCGCAGCCCGTCGCGGACGATCACGGCCAGCCCTTCGCCGCCGTCCGAGCCCAGCCGGGCGCTGCGGTACCCCCGGTCGCGCAGCACGGCCGGGCGCGGCAGGTGACAGGGCAGGTCGTCGAAGGCCCGGTCCAGCGCGTCGGCCACCACGGGCAGGCGGCGCAGATCGCGCAGCCACAGCCGGCGGACGTCGTTCGTGATCCGCACGTCCAGGCTGAACTTGCAGAACAGGTCCGCCTCCGGCAGGTACACCGTGCGGATCGACGCGGTCGGCACGGCCACGGCCGCCGTGACCCCGAGGCGGCGCAGCCGCCCGCCGCGCAGGCCGCCCAGCAACTCCACCTGCCAGGGGTGAGCGGGCAACGCCACCAGCCTGCCGGGCCCGGGGGGCGTGAACCCGAGGAGGTCGAGGCCAGTGGTGTCGCCCTCCTCCACCAGGTCCTCGGCGGGGACGCCGAGCAGCGTCAGGGCGAAGCTCGCGTGCGCCTCCGGCGAGTACCGCAGCCACGCCTCCGGCCCCGACCCGCCGCGCGCCTTGGGCGCGGGATGGTAGCGGTGGCCCGCCACCAGGGCCTGCTCCGAGCGCAGGTACGGGTCCGCGGGCGGCACGGCGGTCCGCCTGGCGGCCAGCAGCGCGGCCGTGACGTCCCGGCTGTGCAGGATCTCGGCGGGCAGCGTGTCGTTGCCGACCCCCGTGCCGGCGCGCAACTCGGCGGAGGCCAGCGCGACCAGCTCGGCCAGCGTCAGCTCGCGCCAGCCGCCGGGCGTGCGCAGGGCGGGCCTGCCGGGGTGGCGTCCGTTCCGGACCCGCAGGACGCGGCCGGTCGCGGGGAGCAGGTACGCCCCGGGTTCCGGGCCGTCAGGCCTGGCCACCTCGCGCAGCAGGCAGTTGAGCAGCGCCGTCACCGCGAGGTCGTCGGCGTCCGCCCCTGCCTCGCCGTGCCCGGCCGACGGGAGGAGGCCGTCAGTGATTGCCATGGCGAGCTTCTCCTACCGTTCATCCAGCATCCCCCGGTCGGCCCCCGGAACCCGGGGCCTGCCCCAGGCACCTGCCCCGGCGGCGGGGTCTCACGACCGGCTATCAGCCCCGCCTCACCTATTTGGACCAATCGTTCTTGAATGTGCTAGCCTGGCGGCATGGCGAGGAGCAAGGAGTTCAACCCGGACGTCGCGTTGCAGAAGGCGCTGGACCTCTTCTGGGAGCGCGGCTACGAGGCGACGTCGATGGCCGACCTCGTCGAGCACCTGGGCGTCGCGCGGGCGAGCATCTATGCCACGTTCGGCGGCAAGCGGGAGCTCTACCTGCGGGCGCTGGAGCGCTACCTCGCGCAGCGCGACGTCGTCGGGCCGCTGGCCCAGCCGGGGCCCGCGCTGCCCGCCATCCGGGCGTTCCTCGACGCCTACGTCGCCGAATGCCTGGCCGACGAGCTGCGAAGAGGCTGCATGGTGGTGAACACGGCGGTGGAGTTCGCCGCGCGCGACGCGGCCATGTCGGCGAAGGTGGCGGCGAGCTGGGCGGAGCTGGAGACCGCGATCGCCGCGGCCCTCGTCAGGGCGCGGGCCCAGGGCGAGATCCCCGCGGAGAAGGACCCGCACGCGCTGGCCAGGTTCCTGCTCGTGCTGCTGCAGGGCGTCAGGGTGCTCGGCAGGGCCGACCCCGATCCGCACCGGCGGCTTCGTGACGCGGTCGATCAGGCGATGAACGTCATCCACATTTGAGAACGATTGGTATGGAATAATGACAGAACGTTTCGCAGGCAAGGTCGCGCTCGTCACGGGCGCGAGCGGGGTCGTCGGCCGTGCGGCCGCGCTGGCGTACGCGAGGGAGGGTGCGGCGGTGCTGCTCGCGGGCCGCGACCCCGGGCGGCTGGCCGAGGTCGTGCGGCAGATCGAGGCGGATGGGGGGCGGGCCGGGGCGTTCACGCTCGACGTCACCAGGTCCGCAGAGGTCGCCGCCATGGTGGAGGCGGCCGTCACGCGGTTCGGGCGGCTCGACGTGGCGTTCAACGCGGCCGGGATCTTCGGCACGCTGGCGCCGGTGGCCGGCTATGACGAGGACGTCTGGGACGACGTGCTGGCGGTCAATCTCAAGGGCGTGTTCCTGTCGATGAAGCACGAGATCGCGCACATGCGCGCGCACGGCGGTGGCGTCATCGTCAACGTCGCCTCCAACCTCGGCGCCCACTGGCGGTTGCCCGGGGCCGGCGCCTATGTCGCGTCGAAGGCGGCCGTGAGCCACCTGACGCGCACGGCGGCCCTCGAATACATCGCGGAGGGCGTACGCATCAACGCCCTCAGCCCAGGCCCGATCGACTCGCCCATGTCCACGCTGCCCGGCGAGACCCCCGAGGAGCGGGACATCCGCATGAAGGACGCGCTGCCGATCGGCCGGGTCGCGGCCCCCGACGAGATCGCCGCCGCGGCGCTGTGGTTGTCGTCGCCCGAGTCGTCGTTCGTCGTGGGCCACGACCACGTGATCGACGGTGGCGCCACAGCCTGACCTGCTCAGGAGGTCTGGAAGTCCGCCAGGTTCTCCTTCGTCACCACCTTCACCGGCACCGCCACCGTCTTCTGCACCGTCTCGCCCTTGGCGACCTGCACGGCGGCCTCCACCGCCTGCCGGCCGAGCAGCTTGGGCTGCTGCGCGACGGTGGCGGCCATGGTGCCGGCCTGCACGGCCTTCAGCGCGTCCGGCGTGCCGTCGAAGCCGACCACCTTGACCTGCTGCCCGGCCCTGGCCCCCAGCGCCTTGATCGCGCCCAGCGCCATCTCGTCGTTCTCCGCGAACACGCCGGTGATGCCGGGATGCGACTGGATCAGGTTGGTCATGACGTCCAGCCCCTTGGTCCTGTCGAAGTCGGCCGGCTGCTTGGCGACGACCTTGATGTTGGGGTACGCCGCGATGCCCTGCGTGAACCCCTGGCCGCGGTCGCGCGAGGCGGACGTGCCCGGCGTGCCCTGGAGCACGGCCACCTGGCCCTTCTCGCCGAGCTGCTTGGCCAGCTCCTGCGCGGCCATTTTGCCGCCCGCCACGTTGTCGGAGGCCACCGTCTGCGCCACCTCGGCGCCGTTGACGCCGCGGTCGGCCGCGACGACCGGAATGTCGACCCGCTCCGCCGCCTTCACCGCCGGGGCGGCCGCGTCGGAGTCGACCGGGTTGATGATGATCGCCTTCATGTTCTGGCTGGTGAAGTTCTGGACCTGGTTCACCTGCTGGGACGCGTCGTTCTGGGCGTCGGTGACGGTGAGCGTGGCCCCGAGCCTCTTCGCCTCGGCCTGAGCGCCGTCGCGCAGCTGGACGAAGTACGGGTTGTTCAGCGTCGACACCGACATGCCGAGCTTCAGCTCGCCCTCCTGAGTGCCGCCGCCCCCGCCCTCGCCGGCCGAGCCGCACGCGGCCAGCCCGAGCACGGCCGCGGCCACGATGATCGCGGGACTGCGCATGATGTATCCCCTCCTAGGTGGTTCCCCTGCGCCGCAGGGTGTCGACGAGGACCGCGAGCGCGATCACCACGCCGATCACGACCTGCTGCCAGAACGCCGAAACCGACAGCAGGTTCAGCCCGTTGCGCAACACGGCCAGGATGAGCGCCCCGACGAGCGTGCCGAGCGCCCTGCCCTTCCCGCCGGACAGACTCGCGCCGCCGATCACCACGGCCGCGATCGCGTCGAGCTCGTAGCCCGCCGCCGCCTGCGGCTGCGCCGAGGCCAGGCGGCTGGCCAGCACGATCCCGGCCACCGCGGCGAAAGCCCCGGACAGCGCGTATGTGATGAGCAGCTGCCGGCCCACCTTGATCCCCGACAGCCGCGCGGCCTCCTCGTTGCCGCCGATGGCGTACATGGCGCGGCCCGTATAGGTCCTGTTGAGGATCACCGCCGCGATCACGCCCATGACGACCATCACGATCAGGGGGATCGGCAGGTAGGTCCCGATCGTGCCGCCCAGCTCCGACACGGCGTCGGGCATCGCGATCGGGCTGCCCTCCGAGACGACCAGGGCCAGGCCGCGGGCGATGCCGAGCATGGCCAGCGTGGCGATGAACGGCGGAAGCTTGCCGTACGCGATGAGGGCCGCGCTGACCAGCCCGCACGCGACGCCGACCGCGAGCGACACCAGCGTGGCCAGCGGCCACGGCAGCCCGGCCGAGGTGGCGGTCCAGGCGAGGGAGATCGCCGACAGCGCCGCGACGGACCCGACGGACAGGTCGATGCCGCCCGTAACGATCACGAACGTCGACCCGAACGCCAGGATCGCCGTGACGGCGGCCTGGACGCCGACGTTGAGCAGGTTCGTCAGGCTCAGGAAGTCGGCCGACAGCAGCGACAGCGCCACGACCAGCACCACGAGCGCGACCACGGCGCCGTTCTCGGCCAGCCACGCGGCGACCGGTGAGCGGCGGGGGAGCACGTCAGCGGACATGGGAGGCCTCCATGGTCGCGAGCGCCATCACGTCGTCCTGCGTCGCCTCGGTGGCGCGCAGCTCGCCCACGAGCCGCCCCCGCGCCATGACGAGGATCCGGTCGCTCATCCCGAGCACCTCCGGCAGGTCACTGGAGATCATGAGCACCGCGTCGCCGGCGGCGGTGAGCGCGTTGACCAGCTGGTAGATCTCGACCTTGGCCCCGACGTCGACGCCGCGCGTCGGCTCGTCGAGGATGAGCACCTTCGCGTTCGCCGCCAGCCACTTGCCGATGACCACCTTCTGCTGGTTGCCACCGGAGAGCGTGCGCACCTCCTGGCTCAGCCCGGTCATCCGGATGCCGAGCTGCTCGGCCACCCTGGCGGCTGTCCTGCGCAGGCCCGGCCGGTCCACGAACCCGGCCCGCGTGGCGTCGCGCATGGTGACCAGGCCCAGGTTCTCGGCGACGTCCGCGCCCAGCACCAGGCCCTGGGCCTTGCGGTCCTCGGGGACCAGGCCGAGCCCGGCCTCCATGGCGGCGTGCACGTCGCCGGGCGGCAGCCGCCGGCCGCGTACGGACACCTGGCCCGCGTCGTAACGGTCGGCGCCGAACACCGCCCGCGCCACCTCCGTGCGGCCCGCCCCCACGAGCCCCGCCATGCCGACGACTTCGCCGGCCCGCACCTCGAACGACACGTCGTCGAACACGCCCCGCCGGGTCAGCCCGCGCACCTCCAGCAGCGGCTCCCCGCGCTCGGCCGGCCGATCCGGAGCGGAGCGCGGGTACTGCTGGTCGATGGGCCGCCCGACCATCAGGCCGACCAGCTCGTCCCGCCGGGTGTTCGCCGGAACCTCGGCCACGGACCTGCCGTCACGCAGCACGGTCACCCGGTCGCCGATGTCGGCGATCTCCTCCAGGTGGTGGGTGATGAACACGACGGCCACGCCCTCGTCACGCAGTTGCCTGACGATCGCGAACAGCCTGGCCACCTCGCTCGTGGTGAGCACCGCGGTCGGCTCGTCCATGATCAGGATGCGCGCGTCCAGCGCCAGCGCCTTGGCGATCTCCACCATCTGCATGCGCGCGATGCCCAGCCTGGCGGTCGGCGTGCGCGGGTCCACGTCCACGCCGACCCGTTCGAGCAGCGTGCGGGCCTGCTGCTCCATACTCCTGACGTCGACGAACCCGAACCTGCGCGGCGGGCGGCCGAGCGCCAGGTTCTCCGCCACCGTGAGCTGCGGGACGAGGTTGAACTCCTGGTAGATGGTCGCGATGCCGAGCCGCTGCGCGTCGCCCGCCGAGCGGATGTGCACCTGCCTGCCGTCCATGAGCACCCGGCCGCCGTCCGGATGGTAGGCCCCGGACAGGATCTTGATCAGCGTGCTCTTGCCCGCGCCGTTCTCGCCCAGCAGGACGTGCACCTCACCGGTGCGCAGGCTCAGGTCGACGCCGTCGAGCGCGACCACGCCGGGGAACGTTTTCCGCAGCCCCTCGGCCCTGAGAATCTCGTGGCTCACACAGGAGCCCTTTCCGCTCAGGAGAGCGACGAACCAAAAGGTGCACCGCAGAGCCAGGACCGGGCCACTATGTAGACATAATCGATCGCATCTGCATGAACAGGACGTCAGAGATCACCGAGATGGGAGAGTCGATATGCCCTTGCCGCCCAACCCCAGCGAAGACGCCAGCTACATGGAGCAGGTCTTCGAGCAGACTGAGACAGCGCTGAGCCGGCTGCGCCATGCCAAGCACCTGGTCGAAGAGGTCAAGGGAACGGGCGCGGCCGCCCAAGGGCTTGTCTGCGCGATGGCCGACAGCAGCGGCTCCCTGATCAAGGTCGATGTCAACCCGCGGGCACTCCGTTTCAGCGTGGAGGTACTCGGCCGTGAGGTCACCCAGGCCATCCGGCTGGCGCAGCAGGACGCCTCGCAACGCACCGATGAGATCATCGAGGAAGCGGCCGCCTCGGTGGTAATACCCCAGCCGTTGGACGAGAAGTTTGTCCGCGAACGGGTCGAGGTCGCAGCCAGCGACATTTACCGGCAGTCATGATGTTCGGATACGACGTCGATCCAAGTGACATCCGTCAAGGGGATATCGCCAAGGCCGAGGCTCAGCTCGACAGGTTCAGAGAACTGCTCGCGGACCGGGAGGAGGAGTTGGCGGAGATCGTCGGCACAGGCGAAGGCGATCGGGGGCACGTGCGCGCGACCGTGGCGTCCGATGGCCGGGTGATCGAAGTGATCCTCGATCCTCGCGCGGTCAAAGGCGGCAGCGAGGCCTTGTCGGAACAGATCCTCCTGGCGGTGCACCGGGCCCAGCAGAATGCTCAGCGACAGGTCGAAAGCCATCTCCACGAGACGCTGCAAGAGGCACTCCCCGGTACGTCTATCGACCTCACGGCCGTCTACCAGCAAGCGAGGAAAATTCTGGACTGAAGCAAGCACCTGTCCCTTGCGTCACATTAGGTGGCTATCATTTCGTTATGAGTTCGGTTGAAGCGAGCAGGACGATGCTAGAACAGCAGGCGTCGCACGTAGGTAGTTATGCCGCAGAGCACGAAGCGGCAGCACAACGGCTGCGAGAGTGCGGCGTCGAATCGTGGGGGCCTGACCCCATCTTCTCGGCTTTGAACAAGCTGTGGTCCGACTGCTGCCATTCCATGGTCGCAGCCAGAGACGCCGCGTCAGGCGTGATGTACGGCACGGGAGATGGCATCGTCCGGACGTCTCGTAACATTGAGGCTGCGGAGCATGCCAACCGGATGCCGGAGATCGGCTGATGGCCATCATGCTGCCGCCGGCGCTGCAGACGGTCAGCGACCTGTCGGGCGTGTGGTTTCCTGACGTCAACGAGGACATCATTCACGCCCATGGCGATGTCGCCCGTGCCGCCAACGCCGGCGCCGAGATGGGGGCCAGCGGGACCGACAGCACCGTGCGGAGCACGTCCGACTCATACAAGGGCGAGGGGGCCACCCAGCTCCAGAGCTACTGGCAGGGGACCGGCAACGAGACCGGCCACATGGCACAAATCTCCTCTGCGGCCAGGATCGCGCCGGTGGCGTTGGACGGCATCGCGAGCGTGGCGACGGGCACGAAAGTAGCAGTTGGCACGGTCTTGTCCGCGGCTGCAATCCGCCTGGCCTACAACTCATTGCTCGGCCCTTCTGCCGGGCTGGCGAACGTACAGACGCTGCTCGCCACCCGGAACGCTGGCATGAGGATCGTGCGAGAGGTTGCGGAAGGCATCGAGAAGCGTCTCGGTCCCGGGATGATCGAGCGGCTGAAGGGGCCCGTGGACCGCGCGGCGGAGAAGCTGCGCCTCCCCGGAGGGCCAGGTAGTCCGGCGTTCGCGGGTGTTGGCCGTGCTCCGATACCGCCTTCGAGAGTAGGGAACGCCTTCGACGAGAGCCCTGGAATCCTGCAGCGCAAGGGCGGCCGCGGCGGCGGCCGCGGCCGTACGGAGGCCAGTCAGGGACTTAGCCCGGCAGAGCAGGCGGCAGTGGAGGCGAGAAAAGCGGGAAAACCTTTTGACCGCAAGGCCTACAACAGTGCGAAGAGGAAGGGCATTAGGGAAGAAAAGTTCGAAGGCGGACGGAATGCGCAGAAGCGCGGTAGGGGCGACGGTCAAGGCAGCGACGACCAAACACCGCCCAAGAAGGAAAGCCGGAGGGAGAGGAAAAAGCGGGAGGAACAAGAGCGTAGGGAACGGGAGAACGGCGGCAACATCGCCGACCAAGGGTACAACTCCCCCACGCACAATCCTGACGGAACGAGGAGGTGGTAGCGGCAGATGCGGACGCAACCACGCTGCTGTGCTCCGGTCGAGTGCTTCCTCACGCACCTAACCGACGACATCGCTCAGCGGTCGTCGAGAACCTCGTCAGATTTCCCGACAGCGGTGTTGACCTTATCTTGCCGACGGCGGTCACGAGGAAGAGCAGGCTGACTTGGACGCCAAGAACTCAGGGCGACCTTATGCCCGCAGGCTGTTCACTCGCGCGATGCAGAAGGCGAAGAGGGAAAAGAGAATCCAGGGCGACCGGATGCGCAGAAGCGCGGACGGAAGGGAAGAAGGAGTAGATGGCTGACCAGGTCGGGTACCGAACGCAGCACTTCTCGCTGAACAACCCGCAGGGCGAGGGGCAGGAGGACGTGCCCATGTTGCTGCGCAGGCTCGCCGCCACTCTGGAGGAAATGGGCAGCATCGAGATCCGCGATCTGGTCTTTCACACCGATACCGACGACGAGGGTGATCCATGGCCCTTCATGACGGTCTACTTCGACAACGAGTCGGAGGAGCCGCCGGCCGGCTGAGCCTGGCGGCTCATGGTCGTGACGTGGGGAAGGACGCCTCGACGCGGAAGCCGCCGTCGGCGTCCTGGCCGATCTCCATGGTGCCGCCGGCCAGCTCCACGTGCCGGCACAGGTCGAGCAGGCTCATGCCGGGGTCGCTGACGGCGACCCAGGCGTCCGGCCTGCCGGGGGTGTTGCGCACGCTCAGCCGTACCGCTCCGGGCCGGTAGCTCACCTGCACCCGCGCGTCCGCGCCGGGGGCGTGCTTGCGCACGTTCGTCAGGGCCTCCCGCACCAGCAGGTACGCCGCCCGCCCCACCACGCCCGGCACCGGCGCGGGCGTGCCGGTCACCGCCAGCTCGACGGGCACCCCCGCGCAGGCCGACTCGGTGATCAGCGGCCGCAGGTCGGGCAGCGGCAACCCCAGGTCGAAGCCCTCTCCCGATGTGCGCCGCAGCAGCGCCACCATGTGGCGCAGTTCGTCCAGCGCCTCACAGCCCGTCGCCCGCAGTTCCTCGGCCGCCGTCCGCACCCGCTCGTCGGGCGCGCTCATGGCCAGCATCCCGGCCTGCAGCACCATCCGGCTCACGCGATAGGTGACCACGTCGTGCATCTCGCCCGCCAGCCGTTCGCGCTCGATCCGCTCGGCCCGTTCCGCCTGCCCGCGCCGGATCCGGGCCTGGGCGGCGGTGTACATCCCGTACATGACCGCGAGCGCGATCACCGTCTCGGTACGCAGGACGAGGGGCATCCGGTGGGGCAGCGCCAGCACGGCGAGGGCCAGGACGATCACCGGCAGCCACCGCACCACCCCGCGATCCCGGTCGCTGGCGAACGCCATCGCGCCGTACGCGGCGAACGCGGCCGTGGGCGGCCAGAGCGGCGCACCCACGGGCGGGACCGCGGCGGGCGCCGCGAACACGAGAAGCACCGGCGGGGCGAGCGCCGTGCCCGCGCTGATCCACGCGACCGTGAGCGGGGCTCTGCGCATCCAGAGCAGCGACAGCGCCGGCGCCATCAGGAGCGCCAGCGCCAGACCCTGGTAGCCGGTCGCCGCGGTCAGGCCTGCCGCGACGATGACCGCGATCGCGTCGATCGGCCGCGGGCGGACTCCGTCCACCGGCTCATCGTACGGTCGCGGGACTGGCCTGCCCACCCCTCAGCGCGCGACCGGTCACGCCCTGGTGATGCGGACCGCGTCGGCGATCACGTATCCCGTGGCGGACGTCCAGCGGCTCACGCCGACCACGTCGTAGGTGCCGGCCGCCAGCGTGTACGTCCCGAGCGCCCGCCACTGCCCGCCCCCCGAGCGCTGGTCGACGACGACCGTCCGGTTGCCGCCCGAGGCCGCCACGATGTACGGGGCCGCGCTGTTGTAGCCGGGATCGGACGGATACCACACCTCGACCCGGTAGGTCCCCGCGCTGGGGATGGCCGCCCGGAACCAGGCGGGGTCGCTGGCCGCCACCGGGTCGGCGAAGCGGTAGTCGGTGCCGTGCCGCTGCCCGGAGTAGGAGGAGGTGCCCCAGTTCGTGCTGGCGGTGAAGCCGGTGCCGGCGTTGTCGACGACGACGCTGAACGTGCCGCCGCCCGCCTCCACGACCCGGCCCGCGCTCGGCGTGCTCTCCTGGTGGGTGCGGTTGAGCGCGCTCACGTAGTAGGTGTAGGCCGACCCGCCGGCGGTCGTGTCCGTGAACGTGGTCTGCCGGGTCGTCGTGACCAGGTTCTGGGCGTCGGCGAAGAAGCACGGGTCGGCCGCGGACCGCGCCCCGTCCACCCGGTAGACCGCGTACGCGGTGCCCGAGCCCGTCCAGGCCAGCCGGACGCCGTCCGAGGCGCGCGCGGCCGAGGTGATCGACGGCGCGCCCGGCGCGCTGCCCGAGCCGCGTGCGGGCAGCAGCGCGGGCCTGGTGTAGTGAGCGTCGACGACCCGGGTGAACGCGCCGATCCTGTCGGCTTTGACGTCCTTGGCGCTGAAGAACACGTCGCCGACCACTTCGGGATGTTTCCTGTTGTCGTGCAGGTGGTCGCTCAGCTCGGCCGGGTCCTGCCAGGCGGCGGCCTCGCCGGACGCGCCCGCCCGGTAGGCGGCCTGGCCGACGACGAGCTGCACGCCGGTGCCGCGTACGACGTCCGACCACCAGGCGGTGAGCACCTCGTACGCGGCGGTGGAGAAGCCGATGTGCCAGTAGATCTGCGGCGAGATGTAGTCGACCCATCCCTGCTTGACCCATTCGCGGCTGTCGGCGTAGATCGCGTCGTAGGACTGCAGGCCCGAGGTGCGCGAGCCGAGCGGGTCGGTGCCGGCGTTGCGCCAGATGCCGAACGGGCTGATGCCGAACGAGACGTGCGGCTTGGCGGCGTGGATGCGCTGGTCGAGCTCGCGTACGAGGAGGTTGACGTTGTTGCGCCGCCAGTCGCCGATGGTGGCGAACCCGGCGCCGTACCTGTCGTACGTGGCCGCGTCGGGGATGGTCTGGCCGCTCACCGGATAGGGGTAGAAGTAGTCGTCGAGGTGCACGCCGTCCACGTCGTAGCGGGATACGGCGTCCATGATCGCGTTCTCGATGAAGGCGCGGACCTCCGGGATGCCCGGGTTGTAGTAGAGCTTGCCGCCGTAGGCGAAGCGCCAGCCGGGGTTCGTGCGCGCGGGGTGCGTGGAGACCAGCCTGCTCGGGTCGTCGTGGTTGGCGATCCGGTACGGGTTGAACCAGGCGTGGAACTCCAGGTTGCGGGCGTGTGCCTCGTTCACCATGAACGCCAGCGGGTCGTAGCCGGGGTCGCGGCCCTGGGTGCCGGTCAGCCACTGCGACCACGGTTCGTGGGGCGACGGCCAGAAGGCGTCGGCCGTCGGCCTGATCTGCACGATCACGGCGTTCATGCGCTTGCGTACGGCCAGGTCGAGCCAGGCCCGGAACTCCGTCTGCTGCGCCGACACGCTCAGCCCGGTGCGGCTCGGCCAGTCGATGTTCGCGACCGAGGAGATCCACATGGCCCTGAGCTGGCGCTTCGGGGTCGCGGGGTCGGTCGCGCAGGCGGCTGCCTGGGCCTCGGGGGTCGGAGCGGGGGCCACGATGCTGACGAGTGCGGCGGTGAGCGCCGCCAGGACGGTACGCAGGAGCGCGGTCACGAAAGGAAGTTTCAGCGCCACTCGGCGAAAGCGCAATAGTTTTCAGGGGCCCAATCTCACGAGCCTCTCGCCTCCCGGAAAGGTGGGGCGAAAAGTTTCACTTAACCGGGAAGTAATGTCAATTATCGACATTAGTCAGGAAGGTGTCGTACCGTGCCCCCGTTACCACCAACGAGGAGCACCCATGACTCTCGCCCGCACGCGATTAGCCGCCCTCGCCACCTCCCTCCTCGCCGTCCTGCTCATCGTCGCAGGTCAACCCGCCGTCGCCACGGCCGAGGAGAACCCGCTCGCCGCCGCGTTCGACCGCGCCGCCGCCGAACACGACGTGCCCCGCGACCTGCTCGTCGCCCTCGCCTACGCCGAGACCCACCTCGACGGGCACGGCGGCGAGCCCAGCGCCAGCGGCGGCTACGGCGTGATGCACCTGGTCAGCAACCCCACCAACCACTCGCTCGAACAGGCCGCCGAGCTCACCAAGCTCCCGGTCGACAAGCTGCGCGCCGACGACGAGGCCAACATCCTCGGCGGCGCCGCCGTCCTGCGAGCCCACGCCGACAAGCTCGGCCTCGACGAGGCGGCCAGGAAGGACATCGGCCGCTGGTACCAGGCCGTGGCCACGTACGGCAACGCGACCTCACCCGAACTCGCCCGCCTGTATGCCGACGCCGTCTACGAAGGGCTGGGCCTCGGCATCGACATCCGTGGCGTGCAGGTCAAGCCGCAGGAGGTCACCGCCGACCGCGGCGACCTCGCCAACGCCCGCGACCTCAACGCAAGCGCCGTGGCCAGCACCGACTACCCGCCGGCCGCCTGGGTCGCGGCCAACTCCGGCAACTACACCGCCTCCAGCCGCGAATCGAGCTACAACATCGACCGGGTGGTCATCCATGTCACCCAGGGCTCGTACGCCGGCACCATCTCCTGGTTCCAGAACCCCAGCGCCAACGTCTCCGCCCACTACGTGGTCAAGTCGTCCAGCGGCGCCATCACCCAGATGGTGCGCGACAAGGACGTCGCCTGGCACGCGGGCAACTGGACCTACAACACCCGCTCGATCGGCATCGAGCACGAAGGCTGGGTCGACGACGCGTCCTGGTTCACCGACGCCATGTACCGGGCCTCCGCCGCCTTGACGCGCCACCTCTGCGACAAGTACGGCATCCCCAAGACCCGGACCGGCATCATCGGGCACAACGAGGTGCCCGGCGCCACCCACACCGACCCGGGCAGGCACTGGAACTGGACCACGTACATGAACTACGTGACCGGTGGTGACGACCCGCCGTCGTGGACGACGACCGTCG
Source organism: Nonomuraea sp. B1E8 (assembly GCF_039871515.1). Classification (NCBI taxonomy): domain Bacteria; kingdom Bacillati; phylum Actinomycetota; class Actinomycetes; order Streptosporangiales; family Streptosporangiaceae; genus Nonomuraea; species Nonomuraea sp. B1E8. Next base: position 484,572 of record NZ_JBDPLS010000005.1, on the reverse strand, counting down.
ACAACGCCACCTCCGGCCAGTTCACCGCCAGCGCCAACTGGGGCACCTCCACCTACTCCAGCCAGCGCCACGGCGCCGACTACCGCTTCGCCGACCCGGTCTCCTCCAGCGACCCGGCCTGGTACTCGGCCACCATCCCCAGCGCGGGCACATACCACGTGGAGGTCTGGTATCCGTCCGATCCCGGGTACAACAGCTCGGCGCCGTACATCGTGGCGACATCGAGCGGCAACCGGACCGTCTACGTCGACCAGAGATCCGGCGGCGGATCCTGGCGCAGCATCGGATCCTTCTCGCTCAACGCCGGCACCTACAACGTCGTGGGCGTGAGCCGGTGGACCTCGGGCACCGGCTACGTCATCGCCGACGCGGTACGGATCAGCCGGAGCTGAAAGCCGTGCGGCTCGTGCCCACTCTGGCGGGGGCACGAGCCGTACGCGGGGCCGGCCCGCTTCAACGGCGGGCCGGCCCCCACGACCCCCTTCGCCCCGCCACGACCGGTCACCCGCTACGGTCGGGAAGATCGCTGGGCCCGCTACGACCAGCGGGTGAGCGCGGCCCGATGCCCGACCTGCGCCCCGCTGTCCGGATCGACGCGAAAGGCCCCCAACAGCGTCGTGGTCTCCAAAGCGGTGGCGGTGCCCCACAACGTTGCACGCCCGTTACCCCCGGCCAGCATGGCGCAGTGGGTCGCGACGACGGCAGCGGCCACCGCCTGCACGGCCGGATAGTCGGGCACCACCCCGGTCCGCTCCCGGTAGGCGGCCACGAAGTCGCGCTCCGACACCCCGGCCGCCGCCTCGCCACCGCCACCCGGGAACCACTGCCCGACCCCGTAAATCCCGTACGGATCGCCGACCACCTCCCCGAACGCCCGCACCCCGGCCGCCACGGCGCAGATCTTCCGCGCGCCAAAGGCCCTCCCGACCACCGCGACATCCTCCTCGAAGGACCCGCAGCACAGCAGGTTCCACCACCCGCCGACGGGCAGCACGTCACCGGGCCCGGCCACGGTCACCGGGATGCCGCGCTCGTTCGCGGCCCGCTCGGCGCCTGCCGCCACCTGTCGCCCGAAACTCCCCCTGCCCGGCACGACCCACAACCGATCTTGCTCGCCCTCCTCGGCAAGTCGCCGCACGAACGGCTCCGCGTACGCGCCGGCCGGTGCCGGGATCGACACGACATGACCGGGATGCGCGGCCTGCACGTCATCACCCGCCCCGCCGTGATTCCACACCAGTAGGTCCAGCTCCGCCGCGACCCGCCCCGCCCTGCGCATGAGATGCGTGGAGTACGGCCCCAGCAGCAGATCGCACCGGCCCGCCAGCCCGCGCAACACCCGCTCCAGCACGTCGGGATCACTGCGATCGTCCTCGACGACCAGTTCCACACCGCCCGCGGCCGCCTGCCACACCTCCAGCCCCAGCCTGGCCTGCTCCCCGAACCGGGCGAACCGCCCGGTCAGTGCGAGCGGAACCCCGATGACCTGCGACGTCATCTCCCCATCATGTAACCCGAGGGTTCCCGTGAAGTGACGGGTGGCAAGCGGACATGCCTCTCCCTCAATCCATTGCGTGACCATACGATGACAACGAGCATTCGCCACGAGTAAGGGGAGAACATCCGTGGGCCGACACGAGGACCCCAACAGCCCCAAGGACACGCCGCTCGACCCCAAGCAGGGAGGTCAGGGCAGCAACGACGACGAGAACAGGACAGGCTCCGGCCAGCACGGCGACGGTCAGGGCGGCAAGAAGTAATGGACCTCGCCGCGCGGATGGAACTGCTGATCGCCGGCCTTGACCCCCTCGGGGACATCAGGGATGTTGTCAAGCAAGCGGTCCGCGCGGTGCCCCGTCACCTGTTCATCCCTGACGTCGGTCTCATCTCACCCCGCAAAACCGGCACCGCGTTCCTGATCGACCGCGACGCCGATCCCACAACCTGGTGGGACATCGTCTACTCCGACACCAGCATCGTCACCCAACTCGACGACGGCGACACCGACCTGAGCGAGATGGCGGGTGACTACACGTCCTCGGCGTCCGCTCCGAGCACGGTCGCCGACCTGCTGAACCTGCTGGAACCCTGTCCCGGCCACCGAGTGCTCGACATCGGCACCGGCACCGGCTGGACCGCTGCCCTGCTGTCTCATCTGGTCGGTGACCACGGTGAGGTGACCACGGTCGAGGTGGACTCCGCCGTCGCCGGACAGGCCGCCAAGAACCTCGCCGCCGCCGGTGCCAAGCCTCATCTGGTCGTCGGTGACGGCGCCGCCGGGTGCCCGCAGCGGGCGCCGTTCGACCGGATCCACGTCACGTGCGGCGTCCGGACCGTTCCGTACGCCTGGGTCGAACAGTCACGGCCGGGCGCGGTGATGGTGATGCCGTACTGCCCGGGGTTCGGCACCAACCACGCGTTGCGGCTCGTGACCATGCCCGACGGTACGGCGATCGGCCGCTTCCCCGGCTTCGCCTCGTACATGCTGATGCGCTCTCAACGCGGCACCCCTGACCGTCCGCCGCGCGGTCCTGAGGACAAGCACCACCTGACCACTCGCATCGACCCGCGCACGATCGCTCACGCTCCTGTCGGCGCAGATCTGGCCATCTCGGCACTGACCGGCCTGACCTCCAACGGCAGCGGCGAACCGGACGAGGACGGCGACCTGTACCGGTTGTGGGTGTCGGACCCCGCCGACCCGTACTCGTGGGCGGCGGCGGACTGGCGTCCGGACACCGCGCGGTACAAGCTCTACCAGGTAGGTGAGCGGGCTCTGTGGGACGAGGTCGTGGACGCCTATTTCCGGTGGGTGAGCTGGGGCGAGCCGGGGCGCGACCGGTTCGGCATGACGGTCACGCCCGAGGAACAACGCCTCTGGCTCGACTCCCCGGACCACGTGGTGGCACAGCGTCCCGCTTAGAAGTCGAATTCGCCGAGCTTGGCGCCGCTTCGTCGCAGCCGGGACTACACAGAGCGACGAACAACTCACTGAGCTGGGTCTCGACTGGGCCGCCTGCGACTTATGCGTTCGCGAGCTGTCGGTGATGCACTGTTAGAGACTCGACTTCAGTGGTGTCGTTGTCGATGACGAGATCGACGCGGAACCGGACTCCCATTGCCCCACCGAGGCGCAGCAGTGTCGCTATATCCGGGATGCCGCCACCGCCCTCGATGCGAGAGAGGGCGGGTTGGGACATCCCAGAGCGCTCCGCTACGACCTTCTGCGACAGGCCTCGGCGCTTACGGATCTCACGTAGCTGGTCTCCGAGCTCCAGGTCACGGCCCGCCTCCTCGTATTCGGGGTGAGGCTGCGCATCCGCGTGCATCTCGCGCAGACGCTTGGCCTTGTAGGTTTCCCAACGGCTGTGACCCATCATGCGCTCCTCTCGAACACGTGTGTGGTGGTTAGATCGTGCTCTGTCTCATACCGCTTCTTGGCAACGATCGATCGGTCGATGTCGGCGGTCTGCGTCGCGTGTCCTCTGCCCGCGGTTTTTCGCTGGGCTGATGGTCGGTGCCAGGCAGCCCAGGATTCCCTTCGGAGGCTAAAAGTCGAATTCGCCGAGCTTGGCGCCGCCTACGAAGGCGCGGAAGACGTCGCCGCGCAGGATCATGGGCGGGACGTCGGGTTGCTCGGAGTCGCGGATCGCGTATCGGTCGCCGCTCAGCTTGGCCGCGTAGAGGCAGTCGCCGCCGCTTGAGCCGGAGAGAGTAGATTTGGTCCACCGCGCGGTGTTCAGTTCGGCGTGTAGCTCGCCACTGATCTTCATGCCTTACCCACCTCACGTCCTTATCTCGCGGGCTGCTGACCGTGGGAGTTGGGGAGGGATGTGGGCCGTGCGAGGCGGCCCGCATCCTGTTCATCTCCGGTTCGGCTCGGAGCCTGGATACCCTTCGGGGTCAGAAGTCGAATTCGCCGAGCTTGGCGCCGCCGATGAAGGCGCGGAAGACGTCGCCGCGCAGGATCATGGGCGGGATGTCGGGTTGCTCGGAGTCGCGGATCGCGTATCGGTCGCCGCTCAGCTTGGCCGCGTGGACGCAATTGCCGCCCTGGGAGCTGGAGAGCGTGGATTTGGTCCATTGCACACTGGCAAGTTCGGCACGCAGTTGGTCACTGACCTTCATATTCTTGCAGCCACCTCACGTATCAGTCGTCGGCTCACGTGTACGGGATGCGCCCATTTGTGAATCACGTCATATCTTAGACCAACTCGTCGCACCGCCTCCGTGTGAGCGGTTATAGAGCCAAGTGCGGCATCTTCGAGGTGGACATGATCCGGCATGGCATCACCCTGGGCTAGAGCGAAGCCTCCGACCAAGCCCGCCGTGGCGCCTACGTCAAGCGGAACGACCTGGAGAGAAATATTGGGCCGCTCGTCCATTGCGAGCAAGTGCTCCAGCTGCTCACGCATCACATCCGTCCCACCGATAGGGCGGAGAAGCACGCATTCGTCGATCAAAGCCCAATACATCAGCGGATCCTTGCGTTCCCACACCGACTGCCGTCGTAGCCGTGTTGCGAGGGCTTCCTCCCTCCACTGATCAGTCATGCCCGGTTCGGCGGCAAAAAGAGCTTGTGCGTAGCGAGACGTCTGGAGAAGCCCCGGGATGACGAGAGGTTCCCATGAACGTATGGTGTGGGCGTTTTCCTCCACCTTAGGCCATTCCTTGAACCACTTCGGTGTGGACATGACCCTTGCGTTTGGTAGCAGGCGAAAAAGCTCCCCGTTGAGTCCCAAAGCTGCTTCAGCCGCGAGGGTGAAGCCCTTGGTCGGCCGTCTCTTGCCGCGCTCGATCAGCCCGACCAGACTTTCGCTGCATGAGAGAAGCTCCCCCAAGGCGGCTTGGGAGAGGCCGGCGGCGTTCCGTGCATTTTTCAGTACGGCACTGTACGCGGGTGTTTCCGCAGCTGAGGGCTCAGAGGGCTGGTCCACAGTCATGCCACGCCTTTCTCTGCTGATGCATCCGCACGGACAGCCGATGGTCAGGTCTGTCTGGACACGGACGGTTGCCGACTGATTACAAAATAGCGCTGCTGTGCCACCCTGGAAAGCCATGGGCCGAAGAAGTGAGCGGACCCAGACAGGTCCTCACTTTTTTGTGCGGCCCTGGAAATGGCATATCAGGTAAAGGTGGTGGATGTGTGTCCACAGGAACCGCGCCCACGAAGCGGCCAGGCATAGTCCTATGGAGAAGTGCGACGTTGCGTCGCGGGGACCGTACCTCGTGGCAGGCGCGCCAGGCGGTCGGACTGTGGCTCGCCGACGCTTCCGCCGCCGTGCGGGTCGATGCGCTCCAGATCGTCGCCGAGTTGGTGGCCAACGTCATCCAGCACGTGCCAGGAGGGCCGGGGCGCGACTGGGTGAGGCTGCGACTGGGGTTCGGCGCCGGTTCCGTACGCCTGGAGGTGATCGACCCGGGCACCCTGGCGTCGGCACCGTGCTTCGTGCCCCTCCAAGCGGGGTCCATGGAGGAGGCAGGTCGTGGGCTCGGCATCGTGGCCGGGCTCAGCTCCCGATACGGCACGTACGTCATCAGGGGTGGTCACCGCGTCGTCTGGGCCGACCTGGCGAGTGCCGGCGCCGTGCCCGAGACGTGATGGGCAGGAGATTCCAGGGCTGGACGATCATGGAAGGGGCCGGCGGCGGCTATATCGCCTTCCGCGCTGTCCTGGTGCCCCCTGGCCATGGGCTTTCCAACGTGCGGTGCGGTGCGACGCTGGCCGAACTGTACGAGCATCTGGAGCAGGAATCCCGCTCGCAGGCGATGCGCGCGAGTCGGCCGCCGGAAACCTCGCCGGTCCGTCGCGGTCGGGCAGGGATTGCCGCATCCAGTGGACGGCAATGACCTTGCGGGGGAAAGTGTTGCGTAATGTCCGGGAAATGTCCTGGCGCTGACCTGTGCCCGCAATTCTGCATTCGGTAGCTTTATAACCGCCTGAAAGGTGTAACAGCAGGGGCAACACTCGGCAAGGGGGCAATATTCACATGTCTGTGAAAAGATCTGTCACCGCGACCCTCGCGGCGGCCGTCATGGCGTTGACGATGGCGCCGGCGTCGGCGAACGCGGCGGCGGCGCGGCAGAGGTGTAATGACATCTCCGGCTCGCCTCTCTGCATCGTGGTCGGCGGGGTGAATAAGACGACATTCATCAGGACCTACTATCACAAGCGAAGCGGCCCGAAGCGTTACGTCGGGCTCTATGTCGCGCTATGCGACACGGCGGGGCGACGGGTCTTCAACGGATATGTCAGCGCCGGCCAGGTCGTGACCGGCGGAGTGACGCGCTGGGTCAGCAGCGGCGGCTGCTACATCGGCTTCATGCGGATCGGCAACGCGCAATACACCACGGGGCGGCTGATCGTGAGATAGGCAGGGCTCCTACCAGCGGATCAGCACAGCGGCGCGGTGCCCGTTACGGGCGCCGCGCCTTCGCGGCCCTACGAGCCGTAGATGACCGACAGGAAGCGCACCAGCACCGCCTCCCTGGCCGGAGCGGGCAGCGCGTCCAGGACGGCGTTGACCGTGGCCATCTCCGGCTGCCCCGCCCCCGGCCGCAGGTCCACGCCCACCGACGCGGCCAGCTCCGCGAACTCGGCGTCGTCCAGCGCCTCCAGGTCGAGCCCCGCCACCAGCTCCACCAGCCCGCCGGGCAGCACGACCGGGCCGCGCAGCCGGGCGGCCTCGGCCGACTCGGCGATGACCTTCAGCATGGCCTCCACCCCCGCCATCGTCACCCCGGTGACCGTGATGTGCAGGTTGGCCGGGATGCCGGCGTAGGAGAGCTGCGGTTGCAGGAACCAGCCCCGCGCCCGCGCCTCGTCCGCCAGCACGAACACGTCGATCCCGTCCCCGGCGAACGCCACCAGCGACGACTCGGGCTCGCCCAGCACGCGGAGCCCGGGGAGCGCGGAGATCCCCTCGCGCAGCCTGGCCGTCGCCTCCAGCGTGGCCCGGCCGAGCTCGACGTACCCCTGCATGCCGAGCGCCTGCAGTGTGGCCCACGCGCCGCCGAGCGGGCCCGCCGACCTGGAGCTCTGCACGGTCGCGTTGATGATCGTGTAGCCGGGCCAGGCGGCCGAGGCGAAGTACGCCCTGCGCCGCATCGCCGGGTCGGCGAACAGCACCACGGAGGCGCCCTTGGGGGCGTACCCGAACTTGTGCAGGTCGCAGGAGAGGGACGTGACCCCGGGCACGGACAGGTCGAACGGCGGGACCGCCGCGCCCGCCTCCCGTAACCACGGCAGCAGCCACCCGCCGACGCACGCGTCCACGTGGCACGGAACGCCCGCGCGGGCGGCCACGGCGGCGACCTCCTCGATCGGGTCGATCACTCCTTGGGGGTAGGAGGGCGCGGACGCGACCACCAGGATCGTGTCCGCGCCGATCGCGGCCTCGACGTCGCGGGCCCGCACCTTGTACGTCGCGAGGTCCACGGGCACCGGCACCACCTCGATCCCGAGGTAGTGCGCCGCCTTGTGGAAGGCCGGGTGGGCGGTGACCGGCAGCACGAGGTTGGGGCGGGAGCTCCGGGCGGCGTCGCGGGCGGCCTTGACCGCCAGCATGATCGACTCGGTGCCGCCGCTGGTGAAGATGCCGTGGCCGCCGCCGAGCAGGTCCGCGACCGCGCCGACGACCTGCCGCTCCATCTCGACCACGCTGGGGAACGCGGTCGGGTCGAGGCAGTTGACCTCCAGCATCTCGGCGTACGCCCGCGCCGCGGCCTCGCCGATCTCGGCCCGCCCGGTGTCGTAGACGTACGTGGTCACCTGGCCGCCGCGCACCGGTAAGTCGTTGACCTTGAGTTTGGCGATCTCGCTCAGCAGGTCCTCGGCCGTCCGTCCGGTCAGGGGGAGGTTCACGCGGGCTCCTTCGGGGCGAAGCTCACCGGGGGTCGCCAGGCAGGCCGAGCATGCGGTGCAGGGTCAGATGCAGGTGGGCGCGGAATCGGCGCAGCGCGGCCCGGTCGCCGGCTCCTCTGCGTCGGCCCTGGTCGTCGAGCACCCCGCCCTTGACGAAGCCGTGCACGGACCAGACGACCGTCCACATCGCGTATTCGAGGTCCACTCTCGCGTCGATCAGCCCCGACTCGGCGATGGGCCGCATGGTGGCGGCGACCGCGGCGAAGAGCGGCTGCACGTAGCGGCGCTCCAACTCGGTGATGTCGCCCGCGTCGGAGAGCCATCGGTGCATCCACAGGGCGGGCACCTCGGGGTTGTCCACGCAGAAGTCGAGGTAGTCGTCGACCAGCCGGTGGATCCCGGCGGCGGGGTCGTCGCCGGGCAGGCGGTCGAGCGCCTGCTCCAGGGCCGCCTTCTCCGCCAGGTGCGCGCGTTCCATGACGGCGAGGTAGAGCTCGCGCTTGCCGCCGACGTGGTAGTTGACGGTGGCGATGTTGAGCCCGGCCGCGTCGGCGATCTGGCGCGTCGAGGTGCCGTCGTAGCCCAGCGCGGCGAACAGCTGCGTCGCGACCTTGAGGATCAGCGCGACCTGTGCGGTCTCGGCAGGTGGCATGCTACCGAACGTAGTTCGGCTGGCACACCTCAGTCAATCACTTGATGGAGAATCTACCTGGGCCGCCGCCCCTCCACACCTTCACAGGGACATGTGCGGCACGGATCGGCTGCGCTTGCTGTCAAAACGCCAGCATATCCTGGCGTTTTGACAGACTGCCTGGTCAGGGGCCTATGGAGTGCGCGCTTCACCTGGGTGCCGGGTACGACTCCAAGGCGCGTATGACCAAAAGGTGCTCTAGGTTGCTCGCAGTGCGCCGGAGACGGACCGACCGGCAGACTCACCACAACATCGCGGCTGGCGCGGCATGCGCAGGCTTCTCTTCATGGCACGAACGGCGATAGGTGAGGAAGCGCCCTTCCCGCCGCTTCAACAACAGCGGTCGCAGCAGAAAGGTCGTCGCGAACAGTGTCCTCGTCTATCCAAGTGGACGGCGTTGGATATTCGCTTTCGTGGCGGGTCGTGCGAATACGGTCGATCGGCCGGAGGATCGCGCCCATGGACGCGCCGAACTGCGCCCGAGCGGCATGTTGGACCGCAAGATGGCCGCCGGTCGTCGTCGCACGTAGGCCCTGCATCTGCAGAAGCGCCGCCAAAGACTTACGTACCGCGTCGTGCAGGGCCGCATAGGCAAGATGTGGATCCGTGCTGGCCAGCGTCTCGGCGCTGACCAGGTGCTGGCGGGCGGTAGTGATCATCCGTTCGGCGAGTTCGGTGTCCGCGATGACCTGGGTGAGTTCGCGTCGTTGTAGCATGCCGACAATTTCTTCCCGCCCCCGTTCCCAACTCGTCATTCGTTGTCTCCACCGGGAATCGCTACGTTCGCCAGCGGGCGCTTGTGAAGCTCACGGATGAATCCGTCTTCGTTCGCTTCCCACCGGGTGGGGGTGATGACCACGGGGTTGACCTCGCGGGCAAGCCTTGAACCCGCGCGTCTCGTGGCGTCGTGGAGATCGTCACGATCCGGGCGGCCGACGACTAGGAGGTCGATGTCCACTGGCGCGGGACCGGCCTCTCCGTGTATGCGTGCCGCCCATGAGCCGAAGATGGCAGCCTCTTCAATGCCTTCGATGTCGGCCAGTTCCTCGGCGAGGACTTGTACTGGGCCCAAGGTGATCGTGACCAGATCGCGCAACGGCTTGTAGAAAGGGGCCGTCTCATTGGCGTGCACCAGTTTGGTACGGCCGACATACCGGCTACCGAGTACCGCGGCTTGTTCCAGCCTGGATACCTCGCGCGCCATTGTGCCACTGTCGGTTTGAGCAATCGTGGCCAACTCGCTGACTGAGGTCTCCCCGCCGCCCAAGTACGTGTGGGTGAGCACCGTGCACGTGATCTTGGAGCGGAAGATGGGAAAGACAGGAGGCGGAGGATGTTGCATGCCTGCGTCCTTGGTCGAGGGCATGCGTGACATGTGGATCACGCTCTGTAGTTTACTGTCAAAACGCCAGCATATCCTGGCTTTTTGCCAGAATACCTGGTCGGGTCCGCCAGCAGGCCCCACGCCTCCCTCGGCACCGGCGCGGTCCTGCCGGGGCCGGCCGACTCCAGTAACACGTCGAGCAGCTCGTCACCGTGCTCCGCGCGGTAGGCGCGCGGATAGGCCCGCAACAACCTGCGGTAGCGGCGCTCCAGAGCGCTCATGGCGGGCGCGGGCGGGGCGGCGGTCATGTGCTGGACGGCCGCAGCACGAGCGAGGCGGCCTCCTGCATCCGCCTCGCCTCCGCCTCCACGAGCGCCTGGCCCTCGTCGGTGATCCTGAAGTAGCGGCGGTTGCGGCCGTTGACCGTCTCCTCGCGGTCGACGGTGATCACTCCACGCTCGTTCAGCCGCTCCAGGATGCCGTAGAGGGTGCCGACCGACGGCTGCACCCTGCCCGCGGACAGCTCCTTGATCGACTTGCTGATCGCGTGTCCGTGCAGCGGGCCCGCGCGCAGGGCGGTGAGCACGAAGTACATCGGCTCGCTGACTTCAGATGTTCCCCTCGGCATGGGGCGACAGTATTCCGTTCAACGGAGCGTGTGCAACGCCCCCGCCCATGTCACGAGCAGCGCTCGCCGTTCAGGTGGAAGACCTCCGGGGCCGGATTCGGGCCCGTGGCGCCGGTGCCGGCGAACCCGAACGTCACCGACCTGCCCGGCTTGATCCGGTCGTTCCAGCCCAGCCCCGTGGCCGTCACCACCGAACCCGACTGCGCCAGCTTCGCGCCCCAGCCCTCCTTGACGCGCTGGCCGCCGAGCCACGACCAGCGCAGGCTCCAGCCGTCCACGCTCTGCCTGCCGGTGTTCTCGATCACCACCTGGGCGATGAACCCGCCCGGCCACGAGCCGTGCCCCGAGTAGCGCACCCGGCACTCGGAACGCCCGCCGTCGTCCGCCAGGAACGCCGACACCCAGGCCAGCGGGGCGTTCCAGTTGATGGTCAGCTCGTTCGTGGCCCACGACTCGATGTCGTCGATGTAGCAGAACTGCGGCTCGCAGCCCTGCAGCAGGCGTTGCGCGATCGGGTCCTGGATGGCGGAGTTGGGGCCGCCGGCCAGCGTGCCGCGCGGCGGGTTGGGCAGGGCGGGGTCGAGCTGGCGGGCGTACCAGCGGCTGTGCTGGTTCTTCGAGGCCACCTCGCCGTAGCCGGTCACGTACGACTGGTTGAGCGCGTTACGGCCCAGGAGGTAGTCCATGCCCTCGCGTACGGCCGCCCGGTACTTCTCCCGCCCCGTCAGGTCGTAGGCCGTGGCCACGACGACCAGGTTGTTCAGCACCAGGTTGTTGGAGCCCCAGTCGAAGTCCGGCGGGTTGTACGGCAGCCCGTACGGGTGCGCCTTCTGCACGGCGAGATACTTCTCCGCCCCCTCGACAACCGACCTGCGCACCCGGCCACGGTCGGGGATCGTGTTCGGCACGGTCGCCAGCTCCAGCCGGCCCAGCTGCGCGGTGTTGCCCCAGTCGAACCCGCGATCGCGCCAGACGTCGCCGGTGTGGTGCGGCGACCCCAGCACGAACTCCTGGAACTCCTCCTCGCCCGTCGTGATGAACAGCTCCGCCGCCGCCCAGTAGAACTCGTCGCTCACGTCGGCGTCGTTGTAGGCGCCGCCGCCGACGCCGTCCGCCGGGTCGGCGTACCGCTCCGGGTTCGCCTTGGCCGCCGCCCACGCCTTGCGGGCCGCCTCCAGGTTCCTGGCGGCGAACGCGGCGTCGTACGGTGCGAACAGCCGCGCCGCCTGCGCCGCCGTCGCGGCCAGGTTGAGAGTGGCGGCGGTGGACGGCGGGTGCAGCTCGCGCGGCTGCGGGTCCAGGTGCGGCAGCAGCGGCAGCCCCGTCCAGTTCTGGTCGTGGATCTTGTGGTGGGCCATCCCCGCGTACGGCTCGCCGTCCGGCACCTGCATGCTCAGCAGGAACTCCTGCTCCCAGCGGGCCTCGTCCAGCACGTCGGGGACGCCGTTGCCGCTCTCCGGGAGGTCGAGCTGCCCGTCCTCGAACGCCGCCTTGTTCCGTTCGTACGCCGACATGAGCTGGTGGACCGAGATGCCGCCGTTGACGACGTACTTGCCGTGGTCGCCGGCGTCGTACCAGCCGCCCTTGACGTTCAGCGTGTAGTCGCAGACGCCCGGCTGGCACGGCACCTCGACGTCGCCCTGGTTCGGCGCGACTCCGGCGTGGCCGGCCGGCCTGCCGTAGCCGGGCCGGAGGGCGTCGAGGATTTCGATGCCGCTGCGCTGCGTGTAGTAGAACTTCAGCGCGTCGACCGGCAGCTCGTCGTAGAGGCCGGCATCGATGTCGAACGGCCGGCTCGTCTCGCCGTCCGCCGTCACCGTGTAGCCCTTGCCCGGCTTGCGGTAGGAGCTGAAGTCGAGGGTGTGCACGTTCTCGCCGGAGCTGGCGTCCACGCCTCTCGGCGTGGTCCTGCCTCTGGCGACGGTCTCCTTCTCGGCGTTCCTGAGCTCCCACTCCAGTGCCGTGGTCCCGGTGGTGACCACGGTGGCCCTCTTGGGGCCCGCCGGGAGGTAGCCGACCATGTTCACGCGCACGCGCGGTCCGGTGTCCGGCTCGTACTCCTCCGGCTCGGCCCCGCCCTTCAGCGAGACGTCGTCCATGCAGAACCTCCATGGCTCGGCGCTGCCGCCCAGCTGGAAGACGACCTGGGCGTCAGGCAGCGACACGGGTGCGGTGAACGTGTAGGAGTAGTCGTTCCCCGAGACGCTCAGCTCGAGGGCGGCTGACAGGTACTGCGTCCACGGGTCCACCGGGAGCTGGATCAGCGCGCGGCCGACCTTGGCGGGGGTCGCCGAGGCGGCGAAGCGGTACGCGTACGTCTCGCCCTCCACCAGCGGGATGCCGTCCTGGCCGATGATCACGTCCCACGGGTTGGCGGTGCCGCCGGGGATGTCGGCGCACAGCCGGCCCTCGTCCACGGCGAGGGTGAGGTTGGCGGTGCCCCACCAGGGAGCGGTGCCGGCGTCGAAGGCGCCGTTCACGATCTGCTCGGGTCCCTCGTCGGCGTGCGCCGCCGTGCCCGGGTACGCGGCCGGGGACAGGGCGACCATGGTGAGGAGGGCCAGTAAGGCGGCCCGGCATCGGGTCATGGAGGTCCTCCGATGGAGTGGGAGCGCTCCCAAAAAGGGCGCGCCCCGATAGTGCTTGCCCGAAGCCGCCACGTCAACGCCCCGGCGCGCCCTGGCACCATCAGCCACGCAAGGCCCTGAAACTTTCATCCGTCCCGCGCCGTTCGCACGAGGGCACGGCCGCCCCGAGCCGGCCTGCCAGTTCCCCGGCGCGGCGGCGGTCGTAGGGCACCGCCAGGCGCTCGGCGGCCGACCTGGCCTCGGTCGCCGCCTTCCTGGCCGCGCGCTCCCTGCCGGCGGCGGCCAGCACGAGCGCTCGGGCCCAGCCGATCCTGGCCGCCGCGCCGGGCGTGCGTGACAGGTAGCCGGCCAGGTGGGCGTGGAGCCGGCGCACGGCCGCACGATCCGGCCACGGCGCGAGCTCCCACACCACCTCGGCGAGCCCCGCCCAGCACTCGAACATGCCGGGCTGCGCGGCCGGCAACCCCTCCGCCAGCCGCAACGCCTCTTCCAGCGCGGCCCGTGCCACTGCCGGAGGGTTCTGCGGCCGCGCTTCCACGGATGGCGGGGGTCCTTCCGCCGTGGGGGCGCGGAGGGCGAGGCGGGCCGCGACGGTCAGGAGGCGCATCTCCTGGACCGCCTGCCTGACCGGCCCGTCACGGAGACCCAGCTCGCTCTCATGCGTACGGCGCCGGTCGGCCGACGCGCGGGCGCCCGCCAGCACCTCGCCGATCCGCTCCGCCGCCACCCCGTCCATCCGCAGCAGCGCCTCCGCCCGTCCCGTCAGGCACCAGTGGCGGCCGATGTCGTCCCCGCCCACGCGCCTGACGGCCAGCTCCTCCGTCGTGGCGAACAACTCCGCCGCCTCCGCGAAGTCCCCCCGCCACAGGGCGGTCTCCGCGAGCATGCCCGCGCAGTGCTCCGCGATCCTGGGGTCGAGCGTCCTGGCCCGGCCCTCGGCGAACGATCTCCTCGCCTCCACGAACGCGCCCGCATGGAGCTGGTCGAGCCCTCTGGCCAGCCGGGCGCGGTTCGCGGCGTCCGTCGGGCGCCGGATGACGGCGAGCGCGCGGTCGGCGAGCACGCCGTAGCGGGCGGCCAGCCGGTGGCGTCCGGCGATCCGGACGATCGTGGTGAAGTTCGCGTAGGCCTCGGCTCTCAGCGCGGGGTCGGTGGCACGTTCCGCGGCGTTGAGCTGGCGGAGCGAGGTGGCCAGCATGGTGGGGAGGTCCTGCTGGAAGTACGCGAGCCTGGCGAGCAACGTCAGCGCCTGCGCGGCCTCTGGACCGGCGGCGTCCGCCCGCTCCCACGGCAGCAGGCGGTGCACTGCCTGCCGGACGGCGGCGGCCAGCGCGGCGGCCGCGAGACCGGCAGGCGAGGCGGGCAGCGGCTCGCCCAAGGTCTCCAGCGCCTCCCTGGCCAGGCGGGTGGCCTCGGCCTCCCTGGCGAGCTGGTGCGCGCTCACCGCCGCCATCCAGAGCCGGCGGGCACGCAGGTGCGGGGCCTCACACGTACGGGAGAGGTGGCGCAGGACGATGGCGCCCGACTCCTCGTACAGGCGTAATCGCAGGCAGAGCGTCCAATAGTGGTCCAGGAAGCGGGGTTCGCCGGACGCGGCCCAGGCCAGCCGGATGTTGTCCAGCTCGGGGCCGAGCACGCGGGTGACCTCCGTGTCCGAGGCGTCCTGGAGCGCGGCGGCGTGCTGGTCGAGCAGGCGGGCGAAGTGGGCGGCGTGCCGCCTCCGTACGGTCATGCACGTCCCGGGGTCCTCCTCCAGGTGGGAGGCGGCGAACTGCTGGATGAGCGGGTGGAGGGCGTACCTGCCTGAGGGGGTGAGGGTGATCATGCTGTGGTCCACGAGGTGGACCAGCACCTGAGGGGTGGTCCCGGCGACCTCCAGCGCCGCGCCCAGCGTGCACCCGCCGCGGAACGTCGACAGCGCCGCCAGCGCCCGCTGCCCCGCCGCGTCCAGCAGGCGCCAGGACGTCTCGAAGACCGTGCGCATGCAGGCGTGCCGCGGGCGGGCGGCGGGCCCGGCGGCGGTCAGCAGGCCGGTGTCCACGCCCAGGCGCTGGGCCAGGTCCGCGATCGGCACGGCCCGCAGCAGGCCGGCGGCCAGCTCGATGGCCAGCGGCAGCCCGCCGGTGGTGGCGCAGATCGCGGCCACGAGTGGCGCCTCGCGATCGGGGTCGAACGCCGGCCGGGCCGCCAGCGCCCGCGCCGCGAACAGGGTTTCCGCTGCCGGCGGCGCCAGCCCCGCCACGTGTACGGCCACCTGTCCGGGCACGTCGAGCCGCCGCCGGCTCGTCGCCAGGACCCGCACCCCGGGAGCCACGCGAAGGACCTCGCCGATGACCGCGTCGAAGGAGGGAAGGTGTTCGAGGTTGTCCAGCACGAGGAGGAACGAGCGCCGGGCAAGGGCCGACAGCAGGAGCTCCAGGGCGGGACGCGGAGGCGAGAGGTCGACGCCGAGGCGGCGGGCCAGCATGGTGACGGCCGCCTCCTCCCGCACGCCGGCGAACGACACGAACGCCGTCTCCGCCCCGGCGTCCGAGGCGGCGACCGGGGCGGAGTCCGGCCCGGCGTTCTGGACAGCGTGCGGCCCGGCGTGTGGGGCGGCGTCCGAGGCGGCGGCGATGGCCAGGCGGGTCTTGCCCACGCCGCCCGGCCCGAGCAGGGTGACCAGGCGCTCGCGGGCCAGCAGCCGCCGCAACCGCCGCACGTCGGCGTCCCGGCCGATCAGCTCCGCGCCGGGCACAGGCGGCGCCGCGCGGCGGGGCTGCCGGGGCCGTGGCACGAGCTCCCGCCGGACGGCCAGGGTCTCGGGGGCGGGTTCGACGCCCAGCTCGGTGGCCAGCCGCCGGCGCAGCTCCTCGTAACAGGCCAGCGCGCCGGCCCGGTTGCCCGCCCTGGCCAGCGACGTGATGAGCAGCCTGTGCGCCTCCTCGTCGTACGGATCCAGCGCGGCCACGACCCGCGCCAGCCGGAGCACCTCCGCGGAACCCCCGGGCGCGGAACGTACGAGCAGGTCCCGCAGGAGCGTGCGCACCCGTACCCGCTCCGACTCCAGCCATCCGGAGAAGGCGGGGGCGTCGCAGAAGGAGACGCCGTCGAGGAACTCGCCGCGCCACAACGGCAGCGCCTCGGCCACCGCCTGGGCCTGGACGAGCCGGCGGTGGTCCACGAAGCAGCCGTCGTTCTCGCGCAGGCACACGTGGTCCCGGGAGATGTCGAGCCAGCGGCCCACCTCCCTGCGCAGCTCGGTGAGCGCGAGGCGCAGGCTGCCCCTGGCGTTGGCGTCGGGGCGCTCGCCCCACAGCAGCCCGGCCAGCTCGGCCCGCGAGCGCGGCCCGGGCGTGGCGGCGAGGTAGCAGAGCAGGGCTCTGGACTTGGCGGAGCGGATGCCCACGGGCTCCCCTCCGATGGCCAATTCCGGCGTGCCGAGCAGCAGGAGCGTCAGCGAGTCCCCCATAGCGGGCAGGCTAGGCGCGATCCGTTCCTCTGACTGTGCCAAACGCTACGGATGGAGTGTGCTCTGCACTACTGACCTGGGCGCTCACGATGCGCTCACGCCGCCTTCCGCACTCTGACGGCGCGTTCCGCGAAGGTCGCGAAACGTCAGCACATCGAGGAGAAGGCAGCATGCGCTCTCACAAACTGATCGCCGCGTTCGCCCTGGCCCTGGGCATGGCTGCGCCCGCGGTGCTGGTGGCCGGCCCGGCCACCGCCATGGCCACGTCGTGCCTGGTGGAGCTCTACGACATCGACGCCGGCAACGTGGCAGAGCAGGACGGGCGGGACGAGCTCCGTTTCCTGGTGCAGGGCAACCTGTTCCCCAACAACGGCGCCCACAACATGAGAAGCGGGGACGACGCGAACCCGAGCGACTTCGGCCACCCGACCGGGGCGATCAACAACGGCCTGAACGTGGCCTTCAACCTGCGCGAGGTCACGCGGCCGGCCCTCGGGCAGGGCGACAGTCTCGGTTCGGCGGTCGCCGAGGCCGCCACCTGCACCGGGCTCAGCGTCGGTCAGACCCACATCGACACGGACATCATCTCCGGGACGGACGAGACGGCGTACTCGTACACCGTCAAGCTCAAGCTGACCGGGCTGTAGCCGTACCTGACGCGGGCCCCGCCGGACCTCCGGCGGGGCCCGCGATGGGCGACGGGTCAGGGCGCGGCGGGCCGCCACATCGGCCAGAACACCGCGCCGTCCGGCAGCGCGAACGTGCCGCGCCCCTGATAGCCGTTCCTGGCGTACAGGTCGCGCTTGCGCGGGTCGTTGGCCTCCAGTTCGCCCGCATGGGAAGACGACACGAAATCCCAGGTCATAGCCGGTATTGGGCTTGATGTCCGACACCGGGTACGGTCGGTCCCATGGGCGCCTTCCTTACGGGATCCGCGGTGCTGGCCACGCTGGTCGCAGTGTCGGTCGCGTGCGCCGGGGCCGTGCCCGCCGTACGCGAGGCGAAGGCGCCGGTCGCCGCGTCGGCGGAATCGTCGCCCACCGGGCGCGGAGGCCCGCTGGCGGGGAAGACCGTGGTGATCGACCCCGGCCACAACGGCCTCAACGCCGCGCACCGCGAGGAGATCGACCGCCTGGTCGACGTCATCACCGGCCGCAAACCCTGCAACACGATCGGCACCCGGACCCGCTCCGGCTACCCCGAGCACGCCTTCACCTGGGACGTCGCCGCCCGGCTCAAGCCGCTGCTGGAGGAGATGGGGGCCGAGGTCGTGCTCACCCGGCCCGACGACAAGGGCGTCGGCCCCTGCATCACCGAACGGGCCGCCATCGGCAACGAGGCCAGGGCGGACGCGGTCGTGTCCATCCACGGTGACGGCGCCGCCGAGAGCGGGCGCGGCTTCCATGTGATCATGCCGGGGCTGATCGCCGGGCACAACGACGCGATCATCAGGCCGTCCCGGCGGCTGGGGCTGGCGATCCGCAAGGCGTACCGGGTGGGCACGCGCATGCCGTACGCCACCTATGCCGGGCGCGACGGCCTGCAGACCCGCACCGACCTGGGCGGGCTCAACCTGTCGAAGCGGCCGGCGGTGTTCATCGAGTGCGGCAACATGCGCAACAGCCGCGACGCCGCCAGGATGTCCAAGCCCGCCTTCCGCGAGCGCATCGCCACCTCGCTGGCGGCCGGGCTCAGGCAGTATCTGCGCTAGCGGGGCCGTAGCCGCGCAGGAACGCCGTGACGGCCGCCTCTGACAGCTGCCGGAGATCGGCCTCCGTGTAGTGGTCGTGGCCGCCCCAGAACATCACCTTGTTCAGCGGTATCCACAACAGCAGGCCGACGAAGTGCTCGGCGGCCTGCTGCGGGTCGTCGAGGCGGAGCAGGCCGCGCTGCGCCAGCCGCTCGAAGGAGCCGGCCAGGGTGTCGAGCGAGCGCTGGAAGCCCTGCTCGTACCAGGTGCGGCCGAGGTCGGGGAAACGTTCGGCCTCGGCGATCACGAGCCGCCGCAGCCGCAGCACCTCGGGACGCAGGATGGCCCCCAGGAACCGCCTGGCCAGCTCGCCCAGGCCCGCGCGCAGGTCGGCGGTGTCGTCGAGGGCCGTCGTGACCATCTTGGCCAGCTCTTCGATCTGGCCGGTGGTGTCAAGGACGATGCTCGCGAACAGTTGCTCCTTGTCGGTGAAGTGTTTGTAGACCGTCTGCTTCGACACCGCGGCCAGTGCGGCCACCTCGTCCATGCTCGTGCCCACGTAGCCGTTGCGCAGGAACACCGGCCGCGCCGCCTCCAGGATCTGCCTGCGCTTGCGTGCCGTACGGCTGTCCACTTCCGCTGCCATGACCGCCCTCTCTGATCGACGAGAAGAGAGTACTAGACAGTTCCGTACTGATGTCAGTACTGTACCGTCTAGTTCCAACCAGGGGAGTTGACGATGAGCGACCTTCAGAAGCAGGTGCAGGAGGCGGCCGACAGGCTCGTCGAGTCAGGCGAGGAGCGCGGGCTCCAGGTGGCCGTCTACCGGGACGGCGTGCAGATCGTGGACGTGGTCGCGGGCGTGGCCGACCCGCAGACCGGGCGGCCCGTCACCCCGGACACGCCCTTCTACAACTACTCGATCGGCAAGGGTGCCACCGCCACCATCGCGCACCTGCTGGTCGAGCGGGGCCTGTTCGGCTATGACACGCCTGTGGCCGAGCTGTGGCCGGAGTTCGCACGGCACGGCAAGCACGGCGTGACCGTGCGCCACGTGCTCTCGCACACCGCCGGAGTGCCCGGCGTGCCGCTCGACACCACGCCCGAGGACGCCTGCGACTGGGGCACGATGGTGGCCGCGCTGGAGGACGCCGAGTTGTGGTGGGAGCCGGGCACCAAGGTCGGCTACCACGCCTACACGTTCGGCTACCTGGTGGGGGAGATCGTCCGGCGGACCACCGGCAAGCCCATCTCGCAGGTGTTGCTGGAGGACGTGGCGGAGCCGCTGGGCGTGGCCGGCGAGCTCTATTTCGGGGTGCCGGAGAAGGAGCACGCCCGGCTGGCCCGGCTGGAGGACGCGCCGATGGACATGTCGGCGTTCGGGGAGATGCCGGCGGACCTGCCGATGTTCAGGGCCGGGCCGATGGAGCTGATGCCGGGGGCCGAGCTGGGCAACCGGTCCGACTATCTGTCGGCCGACATCCCGGCGGGCGGCAAGACCTCGGCCAGGGCCATCGCCCGCATGTACGCGGCGCTGCTCGGAGAGGTGGACGGGGTCCGGCTGATCACGGAGGAGCGGCTGCGGGAGGCGACGGCGGTCGTGTCGAGCGGCGTCGACGAGGTGTTCGGCATGCCGTCGACCTGGGGTCTGGGTTACGGCATCGGCGGGCCCACCTCGACGGCGGAGGAGCAGCCGACGGTTTTCGGGGTGCCTGGGGCGGGCGGCAGCGCGGCGTACGCCGACACGGCGACCGGCACCGCCTTCGCGCTGACGAAGAACCGGCTCACCGGCGACTTCGCGGCGGTCGGGCTGATCGGCGACATCGTCGCCAAGGGCTGACCCGGGTCAGCCGTCCCGGCAGAGCGGCTTGCCGCCGACGACGCAGGCGATGTCGTCGAGCTGGCAGCTGAGCAGGGTGCCGTCCATGCCCAGCACGACCACCAGGTCGCGCCGTGACCGGTGAGCCAGCATGACCCTGCCGACCACGCCATTGTCCAAGATCACGGTCGGGCGGCCTGCCGCGTTCTCCATACCCTTGTGACTCCTCTTCAGGTGCGGAACAGGCCTCACGCCGGATCCGTCACCACCAGCATGCACAGGCTTGTGCCGTAAGCGCATCGGTCATGCGGTTGTATTTCCGGATCCACCAGGGAAGGACGGTGTCTCAGCGGTTCGCGAAGAAGCCTCGCGGACCCGGTCGGAACAGGCCGGGAGCCCGCGTCGCGGGACCTGACGGGGCGCGGGCGAGAACATGTTCTGCCCGCGCTTTCCTGCCGGTCTGGTACGACGCTCTCTGCTAGGACGGTATGTCCGCGTAGTATGACGACCAAGTGCTACGAGGCAGGGAGGAAGGCCCCGAGTGACCGAGCTAGAACGTGTTCCGCCCGGTGTGGACCCGAATGTCCCGAGTTCTGCGCGGGTGTACGACTATCTGCTCGGTGGCAAGGACCACCTCGCCATCGACCGGGCCGTGGCGGAGAAGCTCCTCGCGGTCGCGCCCGACTCCCGTCTCGTGGCCAGGGCCAACCGCCGCTTCCAGGTGGCGGCGGTGCGCCACCTGGCAAGGCAGGGCATCCGGCAGTTCATCGACCTCGGCACCGGCATCCCCACCTCGCCCAGCATCCACGAGGCCGTCCGCGAGGTGCACCCCGCCTGCCGGGTGATCTACGTCGACTACGACCCCGTGGTGCGGATGCACGCCCAGGTGCTGCTCGCCGACTCGCCCGGCGTCGAGGGCATCCAGGCCGACCTGCGCCGCCCCGAAGAGGTCCTGGCCGACCCCTACATCATCGGGCTGATCGACTTCGACCAGCCGGTGTGCGTGCTGATGGTCGGCGTGCTGCACTTCGTCATGGACGAGGAAGACCCGGCCGGCATCGTGGCCGCCTTCAGGAAACGTATGGCGCCGGGCAGCCATCTCGTGCTCTCCCACGCCATGGCGGAGAGCGACCCCGAGGCGATCGCCCAGCTCACGATGGCGACGGCCGGCTCGCCCGCGCAAGGCAGGTTCCGCGGCCGCGACGAGGTGCTCGCGTTGTTCGACGGGTTCGACCTGATCGGGCCCGGCCTCGTGCCGGTGCAGGACTGGCACATCGACGCCGACGACGCCGCGATCCCGCTCCTCGACCGCACGCCGCAACTACGCATCGACGGCGGGGTCGGCCGGCTCAGCGCGGGCCCGCCCCCGCATAGTCCTTGAGGTCGATGTTCGTGGCGAACATGTCGGTCAGCTTCAGCATCATCCCCAGCAGGAAGCCCGACCTGAAGGTCAGGTTGCGCAGCCGGATGCGCGTGCGGGTGGCCGGGGCCAGGAAAGGGCCCGCGTTGCCGTTCCTGGCCACCCTGGCATATCCGCGCAGCTGCTCCTCATACCGGGCGAAGGCCACGCGGTGGTCGCCCCCGGCCGCGGCCAGCTCGCCCGCGAGCACATACGCGCCCACCATGGCCAGGCCGCTGCCGAAGCCGCCCAGGGTGTTGCCGTACGCCGCGTCGCCGAGCAGCGCCACCCGGCCCGCACGGTAACGGTCGATCCTGACCTGGGCGATCGCGTCGAGATAGACGTCGTCCGACGTGCGCACCTGCTCCATGACGGCCGCGGTCCGCCAGCCCATGCCGGCGTAGACGCGGGCCAGGATGTCCTTCTGCTGCTGGAGGTCGTAGCGGTCGTAGTCGAGCGGCTCGGAGGCGAAGACGAAGAACGCGGGCGCCGACGACCCGCCCACCGCGACCATCCTGCCCGGCTCGTTGTACATCATCCCCTGATCGCCGAACCCGCCGCCGACGCCGACCAGGGCGTAGTAGTGGCCGAGGTGCCTGACGTGGCGCGACTCGGGGCCGAACGCGAGGCGGCGCACGTTGGAATGGATCCCGTCCGCGCCCACCACCAGGCCGAACGTGCGAGGCGCGGCCCGCTCGAAGGTGACGTGCACGCCAGTGGGGGTCTCGGTGAGCGACGTGATCGAGTCGCCGAAGACGTACTCGCAGTCGGCGGACGTCCTGTCGTACAGGAGCTTGGACAGGTCGCCGCGGGTGATCTCGACGTCGCCGCCGCTGAACGTGCCGGGTATGACCGCGAGCGTCCTGCCGTTCGCGTCGACGATCAGCTGGTCGGCGCCGCCCGTCTGGAGCCGGCGCACGTCGTCCAGGATGCCCATGCGGGCCAGCACGGTGAGGTGGGCCTCGCCCTTGAAGTCGACGGCCTGGCCGCCGAGGCGCAGCGCGGGCGCCTTCTCGACGATGGTGACGGCGAAGCCGTAGCGAGCGAGCCAGTGGGCGAGCGCGGGGCCGCCGACGCTCGCGCCGGAGATGAGGACGCTGGTGTTCTGCATGCCCGGCAGCCTCACGCCCGCCGCTGACAACCCGGCGACCACCCGCTGACAGAGCGGCGAGAACCCGTCAGGAGGTGGCCGCGCGCAGCGCCTCCCGCGCCTTCTCCCCGCTCATGGACGCGCCCCTGGAGAACGCCGCCGCGAACGCCTCAGGCCCCAGGAGTTCCGTGGCGGCCGCGGCGATCCTGGCCACATCGGGCTCGCCGGCGACGGACGTCCCCCGCAGTGCCACCGCCACCCCCAGCAACTCCGCCGCCCGCTCCGCACCGGGCGTCCGCTCGTCCGGGCCGGGGCGACGCCCGACGAGCGCGAGGCCGGCGAGGCCCTCGGCGACGTCGGCGAGGTCGGCGGACAGCGGAGACTCCAGCACGGCGGCCAGCGCCTGCTCGTGCCTGCGGGCCGCCTCGGAGACGTCGCCGGTGGCCTCGGCGAGACGGCCGAGAGCGGTGAGTACGTGCGCCCGGGTGGCGACGGCCGTGAAGCCGCGGAACTCCACGCCGGCCAGCGCGGCGCCGAGCCGCCGGGAGGCCTCGTCGAGATCCCCTTCGAGCCGGGCCAGGTTGCCCAGCCGCAGGTGGACCCACGCCATCAGCTCCGGCCTGCCCAACCGCCGATCGAGGTCGCCCACGCGTGCGTAGTCGGCGCGCGCGCCCGCCGCGTCGCCGGCCCGCAGGCGCGCGTCCGCCCGCCTGCCCAGCACGTCCACCAGCTCGTCCAGCGCGCCGAGCTCTTCGAGCCGGTCGAGCGCCTGCTTCCACAGCTCCATGGCGCGTGCCCAGTCGCCGCGCCAGCCCGCGATCACGGCGAGCCAGTCGAGCGCCTGCGCCGTCCCCCACCGCTCGCCCAGCGCGCGGAAGTCGGCAAGCACCGACTCGAGTTCCCGTTCGGCCTCGACGACGGAGCCGTTGAGCAGCGCCAGCAACGTCGCCCCGAGCCGGCTGAGCGCCCTGCTCCACGGGTCGGCGTCCAGCACCCGCCGCCCCGTCGCCCCGTTCTCCGGCGGGCCGGTGAGCATGCCCCAGAGCGCCACGCCGAAGCGGTGACGCATCGGCCCGTCCAGCGAGCCGACGATCGCGCGTGCACGTTCCCAGTGCGGCGATCCTGCGTCGGGTACGGCGTGCAGGACGGCCAGCACGTACTCCTCCGCCAGCCCGTCGGGCGGCTCCCCGGCGGCGGAGTCGAGGAGCCCGACCGCGTGCCCGGTGGCCTGCCCGCGCCGCCCGCTCAGCCACCAGTACATGGCCAGCGCCGCCACCAGCCGCCAGGCCGTCGGCTTGTCGTGGGTCACGCTCCAGCGCAGAGCCGCCTGCAGATTGGCGTTGTCGGCCGACAACAGGGCCAGCCAGTGGAGCTGCTCGGACCGGCAGAGGTGCTCGTCCGCGCGGCGGGCCAGCTCCAGGAACCAGGCGGCGTGGGCCTGCCGCAGCCGGTCCTCCTCGCCCGCCTCCGCCAGCCGCTCCAGGCAGAACAGGCGGATGGTCTCCAGCATGTGGTAGCGCTCGCCGTCGGTCTCGACCAGCGACTTGTCCACCAGATCGGCCAGCCGGCCGGCGCCGGGCTCGCCGCAGACCCGCTCGACCGCCTCCAGACCGGCGCCTCCTGTGAACACCGCGAACCGCCTGGCCAGCGTCTGCTCCTCCGCGTCGAGCAGGCTCCAGCTCCACTCGACGGCCGCGTACAGCGTCTGGTGGCGGGCCGCGGCCGTCCGGTCGCCGCGCGAGAGCAGCCGGAACCTGCCGTGCTCGGCCAGCCGGGAGGCGATCTCCGCCACGGAGAACGTACGCACCCTGGCCGCCGCCAGCTCGATGGCGAGGGGCAGGCCGTCGAGCGCCGCGCAGATCCGCAGGACCGCGTCCATGGTGCCCGGGGTGAGCACGAGCCCGGGCCGCACGGCCGCCGCCCTGTCGGCGAACAACCTGACCGCCGGGTAGCCGAGCGGATCGCCGGTCCCGGCCGCGGCGGCGGCGTCACGCGGCGGGTCGCCGGCAGCGGCCTCAGGTGGCGGGTGGGGGGTCGTCCCCTGGTCGAGCGGTGGGGTGGGCAGGGGCGCGAGAGGGACCAGGTGCTCGCCGGTGATGCCCAGCGGCTCCCTGCTGGTGGCCAGGACGGTCAGGCGCGGGCAGGCGGACAGGAGACGGCGGGCCAGCGTGGCGGCCTCGCCGATCACGTGCTCGCAGTTGTCCAGGACGAGGAGCAGATCCTGCTCGGCCAGCGCCGCCACGAGGCGTTCCGCGGGATCGGGTGGTGTGGTGGACAGTGCCGCGGCGGGCGGCCGGAGCGCGGGCTCCCGCAGTCCGAGGGCCCCGAGCACCACCTGCGCCACCTGCCCACCCCGCCCACAGCCCTCCGCCCCTTCGTGATGGGGCCCTGTCCCCGCGCGCCGGACGCCCGCGGGTTCGTCGTGGGCGGCGGACGGGACGTCCGCGAGGGAGAGGTCGGCGAAGCAGATGTCGCCGGTGCGGCGGGCGGCCGCCTCGATGGCCAGGCGGGTCTTGCCGGTGCCGCCGGGGCCGACGATGGTGACCAGGCGGGTGGTGCGCAGGGCCGCCAGCCGTGCCAGTTCGTCCTCGCGCCCGACGAAGCTGGTCAGCTGCGCGGGCGGGCCGGTGCGTGCCGTGCGCTCCCGGTGCCGCTCTCCGCGCAGGATCTCCAGGTGAAGAGCCGCCAGCTCGGGTGACGGGTCAGCGCCCAGCTCGCGGGCCAGCAGCCGCCGTACGTCGTCGAACACCGCCAGCGCCTCCGCCTGCCGGCCGGCCGCGTGCAGCGCCCGCATCAGCAGCCCGCGCGGCCGTTCGCGCAGCGGGTGTGCGGTGACGAGCTCGCGCAGCGCGGCCACCGGGTTGCCCTCGGGCAGGGCCAGCTCCGCCTCCAGCAGGTCCTCCGTGGCGGCGAGCCGCAGCTCCTCCAGCCGCAGCGCCTGAGGGGCGGCGAACGGCGCGCCGGCCACGTCGGCGAGAGCCGGTCCCCGCCACAGGTCCAGCGCCTCCCTGAGCACGCCGGCGGCCGGGGAGGGCCTGCCCGCGGCCAGCAGCCGCCGTCCTTCCCTGGAGAGCCGTTCGAAGCGGTGGGCGTCCACGTCGTCGGGCGAGATCGCCAGCCGGTATCCGGACCCGTGGAACTCGATCAGGCCGGCGGGCAGGCGTCGCCTGAGGCGGGAGACCTGCGCCTGGACGGCGTTGGCGGCGCCGGCGGGCGGCCGGTCGCCGTACTGGCCGTCGATGAGGCGCTCGACGCTGACCAGCCGGCCCGCGTCGAGCAGCAGCAGCGCGAGCAGGGCACGGGGGCGGGGACCGCCGGCGGCGACCTCGACGCCGTCCGGCGAACGCACCACGAGCGGGCCCAGGATGCCGAACTGCACGAGTCCGATTCTCCCCCCTCGCCTGGCCGGGCGGGCCGCCGCTACTGGGCGACGGGTTCCTTCGGCTGTTCGGGGGCGGGCAGGTCGAGGCTGTCGCGGAGCTTGGCCGGCTTGAGGAAGAGGGCGGCGATCACGCCGACCACGGCGATGGCCGCCGAGAACAGGAAGATGTGGCCGGTGGCGTCGCCGTAGGCGGTGCTCACGACGGTCCTGAACGGCTCGGGCAGCGCCTGGACGTCGAGCGTGCCGGTCCCCCCGGCCGCCTTGGCCGGGTCGATGCCCGCCTTGACCAGCCCTTCGTTGATGCCGACCATGACCCGGTTGGCCAGGACGGCGCCGAGCACGGACACGCCGATGGTGCCGCCGAGCGAGCGGAAGAACGTGATCGCGCCGCTGGCCGCCCCCAGCTCGCTGAGGGGGACGGTGTTCTGGATCGCCAGCACGAGGTTCTGCATCGACATGCCGACCCCGGCGCCGACCAACACCATCGCGGCGGCGATGAGGAGCAGCGGGGTCTGGTGGTCGATCGTGGACAACACGAGGAATCCGCCGGTGAGCACGATCGAGCCGACCACGATGTACGGCTTGACGTTGCCGCTTCTCGACACCATGCGCCCGCTGATCGTCGAGGAGACCAGCACGCCGAGCATCATCGGGATCGTGAGCAGGCCCGCCTCGGTCGGGCTGTATCCGCGGCCGGTCTGGAAATACTGGCCGAGGAAGACCGAGCCGCCGAACATGGCCATGCCGACCGCGAGGCTGGCGATGATGGCCAGCGCGGGGGTGCGCCGGCGTACGACGTGCAGGGGCACGACCGGCTCCTTGACGACCGACTCGACCCAGGTGGCGGCGACCAGCAGGAGCGCGCCGCCGCCGGCCATCGCGGCGGTCTGCCAGGAGAGCCACGCGAACGAGTTGTCCACGAAGGTGACCCAGATGAGCAGGACGCTGACGCCGGCGGCGATCAGGGTGGCGCCCACGTAGTCGATCTTGACGTCGGGGCGGCGTACGGAGACGACGTGCAGCGTCTTGTGCAGCATGAAGAAGGCGATCACGGTGAACGGCACCGCGATGAAGAAGCACCACCGCCAGCCCAGCCAGGAGGTGTCGGCGATCAGGCCGCCGAGCAGCGGCCCGGCCACGGTGGCGACGGCCATGACGCCGCCGAGGTAGCCGTTGTACCTGCCGCGGTCCTTCGGGCTGATCATCGCCGCGATCACGACCTGCACCAGGACCTGGAGGGCGCCCATGCCGAGGCCCTGGAGCGCGCGGAAGGCGATCAGCTGGGCGGTGTCCTGGGCGAATCCGCAGGCCAGCGAGCTGACCATGAAGATCACGATGGAGGCTTGGAGCAACAACTTCTTGCTGAACAGGTCGGCGAGCTTGCCCCAGATCGGCGTGGACGCCGTGGAGGCGAGCAGCGACGCGGTCACGACCCACGTGTACTGCGACTGGGTGCCCTTGAGCGCGCCGACGATCTGCGGCAGCGCCACTGACACGATCGTTGCGCTGATCATGGCGACGAACAGCACGAGCAGCAGCCCGCTCAGGGCCTCCATGATCTGCCGGTGCGTCATCGGTTCCGATGCCGGAGCCGTGGGTGCGCTCACGCGCGACCTCCCCTAAGGTCTCGGGTAAATAGATGCCGAGTGAGCAACTTTTCTCATTGAGCATATATTCCCCGACGGTAGAGTGAGCGCATCATGGAGACCACGGTGGGGCTGCGCGAGCGCAAGAAGGCCGCGACGCGGCAGGCCGTGCACGAGGCCGCGCTGCGGCTCGTGGTCGAGCACGGGCTCGACCACGTCACCGTCGAGTCGATCGCCGACGCCGCCAACATCTCGCGCCGCACCTTCTCCAACTACTTCGCGGGCAAGGAGGACGCGGTGCTCTACGGGGAGGAGCAGCGTTTCCGCACCCTCGTACGGAAGGTCCGCGCCCAGCCGCCCGCCCTCCGGGCCTGGCCGGCGCTGCGCGACGCGACCGAGGAGCTCTACCAGGAGATGGGCGAGCCCGAGCGGGAGTGGGCGCAGCGCACCCGGCTGGCCCGGCAACACCCGTCGCTGCTGGCCCGCCAGCTCGCCAACCACGCCGCCCTCGAACGCGACCTGTCGGATGCGCTCGCCGAGCGGGAGAGCGGCATGCCGCCCCGCGTGATGGCGGCGGCCTTCCTGGTGGGGCTGCGCGTCGCCGCGAACCTGTGGAGCGACGAGCAGGAGTCCCGCATGCTCATCGACGTGATGAACGAGACCCTCGACCAGATCGCCCGGCCCTTCACCTGAACGCCGGGGAGAGCACCGTGTCGCGTCGCCGACCGAAGGACCAGTGCGGGCTCCACCACCGGTTCTCGCCCGGGCGCCCGTGTGCGCGGGCCGGAGCCCCGATGGCAGGCCGTCACGCTGGTGCCGGGCGCGTACGTCCCCGGGATGTACGGCTGAGCGCCCGTCAGGGTCAGCGCGGGGCGGAGCCGGTGCTGCCGCGCGTCACGAGCTGGGCCGCCGGCGCCGGCACGTGGCGCGGCTCGCCGCCGTCGAGCAGCTCGAACAGCAGGCGTACGGCCTGCCCGCCGAGCGCGTCCACGTCGCGGCTCAGCACGGTCAGTGCCGGGCGTACGGCCTGGCAGAGCGGGAAGTCGTCGCCCGCCACGAGGGACAGCTCGCCCGGCACGGCCAGGCCCATCTCGCCGGCCACGCTCAACCCGGCGACCGCCATCACGTCGTTGTCGTAGACGATGGCCGTCGGCCGCGGCGTCGAGCTGAGCACGCGCCTGGTCACCTGCGCGCCCGCCTCGCCGGTGCGGTCGGTGGGGATGAGCGTGCAGGCCATGCCCGCCCGCTCGCAGGCGGCGGCGAAGAGCCCGGCCCGGCGCGCGGCGGGCAGCAGGCCGGCGGGCCCGCACACCCGCGCCACCCGCCGGTGGCCGAGCGCGGCGAGGTGGCCGGCGACCAGGTCGGCGCCGGCGGCCGGATCGGACCAGAGGTGCGTCAGCCCGTCGGGCCCGCTCGGCTCGCCGAGGATCACCGCGGGCAGGCCCATGGACGCCAGGGCGCGCGGGCGCGGGTCGTCGAGGGTGAGGTCGGAGACGATGACGCCGTCGACGCGGCGCTCACCGTGCCAGCGGCGGTGGACGTCCAGCTCGTCGTCGTGGCCGGTGACGAACTGCAGCACGAGCCCGAACCCGCGGCCCGCCAGCTCGGCCTGGATGCCGCTGATGAGCCGGCGGTGGAACGTCTCGACGGACAGGCCGGGCGACGGGCGTGACACCGCCAGCCCGATGGCGTGCGCCGCCGCGCCGTGCAGGGCCTGCGCGGGGACGCTGGGGAGGAAGCCGAGGTCGGCGGCGATGCGCAGGATGCGCTCGCGCACGGCGTCGGACACCCCGGGACGGCCGTTGATGGCGTAGGAGACGGCCACGCGGGAGACTCCGGCGCGGCGGGCGATGTCGCTCATGGTCGCCTGCCGCCCCATCGCACCTCCACCCGCCGGTCTACGGACATGCTAGGGGCGGCCCGCCGCCCGTGGGACGGCGTCGCGGCGCCGCCCCGGGAGGCCCGCCGTCAGCGGGACGGTGGCGCGGTGCTGCCCCGGGGCGTGAGGTGGGCCGGCTCGTCGTGCACGTCACCGGGCCTGTCGTCGGCCCTGTCGCCGGCCCTGTCGTCGGCGCCGCTGTCCATGGCGGCCAGCAGCAGCCGGGCCGCGTGCACGCCGTAGGCGCCGATGTCGCGGGTGAGCGCGGTCAGCGGCGGGTGCAGCAGGCGGCAGATGGGCGAGTCGTCCCAGGCCACGATGGACAGGTCGGCGGGCACCGACAGGCCCAGCTCCTGGGCGACGGTCAGGCCCGCGATGGCCATGATGTCGTTGTCGTAGATCAGCGCGGTGGGCCGGTCGTCCGCGCCGAGGAGCCGCCTCGTGGCGTCGGCGCCGTGCTCGGCGCTGTAGTCGGTCGGCACGGTCACCGCACCCACCCCGAGCCGCGCGCAGACGCCGGTGAACGCCTCGGTGCGGATCGCGGTGTGCGCCAGCTCGGACATGCCGCTGATCCGCGCGATCCTGCGGTGGCCGAGCGCCGCCAGATATTCCACGGCCTCCACCATGGACACCCCGTCGTCGGACCAGATGCTGGCCAGCCCGCCCGCGGCCGACGGCGGGCCGATGACCACGGCGGGCAGGCCCAGCTCGCGTAGCGCGCCCACCCGCTCGTCGTGCACCCGCAGGTCGCAGACGAGCACGCCGCCGACCCGGCTCTCGCTCCACCAGCGGCGGTAGAAGCCGATCTCCTCGTCCTGGTGCGCCACCATCTGGAGCAGCAGCGCGTAGGAGCGGGTGGACAGCTCCGCCTCCAGGCCGCTGATCAGCTCCATGAAGAACGGCTCGACCCCGAGCGTGGCCGGCGGGCGCGGCAGGGCCAGGCCGACGACCTTCGCGGGGGCGCCGGCGAGGGCGCGGGCGGCGCTGTTGGCACGGAACCCGAGCCGGTCCGCGACGGCCAGGATGCGCTGCCGGGTCTGCGGCGAGACGCCCGGCTGCCCGTTCAGCGCGTAGGAGACGGCCCCCTTGGACACGCCCGCCTCCTTGGCGATGTCCGCGATGGTCGGTCGCTTCACGGCTGGCCTCCCAGGGGTGACTTTCACGGTTCACCGATCGTACGGGCCGGGCGGGCCGCTGTCGCGGGTGACGAATCAGCCGCGGCTGATGGACGTTGACGGTCATCGGGGGCCCACGTAGAGTCTGGCTCGCTTACTCGGTTTAGTTCCCAGTGTCAGGAGACCACGTGTACCGTCCGCTGCACGACGGCTGGACCCTCCGCCCGGACGGCGACACCCCGGTGGGCCCTGCCGCCATACCTGCCGCCATACCGGCCGCCGTTCCGGGCAGCGTGCACACCGACCTGCTCGCCGCCGGCCTGATCGACGACCCCTACCTCGACGACAACGAGACGCGGCTGGGCTGGATCGGGCGTACGGACTGGGTCTACGAGACGTCCTTCGCGTGGAGCGACGACGGTCACGAGCGGGCCGACCTGGTGTGCGAGGGGCTCGACACGATCGCCACCGTACGCCTCAACGGCCACGAGGTCGGCGCCACCGCCAACATGCACCGGTCCTACCGGTTCGCCGTGCGCGACCTGCTGCGCGACGGAGCCAACACGCTCCAGGTGTCCTTCCGCGCCCCCTACGCCTACGCCGAGGAGCAGCGCGCGCGGCACGGCGAGCGTCCCGGGGCCTACGACGAGCCGTACGCGTTCATCAGGAAGATGGCCTGCAACTTCGGCTGGGACTGGGGGCCCACGCTGGTGACCAGCGGCATCTGGCGGCCCATCGGCCTGCACTCATGGTCCGGCGCGCGCCTGGCCGAGGTCCGCCCGCTCGTCCGCGGCGACGGCGTGGACGTGCACGTACGCGTCGACCGCACCGGCGACGCGCCGGTCACCGTCACCGCCGACGTGGCGGGCGTGCGCGCCGAGGTCGAACTGGCCCAGGGCGAGCGCGAGGCCGTGCTCCGCCTCGACGTGCCCGGGGCCGAACGGTGGTGGCCGCGCGGCCACGGCGCCCAGCCCCTCTACCCGCTCACCGTGCGCGCCGGCTCCAACCAGTGGCGGCGCGAGATCGGGTTCCGCACGGTCGACCTTGACACGGACGCCTTCCGCCTGATCGTCAACGGCCGGCCGGTGTTCGTGCGAGGCTTCAACTGGATTCCCGACGACTGCTTCCCCGCCAGGACGACCAGGCAGGACCTGGAGGAGCGCTTCGACCAGGCCGCCGCCACCGGCGCCAACGCGCTGCGGGTGTGGGGCGGCGGCGTCTACGAGTCGGAGGACTTCTACACCCTGGCCGACCGCATGGGCCTGCTCGTCTGGCAGGACTTCACGTTCGCCTGCTCGGCCTACCCCGAGGAGGAGCCGTTCCGCTCGGAGGTCGAGGCCGAGGCGCGGGAGAACGTCGCCAGGCTGGCCGCCCATCCCAGCCTGGTGTTGTGGTGCGGCAACAACGAGAACATCGAGGGCCACCAGCACTGGGACTGGCGCGAGCCGCTGGCCGGCCGGAGCTGGGGCGCCGGGTTCTACTACGACCTGCTGCCCGGCATCGTGGCCGAGCTCGACCCGACGCGGCCGTACTGGCCGGGCAGCCCCTACTCGGGCGCGCCCGACCGCGACGTGCGCGACCCCTCGACCGGCACCGTGCACATCTGGACCGTGTGGGGCCAGGGCCGCGACTACACGCACTACGCCTCCTACGAGCCGCGGTTCGTGGCCGAGTTCGGCTACCAGGGCCCGCCCGCCTACGCCACGCTGCGGGCCGCCGTCTCCGACGAGCCGCTCGATCCCGGCTCGGCCGGCGTCACGCACCACCAGAAGGCGGTCGACGGCAACGCCAAGCTGCTGTCCGGGCTCGGCGACCACCTGCCGCGGCCCGCCACGTTCGACGACTGGCACTACTACACGCAGCTCAACCAGGCCCGCGCGATGGCGTTCGGGATCGAGCGGTTCCGCTCGCTCATGCCCCACTGCATGGGCACCGTGGTGTGGCAGCTCAACGACTGCTGGCCGGTGACGTCCTGGGCCGCCGTGGACGGCGCGGGCCGCAGGAAACCCCTCTGGTACGCCCTGCGCCGCGCCTACGCCGACCGGCTCATCACCCGGCAGGACGGCGAGATCGTGCTGGTCAACGACACCGACGAGGAGTGGGCGGGCACGCTGGAGCTGGCCCCGCGCGACCTGGGAGGACGGGTGCTCGCGGCGCGCGAGCAGCCTGTCGCCGTGCCCGCCCGCGCCGCGCTGCGCGTCACCCCGCCCGATGACCCGGCGGCCGGGCTGCTCACCGCGGAGCTCGGCGGCGAGCGCGCCCTGTTCGTGTTCGCCGAGGATCCGGCCGCCGGCTATCCGCCGGCCGAGTTCGCCGCCGCGGTCGAGCCGGAGCCGGGCGGCGTGGCGGTCACCGTCACCGCCGCGACCATCCTGCGCGAGCTGGCGCTCTTCCCCGACCGGCTCGACCCGGCGGCGGCCGTGGACGACCAGCTGGTCACGCTCCTGCCGGGGGAGAGCGTCACCTTCCACGTCACCACCGGGCGCGACCTGGACCCGGCGGCGCTGACCTCCTATCCGGTGCTGCGCTGCGTCAACGAGCCGCGGCCGTCATCCGCCTAGCGGGGTGCGGGCGAGCGCGCGCTTGAGGATCTTGCCCGTGGGGCTCATCGGCAGCTCGTCCACGAACGACAACCGCCGGGGGTACTTGTAGGCGGCCACGCGTTCCTTGACGAAGTCGCGCAGGTCCTCGCGGGTCACCGGGGCGCGCAGGGTGACCGCCGCCTCGATCTCCTCGCCGAGCTCCGGGTGCGGCACGCCGTACACGGCCGCCTGGCGCACGGCCGGGTGCTCGTACAGGACCTCTTCGACCTCGCGCGGGTAGACCGTGTAGCCGCCGCGGATGATCACGTCGCGGCGGCGGTCGACCAGGAAGAAGTAGCCGTCCTCGTCGACCCGGCCGAGGTCGCCGGTGTGGAACCAGCCGTCGCGGATGGCCTCGGCGGTGGCGGCGGGGTCGTTCCAGTAGCCCTTCATCACGTTGGGGCCGCGGACGACGACCTCGCCGATCTCGCCCGGCGGGGTCTCGGAGCCGTCCTCGTCGACGATCTTCATCTCGACGTCCCTGATGGGCCAGCCGATCGAGCCGGGCCTGCGGTGGGCGCCGCCGCGGTTCGTCGCGGACACCGGGGAGGTCTCGCTGAGGCCGTACCCCTCGATGATCTCGCAGCCGAACCGGGCCTCGTAGGCCCGCAGCACGTCCAGCGGCAGCGCCGCACCGCCGGACGCGCAGACCCGCAACATCGACAGGTCGGAGGCGCCGGGGTGGTCGAGCAGCGCGATGAACATGGTCGGCACGCCCTGGAAGACCGTCACGCCGTCCCGCCTGATGACCTCGAGCGCGCGTCCCGCCTCGAAACGCCGCAGCAGCGTCAGCCGCGCGCCCGCCTGCACGGTCGCGTTGAGCGAGCAGGTCTGGCCGAACGTGTGGTAGAGCGGCAGCGCCCCCAGCACCACGTCGTCCACGCCGAGCGCGTGCATGCGGGCCACGGTCGCGGCGTTGCCCGCCAGGTTCGCGTGGGAAAGTTCGATGCCCTTCGGCCGCCCGGTGGTGCCGGAGGTGTAGTGGATGACCGCGGTGTCGTCGTCGCGCGTGGCGGCGACGTCGCGGTCGGGCGCCACCTGGCGCAGCAGCCTGCGGAACTCCTCGGGGACGACGAAGAAGCAGTCGGCCTTCGTGCCCGCCGACCCCGCCTCCGCCGTCTCCGCGAACGCGTGCCAGGCGATCAGCAGCCGCGCCCCGCAGTCACCCAGGTAGGCCGCGATCTCCCGCCGCTTCAGCAGGGGGTCGAGCGGCACCACCACGGCCCCGACCCGCAGCACCCCGTAGTAGACCACGCCGAACTCGGGCACGTTCGGCAACATGATCGCGACCCGGTCGCCGGGGCCGATCCCGCGGCAGCGCAACAGCCCCGCGAGCCGGGCGCTCAGCTCCGACAGAGCTCCGTACGTGAGCTCCGCCTCGTCCAGCGTGAGAACCGCCCTGCCGCCGAGCCGCTCGGCGGTGGTGAGGAGCCGGTCAGCGAGGTTCATGGAAAGACCGTACGTCCGCTCTCCCGCGCCCCTCATTGGTCGCGGTGGCCAGTCTTTCCCGGCCGGAATTGGTCGGCAGAGAGTCCTGGAGAGCGATCGCGACGAGCAGATCGACGAGATCGGTGATGGAACGCAGGCTCCGGCCCGTGCGCTCCTGGATCCGGCGCATGCGGTATTGGGCGGTGTTGGGATGGATCTGTAACCGCTCGGCCGCGGCCCGCAGGTTCAGGTCGGCGGCGGCGAACGCCCTGATCGTGGCCGTGAGCACGCCGCCGCGCGCGCGGTCCTCCGACAGCAGCGCCGTGATGCGCGGATCGACCAGGTGGCGGGCGGTGTCGTCGGCCTTCAGCGCCAGATACTCGAACGGCGTGAGCCGCGGCAGCGCGGCCACGCCGCCCTCCTCCGGCACGAAGTCCAGCACCGCCCTGGCCTCCTGGTAGGCCTGCGGGATCTGCGCCGGGCCCGCCGCCACCGTGCTGATGCCCATGGCCAGCCTGATGCCCTCGCCGGCCAGGCTCTCCAGCACTTCCTGCAGCCGGTCGCAGAGCCCTCCCGGGTCGGCGCCGGGGCCGAGCACGGGGATCGCCACGATCTCCGACTGGCGCACGACCGACAGCGTACGGGTGCCGTTGCCGCCGGTCCTGGCGATCGCCGCGCAGGCCGCGTAGCGCGCGTCGGCCCCCCGGTCAGGGCCCGTCGTCACCGCCGAAGGCGAGCCGACCAGCACCGCGGTCACGACGAGCAGCGGCGTGCGGGACGCCAGGCCGTGCGCCTGCGCCGCGGCCAGCTCCCTGCCGCGCGTCGGCACGCCGCCCACCAGCAGCGTCTCCAGCAGGTCACGGCTCTCGCGCACCGCCTCGGCGGCGGCGTACTGCTGGAACTCCATGTACGCGTTGGCCGCGTGCGTGCTGGCGAAGTCGCAGTAGCGCATCAGCGGGGACGCCAGCGACAGCGCCGCCTCGCGGCCGGCCGGCGTGTGCCCGGCCCGGTCGACCACCGACTGCCAGAACACCTGCTGCCCGACCCTGAACGCGTTGATGTAGTCGGCCAGCGCCACCCCCGCCCTGGCCCGGCGCATCGCCGCCCGCCGGGTGAAGGCGATGTCGTCGAACGTGACCGTGCGCTCCTCCAGCAGCACGGCCAGCTTGGCGCGGTAGTGCTTGACCACCTGGTCGCGCACGTCCGCGTGGAAGTCGGGGCCCTGCGCCGCGTAGGCGGGGATCTCGTCCCGCATGGTGGCGAGCGCGGCGCCGGCCAGGGACGGGAGGTCGCCGAGGAGTTCGGAGAGGATGCGCGCCCGTTGCGCGCGGACCGCCTCCGCACCAGTGAGCGTTTCCGTGCTGGAACCACTGGACATGCCGGGATGATCCATGGCCATCGGCGGGCGGTCAACGGGTCGTAACCGGTATGAGACCCACGCTGTGCTCAGAGGACAACTCGCCTGGGACATCTTGGGTCACCGTGCCCAATGCGGCGCTTCGCGGCCGGATCCTACGCTGAGCCCAACTTCAGAACATTGTTCTCCAGGAGGCCGGATGCTGGAGGTACACGATCTTACCGTTCGCTTCGGGGGCATCACGGCGCTGGACGGCGTCGGCTTCGACGTGGGGCGCGGTGAGATGGTGGGGCTCATCGGGCCGAACGGCGCCGGCAAGACCACCCTGTTCAACTGCCTGACCCGGCGGTACGAGCCCGGCTCGGGGACGATCACGTACGAGGGCGGCGACCTGACGGCCGTGGCCCCGCACGCCATCGCCGGGCTCGGCATCGCCAGGACGTTCCAGAACCTCGGCCTGTTCCCGCGCCTGTCCGTACGCGACAACGTGCTCGTCGGCGCGCACCACCGGGGCCGGGCCGGCTTCCTGTCGGCCGGGCTGCGCCTGCCGGGCGTGCGCCGCGAGGAGCGCGCGCTGCGCGCCGACGCGGACGGGGTGCTGGAACGCCTCGGCCTGACCGGGGTGGCCGGGCATCCGGCGACCGGGCTGCCGTTCGGCACGCTCAAGCGGGTCGAGCTGGCCCGCGCGCTCGTCGGACGGCCCCGGCTGCTGCTGCTCGACGAGCCGGTGAACGGCCTCAACGCGGCCGAGGTCGAGGAGTTCGCGACCACGCTGAACGCGCTGCGCTCCGAACACGACCTGACCGTCATCGTCGTCGAGCACCACATGGGGTTCGTCATGGGGATCTGCGAGCGCATCGTCTGCCTGGACTTCGGCCGCAAGATCGCCGAGGGCCCGCCCGCCGAGGTGCAGCGCGATCCCGGCGTCATCGAGGCCTACCTGGGGACGGCGCCATGACGGATCTGGTGGTGGAGGAGCTGACGGCCGGATACGGCGACGCCCGCGTGCTGCACGGCGTGAGCCTGACCGTCGGCCAAGGGGAGATCTGCGCGATACTCGGGCCCAACGGCGCGGGCAAGACCACGCTGCTCCGGGCGCTGTCCGGCATGATCAGGGCGCGCGGCACGGTCACCCTGGGCGGCGCCGACCTGACCGGGCGCTCGCCCGACACGCTCGCCCGGCAGGGCATCGCCCACGTCCCCGAGGGGCGCGGCACGTTCATGCCGCTCACCGTCGAGGAGAACCTGCGGCTCGGGGCCTACGTCCGCAGGCGCGGCGCCGGCGTGGAGGCCGACCTCGACCGCATCCACGGCTATTTCCCGGTGCTGAAGACCCGGCTCAAGCAGGCCGCGGGCAGCCTCAGCGGGGGCGAGCAGCAGATGCTGGCCATCGGCCGGGCCCTGATGTCGCGCCCCCGGCTGTTGCTGCTCGACGAGCCGTCGCTCGGCCTGGCTCCGCTGGTCACCCGGGAGTTGTTCCGCATCGTCCAGGCCATCAACGCAGAGGAGCGAACCACCGTGGTCGTCGTCGAGCAGAACGCCCATCTCGCCCTCGGCATCGCCCAGCAGGCGCACGTCCTGGAGACCGGGCGGATCGTCCTGTCGGGCACGGCCGAGGAGATCAGGGCCGACGAGCAGGTCGCCCAGTCCTACCTCGGGTACCGGGTGTAGCCGATGGCCGGATTCCTCCAACAGCTCGTCCAGGGGCTCGGCGCGGGCGCCATCTACGCCAGCCTGGCCCTCGCCCTCGTCCTGATCTACCAGTTCACCGGCATCGTGAACTTCGCCCAGGGCGAGCTGGCCATGTTCTCCACCTACGTCGCCTGGCAGCTCACGGCCGCCGGGCTGCCGTTCTGGCTGGCGCTGGTGATCACGCTCGCGGTGTCGTTCGCCGGCGGGATGCTCATCGAACGGGTGATCATCCGGCCCGTCGAGGGCGCGCCCGAGCTGACCCTCGTGATCGTCACCGTGGGGCTGTTCATCTTCGTCAACGCCGCCGCCGGGTGGATCTGGACGTTCCTCATCAAGGACTTCCCGAACCCGTTCCCCGCAGGCGCGCTGGAGGCGGGCGGGATCACCGTGAGCTTCTCCACGCTCGGCGTGCTGGCCGTCGTGGGCGTCGTCATGGGGCTGCTATACCTGCTCTTCCGGCACACCAAGATCGGGCTGGGGATGCGAGCCGTGGCCGCCAACCCCGAGTCCGCGCGGCTGGTCGGCATCCGGGTGGGCCGGACGCTCGCGCTCGGGTGGGGGCTCGCCTCGACCGTGGGCGCGGTGTCGGGGGTGCTCGTGGCGCCGCTGCTGTTCCTCGAACCCAACATGATGGGCGGCGTCCTCATCTACGCGTTCGCGGCGGCGACGCTCGGCGGGTTCGACAGCCCGCTGGGCGCGGTCGCCGGCGGCCTGATCGTCGGCGTCGCGGAGACGCTCGCCGGGGCGTACGTCGGGTTCATCGGATCCGACCTCAAGGTGGGCGTGCCGCTGATGATCATCCTCGGTGTCCTGCTGCTGCGGCCCCAGGGCCTGTTCGGGCGAGCGGTGGTGGAGCGGGCATGAGCGAGGCCACGAACGCCGCCCGGGCGCGGACCGTCACGCCGCCCCCGCCCCCCGCGCCGCGGCCCGCCGAGTGGTGGCGGTCGGCGCGCTGGCGGTGGGGCGCGGCCGCGCTGCTCGCCGCGGCCGCCTGCTACGCGCCGTTCCAGCTGGTGCCGTTCCACGTCTTCCAGCTCACGATGGTGCTGATCTACGCGGTCGCGCTGCTCGGGCTCAACCTGCTGGTCGGACACGCCGGGCAGATCTCGCTCGGCCACGGCGCGTTCTTCGCCGTCGGCGCCTACACGGCCGCGATCCTGCTCGAACACCAGGCCCTGCCGTACCCGCTGACCCTGCCCGCCGCGGCCGGGGCGGCGTTCCTGCTCGGCCTGGCGTTCGGGGTGCCGGCCATGCGGCTGCGCGGCCTCTACCTGGCGCTCGTGACGCTCGCCATCGCCATCTTCCTCGTCCCGCTGCTCAAGCGGTTCGAGGAGCTGACCGGCGGCTCGATGGGGCTGACGCTCGCCAAGCCCGCGCCGCCCGCGTGGAGCGGCCTGGCCGAGGACCAGTGGCTGTACTTCCTCACCCTGGCCGTCGCCGTCGCCGCGTTCCTGCTCTGCGCCGGACTGCTGCGCTCGCGCGTCGGCCGGGCGCTGCACGCCATCAGGGACAACGAGGGCGCGGCCGAGGTCATGGGCGTGCGGCTGTCGGTCCACAAGACGCTCGCCTTCGCCTGGAGCGCCATGTTCGCCGGGACGGCCGGCTGCGTCTACACGTGGGTGATCGGGTTCGTCTCGCCCGACTCGTTCACCGTCAACCTGTCGATCACGCTGCTGGCCGGCCTGGTCGTCGGCGGGCTCGGCTCGCTGTCGGGGCCCGTGCTCGGGGGCTTGTTCGTGATGTTCGTGCCCAGTCTCGCGCAGGACATCAACGATGCCGCGCCCGGCGTCATCTTCGGCCTGCTGATCATCGCGGTGATGTACGTGGCCCCGACAGGGCTGGCCGGGCTGGCCGGGCGCTTGATCAGGAAAATTCCCCGGAAGGAGTAAGAGGGATGCGAGTATCTGCGATCGGCTGTACGGCGCTGCTCGTGCTCGCCGTCGCCGCATGCGGGGGACGGGACCAGGGCGGTGCCACCGGCACGGCCACGTCGGGCGGCCAGTGCCAGGGGCAGCAGACGACCGGCATCACCGACACGAGCATCAAGCTGGGCGGCATCTACCCGCTGTCCGGCCCCGCCTCCGCCTACGGGGACATCCCCAAGGGCATCAAGGCGTACTTCGACTACGTCAACGCCGAGAAGAACGGCATCGGCGGGCGCAAGGTCGAGTTCGTCATCCGAGACGACGGCTACCAGCCGCCGAAGGCCGTCGAGGAGGCCCGCAGGCTGGTCGAGCAGGAGCAGGTGTTCGCCCTGTTCCAGACGCTCGGCACGCCGTCGACCACGGCGACCTGGGACTACACCAACCAGCGCAAGGTGCCGCAGATCTTCGTCGCCACGGGCGCGTCGAAGTGGGGCGCCGACGCCCAGCACCCGTGGACCATCGGCTGGCAGCCCAACTACATCTCCGAGGCCCGCGTCTACGCCCAATACCTCAAGCAGGAGAAACCGGACGCCAAGGTCGCGGTCCTCTACCAGAACGACGACTTCGGCGAGGACCTGCTCGGCGGCTTCAAACGGGCCATCGAAGGCACCCAGGTCAAGGTCGTGGCCGAGCAGAGCTACGAGGTGAGCGACCCGAGCGTCGACCCGCAGATGCGCAACCTCGCCCAGTCGGAGGCCGACGTGTTCCTGAACGTCACGACGCCCAAGTTCGGCTCGCAGGCGCTGGCCGCCGACGCCAAGAACACCACGTGGAACCCGCTGCACATCGTCAACAACGTCGCCGCCTCGATCACCGTGCTCAAGCCCGTCGGCTTCGAGAACGTCCAGGGCGTCGTGTCCAGTACGTACTACAAGGACCCGAACGACCCGACGTGGCAGGACGACGCGGAGATGAAGCTCTACAAGCAGAAGATGGAGCAGTACGCGCCGGGCGCCGACCCCAACGTGCCGTACCACACCTTCGGCTGGGCCGTGGCCAGCAGTTTCCACAAGGCCATGGAGGCGGCCGCCTGCCCGACCCGCGAGGGGCTGCGTGACTCCGTGCGCAACATGAAGGGGATCGCGGTCGACATGCTGCTGCCCGGCGTGACGATGGACACCGGGCAGGGCGACGGGTTCCCGATCGAGTCGATGCAGCTCATGGAGTTCAAGGGCGAGCGGTGGGAACTGTTCGGCGAGGTGATCGACACGCGCAAGGAATTCGGGCCCATGACCAACTGACCTGTCAGGTCGCGGCGACGATCGTGCCCGTCGCGACCAGCCGGTCACCGTCGCCTTGGGCGGCCCAGATACGCTCCTGATGTCCAGTTTCGGAGGTTAAGGGCTTGTCGGGGGTTGTCGCGGCGTTCGTCGCTCTGGTGTCCGTTGCCGTGCTCGGTTACCTCGTCGGCTGGGGCGGGCTCCTGCGGGCCAGCGACGAACTGGTCCTGTCGCGGCTGGCGTTCTTCGTGGCGACGCCCGCGCTGATGTTCGC
This sequence comes from Nonomuraea sp. B1E8, assembly GCF_039871515.1. Classification (NCBI taxonomy): domain Bacteria; kingdom Bacillati; phylum Actinomycetota; class Actinomycetes; order Streptosporangiales; family Streptosporangiaceae; genus Nonomuraea; species Nonomuraea sp. B1E8. Next base: position 443,588 of record NZ_JBDPLS010000005.1, on the reverse strand, counting down.
CACCGTGTCGCGGGCGGACCTGGGCTCGCTGTTCTCGCCGGTGCTGCTGACCCAGATCGTCGCCGTGGCGTGCGTGCAGCTCGCGTACGTGCTGGTGGCGCGGTTGATCTGGCGCAGGGACAGGCGAGAGTCGACGATCGGCGCGCTCGCCGCGTCCTACGTCAACGCGGGAAACCTGGGCATCCCCATCTCGATCTACGTGCTCGGCGACGGCGCGCTCGTCGCGCCCATCCTGCTCTTCCAGATCCTCGTGCTCACGCCGGTCTCCTTCCTCGTCCTCGACAAGGGGGCCAGGTCGGTCCGGGCGGTGCTGCTGCTTCCGCTGCGCAACCCCCTCACCGTCGCCTCGCTGCTCGGGCTGGCGTTCGCGCTGACCGGGACCTCGCTGCCGGTCACCTTCATGCGCCCGATCGAGCTGCTCGGCGGCGCGGCCGTGCCCGTCGCGCTGCTCGCCTACGGCCTCAGCCTGTACGGCTCCCGGCGCGCGCCCGCGACCTCGGAGGACGGCGGCGTCGGGAAGGAGGTCTTCCTGGTGATCGCGCTCAAGGCGTTCGTCCAGCCGGGCATCGCCTACCTGACCGCCCGCCTCGCCCTCGGGCTGGAGGGCGGCGACCTGCTGGCGGCCACCCTGTTCGCCGCGCTGCCCACGGCCCAGAACATCTACGTGTACGCGGTCACGTACGACACCGGGCGGCGGCTCGCCCGCAGCGCCGTGCTGCTGACCACGGGGTTGTCCATCCCGATCATGACGGCGATCGGCGCGGCCCTGGGCTGACCGCGCGGCCACGCGGGGGCCGGCCCGCGCGGTTCTGGCTCACCCCCGGCCGCAGCGCTCGCGCAGGGTCGCGACGCCGTCGCCGTCGAGCTCGTCGCAGTGGGCGGTGCGCCCGGTGATCGCCATCACCAGCGCCAGCGTGGTGCCGGAGACGAGCGGCCCATCCGCCGCGAGCGCCGCCCGCTCGGCGTGGATCAGCGGCCAGGCGTCTTTACCGTGCTTCGTCATCGTGGGTGCTCTCCTGCTGTGGGGTCCGCCGGGAACCGGCTCGTACGGGGAGAGGACTCCCGGACGCGGACAAAGTCATCGCTGCCCCCGGCCATCGCATCATCGCCATCTGAGGGCAAAAGGGATCTTAGGCGTGAAACGTATATTTCACCGCGCGACCCAGGGAGAACATTTACGTAAATGCGTATGATCGCTCTAGAGGGTGCCCGCCCCGGTTGTTACGGTTCTCGCGATACCGCGACTATCCAGGGGGTTTCATGGGCGAGTCCTCGACCGTCCCACTGCACATGCGGCGGGTGGAGTTCGACCCTTCGCCGGAGCTGACGGCCGCGCGCGACGACGAGCGGGTCAAGCGCATCACCACATCGTTCGGCGACGAAGCCTGGCTCGTGACCCGCTACGCGGACGTACGCGAGGTCCTGGGCGACTCCGAACGGTTCAAGATCGCGCCGCAGGGCATCGCACGGCTGCCCGGATCGCCGAAGATGACCGAGGAACAGCTGGCCAAGGTGCGCGCGGGCAACCTGCTCGGCGTCGACCCGCCCGAGCACACCCGGCTGCGCAGGATGCTCACCGGCGAGTTCACCATCCGCCGCATGCGCCGGCTCGAACCGCGGATCAAGCGCATCGTGGACGATCACCTCGACGCCATGGAGGCCGCCGGCTCGCCCGCCGACCTGGTGTCGTCGTTCGCGCTGCCGATCCCGTCGCTGGTGATCTGCGAGCTGCTCGGCGTCCCGTACGAGGACCGCGAGACCTTCCAGCACCGCACCAGCAGGATGCTGGACATGACGGTGCCGGGCGAGGAGCGGCTGCGCATGCAGTTCGAGCAGCGCGCCTACATGGAGCAGCTGGTCACCCGCATCCAGGCCGACCCCGGCGACGAGCTGCTCGGCATGCTGGTCCGCGAGCACCCCGACGACCTGACGACCGACGAGCTCGTCGGCATCGGCGGCCTGCTGCTGTTCGCCGGGCACGAGACCACCTCCAACATGCTCTCCCTCGGTACGCTCGCCCTGCTGCGCCACCCCGACCAGCTCGAACTGCTGCGCAAGGAGCCCGAGCGCATCGACGCCGCCGTCGAGGAGCTGCTGCGCTGGCTCAGCATCGTGCACTCCGGCACCACCAAGATCACGACGACCGAGGTCGAGATCGGCGGCCAGACCATCGGGCCGGACCAGCTGGTGATCTGCTCGCTGCCCTCCGCCAACCGCGACCCCGAGCTCATGTCCGGCGCCGACACGTTCGACATCACCCGGGGCGCGCCCGGCCACCTCGCCTTCGGCCACGGCGTGCACCACTGCCTCGGCGCCCCGCTGGCCCGCATGGAGATGCGTATCGCGTTCCCCGCCCTGCTCCAGCGCTTCCCCGAGCTGCGCGTCGCCGACTCGGGCACGAACTTCCGCTCCTTCAGCGTCGTGTACGGCATGACCGCGCTGGAGGTCGCCTGGTAGGCGTCGCGAATAAGTCGGCCCGGCCGAGCCGCTTCCCGCCCTTGTTCACGCCGTTTCGTGACCATACGATTACACTGTGCTCGCGGTGAAGGGAGAACACCGAGATGGGAAAGCACAAGGACCCCAGCAGCCCCAAAGACCAGCCGTTCAAGGCCGATCCCAGCAAAGCCACCCCCGACGGTCACCGCAAACCGAAGGGAAAGCATGTGGACGACAAGGGTAAGGGCGGCAAGAAATAGTGGAGGCCGTCGCCCGGCACGTCGAGCGTCTGGTCGAGTATATCGGCGGCTTCGACGATATCCAGGGCTTCGTCCTCGATGCGATCCGCGCCGTGCCTCGCCACCTGTTCATCCCTGATGTGGCGCTGGCTGTGCCCGGCGATTCCGAGCAGCCGTTGGTCATCGACCGCGAGGCCGACCCTGGCACCTGGTGGGACACGGTCTACTCACCCAGTCCCATCGTCACGCAGCTCGACGACGGTGCCACCGGCATCAGGGTGGGGGAGGGTGCGTACACCTCCTCCTCGTCCGCGCCGAGCACGGTCGCGCATCTGCTGCAGCTTCTCGATCCGGAGCCTGACGACAGGGTGATGGAGGTGGGGGCCGGCACGGGCTGGACCGCCGCGCTGCTCGCTCACCTGGCCGGTCCGAACGGCAGCGTGACGACGATCGAAATCGACGAGGTCGTGGCGGAAGGTGCTGCCAAGAATCTCGCCGCGGCCGACGCGCACGCGCATGTGGTCACCGGAGACGGCGCGAAAGGCTTCGCGGCGAGGGCGCCCTTCGACCGGGTCCACGTCACCTGTGGCGTGCGTGCGATCCCCTTCCCGTGGATCGAGCAATGCCGCCCGGGAGGGGTCATCGTCGCCCCCTACTGCCCGGGATTCGGCGACGACCATGCGCTGCGGCTGGTGAGGATGCCGGACGGCACCGCGATAGGCCGCTTTCCCGGTCATGCCTCCTACATGATGATGCGCTCCCAGCGGCCGGCGCCGTGCGCCGCCGATGACGGCAGCGGTGTGAGCAGCCCCACGGAGGTGCACCCGCGGACCATCGGGCTCGCACCGCCCGGCGCGGATCTGGCCATGGCGGCCATCACCGGCCTGTATGCGCATGTCTCCCGTGAGGACCACAGATTCCTGACGTACGTGGTTGACCCGGCTGATCCCGGCCGGTGGGCGGTCGCCGTCCATCGGCGCGGCGAAGCCGAGCACACCGTCTACCAGTTGGGAGACCGCCCGCTGTGGGACGAGGTGACCGAGGCCTATTTCCGCTGGGTCGGCTGGGGCGAGCCAGGACGTGATCGGTTCGGGATGACGGTGACCCGGGACGGGCAGCACATCTGGCTGGACACCCCCGATCGCGTGATCAGCGGGTAGGACGACCGTGCCCGATCCGCGGCCTGCTTGACCAAGGCGTTATCCCGCTGTACTGCCCGAAATTGGCTTTCCGGCCTGCTGCCGCACGCTTTAGGGTGGCGTCGTGACCACTAACGTGATCTTGCTGAATGGTGGGTCCAGCTCGGGGAAGTCCGGCATCGCCCGGTGTCTCCAGGCGGTCCTGCCGGACCCATGGCTGGCTCTCAGCGTCGACACCATGGTCGACGCGATGCCCGCCTCCATGCGGGCGTCGGAGTCCGGGATCGAGATCGCTCCGGACGGCGCCGTGAACGTCGGGCCGGAGTTCATGGCTCTGGACGCGGCGTGGACCGAGGGGGTCGCCGCCATGGCCCGTGCGGGTGCCCGGATCGTCATCGACGACGTCTTCCTCGGGGGAGCGGGGTCCCAGGAACGGTGGCGGAAGGCTCTCGACGGGCTGGACGTGTTGTGGGTCGGCGTCAGGTGCGAGAGCGCGGTCGCGGCCGGCCGCGAGATCGCGAGGGGCGACCGGCCCCAGGGCATGGCCGCTCTGCAGGCGGAGGTGGTCCACCAGGGTGTGACCTATGACCTGGAGGTCGACACCACCCGCACCGAGTCCCTGGAGTGCGCGCGGGTCATCGCCGCCCGGGTCGGCTGAGCGAGGGAATCCCCGGTCGAGGGAAGACACAGATGACCCCAGAGTGATCAAACTGTTACTCATAGTTACTATGGGTCGGGTTGGTGCACGTATGCAGCGTGCAGCCGCGGATCACTCCAGGGGGCTGAAATGACCGATGACACCCGGGCCGAGAAGATGGAGATCGACGCCGAGGAGACGGCGGTGGGGGGCGAGGCCACGCTGCTGCACTCCCAGGACGACCCGGCAGCCTCGGCGGCGGTCGACGAGGCGGTGGCGTCAGAGCTGCTGGAAGACGCCTCCGCCCGCACCGCGGCCGAGGCCAGGCGGGAGAGCGAGAGCCAGATCGCCGCACTCGCCGCGCACGATCAGGAGCGCGTACGCGGGCTCCAGCGCGATCTCCGCGCCATGGGCGCGGAGGTCTGGCCGGTGGCCAGGTGGTGGGGTTTCGAGATCCACCTCAACGAGAGCGCGGCGCTGCTGGCCTCCGAGATCGCCCAACCGGCAGGGGAGCTCTCGGGCGCCGTGCTGGGCTCCTGGCTCGCCCGGATCGTCGAGCACTCGGTACGGGACAAAGCCGCCCGGATCGCCTCGGCCGCCCGGCCGTACGGAGTCCGGCTGGTCTCGCCGTGGACCGCGCCCGCCATGCTCGTCCCCGCCCGTGACGACGACAGGCCCGGCGGCGACGCCCAGCTCTACTGGGCGATGCACGAGCCGGACGAGGGATGGAGCGACGACCAGCCGTTCGTCGACCACTTCAGCGTGTCGGGGCCGGCCCTCGCGGAGTTCCAGGACCGCCTCTATCTGGCGCACCGCGGCGGCGACGGCGACTCCGGCCTGTGGTGGGCGGTCTACGACGCCGAGGAGGGCTGGAGCGAGGACCAGCGGTTCCCCGAGCACTTCAGCGACTCGGGGCCGGCGCTGGCCGCGTACGACGGGCAGCTCCACTGCGTGCACCGGGGCGCGGGCGACGACGCGCTGTGGTGGACACGCTGGGACGGCACCCGCTGGACCCCCGACCAGAAGCTGCCGGGCCATGCCAGCTCCGCCGCCCCCGCGCTGGCCGCGTACGACGGGCAGTTCCACTGCGTGCACCGGGGCGCGGGCGACGAAGCGTTGTGGTGGACGCGGTGGGACGGCGCCGAGTGGAGCCCCGACCGGCGGCTGCCCGTCCACTCCAGCCGGTCGAACCCGGCGCTGGCCGTCTACCAGGGCCACCTCTACTGCGTGCACCGCGGCGCCGGCGAGGACACGTCGTTGTGGTGGACGCGCTGGGACGGCGCCGAGTGGAGCCCCGACCAGAAGCTCCCCCGCCACCACGCCGCGGAGGGCCCGTCGATGGCCGTCTACAAGGACCGCCTCTACTGCGTGCACCGCGGCGACGCCGACCAGAGCCTGTGGTGGACCGCTTTCAACGGCTCCGGCTGGAGCATCGACCAGCGGCTGCCCGGCCACCACAGCGGGGAGAGCCCGGCCGTCATCGCCTACCGCGACAAGAACGCCACCCGCGACCAGCTCATGTGCGTGCACAGGGGCCGCCGCTGAAATGCCGGGTGCCGGCCCGAGCCGGCACCCGGTACGCGGGTCACCACCCCGCGAGCTGCTCCAGGAACCACTCGACCAGGGTCGGGGACACGCTGCTGTGCGCCGAGTTGCCGAGGTCGCAACAGAACGCGTCCAGGAACGTCTCGTCCTTGGGCAGGTCGCTGAGGTCGCGGTAGAGCTCGGCCTGCCACTGGAAGGGGTCCCTGGCCAGGGCGACCGCGCTGACCACGGGGACGAAGCAACTGGCGCGCAGGGCGTTGTCGATCGGCAGGCCCATCGCGTCGGCGAGGCGGCCCCACGAGTCGAGCGTGCCGCCCGGAGCGCCGTCGAACGCGGCCACGTGGCTGGTGGCGCTCGTCCACACCGGCCCGCCGAACCGTACGGTGCCGATGTTCTGCAGCTCGCCCAGGTTCGGCTGGATCCTGGCGGTGAGCTGCAGGGAGTCGTGGCGCAGGTCGAAGACCGGCGTGCCCGGCGGCAGGACGGGGCCCGTGCCGTCGCCGATCCCGTTGGCCATCCCCAGCTTGTACGGGCGCATCGGGAACCAGCCGACCCGGCGCAGGTCGTCGAGGAAGTCGGTGCGCAGCGTGCTGGCGGCGGTGACCGGGCCCGAGTAGTTCTCGTTCTCGACCCAGGCCCACAGCAGTTGCTGCGCGGCCGGGCTGCGGATCAGGTCGGCCTGGCCCGGCCCGTCGGAGGCCGGCTGGATCGACTCGTGCAGGTAGGCCAGCTGCTGGAGCACCAGCGGGATCCAGGCGCCGAGGTGCGGCGTGTCGTAGGAGAAGTACTTGTCCGTCTGGTGGTCGACGCGCTCGCTCTCCATGCGGGCCAGCGCGTACCTGGTGATCATGCCGCCCATGCTGACGCCGCCGACGACCAGCGGATCGTCGCCCCGGCGCTCCTCGATGGCGCGCAGAACGCAGGTGACGGCGACGGCGGCGTTGGCCTGGATGTAGGTGTGGCGCTCGTCGAAGCCGAGCAGCACCACGTCGATGCCCATCATCCTGAGCTGGTCGAGGAACCCGGGGACGTTCTTCTGGTAGGGGGCGTTGAGGTGCAGCCAGAGTGCGTCGAGGTCGCTCGGCCCGTGGTTGAAGCCGTCGGCGATGATCAGCGGCCGCGACAGCGCCGTGTGCCCCTCCGCCAGGTGCACGGCGGCCCGGCCGGTGGCCGTGTGACCCTGGTACGGCTCGTCGCCCACCAGGTCCCAGACGAGGTCGGCCCTGGGCGCCTGGCCGTCGCGCGCGGGCGGCGTGGCGAACCAGACCCCCTGACGCCCGAGCGCGTCCGCGATGCGCTGGACCTGGTCAGCGGAGAGAGTGCCCTCGATCCCCTCTGCCTTGGCCTCGACGTCGATTCTCGGTTCCTGGGACATGTGCTCGATCCTCTCGCTCAAAGCGAAGCCCGCTGGGCCACTGACCTCACCTTACGGTCACTCTTAGCGATATAACGAGCACATACGGTAGTGGCGCGACTTGTCCGCAGGTCCCCTGGTTTCACCTTCTCCGGTGGGGTAAACGCAGTGCTGAGGCCAAGCCGGGCACCCGTGCGGCGACGGCCGCCAAGCACTGTCGGCGAGGAGCCGCGATGTCACTCATCGATCCGGAATGCGTCCGCCAACTGCTGGACTCGCGCCACCAGGACGCCACGCTGGTCTACGTCCGCGGCGACTGTGTCGTGCTGCCGGCCGCCGAGGTGGACGACGCCCACCGGAGCCTGGTCATCGCCAGCCGCGACGAGGTGGCGGCCCAATTCCCTGCCGACGGCCCGACCGACGAGACGCTGGAGGCCGTCGCGACCCGGCTGGACAACATCGTCAGAGACCTGGGCGCCTGACGCCGGGCCCGCCCGCTCCCACGCGAGCGGACAGGCTCAGGCGCGCGGCGTAGAGCGGAAGCGTGCTGCCGAACAGGCCGAGCACCAGCCCGAAGCTCCCGTGCGTGAGCGCCCAGGCCAGCTCGCGCCGGGTCGCCGGCTCTTTGAGAGCGGCCCGCAGCCCGGCCGGCAGCGGATGGGGGACGGAGCACCCGCTCCCGTGGCACCGGCTGGCTCCGCCGGGGGAGGAGGATCCCCCGGCGGAGGGAACTCCCGGCGGCCCGCCGCCGACAGGCTGATGGGCATGAAACGAACCATGGCACTTGCCATCCCGATCGCCGTCCTCGCCCTGCTGGCCACCCCTGCCGGGGCTGTCACGGCCTCCGGGGCGCCCGCGTACTCGTTGCGCGGCAGCGCCTCAGGGACGCTGCCCGAGTCGTTCGGCCAGTGGGCGGGGGAGAAGGTGCGCTTCACCATCGACGCCAGGAGCGACGGGGGCAAGACGCGGGGCACCTTCGACGTGTTCCACGCGGGCAAGCCCGGCAAGCCGACCGTGGGCGACTTCCAGGGCAAGATCAGTTGCCTGGTCGCGGCCGACGGCATCGCGGTCGCCACCGGGGTCATCACCAAGGGTCACGTCACCATCGGCGACAAGCCGGCCATGGACGTGAGCGGCAAGAAGGTCTCCTTCACCGTGCACGACAAGGGGCGCCGCGACACCATGTTCTGGATGTGGGAGTTCCTGGGCGCGCCGATCAACGCCTGTCAGGGCACGGTGCCGCTGTTCAAGCCGTCGAAGAGCAGCCTGAAGGTCAAGGGCTGACCGGTCCACTCAATCACCCGACGGGCGCCTGGCCTCACTTCATGGTCCGCGGGTGGCCGTCACGGGCGGAACACGGCCCTGACGCATCCTTCCCGCTTCGTCTTGAACAGCTCGTAGCCCCTGGGCCCGTCCTCCAGGCGCATGGGGTGGGTGAGCAGGGGTGAGGCGTCGATCTCGCCCTTGCTCATCCGGTCGAGGATCATCGGGATGTAGCGGTGGCCGTGCTGCTGGCCGCCGCGGAGCGTCAGGCCCTTGTTCATGACCGCGCCCATCGGGAACTTGTCGACCACGCCGAGGTAGACGCCGAGCACGGAGACGACGCCGCCCTTGCGGCAGGCGTGGATGGCCTGGCGCAGCGAGATCCCGCGGTCGGTCTGCAGGCGCAGGGCGTGCTTGACCCGGTCGTAGGCGTACTGGGCGCCGGTGCCGTGGCTCTCCATGCCGACGGCCTCGATGCACACGTCGGGCCCGCGTCCGCCGGTCAGCTCCTTGAGCGCCTCCAGCACGTCGGACTCGCCGTAGTTCAGGATCTCCGCGCCCATCTCGGCGGCCATGGCCAGCCGTTCGGGGAACCGGTCGATGACGATCACCCGGTCGGCGCCCATGCGCAGGGACGCCAGGGCCGCCATCTGGCCGACGCCGCCGCAGCCCCACACCGCGACCACGTCACCGGGCCCCACCTCGCCGAGGTCGGCGCCCATCCACCCGGTGGGTACGGCGTCCGAGGCGAACACGGCGCACGCGTCCGGCACGTCGTCCGGCACGGAGAAGGCGTTGACGTCCGCGTACGGCACCCGTACGTATTCGGCGTGGCTGCCCGCGAAGCCGCCCAGCGCGTGGGAGTAGCCGAAGATGCCCGCCGAGGCGTGCCCGTTCGCCGTCTCCAGGAAGCCGGGGTTGGGGTTGGAGTTGTCGCACAGCGACCACAACCCCTCCTTGCAGTAGTGGCAGCGCCCGCAGCCGATGATCGAGCACACCGTCACCCGTTCGCCGACGCGCCGCTCGCGCACGTCGGGGCCGGTCTCGACCACCTCGCCGACGAACTCGTGCCCGAGCACGTCACCGGCCATCATCGTGGGCACGTAGCCGTCCAGCAGGTGCAGGTCGGAGCCGCACGTGGAGCTCGCGGTGACCTTGACGACGGCGTCCTGCCGGTTGAGCAGCCCGGGGTCGGGGACGTTCTCGACCGCCACCTTGTTCACGCCGGTCCAGCACAGCGCCCTCATCGTGCGCCCTTTCTCGTGAGATGCCGGAACGCCGGCGTGCCGACGCGGCCAAGCGCGGTGCGGTGGCCCTCGGGTTGCCCGTTGACCAGGAGCACCTCCCCGGTTTCGAGCAGCTGCTTCAGCTTCCGTACGAGGTCGCGCGTCTCCCCGTCGGCCTCGCGTACCGCGATCTCGCTGCCGCGGCCGCCGGGGGCGGGGCTGATGCGGATCTCGTGTCGTTCGGCGATTCTGGCCAGTTCGTCGGGCCGGTCGGGGCCGGTCAGCCGGGCCGGGTCCGTCTCGACCGTGACGGTGAACCATCCGTTCGGGTTGGGCGGCGCGGAGCGTGCCGCGCGCACGATCGCCATCCCGGCCACCGCCGCTCCGGCGAGGAGCACGGCCGTGCGGCCCTTACGCCGCCGGGGGCTATGGGCAGGCAGTTTCGCGCGGGCCCGGGCGGCCCGCCTTGTGCTGGACGCTTTCATGCTCCGCGGCTGCCCGGGGCCGCCCCTGGCAAACCGGCCTGGCGCAGGGACCTGATCGGCAGCACCGGCTGGTTACGGGTCCAGGCGTCAGCGTATGCAGTGCTCATGACTGAGTACGCCGGACGCCGTCGAGCACGATCCGGGTGAGCCTGGTGACCAGCGCGCACGACACGGGCGGCGCCTCGAAGCTCGCGTCAGCGTCCTCCAGCTCCAGCTTTCCGCTGGAGAGTCCGACGGTCACGTAGTGCGCGTCGTTCTTCCTGCTGTTCGTGGCCCGCCGCAGTTCCACGGAGTTCTGGCAGGACTTGGAGACCTTGTGGTCGGACCTGGAGTTGAGGGTGTACAGGCCGTTCATGGTGAGCCGCCGGTTCTTGACCTGCCCGGTCGACGTGCCGCCGGTCTGGCGCTCGTGAAAGGCCAGGCCCGAGGCGAGCGTGAGCTCCTGGTTCTTCGCCTTGTTCGCCAGCTGCAGATCGCAGCTGTACGGGCCGGAGTAGCGCACGTCGATGAGCTTGTACGAGCCGCCGATCGCGGCGAGCAGGTCGTCCTTGCGCGCGCACGGGTCCTTGCCCATGACGCCCACCGCCCGGCCCTTCCTCGGCGGCAGCTTGAGGATCCTGTCCATGACCGCGCCGAGATACTGCTTGGCGGCGGCGCAGCGCTGCGGCCACTCCTGGCTCTCCTTGCCCCGCGGCGGGGTCTTCAACAGGTCGAGGGCGAACGCGCTGCCCTCCACACCCTCATAAGGCACCTTGTAGTGGCAGCTGCGGTGGCTCGCGCTGTCGGTGGAGTATTCCTCGCGGTAAATCGTGCGCCCGTCGAGCTTCTCCTGCTCGGCTTCTTCGGCGTTCTTCTGCTCGAAGTGCGCGTGCAGATCGATTCTGAAACTGTAAACGCTCTTGGAGGCGTCGGAGTATCCGGTCAGGTACTGGCATTCGGTGATGCCGGACCCGCGCACGACGAGCTGCTCGGGGCCGTACTTCTTCAGCATGGGGTGCGGCACGAGGTCGCACGGGTCGGCCGCCCGTACCCGCTTGAAGTGCGCGAACAGGGGGCCGTCTCCGGCGAGGGGGTCGTTCTTCGGCTGGAGGGGCTCCTCGCCCGGGTTCTCGTCCTGGCTCTGCGCCGGGGGGTCGTCGCCCGGCCGCTCCGCCCTCCGCTGGGAGCCGAGATCGATCACGCCGCAGCCGCTCAGTACAACGGCGGAGCCGAGTACGGCGGCAAGTGTTCGTACGCCTTTACTGTGATATTTCGAATTATTTTGAAATATTGTCGAATTCATAGCGGGACGTCACGGTACAGCAAAGGGGTTCGCCACTCCAAACCGGCAACGGGTTCAGGACGGGCACAGCCCGGGAACCCGCCGAGGCGGTGATCATTTCGCGCCCTGGATGATCGCTTATGGTTCCGGGTCGGCGAAGAGAGCGAAACGCATGTCTCGTATCCGGGCAATGGCGGTGTGTCGGCCGCTCGCTCCGAAATATGGTGTTTGAGGGCGCCTACGTGGCAGGATTGCCGGTGGGCGGCCTGGGGTGATGTGCCGATTTAGGAGCATATATGTCGACTGCTCGCGAGATGAGCGATCCGACCGATATACCTGACAGGGATTCTCTGCAGCCCGGACCCACGGCGCTGCGCATATTGGTGGGGACGCAGTTGCGCCGGCTGCGGGAGTCACGAAAGATCAGCCGCGAAAGGGCGGGCTATACCATCCGCGGCTCCCACTCGAAGATCAGCCGGATGGAGGGCGGGCGCAGCAGTTTCAAGCTGCGCGACGTGGCCGACCTGCTCACCCTGTACGGCGTGGCCGACGACACCGAACGCCAGGCCCTGCTCGTCCTCGCCGAGCAGGCCAACGCGCCGGGCTGGTGGCAGGACTACCGCGACACGATCCCCGACTGGTTCGAGGCCTACCTCGGGCTGGAGCAGGACGCGGCGCTGATCCGTACGTACGAGATCCAGTTCGTCCCCGGCCTGCTGCAGACCGAGGACTACGCCCGGGCGGTCTTCGCCCAGGGCCACAAGGACGAGCCCGCCGAGCTGATCGAGCGCCGCGTCGAGATGCGGATGCGCCGCCGGAGCATCCTGTCCGAGCCCGCGTCGCACAGGCTGTGGGTGGTCCTGGACGAGGCGGCGCTGCACCGCCGCGTCGGCGGCGGGACGATCATGCGCGACCAGCTCCGCCACCTCGTCGAGCAGGCCGAGCTGCCGCACATCACCCTGCAGGTGATCCCGTTCGGCCTGGAGGGCGCGGCCGGTGGCGTCGGCCCCGTCACCATCCTGCGCTTCGCCCAGGCGGAGCTGGACGACGTGGTCTACCTCGAACACCTCGCCGGCGCGCAGTATCTCACCAAGGACTCCGAGGTCCGCCCCTACCAGCACCTGATGAACGAGCTCAGCGTGCAGGCGCCGCCGCCGACGGAGACCCCGGAGATCCTGCGTCAGATCATCGCCACGATGTAGCTCACCGCTTGCGGGCCACGCCGCACAGCGCGTCGACCTCTTCCATCGGGGCGAGCGGGTCGGGGTCGGGACGCCACAGCGGCAGGGACACCACCCCGGGCTCCACGAGGTCCATGCCGTCGAAGAACGCGGCGAACCGCTCGGGGGTGCGCAGGTTGTAGGGGACGCCGCCGCCCGAGTTGTAGTCGTCCTGGGCCTGGTCGAGCGCCTCGCCGGTGACCAGGTTGACGCCGTCCCACAGGGCGAGGTAGCTGCCGGACGGCAGGGCGTCGACCAGCCCTCGCACGATGTCGTGGGCGCCCTCCTCGTCGGTGACGTAGCCGACGATGCCCATCAGCATGAGCGCGACCGGCCGGTCGAGGTCGAGTGTCCTGGCGGCGGCGGAGACGATCGCGCCGGGGTCGCGCAGGTCGGCGTGGACGTAGTCGGTGGCGCCTTCCGGCGTGCCGACCAGGAGGGCGCGGGCGTGCGCGAGCACCAGCGGGTCGTTGTCGACGTAGACGACGCGGCAGGACGGATCGGCCCGCTGGGCGACCTCGTGGGTGTTGTCCACGGTGGGCAGCCCGGTGCCGATGTCGAGGAACTGGCGCACGCCCGCCTCGTTGACCAGATGGCGCACGATGCGGGCGAGCAGGTGCCGGGACAGGCGGGCGATGTGCACGATGTCGGGGAACGTCTGGCTGAACTGGTCGCCGGCCACGCGGTCGACGTCGTAATAGTCCTTGCCGCCGAGCCAGTAGTTCCACATCCGGGCGGCGTGCGGCACGGACGCGTCGATGCCGGACGCGGGCACGTGACCGGTGGGAGGGGGTTCACCTGTCATGAGAGGGCTGGGCTCCTTCCGAAAGGGCCTGCGGGAATCTCAACCTAGCGTCCCCCCCGCTCCGAAAGGAGATCATGCACAGAGTCGCGGCGCCGGAGACGGCCGGCGCCGCACGATCCTCTCGCGGCCGGTCAGCCGGTGGCGACCGGTTCGCCGTTGCTCAGGCTGGTGAACAGGCGCTCCCACTGCGGCATCACGACCTGCGGCGTGTACGCGTGGGCGACCTCGGCGGCGGCGGCGCCCAGCCGCCGGCGCAGCGCGGGGTCGCTCATCACCCGCCTGAGCGCCGCCGACAGCGCCTCGATGTCGCGCGGCGGCACCAGCACGCCGTCCACGTCATGCGTCAGCACGTCACCGGGGCCCGTCGGGCAGTCGAAGGCGACGATCGGCAGGGCATGACCCATCGCCTCGATCATCGCCATCGGCAGGCCCTCGATCCGCGAGCTCAGCACGTAGACCGAGGACCGCGACAACTCCTCGGGGATGCGGTCGCTGCGGCCCATCAGCCGGATGGTGTCACCCAGGTCGAACTCGTCGAGCCGCTGCTGCAGCCGGTCCTTCGACGGGCCCGTGCCGAAGATGCGCAGCCGCCAGTCGGGGAACTCGGGCGCGATCGCGGCGTACGCCTTGATGAGCATGTCGAAGCCTTTTTGCGGCACCAGCCGGCCGACGGCGATCACCACCGGACGGGTCAGGTCGGAGTGCTTGCGGCCCTCCATGTCGACCGCGTTCGGGATGCGCACGACCGGGGTGCCGGGCAGCAGTGGCCGGTATTCGTTGACGCTGGTCTCCGTCAGCACCGCCACCGCGTCGAACCGGCCGTAGTGCTTGGCGATCTCCTCGCGGACCGCCCGGTGGTAGGAGCCCAGGTTCATGTGCTCCTGCGCCACCCTGATCACCTTGCGCGAGCCGCGGCGCGCGGAGATGAGGTTGAGCGCGGGCCGGGTGGTGACCAGGATGCCGTCCTGCAGTCCGGACACGTAGTCCATGACCGCGCCCTCGACCCGCTCCGTGAAGTACTCGGCGGCGAACTCGCCGTACGGCACGATCTTGCCGCGGGCACGCCGCCACACCTTGCGGGCCAGCGAGTCGGCGGCGACGCCGTCACGCTGGTCCACCAGGGCCCACACCCGCACGCGCTCGTCGATGGCGAACTGCGGACTGCTCCGCCGGCGTACGACGCTGACGATCTCGACGTCGTGACCCGCCTCCGCCATCGCGTTGGCCTGGTTGACCACCGTCCGGATGGTCCCGCCCATGCCGTACGCGTGCAGCAGCATGTATCGGATCTTCACGGTAGGTACTCCCACGTCCGGCACATGGCGTGCAACACCTCGGGAATCTCCGCCGGCTCGGGCAGGTCGCGGCCCTTCTGCACGGTGCCCGAACGGATCTTGTCCTTCCAGTCGCCGAGCCCCTTGGTCACCACGTCGGGCGTGCCGTAGGAGAGCAGCTCGGGCACCCAGCCGATGCCGAGGAAGTCGCAGATCAGGCGGCTGACCTTCTCCGGGTCGGCGGTCAGCTCCTCGTAGCGCACGGTCAGGCCGGGCAGCGCCTTCCTGGCACGCTCCACCGCCTTCATGTACCGCAACGCGTCGGCCGCCGCTTCGTCGGGCGTGCGCTTGCCGGGACTGGCTTCGTGCCAGGACGTCGCGATCGAGGCGGGGTGGCGCAGCAGGAACACGAACCGGGCATCCGGCCAGCACGCGGCGAGCCGTTCGTAGGCGAAGGCGTTGGCCGGAGTCTTGTCCACGATGTACCGCTTGCCGCTGCGTACCAGCTCCCGGTGGAGCACCCGGTCCCACAGCAGGTGCTCGATGTCGGCGCGGTTGTGCCCGAGCGCCTCCATCGCCTTCTCGGCCAGGGTCGTGCCGAAGTCCACGCTCAACCGGCGTACGTGCAGCTCGTGGGGGGCGTGCAGGTCCGGGTGCGCGTTGAGCATCGACCGCAACAACGTCGAGCCGGACCGGACGGGGGAGATCACGAACACCGGGGCCTCGAGCAGGCGATCGCGGGGGTCGGACGGCGGTCTGAAAGAGGTGTCGGGGGCGGCCTTCCTGGGCCGCTCGACGACCTTCTTCGCGTTCTCCGCTTTTCCTACCCGTTCGATCCGGAATCCTGCGTACTTGGCCAGCGCGCTGTTGAACGTACGCTGCCACATCATGGTGGGCGAGGTTACCTGCCCTTTCTGTGGATTACCTGAAAATCATCGCCGAACTCGATCGTGGCCCAAGAACACGCCGTCTCACGGCAAGAAATGACCATGTGTCACGCCAAGAACACGCGATGCAAACCGTATGTCGAGGAAACATCACGGCTATTACCCGTGCCCATTTTCCCGACGTTCCGGCGGGTGCCTCCCGGGTTGGGTAGATGCTCCAGCATGAAAGAGCACACGGTGCACTGAGGGCGTCATGGGAGCCATCGAGCGGGCCGCGAGAGAGCTGCGGCGCAAGGCCGAGCAGACCCCTGCCCACCGCGACCGCCACGTCGACCTCCTGCGTGCCGTCGCGATCGCGGCCGTGGTGACCGGGCACTGGCTGGCGCTCTCGGTCAGCTACAACGGCGGCCTGCACGGGGTCAACGTCCTGGACGTCGTGCCGTGGACCCGGCCGCTGACCTGGGTGTTCCAGGTCATGCCGATCTTCTTCCTGGTCGGCGGGTACGCCAACGCCGCCTCGCTCGCCGCCCACCGCCGCGAGGGCGGCGGCGCCACCGGGTGGACGCTGCGCCGTACCGACCGGCTGGTGCGGCCCACCACGATGGTGCTGGCGGTGCTCGCGGCCGCCGGCCTGGCCGCCGGGTTCGCGGGGGTCGGTCCCGAGCTGGTCGGCATGGGGGTCTGGCTGGCGGGGATCCCGCTGTGGTTCCTGGTGGCGTACCTGTCGGCGGTGGTCCTGACGCCGGTGATGCACGCGCTGCACCGCAGGTACGGGCTGGCCGTGCCCGTCGTGCTGGTCGTCCTCGTCGCTGCGGGCGACGTGGGGCGTCTGGTGCCGTGGATCCCTTACAGCGGCGCGGGCAACTACCTGTTCGCCTGGCTGGCGGTGCACCAGCTCGGCTTCGCCTGGCAGGACGGGCGGCTGCCGGCCCGCCCGGCCGTCGCGCTGCCCCTGGCGCTGTCCGGGCTGGCCGCCCTGGTGGGGCTCACCGTGTTCGGCCCCTATCCGGTCAGCATGGTCGGCGTGGCGGGGCAGCAGATCCAGAACACGTCCCCACCCACCCTGGCCCTGCTGGCGCTGGCCACCGCCCAGACCGGCGTCGCGCTGCTCCTCCACGGGCCCGTCAACCGGTGGTTGCAGGGAGTGCGGCAGTGGACGGCGGTCGTGGCGGTCAACTCGGTGATCATGACCCTGTTCCTGTGGCACATGACCGCCGCCGTGCTCGGGGTCCTGGCGCTCTACCCCACCGGGCTGCTGCCCCAGGCCGCGCCCGGATCCCTTCCGTGGTTGTGGTTGCGCATCCCCTGGCTCGCCGCGCTCGCACTCATCCTCGGGCTGCTCGTCGCGGTGTTCGGGTTTGTGGAACGGCGCGGCGGCCCCAGCGTGCCTCCGGGACGCGGCGCCGCTGCACTGACCTTCGCCGGGATGGCCGCCGTGGTGGGCGGCCTCCTCGCCGTCGCCCTGGCCGGGCCCGGTCATCACGGCCCCGCCGGCTTCCCCACGGCGGCTCTGATCGGCTATTTCGCCGGGGCCGCGCTCCTGCGGCTCCTGAGAAGCGGCTTCCCCGGCCGCTCCGGCCCGGGCCCCTGACGTACGAGGCCGGCCCGCGTCACGGCGGGATCACCAATGGTTGTCCTGCGTACCCGTCACGCGAGTGCCGTCCGTGCCGATGCCGTACTCGCGGTCGAAGGTGCCGACGCTCAGGTCAGCTCTCGTCCACAGCCTGTGGGCGCCGTGGCCGCGCCTCCCGCCACCCTGGAGCCGGAAGGGTGACGGGTGGTGCGCCGGCCTCTCTCGCGGGGCGGTCAGACCTCTTCGGCCACCCCCAGGTACATCACGCTGGAGTCGGCGGGGTTGAAGGCGATCGAGGTGACCCGGTCGTAGGCGTTGTGGTGGGTGGTGACGCGGTCACGCCAGGAGTCGTACCGGTAGATGTCGGTGCCGAGCGAGGACCATCCGGTTCCCCACACGAAATAGAGCACGCCCGGGTCCCTCGGATGGGCGGCCAGCAGCGGCCCGTTGGGGATCGTGATGCCGTCGCCCTGGTCCACGACGGGGGTGAAGCGGCGGCCTCCGTCCATCGAGCGGTAGATGTGCCGGCCGCCGGACGGCGCGCCCGCATGCAGCTCGTCGAGGTCGAGCCCCATCACGTACACGACGTTCGGCGAGGTGGGCGCGATCGCGGCGCTGAACACGTTGACCTTCCCGCCGGACGCGCTCAGCCCTTTCGCCGTCGTCCAGGTGCGCCCGCCGTTGAAGGTGACGCGGACCCCGGTGTCCGACGCTCCGAGCACGACGTGGTTGAGGTTGTGCGGATCGAACACCGCCGTGTAGACGCTGCGCAGTTCGTCCTTCTCCCAGGCGGGCACGCCGACGGGCTGCCACGTGCGCCCGCCGTCGCGCGACTCGTGCAACTGCCCGTCGCCGTCGGCCACCCGCAACTGGTCGCCGTGGCGGCGGTGGGTGCCGAGCCCGGCCAGCCTGCCGGACGGCGAGGTCAGCGGCGTGACCCCGTCGGGCGTGGCGAGCGAGACGTGGCCGTCGCGGTCCCACGCGTAGGCCCGGTCGCCGCGGGCCGCGGTCAGCTCGACGTACGAGCCCGCCACCTCGCCTACCGGTTCCCATGTGCAGCCGGCGTCCGACGAGCGCGACAACTGGTTGTTGGCCAAGGAGAGCAAGGTGTCAGGGCGGTCGAGCGTGACAAGGCCGGTCGTGTAGACGACCGGTTCCAACCTCTTGCTGGTCGGTGTGATGGTCTTGCCTTCGTCCCGCGTGTACGTCACCGTGCCGTCGCCGGTGACCGTCTCGCAGGAGGGCTGGTGCCAGCGGCCGAAACCGTCGGCGGACGCCGGTGTCGCGGGCGACATGACCGCGAGCGCGGCCGTCAACCCGATGGCGAAAACCTTCTTCAAAGCTGCCTCCCTGGCAGGCATGGGTGCGGAACATCAACAGGTCCATGTCCGTCCTACCGGGAAGCGGATCGCCGGGGCCAGCTCAGCGGTTGGCAGCTTTGCGACATTTCATAAATATGACATGCTTGTGGATCGTGGATCCGCATGACAACGCGCTCGCGGCGGTCGGCGTCGACGCCGAGGACGAGCAAATATACCGTGATCTGCTGCGCCGGCCGCGCGCGACGCTGCACGAGCTGG
The DNA here is from genome assembly GCF_039871515.1 of Nonomuraea sp. B1E8. NCBI lineage: Bacteria > Bacillati > Actinomycetota > Actinomycetes > Streptosporangiales > Streptosporangiaceae > Nonomuraea > Nonomuraea sp. B1E8. Next base: position 424,664 of record NZ_JBDPLS010000005.1, on the reverse strand, counting down.
CCGCGCACACCGGGCGCACCACGGTGGCCCTGCGCCGCGCGTTCGCCCGGTTGGAGGCGCTGGGTCTGGTCAGCCGCATGGCGGGGCGCCCGGTCCGGTTCCTGGCGACCCGGCCGGACGTGGCGGTCTCCGCCCTCATCTCGCGCAGGGAGGAAGGGCTGGCGCAGGCGCGGCTGGCTGCGCTGGCGATGCTCGCCGAGACCCCGCGCACGGAGAACCACTCGCCCGAGGAGCTCGTCGAGGTCGTCCAGGGCCGGGCGGCCGTGGTCCAGCGGTTCACGCAGCTGCAGCAGGCCGCGACCGGGGAGATCCTGGTGCTGGACCGGCCACCGTACGCGCAGGATCCCGGCGAGCAGAACGTCGCCGAGATGGAGCGCCTCGCGCACGGCCTCCAGGTCCGCGGCATCTACGACGCCTCCGCCCTGGAGATCCCCGGCAAGCTGCGCCTCGCCCAGGAGTCGGTGGCCGCGGGCGAGCAGGCCAGGGTCAGCCCTGAGGTGCCGATGAAGCTGGCCATCGCCGACCGGCGGATCGCGATCCTGCCGCTGAGCACCGACGAGTCCGCCCACGCCGACAGCGCGGTCATCGTGCACTCCTCGACATTGCTCGACGCGCTGGTCGCCCTGTTCGAGGTGTTGTGGAGGTCGGCGCTGCCGCTGCCGGCCAGACCGCTCGACGCGCCGTCCGGCGGCCCGGCCGACCTTCCCGACCCCGAGCTGTTCACGCTGCTGGCGGCCGGGCTGAAGGACGAGGCCGTGGCGCGCCAGCTCGGCGTGAGCCTGCGTACGGTGCACCGGCGGGTCAGCGAGATGATGGAGCGGCTCGGCGCGCGCACCCGCTTCCAGGCCGGGCTGCTCGCCGCCCGCCGCGGCTGGTGGGGCGAGGACGCTCCCCGGCACGGTTAGAGCCACCGCCCGCGGCCCGGCTGGACCCGCCGCCCCCGCCGGTGGTGCTCGTCGGCCAGCCGCTCGGCCATCTCGGCGAGCGACCACCGCGGCCTCGCCGTCAGCTTCGCCGCCGCGATGCGCAGCGGCAGCGGCGACCTGTCGCACAGTGCCGCCAGCCAGGTCGCCGCCTCGTGCTCGGCCGACACCCGCTCGGCCCCCACCACACGTTCGAGCAGTTCGACCGACTCCTGCTCGCTCAGGACGTCCAACGGCACCTGCAGCGCGCCGTGGCTCACGGTCAACCCCTCCAACCGGCGCCGCGAGGTGACGATCACGCAGCAGTCCGGCGTGCCGGGCAGCAGCGGGCGCACCTGCGCGGCCGACTCGGCGTTGTCCAGCAGGACCAGCACCCGCTTGCCGTCCAGGGTGCTGCGGAACAGCGCGGTCCGCTCCTCCAGCGCGGGCGGAACCGCCGTCCCCGGCACCCCGAGTGCGCGCAGGAAACGCTCGAGGACGGCCGACGGCTCCGCCGACCTCCTGTCCCGGTCGTAGCCGTGCAGGTTCGTGAACAGCTGACCGTCGGGGAACCGCCCGGCCACCTCATGGGCCCACCGCAGGGCGAGCGAGGTCTTGCCCACCCCCGCGGCGCCGGTGATCACGGCCACCGGCAGGCCGTCCCGGTGCGGCCGCCTCAACCGGCCGAGCATCCGGATCTGCGGCGTACGGCCCACGAACGCCGACACGGCCGGCGGCAACTGCGCCGGACGTACCGTGACCAACGGAACGGGCTGATCCACCTGAGCACCGGACGCGCCCGGCTGCGCGGTGGACGTGCCGGGCGGTGGCGCGGGCGTGTCCTCGTGCGCCGCGCCGGCAGGAGGCGGTCCTGCCAGGATCGCCTGCTGGAGGGCACGCAGGGCCTGTCCCGGCTCCAGGCCGAGCTCGTCCAGCAGATGCCGGCGCCCCTGCTGGTAGCTTTCCAGTGCGTCGGCCTGCCGTCCCGAGCGCCACAACGCCAGCATCAGCCGCTCGCGCAGCCCTTCGCGCAGCGGGTGCTCCTCCACCAGCCCGGCCAGCCGCGCCACGGCCTCGCGGGGACGGCCGCACGCCAGCTCCGCGTCGGCCCACTCCTCGGCGATGTCGAGCCGGGAGTTCTCCAGGCCGCGGGCGGCGGCGGCGATCTCGGTGGTGTCGATCTCGGCCAGCACCGGGCCGCGCCACAGGTCGAGCGCCCGTGCCAGCGTGGCCGACGCCTCCTCCGGCCGGCTCGCCCGCCGGGCGGCGGCGGCCTGCTGCCGCGCCTCGTGCGCGTCCAGCCATACGTCGTCGGTGAGCAGCCGGTAGCCGACCCGCTCGGTGGTGATCAGCTCCGCGTCCCAGCCGGCGGCCTTGACCGCCTTGCGCAGCGTGTGTACGTGGATCGCGACCTGGTTGCGTGCCGAGCCGGGCAGGCGATCCCCCCAGATCGCCGTCACCAGCCGGTCGAGCGGCACGATCCGCCCGGCGTCCAGCAGCAGGGCGGCGAGCAGCGAGCGCGGCCGCGGGCCGCCCAGCTTGACCGGACGCCCCAGGCAGCTCGCCTCCAGCGGCCCGAGGATCCGGAATTCCATCTGCGTTGTCATGTCATCCCCCGTCGACCGTTCGATTACCGTCTCCCCCTAGCGACCGGGCCTTCATGAATCGGTTCGACATCGCCTGTAAAGCCCGGGGCCCTAGCCTCGCACCTGGGCCTGCTGTGCCGTACCAGTTACGTAACAGGGAGGCGGCACGAGGAACGCCGGATCGTCGCCGGCGGTGACGGGCGCCGCGCTGGTGGCTCGGGTGAGAGGGCGATTTCGGGCGAGGAGGTTTACCGGGCCCTGCGATCAGGCAGGAGGAGAGCCCGTACGAACCCGTAGAGCAGGAGCCGACCGTGCACCATTTCACCATCGCGACCGTCGCCGAGGAGAGCGCGGACTTCCGCCGCGTGTTGTGGACGGGGGAGAAGAGCCAGCTGGTGATCATGACCATCCCGCCGGGCGGCGAGATCGGCGACGAGGTCCACGAGGGCATCGACCAGATCCTGACGTTCGTCTCCGGCGTGGGCGAGGCCCGGGTGGGCGGCGAGACCAGGGAGGTACGGCAGGGCGACCTGGTGGCCGTCCCCGCCGGGACCCGGCACAACTTCGTCAACACCGGCGTGAACCCGCTGGTCCTCTACACCGTGTACGGCCCGCCGGAACACGCCGACGGGGCCGTGCACAAGACCAAGGAGGAGGCCGACCGGGCCGAGCACGCCGCCTGACCCCGCCGCAGGCGTGTTGCCCTGTCGGCTGAGTGGGCGGAGGGTCTACCTGGGGGCGTCGAGGGCGAACGGGATGTTCCGCCACGGGCTGCCGGGATCCTGGGTGAGGATGCGGTGCGGGGTGAGCGCGGAGTCGTACATGTGGCCGAAGGCCTCGTCGTCGAAGCGCAGCACCCGTCCCAGGATGTAGCCGGCGGAGAACGACTCCCACGTCCCGTACACCTGCCGGGTCAGCTCGCCGGCCTTGATCACGACCTGCTCCACCTCGTACGGCTCGGCGAAGCGGGCGCTGAGCCCCCAGCGCGCGAAGTTCACCGCCCGGCCGAAGTCGTAGCCGAGTGCCGAGGTCACGTACCCGTCGGGCGGCAGGATGCCGTCGGCGCGGAACCGGTCCTCGTAGCGGGCGATCCGCCCGATCAGCTGCATCATGGCGTCGATGCCGGGCGGGCCCATGCCCTTCTGGGCGAGCACGCCGGCCGCCGCCTGCTGCCACATCGACGGGTCGCGCTGCGAGCCCGGGTACTGGCGGGCCAGATCGCTTCTCACCTGGAGCAGGAACTCCGGCTCGACCGGGCTGTTGCGCCCCTCCAGCAGGGCGGTGACCTGCGTCTGCCAGCCGCCGCGGTCGGTGACGCCCCAGGACTCGCGCAGGTTCTCGACGTCGCCCTCGTAGTGGGTGTAGACGTCGCCGACCTCGTTCCAGATCACCCCGTTGTGCACGGCGAGGTGTCCGCCGCAGGCCAGCCCGTGGGCGAGCGGCCCGTGCAGGGGGCCGGTGTACCTGGTGAGCAGTTGGTCGGCGTCGTGTCCCCGCTTCGGGACGCCCTTCTTGAGCGACTTCCAGTGCCGGCGTTGGCGCTTGGCGTCGTTGAAGTACGCCCCCGACGGGCTCCCCGGGTTGACCAGCAGCCCCTGCAGCTCGCCGCCCCACCACTCCTCGGGAGGGAAGGGCAGGCCGACCTCGCAGGCGACGGCGTCGTGCCGTCTCGGGGGCAGCTCGCCCCGGGTGTAGACGACCAGGCAGTCCTTGCCCTCGGGCCCTTTCTCCGTCAGCCAGTTGACGACCAGCTTGCGGCTGTCGACGCGGTCTTTCGGCTTGTAGGAGAACGTGTCGACGCCCAGCAGGACGCTCACGTACGCGTCCCAGTCGCCGCGCGACTTGGCGTCGAACAATGCCCGCTCGACGTCGGTCGGCGGCACCCAGGGCGGTCCTTGTCCCGGCGGGTTGTTGATCGGCATTCCCATGCAGGCAGACCTTAGTGAACAAACTCCCCGCAAATAGTGAAATTTCGGTCATTCCCCGCGTATGAAGCGGTGAAGCCCTTGGTGACCAGCGGAAAGTCCTGATTCCTGCCGGTCGAAGGCCACCTCGCGGGTCACCCTGGGGGCGGGCGCCTGGTCTCGGCGTTTCGGAGCTCGGCCGGCAGCTCGTCCTGCCCGACGATCACGTCGGTGAGGATCCGGCGTGCCGAGCGCATCAGCTCGGCCACGTCTCCGCTGCTCAGGTCGTAGACGACGGTGGCGCCCTCCTGGGTCGCCGTCACGATTCCGGTCCGGCGCATCACCACCAGAGTCGCCGAGCTCCACATGGCTCACATGCGGGCTGGAGGTTGTGCGGGGGCCTGTCAGGCCTTGCGGCCGACGCCGCCGTAGAGCCACTTCGTGGCCTGCGGGGCCGGGTCGGAGGGGTCCGGGTGCCAGTTGTCGATGGTCACCAGCCCGGGCTCGACCAGGTCGAAGCCGTCGAAGAAGCGGGCGATCTCCCCGTGCTCGCGGAAGAAGATCGGCGTCGGCGTCCTGGCGTAGACGGCCTCGATCTGGGCCACCGCCTCCGGCGAGTGGGCCTCGGTGGTGACGTGGGTGGCCGTGAGGTAGCTGCCGGCCGGCAGGGCGCCGTGCAGCTGGCGCATGATCGGGCCGCGTTCGTCCAGGGTGAGGAAGTGCACCATGGCGATCATGAGGACGCCGACCGGCTCGTTGAAGTCGATGAGCTTGACCGTCTCGGGGTGGCCGAGCACGTCGGCGGGGCGGCGCATGTCGGCGGCGGCCACGCTGGTGTTGTCGTCGGTCGCCAGGATCGCGCGGCCGTGCTGCAGCACCACAGGGTCGTTGTCGACGTAGACCACGCGGGAGTCGGGGGCGATCTCCTGGGCGATCTGGTGGGTGTTGCCCACGGTCGGCAGGCCGGAGCCGATGTCGATGAACTGCCGGATGCCGTTGCGGGCCATGTAGCGCACGGCGCGGCGCAGGAACGCGCGGTTCTCCTGGGCGAGCTCGCGGATTTCGGGCATCGCCTTCTCGACCTGCCGCACGGCCTCCCGGTCGATCTCGAAGTTGTCCTTTCCTCCGAGGTAGTAGTCGTACATCCGGGCTACGCTCGGCCTGGTGACGTCGATGCCCGCCGGTCCGTTACGCCCCTGCTCCACCATTTCCCCGACCTCCCCGGTAGATCATCTCTTACTCAAGTTAGCGCAATCAGGTGGGGCGGGGTGTAAAGAAGGCGTCATTCGACACTGAACCCGCCAAAGACCCCGGATGGTGCATCGTTCGCCGGCGGTCACGCGCGCCGCGACCACGGCGGCCCGTGTGGCGATCATGTCGCACCAGTGCAGGGTCCCGGCAGGGCTTGGGTAGCCGCTAGGGGAGGGTGACGTACTCGTCGAGGAAGTTCCGGGCCGTGGGGGTGTCCAGGCGGTAGTCGTAGTTGGTGCCCCGGCAGGCGTCGTCGGCTCCGCTGATCGAGGTGGCGACGAGGAGGTGCGACTCGGGGCCGCCGAGGAAGTTCGGGCCGCCGGAGTCGCCGAAGCACGTGCTGCCGTCTCCTTCGGCCTTCAGCGACAGGTCGAGCCACCGGCGTGAGAGGTTCTTGAAGGAGATGGTGGCCTGGTTGCGGGTGTCCGGGTAGCGGAACCGCGGGCCGTCCTTCGTCTTCTTGGTGGGGTTCAGCGAGCCGTAGCCGACGGGGGTGAAGGCCGACTTCTGCAGCTCGCCCTCGGCTTCGAGCTCGTCGAGCATGCCCTCGCGGGGGAGCTGGGCGGGTTTGATGCCGGGGATGGGCTTGTCGAAGAGGACCACGGCCATGTCGTGCAGGGCTGATTCGTCCTTGAAACGAGGATCCGGCACGTAGCGCCCGGTGTAGTACGTGGTCCCGGGCCGGTAACGGTCGGCGAATGTGACCCTGGCGGTCTTCTGTCCGCGCGCCCCGCAGTGGGCGGCGGTGAGGAAGACGGTGGGCGCGATGAGCGTACCGGTGCAGTAGGCCCATGAGCCGTCGGGGTGCGCCTTCTTCGCGATGAGAGCGCCGACTTCGGGGTGTGCGTTTCCGTCGGCGACACCGTTGGTGATGGCTGCTGCCGGCGCGGAGGGGCTCATGATCAGGGCAGCGAAAATCATGACAAAAAGGACGAAACGCATTTGACGAGTATAAACACCCCTATCCTGTGCATGAAGATGAGGAAAAAAGATCTACTCATGCCGTTTCCGGCCCGGATCCGGAGCGGATCCAGGCCGGGAACACCTTTCAGAGCGCGTTGGTGTTCTGAGCGGCGCGGTAGACGGCCATCGCCTCGTCGCCGAAGAACGGGCCGAACATGAAGTCCGGGGCGAAGTTGTACTTGAAGCTGTTGACGGAGTTCAGCCAGCCCAGCCCCGTGGACTCGTCGAACCCCTGGAACCACGGGCCGCCGCTGGCGCCCCCGGTCATGTTGCAGCGCAGCCCCAGGTCGCGTGTCTGGACGGTGTCGTTGAACGACCGCCCGCTGCAGTAGATCAGCTCGGAGCCGTCGAACGGCTCCGCGGCCGGATAGCCGAACGAGAACATCTGCCGGATCCTCGGCTGGTTGAACGCCACCCCCTGCCCGCCCACGACGTCGGTCAGCGTCCGGTTCTGCAGCGGCGCGACCACGGCGGCGCCGATGTCGAAATTGATGTCCTCGCGCGCGTTCCACTGCTGGGTGGTCAGCAACCTGCTGGCCACCCAGGTGCCGAACGGCCGCTGCCCCTCATCGAAGGCAGGGACGAACGCCCAGTTGCGGTGGAACTGGCCGTTCAGCTTCACGCAGTGCCCCGCGGTCATCACCACGCTCTCGTTCGCGCTGGTCACGGCCGTGCCGGAGCATGAGGAGTTCTGGCCGTCGGCGGTGGTGAAGAAGACCCGGCCGGTGGTGCGCACCACCGCGCCCGCGTCGGTCCACCGCAGGCCGGGGCTGTTCGGCACCGCGGCCTGCCGCCTGACGGCCGAGGTGGCGCCCGTGTCACGGGACGGGGTGGTGGAGGAGCCGCGCGTGGTCCACGAACCGCGGTTGTCGCTGGTGGCCGAGGTGCCGCGGGCCGACCACGGGTCGCCCTGGGAGGGCTGCTCCGACCGGGCGGCGCGCCGCGGCGCGGGCGACGACAGCGGCTGTGCCGCCAGCATGCGCTGCCGGGTCCAGTACTGCGAGACGGTCCTGCGTTCCGACCACGAGTCCGTGGCCGACCACCTGACGGGCCCGTCGCGGTCAGGGCCGCTCAGGGCGCCGGCCTGCGCGGCTCCCGCGGGCGCCAGGACGCCGGCGACGACCGCGGCGGCGGAGAGCAGGGCGACTCTGCGGTGCATTACGTACCTCCCGAAAACCGGAATCTGCCGATTGGAGGTACGCATGGCGACATCCATGTCGCTCAAGGCATGCGCAGATTGATATGGCGGCACTACATGACGGAACGGCCACGAGACCGTGCGTCACCGCTCGCGGTGTGCCGCCTCCTCGAGTGAGCGCCGGTGCTCGGCGAGCAGCCGCCCGTCGTGCCGGATCTGGACCGCCTCGTACGGGCAGAGCTGCCGGGTCACGTACGTCCTGGCGATCGCGTCGGCGTCGGCCCGGTCGACCCCCCAGCCGACCGTGTTCCACCGCGCGCGGCCGTCGTCTCCCGTGGTGTCCAGGACGACGATCTCGAAGAGCTGGCCGGTGGGCGGAGGTGTGCAGGCGGTATGCCCGCGATATTCCTCGCGTGGCCGGTGCGGGACAGTCACGCCACTCCTTTCCGCCGGGACGAAGCCGGCAGCGATCTCAGGGCCGGGCGAACACGGGCATGCCCTGGCCCTTCGGGCGTAAACATGGCAAGGGATCTGGCTGGTAACGGTAACGGGCGATTCGCGGCGAACGCCTCGGGTAGGAGCGCGGCGGCTGACCAGCATCGCCCCGGCAGGGGCGGCGCGAAGGACCGTTCCCCCCGGCAGGACGAGGGAGAACGATGTGACCAGCTTCACGCCCGGCGACCAGCCGCCGGCCCCATAGCGACCATGAGCCTGTCGGACTGGGAGCGAAGGGCCCTGGCCGAGATGGAGCAGGAGCTCCGCCGGGAGGACCCTCCGTTCGCGCACCGCATCGACGCGCTCAACGCGTCGCCGTGCGGCCTGGACCCGCAGCGGTTCGCCTGCCAGGTGTCCGCGTGCGAGGTCGTGTGCGTGTTCCTCACCGTGGTCGTGCTGGTCGGGCTGTGCGTGCTGGTCATCCTCACCGCGGCCCCCCGCCAGGCCCCGCCGCCGTCCCGGATCGGCGGGCCCGCCACGGCCACCGGCCAGCCGGCCGCACCGCCGGGCGCGCGCATCGGAACGCCGCAGCCCGCCGCCCCGCCCTGACCGCGAGCGGGTGCGCGGCCCCGGGCGGGTGGAGTGTCAGGCCTGGCGTGGCCGCGCCGGGCGGGTGGAGCGTCAGGCGGGCTGGTAGTCGCGCATGTAGCGGGCCACCTCGGTGGTGTAGTCGCGCCACTTCGCCGGCACGCCGTTCGCCTGCTTCAGCGGGGCGACGCCGCTGCGGTAGAGGGCGGCGAGCTTCAGCGCGGGATCGCCGGGGATCTTCGCGACCTGGGGGCCGAGCCGGCACATGAACCGCCCCATGGAGACGATCGACAACTCGGGGCTGAACGGCGGCGACGGCTCGGGACGCTGGAGGCCGCCCGGCTGCCAGTGCCACAACACCTCGGGGGTCCACCGGGCGATGCCGTACTCGTCGTTGGCCTTGTCGGAGAGGTCGGGGTCGAAGCCGGACTCCGCCTTGAGCATCGCGGCGATCAGCGCCGGGCTCAGGCCGGGCAACTCGCAGTAGGTGCCGGCCTGCACGATCCACCCGCGGTATCCGTCGGGGATGTCGGACCCGGCGCGCAGGTGGCCGCCGGTCGCGTCGCCGGTGGACGACGCTGTGGACGACGCGGCCGGCGAGCCGGCCGTCGTGCTCTGCTCGGGCGGCGGATCGACGGGAGGTGACGCGGTCAGCGCCACGGCCGTCACGGTCGCGGCGGCGACGACGACTCCGGTGCCGGCGACGATCGCCGTACGCCGCCCCGGTCGCCACGGGCCCTCGTGCGGCTCCTCCTCGTGCGGCTCGCCGTCGTCACCCGGTGCGGGCACGGGAGCGAGATCGGGAACGGCGGACGACCTCAGGGCCGCGCCGAACGCGGCGGCGTCGGGCCAGCGGACCTCCCGGTCGGGGTCCAGGGCCCGCATCACCGCGACGTCGACCACCTCCGACACCTCGGGGTTCAGCGCGCTGGGCGGCACCCGGTGCTCCGGCTTGGCGGGCACCTTCCCGGTGAGCATGTGGTACGCCAGCGCGCCCAGTCCGTGCACGTCGGCGCGCGCGTCCGGAGCACCGTCGAAGTAGAGCTGCTCGGGCGCCTGGTAGCCGGGCGATCCCGCGGGCAGCGTCAGCCCGCTCAGATGGTCGGTCGACCGCGCGATGCCGAGATCGGCCACCATCACCCGCTCGCCGCCCTCGGGACGGGAGCAGAACAGCACGTTCGACGGCTTCAGATCGCGGTGGACGACCCCGATGCTGTGGAGCACGGCCACACCCTGGCAGATGTCCCGCATCACGCCGAGCGCCTCGTCGACGGGGAGCGGGCGGCTGGCCAGGCGCTCCGCCAGGGTGCCGCGGTCGGCGTACGTCATCACGAAGTAGGGCCGTCCGTCGTCCAGTTCGCCGATGTCGAAGACCTGCACCAGCAGGTGGGAGTCGGCCCTGCGCAGCAGGCGCGCCTCCTGCAGGAAGCGCTCGCGCACGTCGGTCTTGCGGGCCCAGTTGTCCGCCAGGATCTTGACCGCCACGGGCGAGCGCAACTCGTCGTCGTGCGCCAGATGCACGGAGGCGAAACCCCCGACGCCGATGAGCTGCTCGATCCGGTAGCGACCTGCGTGGGATGGCGCCGTCATTCGGCTCATCATGGCCGATGGGCACGGGGTTCGTCCATGTCACCTGGCAGCTGACAGGTTTACCCGATCCCAGGTGGCGTCCAGGATCGGGTTGCAACACCGAAACGGGGAGGAATGCACCATGATTGTCCGACGAGCCGCGATCGCGGGGGCCTTCACCCTGGGCCTCCTGTCCGCCATCGCACCCGCCGCGCAGGCCGCCGGGGACGGCCAGCCGTGCGGCAAGGCGTACAAACACGGCACCTACCAGGTCCAGAACTGCCCTGACTGGTCGCCGAGCGGGAGCATCCCGGTCTACAAGTCGGCGAGGAAGGGCACGATCGTCGGGTATATCAACCCGGCGGGCAACGACTGGTACCTGTGCGAGAAGGTCGGCGCCCGCTACGAGCTCGGCCGCTACCACAACTACTGGTGGGCGGCCACCATGGCCGACAACAACCGATGGGGTTACGTGAACGAGGTCTATTTCCGCGGGGGCGGAAACGACGAGCCCGACGCCGGCCTGCGCACCTGCCGCGGCCCCGGCGGCAAGCCGTTGCCTGAGTGATGTGACCTCGACACCCCTATCAGATCCCGAGTAAGGTCCCTCCGATGCACAGCACGATCCTGATCCAGATGGCGGCCACGCCGACCGACGACCGGCCGTACTCTCTGGAGCTCGGGCCGGGCGAGCAGGCGTTCTTCGGGCGCGGCACCCCGGGCTCGCCGGTGGACATCGTGCTGGACGACCCCGCGGTCTCCCGCCGCGCCGGCAAGATCGTCGCGGTGGGAGACTACTGGCTGCTGTCCAACCTCAGCACGTCGAAGACGTACGTCGTGGAGAACCCCGAGGGCGGCGGGGAGTTCGTGAAGGTGCAGCCGGGACGCGTGGGGGCGCCGATCTCCTTCGAGTTCTCCCGGGTGAGCCTGCCCGCGGTCGACGGCACGGTGTCGTTCCTGGTCTTCGCGCCGCAGCACGTGCACGTGCCGCCGGGAGGCGCCGACGGCGGCGCGGCCACCCAGGTGGCCTACCCCCTCGACCAGAACGCCAAATACTTCCGCATCCTGGTGGCGTTGTGCGAGCCGCGCCTGCGCGACCCGTCGACCTCGCGCATCCCGACCATCCCCGAGATCGCCGAACGGCTCCCCGACCTGGGCCTGAGCCGCACCGCCATCGGCTTTCACATCGGCTATCTCGCGGAGAAGAAACTGCACGTCAAGAGCCCGCAGGGCGGCGACGGCAAGGCCGACTGGCAGCGCCACGCGCTGGTCTCGCTGGCCCTGAGGTTCGACCTGGTGACCAGCGAGCACCTCGCCCTGCTCCCTGTGCCCCGCCGCTGACCGACGGGCGGCGGGTGGGGGATCATCGGGGGGTTCCTGTGAGCTTGCTGCTAGGGACGACCTGGGGCGATGCGGTGCAAAAGCATCCTGACCAATGGGTTTCCCCAGGAAGGTGGCGTAATGTAAAGCGCCGTCCGCGACCCGAGCCGACTGTCAGAGGAGCACCGCGCGCATGTCCGACAATCGTCCCGGCCTCCCGTACCCCCCGGAAGATCTGGTGCCGGACGGTGGTGCGCGGCGCGTGCGCGGCAACGACTACCGCGTTCTGCAGCCGCAGGAGCAGTTCACCCCCGAGTTGCGGGTCAGCGTGATCATCCCGGCCTACGGCGCCCAGGACAAGCTCGACCTGGTGTTACAGGGGCTGGCGCGGCAGACGTACCCGGCCGCGCTGACGGAGATCATCGTCGTCGACAACGGCACCTCGCCCCCGCTGCGGCTGCCCGTGGGCACGGCGGCCCGCCTGACCGTCTGCGACAAGCCGGGCCGGGCCTGCGCCCGCAACGCGGGGCTCGCCGAGGCCACCGGCGACGTGATCTTCTGGCTCGACTCCGACGTGGTGCTGACGCCGGGTGCGATCGAGGCCCACATGCGCTGGCACCACACCGCCCCCTACCTCTCGGTGACCAGCTACATCAGGTTCACCGAGGCCCCGCTGCCCGAGGTGCTGCCCGACGACCTGGAGGCGGCGTTCGAGCCGGCCGCGCCGCACGCCTGGCTCGTCGGCCTGGTGGAGCGCACCGACGGTCTCACCACCAACTCGCCGCGCCCGTTCAGCCTGCACGTCGGCGGCGCCACCTCGGTCAACGCCCGCCTCGTGCAGGCGGCAGGGCCCATGGACGACGACCTGATCGTCGGCCAGGACACCGAGATGGGCTTCCGCCTCCACCAGGCGGGAGCGGTGTTCGTCCCCGAGCCGCGGGCCCGCGCCTACCACCTCGGGCCGACCATGCGGATGCGGCAGCAGAAGAGCATCGACCGGGTCAGCCACGCGTTCGTCGCCGACCGCATCCCGGCCTACCAGTGGCTGCGCACGCACCCCACGCGGGAGTGGCAGGTGCCCTACGTGACCGCCGTCGTCGACGGCACGGCCGGGTACGAAGCCGTCCGCGCCAGCGTGGACGCGCTGCTCGCGTCGACCGTGGTGGACCTGTCCGTCGTCGTGGTCGGCCCGTGGGACACGCTCGACCGCGACTGCCGCGCCCCGCTCAACGACCCCAACCTCGATCTGGTGCTGGTCCACGGCCACTACGAGCACGAGAGCCGGGTGCGCCTGGCGAGTGCGGAAGAGGTCGACCCGCGCGTCCCGTTCGTGCTGCGCCTGCCGGCGGGCTGGGTGCCCGGCGAGGACAGCGTGGCCGTGCTGCTCGACCTGGCCCGCGTCGAGGGGCTCGGCCTGATCGAGGTGGTGCTCGGCGAGCCGGCCGGCGACGCGGTGCCGGCCAGGCTGGAGCGCGTGTCCGCGTTCGCCCGCGCCCGGCTCGTCGCCCGGGAGGGAGAGCCGCTCGACGCGGCCGTGGAGGCCGTCTCGGGCGTTCAGCGGGTCGAGGGCGACAAGCACGGGTTCACCCGCGAGCCCGCCGAGCTGCCCGGCCGGCGCAGCGCGTACAAGGCCAGGATCCAGGCCAAGGCCGAGGCGGCTCGGCTGGCCAAGGAGTCGGAGCGGCTGCGCGCGCAGGTCACCAAGTGGCGGGACGAGGCCGCGCGCTGGCGCAAGAGCACCGTGGAACTGCGCCGCGAGGTCGGCACGCTGCGCCGCGAGCTCTACGCGGCCCAGAAGGCCCAGCGCGGCGTGCGCACCACCCTGGCCGGCACTGTGAAACGAGCCCTGGGCAAGCGGCTGCGCGGCTGACCGGGCGGGCCCCGTCTCCGGCTCAGGCCCCGCAGGGCAGGGTGACTCTGAGGGTTGGAACCACAGCAGGCTACACCCGCAATTATCGCTCTGTTGATGGCTATGTCAGGGCATGTCAGGCGTCGTCAGCCGAGGAACGTTGCGACGGCGCTCACGAAGCGGTCGGCGTCGTCGAGCCACGGGAAGTGGCCCGCGCCGGGCTGGACGACGAGCGTGGCGTTCGTGAACAGGCCGGCGTACGCGGTCATGGCCGGGAGCGGAGCGGCCACGTCCACCTCGCCGGCGAGCAGCAGGACCGGGCCGTCGAGGGCGGCCAGCGCGGCGCGGGTGGCGGCGGGCTCGAAGGCCCCTTCGGCGCCGAACGCGGCCGCCGCCTCGTCGTTGCGCTGCTCCTCGTCGGCCGCGTGGTGAGCCTGGGCCGCCGCGTCCCACCGGCCGTAGGTGAACGGCGTGATGGCCTCCCAGTCGTCCGCCGTGGCCGTGCCGGCCGTGGCCGCCTCCAGGCCCGCGTACGCCCGCGCGAACCAGGGCTCGCCCGCCCGCAGCCGCGCGGTCTCGAGCCGCCACTCCCCGGCGATCTCGATGCCGACCGCCCGCGTGCTCGGCGTGATCAGCGCGAGCCTGCCGGTGTGCTCGGGATACCGGGCCGCGTACCGCACCACGAGGTTCGCGCCGGCGGAGTGGCCGAGCAGGTCGATCCGGTCGAGCCCCAGGTGCAGGCGGAGGGCCTCGACGTCGTCGACGAGGCGGTCGCAGCGGTAGGCGGAGGCGTCCGCGGGCGTCGCGGACCCGCCGGTGCCCCGCGGATCCAGCAGGATCAGGCGCGTGTGCGCGGACAGGCCGCCGAGCTCGCCGAGGCAGGTGGAGGGCAACATCGGGCCGCCGGGCAGGCAGACCAGCGGGGGCCCGTCACCGTGGACGTGGTAGGCGAGTACGGCGCCGTCATGCGCGGAGAGGGAAGGCATGGCGCGGATCCTGGCAGTGCCGCTCCGGCCGGGGCAACGGCTTTTTCCTTCGTCTGATCCAGAAGCGGTAAAGTGCACATGATGCGCAGTTACTAGGAAGGGCGGCCATGCCACCGGCGATCGACGACCCGCACAACGCGCGCAGCCGGCGCACCCGCGACGCCCTGCTCGCGGCCACCAGGGAGATCCTGGAGAGCGACGGTTTCGACGCGCTGACCATGGCTGAGGTCGCCGCGCGCGCCGGCGTCTCCCGGCGTGCGGTCTACCTGCACTTCCGTTCGCGCACCGACCTGGTCACCGCGCTGTTCGGCTATGTGGCCGGCCAGGAAGGGCTGGCCGAGTCGCTGGCCGGGGTCTGGGAGGCCGCCGACGCGACCGAGGCGCTGCGGGCGTGGGTGCGCCACCTGGTCCGCTATCACCCGCGGCTGGCCGCGATGAACCACGCGCTTGACCGCGTCGATCCCCAGGACCCCGACGCCGCCCGGCACAGGAGGACGGTCGCGACCGCCCAGATGGACAACTGCCGCCGCATCGCCGCCCGGCTCGCCGACGAGGGCCGGCTGGCGTCTCCCTGGACCGCCGACACGGCGGCCGACATGCTTTGGAGCCTGATCTCGACCGACCTGTTCGACCGCATCATGGTCGATCGCGGCTGGCCGGAGGAGCGGGTCCTCAAGCATCTGCTCGCGGTCTACGAGTCGACGTTCGTCCGTTGAGCCGCACCTGGCCGGCGGCCGGAAAACCCTCGTTCTAGGACGTCTTCTCCGTTTTCTCTTGCACACAACTTCTCGTGATGTGTAGTTTGCGAACTGCACGGCATGAGAAGTTCGGGGGATCGGGCGGATGGACGGGGAGACCTCGCGGGACCGGTGGTGGCTCGTGGCCGCGAGCGGGATCGCCGTGTTCATGACCCAGCTCGACGCCACTGTCGTCAACGTCGCCATCCCCACCATCCAGGAGCGGATGGGCATCGGGCCCAGCCTCGCCCAGTGGGTGGTGCTGGCGTACACGCTGCCTCTCATCGCCCTGACCGTGCCGAGCGGCCGCTGGCTGGACGGCGTCGGGCCGCGTACCGCCCTGGTGTTGTCCGTCTCCGGCTTCGGCGCCGCGAGTGCCCTGGTCGGGCTGGCTCCGGGCATCGCGTGGCTGATCGCCGCACGGGCCGTGCAGGGCGCGTTCGGCGCCGTGCTGCTCGCGCTGATCTCCCTCCTGGCCACGATCGCGGTACGCGAGCAGGCCCGCGGCAGGGCGATGTCCCTGGTACTGCTCCTGGGCTCGCTGGGCGGGATGAGCGGCCCGGTGCTCGGCGGCCTGCTGATCGAGACGCTGGGCTGGCCCTGGATCTTCTACCTCAACGTGCCCGCGAGCGTTCTCGTGATCGCGATCGGGATGACGCAGCTGCCCCCGGGCGGCCGGCCACGCCTGCCCGACCGGGTCTGGGCCGTCGAGGCGGGGCTGCTCGGCGCCGCCGCCGTGGCGCTGCTGCTCGCCCTCTCGCTCGCCGGCGGATCGGGCGCCGGCTGGGTCGCGCTCGCGGCGGTCGCGGTGCCGTTCGTGCTGGTGTGGCTCCGGTTGCCGGGCAGCCGCCCGGTCGTGGACCTGCTGCGCTCACCCGGGGTGGCCGCCCCGCACCTGGCGCTGCTCGCCGAGATGGCGGCCGTGATGGCCGTGCAGTTCCTGATCCCGTTCCACCTGCAACGCGTCGCGGCGGTCCCGCCGGCCCAGATCGGGCTGACGATGCTGGCCTTCCCCGTGGCGATGTTGCTCACCGGGCCGGTCGGCGGCGCGCTCGCCGACCGCTGGAAGCCCGTGCGGGTGGCCTGGCTCGGGACGGTGCTCGTGACCGCCGGGCTCGCGCTCATCATCCCGCTCGGCTCCGGCTGGGGCCCGGCCGACCTGGCCTGGCGGCTGGCCGTCGCCGGCGCGGGCGCCGGCCTGTTCGCCGGCCCCGACCAGGCCATGGCCATGGCCGGCACGCCCCGGCACCTGCTCGGCACCACCGCCGCCACGACGAGCCTGGCCCGCCAGCTGGGCGTGGCTCTCGGCCCGGCACTGGCCACCGGCGTCTGGGCCCTCTCCGGCTACGACCCGCAGGGAATGCGCCTGGCCGTCGCGCTCGCCACGGCGCTGGCCTGCGCCAGCGTGCTGGCACTGACCTGGCCGGCCCGCCGGCCGCTGATCCGCACCACACAGTGAAGGAAAGACCATGTCCGAACCCGTCAAGACCGCCGTGATCTACTACAGCGCGACCGGCAACGTGCACAAGCTCGCCACCGCTCTCGCCGAGGGAGCGGAGAAGGCCGGCTCCGACGTACGCCTGCGCAAGGTGACCGAGCTGGCCCCGCCCCAGGCCATCGCGAGCAACCCGCAGTGGGCCGAGCACGTCGAGAGCACCCGCGACGTCGCCGAGGCCGGCGTGGACGACCTGCTCTGGGCCGACGTGGTGCTGCTCGGCACGCCCACCAGGTACGGGGCGATGGCCAGCCAGCTCAAGCAGTTCATCGACACGACCGGCCCGGCCTGGCAGAAGGGGCTGCTGGCCGACAAGGTCTACGGCGCCTTCGGCTCGGCCGGCACCCGGCACGGCGGCCACGAAAGCACCCTGCTCTCGCTGTACACGATCTTCTACCACTGGGGCGGCATCATCGTCCCGCCCGGATACACCCACTCCATCCAGTTCCAGGTCGGCACGCCGTACGGCACGACCCACGTCGGCGGTGACGGCGCGCCCGGCGAGCCCGCCCTGGAGAGCGGCCGCTACCAGGCGCGGCGCGCGGTCGAAACGGCGGCGAAGCTCAAGGCGGGCCGCAGCTGACCCTGGCGGGCGTGGACGACGGGCGGCTAGGGGTGCGCGCCCGTCGTCCCGTGCGTCACTTGCGGCGTCTGCCGTACATGCCGACCGACAGCGAGACGCCGAGCGCGGCCAGGGCGACCTGGATGCCCAGCTCGATCCAGTCGACGCCGCCGGTGTCGGCGACCCCCAGAACCGCCGCGATGGCCGTGCCGATCAGCGCGGCGACCACGCCGATCACGATGGTCAGCCAAATGGGGATGCGCTGCCGCCCCGGAATGACCAGCCGCCCCAGTGCGCCGATCACGATGCCGATGATGAGGCCGGAAATGATGCCGGTGATCTCCACGCTGAACTCCCGAAACTCGGTGGGTCCGCCTGTCCGTTCAACGATCGCGCGCTGACGGTGGTTCCTCCAGCCGCCGGCCGGACACAGGGCCCTTCCGCTCGGGGGAGCTTCGTACCGGTCAGCGGATCGTGTAACCGCCGTCCACGAGGATGTCCGCGCCGTTGATCATGTCGGAGCCGTCCGAGGCGAGGAACAGCGCCGTGGCGGCGATCTCCCCGGGGAGGGCGAAGCGGCCCGTGGGGATCTGCGCCTTCAACGCCTCGCCCTTCGGCCCCTCCCACGCCTTGCGCCCCAGGTCGGTGAGCACCACGGTGGGGGAGATGGTGTTGACCGTCACCCCGCGCCCCGCCCACTCGGAGGCGAGCACCTTCGACAGGCCGACCACGCCGAACTTGGAGGCGCAGTACGCGGCGTGCTGGTCCAGGGCCACGGTGGCGGCCTGGGACGCCATGTTGATGATCTTGCCGCCGCCGGCGGCCAGCATGTGCCTGCCGACCTCCTGGCACATCAGGAACGTGCCCTTGAGGTTGATGTCGATCGTCCGGTCGAACGCGCTGACGTCGAGCTCCTCGGCCGGGGCCAGGATCGCGACACCGGCGCTGTTCACCAGGATGTCGATGCGGCCGTAGGCGTCCACCACCGCGCCGGTCGCCGACCGGACCGAGGCCGGATCGGCCACGTCGCACGCGAATCCGGTGTGGCCGGCCCCGAGTTCCTTCGCTCTCGCCCCGGCCGCTTCGTGGTCGATGTCGACCACGGCGACCCGGGCTCCCTTGGCCGCGTACGTGGCGGCGACGGCCGCGCCGATGCCCGACGCGCCGCCGGTCACCAGCGCCACCCTGCCCTCCAGCCCGAACGTGAGGTCGAGGTCCATCTCCGCTGCCGTCGTCATGAGCACTGCTCCTCACTGTTGGTCTGTACGGCCTGCTTGTCCTGTTCGTCGCCGGTGACGAGGGACGAGTGCACGAGCTCCTCGCCCAGGCGCAACGTCTCGGCCTGGTCGGCCAGATCGTGTCCCGACTCGTAGTCGAGCAGGGTCCTGACCTTGGCCGCCGAGCTGGAGTTGGCGTCGAAGCGGTAGCCGAGCCATTCGCTCGCCAGGCGGCGGGCCAGCTCCAGGCCGACGACCCGCTGCCCGAAGCAGAGGATCTGGGCGTTGTTGCTCAGCACGGAGCGTTCGACGGAGAAGCTGTCGTGCGCCGTCACCGCGCGGATGCCGGGCACCTTGTTGGCGCTGATCGCGACGCCCAGCCCGGTGCCGCACACCAGCAGCGCGCGGTCGGCCTCGCCGGCGGCGACCATGCGGGCCGCCGTGACGGCGATATGCGGGTACGGTGTCATGTCGTCGGCCTCGACCCCGATGTCGACGACCTCGGCCACCCTGGCGTCGCCCTCCAGGTCGGCCTTCAGGACGTTCTTGTACTCCAGGCCGGCATCGTCGGAACCGACGATGATCCGCCATTGGTGAGGCATGGCCCCCCATCCCTTCCTCTTCGTACGGCTCAGCGGGCGCGCTCCAGCACGTCCGCGACGGCGAGGGCGCACAGGGCGAACGACGTCGCGCCCGCGTCCGGGGTCCCAACGCTGCGTTCGGCGAGGGGGCGCGCCCGGCCCACCCGGGGACGCAGGCCGGCGGTCGCCCCGGCCGCTGACTCGCACACCCGCGCGGACTCCCGCCAGGCGGCGGGCAGCTCCGCCCCGGAACCGACGTGTTCGGACAGCGCCTCGCAGAACGGGACGAACGCGTCGACCATCGTCTTGTCGCCGGGCTGCGCCTTCCCGAGGTCGAGCAGCGCCTTCAGCCCCGCCGCGACGGCGTCCGCGACGTCGGTGCCGGTGATCTCCTCCCGGTCGTCGCCCAGCCCTCGCCCGACGGCGCACAGGACGGCGCCCCAGAGCACGCCTGACGTGCCGCCGGCCTTCGCGGCCCACGCCTCGCCCGCCGCGAGCAGGACCGACTGCGCCCCGGCGCCCGCTCCTGCCGCCGCACGGCCGGCGGCCAACGCGGCGGACGAGCCCTTGACCATCCCGCGCCCGTGATCGCCGTCGCCGGCCACGGCGTCGATGCGGCCCAGCTCGGCCTCGGCCCCTGCCATGGCGGAGGCGATCGCCTCCAGCGCGGAGACGGCGACCTGGGCGCAGGCGCGGGAGGCGGTCGAGCCGGGCGGAGGCGCGGCCACAGACGGCTCCGCCGGGCGCCCGGCCCCCGCCAGGTCGTCCTGGCGCCCGTCGAGGCGATCGGGCGACGCGGCGTCACCGGGCGCCGCCGCCCTGCGGCGGAACCCCGCACCCGCTTCCACGCGGCCCCTGCGGAAGGCCGGGGTGTCGGCGGGCGCGCACCACAGCCGTTCCAGCTCGTCGTCGAGGAAGACCAGGGTCAGGGAACACCCGGCCATGTCCAGGCTGGTGACGAGCTCGCCCACCTCCGGCGCGACGACCTCGAGCCCCTCTTTCGCGAGCAGCCGGGCCACGGTATGCCAGACGACGAAGAGCTCCTCGTATTTCGTGGTGCCGAGGCCGTTGAGTATCGCGGTCACCCGATCGCCGGAACCGGCGGGCCTCTCCGCGAGCACGCCGGACACCAGCCGCCGGGCCAGCTCCGCGGCGGTCGGCAGCGCGTCCTCGCCCACGCCGGGCTCGCCGTGGATGCCGAGGCCCACGCCCATACGTCCGGGAGGGACAGTGAACAGCGGCGCGGCCCCGCCGGGCAGGGTGCACCCGGCGAAGGCCACCCCGAGCGTGCGGGTCCTGTCGTTGGCGTGGCGGGCGACCCGTTCGACCGCGTCGAGGTCGTAGCCCTCCTCGGCGGCGGCTCCGGCGACCTTGAACACGACGAAGTCGCCGGCGATCCCCCGGCGGTCGCCGATCTCCGACTCGGGCGCGCTGGCGATGTCGTCGGTGACGAACACCACGCGGGTGTCGATGCCCTCCTGGCTCAGCCGCTGCTGGGCGAGGGTGAAGTTCATGACGTCGCCGGCGTAGTTGCCGGTGGAGAAGAGCAGGCCGGCGGTGCCGGCGGCGGCTCTGCCCACCGAGTACGCGTCCTGCGCCGACGGCGAGGTGAAGATGTTGCCGACGACGGCGCCGTCGGCGAACCCGGGCCCGACCACGCCGCAGAAGGCGGGGTAGTGCCCGGAGCCGCCGCCGACGACGACCGCGACCTTGCCCGGCGGTGTCTCGGCGGCGCGTACGACACCGCCCGGCACGCCGGTCACGGTGTCGCGGTGCACGTCCAGGAAACCGGCGAGCATGTCGTCGGTGAAGGTGCTGGGGTCGTCGTACAGACGGGTCATCGGGGTTGTCCCTTCAGTCGCGAGGGGCGAGCGCGCCGGCGTGTCATCGCTGGGGGTTGATCACGGACTTGACGGCGAGCGGGTCGCGTTCGGCGGCGAGCAGCGCCGCCTCCGACTCCGCGAGGGGGAAGTGGCCGGTGACGAGGCTGTCGACGTCGACCCGTCCGGAGGCGGCGAGCGCGATGGCCGTAGGCCAGGTGTTGGCGTAGCGGAACGTGCCCGTGACCTCGATCTCGCGGCTCTGGACGAAGGTGAGCGGCAGCGGCAGCCCGTCGTCGCCCATCCCGACCAGCACGGCGCGGCTCGCCCTGCTCAGGGTGCGCAGCGCGTCGTTGGTGGCGCCCGGGTGGCCGGAGCATTCCAGCAGCACGGTGGGCTCGACCCCCGCCTCGTTCAGGGGCGTGTCCGCGACGTTGATCGTGGCGGTCGCGCCCAGGTCCGCGGCCAGCTTGAGCCGGTGCGGGTTCAGGTCGGCGACCACGATCTCGGTGGCGCCGAAGGCGCGGGCGCACTGCGCCGCCACCAGCCCGATCGGTCCGGCGCCGGTGATCAGGACGCGGCTTCCCGCGTCCACGCGGCCCTTGCGGCAGGCCCAGACCCCGACCGACAGCGGCTCCAGCAGCGCCGCCGCGTCGTCCGAGATCGAGTCGGGCACCGGATGCGCGAAGGCCGCGTGCACGGCGACGAACCCGGCGAGCGAGCCGTCGATCGGCGGCGTCGCGAAGAACCTCATGTCCGGGCACAGGTTGTAACGGCCGGCGAGACACTCCGGGCAGGTCAGGTCGGGCACGCCGGGCTCGACGGACACCCGCTGCCCCATCCGTGAGGCGTCCACGCCGGGCCCCACACCGGCGATGACGCCTCCGGACTCGTGGCCGAGCACCATGGGCCGCTCCACCACGAAGTCGCCGATGCGGCCGTGCTGGTAGTAGTGCACGTCCGAGCCGCAGACGCCCACCGCGTCGACCTGGACCAGCACCTCGCCGGGGCCGGGCTCGGGGACGGGGCGCTCTTCGATCGCCAGGTGCCGGATTCCACGCAGGACCGCTGCCCGCATCGTCGTCATGGAGGATCTCCTCGCTGCTCAGGCCGGTACGCCGGACTACTTGGCCGTCTCCTCGTTGGCGATGTCGCCGGTCTTGAGGTTCGCCTCGATCAGCGCGGGCAGCTGCTGGAGGAACTGGTCCTTCTTGGTGACCACGTGCTCCATGTAGGTGTCGACGTTGTCCGAGGTGACCTTCGGCATGAGGTAGACGGGGTTCTTGTCGACCTCCTCGCCCTTGGCGATCTTGGCGGCCACGGCCAGGCCGGTGGCCAGCTCGACGGTGCCGTGCTGCAGGTTCGTGCCGATGAAGTCGCCGCTCTTGACGGCGTTGAGCCCGTCCTCGATGCCGTCGACGCCGACGATCGGGATCTTGACGCCGGCCTCACGGGTGGCCTGCAGGGCGCCGAGTCCCATGTCGTCGTTCTCCGCGACGACACCGTCGATCTTGTCGCCGAAGCTGGACAACCAGTTCTTCATCTTGTTGACGGCCTCGTCGCGCTTCCAGTTGGCCGTGTCCTTGGCGAGGATCTTGATGCCGGGGTACTTGGCCAGGACGTTCTGGATGCCCTTGGTGCGGTCGATCTCTCCCGACTGGCCGAGCGGGCCCTGGAGGACGACGATGTTGCCCTTGCCGTTGAGCTCGTCCGCCATCATCTGCATCTCCTGCTCGCCGGCCTTGACGTCGTCGGGCAGTACGGTGCCGGCCAGGTCCTTGCTGTCGAGTCCGGCGTTGACGGCGAGGAACGGGATGTTCTTCGCCTTGGCCGCGGCGACCTGCGGGCCGAGCGAGTCGGCCTGGACGGGGACGACCATGATGGCGTCGACGCCGGCGTTGACGTACTGGTCGACCTGGCTCGCCTGGGTGCTGACGTCCAGGTTGGCCGAGTTCCAGAGGACCTCGATGTCGTTGGCCTTGGCGTAGGCGTCGATGCCGGCCTTCCCGGCGGTGATGAAGGACGACATGTCGTAGACGCTGATGCCGACCCGGAGCTTGCCCTCGCCGGACGCGCCGGCGTTGGGATCGCCGGCGCCGCAGGCGGAGGTGGCCAGCAGGGTGGCGCTCGCCGCGGCGAGGGCGACGGCACGCAAGCTTTTCATGCGCATGGAGACTCCATTGGTGCGATTCGTGCAGATCTGTGAGAGGTGGGGCGTCAGCCCCTGCGTTTGGCGGACCAGACGTCCACGGTGACGGCGGCGACGATGAGCGCCCCCTTGATCACGCTCTGCCAGTAGGCGGGGACGACGAGGATGTCGAGGCCGTTGTTCAGCGTCTGGATCAGGAACAGGCCGAGCGCCGTGCCGAGCACGCTGCCCCGGCCGCCGAGCAGGCTCGCGCCGCCGATGACGACGGCGGCGATGGCGTCCAGTTCGTAGCCCTGGCCGAGGTTGGGCGGGCCGGAGATGACCCTGGACGCGAGCATCACGCCGGACAGCCCGGCGAGCAGCCCGCTGAGCGCGTAGACGCTGAACAGGATCCGGGTGGTCTTGACGCCGGCGATCTGCGCCGCGACGGGGTTGCCGCCCACGGCGTAGACGCGCATCCCGTACGAGGTCCGCTTCATGACGAGGGCGAGTGCGACGATGCCGACGATCATGACCACGACGGGGATCTGCAGGCCGAAGATCTTGTTGTTCGCGATCTCGCCGAAGTTCTGCGGCAGGCCGTTGATCGGCGCGCCCTGGCCCACGACGTACGCCAGGCCGGACGCCGTGGTCAGCATGCCGAGCGTGACGATGAACGGTGGCACGTTCACTTTTGAGACGAGGAAGCCGTTGACCGCCCCTGCCGCGAGGCCGACCAGCATGGCGACCAGAAGGGCCAGCCAGAGCCGTTCGGGATGGCCCTTCACCGTGTAGGCCGCGGTCATCGCGCTGAGCGCGATGACGCTGCCCACCGACAGGTCGATGCCGCCGGTGAGGATGACCAGCGTCTGGCCCAGCGCGATGAGCGCGAAGGGCGCTGCCGCGATGGCGATCGTCTGGAGGTTGTCCAGCGTTCCGAACCGGGCGCTGCGGTAGCTGAAATAGGCGATGATCAGGAGCATCACCACCACCATCGAGTGGCGGATCAGCTGGTCCCGGATCCATGGTCCGGACAAGCGCCAGGTCAGGAGCCGCGCGGCCGCTCCGCCAGGCTTCGTACGCTCCTGGGCTGACTCCTGCGTGGTCATCGGCCCTCCTTCTCGGTGTGTTGGGGCTCGGGGCCGCTCTTCGCATTGAGTCCGGCGGCGTACCTGAAGATCAGGTCCTGGACGTGAGGCGAGGAGAGGTCCTCGCGGGTGAGCTCGCCCGCGACCGCTCCTCCGCGCATGACGAGCGCCCGGTGGGCCAGGCTGAGGATCTCGGGCATGTCGGAGGAGGCCATGACCACGGCCATTCCCGAGGCCGCGAGCTCGGTGATGATGCGGTAGATCTCGCTGCGCGCGCCGACGTCGACGCCGCGGGTGGGCTCGTCGAGCAGCAGGACGTTGACGCTGCCGGTCAGCCAGCGCGCGAGGACCACCTTCTGCTGGTTGCCGCCGGAGAGCGTGCCGACCTGCTGGGACAGCCCGCGGCTGCGCAGCTTGACCGAGTCCATCGCCGCGCCGACCTGCTTGCCGCGGCTGCGCTGCCGCAACCAGCCGGCGACGGTGAATCGGGACAGGCGGGGCAGAGAGCCGTTGTCCAGCACGTTCATGGTCAGCACGGCCCCTGCTCCCTTGCGGTCCTCAGGGACGAGGGCCATGCCGCCGGTGATGGCGGCGGCGGGGGCGTTGCGCTTGACGGGCTTGCCGGCGACGGTGATCGTTCCCGCGGTGCTCTTGCGCACGCCGAAGATCGCTTCGAGAAGTTCGGTACGGCCGGCCCCCACGAGCCCGGCCAGCCCGAGGATCTCGCCGCGGCGGACGGTCAGGTCCACCGGCCGCGGATAGCCGCTGACGTGCAGCCCGCTGACCTGAAGGGCGACCTCGTCGCCCGGGTCGTGCAGGTCGGGGAAGAAGCCCTGCAGCTCGCGCCCGATCATCGCATGGACGATCTCGTCGTCGGTGATGTCGCCGATCGGCCGGTCGAGGACCAGCCCTCCGTCGCGCAGGACGACCACCCTGTCCGCGAGGGCGCGGATCTCCTCCATCTTGTGGGTGGTGTAGAGCATGGCGACGCCCTGCTCGCGCAGCCTGCCGATGACGGCGTAGAGCCGTTCGACCTCCCGTTCGGAGATGGCCGAGCTGGGCTCGTCCAGCAGCAGGATCCGGGCGCCGCCGCTCGTGCTCTTGACGATCTCGACGAGCTGCCGCAGGCCGACCGGCAGCCGCCGCATGGTCGCCTGCGGGTCGATCTCCACGCCGAAGACGTCCAGGAGTTCGCGGGCTCTGCGCGCCATGGCCCGCCGGTCGAGCAGCCCCGCCCGCGTGCGCAGTTCCCGGCCGATGAACAGGTTCTCGTAGACCGTCATGTCCATGATCGGCGCGAGCTCCTGGGGGATGATCGCCACTCCGTGCCGGTGGGCCGCCTGCGGATCGGCGTGGGGCAGTGGCTCGCCGCCGACCAGGACCTGGCCGCCGTCCGGCTTGACCTGGCCGGAGGCGATCTTCATCAGCGTCGACTTGCCCGCGCCGTTCTCTCCGGCGAGGGCGGTGACGGAACCGGCATCGAGAGCCAGGGAGACGCCCTTCAACACGGGCACGCCGCCGAATGCCTTGGCCAGATCGCGGCACTCCAATGCGACATCTTCCACGACTGATCTCCAGACCCGGCCTGGCGGCTCGGTGTTTGGTCGGGGTCCACTCGGGGACACGGTGGCGGTCCGGAACGGGTTCGGACACGTACGGAAGGTGCCGGTGCGAGAAGCCGATCCAGGTCAGGGTGGCCGGCGCTCGCCCGACGGGCTCCGAACGAGATTCCTGTTGTTTGCTTGTGTGAACATCACACGAAGCGACATCCCAGTGTCAAGAGTGCGTTACCTATTCGATACAACTCGCACGTCTTCGCACCCGAGACCCCTTGACCAGCAGAAGGCGGCATTACCGTGCCTTGAACAAGCCGGCCGCATCCTCTATCGTTCACTCGCCAGCAGGTCCATGGCGTCTCCAGGCGAGACTCCGGATGTGACAGTTGACAAGACTGAACAGCAAAGGAGAACGAAGGCGGCATGGGCGTCAGGAGCAGCGTCGACCTGGAGAGCAGACGCCAGGCGCTGGCCGAGCTGCTGTCGTCCAGCGGCAGCCTGCGCATAGAAGACCTGGCCGCCCGCTTCGAGGTCAGCACCATGACCATCCGCCGGGATCTGCAGGCGCTGGAGGACGAAGGCCTGGTCCGCCGGGTGCGCGGCGGCGCCGTCAGCTCGGCGCAGCCCTTCGAGGCCCGCAAGAGCCGGGCATGGAGGGCCAAGGAGGAGATCGCGCGGAAACTGACCAGCCTGGTGCCCTCCGGCGGGGTGGGCATCTGCATGGACGCCTCGTCGACGCTGGCCGTGCTCGCCGGCTCGATGCCTCCCGCCGAGAACCTCTCCGTCGTCACCGACGGGATCGAGACGTTCCTGACCCTGACCAGGAACCCGCGGTTGCACGCCTACCTGACCGGAGGCCAGAAGGACCCCAACGCGGGCAGCCTCGTCGGCCCCCTGGCCTCACTGACACTGAAGCAGTTCTCGTTCGCGCGGGCGTTCCTGTCCGCCGCCGCCATCGACCCGCACTTCGGCACCAGCGAGTTCAGCGCGGAGGAATGCGAGATCAAGCGGCTCATGGCCGAGCTGTCCGAGCACGTCGTCATGGCGGTCGACTCGCAGAAGCTCGGCACGGGAGCCGCCGCCCGCTGCCTGCCCTGGGACGGGATCGACCTGATGGTCACCGAACTCGACGTCTCCGACGACCGGCTCGACCCTTACCGCGACCACGTCGAGCTGCTCTGATCCCGCCCCAGCACTGCTCGGGCACCCGCCCGCAGCCGGCTACTGCACCCCGCGTCCGGCGCCTTCCACCGCGTACGTGACGAGCGTGGTGAGCACGTCCCTGACCGACGCGCGGTCGCGCACGTCGCAGAGCACGATCGGGACGTGCTCGGTCAGCCCGAGCGCCCGCCGTACCTTGGCCGGGTCGTGGCGGCGGGCGCCGTCGAAGCAGTTCACGCCTACCACGAACGGGATTCCGCGCTGCTCGAAGTAGTCCACCGCGGGGAACGAGTCCTGCAGGCGGCGGGTGTCGGCGAGCACGACCGCGCCGAGCGCGCCGAGCGCGAGCTCGTCCCACATGAACCAGAACCGGTCCTGCCCGGGGGTGCCGAACAGGTACAACCAGAGCCCCTCGCGAATGGTGATGCGGCCGAAGTCCAGTGCCACGGTGGTGGTGCTCTTGGACTCCACGCCCGAGACGTCGTCCACCCCGACGCCGCGCTCGCTCAGCAGTTCCTCGGTGTGCAGCGGCCGGATCTCGCTGATCGTGCCCACCATGGTCGTCTTGCCGACACCGAACCCGCCCGCGATGAGGATCTTGATGGCCAGCGCCGAGGTGACCGCGGTCGCCCCCGGCTCATAGGCTGCGTAGTCCATCCAGCACTTCCCTGTAGATGTGTTCGTCGATCGTCTGCGCGACAGGGCGCGGGCGCTCAATGGTGACGAAACCCTCGCGCCGGAGGTCGCCCAGGATCACCCGGGTGACGTTGAGCGGCAGCCGGAGGTGCGCCGCGACGTCCGCCACCGGCGTCGGTCTGCGGCACACCGACAACACGGCGCGATACTCCGGGATCAGGTCCGCGAGGGTGTGCGGGCCGCCGACCGTCGTGACGATGGCCACCAGGTCGAACGTCTCGCCCTGCGGGCGCGCTCTTCCCCCGGTCAGGCCGTACAGCCGGATCAGCGGCCCGGGATCCTGGCCTGTCACGGCCGCGAGCCGTTCCAGGCGGGTGCCGGCGCCGCTCCTCTCGGCTGCGCGGAGAGGTGCTCGCCGACCCTCTTGACCATGAGCGCCATCTCGTACGTGACCATGCCCAGCTCGGCGTCACCCGCGGCGAGCACGGCCAGCCGCGCGCCCTGACCGGCGGCGGTGACGAACAGGAAACCACCCTCCATCTCGATGATGGTCTGCCGTACGCCGCCCAGGCCGAAGTGCCGTCCTGCGCCCATGGCGAGGCTGTGGCTGCCGGCGGAGATGGCGGACAGGTGCTCGGCGTCCTCCCGGGTCAGCTCCCGGGAACCTCCCATGGCCAGTCCG
Source organism: Nonomuraea sp. B1E8 (assembly GCF_039871515.1). Classification (NCBI taxonomy): domain Bacteria; kingdom Bacillati; phylum Actinomycetota; class Actinomycetes; order Streptosporangiales; family Streptosporangiaceae; genus Nonomuraea; species Nonomuraea sp. B1E8. The sequence continues at coordinate 396,510 of NZ_JBDPLS010000005.1, read as the reverse complement.
TCGGAGGACAGCACGATGGCGTGCCGGATACCGGGGACGCGCTGGGTGAGGTCGTCGAGGAGCCAGCTCAGTTCACTTCTGGGGTCGGGCATCGGGATGGTCGTCCTTTCGGTTCCACATGTCGGCTCCGTGCTCGACGTGGCGGCGCCCTTGCCGCCAGCCCTGCTGCATGGACGACATGAGTTGTGCGAGTTCCTCAGGCGAGCGCGCCGATACCGGTCGCCGCACAGGGCCTCCGGTGGAACGCAGCTGGGGAGCCATGCTTGCCTGCGGTATCCGCATCGGCAGCCCGTCGAGGTCTTCGTCCGCGTCCTGAGCCGGCACCGTGACGCTCCAGTCGAGGGGCGGTCCTGGCGGCTGGGTGGCGGAGGGGGGAGCCTGCCGTGGCACCGGTCCGGTGCCCGGCCCGGAGATCGGCCCGGAGATCGGCCCGGAGATCGGCCCGGAGATCGGCCCGGAGAGAGGGCCGGAGACGGGGCCGGTCAGCGGCTCGTCCGCCGGCCGGGCCGGGCCGCCGCGTCTCGGCGCGGGCACGGCCTCGAACCAGGTGGTCCGCGCGGGCTCGGGGGAGGGGTCGGCGGGCTCACCGGGGACGCCGGCGCCGTTCACCGCGTCCGGCCGCTCGGGGGCGGCGGACACGACGCCGGACAGGGTGCCGGAGGCCGCCGTGCCGAGCGCCCGCGCGGGCTTGCCCGCGCGGTCTCCCGCGGTGACGGAGGGGTTGCCGGCCTCGGCGAGCAGGACGGTGGGCAGCAGCACGATCGCGGTGGTCCCGTCGTACGGCGAGGGGCGCAGCGAGACCTTGATGCCGTGCCGGGCCGCGAGCCTGGCCACCACGAAGAGGCCGAGCCTGTCGCTGTCGGCCAGGTCGAACTCGGGCGGTTCGGCCAGCCGGGCGTTGTACTCCTGGATCACGGCCTCGGTCAGCCCCAGCCCTCGGTCCTCCACCTCCAGCGCGAAGCCGTTGGCCGCGGTCATGCTGCGGATCTGCACGGTCGTGTCGGGCGGGGAGAAGACGGTGGCGTTCTCGACCAGTTCGGCGACCAGGTGGATCACGTCGGTGACGGCCGCGCCGACCAGCAGCGGGGCGTCCGGCATGGGGGCGACGGAAACGCGGGTGTAGTCCTCGACCTCCAGCACCGCCGCGCGCACGACGTCGAACAGCGGCACCGGGTCGCGCCAGCGGCGGGCGGGGGCGGAGTCGGCCAGGATGATCAGGTTCTCGGCGTGCCGGCGCATGCGGGTGGTGAGGTGGTCGAGCTTGAACAGGTCCTCCAGGACCTCCGGCTCCTCGACGCGGCGCTCCATGGTGTCGAGCAGCGAGAGCTGGCGGTGCAGCAGCGCCTGGTTGCGCCAGGCCAGGTTGAGGAAGACCTGGCTGACGCCCTTGCGCAGGGTGGCCTGGCCCACCGCGGCCTCGACCGCGGTGCGGCGTACGGCGGAGAACGCGTTGACCACGCGGTCGACCTCGGCCGTGTCGGCGGGGGCGAGGCCGGGCGCCTCGGTGGCCGGGTCGACGTCCTCTCCGCGGCGCAGCCGCGTGACCAGCCGGGGCAGCCGCTGCTCGGCCAGCTCGACCGCCGAAGCCTGCAGCCGCCTGAGCTCGTCGATCAACGACTGGCCGAACCGGTACGACAGCGCGAGCGACGCGACCATGGCCGCCAGGCCCAGCAGCAGGACCAGCCCGATCCGCCAGTAGGCGCCGGTCTTCTGCCCTTCGGCCTCGGCGGCGGCGCGGGCCAGCTCCTCCTGCGTGTCGCGGTTGATCGTGTTGAACACGGCGTCCGCGTCGCTCTTCCACTGGGCCGGCTCGACCGGCGGCGCCCCGTTGGTGTCCCAGCCGAACAGCTCGTCCTCGACCTCGATCAGCCGCTTGTACGCGGCGCTCGCGACCAGCTTGTCGTAGTCGGCCCGCAGCTCGGGGCCGGCGTCGCGTTCGGCGTTGGCGAAGACGAGCCGGCGGCTGGTCATGGCGGCGACGAACGCGGCACGGTCGGTGGGGGTCATCTTGCGCTGCACGATCGTGCTGGTGAGCACGGCGTGCTCGCGGCCCAGGTATTCTGCGGTGGCGTTGTAGGCGGCCATGCCGCGCACCGCGCGGTAGGAGGAGACGCTGCTCAGCGCGTCGCGGTCGTTGAACTGCCCGTTGGCGACGCTGATCAGGTTGTCGTACGCCTGGATGATCGTCAGCGGCGGGGCGAGCACGCCGCCGTCGGCGGAGGCCCGCAGCGACTGGAGCCCGTCGAGCGCCTGCACGAGCGCCTGCACCTGGGCCGGGGTCTCGGCGCCCGTGGACTCGACGTCGACGGCGCCGATGACCTCGCGTAGGCGTTCGACCTTCTCGTCGGTGACGTGCCGCTGCTCGGCCAGGGGCGCGTACGTCGCCGTGCTCTTCGGCGCCTCAGCCGAGAGCTGGCGTTCCCGCTGCAGTTCGACGATCAGTTGTAACAAGGGCGAGCCGATGGCTTCCCAGCGGTCCTGCGTCTGGGAGACCTCGACGATCTCCTCCACGCTGGAGTAGGCGATGAACCCCCACAGGGCGACCATGGACACGAGCGGGAGCAGGAGGATCCTGAGCAGCTTGGTGCGGAGAGGTGGGGGCGAGCTCATGCATCTTGTCCAATTCCGCGCGTGATGATGCGCCGCTGGCAGTCGCAACCTGGTACCGGCCCCCGAGAATCCCGTCACGACTGGTACGCCTGTGGTCCGTCCACTATGCCGATGGGGCAGATGTACTTCAAGCAACAGATGTGAACATTCGTCCCGAATGGCGGTTTGACTCTTTGTCAGCACACGGGTCGTGAATGTAACCATGGGTAAGGGTCACGCACGGTGATGCCGGGCCCGCATGCCTTACCGGTAGGCCTCATCCGTAAGGCTTCACAGTCACCATGTTCGCCCCCTCCGCCACGGTTCGGCGAGCCGTGCCGGCGATGTCCGGGTGCTTGCTGCCTACGCGACGGCGGGGGTTTCGTTCTGCCCAAAATTAAGGGGCGATGCGGTAGAAACCGGATAAAACGGTCGGACAACGGTTTTGGCCTGCCTTGACGTCCAGATGGGGACGTTCCTAATGAACGCAAAAGACAGGTCCACGTAATGGAAGCGAGCCGGCCCAGCCCGGCTGAGCCGGTCATCGATCCGTGGACTGATGGCGAAGCGTCACACAGCGTCGCGGTGCACCGTATTACCGTCATCGGGTATGAGGCACATCACCGTCATGACATCGTTAGTCGCCGCCTTTCTGGTCGCCGGCTGCTCGATCACCACCCCCGAGCCCGACCAGAAGGGCATCGTCTACGACGCGGGAGTCTTCTCCGACACCACGTTCCAGAACTGCGTCGACCCGGGCATTCGCGACGTGTCCGGCCCGGGCGACCGGGGCTACGTCTATCCGGCCGGCCAGCGCACGTTCGAGTTCGCCGCCGACCCCAATGATCCGGAAGGGGAGAAGACGAAGCCGGGGGCCGAGTCCGGGCCGCTGACGATGTGGACCAAGGACCCGCTGGAGATGCGGGTGTCCGGCGTCGTCACGTTCTCGCTCACCAGCGACTGCAAGACGTTGCGGCAGTTCCACGAGCAGATCGGGCTGAAGTACGAGGCCGACACCGACGAGGGCTGGGACAAACTGCTCAGCGTCTACATCGGCCAGCCGCTCGACCGGGCCCTCGACGCGGCCAGCAAGGAGTTCGCCTGGCGCGAGCTGACCTACCGCGACCCGCAGGCCAAGCAGCAGTGGGAGGCGAAGGTCGCCGAGTACATGGCGCAGTTCCTGCGCGAGCAGGGCGGCACGGCGTTCTTCGAGAAGTTCTCGGTCACGCTGCAGCAGCCGCAGCCGCCGCTGAAGGTGCGCGAGGCGATGGCCGCCGTCCAGCAGGCTCAGGAGGAGAACACGGCGCAGAAGGCGAAGAACGAGAAGGCGCGCACCGAGCTGGAGGCCATCAAGGATCTCAAGGACGTGCTCGGCGCGCAGGGCGCGGTCATGTGGCAGGCCGTCAAGGACGGGCGCATCCAGATCATCGTCTCCGACAGCGGCCAGATCAACGTCACGCCGAACCAGGGCCGGAAGGTGAACTGAGCGGCCACCCCCGGTCCGCGCCGTCCGCCGGGTCGGGCGAGCCCGGGCTTCAGAGCTTGAAGAGCTTGGGGTACGGCGCGGCGATGCGGCGGGTCTGGGCGCCGAAGTCGACGAGGACGGCGACGCCTTCCTCGACACCGACGACCGAACCGAGGCCGTAGGTGTCATGGCTCACCATGTCCTGCAGGACGAAGCTCTCCAGCGGGGGTGGGGCGACGTCGGGGACGTTGAACGGGCTTCCGGGAAGGCGTCGCCGAGGTGCGGATCGGTTAGGCGTCATTAAGGTAGTATGCGCTGTTTTTGGGGGAAATATCTCGATCTTCGCGTTGAAAGCCGTGTTTGTGCAGGTCAGCGGGCTGCCGGCGAGCGGCGATCCGGATCATTAAGCGGCCGGTGCCGTCGTGCCGGGGCGTCAGCGCGGCCGGGACGATGCGGATCGCCCCGGTCGTCGCCACCTTCCAGTTCGACCGACCCTGCGGACAGCCTTCCGGTCAGGCCGGTTCCGGGCGCGTGGGGCACGAGTCGGTGGTCCGGCCGGTCTCGAAGTACGCGAGCACCTTCGTGACGCAGCCGGGCACCTTGATGGCCGAGCCGTGCACGTCGTCGTCCATGCGCACCAAGGTGCCGCCGATGGTCTTATGCGTGGCGACCACGCCCTCCCACGGCGACAGATTCTCGTACCGGTGGCCCGACAACATCAACGAGCCGCCGTGGCGCTTCAGCGGCGTCTTGTTGACCGGCAGCGGCCATCCCGCGCACGCCGGCGCGACGGGGGTGGTCCTGCCGGTCACCGGATAGCGCTTCAGGCGCTCCTGGTAGGCGTTCCAGGCCGACTCGAACGAGCGCGAGCCCAGATCCTCGTTGCAGTGGTAGGCGAGGTTCGCCGTCATGTCGGTGCCGGAGGGTGCGCCGGACGGCGGGCTGCCGAACACCTTCCTGACCGTCGGCGGGGCGCTCGGCCCTTCGGCATCCTGCAGTTCGCTCAGCACCTGGGCCATCTGGGGCCAGTTGAAGCTCGGGCTGCTCGCGGCCTGGGAGATCAGAGCACCGTCCACGGTGAGGTCGATGTCGGTGAAGGTCAGAGGCTCCTCGTCATACGACTTCCGCATCTTCTCCACCGCCGACACCACCTGCTGACGGGTCGTGCCGAGTCCGTGCTCGTCGTTCCGCTCGGCGATCCAGGCGGCCATGCGCTGGAAGTTGCGGTCGGTGGCCTTGGCCCGCAACTCCGTGGCGACGTCCGTCCTGGAGTAGGGCGGTGCCGGGCTGTCGAGCCACATCCGGTCGATCTTGCCGCCGTGGATGCTGCGCAGGACGGTGCCGAGCCATCCGCCCCAGGAGACGCCGTAGAAGCTGATCTTCTTCTCGCCCAGCGCGCTGCGGATCCTGTCGACGTCATGAGCCGTGTTCTCGGTGGTGAGCTGCCCGATGAGCTCGGGGTTCGACTCGGCGCACGCCTTGTTCCTCTTGACCGTCTGGTCGTAGGCCTTCCTGGCCTGCTCCTCCGTGACCGGGCCCGGCTGCGGCCGTCCGCCCTGGCCGCCGCCGGAGCAGTCGGCCTTGGTGCTCCGGCCCACACCCCGAGGGTCGAACCCGATCAGGTCGTAGCGGTCGTCCAGCTCGACGCCCGTGGCGACGAACTCGACGGGCATCAGATAGCCGCTGCCGCCCGGTCCTCCGGGGTTGAGCACCATGGTGCCGAGCCGGCGCTTCTGGTCGGTGGCCTTCAGCCTGGTCAGGGCAACGGTGATCTGCTCGCCGCGCGGGTCGTCGTAGTCACGGGGAACGCTGATGGTTCCGCACTCCATGCGGTCGAGCAACTGCCTGGCCTTGGCGAGCTGCTCCTCGGACAACTTTCTGCCCAGCTCGTCGTCCGAAATCTCAGGGCACGTCGCCCAATTGAAGGCGGTGGGCTTGGTCCAGGCGCTCGCCGCCGCGGTCGGCGAGGCGAGGGCGACGGAGCCCGTCAGCAGGGCTCCCAAGGTCATGCCGGCCATGCCGGTCGCTGTCGTACGAGTCACAACTCGAGGTCCTTCGGAAGGAACGCACCGCGGAGACGGCCCGCGGTGTGCCGGACTTTCCGGGCTCCTCCAGTTGTGCACCACCGGCCGTTTCCGCTGCGTTTCCGAGCGGCCCCCCACCCGGGCCGGGTGGAGGGCCAGGCGTCCCTAGAACCGCACCTTCCGCAGGTAGCGGTACCCGACCTCCGCCGTACGCCGGGGCGTCACGTCGGGGGTGTCGTTCTCGACGATGTACTCGATCACCCGGTGCTCGTCGAAGATCCGCCGGAAGTCGATCGTCCCCGTGCCGAGGTCGGCCATGTCGCCGTCGAGATGCCGGTCCTTGACGTGGAACTGCAGCACCCGCTGCGGCGCCCGGCGGATCACGTCGAGCGTGAAACGCACCGGATCGCGCACGCCGCGCCCGACGCCGCCGGTGACCGCCCAGTAGAGGTCGATCTCCAGGTGGACCAGGCGCGGATCGAGCTCGGAGGTGAGCACGTCCCAGGGCGTCCTGCCGCCCCCGAGGTCGATGGTGAACTCGTGGGCGTGGTTGTGGTAGCCGTAGCGCAGCCCGGCCTTGCGCGCGGCGGCCGCCTCCACGTTCATGCGCTCGGCCCAGGCCTTCCACTGGTCCTCGCTGTCGGAGTTCAGGTAGGGCACGACCATGAACGACTGGCCGAGGGTCAGCGCGTTCTCGATCTTGGTCTCCAGCCCCGCGTCGTCGGCGCTGATGTCGTCGTGGCTGGAGGTGGAGCGGATGCCGATCCCGTCGAGGAACTCACGCAGCTCCTTGGCCGTACGGCCGAAATAGCCGAGCGCCAGCTCGACCTTGGGATAGCCGATCTCGGCCAGGTAGGTGAGGGTGGCGTCGTAGTTCTGGGCGAGGTCGTCGCGCACCGTCCAGAGCTGCATGCTGATCTGGCCCGGCGGGATGCGGTGCCTGCGGTGGTGGGGCGGCGTGGCGGCGGCGGGCGAGGCGGCGCCGGCGATGGCCGCCGTCCCGAGCCCGAGTCCCGCCGCCAGCAACGATCGCCTGCTGGGGCCGTAGCCGTAACACATGGGGATCTCCTATCGCGTGGGCTGGAGCACGACCCTGTCAGTGCCGGTCAGCGGCGGCAGGTCGCCGCCGGGGTCGGTGTAGGTGGCGACGAAGACGCCCGTCAGCTCGTCGGTCTCCGGGTCGTGCCCGCTCGGCTCGGTGGTCTGGATGGAGCCGGTGCAGCCGCGGGCCGTCGTCTGCGGATGGCCGTGGTCGTCGTGGCCGAGGATGTAGTCCACGGTCACGTCGGCGCAGTCGACCTCCTGGTCGTCGGTGACCCGCACCTCGAACTCGACCACGTCGCCGAACGTGAACGGGTCACCGTCCACGGGCCTGACCAGCTCCACGACCGGCGTGGCGTTGCCGACCACGATCCGCACCGACGTCGCCGCCGACCTGCCGTGCCGGTCGGTGACCTGCAGCGTGGCCTGGTACAGGCCGTTCTCCTCGTACGTGAACGACCCCTCGGGGCCGCGGGAGTCGACCCGCCCGTCGGCGTCGAAGTCCCACGCGTAGCTGAGCCGGTCGCCGTCGGCGTCGGTGGTGCCGTCGGCCGTGAAGGCGACCGCGAGCGGCGCGTGGCCGGCCGTCACCGACGCCGTGGCCGCGGGGACGGGCGTGTGGTTGCCGGTGTTGCCGATGTAGTCGTAGCGCGCCAGCTGGGCGTCCTCGTTCTCCTGGAAGTAGCCGTCGCCGTACTCCAGCACGTAGAGGGCGCCGTCGGGGCCGAACTCCATGTCCATCGGGTTGTCGAAGACGAGCGAGGGCAGCACGTCCTCGATGCGCCCGTCACGGTGGAACGCCTTCACGTAGTCGCGGGTCCACTCGTAGAACAGGGGGACGCCGTCGTAGTACTTCGGCCAGCCCACCGCCGTGCGGCCGCGCGTGTCACGCGGGTCGTAGTCGTAGGCCGGGCCCGCCATCGGGCCGATGCCGCCGGTGCCCAGCTGCGGGAACTCCGCCGATGCCCCGTACGAGTACCACACCTGCGGCTGCACGACCGGCGGCAGCTCGCGCCTGCCGGTGTTGTGCGGCGACTCGTTGACAGGCGCGGCGCAGTCGAACGCCGCGCCGGACGCGCCGGTCGCGAAGTCGTAGTCGACGTACGGGAGCCGCGCCGTCGCGCAGTACGGCCAGCCGTAGTTGCCGGCCCTGCGGATCGTCGTCCACTTGCCGGTGCCCGCCGGGCCGCGCTGGGGGTTGGCCTCCTGCTCGTCGGGGGAGTAGTCGCCCACGTAGAGGTCCCCGGTGGAGCGGTCGAGCTCGATCCTGAAGGGGTTGCGCAGGCCCATCGCGTAGATCTCCGGCCGGGTGCGCGGCGTTCCCGGCTTGAAGAGGTTGCCGCGCGGGATCGTGTACGAGCCGTCCGGGCGGACCTTGACGCGCAGGATCTTGCCCCGCAGGTCGTTGGTGTTGCCGGAGCTGCGCTGGGCGTCGAAGGCGGGGTTGCGGTCGGGCCGCTCGTCGATCGGGGTGAAGCCGTCGGAGGAGAACGGGTTGGTGTCGTCGCCGGTCGACAGGTAGAGGTTGCCCTGGGCGTCGAAAACGATGTCGCCGCCGACGTGGCAGCAGATGCCGCGGTCCACCGGCACGTCGAGGACGCGCTGCTCGGTGCGCAGGTCGATCGTGTCGCCGGTGAGGCGGAAGCGGGACAGCCGGATCAGCCCCTTGAAGGGCGCGAAGTCGTCCGGCGTGCCGGTGAGCGGGGCGTCGCCCTCGTTGACGTCCGGGGTGGCCGGGTCGTCGACGGGGGTGTCGAGCGGCGGGGAGTAGTAGAGGTAGACCCAGTCGTCCTTCTTCGAGCCCTGGCCGAAGCCGGGGCTGAGGGCGATGCTCTGCAGCCCTTCCTCGTCGTGCTGGTAGACGTCCAGCCGCGCGGCCAGGGTGTTGAGGCCGGTCTCGGGGTCGTGCAGCCAGACCTCGCCCTTCCTGGTGGTGTGCAGCACCCGCGAGTCCGGTAACACCGCCAGGTCCATGGGCTCGCCCGGATGGTCGTTCAGCGTCACCTTCTGGAACTGGTCGTCGGGCGGCGGGGCCGCGCCGCCGGACGTCCCAGAGGCCGGCACGGTGACGGTCGCGGCGGCGTTCGTGGTGGCGGCCGGCAGGAGGATCGCCGCAGCGGCGATGGCCGCGATCACGGTTCTCGTTCCCATGCCTCTCCCTTCGGTCTGCTCAGGGGGTTAAGAGAGGGCAAAGCACCGTGAATGTAACCCGGCTTCCGCCGACCATGGAGGCCCTAATTTCGTTGTCTGGAGCACTTTCGTCTCCGATCGCACTAAGTGCTCCCGCAGCCTGCGGGCGCCTCCGAGCACGACGCGGGGCGATGAGGTCCGGCGTCTTAGAGCCGCCCGGAGGTCATCAGGTGGACGATGGCGCAGCCGCCGACCGCCACGATGAGGATGCGCAGCGTGGCCGGGCTGAAGCGGCGAAGCGCCCCGCCGCTCAGCCTCGCGCATCAACCTGGGCTCCCTCGTGCGGATGCTCGGACGCAGGAAGCTCACCGTGGCGGCGTGCGCGGTGTCGGCGCTCGCGCTGTCGGTGCTGACCGGGGCGGCCCTGGGGGTCGCGGCGTGGTCGGCCACGGCGGTCCCCGACGACTGAGATCGGGGAAGGCGATTCCATAACGTCCTCCCCGGCAAGGTTCTGCTGATCCTCTGCGTAGGGACACAATTACCGCATGCCATCCTTCATGCCGCTGGTCCCCGGCGACCCGGAGCGTCTGGGGGGTTTCGACCTTCTCGGCAGGCTGGGCGAGGGCGGACAAGGTGTCGTCTACCTGGCCAGGACGCCGATGGATGCGTACGTGGCCATCAAGTGGCTGCGCCCGGACCAGTCGGGCGAGGAGGAGAGCGTCGAACGCTTCCTGCGCGAGGCGCAGGTCGCCCAGCGGGTGGCGTCGTTCTGCACCGCCGACGTGCTCAGCACGGGCGTCGAGCACGGCCGGCCGTACATCGTCAGCGAATACGTCGAGGGGCTCTCGCTGGACCGGGTCGTGCGGGATGAGGGTCCCCGCACGGGCCCCGCGCTGGACCGGCTGGCCATCGGCACGGCCACGGCGCTGGCCGCCATCCACGAGGGCCAGGTCGTGCACCGCGACTTCAAGCCGGCCAACGTCATCATGGCCGGTGACGGGCCGCGCGTGATCGACTTCGGCATCGCGCGCACGCTGGATCCGGTGCAGATGACGAGCAGCACGCAGATCGGCACTCCGGCGTACATGAGCCCAGAGCAGATCCTGGGCCGGCCGGTGGGGCCGGCGACCGACATGTTCGCCTGGGCCGCCACGATGGTCTTCGCGTCCTGCGGGCGGGCGCCGTTCGGCGCCGAGGGCACGCACACGGTGATGCAGCGGGTGCTCCACGAGCAGCCCGACCTGGGCGCGCTCGACGGGCCGCTGCGCGAGGTGGCCGAGCAGTGCCTGGCCAAGGATCCGGCGCGGCGGCCGACGGCCAAGGACGTCATGATGCGGCTGCTGCGCAGGTCCGGGCCCGTCGACGAGGACGGAGGGCCGGCGCCCGCCACCCCGCCAACCCCGCTGGCGGCCGCCCCGCCGTCCGTCCCCCAGCGGCCCGCGCGGGCGCTGCGGCGCAGGACCGTCGTCGTCGGCGCGGCCGTGGCGACGGCCCTGCTCCTCACGGTGGCCGGGGTCGCGGCGACCGGGCTGATGACGCCGACCGGCAGCGCGGCCCAGCCCACCTCGCCCGCGCCGTCGAAGGCGACGACCCCGGCGCCGCGTGCCACGGCCACGCCCGTCGACATCGATCTGCCCGGCGGGGCCGAGCTCTTCGAGCGGCCCGCCGACCCGATCAGGCTGATGTCGTACAGCATCGAGAACGAGAAGACCGACGAGGACGTCTACTACGCCAGGAAGGCACGGCGGGGCACGTTCGAGAAGTACACCGGCATCCTCGACTCGCTGGTTTCCCCCGACGGCCGCTACCACGCGATCAGGCAGACCGACTACACCTCCGACGGCTACGACTCCGTGCTCGTCACCAACGGCGAGGCAGGGGTCAGCTTCCGGGTCAGAACCGTGCACGATCCGCTGGAGAGCACCATCACGGCCTGGTCGACGGACAGCTCGAAGATCCTGCTCAACGTGACCAAGCCGACCAAGGACGCGCAGGGCAAGGAGGGCCGGGCCACCACGGGCTTCGCCATCATCGACGTGGACCGGGCCGACCTGGCCCGGAGCAGGGCGACCGTGGTCGAGGTGCACGACGCCACGCTCGGCGACGACGAGTTCGGCTGGGACGCCCGGGGAGAGGGCGTGATCTACTTCCACGAGAAGATCAAGGGGCTGCGCTTCTACGACGCCTCCGGCCGTCCCACGCGCGACCTGCCCGGCGTGGGCGCGCTCGAGGCCGGCGCCGAGCTCCAGTTCTCGCCCTCGGGCAAGAGCTTCGTGACCGACTGCCGCGACGGAGAGGCCGACGGCGACCACTGCCTCTGGGACACCGCGACCGGCAGGCAGACCCGTACGTTCTCCTCCGACTGCGACAAGGTGCTCGGCTGGTTCGACGAGAACCATCTCTTCTGCTGGGAGCAGGACAACGGCGCCAACGACGAGATCCAGGTCGTGACCCTGGACGGCAAGCTGGTGCGGAGGTTGATGGACGTCCCCAAGGACGTTGATCTCTCCCCCAGATACGAGGTCAACCGCTCCGCATGACCAGCGTTACGGACGGCTAACTTAACCGCCGGTAAGGTTGCCGTGGATCCACGGCGTGAACACACAATTATCGTCATGCCATCCTTCACACCGCTCGTGTCCGACGATCCCCCAGAGCTCGGAGGCATGGAGCTCCTCGGCAGGCTGGGTGACGGCGGACAGGGCGTCGTCTACCTGGCCAGGACACCCATGGGCGCGCACGTGGCTATCAAATGGCTGCGCGGCGACCAGGCGGACAACGAGGAGAGCGTCCAGCGTTTCCTGCGCGAGGCGCAGGTCGCCCAGCAGGTGGCGCCCTTCTGCACCGCGGTCGTGCTCAGCACGGGAGTCCAGGATCGCCGGCCGTACATCGTCAGCCAGTACGTCGAAGGCCCCTCCCTGAAGCGGATCGTCCAGGACGAGGGCCCGCGCGCCGGCGCCGCGCTGGACCGGCTGGCCATCGGCACCGCCGCCGCGCTGGTCGCCATCCACGAGGGCCAGGTCGTGCACCGCGACTTCAATCCGAGCAACGTCATCATGGCCGGCGACGGGCCGCGCGTGATCGACTTCGGCATCGCGCGCACGCTGGACCCGGTGCAGATGACGAGCAGCACGCAGATCGGCACTCCCGCGTACATGAGCCCCGAGCAGATCCTGGGCCGGCCGGTGGGGCCGGCGACCGACATGTTCGCCTGGGGCGCCACGATGGTCTTCGCGTCCTGCGGGCGGGCGCCGTTCGGCCATGACGGGCCGCACGCGGTGGCGGAGCGGGTGCTCAAGGAACCGCCCGACCTCGGCGCGCTCGACGGGCCGCTGCGCGAGGTGGTCGAGCGCTGCCTGGCCAAGGACCCGGCGGAGCGGCCGACGGCCCAGCAGGTGATCATGCAGTTGCTGCGGAGATCGGCGGGCGGCGGCGACCCGCTCAGGGACGTGACCTGGGAACCGTCCGGGGAAGGCGGCCTGCCCGCGAGCCAGGAACGCACGCGCCGGCCCGTCGCCGGCGTGGCCGCCGCCGTCACCGCGCTCGTCCTGGTGTCGGGGGCGGCCGGGGTGGCCGTGGGCAAGGCCGTCTATGAGCCCGACCCGCTCACCACCCGGACCGCGGCCGTCACCTCGGCGACGCCACAGGCCACGAGCACGCCGGAACCCGTCGAGACCAAGCCGCCAGGCGGCCGGATCACCCTCTACGAGAGCCCGGCCGACCCGATCAGGCTGACGGCGTACGAGCTCAAGGACAAGAAGACCGACACCCACGTCGACTACGCCAGGGAGTCGCTGGAGGGCACGTTCGAGAAATATCCCACCAACGACAAGTCGCTGGTCTCCCCCAACGGCCGGTATCTCGCGGAGAGGCCCAAGCTCTACACCGACGACGACTACAGCTCGGTCCTCCTCACCAACAGGGATACGGGGTCCAGTTTCCGGGTCAAGACGGTGCGCAAGCCGATGAGCGGCTCCATCCAGGCCTGGTCGAAGGACAGCACGAAGATCCTGCTCAACGTCACCAGGAAGACCGGTGACGACTGGCTCACCGTCGGCTTCGCCATCCTCACGGTGGACCAGGCCGACCTCGCCAGGAGCGCGGTCAGCGTGATCGAGGTGGCGGACAAGGCGATCGAGGACCACGAGTTCGTCTGGGGACCCGGCGAGCGGAGCGTGGTCAGCGCCTACGGCGACGGCGACGGGTTACGCTTCTTCGACGCTTCCGGCAAGCTCACGCGCGACGTGCGGGACGTCGGTGAGCCGCCGTTCGACGACGCGCAGATCTTCTCCCCCTCGGGCGGGACGTTCGTGACCGACTGCCCGAGCGGCCACGACGGCGACCACTGCCTCTGGGAGTCCGCCACCGGCAAGCAGGTCCGCGCGTTCTCCTCCGACTGCGACACGGTGATCGGCTGGTACGACGAGACGCATCTCTACTGCTGGGAGCGGGACAACGCGAGCCTGATCCAGCTGAGGGTGGTGGACTTCGGCGGCAAGCTCGTGGACAAGCTCATGGAGGTGCCTGATGGAGCCGGCGTGATCGTGCACTACACGGTCAACCCGGCCACGACCCGGGGACCCCTCCCGGAGGGCGGAGGCTAGCGTGATCCGGTGTATGGAGAGATGATCGACGGCATGGCGTGGACAGTGCGCAAACCGCAGAGCAAGGTGGACATCCTGCCGAAGGACCTCGGAAACTTCGCCGAAGGGCTTCCCCCGGCCCAGCCGGGCACGCTTTTCGTCCGGGGCAGCAACGGAGGGATGCGCGTCGCGCCGGATGCCGCGTTCGACGTGCTGTTCGGGCGTTGCGAGCCGGACGTCCACGTCTGCGTCGGCCCGAACGATCCGCACGTCAGCCGGCGGCACGGATACATCACCCGCGAGGACTCCGCCTGGATGTTGTACAACCTCGGCAGGCTGCCCATCCGCCTGCCGGGGGCGCGGCTGCTGCTCACCGGCCACCGGGCGCGGTTGCCGATGGCGCACACGCCGCTGTTCATCGTCGCCCCCGACCAGGAACACCTGCTCGAGGTGCGGATCGTGATGGGCAGGGCCGGCGCCGGCCAGGACAACAGCCCTGACGACGACACCCAGGAGAAGCCCGGGTGGAAGCTGAGCACGGTCGAGCGCCTGGTGCTGGTCTGCCTCGCCCAGCGCTATCTGCGGGCTGAGCCCTGGCCGCAGCCGCTGACCTGGACGCAGGCCGCCCACGAGCTCAACCGCATCCTCCCCGGTCATGGCTGGACGGCCAAGCGCGCCGCCCACACCGTCACCCAGACGCGCAAGCGGCTCAGCACCAAGGTGCCGGGGCTCCTGGAGGAGGAGATCCCGCCGCCGCTGGGCAACGCGCTCAACCACAACCTGATCACGGAGCTGCTGGCCTCCTCCACGATCGGCCCGCCCGACCTCGTTCTGCTCGACGGGCCGGACACGACGGGAGCTCCGCCCGCGTAGCCAGTGCGGGCGCTCACCGCCGCGCCCGCCCGGCCATCCTGCCGCGCCCGCCTAGCCGGCGTAGCCGGTGATGATGCCCATGGTGAGGGCGGTGCGCTCCGGGATGTGCTCGACGATGGCGTGCTCGCCGCGGGAGTGGGAGCCCGCTCCCACGGGGCCGAGCCCGTCGAGCACGGGGCGGCCGAGCGCGGAGACGAAGTTGGCGTCGCTGGCGCCGCCGACCCCCGCCTCGCGCAGGTCGAGTCCCTGCTCGATGGCGGCTTTGCAGGCCCTGGCGAACAGGTCTTCCGAGGCCGGGTTGGGGGTCATCGGGGGCCGGTTCCAGCCGCCGGTCAGCGCGATGGACACGCGCGGGTCGGGCGAGCGCAGCGCGGCGAGCGCGGCGTCCACGCGGTCCATCTCGTCGGTACGGGAGACGCGTACGTCGATCCCGCACGTGGCGCGCCCCGCGGTGACGTTGGTGCCGGTGCCGCCGTTGACGACGCCGACGTTGACCGTGGTGCCGCGCTCGGGCGCGCCCAGTGCGGCGATGTCGAGGATCAGCGCGGCCAGCGCGTGCACGGCGCTGGCGCCGGCCGTGGGGTCGAGCCCGGCGTGCGCTTCGATGCCGGTGGCGGTCACCTGGAAGATGCCCACCCCCTTGCGGGAGGTCTTCACCGCCCCGTCGATCGCGCCCTCGAAGACCAGGGTGGCCAGCGCGCCCTCGCTGGCCACCTCGATCCGCTCGCGGGAGGCCGGGCTGCCGATCTCCTCATCGCCGTTGAACAGCAGCCGGACCGAGGGGTGCGGGAGGCCGAGCTCGCGCAGCCCTCGCACCGCCCACACCGCCTGGACCAGGCCGGTCTTCATGTCGAAGACGCCGGGCGCGCTGATGACGCCGTCGCTGACCCGCCAGGGCCAGCCGGCGAGGGTGCCGACCGGCCAGACGGTGTCGTAGTGGCCGACCAGCAGGACGAAGCCGGGGGCCGTGCCGTGGTAGGTCAGCTCCAGCACGTCACCGTGGCGCCCGCCGTTGTGACGCTGGAGCAGGTCCGGCTTCCCGATGCGGTCGGCGGCCCAGTCGCCGATCTCGTCGAGAGCCCGGTCGAGCAGTGCCTTGTCGTCGCTCGGGCTCTCCAGCTCGACGAGCCTGCGCAGGTCGCCGAGCATGGTGGGAAGGGCCTGGTGGGTCCACATGGGAGCCGGTGTCACTGATGGATCCTTAATCTAGAGGGAGTTACCGGACGGGAACGCCCGGTCCGAGGGGGATGCCGAGGGCCCACCACGCCAGGAACAGCAGCGTCCAGGTGACGAGCATGACCAGGCACAGGGGCAGCACGAGGGCCATCAGGGTGCCGATGCCGGCCGACTTGCGGTAGCGCTGGACGAATCCGAGCACCAGCACGAAGTAGGGGCTCATCGGCGACAGCGCGTTGGTGCAGGAGTCGGCGATGCGGTAGAGCGCCTGGGTGGTCTCCGCCGGGATGTCGAGCAGCATCAGCATCGGCACGAACACCGGGCCGACCAGCGCCCACTGGGCGGAGCCGCTGGTGATCAGCAGGTTGATGATCGTGACGATGAGCAGGATGCCGATGAACACCACGGGGCCGGTGATCCCGGCCGCCTTGAGCAGGTCGGCGCCCTTGATCGCGACGATCGTGCCGATGTTGGTCCACTTGAAGTAGGCCAGGAACTGCGAGATGGCGAAGAACAGCACGATGACCGGGGCCATCTCCCGCATGCCGTGCGCCATGAAGTCGGGCACGTCGCTGCTCTTCTTGATGGTGCCGACGATGCGCCCGTAGACGATGCCGACGACGCAGAAGGCGATGCCGATCACCAGGGCGATCGCACCCAGCAGCGGGCCGAAGTCGAGGTCGCCGTTCTCGTCGCGCAGCGGCGAGCCGGACGGGATGATGGCCAGCGCGACCAGCGCGATGATCACCAGCAGCGAGATGCCGGACCAGCGCAGGCCGCGCCGCTCCACGTCGGACAGCTGGAGGTCGCCCAGGTCGCCGACGTCGGCGTCGTCGTCGATCGGCATGCTCTTCGCCCGCTTGGTGAGCAGGGTCTCCGTCACCAGCGTGATGATGGCGGCGAGCACGAACGACGAGGCGAGCGAGAAGAAGTAGTTGGCGAGCGGCGTGACGGTGACGCTCTGGTCGATGGTGTGCGCGGCCTCGGTGGTGATGCCGCCCAGGATGACGTCGGTCGGGGTGACGACGGGGCTGGCGTCGAAGCCGGCCGCGACCGAGACGTATGCCACGATCACGCCGATGATCGGGTTGCGGCCCACCGCGTAGAAGGCCAGGCCGCCCAGCGGGATCAGCACGATGTACGCCGAGTCGGCGGCCGCGTGGGAGATCATGCCGGTGAAGGCGAGGGCGAAGGTCACCCAGCGCGCGGGCACGCGGGAGATGCCTCGCCGCAGCACCGCCGCCAGCAGCCCCGACTTGTCGGCCACGGCGACGCCGAGCATGACGGCGAGCACCGTGCCCAGCGCGGGGAAGGTGGCGAAGTTGTCGATGGCGTCGCCGAGCATCACCGCGACGCCCTCGGTCGACAGCAGGTTCTGGGCGACGACGGTCTTGTTGTCGGCGGGGTTGACCGCCGAGACGTTCAGGGTCGCCAGCAACCAGCTGAGCGCCATGAGGAAGGCACTCAGGAAGACGAAGAGCCAGAACGGATGGGGGAGCTTGTTTCCGGCGCGCTCAATTCCATTCAGAACGCGCAGGGTCGCGCTCATCATGCGCGACTCTTTTTCCACGGTCAGGGGGGTGGACATGAAGTCAGATATTAACCGCACACGTAACGGATACGCAAGCGGTAAGCGTCCGTACCGAAGCGTTTTCCTGACTCTATCAGAGACAATTGGTCGCAGCGAACGTCAACGGCATTGTGCCATGTCACAGGGCTTTGTAGCGTTCCAAAAAATGGAGTTGACGGTTATTCAGTAAATGCGGTTCATCTTCAACCGATCAGCCACCTACTCAAGTAGAAAGCGGCAATCCCGATCGACGTGGAGAGCAGGAATCTTTTCGAGACCATGCCCGCCACGAAAGTGACCGCGCCGCCGATCAGATAGGGATTGGCCAGTGTCAGCTCGATGCCCTTTCCCGACGGCGTCAGAACGGCCGGGAACACCAGCGCGGCCAGCACCGCCGGCGGCGTGTACTTCAGCAGGGTCTCCACCACCGCGGGCAGCTCCCGGCCGGCCAGGATCGCCAGCGGCAGATAGCGGGGCAGGAAGCTGCACAACCCCATGCCGATGATCAGCAGCAGCATGCTCATGCCACGTTCTCCTTCTGCTCGCTCGCCTTCGGCCGGCTCTTCCGCGTCGCCAGCTCGCACCCCGCGCCGACCCCGGCGCCGACGATCGCGGCCAGCACCACCCCGAGGTTGTACGGCAGGCCCTGCGCCAGCATCACCGTCACTCCGGCCGAGCCGATGGCCGCCGCGACCCGCCAGTTCGTCAGCCCGATCGCGAGCATGGCGATGAACATGGCGGTCACCGGGAAGTCGAGGCCGAGCTTCGCCACGTCGGGCACGGCCGACCCGAGCGACATGCCGATCACCGTGCACGTCATCCAGGTGACGTACAGCAGCGCCGACGCCCCGAGGAAGAACAGGTGCTTGTGGTGGGTGAGCCTCCCGTTGCGCAGGCGGTCGATCGCCACGAAGAACACCTCGTCGATCAGCCCGAAACCGAGCACGATCCGCCAGCGCTGCGGGACCTCCTTGACGTACGGGATGAGGATGGTGCTGTACAACAACATCCGCAGGCCCAGGATGAGCGTGGTCAGGATGATCGCCGGCCAGCTCGCGCCGTCGGCGATCAGGGCGAACCCGACGAACTGCGCGGTGCCGGAGTTCACCGCCATGGCCAGCCCCAGGGTGGCGAACTCCGACAGCCCGCTCGACAACCCCAGCACACCTCCCGCGATCCCCATCGGGATGGCGGAGGCGAGGAAGGGCATCGTGCTCCTGGCCCCGGCCAGGAACACCTGGCCCGGGGTGGGCGGCGCCTCGGGTGGGTCGGTGGCGGACATGCTCAGCGCTCTTCCTTCCATAGCGTGCGCACGAGGGCGGCCACGGCGTCGGGGGCGGTGCGGCAGAAGTAGTGGCCGGCCGGGCCGATCTCGGCCAGCCGGGTCGTGCTCGCGAAGCGCGACCACTCCGCGTGGCGCCGGGCGTACCCGGGGGTGAGCGGGTCGTCGGCGGCGTACACGGCGGTCAGGGGCACGCCGAGCGGGGGCGCGCCCTCCTGTTCGAGCAGGTACGTGTTGGCGGCGCTGGAGTCGTGCCGGAACACGCCCGCCACGAAGGCGGCCTGGCCGGGGTCGAGCACGTCGAGCCCGGTGAGCCCCGTGACGCCGGCCAGCCAGGCCACGACCTCGTCGTCGCCCATCGCCTCCGCCTGCCGGATGGACTCGCGGGTGGTGCCGGCGTCGTGCAGCAGCTTGCCGGCCACGACGACGTGCCGCGGCGGGACGCCGGCCGCCTCCATCAGGCGTGCCGTCTCGACCGCGATCGCCGAGCCGACGCAGTGGCCCCACAGCAGCACGGGAACCCCGACGGCGGCGCGGATCTCGTCCGCCACCAGCCGGGCCGCCTCCCGTACGGACACGAACGGCTCGCCGGGCCGTCCCGCGTCGTGGCCCGGCAGGTCGACTCCGTAGACGGCGATGCGGCCGTCCTTCTCCGCGAGCGCGGCGGCCAGCGGCTCGAAGTTGGCGGCGTCGCCACCGGCGTACGGGAAGCAGACCAGCGCGCACGCGGCCCGGCCCGGGTCGTCCGTCAGGGGCCTGAGCAGGCGCCGGGGGCGGGGCTCCGCGTCGGGTCCGGCCTCAGCGTCGAGGTTGGCCTCGGCCACCGCGCACAGCGGGCCGAGCGTGGAGTTGCGCATCAGGTCGGTGAGCGTCACCAGGCCGCCCATCTCCATGACCACCCGCATCGCCGACAGCGAGCCGCCGCCCAGCTCGAAGAAGTTGCTGTCGAGCGTGATGGACTCCGCCGGCACGTCGAGCACCGTGGCCCAGGCCTTCGCGATGCGCTGCTGCACGGCGCCTTCGGGACGGACGCCCCGGCGCGCGCCGCTCCGGCCGGCGGAACGGCGGAAGGCCCTGCGCTCCGGCTCGGGCATGAGCTCCACGCGGCCGTTCAGGCGGCGGCCGTACAGCCCGGTGTCCACCGTGACGCTCTCGTCGCCGGCCGCGACGAGCACGGCCCTGCCCGGGGTGGCGAACGGCACGCGCAGGCCGTGCGCGTCGGCGATCCGCAGGCGGGCCGGGCGGGGGAGGAGCCCCGCCACCTCGGGGGGCAGGTCCTCCGACTCCTCGGCCGCGGCCAGGGCCGCGCTCTCCTCGCCGGGCAGCAGGTCGGCGAGATGATGCGGGGCGTCGGGATCGGCCGTCATCGCCTCGAACGCCGCCCGGTAGTACGCGCCCATCCTGGCCACCTGCCACGGCTCGAAGAGGTGGGCGTGGTAGTGCAGGCTCAGGCGCACCTCGTCGGTGACGAAGTGCCGGGAGAACTCGGCCCGCAACACGAACTCGGTCTCCGAGTTGGCCCGCACGTCGAGCAACGCGAACCCGTCGCGCTCCGCCAGCTTCCTGAGCAGGTAGAAGTGGGTGAAGTTGAAGGCCGTCTCGAACAGCGGGTCCTGGGTCTCCAGGTCGTGCTTCATCTGCGCCATCGGATAGCGCCGGGCCGGCAGCAGCTCCACCTCCGACCGGTAGACCTGGCGGACCAGGTCGGCCCAGGAACCGGTCTCCATGCGGGCGCGGAACGGCACGGTGTTGAGGAACAACCCGATCGCCTCGGTGGCGCCCTCCGTCTCCGGGCGGCCGCTGTGCTCGTACCCCGTGATGACGTCGCGCTCGCCGCTGATCAGCGAGAGCACCTTCACGTGCGCGGCCAGCGCGACGTTCTTGACCGGCACCGACAGCTTCCCGGCCAGCGCCACGATCCGGTCCGACAACCCGGCCGGCAGTTCCACCTCGTGGAACACCACGGGGAAGACGTCGGGCGCGGCCGAGTCCCTGGTTCTCGGCAGTTCGGTGAAGGCGCCGCCGGCCAGCACCTCCGCCCAGTGCGCGCGGTGCTCCGGGTCCGCGAGCGAGCGCCGCTCCAGCGCCACGTAGTCGCGCACGTGGTTGCCGGCCGGGGCGTCAGGCAGGGGCCGGCCCTCCACCAGCCGGTGGTACACGTCGAACAGCGTGGTGTGCACCAGCGTGATGCTCCAGCCGTCGAGCGCCGAGTTGTGCTGGCTGAGCGTGTACCTGAACAGGTCGTCGGCCAGCACGTGCACGTGCAGCCGCACCAGGCCGGGCTCGGCCCACACGAAGCGGTGCGCCTTCTCCCGCTCCACCCAGTCCCGGTACCACGCGTCCTGCTCCCGCTCGGTCATGCCGCGCAGGTCGGCGATCGACAGCGGGCTCGGCGCGTCCTCGTGCACGAGCTGCAGGTACTCGGTGTAGCCGGTGAGCTGGTAGCTGGTACGGAAGATCGGATGGCGGGCGGCGAGAACCCGCACCGCCTGCTCGAACCGCTCGGCGTCGAACGTGCTCTGGATCGTGTAGCTGATGATGTCGTGATATTCGACGGTGCCGTGCGACAACTCGCTCTGGAAGACGAGCCCGGCCTGGAGCTGCGTCATCGGGTACGCGTCCACGACCCCGCCCGGGATCTTGGCCCGGTCCTCCGGCTTGAGCAGTTCGAACGGCCGCGGCGCCCCGCCGTCGTCGCCCGTGCCGCCCTCGCCGGCGACCTCGGCGAGGCGGGCCACCGTCGGGTTCTCGAAGAGCTGCCGGAACGTGAAGTCAAGGCCGAGGGCGCGGGCCCTGGCCAGCACGGTGACGAAGCGGATCGAGTCGCCGCCGAGAGCGAAGAAGTTGTCGTGCACGCCGACCCGCTCAACGCCCAGCACCTCCGCCCAGACGCGGGCCAGACCCGCCTCCCTCGGTGTGCGCGGCGCCTCGTACGCGGCGCTCTCGGCGGGCTCGGGCAGCGCGCGGCGGTCCAGCTTGCCGTTCGGCGTGAGCGGCCAGCACTCCAGCGTCACCAGCCGGGCGGGCACCATGTACGCGGGCAGCGCCCGCCGCAGGTGCTCCTTGAGCTCGTACTCCGGGATCGGCTCGGCCGACACCACGTAACCGCGCAGTCCGTCGGGCTCGCGGGCCACGACGACGGCGTCCCGCACCGACGGGTGCCGCCGCAGCCGCTCCTCGATCTCGCCCGGCTCGACGCGGTGCCCGCGCACCTTGAGCTGGTGGTCCATCCGGCCCAGGAACTCGATGGAGCCGTCGGACAGCCGCACCGCCCGGTCCCCCGTACGGTAGACGCGCTCCTCGCCCGCGTGCGGCGCGGCGGTGAACCGCTCGGCGGTCAGCTCGGGCCTGCCCAGATACCCCCGGGCCAGCTGCACCCCGGCGACGCACAGCTCGCCCGGCACGCCGACCGGCTGCGGGCGCAGCCCGGCGTCGAGCACGTGAACGCGGGTGTTGGCGACCGGCCAGCCGATCGGCACCCGGGTCTCGTCGCCCCGGCACGCGTAGTGGGTGACGTCCACGGTGGCCTCGGTGGGGCCGTACAGGTTCACCAGCCGGGCCGACGGGATGACCTGGTGGAAGCGCCGCACGTGGTGCGGCGCCAGCGCCTCGCCGCTGGCGAACACCTGGCGCAGCGGGTCGGGGCCCTCCTGCGCGCCGGACACGAAGTCGAGGAACGCGCCGAGCATCGGCGGCACGAAATGCATCGTGGTGACGCGGTGCCGCCGCACGGCCGCGACCAGCGCCTCGGGGTCGCGTTCCGCGCCGGGCGCCGGCAGGCACACGGCGGCGCCCGCGAGCACGCCCCAGAACAGCTCCCACACCGAGACGTCGAACGACGTGGGCGTCTTCTGCATGATCACGTCGGCGGCGTCGATCGGGTACGCCCGCTGCATCCAGGCGATCCGGTTGACGGCCGCGCGGTGCTCGATCTGCACGCCCTTCGGCTCGCCGGTCGACCCCGACGTGTAGATGACGTACGCCAGATCGCCGGAGTCCCCGAGAACGGGCGGCGGGCTCGTGTCCGGCGCGTACGCGGCCTCGTCCGTGATGTCCAGGGTCACCGCGCCCGCCACCGTCTCGGCGAGGTGGGGCTGGGTCAGCACCAGGCGCGCGCCGCTGTCCCGCAGCAGGTACGCGATGCGTTCCGGCGGGTTGCCCGGGTCGATCGGGAGGTAGGCGCCGCCCGCCCGCACCACGGCATGGATGGCCGTGAACATCTCCGGCGACCGGTCGGCCAGCACCGCCACCAGGTCGTCCCGGCCCACGCCGCGGGCGCGCAGCGTGTGCGCCAGGCGGTTGACCCGGGAGCCCAGCTCGGCGTAGGTGAGGCGGAAACCGTCGCCCACCAGGGCGACGGCGTCAGGGGTCGCCGCCACCCGCCGGTCGAACAACTCGTCCAGCCGGGCCGGGCCGTCGAAGGGCGTCTGCGTGGCGTTCGCCCCGGCGCTCAGCGCGCGGTCGGCGACGGAACGCAGGTCCAGGGCGCTCAGCTCGGCGTCCGGGTGGGCGCTGGCCTGGTCGAGCAGGAGCATGCAGTGGGTGAGCAGGCGCCGCGCGGTGCTGGCGGCGTGGGTGGCGGGCCGGTACCGCAACCGCAGCGTCAGACCGTCGTCCCGGCGGGCGAAGGAGAACACCACAGGAAATCCGGGCCTGTGGCCGTCCGCCGGGTCGTCCGCCGGGCTGTTCGCGGGGCCGTCCGCCGAGCCGTTGATGGGGGCGTTCGCGGGATCGCCTGTTCCGGTTGTCGTGTCGTTCGTCGAGTCGTGCACCGCGTCGACGAGCACCTCGGCGAAGGGGTCGTCGCCGTCGTGCGGCGCGGCGCCGGACGAATGGGCGAGCAGCTCGATCGGGTAGTCCTGGTGCTCGGCCGCCGCGCGCAACCGGCTCGCCACCTCGCCGAGCAGGCTGCGCAGCGTACGGTCGCGCCCGATCGGCAGGCGCAGCGGCAGCGTGGCGGCCAGCGGCGGAGGGCCGCCCGCGACCGGGAGCGCGGGCACGGACAGGACGACCTCGTCCTCACCCGTGTGGCGCTGGAGCAGCGCGCCGGCCGCGGCGACCAGCAGGGCGTGCAGGGCGGCGTCCCGGCCCCTGGCCAGCTTGAGCAGCCGGCCCGCCAGGGAGGGGTCGAGCTCGCGGGCGGCGACGGCGGCACCGGCCGAGCCCCGACCGCGGGCGGAGCCGGCGTCAGCTGGGCCGTGGTCGGCGGGGAAGCCGGCGCGTTCGGGCAGGGCCGCCAGCTCCGCACGCCAGAACGCGCCCTCGCGGGGACGTTGCGCGGCGGCGACCTTGAGCCTGCCCAGGCTCTCGATGGATTGCATGTGCTCCCTCACCCAGATCAGAAGTCGAAGTCGAACGCGAGCTCGGACAGGTCATGGGGGGTCACGGCGACGCGCCCGAGCTCGCCGAGCGGCGTGCCCGGGCCGGCGAGCGCGGCGTCGAGCAGCGCCAGCAGCTCGTCGCGGAACAGTTCCACGGTCGGTCGCAGGAACAGCGTGGTGGCGTACGCCCAGCGGGCGGCGTAGTCGTCGGGCTCGACCTCGATCTGCAGGTCGAGGTCGAAGATCGTGCGCCTGGTGACGTCGGGCCGCCAGCGCGGGCGGCCGCCCAGGAAGTCCACCCTCTGCAGCCCGGTGTCCTGCACCGCGAAGAACGTGTCGAAAAGGGGGTGCCGGCCGTGGCCGGACGGGCGCGCGTACCGGGCGGTGTCGAGGGTGTGGTCCTGGTGGTCGACGGCGGCCACGGCGTGCGCGGCCACGGTCCGCAGGTGCTGCAGGAACGGCAGCTCGGCCGAGGGGCGCGCCCGCAGGCAGAGCGTGTTGACGAACATGCCCTGCACCCGGTCCACGCCCGGCAGGTGCCGCCCCGACGCCGCCGTACCGACCGTCACGTCCGCGCCGCCGCTCACCCGCCCGAGGAAGGCCGTGTACGCGGCCAGCAGCACGTGGAAGGGCGTCACGGATTCGGCGCGGGCCAGCTCCCTGACCGCCAGGGCCCGCTGCGGGCCGAACCGGAACGCGAGATGGCCGCCCTCCGTCGTGCGCACCGAAGCCCCAGCCACGTCGGTGGGCAGGTCGAGCGGCGGGACCGGCCGGTCGAACGTCTTCTCCCAGAAGGGTCGCTGGCTCTCCGACAGCGCCCGCCGCTCGGGCCCGGCCGCCCACCGGGCGTAGTCCCGGTAGCGCAGCTCGGGCGCGGCCGGCCGCTCGCCCCTGACCAGCGCCGCCCATTCGCCCATGAGCAGGGTCAGGGCGTGGCCGTCGGTGAGCAGGTGGTGGACGTCGAGCACCAGCCGGGCGCCGTCGGCGTGCCGGACCAGCGCCGCCCGCCACAAAGGTGCCCTGGCCAGGTCGAACGGGCGGACCCAGCGCGCCGCCCACGCGTCGGGGTCCTCGCCCGGCGCCAGGTCCACCACGTCGATCGTGGCGTCCAGCGGTTCGCGGACCCGCTGGTACGGGTGGCCGTCGCCGTCCACGGCGAATTCGGTGCGCAGGATCTCGTGTCGCTCCACCAGCGTGGCGAGCGCGGCCGTCAGACGCTCGTGATCCACCGGGCCGGGCAGGTCCACGAAGATCGGCAGGTTGTACTGGGTGTCGGCGGGGTCCTTGACCTGTTCGACGTAGACGCCGTGCTGCTGGGGCGACAGCGGGGTCCGCTCGGTGGCCAGGCCGGGGCGCGGCCCGGTGACCCGCGTACGGTCCGCCGCCCGTACGGCCTCGGCCAGCTCGGCGACCGTGCGGGCGGACAACACGGCCGACACCGGGCAGGACACCCCGAAGCGGCGGCGTACGAGCGCGGACACGCGGGTAGCGGTCAGCGAGCTGCCGCCGAGCCGGTCGAGCGGGTCGTCGGCGCCGATCCCGCGCACGCCGAGCACGTTCTCCCAGAGCCCGGCCAGGATGCGCTCCACCTCGTCCCGGGCCGCCCTGCCGCCGCTCGCGACCTCGGGGGCGGGCAGCCCGGCCAGGTCGACCTTGCCGTTGGGGGTCAGCGGCAGCTCGGGAAGCACCACCAAGTGCGCGGGCACCATGGGGGTGGGCAGCCGCCGCTCGATCTCCGCGCGCACGTGCTCCGCCTCGACGCGGCCCTCGACGTACGCGCACAGGTGCGGCTCGGGCATGCGGCGCAGCACCACCACCGCGCCGCTCACCCCCGCCACGCCCAGCAGGGCCGTTTCGACCTCGCCCGGCTCGACCCGGAAGCCGCGCACCTTGACCTGGCGGTCCTCCCGGCCGAGGAAGTCGATCGAGCCGTCGGGCCGCCTGCGGGCCCGGTCGCCCGTCCGGTAGAGCAGCCGCCCTTCATGGCGGACGAAGACCCGCTCGGTGAGTTCGGGCCGCTCGTGGTAGCCGGTCGCCATGCCGTCGCCGCTCACGTACAGGTCTCCCGGCACCCCGACGGGCAGCGGGAGGCGGTCGTGGTTGAGCACGTACGCGGCGGTGTTGGGGACGGGACGGCCGATGGGCACCCGCGCGCCGAGCGGCCCGGCGACGGTGTGGACGGTGGAGATGACCGCGTTCTCCGTCGGCCCGTACGCGTTCACCAGCCGCAGGCCGGGGTTGGCGCGCAGCACGGCCCGCGCGTGCTCGGGGGAGAGCACGTCGCCTCCGACGAGCAGGTCCCGCAGCGGCCGGAACACTGCCGGATCCTCGCCGGCCAGCCTGGCGAACAGCGCGGACGTGAACAGCGCCGTGGTGACGCCGGCATCGGCCAGCGACCGCCGCAGCTCCTCGGCGTCGAGGAACGTCTCCCTGTCGAGGAGGTGCAGCGTGCCGCCGTTGAGCAGCGCACCCCAGATCTCCCAGACCGAGGCGTCGAACCCGGTCGCCCCCACCTGCGCCATCCTGGTGGTGGCGTCCAGGCGCACGTATCCGACGCCGCGTACCAGCCGCACGACGCCGCGGTGCGGAATCATGACGCCCTTGGGCCGTCCCGTGGTGCCCGAGGTGTACATCAGATACGCGGGCGCGCACGCATCGCCCGCCACCGGCCCGTACGGCTCCGGCTCGGCCGTCCAGTCGTGGTCATCGAGGTCGACGACCCGTGACCCGGCGGGCGTCGTCGACAGCCGTCCCGAGGTGATCAGCAGTGCCGCGCCGCTGTCCTCCAGCGTGAACGCGACGCGGTCCCGGACGGTCGTGGGGTCGATGGGCAGGTAGCAACCGTCCGCCTTCAGCACGGCCAGCGCCGAGACGACCAGGTCGGGGGTGCGCGGCAACAGCAGCGCGACCGGCTCGCCTGGACGCAGCCCCGCCCGGAGCAGCGCGCCCGCCAGCGACGAGCTGCGGCGGTGCAGCTCGGCATAGGTGAGGGTGGTGCTCCCGTGCACCACGGCCGGATGGGCGGGGGCCCGCTCGGCCTGCTCGGCGAACAACTGCTCGATCCGTGCTTCCCGCTGGTAGCCGGTGGCGGTGTCGTTCCAGCGCTCGAGGTTCGCGTGTTCGGCGGGGGACAGCGGGTCGAGGTCGCGGATCGTGCGGTCCGCCGGCATGGCCAGCACGGCGGCCAGGTGGGTCGCGTGGCGGGCGACCATGTCCGCGCTCCGGGCAGCGTCGTCGGCAGGGCCGTACCGCAGCCACGCCCCGTCACCGTCCAGCCCGAGCACCAGCGCGCCCGGCACCCGCCCGTCCCCCCGTACCAGCACGGGCAGCGGCCCGGTACCCGGCGTGTGCGGTTCTGCGGCGGGGATCGCGCGCGTCACCGACGCCGCCAGGCCGGCGAGCGTACCGGCGGGGTCGATCGTGAAACGGACCACGTCGTCCGCCCCGTCGCCGACGACACGGAAGGCCACGTCGCGCCGGCCCGTGTGGTGGTGGAGAAGCGCACCCCAGGCCGCCAGCACCTCCGGCACCCCGGCCCCGGGCGGGCACGCGACGGGGAACCCTGACGCGCCCCTGCCACCCACGCACTCCGCGCCGACCGGCTCCGCGCCTGCGACCTCCGTGTCCGTGAGCGCCGTGTCCGTGAGCGCCGTGTCCGCGAGTTCCGGGCTCGGGGGTTCGGCGTCGGCGGGTTGTGCGCCGGTGAGCCAGTCCAGCAGTCCTGCGTCCTCACTCATGGCCGAGCACCCGCGCGAGACCGCGTACCGTCGGATGGAGATACAGCTCGCGCAGCGGCAGCGCGGGCAGGCCCCGTTCCCGCATGGCCGCCCCCAGCCGGATCGCCAGGAGCGAGTTGCCGCCGAGCTCGAAGAAGTTGTCGTCGGGCCCCACCGGCGCGTCGAGCACCGACTCCCAGACCGCGGCGAGCGTCCGGGTGAAATCCTCCGCGGGGGCGGGCGGGGGAGGCGGGGTCGAGGCGGGTTCCGGCAGGGCGCGGACGTCCAGCTTGCCGTTCGGGGTGAGCGGGAGCGCGGGCAGCGCCGTGATAGTGGCGGGCATCATGTGCTCGGGCAGCACCTTGGCCGCCCGCCGCCGCACCGCTGCGGGATCGGCGTCCGCCGGCGTCACGTACGCGTCCAGCCGCGCCAGGGCGTGGTCGGCCACGTGCCCGGCCGTCCCCGCCCCGCGCGGATCGCCCGGCCGGACCGTTCGGGGCGGGTCGCTCGGGCGGCCGTCACGGAGGACCACGGCGGCCGAGGCCACTGTGGGGTCGTCGAGCAGGACGCTGCGGATCTCGTCCAGCTCGATGCGGAAGCCACGTACCTTGACCTGGGTGTCCAGCCGGCCCAGGTGCTCGAGCCGCCCGTCGGGGCGCAGGCGGCCGCGGTCGCCGCTGCGGTACATGCGGCCGCCGGCGAACGGGTCGGGGACGAAGCGCTCAGCGGTCAGCTCGGGGCGGCCCAGGTATTCGGTGGCGACTCCCGCCCCGCCGACGTGGATCTCGCCGGGCGCGCCGGTGGGGACGGGCCGGCCCCGCTCGTCCAGGACGTACACGTGCCAGCCGGGCAGCGGGTGTCCCACCGACCTGGACCCGGCGATGGCGTCGCCACGGGTCAGGGTCTGCGCGGTCACGTGGACCGTGGTCTCGGTGATGCCGTACATGTTGACCAGGCGGCAGTCCGGATACCGGTCGAACCAGCCCAGCAGCGGTCGCGCGTCGAGCGGTTCGCCGCCGAAGACCGTCAGCCGGACGGCGAGCCGCTCGTCCCGGAGCCGGTCGGCCTCCATGAGCTGGGCGAAGGCGGACGGGGTCTGGCTGAGTACGGTGACCCGCTCGCGCACCAGCAGCTCGTGGAACTCGTCAGGCGACCTGGAGACCCAGTACGGGACCAGGACCAGCCGGCCCCCGGTGAGCAGCGCGCCCCAGATCTCCCAGACGGAGAAGTCGAAGGCGCTGGAGTGGAAGTTCGACCAGGTGTCGCCGGGACCGAGCCCGAAGTCGTCCTCGGTGGCCGTCAGGAGGGCGACGACGTTCCTGTGCGGAACCACGACGCCCTTGGGGCGGCCGGTCGAACCGGAGGTGTAGATGACGTACGCGGCGTCGTCCGGGCCGCCCCGCTCCGGCGCGCCCCCGCCGTCAAGGGCGCTGTCGTCAAGGGCGCTGTCGTCGCCGGCCGCGAGCCGTTCGGGGGAGACGACGGTCAGGTGCCGGCCGGGCGGGAAGTCGCGATGGGTGACGATCACGCGCAGCGCGGCGTCGCCGGCCGTGTACGCCAGCCGGTCCGCCGGATAGGCGGGGTCCATCGGCACGTACACGGCTCCGGCCTTCAGCACGGCGAGCATGGTGATCACCAGGTCGGGGGTGCGCTCCAGGCAGAGGCCCACCCGGTCGCCCGGCCGTACGCCCATGCCGCGCAGGGAGGCGGCGCAGCGGCCGGCGCGCTCGTCCAGTTCGGCGTAGGTGAGCGTGCGGTCCTCGCCGGTGAGGGCGACGGCCTGCGGCCGTTCCGCGACCCGGGCGGCGAAGATCTCGTCGATCCGCTCCGGCCGCCGTTGCAGGGGTCCGGCCGGGCGGCCGAGGCGGATCGCGTGGCGGCGCTCGGACTCGTCCAGCGGGTCGACGTCGGCGGGGGTCAGGTCGTCGTCGCCGGCCAGCAGCTCGTGGACGCGGGCGACGTGGCGGGCGAACCGCCGCGCGGACTCCTCGTCCACGTCCTCCAGCCGGTGGTGTACGTCGAGCCGGGAGGAGTCGTCAGGGTCCCGGCCGGGTACGAGGGTGAGCGGGAAGGGAGCGGTCTGGCAGGGGACGACGTCCTCGTCGGGCGTCTGGCGGGGCGTGTCCTCGCCGGGGGGAGTGGCCAGGAGCCCGGCCAGGACCCGGCCGCCCGTCTCCGCGCACAGCCGCGCGTACCGGCGGGAGTCGCACCATCCGCCGTCGCCGTCGAGGATCCGGGCGCTCCCGGCCACCAGCTCGCCCGTCGTGGCGGCTCCGGACAGGTCCACCGCCAGCAGCGTCCCGGCGTCGTACGCCCCGAGCGCTCCCTCCGGCCGCGAGGGCAGCCCGGCCAGCGCGCCGATCACGGGGCAGCGCCGGCCCTCGTACCGTCCCAGGACCACCGCGGCCGCCACCGCGATCCGGGCGGCCAGGTGCGCCGACCCGCGGACCGGCACGCTCACCACCCCGGTACGGTCCCCCGCCGCGGCGTCCCCGGCCGCCCATTCGACGGTGGCACCCGAGTAGTCGGCCTCCTGCCACCGCTTGACCAGCTCGGCGTCGGGGGCGGGCACGCGCGTATGACCGGAGTGGAAGCGCTCGCAGGGAACCCGCCCGGTGAGCACCTCGGCCACCATCCGCAGCGACGTCGCGTCGAACCGCGCCCGGTGCGCGACGAGCACCAGGTCGGCGGGCCCGTCGGCGTACTCCAGCAGGACGGCCCGCAGCCCGGTTCCTTCCGCGTGCACCGGCCTGGACAGCTCGGCGTCGAGCCTCCTCCCGGCCTCCGGCGAGCCGCCGGCGGCGGGAACCCGTTCCGTCCACAGGCGGGCGGGCCCGCCCCACCAGAGGCGGGCGGCCTGGTCGAGGATCCGCGCCATCCGGGTGGCGTCGGCGCCTGCGGGCAGCCTGGTCCGCCGGACATGGCAGTGCCCGGACGGCGGGCCGGCCGCGGGGATCAGCGGCCAGGCGTCAACGGTGCGGTACACAGAGTGATCTCCAGTGGGTTCGAGAGGCCGGCACGGCCGGGTCGGCGGGGCTTCAGCGCGTGGTGAAGCCTCCGTCGACGGTGAGCACGCTGCCGGTGACCTGGCGGGACTCGTCGGAGGCCAGCCACACGGCGGCGGAGGCCACGGCGTCGGGCTCGATGAGCGCGTTGGTCGGCTGGGCCTGGAGGAACGTCTCCTCGTGCGTGCCGACGGGCACGTCGAGCGAGCGGGCGATCTCCGCCAGCATCCGGCCTTCGACCTGCGGGTCGTCCCTGACCGAGCCGGGGCACACCGCGTTGACCCTGACCTGGCGCGGGGCGTAGTCGAGCGCCGCCGCCTTGGTCAGGCCGATGAGACCGTGTTTGGCGGCGACGTAGCCGGCGAAATGCCGGTAGCCCACCAGCCCGGCGGTGGACGCGACGTTGACGATGCTGCCCGAGCCGCGCTCGGACATGAGCCTGCCGACCGCGCGGATGGCCCGCCAGGCGCCCGAGAGGTCGACGTCGAGCATCAGCTGCCACTCGTGCTCGTCGATCTCGTGCGTCACCTTGCCGGAAGGGGCGGCGATGCCCGCGTTGTTGACGAGCACGTCGACGCCTCCGAACCGGTCGACCGCCGTGCTCACCGCGTCCTCGACCTCGCTCATGTCGCGTACGTCGGCCTCCTTGACCAGCACGGCGACGCCGGTCTGGCGGCATAGCTCCCCGGTGTGCCGGAGCTGGCTGGAGGAGCCCAGCGGGTAGGGGACGCCGGGCAGGTCGCGCGCGATGTCGATCAGCACCAGGTCGGCTCCTTCGCGGGCGAACGCCTGGGCGGTGGCGCGTCCGAGACCGCGGGCCGCGCCGGTGATGACGGCCGTCTTCCCGGCCAGGCGCAGCGTCACGTCCTTTCCCTGGAGAGCTCGTCCGCGATCAGCCGGAGCAGGGGGGTGGGGTCGTCGGCCAGGTACATGTGGCCGCCGTCGAGCTCGGCGGTGCTGAACTCCGTGCTGGTGACCCGCTCCCACTGCGCGATCTGCGCCGTGTCGACCAGTTCGTCGTCGCGGCCCCGCAGCGCGGTGACCGGGATCGGCAGCGGCTTGTCATTGACGGGCTCGTACGTCTCGTGCATCTCGACATCGGCCCGGATCACGGGCAGCAGCAGCGAACGCATCTCCGGGTCTTCGAGCGCCGGGTGCGTGTAGCCGGAGAACTCCCTGACCCTGGCCAGGAACTCGTCGTCGCTGAGGCCGCTGGCCCTGGTCTCGCGCCCGTCGTACGGGCTGGGCGAACCGCTCACGAACAGCCGTTCCGGCCGCACGCCTCTGACGTTCGCGAGGTGGTTCGCCAGCTCGTACGCGAGCACGGCGCCGAGACTGTGGCCGAAGAGCGCCACGGGCGGGGTGGCGCCGTCGATCCTGGCCAGGACCTGGGTGCATGCCGCCTCGGCGGCGCGGGCGACGTCGGTGTAGGGGGCTTCGTTGAAGCGTTCTTCACGGCCGGGCAGCTGCACCGGCAGGATGTTCAGTTCGTCGGGGGCCTGCCGCTGCCATCCACGGAAGAACGACGCTCCAGCGCCGGCGAAGGGCAGGCAGACAAGGTACGTGGGTTCCATGAAGCGGACTTTCTCCGATCGGTCGTCCAGAGGCGGAATCCCGGCCTTCGGGGACGTCACCGTTCGGGCGAGCATCTCCTTAGCCGATTACGTAGTGGTCCAACCCGGTTACTTTGGGTGATGCTTCTGGTCGGACCGCTGGCCTCTATCGCCTCCCCCGTCCATTCGCGACCTCAAGCCGGGCCGGGCCCGGGGCGGGCGTCGCGCATCGCTCGTTGCGGCCCCAAGCATGCCGAACGACGGCCAAAACTACGGAGTTTCGGTCCTTTAGGTCAAGCCGAACATGAAGATCCTGTGACAGACGGTGGCGGTTCGGTGCCCTCCGGCGTCACACGTCGGACCCTCTCTCGGAGGGTCTGCTATTGGCGTCCTGGCCTGCGGTTATGTAGCCGGATCCAGGGTGGGGTCAGGCTGGCTTTGCATCGTTCCATCGAGCGCTCGGCCGAGTCTCTGGTTCTCTGTCGGAAACAGGCGTCCCAGAGCGTATGTCCTGAATCTAAAGTTTGGGGTAGCCGTATGTAAATCACCTGTGTCAGGATGTGAGACGGCGGGTTGATCGCAACTCTCACGCACGCGCGCGTGCGTGAGAGGTCGAGGCTGCGGATCGGGCGAGGCGGCCTGTGTGCCCGGCTTCGGCCTCCGCCGGGCACATGGGGGCGGCGAGCGCGTTCGCTAAGGAGGAAGCGTTGAATAGCGGGTTGACGGAGCTCATCGGCGCGATCTTCAACGCCGCCAGGACCGTGGGCAGCGACGAGGACGTACGTCAGCTGGGGAGAATGAAGTACGCCTCCACCCAACTCGCGAGCGACCTGAACACCGCGGGCGAGCGGCACATCGACCCTGCCCTGGCCAGAGGCAGGAAGGAATGGACGGGCACGGCGGCGGAGACCTACGACCGCCGCATCGCCCTCTATCTGCCGTCGGCGCAGCGCAACGAGCTCGTCAAGAATCTCGGCAGCGTGGGAGAAGGTCTCGGCATCGCGCAGGTCGCGAGCCGGCAGACCAAGATCGCGTTCGCGGAGCTGGTGAAGTCGCTCGCCCAGGGGGCGGCGCTCTGCGTGGGCCTGTCGTTGATAACCGGCGGGGCCGGCCGCCTCGCCGCGGCCACCCTGGAACGCAAGCTCGTCGCCCAGGGCGCCGCCAGGGCGACGCAGATTCTCAAACGGCTGGCCGGCGTGCTGCGGCTGAACGCCGGCCTCATGAAGAAGGGCGCCACCCTGCTGCAGGCGATGAAGAAGCTGCCCGCCAACCTCGTGCTGCAGGGCACGGAGGGCATGTCCTTCACGAAGACGTCCCTGGCGGCCATGCGCTCGTTCGGCAAGATGTTCGGCATCAACCTGGCCGGCAACCTAGCCTACGTGGGCGCCCCCCGGATTTTCCAAGGCCAGTCCTTCTTCGCGCCGTTCGGCCTGTCGTACGCGCAGATGGTCAACACCTCGGCGGTCTCCGCGAGCTTCCCCTACGGCCGCGTCGGCTGGGCGAAGCTGCGGGAGAGGTACGGCGCCAAGCCGTATCTCGTCTCGGGCGCCCTCACCGGCATGACGTCCACCATCATGAACGACCAGATGGAAGGCCAGTCGGCCGGCCGGACGGCCTGGGACGCCTTCAAGATGGGCCTGCTGAACGGCGGCTGGAACGCTTTGACGGGCTGGGGCCTCGGCAAGGTGAATCTCAGCACCGACGCCGCCCAGCAGGCGGCCAGCTCCTTCGGCGCGATCCTGCCCGGCACCGCAGTGCGCAACCTGCCGCAGCCCATCGGGGTGCCTTACCAGGCGCCGCCCGATCAGGCCAGCGTCAACCCGAATGCGACCTCCAGCTACACTCCCCCACGTCTCGACTCCCCGCTGGACTCCGGGTTGCGCAAGGACGAGAAGTAACGTCACCGACCGCCGCTGACAGGAGGATGACATGGGCAGAGCGCCCGACCCTGACGGATTCGGCTATCGCTCTGGCGAGCTGATGACCGGCGCGAACAGCATGGTCGACGCCTCGAGGGTGCTGGACGAGCCGGTCTCCGACTATACGCAGAACGCCCTGCCGACGAGCACCTGCTTCGGCCTGGTGCCCGAGGGCTCGGAGGAACTCGCCAGGAACTACGGGGAGTTCTACGGGGGCGCGGTCGACTGGCTCGGCCGCTACAAGGACAATCTGCACGGATCCGGGATCGGGATGGCGGAGACCGAGCGCAACTATGACGCCGCGGATCGGCCGTGCCGATGACGGGCGACGACCGGCAGCGCAACCCGTTCGACGATCTTCTCCGCCTCACGGAGGAGGCGGAGAAGGAGCAGCGCCTGCTCCGGAGCGCGCACGACGAGATCGCCGCCCTCAGGGGCGAGGGCGAGAGTGCGGGCGGAAAGATCCGCGCCCGCGCCGACGCCGAAGGACGGCTGATCGACGTGCGATTCGACCCCCGGGTGATGAAGTTGGGCAGTCAGGACCTGGCCGAGGAGGTCACGCTGGCGGTGCAGCGCGCGCAGGACGACGTGGCCGCGCAGCGCGATCGGGTGTTCCGTGAGACCGTCGGCACTGGCCCGCCCGACCCGGAGCAGGTGCTGGAGCAGTTCGAGGACACCATGCAGACGTTCAGCCGCGCCATGAACGGGCACGAAGCCCGCCTCGACGAGCTTCTCCGCGACATGGACAAGCGCTAGGACACACCCCGGCCCTGATCCAGTGGAGCGGAGGGTCAGTCGGTGCCGGACTCCATCGCGGCGTGATCGAGGAGTTCGTCCTCGGGGACCTCGCCACGGGAGGCGATCGCCTCGGCCCCGCCCTCCGGCATCGCGCCGATCAGCTCGGTCGAGGGCGCTGGCGCGGCGGCGATCAACGCCGAGTGGTCGGCGCCGACCATGCCGAGCCCGGCGTACTGCTCCAGCTTGGCGCGGGTGTCGGCGATGTCGAGGTTGCGCATGGTCAACTGGCCGATGCGGTCGACCGGCCCGAAGGCGGAGTCTTCCGTGCGCTCCATGGAGAGCTTGTCCGGGTGGTAGCTGAACGCCGGCCCCGACGTGTCGAGGATCGAATAGTCATCGCCGCGCCGCAGCCGCAGCGTCACCTCGCCGGTGATCGCCATGCCGACCCAGCGCTGCAGCGACTCGCGCAACATCAGCGCCTGGGGGTCGAGCCAGCGGCCTTCGTACAGCAGGCGGCCGAGCCGGCGCCCCTCGCTGTGGTAGACGGCGAGGGTGTCCTCGTTGTGGACCGCGTTGACCAGCCGTTCGTAGGCCGCGTGCAGCAGCGCCATGCCCGGCGCCTCGTAGATGCCCCGGCTCTTGGCCTCGATGACGCGGTTCTCGATCTGGTCGGACATGCCCAGGCCGTGCCGGCCACCGATGGCGTTGGCCTCCAGCACCAGGTCGACGGCGGAGGCGAACTCCTTGCCGTTGATCGTCACCGGGCGGCCACGCTCGAAGCCGATGGTGACGTCTTCAGGGGCGATCTCGACGTTCTGGTCCCAGAACCGCACGCCCATGATCGGCTCGACGGTCTCGATGCCCGCGTCGAGGTGCTCCAGCGCCTTGGCCTCGTGGGTCGCTCCCCAGATGTTGGCGTCGGTGGAGTAGGCCTTCTCCGTGCTGTCGCGGTAGGGCAGGCCGTGCTCCAGCAGCCACTCGGACATCTCGGTGCGGCCGCCGAGCTCGCTGACGAAACCGGCGTCGAGCCACGGCTTGTAGATGCGCAGCGACGGGTTGGCCAGCAGGCCGTAGCGGTAGAACCGCTCGATGTCGTTGCCCTTGAAGGTGGAGCCGTCGCCCCAGATCTGCACGCCGTCCTCGAGCATCGCGCGCACCAGCAGGGTGCCCGTGACCGCCCGCCCCAGCGGGGTCGTGTTGAAGTAGCCCCGGCCGCCGGAGCGGATGTGGAACGCCCCGCAGGCCAGAGCGGCGAGCCCCTCCTCCACGAGGGCGGCCCGGCAGTCGACCAGCCGGGCGACCTCAGCGCCGTAGGCCGTCGCGCGCCCGGGCACCGAGGCGATGTCGGGCTCGTCGTACTGGCCGATGTCTGCTGTGTACGCGCACGGCACCGCGCCCTTCTCGCGCATCCACGCGACCGCTACCGAGGTGTCGAGGCCGCCGGAGAAGGCGATGCCGACACGTTCGCCGACAGGCAGAGAAGTGAGAACCTTGGACACGCGTGAAGTATATACATAGTCATGCATGATCATGCAACATCATGATGCGACGGCCCTCCGCCGTGTCGCGATATCCCGCCCCGCGGCCTCGATGCGCGCCTTGGTCGCCCCCTCGGGCCGTACCCCTTATCGTCTGGTCGATGACCGGGGACAAGAGGTGGGCGTGAGATGACGTGGTGGTCGGCGGTCCGGTTCCTGCACGTGTTGTCGGCGGCACTGTGGGTCGGCGGGCAGCTCACCGTGTCGCTGGTGCTCCTGCCCGTCGTCCGCCGGTCGATGGACGCGCAGCGGCGGCGCGAGGTGCTGAACGCGATCGGCCGCCGGTTCGGCCTCCTCACCGCGGCGGCCCTCCTGCCCGTCCAGGTCGTCACCGGGGTGGCCATCGCCTGGCACAAGGGCGTCACCTGGGCCTCGCTCGCCGACCCCGGTTACGGCCGGATCCTGGCCGCCAAGTTGCTGCTGTTCTGCGCGGTGATGGCCGCCGCCGCGCTGCACGGCGTGGCCAGCGCGAAGGGCAGGCCGGGGCTGGCCAGGGCCATGGCGGTGGCCTCGCTGGCCGGGTCGGTCGGCGTCATCCTGCTGGCCACCGCCCTGCCGGTGACCTGAGCCCGTGACCTAGCGGGAGGGTTCCCAGCCGCGCCGGGTGGCCGGCCGCGCCTCGTCCCTGCTGCGGTAGACGATGTACGGGCGGGTGAGGTAGCCGACGGGAGCGGTCAGCATGTGCACCAGCCGGGTGAAGGGCCAGATGGCGAACAACACGAGCGCGCTGAGCGCGTGCAGCTGGAACAGCGGGGGAGCGCTCGCCATCAGCGCGGGTTCCGGACGGAAAGAGAAGATCGACCGGAACCAGGGTGAGACGGTGGTGCGGTAGTCGTAGCCGCCGCCGACGAGGTTGGCCACGACGGTGGCGGCCAGGCCGAGGGCGATGGTGAGAGCGAGGACGGCGTACATGAGCTTGTCGTTGCGGGTGGTGGCCATGAAGACCGGGCCGACGGTGCGGCGCCGGTAGATGAGGATGGCCATGCCGCCCACGGTGGCGATGCCCGCGATCGTGCCGAGGACGACGGCGAGCAGGTGGTAGAGCCCTTCGCTGACACCGGCGGCTTCGGTCCAGCTTTTGGGGATGACGAGCCCGCCGATGTGGCCGAGGGCGACGACGAGGATGCCGAAGTGGAACAGCGGGCTGCCGACGCGCAGCAGCCGTGACTCGTACATCTGGGAGGAGCGGGTGGTCCAGCCGAATTTGTCGTAGCGGTAGCGCCACACGTGACCGAGTACGAAGACGGTGAGTGCCACGTACGGCAGGACCACCCACAGCAGGGTGCTCATCGGCCGGCCTCCATGATGGCGTAGGGTTCGAGGCCGACGGCTTCGGCGGGTGGTCCTTGTTCTGCCAGCCGTAGCGCGGCTTCCCGTTCGCGGGCGCGGGCCGGCGGCAGGGTGGCCAGCACGGCGGCGACCACGTCGGCGTACGGCGAGCGCTCCTCCTCCAGCGCCGCGCGCAGCACCTCCATGCCGGCGCGGTGCTCGGTCATGAGCCGGCGGGCTTGGCGGACGGCGCCGCGTGCCGACAGTTCGCACACCACGGCCAGGTGGTCGGGTAGTTCGCCGTCGGTGAGTTCGTAGCCTGCGCTGTGCAGGGCGTGTTTGAAGCGCAGGAGTGCGGCGCCGCGTTTGCGGGTGTCGCCGTAGGCGTAGTAGGTGAGGTAGAGGCAGCAGCGCCGTTTCAGGTCGAAGGTCGCCACGTAGTGGGCGGCCAGCTCCGCCTGAGTGGTGCCGGCGGTGTGTCCGAGGAAGGCCGACAGGCGTTCTCGCGCCTCGCCGGCGGGCAGCGCGGCCACCGCCTCGACCAGCACCTGCCGGGAACCGTAGAGGCGTTCGTCGGGGTAGCCGAACAGCACGGAGCACACCATGTGGGCGTTGCGCAGGTCGCCGTCGTTCACTTCTTCCTCCTGGGGAACAGTCCGTCGGGCGTGCCCTTGCCGTCCCAGTTGAGCAGGTTGACCCGGCCGCGCAGCTCGTCGGCGTCGTCGAGTTGGTCGCCTGATTGCCGTTCGCGCAGGGCGTGGAAGCTTTCCACCGCGATCGGTGACGGCCGTCCCGACGCCTCGCCGAAGGGGCCGGCCATGCCGGGGCCGCCCTCGTAGTCGAGGCTGCAGCCGGTGGCGGTCTCCTCCAGTTGTCTGCCCTGTTCGGCGTGGGCTTTGGGGATGACGTACCGCTCGTCGTAGGGGGCGAGCGCGAGCAGCCGGTGCATGTCTTGTACCTGGTCGCCGTTCATGCCGACCGCGGTGGCGATCGACTCGTCGGGCTCCTGGCCGAGGTTGAGCCGGCGCATGTAGGAGCGCATCGCGGCCAGGCGGCGCAGCACGCCGCGTACGGGTTCCGGGTCGCCGGCGGTGAACAGTTCGGCCAGGTAGCCGACGGGGATGCGCAGCGCGTCGATGGCGCCGAACAGGTTGCCGGCGTCTTCTCCGTCGTGGCCGGTGTCGGCCAGGACGTCCACGACGGGTGACAGCGGCGGGATGTACCAGACCATCGGCATGGTGCGGTACTCGGGATGCAGGGGCAGCGCCACCTGGTAGTCGAAGATCAGCTTGTGGATCGGTGAGTTGCGGGCGGCCTCCAGCCAGTCCTCGGGGATGCCCGATCTGCGGGCCTCCTCGATCACCTGGGGGTCGTGGGGGTCGAGCAGGACACCCTTCTGGGCTTGGTACAGGTCCTTCTCGTCCGGGACGGAGGCCGCTTCGGCCACGCGGTCGACGTCGTACAGGATGAGCCCGATGTAGCGCAGCCGTCCGACGCAGGTTTCGGAGCAGACCGTGGGGATGCCGACCTCGACGCGGGGGAAGCAGAAGGTGCATTTCTCGGCTTTGCCGGTGCGGTGGTTGAAGTACACCTTCTTGTACGGGCAGCCCGTCACGCACATCCGCCAGCCCCGGCAGCGGTCCTGGTCGACCAGCACGATGCCGTCCTCGGAGCGCTTGTACAGCGCTCCCGACGGGCAGGACGCCACGCAGGAGGGGTTGAGGCAGTGCTCGCAGATGCGCGGCAGGTAGAACATGAACGCCTGCTCGAACTCCAGCTTCACCTGGTCCGACAGCTTGCGCAGCACGGGATCGGCGGGCGCCAGCTCGGGCCCGCCGGCCAGGTCGTCGTCCCAGTTCGCGCTCCAGCTGATCTTGGTGGGCTGCCCGGTGATGAGTGAGCGGGGCCGCGCCACCGGGGTGTCGGCCTGCATCGGCGCGGAGAACAGCTGGTCGTAGTCGTAGGTCCAGGGCTCGTAGTAGTCCTGGATCGACGGCATCAGCGGGTTGGCGAAGATGGACAGGAGTTTCTTGAGCCGGCCGCCCGCCTTGAGTTTCAGCCGGCCGCGCCGGTTGAGTTCCCAGCCGCCTTTCCACCGGTCCTGGTCCTGGTAGGTGCGGGGGTAGCCCTGGCCGGGGCGGGTCTCGACGTTGTTGAACCAGACGTACTCGGTGCCCGCGCGGTTGGTCCAGGCCTGCTTGCAGGTGACCGAGCAGGTGTGGCAGCCGATGCACTTGTCCAGGTTCATCACCATGGCCAGCTGCGCCATCACGCGCATGCTCATGGTTCACTCACCACTCCTCATTCGCTCCGCGGAGTCCCTCCTCCGTCGGGCCTCCACTCCACTCACTGCGTCGGGTTCGCTCACTAGTAATCGACCTCCTGGTTGCGGCGGCGGATCACGGTGACCTCGTCGCGCTGGTTGCCGGTCGGCCCCAGGTAGTTGAAGGCGAAGCTCAGCTGCGCGTAGCCGCCGATCAGGTGGGTGGGTTTGATGAGGAGCCGGGTCAGGGAGTTGTGGATGCCGCCGCGCCGGCCGGACGTCTCGGTTCTGGGCACGTCCACCACGCGTTCCTGGGCGTGGTACATGTACACCGTCCCTTCGGGCATCCGGTGCGAGACGACGGCGCGGGCCACGACGACA
The DNA here is from genome assembly GCF_039871515.1 of Nonomuraea sp. B1E8. NCBI lineage: Bacteria > Bacillati > Actinomycetota > Actinomycetes > Streptosporangiales > Streptosporangiaceae > Nonomuraea > Nonomuraea sp. B1E8. The sequence continues at coordinate 356,074 of NZ_JBDPLS010000005.1, read as the reverse complement.
CCGTTGCGGTTGACCGCCTCCACCCAGTCGTTGTCGGCGATCCCCGCCTTCGCCGCGTCAGCCGGGCTCATCCAGATGTTCGGCCCGCCCCGCGACAGCGTCAGCATGAGCAGGTTGTCCTGATACTCGGAATGGATCGACCACTTCGAATGCGGCGTCAGGTAACGCACGGTGATGCCGTTCTCGCCGCTCTGCCCCACACCGGGCTCGCCGAACATCGCGCTCATGTCGAGCGGTGGCCGGTAGATCGGCAGCGCTTCGCCGGCCTCGTGGATCCAGTCGTGGTCGAGGTAGAAGTGCTGGCGGCCGGTGAGCGTGTGCCAGGGTTTGCGGTGCTCGACGTTGGTGGTGAAGGCCGAGTAGCGGCGGCCGCCGGTCTCGCTGCCCGACCACTCCGGCGACGTGCCCACCGCCACCGGCCGGGCCTGCGTGTCGGCGAACGTGATCTGCTGGTGCTCGTCGGCCAGCCCTTCGAAAGATGTTCCGGTGCGGCGGGCCAGCGTGGCGAACCCCTGCGCGGCCAGGCGCCCGTTCGTGGTGCCCGACAACCCCAGGATCGCCTCGCACAGGTCCACGTCGCGGGCCAGCGACGGCCGCCCGGCCGCCACGCCGTCGCGTACGGTCCCGTTCCTGCGGCGCAACCGCTCGATCTCGCCGGAGACGTCGAACGTCAGCCCCTTGGTGGTGGCGCCGAGGGTGTCCAGCAGCGGGCCGAGCGCGGCCATCTTGTCGGCGACGGCCGCGTAGTCGCGCTCCACGATCGTGATCTTCGGGAAGTTCCTGCCCGGCTCAGGGGTGGTCCCGGTGCGCCGCCAGTCGTCCACGCGGCCGTGCGGGGTGGCGTACTCGTCGGGGGTGTCGTGCAGCAACGGCGCCGCCACCAGGTCACGACGCACCCCCAGATGAGTCTTCGCCAGGGTGCTGAACGCCTGGGCGATGGCGTGGAAGGCGGCGAAGTCGGTACGAGTCTGCCAGGGCGGATCGATGGCCGGGCTGAAGGCGTGCACGAACGGGTGCATGTCGGTCGAGGACAGATCATGCTTCTCGTACCAGGTGGCAGCCGGGAGCACGATGTCGGAGAACAACGTCGTGGACGTCATCCGGAAGTCCAGCGACAGCAGCAGGTCGAGCTTGCCGCGCGGCGCCTCCGGCCGCCAGGTCACCTCCTCGGGCCGCTGCTCCGGCGCGGCCTCGACGGCCCGCAGCGACGCGTCGGCGCCCAGCAGGTGCCGCAGGAAATACTCGTCGCCCTTGGCCGACGAGCCCAGCAGATTGGCCCGCCACACGGTCAGCACGCGCGGCCAGTTCGCCGGAGCGTCCGGATCCTCGCAGGCGAAGCCCAGCTCCCCGGAGGCGGCCCGGCCCGCGACGTACGCGCCCGGCTCCTGCCCCGACGCCGCCACCTCCTCGGCCAGATCCAGCGGGTTACGGTCGAACGTCGGATAGGACGGCATCCACCCCATGCGGGCCGAGGCCGACATCAGGTCGGCGGTCGACCTCCCGGCGAACGCGCCCACGCCCAGGGGCGAGGCGACGGTGTCGGCGCTGTAGGTGTCGTAGCGCCACTGGTCGGTGTGCAGATACCAGTACGCCGTACTGATCATGTGCCGGGGCGGGCGGGACCAGTCCAGCGCCGACGCCAGCTGCGCCCACCCGGTGATCGGCCGGCACTTCTCCTGCCCGACGTAGTGCGCCCAGCCACCGCCGTTGACGCCCTGGCAGCCGGTCAGCGTGGTCAGCGCCAGAAAGGAGCGATAGATGGTGTCGGAGTGGAACCAGTGGTTCGCCCCCGCCCCCATGATGATCATCGACCGGCCGCCGGACTCCTCCGCGTTGGCGGCGAACTCGCGAGCGATCCGCGCCGCCCTCGCCGCCGGCACACCGGTGATGCCCTCCTGCCAGGCCGGCGTGTACGGCTGCGCCGCGTCGTCGTAGCCTCGCGGCCACTCGCCCGGCAGGTCGCGCGGCACCCCGTACTGCGCCATGAGCAGGTCGAACACGGTCGTGACCAGGTGCCCGCCCACCTCCATGACCGGCACGCCCCGGTGCAGCACGCCGCCCGGCAGGTCGAAGCGGGGCAGGGCGACCTTCACCGCCTGCCCTCCGAGCAGCGTGAGCGCCGGGTCGACCGCGCCGAGGTCCAGGTTCCACCGGCCCTCGCCGTCCGGGCGGTAGCGGAAGCCGAGCGAGCCGTCGGGCACCACCGGCTCGCTCGTGCGCGCGTCGATGAGCACCGTCTTGAAGGCGTCGCCCTCGCCCTCGCGCAGGTCTGCGTCGGTGAGGAACTTGTCGGGCACGTACCCACCGCTGTCGTGCTCGCGCAGCCGCACCAGGAAGGGCAGGTCGGTGAAGCGCTTGGCGTAGCCGGTGAAGGCAGGGGTCTCGCGGTCGGCGAAGAACTCTTTGAGGATCACGTGGCCCATCGCCATGGCCAGCGCCCCGTCCGTGCCGGGATGGGGGGCCAGCCACTCGTCGCCGAACTTGGCGGCGTCGCTGTAGTCGGGGCTGACGATGACGACCTTCTGGCCCCGGTAACGTGCCTCGGTCATGTAGTGGGCGTCGGGGGTGCGGGTGACGGGCACGTTGGAGCCCCACACCAGCAGGTAGGAGGCGTCCCACCAGTCGGCCGACTCGGGCACGTCGGTCTGGTCGCCGAACACCTGGGGCGAGGCCACCGGCAGGTCGGCGTACCAGTCGTAGAACGACAACATCGCGCCGCCGATCAGCGAGACGAACCGGGCGCCGGCCGCGTGCGAGGCCATCGACATGGCGGGGATCGGCGAGAAGCCCGCCACGCGGTCGGGGCCGTACGCCTTGATCGTGTGCACGTGGGCCGCGGCGACGATCTCGACGGCCTCGTCCCAGCCGATCCTGACCAGCCCGCCCTTTCCCCGGGCCGACTGGTAGCGCTCCCGCCTGGCCGGATCCGTGGTGATCTCCGCCCACGCCTCGACCGGGTCGCCGAGCCTGGCCCTCGCCTCGCGGTACATCTCCACCAGGACGCCGCGCGCATACGGGTAGCGCACCCGGGTGGGCGAGTACGTGTACCAGGAGAAGGCCGCCCCCCGCGGGCAACCACGCGGCTCGTACTCGGGCCGGTCGCCGCCGACGCTCGGGTAGTCGGTCTCCTGCGCCTCCCAGGTGATGATCCCGTCCTTGACGTACACCTTCCACGAGCACGAGCCCGTGCAGTTCACGCCGTGGGTCGAGCGCACCACCTTGTCGTGGCTCCAGCGGTCGCGGTAGAACGCGTCAGCCTGGCGCCCGCCCACCTGGTGCAGGGTGCGCAGATCCGGCGAGACCGTCCCGGACCGGAGATGCCGCCCCATTTTTAGCAACGCGTCGCTGACAGGCCCGTCCATCGCCGTCATATCACTCGTCTTCCTGCCGTCACGAAGCCGACATGCCAGGCACTGCTGTCGTAGCCCAGGAAGGAGTAAGGAAAACGTGGAACGACCGACAAGGCGGCTTTCCCGATTAAAGCTTCGGTGAAGTGTGGATGTGAGAAGGCAGGTCAGGAGGGGAAACCCGGCACGGCCCGCAGGCTTCACCGGACGTGCGGATCGGCGGGAGGCGGAGTCCCGGAGCCTGGAGTGAGCAGACCCGTCTCGTACGCCAGGACGACGAGCTGGGAACGGTCACGGGCGCCCAGTTTGGTCAGCAGCCGGCCCACGTGGGTGCGGGCGGTCGCCGGGCTGATGAACAGCCGCTCGCCGATCTCGGCGTTGCTCCGGCCCGCGCCGACCTCCGCCAGCACCTCCCGCTCGCGTTCCGTCAGGCGGTCGAGCCGCTCCGGCGACGACGGGCGAGGACCCGCCGCGGCGGCCCGCATGACGCGCCGGGTGACCGCGGGCGACAGCAGCGCGTCGCCGCTCGCCACGATCCGCACCGCCTCCCGCATCCGCTCGGGGCTGGTGTCCTTGAGCAGGAAGCCGGCGGCCCCGGCCCGGATCGCCTCCTGGATGTTCTCGTCGGTGTCGAAAGTGGTGAGCACGATCACGTGGACGTCGCGGAGCGCCGGGTCGGCCATGATCCGCCGGGTGGCGTCCAGCCCGTCAGGGCCGGGCATGCGGATGTCCATGAGCACCACGTCAGGGCGGAGCCTGGCCACCAGCTCGACACCCGCGTCGGCGCCGCCCGCGTCACCGGCCACGACGATGTCGTCGGCGCGTTCGAGCAGCAGCCGCAGCCCCTCTCTGACGAGGTGCTGGTCATCGACGATCACGACCCGGATCATGTGTGGTCCTCCAGCGGGACACTCGCCTCCACCACGAATCCTCCCTCAGCGGGCGACGACGTCCGCAGGTCGCCGCCGAGCAGCGCCAGCCGCTCGCGCATCCCGGTCAGCCCCCACCCCGGCGGCCCCGCGGCGCCGCCGGCCCCGCGGCCGTCGTCGCTCACGCGCAGTTGCAGGGCGTCCGTGCCGTAGTCCAGGTCGATGCGGACCGTACGGGCTCCGGAGTGCCGCAGCACGTTGCTCAGCGACTCCTGCACCACCCGGTACGCCGTCGCGTCCGAGATCGCGGGCAGCCGCTCGGGCGGGCCAGAGGTCCGCACGCCGACGTCGAGCCCCGCCGCGGTGGCCGTCGCCACGAGCGAGTCCAGCGCGTCCAGCCCCGGTGCCGGGCCGTCGTCGGGATCGCCCGCGCGCAACGCTCCCAGGGTCAGCCGTAGCTCGCGGCCCACGTCGCTGCACGCCGACCGGGCCGCGGCCAGCGAACGCTCGGCCACGTCGGGGGCGTCGCGCAGCGACTCGCGCGCCACGTCCGTGTGCAGCGAGATCACCGACACCGTGTGCGCCATCAGATCGTGCAGATCCCTGGCGATGCGCAGGCGCTCCTGCTCCACCCGCCGTGCCGCCTCCCGCTCGCGTTCCAGGCGGGCGGCGTGCTCCTGCCGGGCCAGCTCCGCGCGCCAGGCGCGCCGGGCCCGCACACTGTCGCCCAGCGCGATCGCGGCGGCCATGAGGCCCGCGGAGGTGGTGGTCTCGAAGCCGAGGAGGTAGGCCAGGTCGTCGCCCTCCAGGATGCGCTGTGCGGTCGAGACGGCGAGCAGGGCGACGGCCGTGCCGATGGACCAGCGCGGCCTGCCCTGCTCGGCCGCCGAGTACAGCGCCGCGGCGAGCGGTGCGGCCAGCCCGATCGGCGGGTAGGACACCATGTAGTAGACGATCAGCGCTGCGGCCGTGAGCAGGAGCGTCGCCACCGGCCAGCGCCGGCGGGCGAACATCAGGACGGCGAACGACGCACCGAACGTGTACGCGGCCAGGCCAGGCCCGGCCGATGCGCTGCCGACGTCGGCCGTGATGGCGGTGCCGACCACGACGAGCACCAGCATGGCCAGGCCGAGATCGACCGCCGACTCGTGGCGGGCTGGTGATTCGACCCGCACGTTTCCTCCGTCATCGTCGTGGGCGGGGCCGGAAGCCCGGCACGATCCTGCTGATGAGCCAGGCCACCGCGCCGACGGCCGCGCCGACCGCGAGCCCGGTCACCAGGCTGCTGCCCAGCGAGAAGGCCCGGAGCACCAGCTCTTCCGCAGCGGGGGAGAGCGCGCCGGCGAGGTTGCCGCCCAGGTGGGGAGAGTCGCCGCCGAAGGCTCGTGCCCAAAATAGCTGGTGGGCCAGACCCAGCAGGACACCGTAGGCGGCCCCCACGGCGAGCAGCGTCATGAACGGGTTGGGCACCCGCTTCCAGAGCACCACCGCCGTCCAGACGGCGATCGGGACGAACACCAGCAGCGCATTGCCCACCGGGCCGACGAGCCTCAGGTCGTGGGCGACCACGCGCGGCACGCCGAGCAGCGCGAGCCCCCACACGGCCCGGACCGTGATGCCGAGCCGGGCCGTCACGACGCGCCTCCGGCGGGCGCGGCGGCGGCCAGGGCACGGGCGCGGTGCAGACGCCACAGGCCGGTGAAGGCCAGGGTGGCGGTCACCGCGCTCATCGCCAGCCGCCCCCAGTGGCCGGTCTCGAACTCCAGCGCCGTCTGCCGCAACACCTCCGCGGAATGGACCGCGGCGCCCTCCTCGAACATGATGTCGTTACGCGGCCAGAAGTAGAGCGCCGAGAACAGGAACTCGCCCAGCAGCAGCGACAGCAGGCTCCCGCCGGCCCACAGCCGGGTGTCGCGCATCGGCCAGGCCAGCACCAGGGCGGCCACCGAGGCGATCACGGTCACCGCGCCCATCGGCGGGAAGAAGTCCGCGGGGCCGGTCACCACGAAGAACTCCATCGACTCGGCCAGCGAGGCGGGCACGTCGTGGAAGACGTTCGGATAGATGACGACCGTCTCCACGGCGATGCCGCCGAACGCCACCATGGCGATCCAGACGTACACGGTGAGGACGGCGGGGGAAAGGCGTTGTCGCATCGGGCTCACTTCGGCGTTCGGAGGCTCGGACCTGGTCAGGTCCCGGACCCGGTCAGGTTACGAACCGGGCCTTCCGCCCGTCGTCCGCCTCCAAGCTCTCCCGGCGTACGCGTTTCGACGTATCAGCCCAGGTGGCGGAGTGCCGTCACCCGGGGGTGAGGCGCAGGACGGCGCGGTCGCCGGAGAGGTGGGTGAGGCCGAGCCGCATGTCGTTGATGCGGCCGGTCTCGCCGGGGGCGAGCACCAGTTCGCCCTCGTCGCGGCAGCGGCCGTTGACGCAGTTGCTGCTGATGCTGGCCTGCATGCCCTGGACGCTCAGCTTTCCGGTCGAGCCCATGAGCGTGATCCGCGCTCCGTCCGGCTCCAGTGCGCCGATGCGCAGCTGCCGCACCCCGAACCGCTCGTCGATGGTGAGCTCGTCGCCGGCCTGGATCTCGATCTCGCAGTCGGCGTCCTCGCACGACGACAGCTCGCGCCCGTCGGCGGCCCGGAGCCCGGCGGGCTTCTCTTCCGGGCTCGCGGCTGGCGCGCTGGGTGACGCGGGCAGGCGCGCCGCCGGCGTAGTGGGCGTGGCGGCGCAGCCGGTGAGCACGATCAGCAGGAAGGCGGTGGCGGCGGGCCGGGCGAGGATCGGCATGGCACTCCTGGTCGGGTTGGTGGGCTCATCGGGCAGGCGGTCTTTCCCCCATGAAGAAGATAACCCTCTGAGATGACTTGAATCCGGACAGCGACGGATCGGCGTGGCACTTCGGCGCGTACGACCATTCGGTCGGCGCCGGCCGCCCACGCGGCCAGGTATGCCGCTGCTGGCCGAAATTCCGGCGGATCTCCGGTCAATCGTTCGGCTTCCATGGCAATCACGTGTCAGAAGGCCGATTCTTGACCACGGCAACCAGCAATCCGGAAGGGGCAGCAGATGCCGGAATTCCAGCACGAGCACGTCGTGGTCCGCTCCGGCAGCCGGTCCGGCCTGCCGGTGATCATCGCGGTGCACTCGACGAAGCTCGGCCAGGCGGTCGGCGGATGCCGCGTTTGGCGCTACGCCGACTGGCGTGACGGGCTCGCCGACGCGCTGCGCCTGTCGGCCGCCATGACCGCCAAGTGCGCCGTGGCCGGGCTGGCGAACGGCGGCGGCAAGACGGTCGTCGCCCTGCCCGCGGACGCCGACCTGGACGCGGCCACGCGCCGCATGGTGTTGCACGATGTCGCGGACGCGATCACGTCCCTGTCCGGCACGTACGCGACCGGCCCCGACGTCGGGACGACCCCCGAGGACATGGCCGTCATCGGGGAACGGACCCCGTACGTGTTCTGCAAACCCGAACGATTCGGCGGCAGCGGCGGCTCCTCGGCGGCCACCGCGCTCGGCACGCTGGCGGCCCTGCGCGCCGTACGCCGGCGGCTGCACGGCACGGCGGCGTTCACCGGCGCGCGGCTGGCGGTCGTGGGCCTGGGCAGCGTCGGCATGCGGCTGGCCCGCCTGCTCGCCGCCGAGGGGGCCGAGCTCGTGGTCGCCGACATCGACCCGGCCAGGCGGCAGGAGAGCGACGCGCTCGGCGCCACCTGGGTCTCGCCCGAGGAGGCGCTCACCGCGGACGTCGACATCGTCGTCCCCGCGGCGCTCGGCGGCGTGCTCACCGCGGACGTCGTACCCGATCTGCGCTGCGCCGCCATCGCGGGACCGGCCAACAACCAGCTCGCCACGGAGGACGTGGCGGACCTGCTGCACCGGCGCGGCATCGCGTGGGTGCCCGACCACGTCGTCAGCGCGGGCGGCGTCATCAACACGCTCGCCGTGGAGCTGCACCACGAGAGCGCCGACGAGGCCCAGAAGCGGGTCGAGGCGATCGAGCACACCGTCGCCGACCTCCTGCACACGGCCGCACTCCAGCGGGTGACCCCCGCCCAGGCCGCGACGGAGCTGGCCCGCCTCCGCCTGGCCTCCGCCTGAGGCCCCGCGTCCGCCTGAGGTGGCACGAGTGACGGCGGCGCCACCCGCCTCCGGCCGATGGAGTTGATCAAGTCACGGCGGAGAACCAGGCGACTCGTTAGGCTGCGTGAGTCGCGCCGTCACCCACCGGATCACCGGCGGGGGCCCGGGGGCGGCGAGGGATCGAGGCGAGGTGACGGTTGGCTGGTGAGGCGGCGCGGCTGCTGGAGGGCTTCGGCCGCCGGTACGCGGCCGCGGTGCGCCTGGCCACGCTCGCGCCGATCGTCGCCATAGCCCTGTTCCGCACCCCGCCCGAGAACGCCGCGGGCACAGCGGTGGCGGCCGCCGCCGCGGCGGTGTGGACCTGCGGCTACGCCTGGTGGTTGCGCGCGGGCCGCGGGCACGCGGCGGTCGCCCTCGACGTGGTCGTCCTGCTGGGCCTGTACACGAGCATCTTCGTGACCGACGCCGTCGAGGACCGCAACACCGGGTGGCTGCGGCTGCTGCTCACGTTCGCCTGCGTGACGTGCCAGTGGCACACCCCGCCGCTCGTGGGAGGCCTCGCGGCGGTGGTGGCAGGGGGCGGGGCGGTGGGCTTCCTCACGGCGGCGGGGGCGGCGCAGGTGGACAACTCCCTGGTCACGGGGACGGTGTGGGCGTTACCGGCCGCCGGGCTGTCCAGAGCGGCCTGGGTGCTCGTCCACCGCGCCGCGGAACGCGCGGACCGGATGGCGGCCGAGGCCGAACGGGCACGCGCCGCATCGCAGGTGGCCGAGGCGGTCAGAGCCGAGGAACGCGAGCTCGGCAACTCGCTGCACGACACGGCGGCCACGACCCTGCTGATGGTCGGCATCGGGCAGGTGCGCTCGGACGCGGAGTGGCTGGCCCCGCAGGCGAGCCGCGACCTCGACAGGCTCCGCTCCGAGAGCGGGCGGGCGCCCCAGCACGCCGACCTCGTCGAGCTGTTACGCGCCGACCTCGACTCCGTGCAGCTGACCGTGGAGTTCGACGCCCCGGCGGAGCTGCGGCTGCCGTTCGAGGTGGCCAGGGCGCTCGCCGACGCGGCCAGGGAGTCCCTCACCAACGTACGCCGCCACGCGGGCACGAGCCGGGCGGCCGTCCGGCTGAGCGGGGACGCGCGGTCGCTGCGGCTCGACATCGCCGACCAGGGCAAGGGATTCTCGCCCCCGGACGTGTCCGCCACCCGGCGGGGCCTGCGCGAGTCCGTACGAGGCAGGATGAGCCGCATCGGCGGCACGGCCACGATCACCTCCGCCGAGGGCGAGGGCACCCTCGTCCGGCTTGAATGGCGTGCCGATGGGTGACGCCGCCGAGGAGGTGACACGCGCGCAGTTACGGCGCGGCCTGCGGGTCGCGACGCTGCTCGTCGTCCTGGTGACCGTGTGCGGGCAGGGGTTGTCCAACCTCCTGCGCCACCTGGACGACTACCCGTCGCCGCTCGCGCAGCTGGCCGCGTTCGCGGTGCTCGCCGCCGTGCTCGCCGGCGAGGCCGTCCTGCTCGTCCGGAGGCGACCGTGGGGACGGCTGCGCCGGGCCGCCATCGCCGCCGTGCTCGCCGCGTCCGTCCTGTCGTACGTGACCCTTCCGGAAGGGCGCACCTCCACCGGCACCGACTGGCTCTTCGGCGCCGCCGCCTGGGTGGGCCTCGTGGTGCTGCTCGACCGTCCGCTGCGGGTCGCCGTCGCGTTCCTGCTCGCCCACGACCTGACCGCCCTGGTGCACCTGCTCACGGTCGACCCCAACCGGGGAGACCTGGCCCGGTTCGCCACCGGCTCGGTGACCGTGGTCGGCCTCCCCCTGTGTGTGGCCGTGGTGGCGGCTGTCCTCAACTCGCTGAGCGCGGCCTCGGCGTCCTCCCAGCGGGAGATCGAGCGGGTACGCGTCGCCGAGGCGGTCGCGGCGGAATCCCACCGCCGCAGGCAGCAGCGGCTGGCCGAGTTGTCGGCGACCACGATCCCGCTGCTGGAAGGGCTCGCCGACGGCTCGCTCCGCCCCGACGACCCGGCGATCCAGCGGCGCTGCGCGATCGAGGCCGGCCGGATGCGCAGGCTGTTCGCCGAGACCGACACCGTGGACAACCCCCTGGTGCACGAGCTGCGGCACTGCGCCGACGTCGCGGACCGCAAGGGCGTCGTGGTGGAGCTGGACGCTCGGGGGCAGTGGCCGACGCCGCCCGTGGCCGTCCGGCGCGACCTCACCGAGCCGGTGCTGAGCGTGCTGGCCACCGCGTCCTCCCGTGCCAGGATCGCGGTCGTCGGCGGCGCGGACCTGGTGTCGGTGAGCGTCGTCGCGGACTGTGGTGAGGTGGATCTGCCGGATCCGGTGACGCCGGGAGTGCACGTCGAGACGTTGAACAACGACGACACGGTATGGATGGAGGTCCGATGGCAGCCGAGCCCGCAGCCGGCGAACTGATCACCGTGGTGATCGTCGACGATCACGCGGCCATCGCCGCAGGCGTGCGCTTCTGGTGTTCCCAGGCCGTGCCGCCGATCGAGCTCGTCGACGCCGGCGACCGGCTCGCCGACGTGTGGACCGGCCCCGGAGCCGACGCCGACGTCGTGATCTTCGATCTGGAGCTGGTGCCGCGCAGGCCGGACTTCGGCGAGCTGCGCCGGCTCGTCGACAACGGCCGCCGCGTGATCGTGTACTCCCAGCACGTCGACGACGCGACCGCGATCAAGTGCGTCGACCTCGGCGCGCTCGCCTACCTGACCAAACGCGAGGGCCCCGACCACCTGCTGCCCGCCATCCGGGCGGCCGCGAAGGGCGAGCCCTACACCGCGCCGTCGCTGTCCGGGGCGCTCATCGCCGACGACGCCCCCGGCCGGCCGCGCCTGTCCCAGCGCGAGACCGAGGTGCTGCGGGCGTGGTTCGTGGCCTCGTCCAAGGAACTCGTCGCCGCGAAGCTCAACATCACCGTCAAGACCGTCGACACCTACATCACACGCGTACGGGTGAAGTACGCCAACGTGGGGCGGGCCGCCCGCACCAAGAGCGAGCTCGTCGGCCGCGCCCTCGACGACGGGCTCATCACGCTCGCCGAGCTCAACGAGACGGCGACGTCGTTGTAGGGCGTTCGCCGGACACCGGTGCGGCCCGCCCCTTCCTAGACTTGCCGGCAGTAGCGGCCATGCCGCGCGGCACCTCCGCGATGGGGCGGCGGGTGTCCCGGTCGGCGCCGACGGCTCCGAGGGCCCGCGGCACCCGCCGGGCAGGACGGTCGCGGGAACGGCCCGGTTCCGCTCTCACCGGCGCATGTCTGCCTTCTCATCCGTGGTCACCTCGGAGCCTCGCGCCGGTCGTCCACTGTGACGGGGGGAGCTCAGATGGGACTGCAGATCAGGTTTCTCGGGCCATGGGAGGTCACGGCGAACGGCGAGCCGGTGAAGCTGGCCGGGCTGCGGCGGCTGGGGGTGCTGGCCCGGCTGGCGCTGAGCGCCGGCCGGACGGTCCCGGCCGAACGGATCCTCGCCGACGTGTGGGATCAGAGCACGGTGACGACGGCGGGCAAGCAGCTGCACATCGTGGTGTCCAAGCTGCGCGGCCTGCTCGCGCCGTACCAGGACGACGAGATCATCACGACCGTCCCCGGCGGCTACCGGCTCAACCTCTCCCGTGAGGGCATCGACGCCCACCTGTTCACGCTCATGGCCGGCCAGGCGCGGGCCGCGCGGGCCCGGGGCGAGATCGCGGCGGCGGACGAGCTGTTCCGGCGGGCTCTGGCGTTGTGGCGGGGCAACCCGCTGGAGGGCATGACCGGCGCGTGGGCGCGGGCCGCGTGCGCCCGGCTGGAGGAGGAGCGCCTGACCGCGCTCGAGGACCACATCGACCTGCGGCTGGAGTCGGGCGACCATCACGGGGTGGTGCCGGTGCTCACCGCTCATGCGGAGGCGTACCCGCTGCGCGAGCGGCCGCGCGCCCAGCTGATGCTGGCGATGTACCGGGCCTCCCGCCCGTGCGAAGCCCTCGAGGTGTACCAGGAGACGCGCCGCGTCATGGTCGGCGAGCTGGGCGTCGAACCGGGGGCGGCGCTGCGCCGGATGCAGCAGGCGGTGCTGAGGCGCGACCCCGCGCTCGACCTCGCCTGCCCGGCGCAGCGCGCCACGCTCAAGAGGGCCGGCCTCCCGAACGAGCTGCCCGCCGACACCCGGGCGTTCACCGCCCGCGCCACGGAGATCGCCTGGTTGCGCGGGACGCTCACCGGCGCCGTGCCGGGGCTGCCGTCCGTCGCGGCGATCCACGGCGCCGGCGGTGTCGGCAAGTCCGCGCTGGCCGTGCACGCCGCGCGCGGCGTCGCCGAGCGGTTCGCCGACGGCGTCCTCTACGTCGACCTGCGTGCCGCCACCGCCGGGCGCACGCCGCTGACGCCGTACGAGGCCCTGAGCCGGCTGCTGCGCTCCCTCGGGGTGGACGGCGCCGCCGTACCGTCCAGCCTGGACGAGGCCGCCGCCCGCTACCGCTCCCTGACCTCGACGCGCGAGCTGCTCGTCGTCCTCGACGACGCGCTCGACGCCGGCCAGGTCAGGCGGCTCATCCCCGCGGGACCCAGGTGCGCGGTCGTGATCACCAGCCGTCAGGTCATGGACTCGCTCGACGGCACGAGCCGGCTGGACCTGGGCGGGCTCGGCGACGCCGACGCCACCGCGCTGCTCGCCCGCATCGTGGACCCCGCGAGAGTCGCCGCCGAGCCGGAGGCGGCGCAGCGGATCGTCCGGCTCTGCGGCGGGCTGCCCCTCGCGCTCCGCATCTCGGCGGCGCGCCTGGCCGCCCGGCCCGACCGGCGGTTGTCCTCGCTGGCTGAGCAGCTCGCCGACGACACCCGCCGCCTCGACGTGCTCGAACACGCCGACCTGGCGATCCGCACCAGCATCGCGGCCGGCCTCCAGCACCTGCGGGGAGAGCCCGACGCCGGCCACGTCTTCCACCTGCTGGGGCTCATGGGCGCCGGCAGCCACACGGCGGCCGCCACGTCCGCTGTCATCGGCTGGCCCGAGCCGCGCGCCGAGGCCGCGCTCACCCGCCTGCTGGACGCCCGCCTGCTCGAACGTGCCGGGTTCCGCCGCTACCGGATGCCCGACCTGATCCGCCTCTACGCGCGCGAGCAGGCCGCACGGCACACGCCGGAGCCCGTACGCGCCACCGCCGCCCGCCAGGCGTTCCACCACCACCTGACCAGAACGCACGACCCGATCGTGCACCGCCGCGGCCCGGCCGAGCGGGCCACGGCCCGGCAGGCGGCCACCCTCCCGCGCCGGCTCGCCGCCCACTGATCCTCGCCGGAAGATCACCGGGCGCCCTGGCCCCGGCGTCCGTGCGCGCTCATGACTTACGTAGACATAATGAGTGAGATTCGTTTGTCAGCTATGTGGGGGACGGATCTCCCTGCACATGTGAGCGTGAGGAGCTTGGGGTGCAAGACCTTCTGTCCGCGATCTCGGACTTCGTCTGGGGGCCGTTCCTGCTGATCCCCCTGCTCCTGCTGACGGGCCTCTATCTCACGATCATGCTGCGCGGCCTGCAGTTCCACAAACTCTTCTACGCCCTGTGGCTCGCGCTCATCCGGCGCAAGGAAGCCGAGGGCGTGGGCGACATCTCCCACTACCAGGCCCTGTCGACGGCCCTGGCGGCCACCGTGGGCGTCGGCAACATCGCGGGCGTCGCCACGGCCATCAACCTCGGCGGCCCTGGCGCCCTGTTCTGGATCTGGGTGACCGGGCTGGTCGGCATGGCGACGAAATACTCCGAGGCGTTCCTCGGCGTGCGCTTCCGCCGTACCGACGCCAAGGGCGAGCAGAGCGGCGGCCCGATGTTCTACCTGACCTACGGGGTGGGCGGGAGGTTCGGCGCGACCCTGGGCGTGCTGTTCGCCGTCTTCGGCGCGCTCGCGGCGTTCGGCATCGGCAACATGGTGCAGTCCAACAGCGTGGCCGACGCGGTCAACTCGGAGTGGGGTGTTCCCATGTGGCTGACCGGCGCGATCATCACGGTGCTCGCCGCGGTCGTCATCCTGGGCGGCATCAAGAGCATCGGCGCGGTCACCAGCGCCTTCGTCCCCGTGATGATCGTCTTCTACATCATCGGCGCCCTGTGGATCATCATCGCCAACATCGGCAACCTGCCCGGGGCGCTGGCCCTCGTCCTCACTGACGCCTTCACCGGCACCGCCGCCACCGGCGGATTCGCCGGCGCGGGCATCCTGCTGGCCATCCGGTACGGCGTGGCCCGCGGCATCTTCTCCAACGAGTCGGGCCTCGGCACCGGTGGCATCGCCGCGGCGGCGGCCAAGACGAACGAGCCCGTGCGGCAGGCGCTCGTGTCGATGACCCAGACGTTCATCGACACGCTGGTCGTGGTCAGCATGACCGGCCTGGCCATCATCGTCACCGGCGTCTGGCGCAGCGGCGAGACCGGCGCGCCGCTCACCACCTCGGCCTTCAGCCACGGGCTGCCCGGCCAGTGGGGCGGCATCGTCGTGACGATCGGCCTGGTCTTCTTCGCGTTCTCCACGCTGCTCGGCTGGGCCTACTACGGCGAGCGCTGCATGGACCGGCTCTTCGGCAGGGCAGCGGTGGTGCCGTACCGGTTGCTGTTCATCGTGCTGATCTTCGTCGGCACGGTGCTGGAGCTGCAGACCGTGTGGACTTTGTCCGACATCATGAACGGTCTCATGGCGCTGCCCAACCTCATCGGCCTCCTCCTGCTCTCCGGGCTCGTCGTCCGGGAGACCCGCGCCTACTTCAACCGTCCCGACTGGGAGAAGATGTCCGCCGTCGAGCCGCGGTAAAAGGGTGTGCGCGCTGTCTGAGCCGGCTGCCAGGATGCACGCATGACTGATCTCGAACTGAAGTCGGATCTGCGCTTCTACCTGCAGCGTGCCCGCGAGGCCCTGCTGTGGAAGCTCGACGGCCTGTCCGACTACGACGTCCGCCGCCCGCTGACGCCCACAGGCACCAACCTGCTGGGGGTGGTCAAGCACGTCGCCGGCACGGAGGCGGGCTATCTCGGAGGCGTCTTCGCCCGGCCGTTCCCCGAGCCACTGCCGTGGATGGCGGAGGACGCCGAGCCCAACGCCGACATGTGGGCGAGCGCTGACGAGTCGCGCGAGGACATCGTGGGCCTCTATCACCGGGTGTGGGCCCACTCCGACGCGACGATCGACGCGCTGGCGCTCGACGCGGCCGGAGAGGTGCCGTGGTGGGCGGAGGGGCGTCGCAAGGTGACGCTGCACCGGATCATCACGCACATGATCGTCGAGACCAACCGGCACGCCGGCCACGCCGACATCGTCCGCGAGCTGATCGACGGGGCCGCCGGGATGCAGCGGGGGAACGACAACCTGCCGCAGGGCGACCAGGCGTGGTGGGAGGCTTACCGTGGCCGGCTGGAGCAGGTCGCGCGGGAGGCGGGCCGGCGGTCCGCCAGGTGAGGTGGGTCAGCGGTCCTGGGCGAGGTGATCGGCGAGCCCTATCGCCGGCAGGATCGCCTCGTCGACGATGTCGGCCAGGTCGGCGTCCGTGGGAGGCGCCCCGTCGATCAGCCGTTTGGTGACGAGCGCCTCGCCGATGTCGGCCACCACCGGGGTGATCCGCGCGGCGGGGAAGTGACCGCGCTCGGCGTAGTGGCGCAGCACCGTGCTGGTGAACGTGCCGCCTCGCGGGGCGAAGACCCTCTCGAACATGGCGTCGGAGATCTTCGCGGCGCCCTTGGGGTCGGTGAGGATCGCGGCGACCGCGCGGCCGGCCGGGCTCAGCGTCCACGTGACCATGAGCTGGAGCGACCGGATCAGGTCGCCGCGCAGGTCGTCGGCGGCGAGGGTCGGCTCCTCGACCGGATGTGAGTGATAGAGGGCGTCGAGGAGCACCTCGATCGGATCCGCCCAGCGACGATAGAGCGTGGTGCGGGCGGCCGCCGCGCGCCTGCCGATGCCCTCCATGGTCAGCCGTCCGACGCCGACCTCCAGGACCTCTTCCAGCACGGCGGCGTGGATGGCGTTGATCAGCTCCTGGCCGCGCCGCCGCGTCCGGCGGTTGCTCTCACCCATGCTGTTCCCTCATTTGGCTACAGGGCTGTATCTTACTCGCGTAGTTAAGCTACAGTCGTGTATCTAGAGTCTGGGGATCACTCATGTCCATCTCCGCTCCGGCCCTCGCCCAGGGCGCCGTCCCGCTCGCCCGGCGATCCCTCGCCCCCGACCTCGCGCGCGGGGTCATGCTGCTGCTCATCGCGGTGGCGCACGCGCACATGTACCTGTCCGGGCACGCCACGGGCTTCCGCGGCTACACCCTGGACGGAGGCGCCCTCGACCGGGTGGTGGCCGGGGTGCAGATCCTCCTGGTGGACGGCCGCGCGCTGCCCATGTTCGCCGCCCTGTTCGGCTACGGCCTGGTCCAGTTGGCGGATCGGCGGCTCAGCGCCGGGCAGAGCTGGCCGGAGGTGCGGCGGGTGCTGCGCCGCCGGAGCCTGTGGCTGCTGGCGTTCGGCTTCTGCCACGCGCTCCTGCTGTTCTTCGGCGACATCCTCGGCGCGTACGGGCTGGTCGGGCTGGTGCTCGTCGGCTTTCTACGGCGCAGCGACCGTGCCCTGTTCTGGGCCGCCGGCGTGGCGGCCGTCCTGCACGTCGTCGTGCTCGCCCTGTTCGGGCTGCTCACCGTGACCGCCGAGAAGGGCGACACGCCGGCCGCCATGGCCGACCCGCTCCAGGCGGCCCTGACGCGGATCATCGGCTGGACCGGGATGACCCCCACCTACTTCGCCGTGAGCGTCGTGCCCGCCTTCCTGCTCGGGATCTGGGCGGCCCGCCGCCGGCTGCTGGACGAGCCGGCGCTGCACCGAGCGCTGCTCTCGCGGGTCGCCGCCGTCGGCACGCTGATCGCGGTCGCAGGCGCCGTGCCGCTGACGCTGGTCGACACGCAACTCTGGAGCCCCACGGACGCGGTCGCCATCTCCGCGTACGCCCTGCACAGCGTGACCGGCATCGCCGGCGGGCTCGCGTACGCCGCGCTGGTCGGGCTCGTCGCAGCCCAGGGCAGGCGGCGCTCCACCGGAACCGTGACCAGGGCGCTGGCCGCCTGCGGCCAGTGGTCGCTCACCTGCTACCTGCTCCAGTCGGTGGTCTTCGTCGCCATCTTCACGCCGTACCTGGGCGGGCTCGCCACCCACGTTGGCGACGCCGCCGCGTCCGGCATCGCCGTGCTCACGTGGCTCGGGACCGTGGTCCTGGCCGCCGCGCTGTCGCGTACGGGGCGGCGCGGGCCGGCGGAGACGGCGCTGCGGCGGCTGACCTACCCCGGCGCCCGCTGAACCGGCGGCCGGTACGGCGGCGGCTCACATACCGCCGCGGTGGTCCTGGCCACCCACGACCGCAGGCTGCTGCGCGACACCGCCACCTGGCCGCGGCTGCGGATCTGCGAGCGCGCCGAGCGTTCAGAGCCACAACCACAGAGCGAGCGCGGCGGCGGCGACGAGCACGATCGAGGCGCCGGCGAGGGCCTTCCCGAGCGTGGAAGCCGGCGCCAGCCGGCCCAGGCCGGTGCGCCGGCGGGAGCGCGCCATCCGGCCGTCGCCGCCGCCGTCCCGCGAGAGCATCCGGTCGAGGCCGGCCCTGACGGCGTCGGCGACGGGGGTTCCGGTCAAGCTCAGCTCGCGCATCGTGCCGCCGGCCATGGTGTGGAGCAGGGCCGGGGCCGTCCCCGGCGCACCGAGGGTCATGATCGCGAGCAGGAACGTCCGGGGAGGGCTGTCCAGGTCCGCCAGGATCTCCTTGATGTCGGCCGACGTCAGATAGCGGCGGTGGCCTACCCAGAGCACGTCCTGGTAGCGGAGCACGCTCTCCTCGGCCGCGCAGATGGAGCTGATCGCCTCGATGAGGTAGCGGTGGCGCGCCAGCGCGTACCTGACGGCCTCCATGCCCCGCGGATCGGTGGGCAGCGCGCGGCGGTCCGCCTCGGTGATCACGATCTCCAGCACCTTGCGGTTGCGGGACCGGACGGCGACGTGGCACAGCTCGTCCTCCGACATGACGGCGAGCACCTTGTGCAGGTGCTCGGAGCCCTGGAGGCAGGCGATGAGCAACCTGCCCGAGGGAGCGCTCGCGGGCAGGAGCTTGCTCATCGCGGCGAGCAGCGCCGGGGAGAGCCCGTGCTCCAGGCGGCGCTGGCCGCCCAGATCGACCAGCATCTCCTCGACGTCGGCCGCGTGCATCGGCGCCGCGTACAGCAGCCGCAGCAGGATCTCGAAGAAGTCGCGCACGACGGCCGAACCGCTCAGCCTCTCCGGCGGGCGGATCGGGTTCGCCCTGATGAACACCCGGTACGTCTTGCGGTCCTGGTCGGTCACCCGGTCGCGGGCCCGCTCCGCCAACTGCACGTTGAGCGCGCCGAGCCGCTGCTCCTCGGCGTGCGCGATGCTCTCACGGCACTGGTGCAGCAACTGCTCCACCGAAGGCCTCGGCGGGCGTACGACGGGCTGCCCTCCGTACGCCGTGACCCCGTCGGAGGCATGGCCGCGGAGCAGCCTGGACGCCGCCGCGCGGTCGGACACGTCGTCGAAGTCGCGCGGCTCCACCAGGGTGCCGAGCCACCCCATCAGGGCGCGGAGGTCGTCACCCTGATAACGCTCGAGCTCCTTCTCGTAGAGCAGCGCCTGGGGCGGGAACGACGCCGGCCGGTCATCCGCCTCCCAGGGCAGCTCCCACGCGCCGTGGGTGGGCGGCACCTCGGCGAAGGAGAGCCGGATCCGGTGCCGGGAGGCGCTGTTGGTCCAGGTGGAGACCGCCAGCGTGTGGCGGAACCCGTACGGGAGGAGTGCGGCCACGGCGTCGAGGAAGTCCAGCCGCCCTTCCGGCGGGAGGTGGCCGGCCCGCACCACGCAGACGGGCCGCCCGGTGAGCAGGAGCGCCGCCGCCCGCCGCGCCGTGCCGTTCACCTGGGCGGCGAGGTGCCGCTCGTCGTAGGCGGCGAGGGAGAGCCGGAAGGGCGCGTCGCCGGAGAAGTCCTCCCCGGCCAGCGCTTCGTACAGGGCGCGGTACGACACCGCGCTCGGCCCCGCGATCACGTCGGCCCAGCGCACGCAGACGGAGTACGTCATCGCGTACGGGCGGTGGAAGCCGTCCTGGGAGTCGGGCTCCCTCTGCAGGGACAACCCCAGCCACGGCTCGCCGCCCGCGGCGAAGTAGCTGGTCGCCACGCGGGGCAGGGCCTTGGGCTCCATGGTGCCGGAGGTGAACGCCTTGAGCCACATGCCGAACTCCGCGTGGGAGATCGCCCCCGCGCTGCAGCGGATCACGCCGTAGTCGTCCAGGCTCTCCGGCGTCTTGCCGAGGATCGCCCAGTGCGCGGTCAGCCGTCCCATCGCCTGCTCCCGATCGCGCCGGGCCGGAGCATCCGGCCGAGCCAGAGCACGGGCTCCATGACGTTCATGGGGCGGATGGCGCCCCGGATCGTCAGCCCGCCGCCGGCGTTGTCGATGACGTTCAGGTAGTCGTCCGGGTCGAAGCGGCCGAGCTCCTCGTCGATGAACAGGCCGACCGACGACGTCACGAAGTATTTGATGCGGTCCTCGTGGAAGAACGCCTCGATCAGGTCGAGGATCATCTCCGTGTTGTGGTCGTGGGCCTCGTGGCACAGCAGCCGGAAGAAGTCGCGGACGCGTTCGGGGGGCACGTGGGGGATGCGCAGCTCGTCGGTGGGGTCCCGCTCCGTGAACCCTTCCTCCATCGCGATCCGCAACACCCGGGGGTCGTCGTACTTGGTGATGCATACCGCGATGTGGTGGGGCAGCTTGCCGTCCTCGTACTCGTCGCCGACGAGCATCCGGCCGGCGACCTCGTGCAGGGCGGCGTCCAGGTGCTTGAACGCGTCGCCCACCCGGGCCTCACGGTCGGGGTCGAACATGTAGATCAGCCCGCGGCTCTTGACGAGGCTGTCGACCAGGGCCTTCTTGTCGATGTTCGACTCCGACTCGGCGTACAGGTCGCCTCGGAGGTCGAGGAAGTCGAGCTTGATCTTCGGTGCCTTCGCCGCGCGCGCCGTCCACGGCCACCACCATCGCCGGCGTGTCTCCGCCGGGCCGATGATCATCCAGCTGTAGTGGGTGAGGGCCTCGGTGGGGGCGGGGAACGTACGCGCCTGCAGCAGCGTGTTGCGCAGTTTCGCCAGCTCTGTCCGCGACACCGCGTTCTCGCCGATGAGCCTCCAGCCGGCGTCACGGGACTTGTTCAGTGCGATGCTCAGCGCCGCCAGGAAGGCGGTCTTGCCGCTGCCCGAGGCTCCCCACATCGCGATGTCGGGCTCCCGGCCGCGCTCGGGATCGTCAGGGACGGAGTCAGTGTCGGCCACCGCTGTCCTCACTCTGGGAGACGAAGGGAAGGGAGAGCACCCTCGCCGGCTCGGTCACCAGGCCG
This sequence comes from Nonomuraea sp. B1E8, assembly GCF_039871515.1. NCBI lineage: Bacteria > Bacillati > Actinomycetota > Actinomycetes > Streptosporangiales > Streptosporangiaceae > Nonomuraea > Nonomuraea sp. B1E8. Next base: position 335,348 of record NZ_JBDPLS010000005.1, on the reverse strand, counting down.
AGCCGGACCGCGAGCTCTTCCGCGTTGACCGCGTCCACCTGGAACAACGCGGTCGAGCCGAGCCGGTGCCAGGGCGACGTGGAGGTGGCCGGCGGACTGTCGCAGATGACCGCGCTCCGGAGTCCGTGGTGCTGCTCCATGTCGCGCAGCAGCGCCAGCCAGTCGTGCCGCGCGGGACAGGCCGGCACCCGGTCGAGGCCGGACCGAGGAGGGTGCGGGGGCCGCGCCCCGATGGTGAGCAGCGCCGTGCGCGTGCTCCCCGGCTGCTGGATCAGCCGGGTGCGCACCTCCGCGAGCATGTCCTCGACCTGGGCGGCGTTCGGGTAGGTCGGCGCGGTGGGCCGCAGGGATTCGAGGGCGGCGCGGGCCTGCGCCGTGGACGCCGACCAGGCGGCGACGGCCGGCCGGCTGCGGTCCGCGCGCCTGGTGTCGTACACGTGGGTGCCGTATCCCATGACGGACACCTTGAGCTGCCGGAGGTCGGGGCAGCGTTCGGCGAGCAGGTCGATGACGTAGCCGGCCCAGTGGCAGCGGGCCTCGAACTCCTCCCTCGTGCCCGCCGTCTCGATGGCGCACACCAGGTGCGCGGGCCGGGGCGGGCGCTGGAGCCGATCCGGCAGGGTGGCCACGATCTCCTCCCACGTGCGCGTGTCCGGCCGGAGCCCGGGGACCTCGGGGAAGCGGACCAGGCCGGGGCGTTCCAGCACCGCCCGCAACGGGTGCCGCCCCGGCGGGAGCGGCGCGTGGTCGGCCGACACCAGCCCCGACGGCTGGAGCGGGCCCGACCAGGCGGAGACCGCGAGCACCATGCCGCCCGCGTCGGTGCACGTGACGGTCACGTGGGCCTCGTCGCCGGGCTGCGCGCCGGCGCCGAAGAGCCGCCGGCCCACGAGTTCGAGCCTGCCGTCCCCCGCGCGTTCCCTGGCCACGATCAGGTCGTACGTCTGGCGCAGGGGTGCCCCGGCGGTCAGCTCGCCGAGCAGCTCCCCGACCTTCACCCCCGGCGCCTCGACGAGCCGGGCCGACGGGCGCCACTGCAGCAGCGCGCGCACCGCCGCCTCCTGCTCGTACCCGCCGGCGGAGCGCGCGACCACCACGGGATCGGTCTCGTCGGCGGAGATGAGATCGCGGGCGACCCGGAGCACCGCGTCGAAGACCTCGTCGCCCGAGGCGGTCAGGGTGGACCACTTGGCGGAGGCTCTGCGCGTGTGGTGGGCCGTGCCGACCTCGTCGGCGCGGACCTCGAAGACACGTATGCCGGCAGCGTCGATCTCCACGACGGCCAGCCGTTCCCTGAATGAGACGATCAGATCGGCGAGCTCGCCACGCAACCCGCCCTCTGCGAAATGGTGCAAGAATCTCCCCGCCCGTTTCAAGACCCTGTTCGGCGACTAACCCTGTTCAGCACCAATGGTGAAATATGTAGTTGGTCATCTTTTGTCCGTTTTCTGATAGGTCGACCCGGGCTGGTGAATGAGACTTCAGCGAGTAGAATTCATTCTCTTGTTATAAGTTATCGGATGTGCTTGAGGAATCCTCCACCCTTGGGTGTGGAGGAATAAGGCTTGTGGACGGGCCACTATTTCGAACACATGCACGAGGGCTGGCGATAGAATGGGAGGCGTGGCGCAAATAGTGAAGCGGTCGTTCAAGTACCGCTTCTACCCGACCCCCGGCCAAGCCGACGAGCTTGCCCGGACGTTCGGCTGTGTCCGCCTCGTCTACAACAAAGCCCTGGAAGAACGCACCCGCGCCTACACGCTGCACGGTCGTCGCGTCTCCTACGTGGAGTCGTCGGCCAAGCTGACCGAGTGGAAACGCAGCGGCGATTACGACTTCCTGTTCAAGGTGGCGTCCGTGCCGTTGCAGCAGGCGCTGCGCCATCTTCAGGCGGCGTTCGCGAACTTCTTCGCCAAGCGCGCCCAATACCCCACCTTCAAGAGCAGGAAGAAGGCACGCGCGAGCGCGGAGTACACCCGCTCGGCGTTCCGCTGGCGCGACGGCACGCTTACGCTGGCCAAGATGGACACGCCGCTGGACATCCGCTGGTCGCGCCCGCTGCCGGAAGGAGCCGAGCCGTCCACGGTCACCGTGTCCAGGGACGCGGCCGGGCGCTGGTTCGTGTCCGTCCTCGTTGAGGAGAAGATCGAGCCACTTGCGCCGGTTGCCGCGGCTGTGGGTGTGGACGCTGGTATCACGGCGCTGGCGACGCTGTCCACCGGCGAGAAGATCGTCAACCCGCGTCACGAGCGTCGCGATCGGCGCAGGCTGGCCCAAGCGCAGCGGGCACTGGCCCGCAAGACCAAGGGCTCGAACAACCGGGCCAAGGCCCGGCTCAAGGTAGCGCGGGTCCATGCCCGCATCGCCGACCGCAGAAGGGATCACCTGCACAAGGTCACCACCCGGCTTGTTCGCGAGAACCAAGTGATCGCCGTGGAAGACCTGACCGTCCGCAACATGATCAAGAATCGCAGGCTTGCCCGCGCCATCTCTGATGCGTCGTGGCGGGAACTGCGCGGCATGCTGGAGTACAAGGCGGCCTGGTACGGGCGTAGGCTCGTGGCCGTGGACCGCTGGTTCCCCTCCAGCAAGCTGTGCTCGGCGTGCGGGGCCCTGCACGACCGGATGCCGCTGCACATCCGCGCATGGACCTGCGCTTGCGGTGCGGTCCATGACCGGGATGTCAACGCGGCCCAGAACGTGCTCGCCGCCGGGCTGGCGGAGAGCTGAAACGCCTGTGGAGCTGGTGTAAGACCTCAACGAGAGTCCTCTCGGGCGGGCAACCGGCGGTGAAGCAGGAACCCTCACGGGCAACCGTGAGAATCCCCCTCGTTCCGGGAGGGGGATGATGTCAAGGTAGTCAGTGGATTACTCACGGGATAGGTTGTGCGGCGTCCTGTCCCTTTCCCCCCGGGGTGGCGTGTGGTCGGTAGATGGTTGATCGTCTTGTCGGGTGCGCGTCCCGAAGTGCTGGACAGGTGCAGGGGAGAGCGCGCCAGATTCCACGGCATGGGTGGCGCCATCCTGACCACAGCCTGCGTCGCCGCCATCTCCATGACGTTCGCCCTCGCCTCGGCGCTCAAGGTGTTCGCGCCGCTCGCCGTCCTCATCGGCCTCGTCTGGGGCGTGGCGATCCTGAGCCTCGACCGGTGGCTCGTCACGTCCCTGCCGGCCCAGGGCGGACGGCGCTTCTGGCTCGCCCTGCCCCGCGTGCTCCTCGCGCTGCTGCTCGGCGCCGTCATCTCCACGCCGCTGGTCCTGCAGATCTTCAAGCCCGAGATCGACGCCGAGATCGTCGACATCCAGCAGGAACGGACCGACGCGTTCACCCGCGCGCAGCAGGCGGGCGAGACCGGCCGGCGCATCGCCGAGCTGGAGAAGTCGGCCACGGCACTGGAAGCCGTGATCGTCTCCCGCGGTGAGAGCCCGCTCGACCCCGCCGCCGACCCCCGCGTCCAGGAGCTGACCAAGTCGCGGGCCCAGGCCGTCAAGCAGCGCGACAAGGCCTACCAGGAATGGCAGTGCCAGCTGTACATCGGGCCGCCCAAGTGCGCGAAGAAGGGTCGAGGTCCGCTCGCGAAGGCGGCGGAGGAGGCGTACATCACGGCCCGCGACCGGGCGAAGGACCTCGACGGGCAGATCGAGCAGCGCAGGCAGCAGCTCAGCGACACCCAGAAGGCAGGAAAGGCGACCAGGCTGACCCAGGCGGAGCAGGACCTGCGCGCCGTGCAGGCCGAGCTGGACAAGCTGACCGAGCAGCAGGCCGGGCTCCGCAACGGCTTCGCCCAAAAGATCACGGGGTCCGACGGCCTGATGTTGCGGCTGGAGGCGCTCAGCAGGGTCTCGCGGGACAACGCCACCCTCAGCACGGCGAGGCTCCTGCTGTTCCTGTTCATCCTGCTCATCGAGTGCCTGCCGATCCTCGTCAAGCTCATGCAGCGGCCCGGCAGCTACGACACGATCGTGGCGGCGCTGGAGAAGCAGGAGGTCAACGACGCCATCGACCAGATCAACGAGGCCGACAGGCGGCTCGCGCGCGGCGCCAGGCGGGACGGCCCGACCCGGCCGTACACCGCGGAGGATCCGCGTACGGACACCTCCCACGACGCCTTCCGCGACACCTCCCGTGACACCTTCCGTGACGCCGGCACGCCGTACCCGCCGCCGCGGCAGGAGGACAACGTGACCAGGAGCTTCGAGGACGAGGCGCTGCGCGACCTCCGCGACGACCGCGCCGCACGGACGGCGACCGGCGGGCGGGCCGAGTACGCCGGGCTGAACGATGATTGGTAAGCGCGTCGCCGGCCGGTTCGTCATCGAGGCGCCCCTGGGCAGCGGCGGCATGGGATGGGTCTGGCGCGGCCGTGACGACAAGCTCGACCGGGTGGTGGCGCTCAAGCAGGTGCGTGCGGACGTCGGGCGCCTGCCGGAGCTGAAGGCGCGGGCCGAACGCGAGGCGCAGGCGCTGGCCAGGATCGACCACCCCGGCATCGTCCGCGTACACGACGTGCTCGACGCCCCCGACGGCCCGTGGATCGTGATGGACTACGTCCAGGGCACCGTGCTCGGCGCGCTCATCAAGAGGTCGCCGCTGGCCGAGCCCGCCGTGGCGCGCATCGGCGCCCAGGCGCTCGACGCGCTCGCCGCCGCGCACGCGGTGGGGGTGCTCCACCGCGACGTGAAGCCGGACAACATCCTGATCACCGCCTCCAGCGCGGTCGTCCTGGTCGACTTCGGGATCGCCACCATCGAGGGTCACGAGCGCATCACCATGCTCGGCCACGTGATCGGCACCCCCGACTTCATCGCCCCCGAGCGCATACGCGGCACGCCGGTGGGTCCGGCGGCCGACCTGTGGTCGCTCGGGGCCACCCTCTACACGGCCCTGGAAGGACGCCCGCCCTTCCACAGGCGCACCGAGGAGGCCACCAGGTTCGCGATCCTCACCTCGCCCCCGGACCCCATGACCAGGGCGGTCCGGCTCAAGCCGACCCTCGACCGGTTGCTCGCCAAGAGCCCGGCCAACCGGATGACCGCCGACGAGCTGGCGCGGCAGCTGGAAGGGGCCGCCAGGGGCGATCCCGGCACCGTACGGCGCCGGTCGTCGCGTGCCTCCACGACAACGCCACCCCGTCCTCTCCGGTCGTCCCGGCCGCCCGGGGAGGACGAGGCGCCACGGGCGAACGGCGGCGTTCCCGACGGCAGAGGCGTCTCCGAGGGCGGTGCAGGCGATGGCGGGGGAGCGGGTGCCGGTGTGGCGGCGCGACGAGTACGCCGGGCGCTGGCGGACGCCGGCGACGCGGAGCGGGGTTCGCTGATCCTCACCCTGCCTCCCGACGAGGCGGCGGTGCTGCTCGCCGAGCGGTGGAGGTTGTTCACGACCGCCGCGGTGGAGGAGATGTGCCGCCAGGCGGCGAAGAGCGCGACGATCCTCCAGATGCTGCTCCCGTCCCGCGCGGGCTGGCTGCTCACCCAGGTACGCGACCCGCGCCTGGTGGCCAGGGTGGTCCTCGCGATGAACGCCCACCACCGCGGGCTCGTGCTGGGCCAGATGCACGATCGGCATTCGGCGGCGGCCATCGAGGCGATGGCCGGCATCGACACCCGGCAGACCGGCCTTGCCGTCACCGCGATGCAGAAGGACCCGGCGGCTCAGGCGCTGAGCCGCCTTCCGCCTGCCACGATCGCCGGGTTGCTGGCGCAGACCCCGCCGTCCTGCCGCGCCGGCCTGGTGCCCCTGTTGCCGTCGGGGATCCGCGAGGACGTGGCACGCCGGCTCGCCGGCTGAGGCGACCGAGAAGCGGTCCGGCCGGGGTGTGACCGGAGGCCGAGGCCGTGCAGGCGGCGGCCTCCGGGTGGCGGGCTCAGCTGGGCAGGTGGTTCGGGGCGGCGGCGCTGTCAGGTGGGGCCAGGTGCTCCAGGAGCGCGTTGATGGGCGCGACGGCGACGTCCTCGCTGGGACGGGAGAGGAAGACGTTGACGTGGTACTCGCCGTCCGCTTCCTTGCCGGTGGGGTCGAGGCCCTGCTCGGCCAGCGACCGCAGGGCGAACTCCCGCTCCAGGTCGTCGGCGAACCGCCGCTGCGGGAAGGTGGTGTTGTCCAGCTGCTCCGTGATCAGCCCGTGGCGGGCGAGCGTGTCGGCCACGGGGGTGAAGTCGACCGTCCGCAGGCACAGAGCGGCGAACCAGGGACGGCGGTCGGGGGACGTGCAGTCGAGCAGCCGGTCGATCGACCGGTCGGTGATGTAGCCGATGCCGCCGGTGACCGTGATGAGGTCGGCCTCGCCGACGATCTGCGCCAGCTCGGGCGACGGGTCGTTCTGCTCCAGGTTGTCGGACGCTCCCGCGTCCAGCAGCCCCACGTGTACGGCGTAGTCGACGGCTGACGAGGCGGTGTCAAGCCCGATCACCCGGGGAGCCGCCTGCCGTCGATGGCTCCGGTAGAAGGTGCGGTCCTCGTCGGCGAGCTCTTCCGGGGCCAGATGGGCCACCTGGTCGTCGGTGTAGTGGTCGTAGAGGTGGTCGAGCGTGAGGTCGCATTTCATCAGCGCCGCGTTCACGCCGTACGAACAGCACAGGTCCACGACGGTCGGGGAGTCCACGTCGAGCGCGTCGAGCACCTTGAGGAAGACGCGTTGCCCGTGGTGGGGGACGGTGTAGTCCAAGCTGCCGAGGCGGTCGAAGTACGCCCGGGGGTCTGGACGATCGTAGATGTCGTTGAAGTCGGCCTTTTCCAGCTTCCGGTCAGTGATCTGATCGTCTGCTCGCACACTTTGCCTTTCTGGGTGACTGTGTCACTACAGGGACAAACGACCCATTTAACGTATCACGTGTAATAAATCATGATTTAGTGGGATTTCCACAGGGCGGAAGTCCGGCACCGCACACGCGAGCGTGACGTGCTCGTGAAGTCTTACGGGGTGGTGGAGCCGGGGCGGTCCAGGCCGGCGGCGAGTTCGGCGATGGCGGCGTCGCACTGCTGACCCAGCAGGGCCGTGGCGGACGCGTGGTCCAGGCCCGCGGCCTGGTCGAGCCACCGGTCCAGGACGACGTGGAGCGCCGCCAGCACGGCGGCCGCGCACACGGCCGGATAGTAGCCGTCGCGGCCCGGGGGGTCGACGCGTTCGGCGATCGCCTCGGCGAAGGTCTTCTCCTGGGCGGCGAGCACGGCCAGTTGCTGGGGCATCAGCGACGGCTCGCGCCGGATGAGCCGCAGCGCCTCGATGTGGTCGTGGCTGACGGCGTCGCCCTCGTTGAGGACGATGAGCACCGCCTCGCGGAACGCCCGCAACACCGACTCCGTGCGCGGCCGGGCCCTGAACTGGGTGACGAGTCGCTCCGCGGCGGCGGACACGGGCGCCACCATGGCCTCTTCTTTGCTGGAGAAGTAGTTGAAGAAGGTCCGCAGCGCGATGTCGGCCTCGTCGGCGATCTGCTCGACCGTGACGTTCTCGACGCCGTGGCGCAGGGCCAGGCGCAGGGCGGCGTCGCGGAGCGCGGCCCTGGTGGCCTGCTTCTTGCGTTCGCGGCGGCCGAGGGCCGGCGTCGCCGCGCCGGTCTGCGCGCTCACGTCATCACGGCGCGCTTGACGCTCTCGCGCAGCAGGGCGCGACGCTGCTCGTGCGCGCCGGGGGGTTCGTCGGCGGTCGCGGCGTAGACGTTGCTGACCGGCGACCAGGCCATGGACATGGCGATGACCAGGGCCATCACGTCGAACGGGTCGCCCGGTCGCACGGCCCCCGCGGCCTGGGCCTCGGCGATGGCGCGCAGCTTGCGCTCGTCGAGGCGGTCGGTGTCGTCGACGAGGTGGCCGGCGGGGCGCCGCTCCAGGCGCGCCCAGGTGGCCAGCCGGATGAGGTCGGGGCGGCGGAGATATTCGTCGTAGAGGCGCACGGCCCAGTCGGCGAGGTCGGTGGCGTCGATCGGGACGACGTTGGTGATCCGCTCGAGGGAACCGAAGAAGATGGCGTCGAACAACCCTTCCTTGCTGCCGAAATAGGCGTAGAGCTGCGCCTTGTTGGTGCGTGCGGCCGCGACGATCCGCTCGATGCGCGCCCCGGCGATGCCGTGCTCGGCGAACTCCCTGGTCGCCGCGTCGAGGATGCGGCCGCGGGTCGCGGCGCCGCGGGAGGTCAGGGGCGGGTCGGCCATGGCGCGAGCTTACCAAACAGAACAGTCGGTTTGCTATGCGGACATCCCCTGTGTCATCGTGAAATAGACCGAACAGTCTGTTTATAGGAGTCCCGGATGAGGACCACAGTGGGATGGCGCGCGGACGGCCCCGTGACGACGCTGCGGCGGGCGTCTCTGGAACGGCGCGACCTGCGTCCCGACGACATCGCGGTACGCGTGGACCACTGCGGCGTCTGCCACACCGACCTGCACGCCGTCCGCGCCCACCGCGAGGCCGGCGCGTCCGTCGTGCCCGGCCACGAGTTCACGGGCGTGGTGACCGAGACCGGTTCCGAGGTCACCCGGTTCGCGGCCGGCGACCCCGTCGCGGTCGGCAACATCGTCGACGCGTGCGGGGAGTGCGCCATGTGCCGCGCCGGCCAGGAGAACTTCTGCCACGCGTTCCCGACCCTGACCTACGGTGGCACCGACCGCCACGACGGATCGACCACCCTGGGGGCCTACTCCCGCGAGTACGTCGTCCGCGACCGCTTCGCCCACCGGCTCCCCGCCGGCCTCGACCCCGCGGCCGCGGCTCCGCTGCTCTGCGCCGGGGTCACCGTCTGGGAGCCGCTGAGCGCGCTCGGCGTGGGGCCGGGCACCCGCGTCGCCGTGGCAGGGTTGGGCGGCCTCGGCCACCTCGCGGTCAAGCTCGCCGTGGCGCTCGGCGCCGAGACCACGGTCGTCAGCCGGTCGGCGGGCAAGGCCGGCGACGCCCGCCGGCTCGGCGCCCACGACGTCGTCGTCTCCACGGATCCGGACCGGATGGCCGCGGCGCGCGACCGGTTCGACGTCGTCATCGACACCATCCCCGCCCCGCACGACCTCGGCCCCTACCTGCGGCTCGTGGCCATGGACGGGACCCTCAGCCTCGTCGGGCACCTCGGGCAGGTCACCCTGCAGGCCATGGACCTGCTCGTCGGGCGTAAGAAGCTCAGCTCCGCGGGCAGCGGCGGCCGGCCAGGAACCGCCGCCCTGCTGGACTTCTGCGCCGAGCACGGCGTCGCCGCCGACATCGAGCTGCTCCCCTCGGCACGCGTCAACGAAGCACTCGACCGCCTCGAACGCAACGACGTGCGCTACCGCTTCGTCCTCGACCTGTCCGACCTGCCCTGAACGCCGGGCGTCACACGGCGGCGACCTCAGCGTAGTGGCAGGCGGCCGGGTGGCCGTGGCCGCGCTCGACCAGCTCGGGCGCCTGCTCGACGCAGGCGCTCTGCTCGTCCGTCGTGAGCTGCGCGAACTTCGGGCAGCGCGTACGGAACCGGCACCCGCTCGGCGGGCTGACCGGGTTCGGCATGTCCCCTTCGAGGACGATCCGCTCGCGCGCCCTGATCCGTTCCCGCCGCGGGTCGGGCACCGGGATGGCCGAGATCAGCGCCTGGGTGTACGGGTGGGCGGGCCGGTCGAACAGCTCGTCCCTGTCGCCGATCTCGACGATGCGGCCCAGGTACATCACCGCGACCCGGTGCGCGATGTGCCGCACCACGGACAGGTCGTGGGCGACGAAGAGGAAGGCGAGGCCCAGCTGCCGCTGGAGGTCCTCCAGCAGGTTGACCACGCCCGCCTGGATCGACACGTCGAGCGCCGACACCGGTTCATCGAGGACGATCAGCTCGGGCCGCATCGCCAGCGCGCGGGCGATGCCGACGCGCTGCCGCTGGCCGCCGGAGAACTCGTGCGGGTAGCGGTTGCCGTGTTCGGGGTTGAGCCCGACGTTGCCGAGCAGCTCCCGCACCCGGTCCGGCCCGTCCTGACGGTAGGTGCCGTGGATGCGCAGCGGCTCCGCGATCGCGTCGTTGACCGTCATGCGGGGGTCGAGGGACGCGTACGGGTCCTGGAACACGATCTGCATGCGCTGCCGCAGGCGGCGCATGCCGGCGGCCGTGACGGCGCCGAGGTCCTGGCCGTCGAGCAGCACCTGCCCGGAGGTCGGCGGTTGCAGGTTGAGCACGGCCCGCCCGGTGGTGGACTTGCCGCAGCCCGACTCCCCGACCAGGCCGAGGGTTTCGCCGCGGTGCAGGTCGAACGACACCCCGCACACGGCGTGCACGTCCCCGGTCGTCCGCCGCAGGAGGCCCTTGCCACGCACCGGATAGTGTTTGACCAGGCCCCGCACGGACAACAGCGGCTGCCCGCTCATGGCGCACCTCCAGCGGCGTCGTCGGCTGACGTCACGGTGAAGACGTCCTCGGGCCGCCGCCCTTCCAGGTCGGCGGAGAAGTGACAGGCGGCCAGGTGGTCAGGGCCGGAGGAGGCGGCCAGCTCCGGTTCGGCCGTCTCGCACGGGTCCTGGCGCATCGGGCAGCGCGGCGCGAACGGGCATCCCGGCGGCAGGTCGAGCAGCGACGGAGGCGATCCCGCGATCGGCGTCAACCGCTCGCCCCTGCGGGCGCCGTCGAGCCGGGGAAGGCTGCCGATCAGACCGAGCGTGTACGGCATCCGCGGCGTGTAGTAGATGTCGTCGACGCCGCCCAGCTCCACCGGGCGGCCGGCGTACATGACGAGCACCCGGTCGGCGGCCCCGGCGACGACGCCGAGGTCGTGGGTGATCAGCACCATGGCGGCGTCGGTCGCGGCCCGCGCGGTCTCCAGCGCCCTGAGCACCTGGGCCTGCACGGTGACGTCGAGCGCGGTGGTCGGCTCGTCGGCGATGATGACGTCGGGGGAGTTGGCCATGGCGGTGGCGATGACGACGCGCTGGCGCATGCCGCCGGAGAACTGGTGCGGATAGTCGCGGGCGCGTTCGCGGGGCCGGGGGATCTGCATCATGGCGAGGAGTTCGACGGCGCGTTCGCGGGCCTGGGCGGTGGTGACGTCGTTGTGTGCCCTGACCGCCTCGGCGATCTGGTCGCCCACCGCGTAGACCGGGTTGAGCGAGGTCATCGGGTCCTGGAAGACCATCGCGATCCGGCCGCCGCGCAGGGCCCGCATCCGCTTGTCCGGCGCGCCGATCAGCTCCTGGCCGCGGAACCGGACCGAGCCGCCGATCCGCGCCGAGGCCGGCAGCAGGCCCATCACCGCCATCGAGGTGACCGACTTGCCCGAGCCGGACTCGCCGACGATGCCGAGCACCTCGCCGCGCCGCAGCTCGTAGCTGACCCCGCGGACGGCGCGGACCAGGCCGTCCTCGGTGGGGAACGACACGGTGAGGCCCTCGACCTCGAGCACCGCCTCACGTTCGCTCATGCGCGCACCTTCCGCTGGGTCGGGTCGAAGGCGTCGCGCAGCCCGTCGCCGATGAAGTTGATGGACAGGGCGATCACCACGATGAACGCGCCGGGGAAGTAGAACAGCCAGGGCCGGGTGCTGACCGCGGTGTCGGCCTCGCTGACGAGGAGGCCGAGGGAGGTGTCGGGAGGTTGCACGCCAAGGCCGAGGAACGACAGCGCCGTCTCCACGAGGATGGCGGCGGCCACGAGGATGGTGACGTTGACGATGATGGGTCCGAGCGCGTTGGGGATCAGGTGCCGGAAGATGATCCAGCGGTCGGTGGCGCCGAGCGCGCGGCTCGCCTCGACGTACTCCTTCTCCCGCAGCGACAGCACGACGCCGCGTACCACGCGGGAGACGTACGCCCACTGGAGGGCGGCGATGACGAGCGCGACGAACCACCAGGAGCCGGAGGTGGCGCGGGTCAGCACGGCGGCGACCGCCAGCAGCGGCAGCGTGAGGACGAGGTCGGCGATCCGCATCATCACGCTGTCGGTGATGCCGCGGTAGTAGCCGGAGAACGCCCCCCACAGGGTGCCCACCAGCCCGGCCAGGAACGCGATGAGCAGGGCGATCTCGATCGAGCGTTGCGTGCCGCGCAGCACCTGGGCGAACGTGTCGTGGCCGAGGTTGTCGGTGCCGAACGGGTGGTCGAGCGAGGGCGGTACGGACACGGCCGAGGTGATGTCGGCGTAGTCGTAGCGCCAGAGCGCGCCGCCGACGAAGGCCAGCAGGACGACGGCGGCGAACAGCGCCAGGCTGATCACGGCCGCCTTGTGCCGCAGGAAGCGGCGGAGCACCAGCTCGCCCTGGCTGCGCTGGCGCACCGCGCCGGCCGCCTGAGCGCTCGATGGGGGGCGGGGTGCCGCCTCGGTGTGGTCACTCATGGCGAATCCGGGGGTCGAGGAGGGCGTACAGCAGGTCGGCGATCAGGTTGAAGACGATGACCGCGACCGCGACCACCAGCAGCCAGGCGAGCACCGCGTAGGCGTCGCGCTGGTTGACGGAGGTGACGAGGAACTCGCCGAGTCCGCGCCACTGGAAGACCGTCTCGGTGATCACGGCGCCGGAGATCAGCGTCGCGAAGTCGAGCGCGGTGACGGTGGTCATGGGGATGAGGGCCGTGCGCAGGGCGTGGCGTACGACGACGCGCCGCCTGGACAGTCCCTTGGCGCGGGCGAACAGGACGTAGTCGCTGTTGAGCACGTCGAGCATGGACGCCCGCTGAAACCTGCTCCACGCGCCGAAGGAGAGCAGCGCCAGCGAGATCGTCGGCAGCACCATGTGGCCGGCGGCGTCGGCCAGCTGGGCCCAGGCGCCGCCCTCGACGATGACGGATTTCTCCCCGATCGTGTACACGACCTGGTCGCCGATGAGGTTGTTGAGGGAGATGCCGCCCTGCTTGAGCAGCACGGCGAACCAGAACGACGGCATCGACAGGAACAGGAACGCGGCGAACGTGAACCCGTAGTCGATGCCCGAATACTGCTTGACCGCGCTGATCACGCCCACCACGACGGCGAGCACGAGGGCGAGGAGCACCGCCACGGCTATCAGCCGCAGGGTGACCCCGAACCTGGCGGCGATCTCGTGGCCGATGTCCACGTTGGTCCGCACGGAGGGGCCGAAGTCGCCCTGCACGACGCCGGTGATCCAGGTCCAGTACCGCTGCAGCGGCGGCTCGTCCAGGTGCAGGCGCTGCTCCTCGACCGCGATCACCTGCGGCGACGGCGGCGGGTTGCGGCCCTTGAGGCCCGCGAGCGGGTCGCCCGCCATGGTCACGAGCAGGAAGACGGTGAAGGTCGACGCCACGATCACCGGGACGGCGACGAGGAGCCGGCGGAGTGTGTAAGTGACCACGAGACCAGTGCAGTCCACCGGCCGGGCAGGCTCTTCGTGGAGAGGGACGTAAAGTGGCCGCCGACTTCGTGCGATCGGATGAACTGCTGCGCGGTCCCGGCGTCGCAGGATGCTCGCATGTCGACGACCCTGGTGATTCGCGGTGGCACAGTCCATGACGGCAGCGGCGGGCCCGGCCGCGTGGCCGACGTCCTCGTCGAGGGTGACCGGATCCTCGCCGTGGGCCCGGGCGGGGGCGATCCCGGCGCGCCCGTGCTCGACGCCACCGGCCTGGTGGTCGCGCCCGGCTTCGTGAACGTGCTCAGCCACGCGTACTTCACGCTGGAACGGGACGGCCGCGGCCTGTCCGACCTCTACCAGGGCGTCACCACCCAGGTCTTCGGCGAAGGGATCTCGATCGGCCCGCTCACCGCCGAGATCAGGGCCGAGCTCGAACCCGGCATGGCGCCCGACGACCCGCCGCTGACCTGGGACCGCCTGTCGGAGTTCCTCTCCCACCTCGAGACCAAGGGGGTGGCGCAGAACGTCGCGAGCTTCGTCGGCGCGCACAACATGCGGATGATCGGCGCGGGTGCGGACGACCGGCCGATGACGGCGGTCGAGCTCGACCGCGTCCGCGGCATCCTCGACGAGGAGATGGCCGACGGCGCCCTGGGGCTGGGATCGGCGCTCATCTATCCGCCGGGGTGCTTCGCCCCGACCGACGAGCTGGTGGCGCTGTGCGAGGTCGTCGCGCGGCACGGCGGCATGTACATCTCGCACATGCGCAGCGAGGGCGACCACTTCCTCGACGCCGTCGACGAGCTGATCGAGATCGGCCGCCGGGCCGAGCTGCACGCGGAGATCTACCACCTCAAGACCGCGGGACGGCGGAACTGGCCGAAGATGGCGCGGGCCGTCGAGCGCATCGAGGCCGCCAGGGCCGCGGGCCGGCCGGTGACCGCCGACGTCTACCCCTACCTCGCCGGGCAGACCCAGCTCGCCGCCTCGATCCCGCCGGAGTTCCACGACGGCGGCCACGAGGCGCTCACGGCCAGGCTCGCCGACCCGGGCGAACGGGCCCGTATCCGTGCGGCCGTCGTCACCCCGTCGGAGCGCTGGGAGAACCTCTACCTCGCCGCGAGCGGCGCGAGCGGCGTCATGCTGCTCCCCGACCCGAACGGGCCGGTGGCGAAATACCGCGGCCTCAGCCTCGCGCAGGCGGCGGACGCGGACGGCACCGACCCCGTGGAGATGCTGCTCCAGCTGGTCGAGCAGGAGCCGGCGCTGCACGCCATGTACTTCATGATGGACGAGGAGGCGCTGCGCACCGCCCTGCGCAAGCCGTGGGTCTCGGTCTGCTCCGACGCCCCCACGTTCGCCGCCGAACCGCCCGACTCCGGCGTTCCCACCCATCCGCGCGCCTACGGCAGCTTCGCCCGGATCCTCGGCACGTACGTCCGCGAGCAGTCGCTGCTCACCCTCGGCGAGGCCGTGCGCCGGATGTCGAGCCTGCCCGCGGGCAACCTCGGCCTGCGCGACCGCGGCGTGCTCGCCCCGGGCAACTTCGCCGACATCGTCGTGTTCGACCCGGACACGGTCGGCGACCGCGCGACGTACGAGGACCCCCACCAGTACGCGACCGGTGTCCGGCACGTGGTGGTCAACGGGGAGACCGCGCTGGCCGACGGCGTTCCCACCGGGCGCCTGTCCGGCCGGGCCCTGCGCCGCCGGCGCTGAGACGACAGGAGAAACGCGTGAAAGAGCAGGTGGAGCAGGTCCTCGACGCGGTCGGCGCGCGGGCCTGGGCGCACGCCGTCGATCTCGACAGCGGCGAGGAGATCGGGTACGGCGAGGACGGGCTCGTGGTGCTCGCGAGCGTCTTCAAGATCCCGGTGCTGGTGGAGTTGTTCCGGCGGTTCGGCGACGGTCGGCTCGACCCCGCGGAACGGATCGACGTCCCCGTCGAGGGGCGCTCGGCGGGACCGACCGGGTTGTCCGTGATGGCCGACCCGATCGAGCTCTCGCTGCGCGACCTCGCGTACTGGATGATGAGCGTCAGCGACAACGCGGCCACGGACCTGCTCGTCGACCTGCTCGGCACCGAGGCGATCAACGCCACCCTGCGCGGGCTCGGCCTGACCGCGACCCGGGTCGACGGCACCTGCGACGACATCTACCAGAGCATCTACGAGGACGTGCCGGACGAGCAGGCCGGCCCCGAGGTGTGGCGCGCCGCCCGCGCGGTGGACCCGGAGCGGTCCCTGCAGGCAGGCACCCCCCGCGAGATCACCCGGCTGCTCGCCGCCATCTGGAACGACGAGGCGGCGCCTGCCGAGCAGTGCGCCGAGATGCGCCGCATCCTCAGCCTGCAGGCCTGGCCGCACCGCCTGCGCTCCGGGTTCACCGAGCCGGACGCGCGGGTGAGCGCCAAGACGGGCACCCTGCGCTTCTGGCGCAACGAGGCCGGTGTCGTCGAGACCGGCGGCCGCACGTACGCCGTCGCCGTCTTCGTACGGACCGACTCCTGCGAATACCGCATCCCCGTCGCGGACGCCTGCGTCGGCACGGTGGCCAGGATCGCCGTCGACCACGTGCGCGGCGCCGTGACCCGCCTCCGGCCGCGGAGCACCGCCAGGGTGGCGACCCCCGGCCAGATCCGCGACCACGCGCGCGAGCTCGGCGCCGACATCTGGCTGCACGCGCGCGACCTGGCGACCGGCAGGTCGGTGGGCGTCGGGGAGAGCACCCCTGTCGTCACCGCCTCGGTGCTCAAGGTGCCGGTCGCCCTCGAACTGGCCCGCCAGTCGGTGGCCGGCGAGATCGATCTCTGCGAGCGGATCACCGTGCCGCCGGGCGGGGTGCCGTCGCCGTACGGCCTGTCGGTGCAGCGCGACCACACCGTCATCTCGTACCGGGACCTCGCCCAGCTGATGATCGTGATCAGCGACAACGTCGCCACCGACCTCGTCATCGACCGGGTCGGCAAGGACCGCGTGGCGGCGCTGCTCGCCGAGCTCGGTCTCACCGCGACGGCCGTGCCGCAGAACTGCGCGGAGATCCTGGCCTCCCTGGAGGAGGACCTCGGGATCAGCTACCGCGACGACGAGCGGGAACTGGCCGAGGTGCCGCTGGAACGCCTCCAGGCGCTGCGGGCGCTGGTGCCCGAGGAGACCTGCCGGACGACGCCCGAGGAGATCACCCGGCTGCTGGCCGGGATCTGGCGCGACGAGGCGGCCGCGCCCGAGGCCTGCGCGCTGGTCCGCGGCTGGATGGGCGACCAGGTCTGGCCACACCGGCTGACCAGCGGGTTCCCCGGAGACGACATCGTGGTCAGCGGCAAGACGGGCACCCTCCCGCTGGTCCGCAACGAGGTCGGCGTGGTCGAGTTCGCCGACGGCGGCAGGTACGCCGTGGGCGTCTTCACCCGTGCCGACGACCCGTCACCCAACGCTCCCCACCTCGACGCGCTGATCGGCTGGGCGGCGGCCAACGCCGTCGCGCAGCTGCGCGGCGAGCGTCCCTGACCCTTCTCTGCATCTGGAGCAGACCATGGCTTACCGCGGGAAGCACTCCCTGGCCCTGACGACGAGCGCCGTGGCACTGCTGCTCGCTGCCTGCGCGGGCGGAGGCGGCACGACGGCCGGCGACGGTCGCGTCGCCGGCGACGTGAACACGGCCAACACCGCGAAGGTCGCCAAGGGCGGGACGGCGACCTACACCATCACCTATCCGATCTCGAACTGGAACGTGCTGAACTCCGCCGGCGCGACGTACTCGGTGCTCGACATCTCGAGCGTGCTGATGCCCGGCGCCTTCATGATCAAGCCGGACGGTACGCCGATCCGCAACGAGACCCTCGTGACGAGCGCGGAGAAGGTCGGCGACTCACCGCAGACGATCAAGTACACGATCGACCCCAAGGCGGTCTGGTCCGACGGCCGGCCGATCTCGGCGGACGACTTCATCTACACCTGGCGTGCCCTCGACCCGCGCGAGTGCCCCAAGTGCCAGGCGTCCAACACGGCCGGCTACGACCGGATCAAGTCGGTGAAGGGCTCGGACGGCGGGCGGACCGTCACCGTCGTGTTCGACAAGCCGTACGTCGACTGGCAGGCGCTGTTCTCGCCGTTCCTGCCGGCCCACGTCGCCGAGACGTACGGGCCGACCGACACCGCCGCGGGCCTGGCGAAGAGCTTCAACGAGGGCTTCGCCAAGTCCGTGCCGAAGTTCTCGGCGGGCCCGTTCCGGATCGAGGAGTACACCTCCGACGGTTCCGTGGTGATGGTCCGCAACGAGAAGTGGTTCGGCCCGCCGCCGAACCTGGACAAGCTGGTCTTCAGGCTCATCACGGACGTCGCGCAGCAGCCGACCTCGCTGGCGAACGGGGAGGTCGACGTCATCTACCCGAACCCGCAGGTCGACATCGTCCAGCAGGTCGAGGAGCTGCCCGGGGTCCGCTACCAGGTGACGCCGGGTGCGTCTGTCCACAAGCTGTGGCTGAACCTCAACGCCCGCGCCCTCCAGGACGTCGCCCTGCGCAAGTCGATCTTCCAGGCGATCCGCGTCCAGGACGTGATCGACAAGACGATCGGGCAGTTCGACGACACCGCGGAACCCCTGCTGAGCCACATGTTCATCGGCGGCGCGCCCGGCTACTCCGACGTGGTCAGCCAGCTCGAGTACGGCATCGGCGACGTCGAGAAGGCGAAGAAGACCCTGACCGACGCGGGGTACACCGGCGTCGGGTCGAAGCTCGCCGACCCGGACGGCAAGGCCGTGCCCCCGCTGCGCATCGTGGTCCAGGCGGGCGACCAGCTGCGCGCCAGCGAGGCCCAGCTGGTCAAGGCGGCTCTCGCGCCGCTGGGTCTGGACGTTCAGGTCGCCACCGTCGCCAACACGATCGAGGCCGTGCAGGAGGGGAACTGGGCGATGACGGTCGCCACCGTGTCGCAGTCGCCGTTCGCGGCGACCAGCAACATCCCCTACTACCTGAGCTGCCCCGAGGACCAGACGTTCTGCCGGTTCAACCTCAACAACTACGGCAACCCCAAGGTCGACCGGCTGCTGAACGAGGCTCTCTCGGCCGCCGACGCGCAGGCGGCGACGGTGAAGCTGCAGGAGGCCGACAAGATCGTCTCGTCGGACTATGCGATCCTGCCGCTCTACCAGAACAGGTCGTTCCTCGCCTACAGCGCGAAGCTCGGCAACGTCCGCGACAACAGCCTGGGGTTCCCCACCTACAACACCGAGCAGTGGGGCCTGCTGGGCGAGTCATGACGGGTCACCACCGGGACCGGGCGGATCCCGTCTCCTTGACCACGCCCCGGTCCCTGGCGACGCGGTAGAGCCGCAGTTGCAACGTCGCGGCGAGCCGCGCGTCGGCGTCGGCGAGGTCGAGGCCGGTGATCTCGCAGACGCGGCGCAGCCTGTACCGGAACGAGTTGGGGTGCAGGTGCATCGCGGCAGCCGCCTCCGCGACGTTGCCGAAGGCGTCGAGGTAGGCCGACAGGGTGTCGACGAAGCCGCTCTCGTGCTCGGCGTCGTAGTCCACCAGCGCTCCGAGCGAGCCGAGGTGGAGCTCGCCGTCCTCGGCGACGAGATCGGCCAGGCGCAGCAGCAGCGACTCCACCTGGACGTCGCTGTAGCGGGCGATCCGCCTGCCGCGGCGGTCGGTCTGCAACACCCGCAGCGCCCGGTCGGCCTCGCGGCGGGAGTGGGTCACCTCGGCGAGTGACATGGTGGCCCGCCCGACCCCGATGACGGCGTCCGTACGCGCCCCCACCCGGGCGAGGAAGTCCACCGCCAGCCGGACCACGGACGCCGTGCCGTCGCGGTCGCCGCTCGCGCCGACGGGCAGCACGACGTAGGTGGTCCCGCCGAGCAGCGCCGCGGCCGAACGCGGGTGCACCGCCGAGAAGTGCAGGGCGAGGGCGTCGCGCAGCCGTTGCATGGCCGCCTCGGTGTCCGCGGCGTCGCCCGTGACGACCTGCGCGGCCATCACGCAGAGCCGGCCGTCGGTGAGCCCGAGGCGGTTGGCCGCCTCGGGAGCTCCGGGCCCGCCCTCCAGCACCATGGCCACCAGGTCGGCGCTGAGCCGGCGCCCGACGTCGGCGCCCGCCCTGGCCCGCAACATGTGCAGCGCCACGATCTTGGCCGAGTCGGCGAAGGCCGCCGCACGCGCCTCGGACAGCGGCTCCCTGACCACGGCCCACATCGAGCCGAGCACCTCGTCCCCGGCCCTGACAACGATGGCGACCCGCGGCAGCATGTCCTCGGCGAGGGGCTCGACGTAGACCGGGGTGCCCTTGGAGAGCTCGCGGAACGCACCCCGCTGTTCGAGCAGTTGCGTGTAGCGGTCGGGGACCTGCCGGCCGAGGATGGTCTCGACCCGGCCCTGGTCGGCGCAGTGCTGGTGCCCGGAGAAGGCCAGCACGCGTGACGCGCGGTCCTCGATCGTCACCGGCGCGTCGAGCAGCGACCCCACCGCGTTCGCGAGGGCGAACAGGTCACCGGCCGGCGCTCCGGCGAGCAGGTCCGCCCCGCCGGTGAGGTCGGTCGTGGCCAGCGGCAGTGCCCTGAGCATGGCGGCCACGTGCGACCACGAGGCGGCGCGGTTGAGCCCGAACAGCGCCACGCCGCTGTCCCGCACCGCCGCGACGACGGAGGCGTCCGCGGTCACCGGGTGCTTGACGACGAGCCCCACCGCACGGCGCTCGCCGAGGCGGCGCAGGAGCCCGGCGATCGCGTCGTTGTCGTGCAGGCCCACGCCGAGCACCAGCTCGCCCGGTTCGACGGTCAGTTCGTCGCCCGGGCCGTGGATCGCCACACCCGTCAGTTCGCCGTCCAGATCCCCGGGAGACGCTATGAGGTCGAGCAACATGCGTCCGAGGTCGTCGAGCAACCGCGAGAGCCGCGCTCTTGGTGCAACCATCGGTGACCGATCCTAAGCCCCACATTGGACATAAGGCCAGCTCTCGGGCTTTTGTCCTCTGCGCGATGCCGGTCAGTCCCACCGGAAGAACGCGGCCGAGACGGCGCCGCCGACGAGGACCGTCACGGACAGGCTCATCAGATGGAGGGGCTCGATCGGGGTGCCCGCCCAGGCGTTCGACAGGACCTCGACGGTGGCGCCGAACGGCAGCCACTCGCCCACCATGGCCAGCGTCTCGGGAAGGGCCTCCCGGCTGCCGAACAGCCCGCCGAGGGCGCCGAGGGCGAAGAAGGCGACGAGCCCGATCGCCACGGCCGAGTTCGGCGTCGGGGCGACGGCGGCCACGATCATGCCGGCCGCGTACATCGCCGCGGTCGCGAGCAGCAGGAGGCCGATTGCCGTGACGGGACGCAGGGGGAGGTTGGCGTCGAAGACGAGCACGGCCACGGCGAGCGCCACCCCGATGCCGATGATCGTCTGCAGCGCGCTCACCGCCGCCTGGGCGATCAGCACCATGGCCGGCGAGGCCGGCGTGACCGACAGGCGGCGCAGGATCCCGGCACGCCGGTAGTACGCCAGGAAGCTGGGCATGTTGACGACGCCGATGGTGGCGATGACGATGGCCAGCACCAGGGGCAGCACGTACAGGTCCAGCACCGTGCGGCCGTTGACCACCACCTCGCCGCCGGCCGACGAGGCGTTCATCACGAGGATCAGCAGGGGCAGCCCGATGGGCACGACGAGCCCGGCCGTGTCGCGGACGACCATCTTGGCCTCGCACCGGATGAGCGTCAGCCACGACCCGAGGCCGGGACGGCGGGCGTCGGCGTTCATGAGGTTCCCTCCGGCCGTGATGCGAAATGGGAGACGAACGCGTCGCCGACGGTCATGAGATCTCCTCCGGCCGCGATCCGGAAAGGGCGACGAACGCGTCGTCGAGGTTCGCGGCTCCCGTCCTGGCGACCAGCCCGGCGGGCGTGTCGAGCGCCACGAGGCGGCCGGCGTCGAGGAGGGCCACCCGATCGCAGAGCCGCTCCACCTCCTCCATCGCGTGACTCACGAGCAGGACCGTGACCCGCTCGTCGCGCAGCCGCTCGACCGCGGCCCACATCCGCCGGCGCGTACGCGGGTCCAGCCCGGTCGTGAGCTCGTCGAGGATCACGACGCGGGGCCGCCCGACGAGGGCCACGGCGATGGAGAGCCGCTGCTGCTGGCCCCCGGAGAGCTTCTCAAAGCGGGTCGTACGCCGGTCGGTCAGCCCGACGAGCTCCAGGACCTCCTCGACGGGTCGCGGATGCGGGTAGAAACTGTGGAACAAGCCGATGAGCTCGGCGACCGTCAGCGCGTGGTGGAGCTGGGCCTCCTGGAGCTGGACCCCCAGCACCTGGCGGAGCCTCGCGCGGTCGCGCCCCGGATCGAGGCCGAGCACGCGGACACGCCCGCTGTCGGGCGTCCGCAGCCCGGCGATCATCTCCACCGTGGTGGTCTTGCCGGCCCCGTTGCCGCCGAGGATGCCGAGGATCTCGCCCGTCCCGACGCGCAGGCTCACATCGTCGACCGCCACCGTGTCGCCGTAGCGTTTGCGGAGGTTCGCGGCCTCCACCGTCGTGTCCGTCTCTTCCATGCGGCGACGTTAGGCGGGCCCGGCGGGCGCGCGCCTGTGCCGAAGGTCAGGGCGTGCGCGCATGACTTTCGGCACCCGAGGACGGCGCCGGGCCCGCGTTAGGGTGAGGCCATGCGTCGACTCGGGCCGGAGGAGTGGTCGGGCCTGGCGATGTTCGTCGTGTCGGTCGTGGCCGGCGGTCCGGTCCTGACCGGCGCGGCCGAGGCGGTCATTCCCCGGGCCCTGTGGATCACGTTGTTCGTGGTGTTCATCGCGGCCGTTCTCGTCGCCGGCGGCTCGGGCCGTCAGCGGTGGGTCCGCTACGCGGCGTTCGCGGCGGCGGTCGTGGCGGCGTGGGCCGTGGTGGTGTCCGCGGAGCAATGGAGCCTCCTGCCGATCCTGCTGGTGATCGTCGCCGCGATGAGCGTCCACGTCGTGCCCCCGTGGGCCGGCTTCGTCGTGGTGGGGCTCAACACCGTGGTGCTCGTCCTGTCCGCGGCCTGGCGCGGCATGGACGCCGCGGAGGTGGCCCTCGGCATCGGCTTCTACGTGCTCATCCAGGCGGCGACGCTGCTGAGCTCGCTGGTGACCATGCGGGAGCAGCACATGCGGCGCGAGCTGGCCGAGGCGCACGTCGGGCTCCAGGCGGCGAGCGTGTTGTTGTCGGAGTCGGCGCGCACCGCCGAGCGGCTCCGGATCTCCCGCGATCTGCACGACCTCATCGGCCACCAGCTCACCGTGCTCACCCTGGAGCTGGAGGCGGCGCGTCACCGCGACGGGGAGCGGGCCAGGGAGCACGTCGAGCGGGCCAACCGGGTGGCGCGCGACCTGCTGGGCGACGTACGCGCCACCGTCGGCCGGCTGCGCACCGAGTCGTCCGACCTCACGGAGGCCCTGCGGCAGGTCGTGCGCGACCTGCCCGGCCTCGAGGTGTCGATCGAGGTCGCGCCCGACGTGCGGGCAGGCGAGGAGCAGGTCGTGGCGCTCGTACGAGCCGTGCAGGAGATCGTCACCAACACGATCAGGCATGCCGGCGCCCGCGAACTGTGGATCGAGGTCGCGTCCGACGGCGACGCGGTGCGGCTGACCGCGGTGGACGACGGCCGTGGCGCGGCCGATCCGGTGCTCGGCAACGGGCTGCGCGGGCTGGCCGAGCGGTTCGAGGCGCTCGGCGGCGAGGTCAGCGTCGACGGCCGGAGCGGGTTCCGGGTCACGGCTCAGGTGCCGGCGTCGTGACCCGGGTCGTGGTGGTCGACGACCAGACGCTCGTCCGTCAGGGGATCCGCAGCCTGCTGGAGGTCGCCGACGTCGAGGTGGCCGGCGAGGCCGACGACGGGCGGGCGGCGATCGAGGTCATCGCGGCGACCAGGCCGGACGTGGTGCTGCTGGACCTGAGAATGCCGCGCTACGACGGGATCTGGGCGCTTGAACGCCTGCGTGAGCGCGGCATCGGGACGCCGGTCCTCGTGCTGACGACCTTCAACGACGACACGCTCGTGCTGCAGGCGCTCCGGGCGGGCGCGCGCGGCTACCTGCTCAAGGACGTGACCTTGGAGCAGCTGACCAGGGCGGTGCGCACCCTGGCCGACGGCGGCACGCTCGTCGCGCCGTCGATCACCGACCGGCTGCTGCGCGCGATCCGCTCCGGCCCCCCACCGGCCGGTGGCGACGCGGCACCGGTGCAGGAGCTCACCGAGCGCGAGCTCGAAGTGTTGCGGCTCGTGGCCGAGGGCTACGCCAACCGGGAGATCGCCAGGGCGTTGTTCCTGGCCGAGGGCACGGTGAAGAACTACGTGTCCACGATCCTGCTCAAGCTCGACGCCCGCGATCGCACCAACGCCGTGCTGCGCGCCCTGCACGAAGGCATCCTGCGCTGACGGTCCGTCGATGACCGATCACGGTAAATGAGCTCAGGGTCTTGACCTGGGCGTGCACCGTCTCGTACTTTCCTTGTACTTCAAATATATCGAGGGTATACGGATGACCTTGACCGGACGGACAAAGACTGAGCAGGCGTACCACGTTCTGCGAAGGGCGATCGTCACGGGCGACCTCGTCGAGGACCTGCCCCTGGACGACGCGATGCTCTCGACCCGCTACGGGTTCGGGCGCACCCCCATCAGGGAGGCGCTCAAAAAGCTGGCCGACGAGCAGTTCATCAACTACCCGCCGCACCGCACCCCTTATGTGCGCGGGATCCGGGTCAGGGATCTGTCCAGGCTGTACGAGTCGCGCCACCTCCTGGAGGAGCCGGTGGCGCGGCTGGCGGCCAGGCGCGCCACCCCAGCGCAACTCGACGAGCTGGAACGGATCTGCGATCGCATCGACGACGAGATCGCGGCCGGCCAGCCGTACGGGGCCATCGAGTACGACCACCAGTTCCACCTCGAGATCGCGAAGTCGACCGACAATCCGTTCCTGGCCGAAGCGGTGAACCGGCTCAACTGCGGATCTCTGCGGATCTGGTATCTGGCCCACAGCACGCTCGGCATGGAGAACACCAACGAGGACCACCGGGCGATCGCGGCCGCGCTCAAGGACAAGGATCCGGACAGGTCAGAGACGCTGGTGCGGCAGCACATCGACAAGTCGTACGCACGGCAGATGGCGCTGCAGCAGCTCGACCCCCTGATCCCCCCGCCGCCGGCCCGGTCGTCGCAAGGAGAACCACCATGAAGTTGAAGCCGTTGGCCTGCGGGCTGCTCACCATAGCTCTGGCCACGGTGGCGGGCTGTTCCGGTAGTTCCAGCACCCCCACCAACGACGCGCCCGACGCAGGAACCATCACCGTCAAGGGATATTCGGGAATCTTCGAGGACGTCTTCAAGAAGTCCGTCATCGAGCCGTTCCAGAAGAAATACCCGAAGATCAAGGTCAACTTCGTAGGCTCGGCCAACTCCGCCGAGAACCTGGCATCACTGCGCGCCGCGAGAAACAGTCCGGACACCGACATCTCCATCATGGACATCTCCACCGCCGGCACCGGCAACAAGTCCGAGGTGTTCCAGCCGCTCGACCCGGCCAAGGTGCCGAACATGAAGGACATCGACCCCAAGGGCAAGGTCGAGGGCAACTTCGGCCCGGCGCTGACGTTCGACAGCCTCGTCCTGCTCTACAACGACTCCGTCACCCCGGCCCCCACGTCGTGGAACGCCCTGTGGGACCCCAAGTACAAGGGCAAGGTCGTGGTGCCGGCCCAGCCCGACATCCAGGGCACCGGCCTCATGCTCATCGAGAACGCCAAGGCGGGCGGCGACTACACCAAGTCCGTCGACCAGGGCATCGCCCGGCTCAAGCAGCTGGCGCCGAACGTGCAGACCTGGGCGCCGCAGCCCGACTCGTACACGCTCGTGCAGTCGGGGACCGCGGCGCTGGCCGTCGGCTGGAACGCGCGCGGCCAGTACTACGCCGACGAGAGCAACGGCAAGCTGAAAGTCGCCATCGTGGACGAGCAGACCATCTTCCAGATCAACACCATCAACCTGGTGAAGGACTCGCCGTCCCCGGCCGCCGCGCAGACGTTCATCAACTACACGCTCAGCCCCGAGTCGCAGGAGGCCTTCACCGAGGCCATGTTCTACGCGCCCACCAACACCAAGGCCAAGCCGAGCGAGAAGGCGCTGGAGCGAACCTCGCTCGACCCGGCGAAGTCCGCCGAGATCCTGCAGGTCGACTGGACACAGGTGGCCGCCAACCGCGAGAAGTGGACGCAGTTGTGGCGCCGAGAGATCCTGGCGAGCTGAGGCGGCACGATGTCCTTCCTCCAGCTCGACGGGATCGTCAAGAAATATCCGGGGACGGAGCGCCCCAGCGTCGCGGACTTCACCCTCGGCATCGACCAGGGCGAGTTCGTCTCCCTGCTGGGCCCTTCCGGGTGCGGTAAGACGACGACCCTGCGCATGATCGCCGGTCTCGTCGAGGCGACCTCGGGCCGCATCCACCTGGACGGCAAGGAACTGACCAGGACCCCCGTCCACCAGCGCGGCATGGGCCTGGTCTTCCAGAACTACGCGCTCTTCCCCCACCTGAACGTCGCCCGCAACGTCGCCTTCGGCCTGGAGATGCGCCGCACCTCCAAGGTGGAGGCCAAACGGCGGGTCGAGGAGGCGCTCGACCTGGTCAGGCTGGGTCACCTGAGCGGCCGCCGCATCAAGCAGCTCTCCGGCGGCCAGCAGCAGCGGGTCGCGCTCGCCCGCGCCCTGGTCATCGAGCCGTCGGTGCTGCTGCTCGACGAGCCGCTGTCCAACCTGGACGCCAAACTGCGCGACACCATGCGCGAGGAGATCCGCTCGATCCAGCGCAAGCTGGGCATCACCACCGTCTTCGTCACCCACGACCAGGACGAGGCGCTGGCCGTGTCCGACCGCATCGTCGTCATGTCGGAGGGCGTCATCGAGCAGGTCGGCACGCCCGAGCAGATCTACGAGCACCCCGCCAACCGGTTCGTCGCCAACTTCATCGGCCGCGCCAACCTCTTCGAGGCCGAGATCACGCACACCGCGAACGGCGTCGCCGAGCTCGACGTGGCCGGGCTGGGGCGGCTGCGGGCCGTCGACGACCACGGCGCGAAGGGGCCCGCGACGGTGCTGGTCCGCCCGCACCGTCTGCAGCTGAGCAAGGCGGCCGCCGACGACGCCCACGGCACGGTCGAGACGGTCGTCTACGTGGGCGACTCCATCGAGTACGGCGTGCGGGTCGGGGACGACACCGTGTCCGTCCAGTCCGTGGCCGGCGCGGCGGAGCGCCTGGAGCGCGGCGCGACCGTCCGGCTGTCCTGGCAGGCCGAGGACGCCCTGGTACTGACATGAGTGCGAAGACCCGCTCCGCCCGGCTGACCGTGCTGGGCCTGACGGTGCCGGGGCTGATCGGCCTGGCCGTCTCCTTCGTCCTGCCGCTGGCCTGGCTCCTGCGGATGAGCTTCAACCGCGGGGACTCCACCGGGTTCATCGAGGAGACGTTCACCCTCGACTCGTACGCGCAGTTCGTCGGGGACTCCTACTACTGGGACATGGCGTGGGAGACCACGCTGCTGGGCCTCGGCGTCACGGCGCTGACGATCCTGGTGTCGTACCCGATCGCGTTGTTCCTGGTCAGGACCGAGTCGAAATTCAAGGGCATCCTGGTCGCGCTGGCCGTGGCGCCGCTGCTGACGAGCTCGGTCGTCCGTACGTACGGCTGGCTCGTGCTGCTCGGCAACCAGGGTGTGGTGAACCAGGCGCTCATGGGCGCGGGCCTGGTGGACCAGCCGCTCGCGCTGATCAACAACCGGCTCGGCGTCTACATCGCGCTCGTCGAGATCATGATGCCGTACATGATCCTCTGCCTGCTCGCGGGCTTCGGCCGGTTCAACCCGGAGCTGGAGCACGCGGCGCAGAGCCTCGGAGCCAACCGCTGGCGCACCTTCTGGCGGATCGTGTGGCCGCTCAGCATGCCGGGCGTGCTGACCGGGGCGCTGCTGGTGTTCGTGCTGACGATCAGCTCGTTCGTCACGCCGCGCCTGGTGGGCGGCGGGAAGGTCTTCTACCTGGCGACCGAGATCTACGACCAGGCGACGGCGACGCTCAACTGGCCGTTCGCCGCGGCGATCGCGTTCATCCTGCTCGCGCTCTTCGCCGTCGTCATCGTCATCTACCAGCGGGCGCTGCGGCGCATCGAGGCCCAGTAGGGGGGCGGCGTGACATCCAAGCTCAAGGGCTGGCCGACCAGGGCGGTCGTGACCCTGCTGTACCTGTTCCTCCTGGCGCCCATCCTCATGGTGGTGATCATCTCGTTCGACGCGCAGTCGACGATGTCGTTCCCGCCGCAGGGCTTCACCTTCCAGTGGTACGAGCGCCTGGCCCAGAACGCGGAGTTCATCCACGGGTTCCAGGTGAGCGCCGTGGTGGGTGTGGGAGTGGCGTTGCTGGCGCTGCTGATCGGGGTGCCCGTCGCGGTGGCGCTGACGAGGCACGAGTTCCGGTTCCGCGAGGCCATGTCCGGATTTTTCCTGTCACCGCTGATGGTGCCGGCGATCGTCCTCGGGCTCGCGCTCCTGCTGGTCCTCGCCCCCCTCAAGATCACCGGCACGTACGGCGGGCTCATCGTGGCCCACCTGGCCATCACGGTGCCCTACGTCGTCAGGACCACCTCCATGAGTCTGATGACCATGAACCGGTCCTGCGAGGAGGCCGCCCGCACTCTCGGAGCGTCCCCCTGGCGCACGTTCACCCGCGTGACCCTGCCGCTCATCGCCCCAGGGGTGCTGGCCGGCGGCGTGATCGCCTTCCTCATCTCCTTCGACGAGGCGGTGATCTCCCTCTTCGTCGTCGGCCCGCAGGCCACCACCCTGCCCGTCGAGATCTTCCACTACGTGGAGAGCAGGACAGATCCGCAGATCGCGGCGCTGTCGGTCGTGCTGATCGCCATCAGCGTGTTGTTCATGGTGATCATCGAACGGGCGGCCGGCCTGAAGAGGGTCCTCCGCTAGGACCTCAGCAGATATCAGTTATCGGGAGTTGTTTCATGTTCGTCCGTCATCCGTCCGCCCCCTCGATCGATCCCCGGATCGCCGAGGCCCTGAGCCAGGTCTGCACCTCGACCCTCGGCCACCTGCGTGATCATGGCTTTCCCCGGGGGCTGACGCCCAACGCGCGGCCGCTGAAGTTCGTCGGCACCGCCGTCACCGTGCGCCTGCCGCATCTCGACTCGACCGCCGTGCACGTCGCGGTCGACGACCTGCGGCCCGGTGACGTCCTCGTCGTCGAGCAGAGCGGCGACGAGCAGCGGTCGTGTTTCGGTGGGCTGGTGTCGTTCACGGCCAAGACCAGGGGAGCCGTGGGCGCCGTCATCGACGGGCGGATCAACGACATCGAGGAGATGGCCGGATACGGTTTCCCCGCGTACTCGCGGGGCATCGCCGCCCACACCACGCGGATCTCCGGCATCGAGGGGTCCATCAACGTGCCGGTGTCGATCGGCGGCGTCGTGGTCACGCCGGGTGACGTGGTGTTCGCCGACTCCGACGGGGTGGCGATCCTCGACCCGGCCGAGGCGCTGGAGATCGCGGCGGTGCTGAAGAAGAAGGAGGACGCCGAGATCCCCGCCCGGGAGGCGATCGCGGCGGGCGGCCGCATCTCCGACTACTCGGGCGCGGCCAAGTACTTCGCATGACCGCCGTTCTACAAGGAGTCCAGATGAGCATCAAGATCGCGGTGGCGCAGTTCGGCGCCACCACCGACAAGGAGTCGAACCTCGAGAAGGTGCGCGGGCTGATCGAGCGCGCCGCCGGCGACGGGGCCGACCTGGTCGTGCTTCCCGAGAACGCGATGTACTCCAATCCCGACGTCACCGCCGACATCAGCGGCGCCGTGGAGTCGCTGGACGGCACGTTCGTGGCGGCCGTCGGTGAGGCGGCCAAGCGCCACGGCATCGCGGTCGTCGCGGGCATGACGGAGAAACTGCCGGACAACCCCCGCTCCTCCAACACCGTGGTCGCCTTCGACGCCGACGGCGCCCGCATCGGCGTCTACCGCAAGGTGCACCTCTACGACGCCTTCGGCTACAAGGAGTCCGACCGCATCCAGCCCGCGGAGTTCACGCCGCTGACCTTCCGCATGGGCGGGCTCACGTTCGGGGTGATGACCTGCTACGACCTGCGCTTCCCCGAGATCGCCCGGCTGCTCGTGGACGCCGGCGCGAACGCGGTCATCGTGCCCGCCGCCTGGGTGGTCGGCCCCGCCAAGGAGGACCACTGGACCACGCTGGCCCGCGCCCGCGCGATCGAGAACACGTCCTACCTGGTCATGTCGGGTCAGTCCGGCCCCAACTGCACCGGGCAGAGCATGATCATCGACCCGATGGGCACGATCGTCGCGTCGGCCGGCGAGTCGGAGGGTCTCGCGTCGGGCACCCTGTCGGCCGAGCGGATCGACCAGGTGCGGGCCAAGAACCCCAGCCTGGCCAACCGCCGCTTCACGATCGCCGCCCTCGCGTCCTCGTGACGCGGGACGGGCGCTCACCCGCGGTGCGGCGGCCGCCCTCGCGTCCTCGTGACGCGGGGCGCTCCCGTTGGCCGGCACGCGCCCCCCGCTCGCCGGAGCGCCCGGTCACGCCGGGTCAGCGCAGCGGGTAGCCGTAGCGCAACATCCCCGGGGCGGTGAAGGCCGTGATCAGGCGGCGGCGGGCCGGGCGCATCGCCGACCTCCACTCCTCGTCCGCCTGGAGCGGCACCACGCCCGTACGGATGCGCATCGGGTTGCCCGCGACGCTGTGATCGGCGGGCAGGTCGATCGTGCCGTCACCGAGGAACGGCGTGCCGGCCGACGGCAGCCCGGCGAACTCCAGCACCCTGGACAGCTCACGGTGCGGCCGGGCCACGAAGTCCTCGTAGCGCAGGAGCGTCCACGGGGTGCTGGTCAGGCGGAACGACTCGATGGCGGCGTTGAAGGCCAGCCACTCGGCGGCGGTCTGCGCCGGTGAGTGGGTGGCCATCAGCCGCCCGTTCTTGTCGGCGCGCTGGACCTTGCGCGACCAGGAGTGGACGACGCCGTGCGGGCCTCGTACGAGCTGGACGATGCGCAGGTCGATGCCGGAGACCCGGCGCAGCAGCAGCGCCGAGGTGGGGAACTTGGAGGAGTCGACGATCACCGGGCTCCCGCTGACCTCGGCGATCCCCCGGTAGACGGCGGCCATGGTCTCGGCGTACCGGTGGACGCGCTGGGCGAAGGCGCCCGTGGCGCCGGGCAGGACATAGCGCGGCACGTGCCTGATGCGCATGACGGAGCGGTGCAGCCTGGCCATCTCGGCGGCGTCGACGTTCCGCCAGCCGCCGAAGGCGGCCTGGCCGACCTCCTGCCAGAACGTGCACCGGCGGAATTTCTTGCTGCATCCGCAGAGCTGGTTCTTGGTCACGCCCTGCGTCCAGAGGTAACGCAGTTCGCCGACGCAGGTCGCGCCCTCGGCCGCGCCCAGCGCGCGGGAGACCAGGGTGCTGCCCGACCTTCCGTGGCCTCCGACGAACAGGATGCGGATCGGCTGATGCGGGGGAGTCGGTGCCATGGTCATGCCTGAAAGCGTGGGGAGAGACGGGCTGCGAGGGGGGAAGCGGTTGTGCTCGGGGTCATCCACCCCAAGGTAGGGTCCAACGCCCTCCGGCCGAAACCGCTTCGGCGAACTGGGTCCCGTCACGGTCCCGTCACAAGGAGGTCGAGGCTCGGCGCCGCCGGCATCATGGGTCGGCGAGGAGCCCCGGCCCTCGCCCACGCGAAGAGCCGCCGGCACGGTCGAGATTAACCTTTATTCAAAGCGGCGCCAGTAACCGCTAGTTCCCTTTGTTCTGCACCGGCGGCCGCGGGCCGGTCTCCATGAACTCGGCTCCGGCCGCAATTCCCGCGACTTATGGAGATGTGCTCGCCCGCGCGGCTCGATCGTGCCGGCGGCCCCGTTTCCAATAGGGCGGAGCCGGGTCCGGGCGCGCCCGGTCAGTGGGCCGCTTCGTACTGCTGCACGATGGTGGCGGCGATGCGGCCGCGCTCGCTCACCGGGAGGCCCTGGGCCTTGGCCCACCGCCTGATCTCGGTGGACTTCTCACGGCTGATGGACCGGGACGCGCCGCCGGCTCCGCGCCGCCCGCGGGTCCGCTCGGCGCGGACCGCGCGCGCCTTGGTGATGAAGGGCGCGAGAGCCTTCTCCAACTTCTCCCTGTTGTCGCCGGACAGGTCGATCTCGTAGTTAGTGCCGTCGAGGGCGAACGCGGTGGTTCCCTCGGCTTCACTTCCGTCGATGTCGTCGATAAAAGATTCAACGATGCGCTTCGCCATGATGGTGCTCCAAGGACGCTATGGTTGCAGCGTACTGTAGCCGCCTTCAGCACCATATGCATCGTCCGGGGTCGTGTGAGCCGCGTTTCACATGACCTGTCGCAGGGGTGCCGAGATCGGCGAAGTTGAAAAAATATTCAAGACAGCCCTATTCGTGGGGGGAACCGGCTCCCCGGCGCCGCCGACGACCGGCCCCGTCAGGTCGCCTGGCCGACCGCCGCGCGCGCCGCCATCCGGCGTTCGAACCACAACGAGGTGAACGGCGGCACCGCGCACACCAGGCCCAGCACCACGGCGCCCCGGCTCCAGCCCGCCTCCCGGGCGGAAAGCACCACGCCGAGCGCGTACAACACGAACATCGCCCCGTGGATCGGCCCGAACACCTTCACACCGAGCTCGCCGGTGGCGGTCACGTGCTTGAAGAACATCCCGACCAGCAGGCCCGCCCACGAGCACGCCTCGGCCACCGCCACGACCCGGAACCAACGCAGCACGCTTCCACCTTTCGCACGAACGGAATTCGTACTCTACAGGCTGTAGAGCACGAAACCGTCACCTCAGGAGCGGCGGCAGCGCTAGCGGACCACCCTGTAGCGCAGGTGGGTGGCGTTCGGGCTGTCGATCACCGCGACGTGCTCAAGCTGGAACCGGCCGCCCAGATGCTCGAACAGCCGGGTGCCGCCGCCGAGCAGCACGGGGGCCAGATGGATCTGGATCTCGTCCATGAGGCCCGCGGCCAGGCACTGCTGGGCGACGCTCGCGCCGTGCACGGCGACCACCTTGTCCCCGGCCACCGCCTTCGCCCGCTCCACGGCGCTGTGGACACCGTCGGTGACGAAGGTGAAGACCGAAGGCGCCCGGACCGTCTCCGGGGCCGGCGGGTTGTGGGTGAGCACGAAACACGGCGCCGGGCCGGCCGGGCCGCCGTCCCCCCACCCTCCGTCGCCCTCGGCCAGGTCGTAGGAGAGCCGGCCCATCAGCAGCGCGCCGGCACCCTCGCGCATCCCGTCCAGCAGCTCGATGTCGCGCGGGTCCGGCTCGTGCAGCCACCTGTGCAGGACCTCGCCGCCGTCTCCCAGCTGCTGCTCGCGGGTGACGTTCGGCCCGGTGACGAACCCGTCCAACGACATCGAGATTCCCGAAACGACCTTGCTCATGACAGTTCCTTCCTTGGTGAAGCCCGGTCCTCGGTGCGGCACCTCGGACGAGACGCTCGCCAGCCTGTCGGAACGCGGTGGCAGTGTTGTGTCAGTCGGGTGAAACCCGCCGCCGCCAGGAAGGGAACGATCCGCGTGTTGACCGTCGAGCTGCTCGGGCAGCTGCGCGTCTCGGTGTCCGGACGGCCGGTCGAGCTGCCCGCCGGGCGGCTGCGGGCGCTGCTGGCCGTGCTGGCGCTGTCCGCGGGCCGGGTCGTCCCGGTGGACAGGCTGGCGAGCGCGGTGTGGGGCGCCGACCAGCGCGGCGACCCGCGGGCCAACGTCCGTACGAACGTCAAGCGGTTGCGCCGCGCCCTGGGCACCTCCGCGGGCCAGCTGATCGTGGCCAGGCCGGGCGGCTACCTGCTGTCCGCCGAGCCTGACCGCGTGGACGCGCTCCGCTTCGGCCGCCTGCTCGACGAGGCCGCGGCGGCGCGCGACCGGGTGGTCGAGCGGTCGCGGGTCGCCGCCGCGCTCGGCCTGTGGCGCGGCACCCCCTTCGACGGGATCCGCTCGGACTGGCTGGAGCAGTCCGTGGCGCCGGCGCTGCAGGAGCGGTACCTGACCGCGTGGGAGCGGCGGATCGACCTGGACCTCGCCGGCGGGTCGTGCCCCGACCTGACCGAGCCCGCCGACCTGGCTGAGCGGCACCCGCTGCGCGAATCCCTCTGGGTGCGGCTGCTCCGCGCTCTGGAGGCGGCCGGCCGCCCCGCGGAGGCGCTGGAGCGCTACGAGACGATCCGGCGCCGGCTCGCCGCGGAGCTCGGCGCCGATCCCAGCCCCGAACTGCGGCAGGTCCACGCCGACCTGCTCGCGGGCAGAGCCGCGCCCAGCGGACGCGTGGTGCCCAGGCAGCTGCCCGCCGTCCTCGACGGGTTCGCCGGGCGGGAGCCCGAGCTGGCGGCCCTCGACGCGCTGCTCGGCCCGCTGGACGAGCCGAGGTCCGGGTCGGCGCTGATCGCCGTGATCGCCGGCACGGCCGGCGTCGGGAAGACCACGCTCGCCGTGCACTGGGCGCACCGGGCCGCCGGCGCGTTCCCGGACGGCCAGCTCTACGCCGACCTGCGCGGCTACGACCCCTCATGCGAGGCCGTACGACCGGAGGCGGCCGTCCGCGAGTTCCTCGGCGCGCTGGAGGTGCCGCCGCACCGGATACCGGACGGACCGGCCGCGCAGGCCGGGCTCTACCGCAGCCTGCTGGCCGGGCGGCGCATGCTCGTGGTGCTGGACAACGCCCGCGACGCCGCACAGGTCGCTCCGCTGCTGCCCGGCGCACCGGGATGCCTGGTGCTGGTCACGAGCCGTGACCACCTCGCCGGGCTGGTCATGACGTACGGCGCCCATCCGCTCACCCTCGGCCTGCTGCCGCCGGACGAGGCCCGCCGGTTGCTGGCCCGCCGGCTCGGCCATGACCGGATCGCCGCCGATCCCGAGGCCGCCGGCACCATCGTCCGCCGCTGTGCCGGGCTGCCGCTGGCGCTGGCCATCGTCGCCGCCCGCGCCGCGATTCACCCCGCGCATCCGCTCGGCGAGCTGGCCGGCGAGCTCCGGGACGCCCTCGGTGCGCTCGACCGTGCCGCCGACGTACGAACGATCTTCTCGTGGTCGTACGAGACGCTCGGCGACGAGGCGGCGGCGCGGTTGTTCCGGCTGGTCGCCGGGCTGCATCCCGGTCCTGGCTGCACGATCGACGCCGCCGCCAGCCTGGCGGGCGTCCCGGTCTCGCGCGTACACGCGCCGCTGGCCGAGCTGACCCGCGCCAGCCTGCTCGCCGAGCACGCCCCCGGCCGCTACTCGTGCCACGACCTGCTGCGCGCCTACGCCTCCGAGCTCTGCCTCGCCCGCGACGACGACCGCGACGCCGCGCTGCGCCGCCTCACCGACCACTACGCGCACACCGCGTACGCCGCCGCGCTGCGCCTCCACGGGCCCGTCGAGATCGAGCCTCCCGCAGCGCCCCTGCCCGGTGTCTCCGTCACCGGCTTCGAAGGGTCTGACGAGGCGATGCACTGGCTCACGGCCGAGCGCCCCGCCCTGCTCGCCGTCCTGAAGCTCGCCGCCGGCCTGGGGCTCGACCGGCACGTCTGCGATCTGGCCCGGGCGTTGTTCGTCTACCTGCACCGGCGCGGGCGCTGGCACGACCGGGCCGAGACCCAGCGGGCCGCCGTGGCCGCCGCCCGGCGGCTGGGCGACCGGGCGGAGGAGATCCGCGCGCGCCGCAACCTGGCCGCCGCGCTGGCCGACCTGGGCCGCTTCGACGACGCCCACCGCAACCTCGACGCCGCACTGGAACGATCAGGTGACGACCCGGCCCACCAGGCGTGGACGCACCACTATCGCGGCCACGTCCATGCTCTCCAGGGCCGCGACGCCGACGCCCTCGATGCCGCCAGCCGCGCCCACGACCTCTTCGCCCGGCTGGGCGACCGCTCAGGCCAGGCCATCGCGCTCACCGACCTCGGCCTCCACCACGGCCGCCTGGGAGACCACGGGCAGGCGCGTGAGCTGTGCGAGCAGGCCCTGGCCCTGCACCAGGAGCTCGGCAACCGGCCCTACCAGGCCCACACGTGGTCGTGCCTCGCCGACGCCCACCTCCGGCTGGGCGACACCGCCGCCGCGATCGCCTGCCACCACCGCGCGCTCGCCCTGTTCCGGGCACTCGGCGACCCGTACGCCGAGGCCAGTACCCTCGCCCACCTCGGCGCCTGCCACCGTCTCGCGGGCGACCACGCGGCCGCCCGCGAGCACTGGCGTCACGCCCACCTTCTCCTCGGCGACCTCGACCCCTCGACCACCGACCAGGTCCGCGCCCAACTGGCCGCCCTTGACGAACGTGCCGCCGCCACCTTCTCCGCCACCCGCCCCGACGGCGCCCGCCCCGACGGCGCCCGCCCCGACGGCGCCCGCCCCGACGGGGCCCGCCCCGACGGCGTCCGTCCCGACGGGGCCTTTCCCGGGGTCGCCGGGTCGGCGTGACGGGGTGCGAGGGCCGGGGTCAGGGGCGGTCCGCCACGGCGGCGGCGAAACGCGAGGCGAGCGCCGCGACCGCGGCCCGGAGCTCCGGCCCGCCCTCGACCCGGAAGGCGAGCGGCACGCAGGCCAGCCACTCCTGCGCGTACATCGCCGGATTGCCGGTGCTCCCGGTGAGCACGCACCCGTCGCCCGACGGTTCGAGGCGTCCCATGGGCGGCCGGATCCAGGGCGCCACCTCGGCGGGCGGGGCGTCGAACACCACGCGGGTGGGGAACTTCCATCCCGTGCCCAGGTTCTCCTCCAGCGCCGCGACCGGGTCGAGGTCGCCGGGCGGTTCGAACGTGTACGCGGTCTGCCGGACGGCGTGGATGCGGTCGACCCGGTAGGTGCGGATCGCGTCCGCGCGGTGGGAGCGGCACAGGAGATACCAGCGCCCATGGCGGACGACGACCGCCCAGGGATCGACATCGGCC
The DNA here is from genome assembly GCF_039871515.1 of Nonomuraea sp. B1E8. NCBI lineage: Bacteria > Bacillati > Actinomycetota > Actinomycetes > Streptosporangiales > Streptosporangiaceae > Nonomuraea > Nonomuraea sp. B1E8. The sequence goes on along the minus strand of NZ_JBDPLS010000005.1, from coordinate 299,148 downwards.
TCCCACTCGTTGCCGGACTCGCTCCGGTAGGTGATCACGAGGCGGCGCCGGCCCGCGGCGGCGGCGACGAGCGTGCCGGTGGTGGCCGGGTCAGGGCGGGCGGAGCGCGGGTCGGGCGCGGCCGACGCGTGCGCGCGCAGCGCCGCCGCCTGCCGGCCGACGCTCTCGGGCAGCGCACGGATGACCTTGCTCAGGGCGGCGCCGACGAGGTCGTCGACGTCGGTGGCGGCCGGTTGGCCGTCGAGCACCGCCATGACCAGGCCCAGGGCCTCGGGCTCGGTGAAGGCGACCGGAGGCAGCCGCGTCCCGCGCCCGAGCCGGTAGCCGCCGTAGGGGCCTCTGGCCGATTCGACGGGGATGCCCGCCTCCCTGAGGATCCCGACGTACCGGCGCGCGGCCCGCTCCGTCACTCCCAGGGTGGCGGCGAGCTCGCCGGCCGTCACGCCGGGCCGGGCCTGGAGGGTTTCGAGGGTGCGCAGGGCGCGCGCGGTTGGGCTGAGGTCGGCCGGCACACGAGCAGACTAGGTGGTCACGGTGGGAACCGGAAGTACATCGTCCGGAATCGGTCCTATCGTGAGGTCGCTGCAGCGAACGTCCGTACTGGAGAAAGAGGACTGACATGGACATCGTGCTCATCGGCGGCCTGTGGCTCGACGGATCCGCGTGGGACGAGGTCGTGCCCGAGCTCAGGGCGCTCGGTCACCGCCCCGTGCCGGTCGCACTCCCGGGCCAGGGCGACGGATCCGCCTCGGCCACGCTCGACGACCAGGTGGCGGCGGTGCTCGCGGCCGTCGACGCGGCGCAGGGAAGGCCGATGGTGGTGGGTCATTCCGCCGCCTGCACCCTGGCGTGGCTGGCCGTCGACGCTCGGCCGGAGCAGGTCGCCAAGGTCGTCCTCGTCGGCGGTTTCCCGGCCGCCGACGGCGACCGTTACGCCGACTTCTTCGAGGTCGAGGACGGCGTCATGCCCTTCCCCGGCTGGGGGCCGTTCGAGGGGCCGGACTCCGCCGACCTCGACGAGGAGGCGCGGCTGCGCTTCTCGGCCGCCGCGGTCCCCGTGCCCGAGGGAGTTTCCAGGGGGGTGGTTCGGCTGACGGACGAACGACGGTGGGACGTCCCGGTCGTCCTCGTGTGCCCTGAATACACCCCCGCCCAGGCTCGGGAGTGGCTCGACGCCGGCGACCTGCCCGAGCTCGCCAGGGCCAAGCACGTCGACCTCGTCGACCTCGACTCGGGCCACTGGCCCATGATGACGAGGCCGGCCGAGCTCGCCCGGCTCCTCGCCGAGGCGGCCGCCGCGACCGGGAGCTGATCGAGCGGCGCGAAGCGCGGGCAGGGCGTAGCCTCACGTCAGGCCTCCGGCGACCGGCCCGACGCGCCACATCTCGATGGGAGACACCGCATGACGTCCATTCCCCCGGTCACCCTGGACGACGTCCGCGACGCCGCGGCCAGGATCGAGGGCGTCGCGCACCGCACCCCGGTGCTGCGTTCGCGGACCCTGGATCGGCTGGTGGGCGCCGAGGTGTTCCTGAAGTGCGAGAACTTCCAGCGCGTGGGCGCGTTCAAGTTCCGCGGCGCCTACAACGCCGCCTCCCGCCTGCCGCGCGAGCAGCTGGTCAAGGGCGTCGCGGCCTACTCCTCGGGCAACCACGCCCAGGCCGTCGCCCTTGCCGCCAGGGAGCTCGGCACCACCGCGGTGGTGCTCATGCCCGAGGACGCCCCGCCGTCGAAGATGGAGGCGAGCGCCGGCTACGGCGCCGAGATCGTCACCTACGACCGCTACACCGGTGACCGCACCGCGCTCAGCGCGGAGCTCGCCGCCGAGCGGGGCCTGGCCCTGATCCCGCCCTACGACCACCCGCACGTGATCGCGGGGCAGGGCACGGCGGCCCTCGAACTGCTGGAGGACGCCGGGCGGCTCGACCTGCTCCTCGCCCCGGTGGGCGGCGGCGGGCTGATCGCCGGTTGCGCCACCGCCGCCAAGGGCCTGCACCCGGGCATCCGCGTGATCGGCGTCGAGCCGGAGGCCGGTGACGACACCAAACGTTCCCTGGAGGCGGGCCGGCGCGTCACCATCGACGTGCCGCGTACCATCGCCGACGGCCAGGCCGTGCCGACGCCGGGCGAGCTGACCTTCTCGATCAACCAGCGCCTGGTCGAGGCCGTCGCGCTGGTCACCGACGACGAGATCCGCCAGGCCATGCGCTTCGCCTTCGAACGCCTGAAGATAGTCGTCGAGCCGAGCGGCGCCGGCGGCCTGGCGGCCCTGCTCGCGGGGCGCGTGGAGCAGCCGCTCGGCCGGGTCGGCGTCGTCATTTCGGGCGGCAACGTCGACGCCCGGCGCTTCGCCGAGCTGTGCGGGCCCTGACCCGGCGGCGGCTCACAGCTGGTTGCTGATGGGCAGCGGCACGTCCGGCACGGGCTGCGCGAGGAGCTGGCGGACCTCCTCCGCCGCGAGGAGGTAGGCGTCCTCCAGAAGGCGCAACGACCGCTGCCAGGACTCCCGCGCGTCGTCGTGCCGGCCGAGGTCGTACAGCGTCTGGCCGAGCCACCAGCAGGACACCGCCTCCCCGAGCCACTGGCCGGTCTCGTGCTGGAGCCGGATGGCCTCCCGATAGTGGCCGACCGCCTCGGTGAGCCGGCCCGCCGCCCGGCAGGCGTCGGCGAAGGTGTCATGCCCTATCGCTTCCCCGGACGGGATCTTCAGATCGGCCCAGAGATCCAGGACCAGGCGAGCCTCCTCGATCGCTTCTTCGAACCTCAGCTGCCGGTAGAGGACGTGCACGCGGTTGTTGCGGACGGACGCCTCGTGGTCGCGCCGGCCGCTCTCCCGGGTCAGGGCGAGGCCGCTGTCCAAGGCGGCCAGCGCGTCGTCGAACCTCCGGAGCATGGTGTAGGTGATGCCGAGGTCGTTGTACGTCCCCGCCTTGTAGGAGGGCTGGTCCGTACGATCCCAGCAGGCGAGGGCTTCCTTCAGGTGATGGACCGAGGCCGCGAAGTGCCCTTGCTCCTGGAAGACCGAGCCGATGCTCGAGTGCCCCAGGGCCAGGCCCACCCAGTCGCCACGCCGCTCCGCGATGTCCAGCGACTTCCGCAACAGCCCGGGGAGTTCCGTGTGCCATCCCTTGCGCCAGAAGAGCCCGTGGACGGCCTGAGAGAGACCGATCGCGGTGCGGGGGGCGCCGGTGTCGGCGGCGGCCTGGTGGGCGACGGCGAGGAGGTTGTCCCGCTCTCTATCGACCCATGCGATCGCTGCTTCGACGGTGGAGAGGTCGGCGCCGCGCCCGTCGGCCGGGTACGCCTTGATGGACCCGTCCGAGACGGGATCGAGCAGCAGGCTGGCGGTCTGGGCGGTGGCCAGGTAGTGCTGGAGGCCGCGGCCGGCCGCGGTGGCGCGTTCGGGGGCGGGGATGTCGAGGACGGCCCGCTCGCGGGCGTAGAGACGGACCAGATCGTGCATCCGGCAGCCGCCGTGCCCCGCGGGCTCGAGGATGCGGGCGTCGAGGAGGCGGTCGAGCGCGGCTTCCGCCCTGCGCTCCGGCCACTCGACCAGGGCGGCGGTGGCGGCCGGGGTGAAGGTGGGGGTGTCGAGGAGGCCGAGGAACGTGAGCAGGTGGGCGGCGTCGTGGCCGGCGGGCTCTTCGCGGAGGTGGTGGTGGCTGACGGCGATGCAGGCGCGGACGGCCAGGTCGGCGTGTTCGAGGGCGTCCAGGCGGCGGGTGGCGTCGGTGAGGCGGTCCGCGAGGTAGGAGAGCGTCCAGTCGGGGCGCGCGGCCAGGCGTGCCGCCGCGATGCGGACGGCCAGGGGGAGGCCGCCGCACAGCCGTACGATCTGCTCGGCGGCGTGCGGCTCGGCCTGGACGCGGCCCGGGCCGGCGATGCGGGCGAGCAGGGCGGTGGCGTCGGCGTGGTCGAGCCCCGTCAGGTGGAGGTGGTTCGCGTTGTCGAGCGAGACCATGGCCTGCCGGCTGGTGATGATGACCGCGCAGGCGTCGCCGGCGGGGATGAGCGGCCGCACCTGCTGGGCGTTGCGGGCGTTGTCGAGGATGATGAGCAGGTTGCGGTTCGCCGTGAGGGAACGGTAGCGGGCCGCGGCCTCCTCCAGGTCGGCCGGCACGGCTGAGCCGTCCAGGCCCAGGGAGCGCAGTAACTGGCCGAGCGCTTCGATGGGCTGCACCGGCTGGAGCCCGGCGGTGGCGCCGTTCAGGTTGACGTACAGGACTCCGCCGGTGAAGCGGTGGGCGATGGCGTGGGCGGCGTGGACTGCCAGGGCCGATTTGCCGATGCCGCCGGCGCCGTCGATCGCGGCGATGGCCGGCGCGCCGGGGGCGGCGTCGGCGACCGCCTTGTCGAGCCAGGCGATCTCGGTGGCCCGGGCGGTGAAGACCCGCGTGTCGGCGGGCAGCTCGGCCGGGACGCCCGGCGCGCCGGGCTGCTGGGCGGCGAGGTCGAGCGCCGGGTCCCTGGCCAGCACCGCCTGCTGGAGCCGGCGCAGCGTGTCTCCCGGCTCGACGCCCAGCTCATCGACCGTGACGCGCCGGGCCTCCTGGTACGCCGCGAGCGCGTCGGACGGCCCGCAGGCCCGGTAGAGCGCCAGCATCAGCTGAGCGCGGAGGCGTTCCCGCAGGGGATGCGCCTTGACGTGGGCGGCGAGCTCGGCCGCCACGTCCTGGTGTTCGCCTGCGGCCAGGCGCAGGTCGACGTGGTCTTCCTGAGCCGTGAGGCGCTCCTCGTCCAGGCGGGCGGCCTCGATCTGCGTCCAGGGGGCCGACATGCCGGTCAGCGCGGCGCCCCGCCACAGGCCGAGGGCCTGCCGGAACAGACTGCCCGCCGTCGTGCCGTCACCCCGGTCCCGGGCTTCCCTGGCCTGGCGGACCAGGCGGGAGAACAGGTGGGCGTCGACGTTCTCCGGGGCGAGGTTCAGCCGGTAGCCGCCGGGGACGGTCGTGATGACGTCGTCGTCCAGTAGCTCGCGCAGCTTCGACACCACGATGTGCAGCTGTTTGCCGGCGGTGGACGCCGTGCTCTCGCCCCAGACGTCGGTGAGGAGCCGTTCGGTGGAGACCGGGTGCCCGGCGTTCATGGCCAGACGGGCCAGGAGCCCGATTCGGCGCTCCCCGGCCAGCTTCAGCGGCTCACCGTCGACTGTGACCTCGAACGGCCCAAGAACCTTGATGCCCAGCCCCATCGGAGTGCTCCCGTCCCTCGTTCGGTGTGGACATTATGGGAGCTCTCCACCCTGGATGAGGCTGGCTCGGGCCTTTCCGCCCGCGCGCGAGACGACGTTTCCGTGTCAAGCATGCCGCCTGATACGGATCTCTGATCATCCGCACCGGAGACACGGACGATCAGTAGGTTTGTCGTGTGGCTGATAACCGTGCATCGTTAGCGCTGTCCGATCGGTACGTGCTGCTGGATCGCCTCGGCAGCGGAGGCATGGGGACCGTGTGGCGCGCGACCGACCGGCTCCTGGACCGCACCGTCGCCGTCAAGGAGACGCATGTCCGGGCCACGGGCGTGAAGGGCGCCGAGCATGCGGCCCGGGCGCGCAGGGAGGCGCACGCCATCGCCCGCATCTCCCACCCCAACGTCGTCAACATCCACGACCTGGTGGACCACGATCAGCGGTTGTGGCTGGTGATGGAGTACGTGGACGGGCCCTCCCTGAAGGAGCATGTCGCTTCCAACGGCCCGATGGATCCCGCCGCCGTCGCCGGGATCGGCCTGCAACTCCTGTCGGCTCTCGATGCCGTGCACGCGGCCGGCGCGCTGCACAGGGACGTCAAGCCGGGCAACATCCTGCTGCGCCGCGACGGCAGGGTGGTCCTCTGCGACTTCGGCATCGCGGCGCTGGCCGGAAGCGAGTCGCTCACCGCGAGCGGCGCGGTGGTGGGGTCGTTCGAGTACATCGCCCCTGAACGGGTGAGCGGCCTGCCGGTGGGGCCGCCCAGCGATCTGTTCTCGCTGGGCGCCACCCTGTGCGTGCTGCTGTCCGGCCGTTCCCCGTTCGCCCGCCCGGAGCCCGTCGGCGTGCTGAACGCCGTCATCAGGGACGAACCGGATATCCCGGCAAGCGCGGGACCGCTGCGTCCCGCGCTCGAAGCACTGCTGCGGAAGAACCCGGCCGATCGTCCCTCCGTCGAGCAGGCGAGCGAGATGCTGCGGCCCCTTGCCGCGACGGCGCCGGGCACGCAGCACTTTGCGATGGGCGGCGCCGTTCCGCGCCGGCGGGTGCTCGGCGTGGCGGCGGTTTCGGCGGTCGTCCTGGTCGCTGCGGCCGTCGGAGCGGGTGTGCTGATGAGCCGCTCGGAAGCCGGCGCCGGCGCGGAGGGGACCGCCACGAACTCGCCGGCCACCACGTACGCCTCCCCCACCGACGCGGCGGGGACGGCGAACGCCACCCACCCGACCCGCACCGACGCGGTGCTGCCGATGCCTGACGATCCCAGCCTCAAGGCCCCCGGCTACTACTGGATGTTCTCCGGTGACCGCTACATCAGGGCCCGCATGTCGGCCTCGGGCTACCCGGTGCGCGAGCGCCTGTCCGAGCCCTCGTCACTCGACGCGTGGAAAGACACGTTCCGGAGCCTGCCGGGCTTCCGGGACCGGATCGACGCGACGCTGCGCGTCCCCGGCTCCCGCGACGAGTACTGGGTCTTCTCCGGCAGCCAGTATCTCCGCATGCGGATCGCCGGCGCCGAGGACGGGTACGCCGACACGCTGGTGGCGGGTCCGAGGCCGCTGCGCGACTGGGAGAGCGCCTTCGGCGGCCTTCCTGACGGCGGCATCGACGCGGTGGTGCGCACGCCGGACGACCCGAAGCAGTACTGGGTGTTCGCGGGCGACCAGTACGTCAGGACCAGGCTGGACGGCGAAGGACCCGGCGGCGAGGTCACCAACGGGCCGTCGGGCCTCGACGGGTGGGCCGGCACGTTCTTCAAGCACGCCGCGTTCAGGCACGGGATCGACGCGGCGATGCCCGTGCCGGGAAAGAGGAACGACTACTGGGTGTTCTCCGGCACCCAGTACATGAAGATCCGCGTCGCCGACGGAACCTACGCCGACACGGTGGTCGACGGTCCCGGGACCCTGCGCGACTGGAGCACCCTGGGGTGACCGTCAGCCGTGACGTGCCGGAAGCCGCGGACGGGTGGTGAGAGCCCCGTGGCCGGTACGGCTGTCGTACCGGCCACGGGGATGGTTGTTACGGCGTCACCTGCCTGCCGCCGAAGGTCACGACGAGGCGGCCGTCCGAGGCGAACGACCAGCTCAGCGAGCCGCTGTAGGACGAGCAGCGCGACCCGTTCGAGCCGGACCAGAACTGGTTCGAGCCGTCGGCGTCACCGATGATCCGGTCGTTCGATCCGCTGTCGCACGAGGTGTTGCTCCGGAACACCGACGAGCCGCCGTCGAAGTTGAAGTTGCGTTCCTCGTTGCCGATGCTGACGTTGCCCGACACCGTCATCGTGCCGAGGTTGCGGTTGTAGGTGAACCCGTGCTTGCCGTTCTGGTAGGCGATGTTGCGCCGGATGACGTGGTCGACCCCGATGTCCTCGCCGCCGAGCTTGTAGCCGTTGCGGTCACCGTTGCCGGCCTGGCTGCCGTCGCTCAGGGTGCCGTTGTCGTAGGCGAGGGAGTCCTCGATGGTCACCGCGCCGATGGGTCCGGTGTCGTCCTTGGTGAACAGGTCGTAGCCGTCGTCGATGTTGTTGTGGGACACCGTGTAGCGGAAGACGTTGCCGGGGCCGACGGTGAGCTTCGGGGCGAAGCCGTCGGCGTCCTCGCCGTCGGAGTCGGCGTTGTCGTGCGACACCGAGCTCACGACGAGGTTGCCCGAGGGCCACTGGTCCGCGGGCGCCCCGGCGACCAGCCGCGAGAGTTGCAGGCCCGAGTCGCGGTTGAAGCGCGTCACCGTGCGCTCGATGATGTTGTTGTTGCCCGCGAGCAGGATGCCGTTGTCGCCGGCGCGCTCGACGACGATGCCGCGGATGTGCCAGAACGACCCGCCCACGGCCAGCCCGCGGTTGGCCGAGTCCTCGCTCTGGGCCGAGAAGTTCAGCACCGGCGTCTCGCCTGGATGGGCGAACAGTTCGGTGCGGTCGCCGGAGGTGCCGTCGTTGCCCGGCGGGATGGTGACCGTCTGCGAGAAGCGGTAGGTGCCGCCGCGCATGTAGATCGTCCCGCCGGGGGCGACGCGGGAGATCGCGGAGGTGAGGGTCGTCGGGTCCGACTCCGTCCCGTCCGCGCTGTCGCTGCCGCCCGGCGCCACGTACAACGTGTCGGCGGGCGGCTCGGTCGTGCCGCCCGCTTCAACGTCGATGTAGTCGATGTTGGGCAGGCCGTTCGAGGTGGTGGGGTTGAGCCGGATGGTGTTGCTTCCGGCGTTCAGCGGCACGGTCAGTGTCGTGGTGGTCCAGGCGGTCCAGGCGCCGGTGGCCGCGAACGGGACGGTCTGGGTGGTGGCGCCGTTGACGATCAGGTCGGCGGGGCGGCCGCTGGTGGTGCCGTTGGCGTGGCGGATGGCGAGGGTGGTGGTGCCTGCCGTGGCGGCGTTGACGGTGAACTGGGCGTAGCCGCCGGTGTTGTTGTCGCCGTTGCAGAACCCGCTGCCCGAATATCCGGAGTGGTCGCTGTCGATGCTGCCGTTGCAGACGGCGGGCGAGGTCTCGGCCTCGTAGCGGGTGGGTGCGGCGTGTGCCGGTTGCGCGAAGGCGAGCGTGCCGGCTAACAGGCCGGCGCAGGCGATGGCGGAGGTGAGGCGCATCATGCTGCTCCAATGGGTTGGGTACGGTGTCCCTTGCCCGGGCAAAGCAGAAACGGATGCCACAGTAGGAAAGCGCTTTCCCCTCGTCAACCGCCGCTGAAACTTTCATCCGGCCGCCAGTACGGCGATGATCCCTCCCTAGCGCCACGTGGGGCGGCCCAGCGCCGCGCAGCGGGCGCGAACCGCCTCCGCCTGGGCGTCCCCGAGAGCGTCGTAGCACTCCACGGCCCGCTTCCAGGCGTCCAGCGCGGCCGCCGTGTCGCCCGCCGCCATGTGCGTCTCCCCGAGCCGGACCAGCGTCTGCGCGGCGGGGTGGAGGTCGTCGCACTCCTGGAACAGTTCGGCCGCCCGCTCGTAGCCGGCCACCGCCCGCGCGTGGTCACCCATGGCGTCCAGCACGTAGGCGATGCTGTCCCAGGCGTGCCCCTCGCCCTGGGCGTAGCCGAGGTCCGCCAGGATGCGCTGCGCATGGCTGCAGTCGGTGAGCGCCTGGTCGTACTCACCGAGCTGGGCGCGCCACCAACCGGCGTTGTTCAGCGCCCGGGCCTTGCCGATGGTGTCTCCGCCCGCTTCGAAGAGCTCCAGGGCCCGCAGCGCGTGGCGGAGTTCCTCGCCGGGCCGTACCCGGCTGACCGGGACCGTCAGGCCCAGGTGCAGGTGCGCCTCCAGGACGGGCTCACCGAGGTCGCGGTGGAGCTCGATGGCCTGGTCGAAGTGCGTGACCGCCTCCTGGTCGCGGCCGAGCTTGGCGTGGGCGCGGGCCAGGCGGCTGTGGCTGCCGGCCTGCGCCAGGCGGTCGCCGAGCCGCGCCGCGGCGCTCAGCGCCACCGCCTCGACGTGCAGGATCTCCTCCCAGGGGCCGCGGCGCTGCATGAACTCGCCGAACCCCCACGCCAGCTGCCAGGCGTGCCGGTCCAGCCCGGCCTCGGCCGCCTCCGACACCACCGCGGGCAGCGCCACCGACTCGGCGGCGTACCAGCGCAGAGCCTCCGCCCGCCCGGCGAAGTGCTCCACGGCGACGCCAGGGGCGGGCGGGTCCGGCCTGACGCGTTCGCGGTGCGGATAGCAGGCGGCGCTGGCCGCGCACGCCGAGTGCACGTAGTGGTCCAGCAGGCGGCGGGTGGCCGACCGGCGCACGGTGCGGCTGTCGGTGGCGCGGGCCTGCTCGGCGGCGTACGCACGCAGCAGGTCGTGCAGGCGTACGCGGCCGCGGGCGGAGAGGTCGACGAGGTTGGCGCGGTCGAGGTGGTCGACCAGCTTCCGCGTACGCTCCACGGGCAGGGCGGCCAGGCTCGCCACCGCGGACAGCGGAAAGTCCGGGCCGGCCTGCCTGCCGAGATGGCGGAAGAGGCCGGCCGCCTCCTCGGTGAGCTCGCGGTAGGACCGGGAGAACACGACGCGCAGGTCGATCGCAGGGTCGGTGTCGGCGAACGGCTCCAGGTCCGTTTCCGCCCGTTCGAGGTCGGCGGCGATCTCGGCCAGGGGCAGGTCGCTGCGCCGTACCATCCGTGCCGCCACGATGGCCAGGGCCAGCGGCAGGCGGCCGCACCTGTCGATGATCAGCTCCGCGGCCTCGGGCTCGGCCGCCAGGCGGGCCTCGCCGACCCGGGCGGCCAGCAGGTGGCGGGCCTCCTCACGGGAAAGGACGCTCAGGTGGAGCAGCGACGCTCCGACGGTGACCGACAGCGAGGGCAGCTCGGACCGGCTGGTGATCAGCGTCAGCGAGCCGGGCGCGGTGGCCAGCAGGGGAGCGACCTGGTCGGCGCCGCGGGCGTCGTCGAGCATGACGAGCACCCGGCGGTCGGACACCAGGCTGCGGTAGAGCCCGATCTGGGCCTCGACGCCGGAGGGCACCTGGCTCTCCACGACGCCCAGCGCGCCGAGGAAGCGGGGCAGGACCGCGCGGGCGCCGGCGGGGTCGAGGGCGCCGAGGTCGGCGTAGAGCTGGCCGCCGGGGAAACGGTCGCGGTGCAGGTGCGCCCAGCGCAGCGCCAGCGACGACTTGCCCACGCCCGGCGGTCCCGAGATCACGCATACGGCGCCGGCGGCGGCCAGCCCTTCCAGCTCGGCCTTGCGGCCGACGAAGCACCCGAGGTGGACGGGCAACTGCGCGGGAACCGGACGTTCGGCCTCGGCCACCTCGTCGTGCCGTAGCAACAGGCGATGGACCCGGCGCAGCGCCGTCCCGGGTTCGACGCCCAGTTCCTCGGCGAGCGTTTGGCGCACGCTGGCGAAGCAGGTCAGCGCCTCGGCCGTACGCCCCGACGCGTGCAGCGCCTCGATCAGCGCGACGGCGACCAGCTCGTCCAGCGGGTACTCCTCCGCCAGCGGCGACAGCGCCGCCACCGCGGCTCCCGGGTCGGCGTCGGTCACCGAACGCGCCCACCTCAGCACGATCTCCTTGCGCTCGTCCCGCAGCCGCCGGCGGGCCCGCTCGGCCCACTCGCCCGGCAGCCCCGTCAGCGGGTCACCGTGCCACAGCGCCAGCGCCTCGCTCAGCAGCGGCCGAGGATCCGGTACGGCTGCCGCCCGCTCGGTGAGGCGGCGGAACCGCGACAGGTCCACGGCGGATTCGTCCACGTCGAGCAGGTAGCCGCCGAGCTTGCGCGGCACGTCGCCGTCGTCGCCGAGCACCTCGTGGCGGAGGTGGGTGATGATCGTGTAGAGGGTGTTCCGCGCGCCGGACGGGATCCGTTCGCCCCAGATCCGGGTCAGCAGCGTCTCGACGGGAACGACCCTGCCGACCTCCCAGGCGAGCGCGGCGAGCGCGAGGGCGGCCTGCGGGGGGCGCACCGCACTGGTCTGATCCGCGCGCTCCAGCTCCACCGGTCCGAGCAACCGAATCAACATGGCCTTCCAGCGTAGTCAAGGGAGATCGGCTCCTCCCAGGTTGTCATGCCTTCGGAACAGCATTGAGAAGTCATTGAGAAATCACTGAGGTGCCCGGGTGAGGCTGCCAGGAGAAGGCTCCTCTTCGGGAAGCGAGGGCTCATGCACGCCTTACACGGACTCTGCGACCGCCTGGTCGCACGGCTCGTCCCCCAGGTCAAGGCCTCAGCCATGGGGTGCTACTGGCAGTGGGACGACAAGCCGCAGCAGTGCTACAAGCGCTGGTGCTGTGTGTACCAAAGCGGGACCAGATGCAACGGCTGGGTCCGCTGCTGACGGACAACGGGAGGCAGGACGTCATGCGGGTTCTCACCAGACTCACCGATCGGCTCGTCGAACGGCTCGTCCCCCAGGTCACGGCCGCCGCCAGCAGCTGCTGGGAGGAATATCGCACCGTGATGGGTGGCCGGTGCCAGTACCGCAGGTGCTGCACCTACAACACGGGGACCAGGTGCAACGGCTGGTCCTACTGCTAGACGCCGGTCCGGTGTCGTGATCCACGGGCCGGGCCCTCTGATCAGGCCCGGCCCTCCGTACCGCGATGAGGAGATCGTGATGGTTTACGCCCTGTGGGCGGCCGTGGTGGTGCTGGCCGTGTTGTGCGCCCTCAACCTGGTGCTGGGCTTGGGCATCATCCGCAGGCTGCGCGAACACACCGAACGCCTCAACGGCCTGTACGAGCAGGCCGGCGGCGCCCCGCCACCCTCGCTCCAGCCCGGTGAGACGGTGGCGGAGTTCGAGGCGGGGCACGCGCTGCGCGGGCGTACGCTGGTCGGCTTCTTCTCCCCGTCGTGCTCGCCCTGCACGGAGCTGGCCCCCAAGTTCGCCGAGCTGGCCTCGACGATGCCGCGTGAACAGGTCATCGCCGTGATCGCCGGCCTTCGCGACGAGACCGGGCCGATGCGCGAGCTGCTCGAACCTGTCGCCATGGTCGACACGGCCGGCCCGGACGGCGGGTCGATGGCCAAGGCGTTCAAGGTGGCGGCCTTCCCCCGGGTCTTCCTCGTCGACGACAGCCGCACCGTGCTCGCGACAGGACATGACCTGGCCGACGTGCTGGCCCTGACCGCCGCGCGTGGCTGAGTGGTCCTGGCCGCGCGCGCTGGCCGCCGTCACGGGGCTGGCCTGGCGCAGCGCGCCCGCGACGGTGCTCTTCTACGTCGGCGCCACCCTGGCCCAGGCCGCGGTCCCCATCTCCACGACCTGGTTCACCAAGGCGCTGCTCGACGCGCTGACCGCCGGCAGCGGCTCCGTGCTCGGCGCGGCGCTCGGGCTGGCCGCCAGCGGCCTGGCCGCCGGCGTGCTGCCGAGCCTGTCCACCTACGCCAACGGCGCCCTGGGCAGGGCGGTCGGGCTGCGCGCCACCGACCGGCTGTTCGCCGCCACCGGGAAGTTCGCCGGGCTGCGCTACTTCGAAGACCCCGCCTTCCTGGACCGGCTGCGCCTGGCCCAGCAGTCCACCACCGACTGCCACGGGCTGCTCGGATCCGCTTTCGACGTCGGCAGGGCCGCGCTCACGGTCGCCGGGTTCCTCGGGGCGCTGGCGCTGATCAACCCGTGGATGGCCCTGATCGTGCTGGCCTCGCTCGCGCCGGCGCTCGCCGCCCAGCTACGCCTGGCCAGGCAGTACACGACGATGATGTGGCAGACCAGCCCCGCCCAGCGCAGGGAGTTCTTCTACGGCCAGCTGCTGACCGGCGTCCAGGCCGCCAAGGAGGTCCGGCTGTTCGGGATCGGCGGCTTCCTGCGCGGGCGGATGCTGGCCGAGCGCAGGGGCGTCAACCGCGCCCAGCGCCGCCTGGACCTGCGCCGGCTGGCCACGAACGGCGCGCTCGAACTGCTGGCCGCGCTGGTGGCCGGCGGCGGGCTGGTGTGGGCGGGCATGGTGGCGCGCGAAGGCAGGATCAGCGCGGGGGACGTGGTGATGTTCATCGGCGCGGTGGCGGGCACCCAGCTGGGGCTCAACACGATGGTGCACATGATCGCGCAGATGGCCCAGAGCCTGCGCATGTTCGGCCACTACCTCGACGTCACCCACACCCCGCCCGACCTGCCCGTGGCGGCCACCACCCCGCTGCCTGCGCTGCGGCGCGGCATCGAACTGCGCGACGTGTGGTTCCGGTACGGCGACGACCACCCCTGGATCCTGCGCGGCGTCGACCTGTTCATCCCGTACGGCGGCACCGTCGCCCTGGTCGGGCTGAACGGAGCGGGCAAGAGCACCCTGGTCAAGCTGCTGTGCCGGTTCTACGACCCCACCAGGGGCACGATCCTGTGGGACGGGGTGGACCTGCGCCAGAGCGACCCCGCCGACCTGCGCGCCCGGATCAGCGCCGTCTTCCAGGACCACATGGCCTACGACCTGTCCGCCGCCGAGAACATCGGCCTCGGGAATCTCCCCCTGATCGACTCCGAACCCGACATCCAGGCCGCCGCCCGGCGGGCCGGCATCCACGACACGCTCGCCGAACTGCCGCGCGGCTACGAGACCCTGCTGACCCGGCTCTTCTTCAGCGACGGCGACGAGGACTCCGCGTCCACCGGGGTCGAGTTGTCGGGCGGGCAGTGGCAGCGGATGGCCATCGCCCGCGCGTTGTTGCGCGACCGGCCCGACCTGATGATCCTCGACGAGCCCAGCTCGGGGCTGGACCCCGAAGCCGAACACGACATCCACGTCCGGATGCGCGCCGGCCGGTCAGGGCGTACCAGCCTGCTCATCTCGCACCGGCTCAACACCGTGCGCGACGCCGACCTCATCGTCGTGCTGGAGGAGGGGCAGGTGGCCGAGCAGGGGCGGCACGAGGAACTGATGGACCGGCAGGGTCCCTACGCCAGGCTGTTCACCCTGCAGTCCGCGGGCTACGTCTCGGAGCACATCGGATGAGATACGTGGTGGGAATCGTGCTGGGCGCGGTCGCCGTCCTGGTGTGGTTGCGCGGGCGGTTCGTCACGGTCACGGTCGAGGGCGCCAGCATGGAACCCACCCTGCGCCCGGGCCAGCGGCTGCTGGCCCGGCGTACCAGGGGCGTGACGGGCGATGTCGTGATCGTGCGCAACCCGCACCCCGTACCGCCGCTGCTGGTCAAGCGGCTGGCCGCCTGCGAAGGCGAACCGCTGCCCGCCGTGCTGGGCGGCGGTCCGGTGCCCGCCGGTCGCGTCGCGGTCCTCGGTGACAACCCGCACCGCAGCGTGGACTCCCGGCACTTCGGCCTGCTGCCCGCCTCTCATGTGGTGGCGGTCATCAGGTCCCTGCCGCCACGAGGGGAACAGTAGCGATCATGCAGTATGTCGAGGTGGCGAGCAGGCTGCTGCTGGTCACGGTGTTCGCGTTCGCCCTGGCGGGCAAGGTCCGCGGCCGTGCGGCGTGGGCGGGGTTCGTCGAGTCGATCAGCGAGATGGCGGTGATCGGCAAGGCGGTCGTCCCGATGGCCGCCGTGGCCGTCACCGCGGCGGAGGCCGCGGTGATCGTGCTGGTCCTGGTTCCCCCGCGCTGGGCCGCGACGGCGGGATTCGTGCTGGCGGCCGTGCTGCTCAGCTGCTTCACGCTGGCCGTGGGCGCGGTCGCCCGCAGGCCCGCCCCGGTGCCGTGCCGGTGCTTCGGCCCCTCCGAGACACCGCTCGGCGTGCCGCACGTGGTGCGCAACCTGATCCTCGTCACGGCGTCCCTGCTCGGGCTGGTGGGATCTCTGGCGAACGGCTCCGCCGACCTGGTGCTCGGCTCGGCCGCCGGGGTTCTGGGAGCCGTACTGGGGCTGCTGATGGCGCGATGGGACGACCTCGCGGCGCTGCTGGGACCGTCCGCCTGGTCGTCCCGGCGACTCACGCCTGCGGGCGGTCGACGGCGCAGGCGTCTCGGTTGAGGGAGAACCTGCTCGGCAGGGACGTGTCGCCCGTGTGGCTGACGAGATAGCCCAGCGTGACGCTGCCGCCAGGGGCGATGGAGCCGTTGTGGGCGGCGTTGACCGCGGTGACGATGTCGCCGCTCTGGGTGAGGTCGGTGTTCCAGTCGGAGATGACGGTCTGCCCGCGCGAGAGGGGGAATCTCAGCGTCCACCCGTCGATCGGGGTGGTGCCGGTGTTGGTGATGGTGAGGTCGACGGTCATGCCGCCACCCCAGGTCCGCGTGGTGTGCCCGATCAGGCAGGCCGGCTTCGCGCGTTCGAACGAGACGCGGTGCAGGCCCCCGGGAAGGTCGTTGACGACGTACAGCTCGCCCTCCGGCGTGGCGCCGAACGCGGTGACCTGCGTCGGCGTCTGGCCGAGCTCGGCCTGGAGATAGCCGCCCGCGCCGTCCTCGCGCAGCGCCCACACGGTGGAGGAGCAGTAGTCGGTGGCGATGTAGGTGCCGCCGGCCAGGTCGGCGAACTCCTCGCCGTGGTAGACCTGCCCGCCGATGACGGCGCAGCCGCCGGTGTGCGGGGAGTAGGTGAAAACCGGCTCGGTGTAGTCGGCGTCGGAGTCGCACTGGGTCTCGTCGAACACCTCCAGCCCCTCGTAGCAGGACCAGCCGAGGTTCGCGCCGGCCTGCCGTCCGGGCTTGACGTGGTTGATCTCCTCCCACCTGCCCTGGCCGACGTCGGCGATCCACATCGAGCCGTCCGCCGGGTCGACGGAGAAGCGCCAGGGGTTGCGCCCGCCGTACATCCAGATCTCCTCGCGCGCGCCCGCGACGCCGGCGAACGGGTTGTCCTCGGGTACGCAGTAGGACAGGTCGCCGCAGCTCCGGCTGACGTCGATGCGCAGGATCTTGCCCAGCAGGGTGTCCACGCGCTGCCCGGAGTCGAAGGGGTCACCTGAGCCGCCGCCGTCGCCGATGCTCATGTACAGGTTGCCGTCGGCGCCGAAGGTGATCTGGCCGCCGTTGTGGTTGCTGTTCTCGGCGTGCTCCTGGGAGAGCAGGGGTTCGAGGCTCGCGTCGTCCAGCCCGTACCGTGCCAGGGTCACCGCGCCGTCCGGCAGCGCCGTGTAGGCGAGGTACAGGTCATGGCTCTCGGCGAAGTCGGGCGAGAGGGCGATGCCGAGCAGCCCGCGCTCGTTGCCGGACTCGTCCACCGACGCCGTGATGTCGATGATCGGGGTCTGGTCGAGACCGGTGTCCGGGTGGTAGACCCGCACGGTCCCGCGCTTCTCGGTGATGAACAGCCTGTCCGTCCCGTCATCGGGTGCGGCGATGGCGGTGGGGCGGCGTAAACCGAAGGCGACCTGGGTGGTGACCGCGTTGATCTCCTCCAGCGGCACCTCGGAGACGGACGTCGCCGCGGCGACCGGTGGGGTGAGCACGCCCGCGGGGGCGAGCAGCGGCAGGGTCAGGGCGAGCAGTACGGGGGCGGCCCAGCGTTTACCTGGCATGGGGGACTCCAGAGGCGAGGCGTCGTCGGATCGGACGGTATAGGCTCGCCCGCCGTCCCAACCAGGGCGGCGATCACGATGTACGCACGGAGCTGACGCGCCAGGCCGTTGACCCCATCTCACCTGCGGTGATGCGGCATCCTCCGGCAGGGCCCGCCACCGGCCGCATGAAACGTACATCGCCCAGCGCGCGTGGCCGCGAGTTCGAGGCGCTGGGACCGCCGGTGACCGGACTAAGGTGCGAGGCGGCCCAGCACCGGGTAGTCCTCGGTCTCCGTACGGACGAAGCCGACGACGAGCGTCCTGCCAGGGGCGGCCGCGATGGCTTGGGACTGCATGCCCTTCGGCCAGGTGACGCGGGTCCGCGGTTCCCAGGTGCGCCCGTCCTGTGACCTTACGAGCATCATCTCACCCGCCTGCACCCGCAGGCCGATCCATACGTTCCCGTCCCGGCCGAGCTGGGACAGCGCCGGGCGGCCGAGCTCGGCGACCAGGGGTTTCTCCCACTGGCCTGACGAGGAGAGCAGGGCGGAGAACGTCTTGGTGAGGGAGCCGCCCTGGCGTGCCAGCCCCGTGACGATCACCGTGTCCCGCCCGACGACGGCCTCGGTGACCCACGCGCCCTGCCCGTCCGGCAGGCCGATCGCCGGCATGGGCTGCCACGAGAGGCCGTCGGCCGAATACGTCAGGCAGTTCGCCGTGGTGCTGCCGCCCGGGCACGTGCCCGGGGCGACGTAGCCGTACTCTCCGCCCGCCAGGTCGCTGGGGAACTCGAAGGGGGAGGGGACCTGCTGCCAGGTGACCAGGTCGGTGGAGCGCCAGGATGTTTGCTTCGCGTCCTTCGAGGACGTCACCAGATAGCTGTCCCTGGCCGCCGCGGCGTCCCTGACCGTGCCGAAGTCGTGCCCGGAACGCTGCCAGGTGCGGCCGTCGCGCGAGGTGTAGACCCCGGGGCCGATCGCGAGCCAGCCGCTCGGGCCGTGCACCACGGCGGTGAACGCGCCTGGCGTCTCCAGGCCCGCACGTTGCCAGGTCGCGCCGCTGTCGGTGCTCCACCAGGCGCTGGCCATGCCCTGGGACTGGCCGACGGCCACGGTGACGTCTCCCGCGTGGCGCAGGTCGTTGACCCGGGTGACGGGGTAGCGCAGCCCCGCGACGCCGCTGAAGTCGATGGGGGCGACGTCGCTGTCCGGGCCCGCGGAGAACAACCGCAGGTCGAGACGCTCCGGCCGGTTGGTGGAGAAGACACCCAAGGTGTCGCCGCTGAGGAGAGCACCGGTCCTGGTCGTCGCCATCACCGGCTGGTAGGCGTTCAGCTCGCGGGAGGTCCCCAGGGAGTCCCAGCCGGAGCCGTCCTCGCTGTGGAGGAGCCTGGCCTCTTCGCCATATCCGGGCTCCCCGATCGGTACGGCGTCCATGAGCAGGTAGAACCCGGTCGCGCCCGCGGCGAACCCCTTCGGCGATGAACCCTCGCTGGAGCCCAGCTCCTTCCACGACGCGCCGTCGGCCGAACCGGCGATGGTGGTGGTCTTGAACTCCTTGCTGAAGGCGGCGTAGAAGGACTTGCCGTCCGTGGCGAGGACGGGCGTGCTCGTGCCGGTGTCGAGCGTGGCGGTCTGCCAGGTGCGGCCGCCGTCCGCCGACCTCGCGGTCAGGCGGCCACTCGTCCCATCGGCGGAGTCGCCGTCGATGAGCACGTTGTCGCCGTGGGCGACCATGCTCGTACGGCCTGACGGCAGTGCGGTCGTGGTCGTCGTCCGCTGCCACTGCCGGCCGTCCGCCGAGGTCCAGACCGCGGTCGGGCTCGCCTTCCGTGCCGACGCGTCCCGCGCGCCCTTGATCACGAATCCGCTGTTGGTTGCCACGAGGCCGGACAGGTTGTAGCCGGCCATGTCACCGAGGGCGTCGCCGCTGACGGGCTGCCAGGCGTGACCGTCGGCGCTGGTCCACGCCACAAGGGAGTGCTCGGACAGCCTGCTGGGGAAGGCCACCCAGCCCTTGTCCCCGCCCGCCACGAGGCCCGCGGCCATCGACTCGGTCCCGGGCGGCGGCACCGACTTCCAGGTCGCGCCGCTGTCGTCGGAGACCAGGAAGATCGGGCGAGTCGTCGAATATGTGCCCACGGTCTCACCGCCCACCACGACCACGGTGTCGTCGCGGACGGCCGCGGCGTTGACGTACTGGTCGAGCCCGCCGTCGGGTGCCGGCTCTGACGGAGGCGGGAAGAGCCGGTCGGCCCTGATCACCTGGCCGGTCTGCGGTGCCGTCGCCTCCTTCTGGGCGACCTGGCCGTCCGGCCGGAACACCACGAAGGCGGCCGCCGCGCCGAGCACGAGCACGACACCGGCCGCCACGGCTCCCCACACCCAGGAGCGCCGCCGCGCCGACGCCATGTGCGCGGGTGTCCCGTGCGCAGACGAGGGCACTCCGTACGCGGACGGGGGCGTTCCGTGCGAAGGCAGGGGTGCCATGTGCGGGGGGGTCCCGTGCGAAGGCGGGGGTGCCATGGGCGGGGGCGCCGTGGGGGCGCCGCGCAGGGCGGTGACGACCTCGTCGAGGCCGGGGCGGGCCGCCGGGTTGGGGTTCACGGCGGCGGACACGAGCTCGCGCAGCGGTCCGTCCAGCACGTCGAGGTCCTCGGCGGTCGGCGATGGGTTGCCGCTCGCGGCGCACACCACGATCTGGCCCCACGTGAAGACCTCGGCGGCCTGGGAGGGCTCCTGCTCGGGCGCGATGTACGCGGGTCGCGGGGTGGCGAGGGGAGCGGTGGCCGCGGGGCCGAAGTCGGTGATCCGCAACCCTTCGGGCCCGAGGGTCACTCCGTCGGGGGTGAGGCCGCTCCGGCGTACGCCCGCCTGGTAGATCGCGTGCAGCCCGGCCGCGATCTCGCCCGCCATGCGCCACAGCCCCGGCCCGGAGAAGGGGCCGCGCGCCAGCGCCTGGCCCAGCGTCTCGCCCTCGACGTGCGCGCGCACCACGTACGGCCGCGCCGCGCGGACGTCGCCGCCCAGGACGCCGGCGACGAACGGCGAGCCGACCCTGCGGGACGCGGCGAGGTCGCGCTCCAGCTCGGGCAGCGCCTCGGCGTCGAAGGCCGCCTCGGCGGATGCGTCCGCGGCGAAGGTCCTGACGACGACCTGCCGCCCGGACGGGGTGCGCGCCAGACAGGTGACCGCGTCGCCGTCCCGCCCGACCTGGGCGATGAGCGTGTTGCCGCCGATCTGCTCCTCAGATGGCGCGCCCACGATCCCTCCCCACTCGATGTGCCGACATGGGGTGATGATCCCGGTTACCGGTTGCGAACGGCTTAACGGATGATCGCGCCAGAAAGAGGACCCTCCGCGTCAGGGCGAGGGACGGTCGTGGAGCAGGGCGGCCAGTTCCACCCGCGAGGTCACGCCCAGCTTGGGGAAGGCCTTGTAGAGGTGGTAGGCGACCGTGCGAGGGCTGAGGAACAGGTGTGCGGCGATCTCCCGGTTGCTGGCGCCGGTGGTCGCCATCCGCACCACCTGGAGCTCCTGGGGCGTGAGCGCGGCCAGTCCGGTGGCCGTGGCCGTGGCGGCGGGCTTGGAGCCGTGGCCGGTGGCGCGGAGTTCGGTGCTCGCCCGCTCTGCCCAGGCCGTGGCGCCGAGCCGGTCGAAGGCGTCGAACGCGGCCTGCAGGGGTTCGCGGGCGTCGGCGCGGCGGCGTGCGCGGCGTAGCCACTCACCGTAGGCCAGACGCGTGCGCGCGTGGTCGAAGGCCCGTGGCCGGCCGGAGAGCCCGGCGCGGTCATGGAGTTCGAGGGCCCGTGCGAAGTGGCCTTCCGCGTCGTCGTGGTCGGCGAGCAGCGCGGAGCAGCGGTGCAGCGTGGCCAGCGCCCAGTCGCGGCGCACCCTGGCCGACCATTCGGCGTAGCGCGCCAGGTGCGGTCTGGCCAGGTCGGCCCTGCCCGCTCTGGCCGCGGCCTCGACCAGGTCGGGGGTCTGCATGATGGCGATCAGCGGATGGCCGCCGCTCACCGCGGCATGGGGCAGGAGGTGGGCCAGCGCCTCGTCGGCGTGGCCGAGCGAGAGGTCGAGCAGCCCCAGTGCCCATGAGGCGATGGCGGCGCTCGGCGGGATACGCTGCGCCTCGGCGTGGCGCAGGCAGAGCATGGCCCGTTCACGGCATGACTCCTCCTCGCCCGCCACCGCGTCCAGCCAGGCGAGCACCCCTCTGAAGTGGCAGGCGCGGTTGTCCTGGCCCAGCTCCACGGCCAGGTCGAGCCCTTCGGCGGCGGTGGCCGCGGCGAAGTGGTGGCGGCCGGACAGCAGTTCGGCCGAGGCGAGCAACTGCAGCGCGAGGGGCAGCCAGCCGACGCGGCCCGCGGCCCGGCAGGCCCGCACCGCCTCGCCCGCCACGTCGGTCAGCCCCACGTCATCGCCCACCATGGCGGCGGCCGCGGTCATGATCGCGCCGAGGGGTGTCTCGGGGGTGACCGCGCCGAGCGGCGGCCTGGCGTTCTCCATGTCGTCCACCGGGTGGCCCGCGCCGTCGACGACCTGGCCGAGGGCGAGCACCGTGCCGACCAGAGGCGTGAGCGGGCTGCCGTGCGGGAGAGGGACGGCGGCCAGCGCCTCGGAGGCCGAGCGCGTACGTGCCGGGTCGTTGAGGAACCAGCCGTTCTTCACGGCGTCGAGCAGCATGGTGGCGGCGAGCTCCGGATGGGTCCTCGCGATGGGCGCGGAGCGGTCGAGCAGCAGGCGGTGGACGTCGGCGGGGGAGCCACGGTCGAAGGCGGCGCTCGCGCGGAGCAGGCCGATCCTGGCCTGGCCCGCGAGGTCGGCGCCGGCGCGCTCCGCCTGGCCGGCGAGCGCCTCGGCGAGCGCGGGGTCGCCTGACGTGCCGGCGGCCTCCGCCGCGGAGACGAGCAGGGCGGCCCGGTCAGGAGCCGAGGCGGTCAGCCACGCCGCTCGCTCCAGCGCGACGGCCGCGGTGCCCGGAGCTCCGCGGCGCAGCGCGCGCCGGGCACCGCGTTCGAGGTCGCGGGCCACCTCGGCGTCGGGGCCCGTCGCCGCGGCGGCGCGGTGCCAGGCTCCGCGTTCGGGATCGAGCGCTCTGGCCAGCGCCTGGTGCACGGCGAGCCGCCGGCTGAAGGGCGCGTCGTGGTAGACGGCGGTTCTCACGAGGGGGTGGCGGAACACCACGCGGCGGCCGTCGGCGGTGTCCTCGATCGTGACGATGCCCGCCCTTTCCGCGGCGTCCAGCGCCTGCGGGCGTACGCCCAGTTCGTCGGCCGCGCGGAGGACGGCGGCGAGCTCGCCGCCGTCCTCGGCCGCGGCCGCGAGCAGCAGCGTGGCCGTGTCGGCGGGGAGGCCGCGAACGCGTTCGGCGTACAGGCGGCGCAGGTGGTCGGGGAGCGGCAATGGGCCGACCAGCGGGGTGTGGGCGGTGCGCTGGTCCGCGGTGAGAGCCGCGGGCAGGTCGTGCAGGGCCAGGGGGTTGCCGCCGGTCGCGGCGGCGATCCGTTCGCGTACGTGCGCTGCCAGCTCCGGGTGCCGCTCGGAGAGGAAGGCGGAGGCGGAGGCGTGGTCGAGCCCTCGTACGGGCAGCTCGGGCAGCCCGGGGAAACGTGCGGAGTGGCCGTCGCGGACCGCGAGCAGCAGCCCGATCGACTCGCCGGTCAGCCGCCTGGCCACGAACCCCAGCGCGTCGGCGGACGGCACGTCGAGCCAGTGCGCGTCGTCCACCACGCAGAGCACGGGGGTTTCCTCGGCCGCATCGCCCAGCAACGTGAGCATGCCCAGCGAGACCAGCAACCGCCCGCCCGCGTCTTCCGCCGCCGGGCCGCCGTCGCCGGGCCCGGCCAGGCCGAAGGCGCGGGACAGCGCGGCGGCCTGCGGGCCCGGGAGCGCGGAGACGCCTGGGAGCAGGGGGCGCAGGAGCTGGTGCAGAGCGGCGAAGGGCAGGTCGGCCTCGCTCTCGACGCCGTGGACGCGCAGCACGCGGACGCCCTCCGCCCGGCCCGCGGAGTGGTCGAGGAGGGCGGTCTTGCCCGTGCCGGGCTCGCCGGTCAGCAGGAGCGCTCCGCTGCCGCCCGCCCGGACCGCCTCGATGAGGTGCTGGATCCGGCGGAGCTCCGCGTCACGCCCGTACAGCATGTCTCGGAACCCTAGCCCACGGTCCGCGACCTCCCGTATCCCCACTGTTCGGTTGACGGATTCGGGACCCGGCCGGCGCCTCCTACCGTCGTGGTCCGTAGTCACGAGACGTCAGGAGGTGGCCGGAATGAAAGATCGCGGTGCCGTGGTCGTCACGGGCGCTTCGTCGGGCATCGGCAGGGCGACCACGCTGGCGCTGGCCAGGGTGGGGTTCACCGTGTTCGCCGGGGTCAGGAGCGACGCCGCGGCCCAGGAGGTGGCGGCGCTGGCGCCGGGCAGGACGTTGCCGCTGCGGATCGACGTCACCGACGGTCATCTGATCGCGGAGGCGGTCGCGACGGTGTCCGGCCATGTGGGCTCCGGCGGGCTGTCCGGCGTGGTGAACAACGCGGGCACCGGCTCGCCGTACCCGCTGGAGCTGATCCCGCTGGACGACCTGCGGCGTGAGCTGGAGGTCAACCTCGTCGGGCAGCTCGCGGTGGCCCAGGCTTTTCTGCCGTTGTTGCGCAGGGGAGCCGGACGGCTGGTGAACGTGGGTTCGGAGGGCGGGCGGATCACGCTGCCGTACATCGCCCCGGTCACCATGTCGAAGCACGCGCTGGTGTCGCTCACCGACGCGCTGCGCATGGAGCTGCGCCCGTGGGGGATCCACGTGGTGCTGGTCGAGCCCGGCGCGACCGCCAGCGCGGCGCCGGGCAAGATGGTCGCCGCCGCCCGGCGGCTCATCGACGGCCTGGCCGAGCCGGGCAGGCAGCTGTACGGCGAGTCGTTCGGCGCGGTCGTCGACCGGATCGCCGAGCGCAGCGACCGCGGCAGCCCGCCCGAGGTGATCGCCCGCGCGATCCTGCGCGCGCTGACCGCGCCCCGCCCGGCGACCCGATATCCCGCGGGCGGGCACGCCAAGCTGCTCACCAAGCTGCCCCGGCTGCTGCCCGACCGCCTGCTCGATCGGCTCTTCCTGCGGATGCTCGGCATGGACCCGGCCTTCGGCGGCCGGCGGTACGAAGCCCATCCCCGGCCCACGACCCGCAAGTGAGATGGACGTTGACCACTTTGCCCAGACCACGGCGAACATGACCTCGCTCGGGACGCGGCGGCTCGAAGGGCGGTGCGACCTGTTGATCCTCGGCCTTCTCGATTGCAAATTAATCGATCGCTTGCTTAATATCGAAAGGTACGCCGCCGGCACGCGGTGGCCACGAGGACAGGAGTCCCGTTCATGTCCGAGCTCTCCCACCACCTGCTCGACCGCGAGACCAAGGAACGCCCGCCGGACTACTACGGCCCCAACCTCAGCCCGGTCGGCCTGGAATTCCGGGCGCGGGAACTGGGCACGGGCGTGCACGCGCTCATGGCCACCGTCCCGCCCAAGGACAACAACGGCGTCGTCGCCGGCACGAAGGCGTCGCTGATCATCGACTCCGGCGTGACCCCGGCGGTCGGCGCGCAGGTCCAGCGCGCGGCGAAGGAGGTGACCGGCCGGCCGCTGCGCTACCTGGCCAACACCACCTACCACGGCGACCACACGTTCGGGAACATCGCCTTCCCCGACGACGTGACCGTGATCACCTCGCGGGAGAACCGCGACAACATGCACGACCTGGCCTACGAGAAGGAGATGCGCTCCAAGAACATGTACGGCGCCGAGGCCGAGTTCGACGCCTTCACCACCTGGCGGCTGCCGGACGTCGTCTTCGACACCCACGCCGAGATCGACCTGGGCGGCACCACCGTCGAGCTGCACCGCTTCGGCCCCGGCAACGGCCCCGGCGACACGATCGTCTACGTCCCCTCGGCGCGTACCGCCTGGACCGGCAACTACCTGTGCGCGGCCGGATCGGCGCACATGATGTTGCAGGGCGGACCCGTGCCCTACATCCAGGGGCTGCGCGCGTTGAAGGCGGGCCTGCCCGAGCTGGAGACCATCGTCCCCGGCCACGGCCCGATCGGCGACGGGCCGCAGGCGATCGACGCGCTGCTCGCCTACCTCGAACGCCTCCAGGACGAGGTGAGCACCGCCCACCAGGCGGGCGTCCCGATCGACGAGGTCTACGCCCGCTGCACCGACCCGTGGGCCGGCGGGCTGGACCCGGAGTTCGCGGCCAGGCTCGACGCCTACCCCAGCCCTCCGGCGCCCGCGCACGAGGACTTCCTCGGCCTGTGCCGCCAACTCCACCGCATCTGCGTGATGATGACCTACCGCATCTGCGAGAAGGTCTCCTGACGATGGTCAGGCGAGGTCGGCGAGGTCTTCCTCGGTGAGGGTGATGGCTCGGGCGGCGAGGTTGGCTTCCAGGTGGGCCACCGAGCCGGTGCCGGGGATGGCCAGAATCGCGGGGGACCTGGCCAGGAGCCAGGCGAGGGCGATCTGGTGGACGGTGGCGTTGTGGCGTACGGCGACCTTGGCCACGGCGGGGTGGTCGATCTCGGTCCGCCCGCCCCCGAGGGGGAAGAAGGGGACGAAGGCGATGCCGGCCCGGGCGCAGGTGTCCAGGAGGGCCGCGTCGTCGCGGCCGGCGATGTTGAAGTGGTTCTGGACGGCTGCGACGGGAGCGATCGTACGGGCCTCGGCGAGGTGGTGGGCGTCGACGTTGCTGACGCCCAGGTGGCGGATCAGGCCTTCTTTGCGCAGGGCGGCGAGCGTCTCGAAGCGTTCGGCGAGTGATTCGCCGTGGGGCGTCGCCGTGGTGCCGATGCGGAGGTAGACCAGGTCGAGGCGGTCGAGGCCGAGGCTCCGCAGGTCGGCCTCCACCTGAGGTCGCAGATCGGCGGAGGTACCCTGGCCGAGACCGCCGGGACCGGGGACGGGGCCGACTTTGGTGGCGATGACGAGGTCGTCCGGGTAGGGGGCGAGGGCTTCGCGGATCAGCGTGTTGGCGTGTACGGAGCCGTCCTGGCTGCGGTAGAAGCCGGCGGTGTCGATGTGGTCGACGCCGAGCTCGACGGCGCGGCGCAGGACGGCGCGGGCGGTCCCGGGATCGCGGGCCGGCTCGCCAGGACGGGATTGGGGCAGGCGCATGGCGCCGAAGCCGAGCCGCCCGACCGTCAGGTCGCCGCCGAGCGGGAAGTGGCCGGTCATGTCTCTCCAAGTGGTGTGACGGGGTTCGTCCGGGCAGGCCGGGCCGGCCTCGGCGCGGTTGGCTGGAGCGGATGTGCGCTGCCCTGAGCTGCTCGTACGCGTGGATCGGCCGCGGCGGCGCGCTGGAGCGGCGTCCGGGCCCGGCGGGCCGGCCCGTGACCACCGCTCCACGGGATCCTTGGGGGCGTGCCACACACGATCGCGGGGCTGGAACCCCCGACGAACGTGACCGTCTCCTCGAGCGGCGCGCGGCCCGTACGGACATGGTCGACCGTGACGTCCTCGAAGCCGATGGAGACGCCGCAGAAGAGGATGAGCCCGTCCGGAGGGTGCACAACCTCCGCGACGGTCTCGCGATAGACCGACCAGGCCATCTGCGGGCAACTGTGCAGCCCTTCGGCCCGGAGCAGCAACATGACGGTCTGCAGGTACATGCCGACGTCGGCCCATTGCGGCCGGCCCATGTCGCGGTCGACGTAGCAGAACAGGGCGGCGGGCGCGCCGAAGCAGTCCCAGTTTCCGGCCGCGGCCCGCTGGCGCGCCTCCCAGTCGTCGCGTTCGATCCCGAGCGCGCCGTAGCGTTCGCGGCCGAAGGCGGATCGGCGCTCGCGGTAGGGGGACTTCAGCGCGGGAGGGTACATCTCGTATTCCCGCTCGTCCCAGGGGTCGCCGGCGGCCAGGCGCTCGCCGGCGCGCCTCTTGATCTCGGCCAGTGGCTCGCCGGTCACGACGTAGACGTGCCAGGGCTGGAGGTTCGACCCGGACGGCGCCCAGGCGGCGGCTGACAACACGCGCTTGAGCGCCTCCATCGGGACGGGCTGGTCGGTGAAGCCGCGCACCGCCCGCCGGCTCGTGACCGTTTCGTAGACGTCCATGATCGCCGCTCCTTCGGCTCTCTTGGTTACATCTACGATAGTATCAAACGATATAGTCTCATTCAATACGATCTGGCGGGCGAGCGGGTCTGCTCACGCGCCTCCGGGATAGGCGATCCGGGTCAGCAACTCCTTCAACTGCTCGGCCTCGCCGGGCTCCAGGCCGGCGACCAGCCGCTCGGCCTGGGGCTCCGCCGCCACATGGGCGGCGTCGAACAGCTCGACGCCCTGCGGGGTGATCCCCACCGCCCGCACCCGCCGGTCGCCGGGAACCGCCTTGCGTACGGCCAGCCCCTTGCGCTCCAGGTCGTCCACGACCCGCATGATCCCGGCCTTGTCCGACCCTGTCGCCGCCGCCAGGTCGCGCTGAACCGTGGGCCCCCGGTTCATCAGCACGATCAGCACGGCGAAGTGCCGCAACTCGATGCCGAGCGGCCGGAGCGCCTCCGCCATCACCGTGCCGGCCCGCCAGTGCGCCTGGCGCAGGAGCAGGCCGAGGGCGAAGGGTGAGGTGTCGCCCGGGCGGTCGGTCGCGCGCGGGGTGGAGGCCCTGTCGGGAACGTCGGCGGTCATGGCGACAGGCTACCGAATATCGTTGCGTCTGAAACTTTCTCGGATGAACACGAATCCGGTGAACGCTCAGCCGCCGATGCCTTCCGCGTGCCCGAGCGGGCACGCCGCCGTCACCAGGCTACGGGGCCGAGACGATCGACGAAGATCCCCGTCGGCCCGTCGGGCCCGACGGTCGCGAGCCTGACGATCGAGTCGGTGCCCTCGGTGACGGTCAGCTCGCCGGTGTGACGGTTCATGTCGGTGGCGGCGAACTTGCGGTTGGCGACCTCGCCGGGCGTGGCGACGTTGAACTTGATCTCCGGGAGCGCCTGGGCGTACCGGACGGTGATCATGTTCAGTGCCGCCTTCGACGAGCTGTAGGCGAGCTCGTGCATCTTCGACACGGGCTGCTCCGGGTCGGTCACGACCGCGAAGGAACCGCCGCCGCTGGACACCATCACCACCCGCGGATGCTCCGCCGCCCTCAGCAGGGGGAGGAACGCGTGCGTGACCCTGACCGGCCCGTACACGTTGGTGTCGTAGACGGAATGGATCTCCTCGGCGGTCGCGTCCGCCGGCGCGACGAAACTTCCCGGCGCGCCGGCGTTGTTGATCAGCACGTCCAGCCGGTCGGTGTGCTCGCGGACGAGCCCTACGGCGTCGGCCACCGACGTGTCCGAGGTCACGTCCAGCGGGACCATGACCACGTTCGCGCCACCGGCGGTGAGCTTGCCGGCGGCCTCCCGCCCTCGCCCTTCGTCGCGCGAGCCGAGAAAGACCGTCCAGCCCAGCTCCCCCAGCCGCCGGGCCGCTTCGAAACCGAGTCCCTTGTTGCCTCCGGTGATCAACACCGAGGTCTGTTCCGTATTCGTCATGCCCTCTGAGACGATGTGGCCAGCGCGGCTGTGACACGGGTGAGCGGCCTCATGCTGCGATGTCACAGCTCGGCCGGCCCCCTCGTCTCATGTACGAGGCCCGACGCCGAAGCCGAACACGAAGTGGACTGTGATGACGCAAGAGCAGGAATTCGAGGAGCTGCGACCGCTGCTGTTCTCGATCTCTTACCGGATCCTGGGCAGCGTGACCGAGGCCGAGGACGCCGTCCAGGAGGCCTGGCTGCGCTACGCGACCACCTCGTCGCAGCCGCGATCCACCAAGGCGTTCCTGTCGGCGACGGTCACCAGGATCTCGATCGACGTGCTGCGTTCCGCCCGGGTCCGCCGGGAGGAGTACGTCGGGCCGTGGGTGCCCGAACCGCTGCTCGCCGACCCCTACGACGACCCGGAACGCTCCGCGGAGCTGGCCGACTCGGTGTCGATGGCGGCGCTGCTCCTGCTGGAGCGGCTCAGCCCGCTCGAACGCGCCGTCTTCGTGCTCAGGGACGTGTTCAGGTTCGAGTTCGCGGAGGTGGCCTCGGCGGTGGGCCGTTCCGAGGCGGCCTGCCGGCAGCTCGTGTCGCGGGCACGCCGTCACATGCAGGAGGGGCAGCCCCGGTTCGAGACCGACCGGAGGAAGCGCGAGGAGCTCGCCGGGCGCTTCTTCGACGCGCTCAAGGAAGGGGACATCGACCGGCTGCGCGAGCTGCTGGCCGCCGACGTTCAGCTGGTCAACGACGGCGGCGGCAAGGTCGGTGGCCCGCGCCTCGTCGCCGGCATGGACAAGGTCATCAGGGTGCTGGCCGCCGCCGTGCCGTCGTTCATCACCAAGATCGGCGCCGTGGTGGAGCCGCGCGAGGTCAACGGCCAGCCGGGCGCGATCGTCCGCGACCGCGACGGCAGGATCATCACCGCCTGGGCCCTCGACATCCTCGACGAACGCATCCAGACCATCCGCTCGCTGGTCAACCCGGACAAGCTCGGGCACCTGGGCCCCGTCGCGGACACCGGCGCGATCGTCCGCGAACAGAAGCAGGCCCGCTGGCGACCCACCTGACCTCACGCGTCCGGCGATCCTCAACGTGCTGCCGCCGCGTAGATGAGCCGGCCGTTCCGGTGGAAGGGCACCGGCGTGCCGTTGAGCACGACCTCGGCGGCGTCGGGCGCGGCGATCGCGACGGCCTCTGCCGGATCGACGCTCGCCGTCAATCCGCTGCCGTCGATGCGTACGGTGCCGTCCGCGCCGATCTGCACGGCCAGGTCCTTCACCGGCTCCGGCGACGTGACCAGGATCGCGCCGTCACGTTCGATCGACGTGCCGTCGACCATCACGATCGACTGGCCCGCGGCGCCGGTCTGGGCGTAGAGCAGCTTCCCGTCGAAGGTGTACGACCCGAACGAGCGCGATGCCGGCGTCGTCCATGACTTGTAGTAGATCGCGTCGCCCCGCTCACCGAGCCCCAGGCCGAGCGCCGTCGCCTGGTGCGTCGGGATGGAGCCGACCGGGATGCGCTCCACCGCCACGGAAGGGTCTGCCGCTCCCCGGGACGGCAGCAGGAGGGTGTCGAAGGTCGTCCTGCCCGCGGCCGTCTTGACATAGGACGCGTATTCGGCGTCCTCCACCCGGTACATGGCCGGGGCGTAGGAGCCGTCCCTCAACGAGGCGGAGAGCTTGCCCGGGTCGGCGGGCACGACGCTGATGTTCGCGCCTTCGCCGAAGGCCGTGGTCGCCGCCTTCTGCCCGGACCTGAGTGAGGGGTTCGCCTCCGAAGCGAAGTGCCAGTTCTGCTCGTAGCGGTGCGCCGCGCCGTCCGAGGGCTTCAACCGGTCGGAGACCACCCACAGGCCCGACGGCAGCGACAGGACCGACCGTTCGTGCAGCGCCCCCTTGGAGGCTTCGGTGTGCGCGCCGATCAGGTCGAAGGCAGGGTTGGAGATCCAGTGGGTGATCGACCCGGCGGCCATCGAGTTCTGCGCCTGGTTGTCGATCTCGACGGTGTTGTGCGCCTCCGTGCTCTTCCGCAGCCACTGCGCGCGCGGGTCGGAGCTGTAGTTGAACGTCCCCATGTCGGGCAGCAGCGGCCTGCCGTACGCGTAGGCGGTGACCGCCAGCTCGTCCGCATGGCTGTGGTTGCCCCGATCGGCATTGAGCCGCAGGTAGGAATCCTCGGGGGCCCAGCCGGACCTGGACACCGCCACGCGGGTGTCGGGATACAGCGACGAGGTGTGCCCGGGCTCCCGCCCCGAGGCGCCGGAAGTGCCGACATGGATCAGTTCCTCGTCGCCGAGCAGCTCTCCAAGCCTTCTGAGGGTCGAGCGCAGGTCCTTGGGCTCGCTGTCGCCGTACGCAGGACCGTGGCCGTTCGGCAAGGCCTGGTCCATGAGGAACCGGGCCAGCTTGCGGAGCTTGGCCTTGGTCGCGGTGCTGAACTCCATCCCGTGCTCCCGCATGAACAGGGCGATGTCCACGTACTGGGAGGCGTAGGCGCGGGCATAGC
This sequence comes from Nonomuraea sp. B1E8, assembly GCF_039871515.1. Lineage (NCBI taxonomy): Bacteria > Bacillati > Actinomycetota > Actinomycetes > Streptosporangiales > Streptosporangiaceae > Nonomuraea > Nonomuraea sp. B1E8. The sequence goes on along the minus strand of NZ_JBDPLS010000005.1, from coordinate 268,142 downwards.
CGTCCGTCGCCTCCCAGTAGCCCCCGTCGGGGTAGGTGGAATCGTCGAGCTGCCCCTCAAGGAAGGCCACCGCGTTGGCGCGCCACTTCGGCGCCCTGAAGAACTCCGGGAAGTACACGGCGGTGTGCAGCAGTGCGACCTTCTGGGTCTGCTTCCAGTTGGGGGCGCCCTGCACGCTCTCCTCGAGGTGCACACCGGATCTGTTCAGTGCCTTGAGGATCTCGGTGTTGGCCTCGGGCGTCAGCGACGGGCTCGTGCGCAGGATCTCGTACGCCGCGATCCAGTTCTGCACGCGGCGCGCCACGGACAGACTGTTCGGGTACGATCCCGCCCCCTCGTCGGAATCGTAGGCGTCGGCGTCCTTGACGAAGTCGGTCATCAGGTCGATGAGCGCCTTCGCGTGCTTCTCGTCACCGGTCTGCTGGTAGGCCACCGCCAGCGGCCCGGCGAAGAAGAAGCGGGGCAGTTGCACCAGATATTCCTTGTCGGCCCCCGCCGGCTGCTTCCAGTCGAAACCTCCCGGGTCGCCCTGCCAGGAGTAGGTGTACTGCACGGTGTTGGACCAGGTGCGGGAGGCCTCGGTGAAGGTGTCGCCGTTGCCGTACAGCATGACGTCCTTCTTCGCGTCGGCCGAGCCGGTCAGCGACAGCTCGGCCTTCGTCACCTTGGGCAGGCCGGCGAGGTCGAACTGCAGGTACGCCTTCCGCGTCGCCGCGCTGAACGGGCCCTTGCCCTGGTCGCTGACCTGCATCAGGTACTTGTCGCCGTACGCGGTGCCGGGGTTGCCCGCCCAGATGTAGGTGTCGTGCGACGGGTGGAGGGTCTTCACCGAGCCGTCGGCCAGCGTCAGGCGCAGCGTGGGCTTGCCCGACCCCTTCGACTTGCTGTTGAAACGCGCGACGACCGCGTCCTTGTACCGGCTCATCAGAAAGAATCCGGTCCTCCCGCCGGTGACGCTGCCCGTCACGTCGGCCGTGACCGTCGTCTCCTCAGGGCCGACCGTCAGCGTCGTGATGTAGGTTTCGCCGGTGTCCAGCGTCCAGATGTGGTCGGGTGTCAGCTCCAGGGCGCCCGGCCAGGCGGTGTGGGAGAAGCGGCCCGCCGACGCGGCCGGACGCGCGCGGTAGTAGTCGAGCAACCTCCGCTTGGCCAGGGCGTAGTCGCCGGCCTTGACAGCGCTCTGCACGCTCTCGAGGCCCGCATGGGCGTAGGAGAACCGCGGCCCCACTTCCCAGGCGCCGTTGCTCCACCTGCCGAAGAACTCCACATCCGAAAGGGAGTCCGCGGTGGCCTGCGGACCCAGCACGAGCAGCGGAGCGGCCAGAGCCAACGCGGCGAAAGTCCTGGTCCGGGATCTGTTGAGAGACACGCCCGCAAGAGTAGGAGCGCCCGGTATAGCGCGAGTATGCCGGTGACCTGCGCCGGGCCCCTTGGTGGTGTCTACGCCTTGCGGACGACCCCGCACCACTGGTCGACCTCGACCGGCAGGCTGCCGTCCCACTCCGGCTCGGGACGCCACCGCGAGCAGGAGACCCAGCCCGGCTCCACCACCTCGTAGCCCTCGAAGAACTCGGCGATCCGCTCGGGGGTGCGCAGCTTCAGCTTCGGCTGGGCGTCGATGTTCCACACGCGCACCGCCTCGGCCGTGGTCTCGCCGTTGACCGCTGTGGTGGTGTTGGCCACCGCCACGTAGCTCCCGGACGGCACCGCGGCCATCAGCTCGTCGATGATCCGCTGCAGCTCGTCGTCGTCGCTGATGAAGTGCATGATGCCCAGCAGCATGATCGCCACCGGCTGGGAAAAGTCCAGCGTCTTGGCCGCTTCGCGCAGGATGTAGGACGGGTCATGCGCGTCGGCGTCGATGTAGGAGGTGGCGCCCTCCTCCGAACTGGTCAACAGGGCTCGCGCGTGGACCAGCACCAGCGGATCGTTGTCGACGTACACGACCCGCGTCTCGGGAGCGATCTGCTGCGCGACCTCGTGCGTGTTGTCCTGGGTGGGCAGCCCGGTGCCGATGTCGAGGAACTGCCGGATGCCCGCCTCGGCGGTCAGGTAGCGTACGGCCCGCCCCAGGAACAGCCGGTCGGCCTGGGCGAGCTCGACCACCACCGGGAAGATCTTCTTGACCCGGTCACCGACCTCCCGGTCGACGGGAAAATGATCTTTGCCGCCCAACCAGTAGTTCCAGATCCGTGCCGTGTGGGGCACGTGCGGCTGGAGTTTGTGTTCACTCAGGCTCTCGTCAGCCATGATCAATCCTTCTACGGGGCAGAAAATGCCAGGCGTCCAGTCTAGGCGGACTTATCGATCTCCATCCCGTATGTGAGCCCCGGAACCGATGTCAGGGCCGCACCGCGCAGGCGGGCGCGCCCGGGCCGCGCACCTATCCTTTGGATCGCTGTGACAAACCGTCATCGAGGCGAGGGTCGTACGATGCCGGGCGCGACTGGTCCAACAAGACCGTGCCGCGCCAGCAGGCCAGGGCTTACTACTGTAAGACGGAGCGTCTTACAGTAGGTGCATGGCTGACACCATCACCATCCGCAGCGACTCGGAGACCGAGCACGCGCTGGATGTCCTCACCCGTGACGGCAGCTCACGCTCGGCGGCCATCCGCAAAGCCGTGCTGGAAGCCGCCCTCCGTAAGGAGCGTGCTGCCGCTATGCGTCGCGCTGTCCTGCGTATGCCGCTCGGCGAGCCGGACGGCATCGACATCGCCGCGGAGATCGCCCGCAGCCGTGAGGACGACCGCTGATGATCTATCTCGACTCGGCCGCCGTCGTGAAACTGGTCCACGCCGAGGCCGAGTCGCAGGCATTGCGCGACTGGCTCGACGAACGGGCGGAGGCCGGATGGACGAGTTCGGTTCTGCTGGAGATCGAGTCATCGCGGGCCCTGGCACGCTACGCCCCTGAAGCCGTCACCCGGCTTCACCTGGTCCTCGACCTGATCGAGTTGGTGGAACTGGACGCCGGCATTCGCATCCTGGCCCAAACGGTGAGACCGGTGACCGTACGGAGCCTCGACGCTGTCCACCTGGCGACTGCTCTCCGCATCCGCTCCCAGCTCACTTCATTCGTGACGTACGACAAACGACTGGCCGATGCTGCCCAGACAGCCGGACTGGCCATCGACATGCCTGCCTGAGGCATCTCTTTGCCGCCGGGATCTCCTGGCAGGGCTGCTGGCCGCCGATGCACCTCGCGCGAGCACGCAACCTGGGTCTTGCCGGTGGGCCGCCGTCACAGGACTTCCGTGCGATCGGGTGAAACCTTCTTGGGAACCCTCCCGGGCTGGGCGCCGCACTGCGTGCCTCCGGCCCGCTGGACCCGCCGCAGACCGCCTCCGCCCGCGTGCTCGCGGTGAACAGTGCTCGCCGGCCGCCTGGCCTGGTGACCGCCCAACCGCCGTCGGGGCGTTGGACGACGCCGCTGGCGCCGTACACGTTCCCAATTGCGGAGCGAAACGCTCCGGGATAGTGTGGCGCTCTATCGGAGCGATTCGCTCCGATAGACGCGAGTCAGGACCGAAGGGAATGGCGACTCATGATCGATGTTGCGATCATCATTGGCAGCACACGTCCGGGGCGTAATGGGGAGGCGGTGGCCCGCTGGATCCACGATCTCGCCGCAGAACGCGACGACGCCCGGTTCGAACTCGTGGACCTCAAGGACTTCGGCCTGCCGCACCTGGATGAGGCGATGCCGCCCGCGATGGGCCGCCGCGACCTTCCCCACACCAGGAAGTGGGCCGACAAAGTCGCTTCCTTCGATGCGTACGTGTTCGTCACGCCCGAGTACAACCACTCGATCTCCGGCGCGTTGAAGGACGCCATCGACTTCCTCTACGGCGAGTGGCACAACAAGGCGGCCGGATTCGTCGGTTACGGGAGCGTGGGCGGCACGCGGGCGGTGGAGCACCTGCGCCTGATCATGGGCGAGCTGAAGGTGGCGGGCGTGGGTTCTCAGGTCGCGCTGTTCCTGGGCAGCGACTTCGAGAACTTCAGCACGTTCAAGCCGGCGGCTCACCGGGTGCACGCCGCCACCGCCATGCTCGATGAGGTCGTCGCCTGGGGCGGCGCGCTGAAGGCGCTGCGCGACGGCACGACGCCGGCACGGACCTGACGGGCGGCGCCACCGCGGACGGTCATCTCGTCCGGTCGAGCGGCTGATCGATCTCGTCGCGCGGGAGGCGGGCGAGCGTGACGACCAGTACGGCGACCACCATGGGGACGATGCCCGCCACCAGGAAGATCCACTGGTTTCCCCAGGCGGCCGCCGCCGGCCCGGCCAGGGCCATCGACAGGGGAGCCGTGCTGAGGGAGACGAAGAAGTCGAGGCTGGAGACCCGGCCGAGCATGGCGGGCGGCACCCGGCGTTGCAGGAGCGTCCCCCAGACGACCATTGCGGCGGAGGTCAGGGCGCCGTGGACGAAAAGCGCGGCCATCATGACCCACAGCCGGTCGGTCGACCCGAGAGCGAGGAGCGGAAGGCAGCCCGCGGCCCAGGCCAGCAGCATGACCGACAGATAGCGGCGGGGGAGGGGCAGCGCGGACATCGCGAGCGAGCCGGCCACCCCGCCGATGCCTCGGCAGGCGAGGGCGAGAGCGAACTCCTGCGGCCCGCCCATTCCCTGGTCGCGGACGACGAACGGCAGCAGGACCTGGACAGGCCCGTTGGTGACCAGGACGAACGTGACGGCGAACGCGAGCGTCGCGATCAGCCACGGAGTCGAGAGAAGGTAGGCGAACCCGGCGCCGAGGTCGCCCACCGCCGACCGGACGTGACCACCTGCGCGCGCCAGGCGGGAGCGCGTCCCCGGCCCGGGTTCGGTGGCCGGGTGTGTCTCGGGTTCGGTGGTCGTGCGCGTCTCCGGTCCGCGTACGGTCGTCGTGCGCGGCTCGAAACGGCGTATGCCGATCGCGCACGCCGCGGCGAGGAGATGCGCGCCGGCGATTCCCGCCAGGGCCATGCTCGGCGCGAAGAGGCTGATCAGCGCGCTGGCGGCGGCGGGCCCGACGGCGTGCATCAGCGTCGGTCTCAACATGCTCTCGATCCCGTTGGCCGCGAGCAGGTCGTCCTCGGCGACCGCGACGGGGACGAGCGCCGAGTAGGCGGGATAGAAGAATCCGTCCGCGATCCCGAGGACCGCGGCGACCGCGACGAGCTGTGCCGGGGTGAGCAGGCCCATGGAGCCGGTGACCGCGGCCGAGCCGATGGCCACCGCCTTGGCGATCTGGGCGATCAGGATGATGCGCCGCCGGGACGCCCGGTCGGCGACGACGCCTCCCAGCAGGGCCGTACCGACCAGTCCGATGCCGCTCGCGGCGGCGATCAGGGAGAGCTCGGACGGGCCCGCCCCTATCGCGATCACCTGCCACGCCACCGTGACCGCCCACATGCCGCTGCCGGCCAGGCTCAGGGCGAGCGATGTCGAGAGGAGCCGGTAGTGACCCGTGCGGAACGGCCGGAGGGGCCGGGGCAGCCGGCCGCGCCGGGGCGCCGGCTCGTTGTCCTCGATGTCGGATGTGCTCGTGGTCATGGCGCCTCCTCAGTTGCGGAGTGATTCGCTCCGCAACGAACCATAAACGCGGAGCGGAGCACTCCGCAAATGGGTAGACTGCCGCCATGACACGTTCGCGTTCATGGCGCAGCGAGGAGGTCGCCAGAAACGACCGGGCGTTGCTGAGGGCGGCCCGCGAGGTGCTGGCGGCGGACGGCGCCCACGCGTCGGTGGCGGCGATCGCGGCCCGGGCGGGCGTCGGAGTGGGCTCGCTCTACCGGCGCTACCGAACGAAACAGGAGCTGTTCCAGCGGTTGTGCCTGATCGCCCTCCGGGAATACCTCGACGCGGCGAACGAGGGCCTGGCCATGGACGATCCGTGGGAGGGCCTGATCCACTACGCGATGGCGTCCATCCGGTCGGGCCCGGGTTCGCTGGCGCCGGTGGCCGGCACCTTCGACGTCACCGATGAGATGACCGAGCTGGCGGAGCGGGGCGATCACGCGGTGGCCGAGCTCGTCGCACGCGCCCACAGGGCAGGGGTGCTCCGCGCCGGGGTGACCGCGGTCGACCTCGAACTGCTCATCGAACAACTCTCGAAGTCCCCCCTGCAGGAGCAACTGCAGCGCCAGGGCCGGACCGAGCTGTACGACGCCGCGCTGAACGCGCGAGAGCGCATCATCACCATCGCGCTCGACGGCCTGCGGGCCGCGCCAGCGGGGGTGTTGCCGGGCCAGGCCCCTGGTTACGAGCTGTTCACCATGAGGTGGGCGCCGCAGGAGGGCGGGGCTGCTGAGTGAGGGCGCGGAGCGGGCGTACCGCCCTGCTCCTCGATGCTCTCCAGCACGTGGTCGTCGGTCTCCGGCACCTTGGCGCGGGCCGCGGGCGGCCGGGATGGCGCAGCAGGCAGGTGTTGGGCCACAACCACCAGACCGCGTGCTCGGTGACCGTCGTGCCGAGGCGATTACTAGGGTGGGTGGGCATGAAGCTGACTGAGCGTTTCGACTGGCAGGGACGGCAGATCGCCTGGGGGCGGGCGGGATCCGGCCCCGCCGTGGTGTTCTGCCATGGCACACCGTTCTCATCGCTTGTGTGGCGGCCCTTCGCCGAGGCGCTGAGCCGCGACTTCACCGTTCACCTGTGGGACATGCCGGGCTACGGCCAGTCGTCGAAACATGCCGGGCATCCGGTCGACTTCGGCGTGCAGGCCGAGGCCTTCGCGGCCCTGCTCGGGCACTGGGGCCTCGACCGGCCACACGTGATCGCCCACGATTTCGGCGGCGCCGTCTCGCTGCGCGCCCACCTGAACGGGGGCGCTCGTTACGCCTCGCTCATGCTCGTCGACGTCGTCGCCATCCCGCCCGCCGGTTCGCCGTTCTTCACGTACGTCGGAGAGCACCCCGACCTGCTCGGCCGGCTGCCGGCCTACATCCACGACGCCGTCGTGCGCGCCTACATCCAGGGCGCCAGCCACCGCGGCCTGCGCGAGGCCGATCTCGACCAGCTCGTCGAACCCTGGACCGGGCAGGACGGCCAGCCGGCCTTCTACCGGCAGATCGCCGGCTACGACGAACGTTTCCTCGAAGAGAACGAGCGTGAGCTGGGCCGCATCGACATCCCCGTACGCATCCTGTGGGGCGCCCAGGACACCTGGCTCTCCAGCGACATCGGCCACCGGCTGCGGGCCCTGATCCCCGGCGCCGACCTGACGTTGATCGACGGCGCCGGCCACCTGATGCAGTACGACGCGCCCATCCCGCTGATGGACCAGATCCGCACCTGGCTGCCCCCGGGCGCCTGACCGGGCCACGCCAAGTCAGGCCGGAGCACGCACGCCCGTCAGTTCACCAGGCCCCTGCGGTAGGCGTACACCACCGCCTGCACGCGGTCGCGCAGGTCGAGCTTGGTGAGGATGCGCGACACGTACGTCTTGACGGTCTCCTGGCTGATCACCAATGACGCGGCGATCTCGCTGTTGGACAGGCCGTCGGCGATGAGGCGCAGGACTTCCAGCTCGCGTGGGGTCAGCGCGGGTTCGTCCGGTGAGCTCTCGGCGGGGCGGATCCGCGCCGCGTACCTGCCGACGAGTTGCCGGGTGACCTCGGGGGCCAGCAGCGCGGCTCCCGAGGCGACGGTGCGGATGCCGTGCAGCAGCTGCTGGGGTGGGGCGTCCTTGAGCAGGAACCCGCTGGCCCCGGCGCGCAGGGCCTCGTACACGTACTCGTCCAGGTTGAACGTCGTCACCACGAGCACCTTGACGGGCTGCGTCACCCCGGCGCCGGCCAGCCGGCGGGTCGCCTCGATGCCGTCGAGCACCGGCATCCGCACGTCCATCACGACGATGTCGGGGTTCACCTGGCGGGTGAGCTCGATCGCGGCGCGGCCGTCCCCGCATTCGCCCACCACCTCGAGGTCGGGCTGCGCATCGATGATCGTCGAGAACCCGGTGCGGATCAGCGCCTGGTCGTCGCAGACCAGGACCCTGACCGGCGCGGTCACGACGGGCTCCCCGCGGGGACGCGGGCCCGTACGAGGAAGCCGCCGTCCGGCCGCGGGCCCGCGCTGAACTCGCCGCCCAGGGCGTCGACGCGGTCGCGGAGCCCGGCCAGGCCGCGCCCGCTCCCGCCGGGGGAGCGGGTGGCCGTCCCGGAACCGTCGGTGCTGATTTCCACGCTGATCTCCTTCTCGGCATGGCGCACGCGGACTTCGGTGCGGCTGCCGTGGGCGTACTTGAGTGCGTTGGTCAGAGCTTCCTGCACGACCCGGTAGGCCACGAACTCGGCGCTGCCCGCCGACTCCGGCGGCGTGCCCTCCTCGTCGAAGTCGACCGGCTGCCCGGCCTGCCTGGTCTGCTCGATGAGGCCGTGGAGGTCGCCCGCGGACGGTGTCCTGCCGTCGGTGTCGTGGTCGGGGTTGAGCAGGTCGAGCAGGTGCCGCAGGTCGGCGATGGCCCGGCGGCCGGTGTCGGTGACGGCGCTCAGGGTCGCGTCGAGGCGTTCGGGTGCGGCGGTCAGGTAGCGTGCGGCCTCGGCCTGCACGACCATCGCCGTCACGTGGTGGGTCACGACGTCGTGGAGCTCGCGGGCGATGCGGGTGCGTTCGGCGGCGCGGGTGGCCGCGGCGACGTGGCGGCGCCGTTCGGCCTCGGCGGCGCGGGCGGAACGCAGCCAGGACCCGATGCCCCAGGCGAGGACCAGCACCACGTAGAGCAGCACGATGTCCGCCAGCGGCTCGCCCGAGCCGAGCTGGTCGAGCGCGACGATGAGCGGCACGAACGCGACGGACAGGAGGACCGCGGTGGCGCGGCGGTGGCGCTCAAGATGGGCGCCCACGCTGACGAGCGCGATCGGCAGGGCGGTGCCCGCCATCGCGTGGACGCCGAGGAGCTGGTCGAGGGAGAAGCCGAGCGACACCAGGACGATGCAGACGCCCGGCCACCGGCGGCGCACGGTGAGCGGGAGGCACTCCAGCGCGACCACCAGGACGGCCGGCGCGTCGTAGTCGCGGGTCGGCAGGACCCCGATCTGGGTTCCGTGGCCCTGGAACTCCGGCAGGAGCGAGCCGACGAACAGCAGCAGCGCCAACGGAAAATCCCGGAGCGTGACGTCGCACCGCCGCCACAGGTCCGCGATCCGCCGGAGATGGATCATCGGGGAAGCCTAGCGCTCGTCTCGGCCCTGGTGCTGTGCCGGATCGGGATGGGGCGGCGGTCGCAGGCGGCCACGGGCTGCTTCAACGGTCGCATGGCGACTCCTTCACGAGCTTGCGCGACCGGAGCGCCGCGGCTGTGCGCAGAACGTTAGAGATCCGGCGGCCTGGAGTCGTCCCCGCCCGGTGGACACTCCCGGGTAGCTCGCACGGGGGACAGGTGTCGCCGCTGCGGGCTTGTCCCCCGCGCGAGCTACCGGCGAATGTCCACCGGGCGGGGACGCTTCGGGACCCGCCCGATCCGTAGCGTTACCGACGTAGCCGCGGCGCTCCAAGCCGCTCCCCCTACTCGCTTCCCCGGAGGACGTCATGTTCGGTATCAAGGCATCCGTTGTCGCCGCCCTGTGCACCACCGTGATCGGCGCGGGAGTCGTCACCTGCGGAGGCGCGATGGCGCAGGACTGGGACCCCTTCGCCGCCGTGGAGCGGCAGATCAAGGCCGACCTGATTTCCGGGACCAGGAAGATCAAGGTCGCCGGCAAGAGGGTGAACGTGTCCTGCTCGGGTGAGGCGGCCGACGGCAAGCCGGTCATCGTGCTGATGCACGGCGGCGGCGACGACCTGACCAAGATGGCCGCCCTGCAGAAGACACTCAGCGCGAAGAACCGGGTCTGCTCCTACGACCGGCTCGGCGCGGGCGCCAGCGACAAGCCGCAGGGCCGGCAGGACTTCGCGAGCACCGGCAGGATCCTCACCGGCGTGCTCGACCAGATCGCGGGCGAGCGCCCGGTCGTGCTGGCCGGCCACTCGCTCGGCGGGCTCATCGCCGCCCGCTACGCCCCCGGCCACCGGGACCGCGTCAAGGGCCTGGTGCTCCTGGACGCCACCCCCTCCACCATGGGCGCCGACATCGCCCGGGTGATCCCCAAGTCGGCCAAGGGCCCGGCGGCCCAGGTGCGCGCCCAGCAACTCGCCATCTTCGCCGGCCAGAACCCCGAGAAGCTCGTCGTCGCCGACGGCGAGGTCCGTTCCGCCGGCAAGATCCCGGTCGAGGTGATCAGGCACGGCCGGCCGTACCTGGCGGCCATCCCCACCTACGGCAAGCGCCTGGAGAAGGCGTGGAGCGCCGGCCAGCGCAGGTGGCTCGCCATCTCCAGCAAGAGCAGGCTGAGCACGGCCGCCAAGAGCGGCCACTACATCTACACCGACCAGCCCGGCGTCGCCGTCAAGGCCATCGAGCGCGTCGCCAAGCGGGCCGCATGAGCCTCCTGGGCGACCGCCCGCAGGCCGGCCGTCACCAGTACGCCTCCCGCGGCTGGCTGCGGTCCTCGGTCGCGACCAGGACGTCGAGCAGGAGCTCCTGCAACCCGGCCCGGGTCACCGCGTGGGCCGGGCCGTCCCACAGGTTGTCCAGCTCCGCCGGGTCGGCCTCCAGGTCGTACAGCTCGCCGGAGCGGGCCCGGGTCGTGGACGGCGCGCCATGGTAGACGACGAGCTTCCAGCGGTCGTGCCTGAGCATCGTGGTGTGCACGGGCTCGTCGTACGGGTGGCCGCTGTTGCGGTATTCGCACAGCGCCCAGTCCCTGACCGGCGCGTCCCGCTCGCCGCGGGCCAGCGGCAGGAGGTCGAGTCCCTGCCCGCGGGGGAGCGGCGGTGCGCCCGCGGCGGCGAGGAACGTCGGCGCCAGGTCGATCCACTGGACCAGCTCGGCCCGGCGCGCACCGGCGGGCAACCCGGCCGGCCAGCGCATGACGAGCGGGACCCGGACGGCGCACTCGTACATCATCGGGCCCTTCAACATGAGCCGGTGGTCGCCGAGCATCTCGCCGTGGTCGCTGGTGAAGACGACCAGGGTGTCCTCGGCCAGGCCCTCCTCGTCGAGGGCGGCGAGGATCCTGCCGACCTCGTCGTCGACGAGGCTCACCATCGCGTAGTAGTTGACCCTGACGTCGTGCAGCTCGGACTCGGTGTATTCGGTGTAGCCGCGGGCGTGGCCGGCGTAGGAGCGGTGCGAGGCCTCGGTCAGCACGGGCGGCTTGCCGGCCAGCTCGTCGTCACGGGTGACCGGGCCGCGCAGGGCCTTGCCGCGGTAACGGTCGACGTACTCCTGCGGAGCGCCGAACGCGTGGTGCGGGTCGAAGAAGTTGGCCACGAAGAAGAACGGCTTGTCCGCGTCGCGCGAGCGCCGCAGGTAGTCGATGGTCTCGTCGCCGATCCACCGGCTGTAGTGGAACTCCGTCGGGAGCGTGTCGAAGCCGGTCCCTGATCCGGCCCGGGCGGCGGCCTCGTACAGGTCCGGCCGCACGGCCCGCAGCCACCGGTGGTAGGCGTTCTCCGACGATCCGGGGTAGGGGTCGTGCGCCCACCGGAACACGCGGAAACCGTCGTCCAGCCGCGGTTCGAGACGGCCGCCGAAGCACGCGCCGCCGATGTGGAACTTCCCGGCCAGGCCGCAGTCGTAGCCGTGGTCGGCCAGGGCGCGCGAGAACAGGCGCTCGTGCGCGGGCAGCCCGACGCCGTTCGCCCAGGCGCCGTGCGCGTGGACGTAGCGGCCCGACATCAGGCTGGCGCGGGACGGGCCACAGACCGGCGACTGCACGTAGCAGTTGTCGAACAGCACACCCTGCTCCGCCAGCCGGTCGAGGTTGGGCGTGTCGATCTCGTCGTTGCCGTAGGCGCCCATCGCGTCGAAGCGCTGCTGGTCGGTGCAGATGAGCAGGATGTTCGGTCGGTTCATGGCTCTCATTCGGGGGTGGGCGCGTCAGGACTTCACGGCCCCGGCGATGCCTTCGACGAAGTAACGCTGGAGCGCGAGGAAGACGAGGAGCAGCGGGACCAGCGAGATGGTGCCCGCGGCGGCCAGGCCGGACCAGTCGGTGGAGTTGGTGCCGCGGAAGGCGAGCATGCCCACCGAGAGCGTACGAAGGTCCGGGCGGCTGAAGGTGAACACCAGCGGCAGGAAGAAGTTGTTCCATGCCGCCAGGAACGTCATGACGCCCACCGTCGCGGTGACCGGCCCGGCGAGCGGCAGCATGACCCGGAAGAACGTGCGCAGGAACCCGGCGCCGTCCATGATCGCCGCCTCTTCGAGCTCGCGCGGGACGCGGCTGAAATAGCCGGCGTACAGCAGGACGGCGGCGACGTGGCCGGTGCCCGCGAGGGCGAGGACGATGCCGGTGCGGGAGTTCAGCAGCCCCATGAGGTCGCTGAGCTCGACCACCGGGATGATGGTCAGCCCGTGCGGCGCGAACAGCGTCGCGACCAGCACGGCGACGACCGCGCGCTTGCCGATGAACGACCTGCGGGCGATGACGTAGCCGGCCAGGGCGCAGCGCAGCACGACCAGCGCGACCGTCCCCAGGGTGATGACCACGCTGTTCACGGTGTAGAGCCCGAAGTCGGCGTCCCGCCAGGCACGTACGTAGTTCTCGAAGTGGAACGTGTCGGGGATCAGGCCGAGCCCTCCGGAGAAGACGCCCAGCGAGTCCTTCAGTGAGGCGGAGACGATCCAGAGCAGCGGATAGATCCACACTGCGCAGATGACGGCGAGCAGGATCGCCTGTGCCCAGATCCCGAGACGGCGGCGGGTGGCCCGGCGGCCACGGGGGGCGCTCACTGGCTGCTCCTCACGCGGTTGGCGTAGCGGATGCCGGCGGCCTGGAGCGCGGCGAAGGCGAGCGTGACGAGCCCGAACAGCACGCCGAGCGCCGCCCCGTAGCCGAGCCGGGGCGTGGAGGTGGCGAAGGCCTGCTGGTAGATGTAGACCTCCGTGGCGAGGGTGGAGAAGAACGGCCCGCCGTTGGTCATGGTCAGCACCAGGTCGAAGATCTGCATGGTCTCGATGGCCGTGAGGAGAAGGATGATGATGAGGAAGGGCCTGAGCAGCGGAAGCGTCACGTGGCGCAGCGCCGCCCAGCTCCCTGCGCCGTCCGTCCTGGCGGCCTCATAGACCGTGGTGGGGATCGTCTGGAGCGCGGCGAGCCAGTAGACGAGCGTGATGCCGAACCACTTCCACATGTGGACGCCCATCACCGTCCACAGGGAGGACGCGGGGTCGCCGAGGAAGTCGACCGGCTGGTCGACGATCCCGAGGTCGAGCAGCAGCTGGTTCACCGGGCCGCCGGCGGGGTCGAAGACGAACCCCATCACCACCCCGATGATCGCCGTCGTCGTCACAGCGGGCACGAACAGGGCCGTCCTGAACAGTTTGGCGAGCGGCAGCCTCGGGTTGTTGAGGACGAGCGCGATCAGCAGGCTCAGCCCGACCCGCAGCGGCACGGTCACCGCGATGATCGTCAGCGTGATGCCGAGCGACTTCCAGAACAGCGGGTCGCCGAACGCCTCACGGTAGTTGTCCAGGCCGACGAACGGCCGCTCGGCGCCCAGCCCGTTCCAGTCGAGCATCGAGTAGTACAGGCTGGAGATGATCGGCCAGACCGTGTACGCGCCGAACAACAGCAGGGTGGGCAGCAGGAAGGCGTAGGCCCACCGCTCCGACCAGATCCTGGCGGCGAGCCCCCGGCGGCGGGCCGGGGCCTGTCGTGTCACGCTGCTCATGACGTCCGGTACATCTCCGCCGTGTAGTCCTCGCCCGGCCGCCAGTTCGGGAACTTCCAGTCGTCCACGCTCACCTTCACGCCCTTCTTGGAGACGACCTGCGTGGCGCGCTCCCGCTCGGCGGCGAGCTTGCCGGTGTGCTCGCGCAGGGTCTTGCGAATGTCGGTGAGCTCGCCGCTGAGGATGCCCTGGGTGATCTCGCCGAGCGTGGGCCGCGGCTCCTTCATCTCGGTCAGCACCTGCGCGACGGCGGGGTTGCGGACGATGGGGCTGGGCGCGAGCCGTACGGCCTGGCCGAACAGCTCGACCGCCCGCTTGTACGTGGGGTGCACGTCCGCCGCCGCCACGGCCTCCAGGTCGAGAGGCACCTGGTCCATGTACGTGGCGAGCGCCTTGTGGAACTCGGGGCCGGTGAAGCGGGCGAGCAGCTCGGAGGCCGCCTCCACGTGCTCGGACTGGCTGGACACGAACAGCTGGCCAGGGGCGGGAGCGCCGTAGAGGACCGGCCTGCCGCCCGGCGACGGGACGGGGCCGACCCCGACCTTGCCGAGGAACTGCTGGAACTGCCCGTTGACGACGCCGATGTTCCATGACCCGTCGAAGAACATGCCCGCCACCCCGGTCGCCCACCTCGCCCGGGCGGTTCTGGCGTCCAGCGAGGTCGACGCGGGGAACACGACCTTGTCGCGGACCAGGGACAGCAGAAATTCCAGTGTCTCGACGAACGGGTCGCCCGCGTAGGCGTAGTCGCCGGTGCGCGGGTCCACCAGGCCCTTCTCATCCGCCCCAGGGGTCATGGCGAGCGGGGCGCCGGCGGACATCGCCAGCTCGATCACGTGGGTCTGCAGCCGTTCGTGGAACTGCAGGCCCTGGATCCAGCCGTAGGCCTGCCCGCCGCCGTCCTTGGTGATCCGCGCGGCGAGGGAGCGGAACTCGTCCCAGGTCGCCGGGCCGTTGTCGGGGTCGCCGCCGGCCTTCTCGACCAGCTCGCGGTTGAACCAGTTGAGCGTGGCGTACTGCCGGGCGGTGAAGAAGGGGAAGGTGTAGAGCTTGCCGTCGAAGACGTGCAGCCCTTCGAGCAGGGTGTCGGCGGGGAACTTGGCGCGGATCGTGTCCTGTCCCGCCAGCGGCGCGAACCAGCCGCTCGCGACGAGGGACGCCTCGGACGATCCGAGGCCGGCGATCGTGTGCACGTCGGCGATCTGGTCGCTCTTGAACGCCAGTTGCAGCGCCTGGCCCATCTCGTTCGGGTTGTACACCTCGTGCTCCACCCGGACGCCCGGGTTGGCCTTGCCGTACTCGGCGAAGATGCGCTCGTTCAGCGGTTTCAGCGGCTGGAAGTGATCCCACCAGCGCAGTACGCCGCCTCCGGCCGCCGTGGCGGCCTCCTGCTCCGAGCTGCGGGTGCACCCGGCGACGCCGAAGGCGCCTGCGAGAGCGGCACCGGACAGCCCGAGGAATCGCCGACGGCCGAACGTCGTCATGGAGGTCCTCTCCTTCCCGCCGGGACCGATGCGGGAGCGATGAACAAACGGGGCAAGCGCGTCCACACCGTTAGGCGAACGTTCGCCTATGCTGTGTCACCCCGCCTGCCTCCGTCAACCCCCCAACACCAGCCGTCCAGATCTGGCGATGTGGCAGAATTGCGCTGTCCGGCAGTGGTGCCTCACCGCCACATGCGAACGTTCGCCTTCCGGAGGTGACCCCTCGTGGCCTCGCTCAGGGACGTCGCCGCGCGTGCCAACGTGAGCTTCCAGACGGTGAGCAAGGTGCTCAACGGCAAGGGCGCCGTCGCCCCCGCCACCCGGCAACGCATCATCGAGGCCGCCGAGGAGATCGGCTACGTCCCCAACGCGCTGGCCCGCAGCCTGCAGTCACGCAGCTCCCTGACCCTTGGCGTGATCACCGTCGACTTCAGCAACGCGACCCCGGCGCTGTCCCTCGTCGGCGTCGAGCGCGAAGCGCGCAAGCACGGCCTCAGCGTGATCCTCAGCAGTCTCGAGCCGGACGGCTCCGACTGCGTGCGTTACCTGCGCGTGCTGATGGAGCGCCGGGTCGACGGCATCATCATGAACGCGCCGGCCACCGAGGAGGACGAGGAGGTCGGGCGGCTGCTGCGCGCCGGGCCTCCCGCCGTCAGCCTGCACGACATCGCCGGCGGCGGCGTCCCGACCGTCACCCCCGAGCCCGCGGGCACCGCGGCGCTCCCGATCCGCCACCTGCTCTCGCTCGGCCACCGCCGGATCGCCATGGTGACCGGCCTCCAGCAGCGGCACAGCGCGCGGCAGCGCACCGCCGTCTACCGCGAGGTGCTGGCCGAGCACGGCCTGCCCTACGACCCCCTCCTCGTCGAGGACGGCGCATGGGAGGTCGAGGGCGGCTACGCCGCCACCCACCGGCTGCTCGACCGGGCCCGCGGCATCACCGCGATCTACGTCCAGAACGACCTCATGGCGGTCGGCGTGCTCAACGCGCTGCACGAGCGCGGGCTCTCCGTCCCCGGCGACTGCTCGGTCGTCGGCTGTGACGACCATCCGGTAGCCGCCAGGACCATCCCGCCGCTGACGACCGTCCACATGCCGTTCTCCGACGCGGGGGCGGCCGCCGTCCGGCTGCTCCTCGAACGCATCGCGTCCACGTCGCCGCAGGACGTCGTCCTGCCCGTGTCCATGGTCTACCGCGCGTCCACCGCCACCGCACCCGCCGGAGCATGAAGCACCGGTTCCAGCGGAAACCGCCCGTTCCGGCCGGTGCCGGGGCAGAATCTGATCATGTCTCTTATGCTCGGTGCCACCGCGGTCCTGGCCCTGCACTGGCAGGTCAACGTGATCAAACCCGAAGGTTTCTTCGGCGGGATGCTCGCCGAGCCCGTCGAGCGCAGCGGCGTCGTCGGCCGGGCCGCGGCGTTCCACGACGCGGCCATGGCGCGCGCCGTTCCGCTCGTCTTCACCCGCTTCACGGTGCCCGAGGACGAAGGCGCCCTCGTCCGCAACACCCCGTTCATGCGGTCGGTCGGCGACGCGCAGACCGCGTTCCGGCCCGACGCCACCGGGACGCGGATCATCCAGGAAATGACCGCGCAGGCCGGTCAGGGCACCGTCGTGGACAACCAGCGGCTCTCCGGGCTGGCGGGCAACGGCCTGCCCGAGAGGCTGACCGCACGCGGCATCACCACGCTCCTGATCACCGGGGTGGCCACCAACCTCACCGTCGAGCAGACCGCCCGGCACGGCACCGACCTCGGCTTCACCGTGCACGTGATCACCGACTGCGTCGCCGCGGCCGACGACGACGCCCACCGTGCCTCCCTGGCCAACCTGGCCCTGGCCACCGCGGGCGGCCTGGCCGCCGAAGAGGCCCTCGCCCGGCTCACCTGACGCTCGACGCCGGCCCGGGTCACTCGGCTTCGATGCTCCGCTGTGGCCGCGGGGTCAGCAGCTCGCCGAACCCCATGCGGTGCACGAAACCCTCGCGCGTGCCGCGGGCGACCTCGTTGACCGCGTCCACGCCGGACTCGGTGTAGTCGACGACGCTGCGGAACGGCTTGGCGCCGTGCGGCAGGGCCAGGATCCGGGTGATCTCCTCGGCGACCCCGACCGGGCTCGGGTCGACTCCGGGGACGAACAACGCGGAGGTCACCTCCTCGTTGCGCGCCACCATCGGGTCGAGCTCGGCGTAGGCGGCCGCGACCGTCGCGTCGCCGGCTCGGGTGGCGTTGGGGAAGTGCTGGGTGCCCTTGGTGATCGCGCCGGGCATGACGATGCAGGTCTCGATGCCGAACGGGTTCGCCTCGTACGACGTGGCCACCGCCAGGGTGTCGAACGCCGCCTTGGACGCCGCGTACGGGCCGAGGAAGGGCGGCGTGGTGACGATGATGGTGCTGCCGACGTACAGCAGGGTGCCGCCGCCGCGGCCGCGCAGATGCGGCAAGGCCGCCCGGTTCACCCGGTGGGCGCCGATGACGTTGATGTCGAACAGCCGGGTGACGTCCTCGGCGGTGAACGCCTCGGTGTAGCCGACGTACAGGTGGCCCGCGTTCTGGATCACGACGTCGAAGTCGCCGCCGCCGCGCAGCACGGTGGCCACCGCCGCGTCGGCCGACTCCTGCGAGGTGACGTCGAGCTCGATGACGCGCAGGGCGCCGTCGTACTCGGCGGTGACGTCGAGCAGTTCACGGCGGTGGACGTCGTTCCGCCCGTACGGATCGAGCATGCTGGCCCACACGGTGTGCCCGGCCCGGGTGAGCGCCTGGGCGGTGAGGTTGCCGATGCCGGTGGCGGCCCCGGTGATGAGGACGGTGGACATGGTGGGTCTCCGTTCTTGGGATGGGTGGACCGGTTCGGCTCTCCGGGGTGGAGGGCCTGGAGTCGGGTGGACCGGTTCGGCTCTAGTTGAAGGGGTGCGCCGGTTCGGCTCTTGGGTGAAGGGTCAGGATCCGGGGCGGACCAGTTCGACGCGCAGGATGCGGTCGTCGCCCGGCCGGGGGTCGGTGCCGCCCCACGTCGCCTCGTCGGTGTTGGAGGTCGTGATCCACAAGGCGCCGTCGGGCGCCGGTTCGACCGTGCGGATCCGTCCGTGGCTCTGGACGAAGTAGGCGACGGGATCGCCGTCCGCTCGGGGCCCGTCCACGGGCAGGCGCCAGAGCCGCTGCCCGCCGAGCGCGCCCATCCACACGGCTCCGCCCGCGACGGCGATGCCGGACGGCGAGGCGTCGTCGGGGTGAAGGGTGAAGATCGGGCGTTCGCCGTGGGAGCCGTCCCGGCCTTCCGACTCGGGCCAGCCGTAGTCGCGTCCGGGGCGCAGCACGTTCAGCTCGTCCCAGGTGCGGTGGCCGAGTTCGGAGGCGTACGCGGTGCCGTCGGGGCCGAACGCGATGCCCTGCACGTTGCGGTGGCCGCTGGAGTAGATGACGGTGCCCGAGGGGTTGTCCGGCGGTACGGACCCGTCGGGCCGCACGCGCAGGATCTTGCCGTTCAGCGAGTCGTCGTCGGCCGCGTTCTCGGGGGTGAAGGCGTCGCCGGTGCCGATCCACAGGTTGCCGTCGGGGCCGAAGCGCAGCCGCCCGCCGTGGTGGCGGTCGGCGGTCTCGATGCCTTCGAGGATCACCCGGTCCTGGCGCAGGGAGCGCAGGTCGGGGGCGAGGCGCAGCGTGACGACGCGGTTGGTGGGCGAGGCGGAGACGTAGGCGTACACGGTGCGGTCCTCGTCGAAGGACGGCGAGAGCGCCAGCCCGAGGAGGCCGCCCTCGGAGCTGACCTCGACGCCGGGGACCGTACCGATCGGCACGGGGTCCTGGCCCTGCCGGACGTGCAGGATCCGGCCCGAGGCCCGTTCGGACACCAGGGCGGAGCCGTCCGGGAGGAACGCCAGCCCCCACGGCATGGCCAGGCCACGGGCGATCTCGGTGACCTCTCCGGGGACCAGCCCGCGCGTGACCGAAGCCGTGGTGCTCTGTGCTGCGCCGGACTCCGGAGCGGTGCTCGCCTGCGGGGCGCCGGACTCCGGTGCGGCGCAGCCGGGCAGTACGGCCAGGGCGCAGAGCAGGGCGGTGACGGTGGCACCGGTACGTGGGATGCGGAGCATGACTGATATGTCCTTCATGTCGGTCAGGCGCACCGGACCGGGGACGGCGCTCCGCCCCCGGCCCGGGCGGCTACGTGGCGAACCGGTGCTGCAACTGCTGGCAGGTGAAGCCCGCGACGGCCCCCAGAGCGGTGCCGGCGATCAGCGTGAGCAGCCCCGGGAGCGTGTG
The DNA here is from genome assembly GCF_039871515.1 of Nonomuraea sp. B1E8. Classification (NCBI taxonomy): domain Bacteria; kingdom Bacillati; phylum Actinomycetota; class Actinomycetes; order Streptosporangiales; family Streptosporangiaceae; genus Nonomuraea; species Nonomuraea sp. B1E8. Next base: position 248,683 of record NZ_JBDPLS010000005.1, on the reverse strand, counting down.
CTCGGGCTCCGCGGCGAAGAAGGTGACCAGCCCCACGAACCAGGCGAGCATGTTGTTGACGACGGGCGTCGTACGCAGGCCGACGGCCACGGAGGCCAGCACGAGCACTCCGAGCGGCAGCGCCGCCGCGCCGAGGAAGGGTGCGGTCAGCCCGACGATCGTGTGACCCACGACGGCGAGCGCCATGCCGAGCCACAGGCAGATGACGGCGTGGATGCCGAGGCGGACCGAGGTCGGCCGGGTGAACCACGCCACCCAGCCCGCGAACATGACCCAGGCCTCCAGGCCCAGGGCCGTGCTGGTGTAGGCGGCCGTCGCCGCCACCACGGCCGCGATGGCGGTGTAGGCGACGAAACGGCCGGTCTGGGGCCGGTCCACGGCGTGCATGGCGGTGGTGGTGTGCGTCTCCATGATCGTCCCTTTCTGGTGTGGCTGGGTGGGGAAGGGTCAGGCCGCGCCGCCGTTGGCGAACACGACCTGGCCGTTGATCCAGCGGCCGGGCCCGGCGAGGAAGGCGACGACCTCCGCGATGTCCTCCGGAGTGCCGAGCCTGTTCAGCGGGCTCAGGCCGGCGATCCGGTCGATGACCTGCTGTGACTTGCCCTCGAAGAACAGCTCCGTGGCCGTGGGGCCGGGCGCGACCGCGTTGACCGTGACGTCGCGGTCGCCCATTTCCTTGGCGAGGATCGGGATGAGGGCCTCCACCGCGCCCTTGGTCGCGGCGTACGCGCCGTAGGCCGGCAGGTGCAGGCGGGTGACGCTGGTGGAGAAGGCGACGAAGGCGCCGCCGGGACGGATCCGGCGGGCGGCCTCCTTGGCCGTGACGAACGTGCCCCGCACGTTGATGCGCAACTGCCGGTCCAGCTGGGCCAGGTCCAGCTCCCGGATCGGCTGCAGCGCCATGATCCCCGCTGCGTTGACGACGACGTCGACGGGGCCGAGGCGCTGCTCGACGGTGTCGAAGGCGCCGGCGATCGCGTCCTCGTCGGCCACGTCGGCCTGGAGCGCGATCCCGCGGGCGCCGGCCGCCTCGATCTCGCCGACGGCGGCGTCCGCCTCTTTGGCGTTGGAGGCGTAGAGGACGGCGACGTCCTGGCCCGCCGCGGCGAGCCTGGCGGCGACGGCGCGGCCGATCCCCCGCGAGCCTCCGGTGACGATGGCGGTACGTGATGCGGTGTCCATGAACATTCCCCTTGCTCAACTGCTAACAGCATCAAGTTAGCACTGTGTCGAAGTCGATAACAAGATGCTGTTATCAGTTGATTTATCAGTAAGGGTGAATGCCTGTTAGCATCGCTACATGGCTAGCTCGAGCAAGCGGGACACCATCCTCGACGCCGCAGCGGACCTGCTGGCGCGTGAAGGCAGGGACGCCGTCTCGACCAGGGCCGTCTGCAAGGCCGCCGGCGTGCAGGCGCCCATCCTCTACCGGCTGTTCGGCGACAAGCAGGGCCTGCTGGACGCCGTGGCCAGCCGGGGGCTCACGTCGTACATCGCGGAGAAGCGCCGCATCACGCCCAGCGGAGATCCCGTGGACGACCTGCGGCGCGGTTGGGACGCGCACATCGGATTCGGTCTCGCCGAGCCCGCCCTCTACTCCCTGATCTACGGCAGCCCGCGACCGGGCGCCGAACCCGAAGGGGCCAAGCAGGCCGCGGAGATCCTCGCCGGGCTGGTGCACCGCGTCGCCCTGGCCGGCCGGCTCCGCGTCCCGGAGGAGCGGGCGGCGCGCGTGATCCACGCGGCCGGCCGTGGCACCACGCTGGCCCTGATCGCCACGCCGGAAGCCGACCGCGACATGGAGGCCGCCCGCATCGTCCGCGAAGCCGTCATCCACGCGATCACCGAACCCGCCCCGGCCCCCGATTCCGCGCAAGCCGGCTCAGCGCGGACCGGCGGCGATGTCGTGGCCGGAGCCATCACCCTGAAGGCCGCCCTCGGAGACCTCAAGGTCCTCAGCCCTTCCGAGAGCCAGCTGCTGGGCGACTGGCTCGACCGGATCATCGAGGGCTAATCGCCGACGACTCCGGCGCATGGCGGGCGCGGCCGGAAGCCGGCGGCGCATCACCAGGCCATCGCACCGTGACGGTCGCGGAAGGCCCCGGTCGGCTGCGCCGCGAGGAACTGGCCGAGCTCGCGGGGCTGTCGGTCGACTATGTCGTACGGCTGGAGCAAGGGCGCGCCACCAGCCCTTCCGCACAAGTAGTCGCCGGCCTGGCCAGGGCACTGCAACTGGATCCCGCGGAGCGCGATCACGCGTACCGGCTGGCCGGGCTGCTCCCGCCACGCGAGGGGACGATCTCCACGCACGTCCCGGCAGGCGCGCAACGGATGCTGGCCCGCATCGAGGAGTTCCCCGTGGCGGTGTGCAGTGCCGACTGGACCCTGCTGTCCTGGACCCCCGTGTGGGCGGCGCTGCTCGGCGACCCCAGCGCGCGGACACGGGCCGAGCGGAACCTGGTGCGGGCGGTCTTCACCACCGGCCCCAGCGGGCTCGCCGCCTGGCCCGTGCTCCACGACGGCGACACCCTCAACCGCGCCCTCGTCGCGGACCTGCGCTCCACCAGCGCGGAGTTCGCCCGGCTGTGGGACGAGGGAGCGGTCGGCCGGCACGTCTCGGCCCGCAAGACCATCGTCCACCCGCAGGTCGGGGAGGTGGCAAGGTCGAGGGCTCGCCGAGCACGAGCCGTCAGCAGGCGCTCCAAGGGTTGCCGCAGGGCTGTCTTCTTCCGCTTCCTCAGCATGACGCCTCCGTCCGGGCGGGCACTGGGGCAGTATGGCGGTGCTGATCCGCCCGGCGAGCATCATCCCGTGCGGGGGCGCCAGCCGGCCCATGGGCCTATGCGGGAAGCCGCCAACCAGGCCCGCCAGGTGCCCCCAGCCACACGCGCTGGCTGTCCGTACTGACCGTGAGACCGAAGCCGGACTGGTGCGGGCTGCCCGCGCCCTGCCACGTCAGAATCGCCTCCTCGACCGCGTCCCAGAGCCGGAGCGGGCCGTGTTGGTAGACCGTCCAGCCGCCTGCGGGAGTCGGCTTTGTGTCAGCCCGTGATCCTGTGCTCACATCGATCAGGATGGTGGTGTCCTCACCCCAGGAACACTGCGCCTGGGGCGCGGCGAGTTGGGCCACCCACAGGGCCGTGTCGTTTCGGAGGATCGCAGGATCGATCCTTGACGGGCGGGCCTGGCCGATGCCAGTGATGATCGGCGGGCGCGGCGGTGCCAGATGGGTGCGGGCGGCCATGAAGCACAGATCGTCCTTCAGAAACCGGCCACTGGCCGTACCGTCGTCCGCCACGGTGAGATGCGCGAAGGCGACCCCGCCCATCCAGCCCCACATCGGGGTGGTAATGGTCCCACCGCTCCGGACCTGCCACAGCCACGGCAGCGGGATGACCCTTACCGAACATGTAGAAATCACTTTGTCGTATGCGGCGTTCGCGGCGTAGCCGTTCAGACCGTCCCCCACCACGCACGTGGGGGCGTATCCGACAGCAGAGATCGCCTTCTCGGCCCTGGCCGCCACCAAGGGATCGTATTCGACCGTGGTCACTGCCTTCTCGCCGAGCCGCGCGCACATCAAAGACGTTGAGTAGCCGGTACCGGTGCCGATCTCCAGGACCTTGTCACCCTCACTGATGCGAGCCGTCTCCAGCATCAGCACGACCAGGCTCGGAAGCGTGGAGGAAGAACCAGGCTGCCCGACCACGACGTCAGGGGCGTCCTCCGCGAGAATCCCGCCGACCTGGGTGACCCACGTCTGGTCGGCGTAGGCCAGGCTCAGCCAGTCGTCCTGACTCATCTCCGCCCGCCGGACGGGGACCCACCGATCGGCACGATTCCCATCAGCGCGATACACGACCTCACCGAGGAACGGTTCGCGGGGCACCCTCCGCAGTGCCTCACGCCAACCTGCCGACCCTAGGCGGGCGGCCAGGGTGAGCCGTAGTTCCGTGGCCGTGTCACTCATCGCCACCATCCTTCCGTGAGCACGTCGGCGAAGGCGCGCGCTATCGCATCGGAGTCAGGCAACCATCCCCACTGCCCGTTCGGGTTGCACTCGATGAACGTCCACCCCTCCGACGCGGGATCATGCGTGTCAACAGGCTCCAGAGCGAAATCGAAACATCCGAATGCCAGCCCGAAGCCGTCGAGATAGGCGTGCAGCGCCCTCGTGACCGTTTGGGGAACGGCGATGGGTTCGTGAATCAGCTCATCCCAATTGCCGCGCCGCCAGTCGAGAGCTCCGTCAGGCGTGGTGATCCGGCTCGCGAATACTGATCGCCCGACCACGGTCACCCTGGCATCCGCTGTCTTGTTCACCTCCCGCTGGAACATGTGGGCGGTCAGAGAAACCGAATCGTCAAGGTCCTCTACTCCGATGCGCTGCGTCCAAATAGCAGCCGTATTGCCGTCTGCTGGACTCGGCGCTCCCCGGAACGATTTATAAACGACGGGACTGCATTCGGTGGCGAACTTACGAGCCTGCGCAAGATCATTGGTGATCAGAGTGACCGGAATGGATAGGCCTTTTTGAGCGGCCATGTGCAGCTGAGCAGGTTTGTAGTCCGCGCGGGTGACGGAGGCAGGGCGATTGACATATGTAGCGTTGTGAAGACTGTTCAGAATCCCGCCGAGCCCGTGTCGAGCCTCGGTGGCGGCGAAGTCCCGAGCGTGCCGGGGCAGGTGGGAGAAGCGGGCGGCGTATGGGGTGGGGCGGCGGTAGTACACCGCCCCGATCTCGTCCAAGGCGATGTCTCGGCTCGGTGTCCGGAGACGTCCTTCCCACTGCTTCCGGCCATCTCCCATGCATGCACCGAACATGAGGCCGGAACCGATGTCGGCCGGGTCTACACGCGCGACGCGTGCCTGCCGCTCATTCAATGCTTCGATGACCCGGTTCGCGGTGACGTCTTCCGGCGATGTGATCACCAGGATCACGTTGGACGAGATCGCCATCTGCCCGCCCGATCAGTTGTCGTTCTGGCTGTCGTCGGCGACCTCGGCAGCACCACCAGAGCCGTCCCCGCCTCCTCCCTTGGATTTCGTGACGGTCGCGCCCATCTGAAGCGGGAGGACTTCCCCGCTCGCGTTGTAGAAGCGACTGATCTGGGTCGCGGGGTCGAGGATTGCTCTTTCGTACCAAGGACCTTCTTCGGGACCGTTCACCGTCATCCGCCCCAACCCCCAAGGTGTACGAAGATCCGCGCTTGTGCTCATGCAGCCACCTCCGTGAGACGCATTTGACCAAACTTTAGCGCTCCGCTGCCGACGCCGTCAGGCGTTCATCTCGTTCAAGCGGTTGCACACCTTAGAACGAAATAAATACCGAAGAGCATGCCTTTGACCCACGCGAGGTGCGGCCGTCCTTCTTGGGATGCATTCCGAGTCGCATGGTCATGCGAATGCAGGTCTTTTCGCCGGCGCCTTTGTCAGGTCAGGCGGGCCCTGGCGGCACGCCGTAGCACCAGACTGGTCAGGATCGCCAACGCCATCGCAGCCGTCCCCGCCCGGGCGGCGGTGGTGTAGCCGGTATCGGCGGAAAGGTGGCGCCGGCGCCGGTGTGGGCGGCGAGCACCAGCCCGGTGGCCGCGCTGCCGATCGAGAGCCGCCGAGGCGCTGCTGAAGCTGGTCGACAGCGCGGACCCGCCGCTGCGGCTGCTGCTCGGCAGCATGGTCTACGACCTGGCCTTCGACATCTTCTGGCGGCGGGTGGAGACCTGGGCCGCCTGGGAGCAGGTCAGCCGCGCCGCCGAAGACGCCGTACCCGCCCCGGGAACCGCCGGCTGACCACCGGTCCGGCCGTTCCCGCGCCGACCCCGCCTCGCAGGCACCGCCGGCCACCCGCCACGCCCGGGTGGACCCTCCCACAGGGGGAGACGCCATGCTGGGGGCATGGACGAGGAACTGCTGCCGATCGGGCAGTTCGCCAGGCTCAGCCGGCTGAGCGTCAAGCAGTTGCGGCACTACGCCCAGCTCGGCCTGCTGGTGCCCGCGTACGTCGACGAGCACACCGGCTATCGCTACTTCCGGCACGAGCAGGCGCGGGACGCGCTGTCGATCGGGCTGCTGCGCTCGCTCGACGTCCCGCTCGCCGTCATCGCGCAGGTGCTGTCCGGCACGTCCGGCGTCCTGGAGGAGGTGCACGAGCGGCTGGAAGCCGAGCTGGCCAGGCGCCGGTCGACGCTGGCCGCCCTGGAGCGCGTCATGGCGGAGGGCCTGCCGTCCACCCCCGTCACGGTGGTCACGGAACCGGCGCGGCGCGTGGCGGTGGTCACGACGGCGGCGGCGGATCCGTCACAGATCGGCGCGGCCACCTCGGCCGCCATCGCCGGACTGCTGCGGGCCGGGCCGTCGGACGCCGCTCCCGAGCTCATCGGCCTGTTCCCGCTCGACTTCGGCGAACCCGTCACCATCACCGTCGCCCTGGTCAGCGAGGAGCGGGTGGCGGGGGCCGAGCTCGACGTGCTGCCAGGCGGCCGGTTCGCCCGCGCCACGCACGTCGGCCCCTACGGCCAGATCGGGCTGACCGCGTACGCGCTGCTGTCCTGGTGCGCGGAGCGGCTCTGCCCCGTCCGGGGCCCGATCCGCGAGGTGTACGTGTCCGACCCGGCGACCACCCCGCCCGATCGGCTGATCACCCACCTGATGATCCCTCTGGAGGAGCCGTGACACCGGAAGTGGTCCACCACGGACCCGTCACCTGCCTGAACGTCACCGGGATGGGAGAGCCCGGCGGCGCCGAGCACGTCTCCGCCATCGGCGCCCTGTACGCCGTGGCCTCCGCCATGGGCGGCCCCGCCGGGCCACTGGAGGGACGCTGGTGGGTGGAGGACACCTCCCGGCCGCCACTGGGGGTGCCGCGCGACCAGTGGCGGTGGCATCTGACGCTGCCGCCGCCCGGCGTACCCGAGCCGGGGGCGGCCGAGGCGGCGCGCGAGCTGCTCAGGCAACCGGTGGCACCCGCTGCCGGGTGAGCCCGGGGCCGCCCCGCGCCGATGACGGCTCCCATCGCGATCGCGGGCCTTCCCGGCGATCACAAGGAGGGCGTCGCGGCCAACCTCTGCCAGGTGCTCGACCGCCTGCCCACGGGCGGCTGACCCAGCCTTACCGCCGGCTTGCCGAGCGCCGTGCCGGTGGGCCGCCGTCACAGGCCTTCCGTGCGCTCGGGGGAAAACCTTCTTGGGAACCCCCTCGGGCCGGGCGCCGCACTGCGTGCCTCCGGCCCGCTGGACCCGCCGCAGACCGGGGTCCGGGGCTCGCCGCCGCCAGACCGCCGGGCTGTTCGGGTCGCGCCAAGGCCTCGTGCAGCCGGGGGAGCGTAAGCCGGGTCAGACCTTGCGCCAGCCCGGCACCCAGGCTCCGTCCTCCACCACGTAGTCGCCGAAGAGGGCGGGCGCCTCCTCGCGCATGAGCTCACCGATGCGCTGGAACAGCAGGCGGATCTCCTCCTCCGCGCCGACGGCGGTGCGGGCCTCGATCGTGTGCCGCAGCGTGCGCACGTTGGCGGTCCACACCAGCCCGGTCGCCAGACCCTCGGGTGCGAACCTGCGCATGAACGACGTGCGGTGCTTCTTCTCCGAGAACGGCACGCCTTCCTCGTCGAGCCCGAAATGGCCGGCCATCCACCGCTGGAACTGCTCCAGCTGCTCCAGGACGGCTGTGGCCCGCTTCATCAGCTCGTCGTCCTCCTGCGCCCATTCAGGGAACCAGAACGGCAACTCGTCGAGCCGCACGAACCGCAGCGACTCCTGGGAGATCGCCACGCCGGGACGGTGCCTGACCAGCTCATGGGTGAGGACGCGGCTCACGTTGTGCAGCACGAAGCTGAAGCTGACGTGCTCGAGGACCGAGCCGTGCGCGCTGGCCAGGATGTTACGCAGGTATTCGTCCTGGTCTTTCCTGATCCGGACCACGTTGGGATTGAGCCCCGGCTCGAAGGAGCGGTAGCAGAGCCGGCCGGCGAACTCGGCGAGGTTCTGTGCGTCGAGGTCGCCGCGGTCGAGCCGCTCCAGCCAGCTCTCCCCGCCGACCTCCGCGAGATAGCGGGCCAGTTCGTCGTAGTCGAGCGACGGACGGGCGACGACGAAGACCTGGGGTTCGACAGTGCGCATGGAAATCCCCCGTTTGGAGCGACCGCGTGGTGACGGCCCCAGTCAACCAGCTCCCGGCTCGGCTTCCCATGCTGACCCCGGCAACACGGTGTCCCGGTGCCCAGCGGCCGCCACTAGTCTTGCCGGGTGTTCGCGAACGTCCCGAGCGCCGTCCGCTCCTGGCCGGGCTCCTGGCGTGCTCGCTCCACGTTCGCCAAGGACGGCACGCTGGCGGTGCTGCTCACGCTGCTGGCGTTCGTGCCGACGCTGTCCGCCATCTCGGCGCAGCTCGGCGACCTGCCAGGACGCCCGGCGGACGCGCCGGCCGTGGTGCTGGTCCTGGCACAGTCCGCGCCGCTGGCCGTGCGCCGCCGCCGGCCCGCGGCCTGCCTGGCGGTCATCGGCGCCGCCTTCGCCGCGCACCAGGCGCTGTCCTACCCGCCGACGTTCGCCAGCATCGGCCTCTATCTGGCGGTGTACGCGGCCGGAGCCCACCAGGCGCGGTTCCGTCTCGGCCTCGCCGCGGCGGCGAGCGCCGGCTATGCCGCGCTGGCGGTCGTCCTGAGCAGCCTCGGGTCGCCCACCCGTGTGCAGGACTTCCTCGCGTTCTACCTGACGCTGGTGGTGATCTGGATGGCCGGCGTGGGGATGCGCCGACGGCAGGCGGAGGAGGCCGAACGCCGGCGGCTCGCCGCGGAGGTGGCCAAGGCCGCCGAGCGGGCACGCATCGCCCGCGAGCTGCACGACGTGGTCACGCATCACGTGACCGCCATGGTGGTCCAGGCCGACGCGGCACAGTTCGTGGTCGGCGCGGCGCCCGACCGGGCCGAGGCCGGGCTCGCCTCCATCGGCGACACCGGGCGGCGGGCCCTCACGGAGCTGCGGCACCTGCTCGGCGTGCTGGAGGCGACCGGCGAGTCGGGCGCCGCGGATGACCGCACGCCGGCGCCGGGCAGGATCGGCGACCTCGTCGAGCAGGCCCGCGCGTCCGGCCAGCCCGTCGAGCTGGCCGAGTACGGCGAGCCGCGGCCCCAGGCCGTGGACGTGGAGCTGGCCGCCTACCGGGTGGTGCAGGAGGCGCTCACCAACGCGATGAAACACGCGACAGGACGGCCCACCCGGGTCACGGTGCACCACGACCCCGATCGCATCGCCATCGAGGTGACCAGCGACGGGCCCGCCGGCGCGGCCCCCGCGCCGCCCTCGGGCGGGCGCGGTCTCGACGGGCTGCGCCAGAGGTTGCGCATGCTCGACGGTGACCTGGTCGCCGTGGGCGGGCCCGACGGCGCGTTCACTGTCCGCGCCTCCATCCCCACCAGGAGTTAGGCATGACCGACACCCCGATCAAGGTGCTCATCTGCGAGGACCAGGAGCTCGTGCGGGCCGGATACGTCACCGTCTTCTCCGCCCAGCCCGACATGGAGGTGGTCGGTGAGGCCGCCGACGGCCGCGCGGCGGTGGAGGCGGCGCGGCGGCTGCGCCCGGACATCGTCGTGATGGACATCCGGATGCCCGTCCTCGACGGCATCGAGGCCACCAGGCAGCTGGCCGGCCCTGGCATCGCCGCTCCGGTGAAGGTGCTGGTCGTCACCACCTTCAACGTCGACGAGTACGTCTACGAAGCGCTCAGGGCCGGGGCCGCCGGCTTCCTGCTCAAGGACGCCAGACCGGCGGAGCTGGTCAACGGCGTGCGTACGATCGTCCGCGGCGAGTCCCTGCTGGCCCCCGCCGTCACCCGCACCCTCATCGGCCACTACGCCGACCGCCTGCGCCCCGCCGACACCGCCAACCCGGCCAGGCAGGAGGTCGTACGCGCGCTGACCCCCCGTGAGCTCGAAGTGCTCGTACAGATCGCCGCCGGCCTGTCGAACGCGGAGATCGCCGCGGAGCTGTCCATCACTGTCGAGACCGTGAAGACCTACGTGTCACGGATCCTGACGAAACTCGACCTGCGCGACCGCGTGCAGGCGGTCGTCCTCGCCTACCGGGTCGGGCTCGTCTCCGCCGGCTGAGCCGCGACCCGGTTCGCGCGGCGCCGCCAGCGGCACGACCGCCGGCTGGCGGGCTCATGGGCGACGTCCACGGACCACGTGTGCCAAGATCCTTCCGGGCCGCCCGCCTCGCCGAGGTCGTCGATTCGGGAGGCGGGCGCTCGCCGGAACGGTAGACGACCGACGGACAAGGAGTCTCGCTCGACTCAGGTGCCGGGGCGTAGCTCGGCCAGTTCGGCTTCGGTGAAGCCGGCCAGGATGCGATCTTCGACGTTGAGCGGCATCGGGCTGACGGTGGGCCAGTTCGCGGCGGCCAGGAGCCGGCGGGTCTCCGCGTCGAGGGCGGCGACGGCTTCGTCGCTGCCGAGCAGCTCGCGGAGCCAGCGGTTGCCGTTGCCGACATGGGTGACCTCGTCCGCGTTGATGTAGTCGAAGAGCAGGGCGGTGCGTTCGTCGCCCATCTTCTTGAGGGCGCGGTAGATCACCATGCCGCCGTCCAGGCCGATGCCCTCGCCCATGCGCTGTTCGATGTTGATGCGTTCGGGCAGCGTGCGGCCGAGGGTGAACTTGTCCCACACGTCGAATTTGATGGGATGGTCGCCGATCCGGCCGCCGAGCTCGGAGATGCGGTTGGCTATCAACTCGAAGTGACGCCCTTCGTCGCGAACCTGTTTGGCCAGGTCGTACCGCAGGCCCCATGGGGCCTCGGGATGATGGGCGATGAGGGCCGCGCAGATCTCGGCAGCGCAGATCTCGATGCCGAAGATCATGTCGTGCAGGTGCCGGACGAGTCCGGAAGCCGAGGAAGCGCCTTCGGTGAGTCCGGCCTCCCGGCCGGGCCGGCGGGGAATCGACTCCAACGCGGACAGCGTCGGAGGGACCTGCTCGTTCCGGTCCAGGCCCTCGATGCCGCGCGCGAGTTCACCCCTCCCACCGGATGTGGCGCCGCCGGTCGGCGGGGTGAGCTTGTCCAACTGCTCCGCCACGCTCTTCAGACACGACACCGAAGCCTCGTCCGCCAACTGGTCATGCCGGGCCTGGCAGAGACAGACGACGTCGCGCAGCTCGGGAAACGCCTGCGACACCAGGAGGTCGTACTGCTCCGCCGGGTCGCTGATCCGGATCAAGCCGTTGGTGAACTCGGCGTATCCGGCGACAGGCGTCATCGCCTCGGCGGAGGAACGGAGGCCGGGCAACCGCCGGCCGATGTGGTCGGCCGCCTGCGCGAGGCTCCATACGTCGCGGGAGAGGGCCACCTTGGTCTGAGAGTCGGCGATCCTTACCAGCACGCCGGCCGAGATCTCCAGCAGGCGGACGCACGCGTACCGGAGAATCTGCAGTGACCGGCGGCTCTCCGCCACATCAGGGGGAGCTTTCTCCGTCATTCAGAACCCCCATTCCTGGCGGTCACCATACGAGCCACATCATTCGTGCTGACCACATTGACCGGTCGTTCCGGCCGAACCCGCGTGAGGATCCTTGTTTCGTGCGTTTCCTGGCTCATTCCTCGAGTATCACCAGAGCTCGCCCTCGAATCAGCGTGCTGTGACCGGCAGGTTTCTGCCTGGCAGCAACCGTCCATTTCTCATCAGGCTGGTCGGTCATGGACAGGAGCCGCCTGTGGCAGGAAATGACCACTGCCGAAGGCGGTGGTGGAAATGTTCTCTTTGAGGGCGTGACGCGGTTGCCCACCGGTTCCGGGAGCCTGACCATGTACCGCGTTCTCATCGTGGTGGACACGCCCGGCCGGCGCGCATCGGAAGCCGGCTTGCGTGCTGTCTTCACCGATTCAGCCGCCGGTAACGACTGCACGGAGCACATCTTCATGGACGCGCGGGACGGCCTGCTCGTCCTGGTCGTGTATCTCCGCGCCGCGGACTCCGACGCGGCCCGCCGCACGTCCGAGCACCTGTGCCGTCGTGCGATGGCCGTCGCCATGCCGCCGGACGCCCTCTGGATGATCCGGTCGGCGATCGTCCTCTGACAGGTGACCTACTCGAGGTCGTCCTGGTCGATCCAGCCCAGGGCGACGGCTCGCGCGCCGACCTGGAATCTGCTCTTCGCGTCGAGCCTTTCCTGGAGCGCGGACACGGTGCGCCTGACCGTGCGGACCGACACGCCGAGCCGCCTGGAGACCATCTCGTCCGTATGGCCCAGGCCGAGGAGTCTCAGGACCTGCTTCTCCTGTGCGGTCCGCCCGTCGTCGTGCCGCCGCCGCCGTGCGCCGAACGGCGCCGCGTTCTTCCACGCGAAGTTGAACAACGCGACCAGTCCCGTGAGCAGGCCGGGGCTGGCGACCTCCACGGCGGCGGCGCAGGGCCTGTCCATGTCGACGGGCACCACCGCGATCCGCCGGTCCACGATGAGCATGCGCATGGGGAGCACGGGGGTCGTGCGGACCTCGCCTCCCATGTCGCAGAGCCACTGGGCGTAGGCGCAGGTCGCCGGGTCGTTACGGACGCTGTCCAGGTAGATGGTGCGCAGCCGGACCCCGCGGTCGATCGCGTCCCTGTCCAGCGGCCTGGTGGCGGCCAGGCTCGCTTCCGGCTGGGCGCCGCCGTACATGAAGGAAGCGGCCTCCCATGTGCAGGTCTCGGCCAGCTCGCGGAGCCTTGCTCTGACGGTGTCGACGCCCTCGATCCGGTCGACCCCGGTTGCGGACGTGTGCACGCGGCTCTCCGCGTACATGTCCAGCAGCGCCGTAAGCGAGGCCCTGCTCTCCTCGAGCTCCTGCTGCCGCTTGGCGATCTCAGCCTGCTGCCGGGCGAGCAGGGCGGCGAGCCCGGTCTTGGGGTCGACAGGCACGAGAACCTCGGGAGCGGATCCGGAGATACGCAGTAAGGACATGCGTGCCAGGTCGTCCAGGGCCTGACGGACCTGGCCTTCCTCCATGTCGAGGTTCCGCATCAGGTCTTCGACCCCGGCCTGGGGATGTTCGAGCATCGCGAGGTACACCGATTCGGCGACATCGTTGATGCCCAACGCCTCGAACATGAGCCCTCCCAGTGCGTTTCCCATGTCTGGACTGCTCCGTTCCGCCCTGTTTAGCGGGAGGCGATATGAGGCCGGTATGAAATCGGCACAACGTCGGTATACGTCCGGCAGCGGTGGGGGTGGCCGTTTCATGCCATAGGCAGCATTTGACCACTTACGCGGGCGAACTCGAGCGTCCAACGATGGAGGCCGCCGGCAACACCGCTGATGTTTGCCACGGGAGGGTTTCCGTGCCTTCTTCTGCACCATTCGACAACATGTTCGCCGAGCCTGTAGTAAGGCCTCTGGAACTCGGCGACCTCTTGAGAGAGCATCGGGAGCAACGTGGACTGAGCCAGCAGCATCTGGCGGATCTGTCCACAGTAAGCGTTCGCACCGTTCGCAATATCGAATCCGGGTGCATCAGAAAGCCGCGGCGGCAGACCCTCGACCTGCTCGCCGACACGCTCAAGCTGGACAGAATCTCGTGCGCCCTGCTGAACGACGTCGCCGCGCGAGCCGAGCCCGCCGACGGCGGCCTTGATCCCCGCCCGCCGCACCCCTTCAGTTCGTTCATCGGCCGCCTCGGTGACCGAGACACCGTCAGCCGTACGCTGACCGCCGGAGACAGCCGGCTCGCGGTGATCAGCGGCCTCGGCGGCGTGGGGAAGAGCCGGCTGGCCATGGAAGTGGCGCTGCGTCTGCGTGAACAGCACGGCTGGCCCGTCCTCTGGGTCCCCTTGGGGGAGGGTGCGGACGGCGGGCTGCCCCAGGCGCCCGCCGTGGTCGTCGCCCTGGACGCGATCCGCGGTGATGCCGGATCGAGCGCCAGGCTGGCCCGGCTGATCGGCGGCAACGACGCGTTGATCGTTCTGGACGGGCTGTCCGGAGGCTCCTCCGTCGAGGGCTTCGCCTTCGCCCTCCTCCGCGCCTGTCCGCGGCTGCGGGTGCTGGCCACGACGGCCGCCCCGTGGCGTGCCAGGGGAGCGCTGTCGCTCCGGCTGGCACCGCTCGCCGTCCCGCCGAGAGACATCGGGAATGCTCCTGCCCGGCTTGCGGAGACGGATTCCGTCCGGCTGTTCTTCGACCGCATGCACCAGGGGCGAACCGGTTCGGGCCGACCCGATGCGGACCCGGCGGCCGTGGCCGAGGTGTGCCGGCGCCTGGACGGCATCCCGCTCGCCCTGGAGATCGCGGCCGCCCGCAGCGCGGAGCTCAGCGTGGAAGTGCTGCTCCACGACCTGGTCACGGCCGCGGACAGTACGTCGGACCAGGCGTTGCCCGGCGAGTTCGGTCCCGTCTGGGAAGCGATCGCGAACAGCTGCGATGTCCTGACGGGCCCCCAGCGCGAACACGCACGCCGGCTGGCCCGGAGCGCCGTGCGGTGGTCCATCGAGAACGTCGCGGCCGAGCTGGGGCTTTCCGTCTCCGCCGCCATCGACCTGGCCGACGCGATGGCCGCGGCCGGCCTCGTACGCGTGGAGAACCGCGGTACGTCACCGGAGATCGTCCTGCTGAACCTGGTGCGTCGCGTCCTGCTGGCCTCCATACCGTGATCGGAGATGGCGAGAGCCTCATGGAACCATCCCTGGCCGCCGCCGGCGCCGTGGTCCTCGACGATGTCATCGAAGCGGCTGAACGGCTGGAACCACACCTTCCCCGTACCCCGTTGCGCCGGCTGCGGACGGCCGGGAACCGGCCGGTCTGGCTCAAGACGGAACACGGGCAGCCCACGGGCTCCTTCAAGATCCGCGGAGCGCTCTTCGCGATGTTGAAGCTCCACGACGCGAGGGCGCTGCCAGGCGCGGTCGCGACGTCCTCGGGCAATCACGGACGTGCGGTCGCCCATGCCGCCGCGCTCCTGAAGGTCGCGGCGACCGTCGTGGTCCCGCACAGCGCACCGCAGGTGAAGATCGACGCGCTCAGAGCGCTCGGCGCCGACGTCGTCGTCACCGACCCCGACTCCCTGGACGCCGTCGCCGTGGACATCCGCGATCGGCGCGGTCTCGCGCTGATCGGCTGCGACCTGCCCGAGGTCATCGCCGGGCAGGGCACCGTGGGCCTGGAACTGGCGGCGCAGTGCCGGGAACTGAGCACGGTCTACCTGCCCACGGGCACGGGAAGCCTGCTGGCGGGTACGGCGGTCGCCCTCAAAGGGCTGGGGACGACCAGGGTTATCGGGGTCGAGCCGGAACTGGCGGCGGACGCCTGCGAGAGTTTCCGGCGGGGGGAGTTGACCGCCTGGCCTGTCGCCGACACCTACAGAACCGTCGCGGACGGGTTGCGGGTGCCCAGCCTGGGGCACTACGCGTGGCCGCTGGTGCGCAGGCTCGCCGATGCCATGGAGACCGTCTCGGAGACGGAGATCACCCGGGCGGCGCGTCTGCTCGCCGAGTCCGAGGGCATCGTCGCGGAGCCCAGCGGGGCCGTCGCCTGCGCGGCGATGCTGCGGGGGCGTAGCAGGGACCGCGGACCGGTGGCGGCCGTGATGTCGGGCGGCAACGCCGGCCCCGCCTGGCATCGCTCCCTGCTCGATCCGCGGTAGTGCCGGAAATGCCGCATCTTGCCGAAGTAGTTGCCGGTTGTCAGATGCGGCGAATTCTATGCTCGAAACAGCAGGGATAAACGAAGGAGGTGTCAAAATGTTGAAGTCAAAGGTCATTGAGATGACCGCCCCCGAGGGCAACCCGTGCTCCCGGTCCGGGCACATGGTCGAATCCGACTTCGCGGATTTCGGAGATTTCGAGCAGGAGCTGATCAGCGCCATCGCTGACGGCCGGCAGGACAACGACTAGTCGCATAGTCGTCGATGCAGCAAGGGGCGGCGCTCCCCGGCCCGACAGATCGGTGGGCGCCGCCTGACCCGCGTGTGACGATTCTCAAGGATCTGCGCCCATGGCCGACGACCTCAGCACCAGCAGGGGATCGAGTAAAACTTCCCTGCCCTTTCCTGTCAGATTCCAGCCGAAAATGCCGAGCACTGAACAGCAGGTCGACCAGGTGCGCAAGGTCCGCCTCGGATCCGACCCGCTGGCACTGTACGTCCACGTGCCGTTCTGCGTGACGCGATGCTATTTCTGCGATTTCGTTACCGTCGTCGGGAAGAGCGTGACTCCCGAATTGATCGACCGGTACGCCGGAGCGCTGAACACGGAGCTGGATTTCTACGCCGAGGACGGCACCTTCGGCGCCGCCTCGTTCGAGACCGCCCAACTCGGTGGCGGAACACCCACCATGTTGAGCCCCCGCCAGCTGGACGACCTGCTGGCTCGGATGCGGCACTACCTCAGGGGCAACCCGGATGCGGAAATACTGGTCGAGGGATTCCCCACGTCCGTGACCCCGGACAAGCTGGAGGTCCTCAAAACCGCCGGCAACATCAAGTTCAACATGGGCGTGCAGACCTTCAACGACGAGGTGCTGGAGGCCGTCGGACGCCGGCACGAGCGTGACGACGCGATGCGCGCCATCACCCAGTCGAAACAGGCCGGTCTGCCCTCCGTCGGCATCGACCTGATCTACGGCCTGCCCGGCGGCGGAACCGAGGTGATCGCGGCGGACGTACGGACGGCCCTCGACTTCGAGGTTGACCACATCGCGCTGTACCCGTTGTGGGTCTATCCGCAGACGCGCCTCAACTCGCTCATCGCGACCGGCAGGCGGTCCGGCACGGAGTTCTTGGAGCGGCAGGAGCAACTGCTGGTCGCGGACTCGATGTTGCGGGCCGCCGGGTACGAGAGATACACGAGCTTCCATTACAGCCGCGGCCCCGAGCACCACCACCAGTACGGGCTGTGGCAGATGAGGGGACGGGACTGGCTGGGAGTGGGGCAGGCGGCCGCGAGCCAGCTGAACGACGTGGTCTACGAGAACGATCGCAACATCAACAGGTACGTGGCACTGGCCGGCACCCGCGCCGAGACCGCCGTGACGGCCGATCACCTGGACCATCGGGCGCGGATGGTCCGGCACCTCTCCTACGGCATTCGCGAACGGCGGTATCCACTCCACGCGTTCGAGGCCCGGTTCGGCGCATCGCCGCACGACGTCTTCGGACCCGAGATCGAGTGGATGGTCGCCGAGGAGCTGGTCGACGCGACTCCCGACCATCTGGAGCTCACCTTGCAGGGAGTTCTACGGCTGGGCGACATCGAAGAGGTGCTGGCGCCCGCCGATCCCTCTGTGGCGGAAGCGGGGGCGTGTTGTGGCTGACGACACAGGAAACTGGTACGGGGACGAACTGGCCGCCCTCTACGATCACTCCCCGCTGCTGGCCGACGGGGAGGGCAACCCGGCGATCGACCACCTCCGTTCGCTCGCGGCCAAGTACGGCGGCCCGGTGCTCCAGATCGGGGTGGCGACCGGCCGGTTCGCCCTCCCGCTCGCCAGGGACGGTCACGAGGTCGTCGGGATCGACGTCTCAGAAAGCATGCTCGGCGCCGTACGCCGCCGGATGGCGGCAGAGCCCGCCGACGTGCGACGGCGGCTGTCGTTGACCACGGGCGACATGCGCGACCTCGACCTCGGCCGGCGCTTCCCGCTCATCACGATGCCGGGGAACGTTTTCCTCTACAACCTGACGCAGCGCGACCAGCTGGCGACGCTGGCGGCCATGCGCCGCCACCTCACCGATGACGGGGCCGTGGTCATCGACGTCTTCACGCCGGATCTCCGCCTCCTGGCCGACGGGTCGGCCGCCGTGCAGTCCCACCGGTTCCAGACCCCCGACGGCGCGGAATACCTGGCGGAGCAGACCGTGCTGGTGGAGCCGCTCAGCCAGCGGGAGAAACTCCGCATGACGCACCGGCGGATCGGGCCCGACGGGGTGCTCGGCCCCGCGCTGTTCACGGAACTGACCATGCGTTACGTGTATCCGGCGGAGATGTTGCTGCTGCTCAAGGCCGCCAGGTTGCGCCTGTGCGAACTGGTGGGCGACTACGCCACCGGACAACGGAAGTCAGCGTATGACGGCCCGCAAGTCGTCGTGGCAAGGCGAGGTGAGTGACTTGACCATCTACAAGCAGTCGAAATACGGGCACGTGCTGCGCCAGGAGGCGGGTGTCACGTTCTTCAACAGCCTGACGCTCGAGGTGCTCGAGGGCGATCAGGACGACGCGGAAGTGTGGCGTTCGTTCGAGCGGCCGCGCCCGATCGAAGCCGCGTCAGCGGCGACGGAGCAGGTGCTCGTGGACTCCGGCCTGCTGGTTCCCGTGGACCGTGTCGAAGAGCGCCGCCTGCTCGACAAGCTCACCGACATTCGCCTGACGCAGCGGAAGACCCGCGACGGCAAGTTCAGTTTCCTCCGCATGTCCCTGACGGAGCGGTGCAACCTGAAATGTGACTACTGCTTCGTCGAAGAGGTCATCTACAAGGACCTGCCCAAACAGCCGGCCCCGGCCGAGCGTTTTCTCGAGCATGTCGAATGGCTGATCCAGCAGAACCCCGGCGGGTGGCCGACCGTGCAGTATTTCGGCGGGGAGCCGATGCTGAGGTGGGATCTGATCCAGGACACCACCCGCGTGCTCGAAGAGGCCGTCGCGGCCGGGCGCATCGCGGGATTCACCCACGAGATGACCACGAACGGCACGTTGATGACCGCCGAACGCGCCCGGTGGCTGGCCGAACACGACATCAGCCTCACCATCAGCCTGGACGGCTGGAAGGAGATCAACGACCGCCATCGCGTGTTCCACAACGGCCGCGGCAGCTACGACCTGGTGATCAAGGCGGTGAAGGAGATACGGGCCGCCGGCGGTGAGCCACGCTTCCTCATCACCCTGTTGCCCGAGACCGTGGAGATCCTGCCGAAAATCGTCCGTTTCGTGGTCGAGGAGCTCGGCGCGAGGAGCGTGGCGGTGAACGCCCCACAGCCGACGGCGGACGGCTGGGAGGTGGACGGACTGTTGCTCTCCCGCTCCGTACAGGAGTCATGGCTGTTCTGCAACAGCCGCGGGGTGGAGTTCCACTCGCTGGGCGCCTTCCTGGTGGAGCTCATCAACAAGCGCAGGCCGCAGCCCGACCGCTGTTTCGACGGCAACCCGACGGGCACGGAAGCGCACTGGGGCGGATACGTCGCAGCGGACGGGTCGCTGTCGTTCTGCATCGTGTGGCACCAGGACGAACGGGTCACCACCCCGAGCGTGCACCAGATCTCCAAGAAGCGCGTGGCCGACTGGCACTACGACGCCACGACCGTGGACGACTGCGACGGCTGCATCGCCGGCATGGTGTGCGGCGGACCCTGCACACTTGAGCGCCTCTTCAACGGCGGCGGTCTCAACCCCGACCGCTGCAAGTTCTTCAAGACCATGGTGCCCTTCGTGCTCACCCGGCCTTCGATCGGCACGCAACCATGACCCCCCGGACCATGGCCGCCGACGCGGCGGCTGCGCCGCCGGGCAGCAAGATCCGCGTGTGCGGCTGGGTGACCGGCCGGACCGCGGACACCGTACAGGTGGCCGACTCGACCGGGTCGGTGGCCGTCGTGCCGTGCGCCGAACTCGCCGGAGTCCGGACCGGCGACGCCGTCGAGGTGCGGGCGACCAGGTCGGCCACGGGGTTCGTCGGAGCGTCGGCACGTGTGTGGCCCGCGACGGCCGCCCTGCCGGAGGACGTGAACGGGAGCGATTCGCCGTACTCCTATCTCAGGTTCCGGAGCGGCGAGGCGGTCGACCTGCTCAGAGCCGCCGATCGGGCGGTCACGGTCGCCAGGAGCCATCTGGCGGAGCACTACTTCGTCGAGGCCAACACGCCGCAACTCTGGCGGGCCACCAGGGAGTACGGCGAGTCGGAACTGCGGGTGACCGACCCCGCCGACCCGGAATCGGGGAGCTGGCTGCTGCAGTCGCCCACCGTGCCGGCGATGTTGTGCGCGATCGGCGGCATAGACCGCGCCTTCCAGTTCAGCCGGTGCTTCCGCACGGAACCGAGCGCGTCACCGCTCAAGGCGTACGAGTTCACCCAGCTCAACCTCGCGGTCACGTTCACCTCGGTGGAGGAGCAGTTCCGCCTCCTGGAGGGCCTGTTCGAGAGGGTGAGCAGCGCCCTGGGCCTCCCCTCGTGGGGAAGGGCGCCGTTTCCCGTCATCGACTACGACGCCTGCATGCGCAGGTTCGGCTCGGACACCCCCGACTACCGCTACGCCGCCTTCCCCACGCCCGTGCTGGACGGGGATGCCTTCGGCCGCCCCGGCCAGCGGATTCGGGCGCTCGTCGTCCCCGAGTGCGGCGCGGACGTCGCGAATGCGCTGCGGAGCATGGCCGAACGGCACCTGGGCGCGGAAGCGGTCTTCCAGCACGGCGCCGACGGGGCGGGCACGCTCGGCACCCTGATCCCCGACGTCCCGTCCGGGCCGGTGGCGCTGGTGGGGTGCGCGGACGGAGCGCGAGCCGAATCCTTCGTCCGCATCCTCGCGCAGACCCTCTACCCGCTCGTCACGAACGAGCAGCCGCCCGCGTTCGGCCCGGTGTGGATCCGGCGCCAGCCGTTCCTGTCCGACGAGAAGCGGGAGGAGCACTCGCACCACAGCAGGTGCCTCTTCGGCCGGCGAGTGGGCCCCGAGGGAGAACTCTCCGACTCGTACGACCTGGTCGTCAACGGTGTCGAGTTGCTGAGCGGCAGCCAGAACGAAGTGGATCACGGGCAGGCGCTGAAGAACTTCTCCGACGCGGGAGTGGCGGACCCGGAGGAGACGTACGGGTACTACCTCGATGCTCTCCGGTTCGGCGCGCCGCCGCTGCACAACACCTCGATCGGGTGGGAACGGCTCATGGCCCTGCTGCTCGGCGTCCCCATGCGAGATGTCATGATCATGCCGAAGACGGGATCGGGGCAGTGCCCGGTCACCGGGCTGCCGGTCAAGGGCTGAACATGACATGGGTCGACCTCGTGCAGCGGTACTTCACGGTCGCGGTCACGCACCATCCGGGATACGCGCTCGCGTGGGACGAGTTCGCCATCGCGCCCACGCCCGTCTCCCCCGCCACGCTGAGCGAGGCGTACCGATCGATCAGCGACCAGGTGGATCAGGCCTCCGGCCCGGCGGACGATCACCAGGCGCGCCTCCTGCGCTGGTGCCTGGACGGCCGCCGCTTCGAGCTGGACACCGCGCTGAGCTGGCGGCGCGATCCGCAGTTCTGGGTCGATCGCCAGTGCCACGGGGTCCTTGCCCAGATGGCCGCGGGCAACCTCCGCGATCGGCCGCTGCCGCCGGCGTGGGTCCGTGCCTTCCTGGCGAACCTGCCCGGCCTCTTCGGCTCGGCGACGCGGAACCTCGACCGCGAGGAGTGCGGCCAGGTCGACCTCCGGCGCGCCGTACGCCATCTGGCCGCCGGCCGCCGCCTGGTGCGGCAGGTGGGCGACGCCGCCGGCGGGGGATACGCGGACGAGACGGCCCGTGCGGATGCGGCCATCGACGGGTTCTCGGCATGGTTGTCCCAGGCCATCGGGCAAGGCCGTGCACTGCGCCCCATGGGAGCGCAGGTCTGGGAGACGGGCCTGCGGGCTTGTACCGGCATCGCCTGCGGTCCGGACGAACTCGAACATGCCCTGCGGCGCCGGCTCGACCGGTCGAGGCGGGAGATCGCTCGCACACGCGCACCGGTCTCCGGCTTGGTCCCGGGGTGCGCGGACGAGATCGGCAAGCTGATCGCACGGCTCCCGGACATCTTCGCACCGAGGTTCGGCGGCGGCGAATGCCTCGACACGTTGCGCCTGGACGTGTCCGATGACGCGGTGCCCGGCGTCTCCTCGGCGAGCTACCAGAACGCCGGATCACGTGGCGGCGGATCGGCCGTCGTCTTCGTCCGGCCGGCCGCTTACGCGTATCGGGCCGACCTCGAACTGGATCTGGCCCACGAGTGTTTCCCCGGCCATCACTGGCAGCACACCGCGCAGGCACGTGGACACCACGGCCACCCGCTCTGCCTCCGGCACGGCAACCGGGCGTTCGTCGAGGGATGGGGACGCTGGTGCGAGGAGCTGTACGCGGCTGCCGCCCATGACCCCTCGGTGACCGCCCGGTTCCACGCGAGGATGGCGAAGTACTGCGGCCAGGCACTCGCCGCCCTGCTCGTCCACGCACGCGGCAGGCCGTTCGGAGAAGTGGCGGAGCACCTGACCGCGATGGACGTGTGCGGCTCGGCCGACGCTCCCTCCCTCGTGCTGAGCTCCTACTTCGATCCCTGGCGGGCGACGGCGCCGATCGTCGGATATCTGGCGCTGCGCAAGGTCGCCGCCGAGCGCGGTGAAGGAGAGATGGAGGCCATGGTGGCCCAGCACGGCGCCGTCGACCTGGTCGGAAAGGGACTCAGTGAGGAATGACCCATCGGTGCGCCGGCTGGCTCTGTCATTCGGCCTTTTCAGCGTACTGATCAGCGTCGTGGACAAGCTGTTCGGGACGGGCTACATCCTGCGCATGAACGAGCAGGGGCTCGGGCCGGCGGAGATAGCCTTCGTCCTGACCCTCGGGTCCGTGGTGCTCGCCGTGGTGGACTTCCCGGCCGGCAACCTCGCCGACCAGTGGGGTCGCAAGCGCACCGCCGCGGCCGGAGCGGTCCTCGTGGGCAGCGGCCTGCTGGTGTACGGCATCGCCACCGGCGCGCCCGGCTTCGTCGTGGCCATGACGTTGTGGGCCGCGGGCATGGCACTCATCACCGGAGCGCCCACCGCCTGGCTCGTCGACCGGTTGGAGAGCGCCGGCGCGGGGGCGCGGCGCACGTCGGTCCTGTCGAGGGCCGCCACGATCTCCATGATCGCCGGCGCGCTGGCGGCGCTTCTCGTGGGAGCTCCGCTGCTCGGCCACGGCGCGCACCTGGTGCTCTTCACCGCCGCCGCGCTGGCGTTCGTCACGGCGGCGGTGTTGCTGGTGGGCGAGGACAACCGTGATCCGCAGGGCAGGCTCGCGAACCTCCCCGCCACGGTGTGGACCAACGCCCGGCTGGTCGTCCGCGATCCCACGATGAGGCTCGTCCTGTACAAGAGTGCTCTCGTCCATATCGGCTTCACCAGTTTCCTGCTCAGCTACCAGCTGTTCGCCACCCAGGAACTCGGACTGCCGGAGAGCGGCATCGGCGTGGTGCTGGCCGGTTCGATCGCGGCGATGGCGGTGGGGACCTGGCTCGCCGGACTGCTCAACCGCCGGTGGGGCCTGGCGGCGCTGTCCGCCACGGGCGTGCTGGCGTGCGTCGCCGGATACCTGACGATGAGCCTCGCTCCCCACTGGTCGTTGTGGGCGGCCGGCCTGGTCTGCTACGAGATCGGGCTGGGACTTGACCTGATGGCCTTCGGCAGCTGGCTGCACGACCTGGTCCCCGCGGAGAAGCGGACGAGCTGGACGTCCGCGAGGTCGAGCATCCAGACCCTGGTCGGCGTCGTCGGCACGCTCGGCGCCGGCGGGCTGATCTCGGTGTTCGGTTTCCGCGAGGTCTGGCTCGCGGCGACGGCCATCACGGCGCTCGCCCTGCTGCCGCTCCTCGCCCTTCGCCGGCGCGTCGCCGTGCCCGCCCAGTTTGAGGAGAGCCTGTCGTGAGGACCGGGAACCGCGCGTTCGTGTCGGCGAGCCTGCGTGCCGGCCGCGATGTCCTCCACGTCGAGACGCGGATCGAGCGCGACCCCGGCGACGTGCTCGTGGTGTCGCTGAGCCCCGGCTGCCAGGTGCTGGAGTGCCGCGGCGGGGACGGGTCGCCGATGTCCTGGCGGCACGAGGAGGACCGGCTGACGCTGGCCGGCTCGCACGGCGCGAGCAGCGTACGCATCGCCTACGCCATCCCCCTCGGCGCACGAGTCGGCCTGGTGCCGGAGCAGCCGTGGCTTGCCCGCCCGGCCGGGCGTGACTACCACGTCGCCGGCGCCACGACCCGGGTGATCGGCGAGGGCGGACTCATCTGCGGCACGGATCCGCACCACGGAGCCCCGTTCGTCGTGGCCTGGCCACCAGGCGACGGACCCCGCCTCCGTGTCGAGGTGCGGCATGGAGAGGTCGTCGCGACCGACCGCCGGGCGGGCAGCGAGGTCACGCGTATTCTTCGGACGCTCACCGGCTGGCTGGGGCCGATCGACGACGTGAGCGTCGTCGACGTGGCGGTGCCCGGCGCCTACGCCTACAGCTACCCGGGCGTCATCGCCGTCCACCCCGGCCTGCTCGACTTCCCCGCCACGCTGTTCGGCCAGTACCTGCCGCACGAGCTGTCCCATCAATGGTTCGGCAACCGGGTCCGTTTCACCGGTCCGGGGTTCCTCTGGCCGCAGGAGTGCCTGCCGGAGGCGCTGCAGGCGTTGTACGTCAGGGAGCGCTGGGGAAGCGCGGCCTACGACGTGATCACGCGGTCCTACCTCCGGCAGCACGATGAACGCCTGCTCCAGCAGCTGTTCAGCGTCGGGCCCGCCGAACGCGCGCACCTGTCCCTGGACCGCTATCACGACCTGCTCGCAGTCGGCACCCGGCGGTGGTTGTCCGCCTTCCAGGCCGGCTCCCGCGCTCTGCACGACGTCGTCCGTGCCCTCGCCGCCGAGCCGGCCGAGTTCACGGGGGCGCAGGTGGCCGCGCTGGTCGGGGAGGCGGTGGTGCTGCCATGAACGCGGGAACGGCACGTACCCATGCCGGTTGGCTCGTCAGGGACAAGGGCTCGTTCTATCTCGCGATGGCCACCGGCTGGCTGCGCCTGCTCGGAGTCGACTCCGGCCTGCTGCGCGACCTCGGGCTCCGGCCGGAGTCACCCGTTCTGGTCCAGGGCTGTGCGGGCCCACGGAACACCCTGCGGGTGACCAGGATCGAAGGGCGCGGCGTGCGCCGGCTCGGTCGCCCGGTGCGTCCCCGCTTCATCGCCGACCCCGTCCCGCATCTCGAGCCGGCCAGCGACCTGAGGATGGCCTGCCACGTCGAGCTCAGAAGGCGGGAGTTCCCCGAGGTGAGCCTGCCCGTCGCGGTGGGTGACGCGGCCGTCAGGGAGGCCATCGATGGCGGTCTGGAGCGTTTCTTCGCCTTCGTCCCGCCCTTCCCTGACGGCTCCGCCGGCGACGGAGCAGAGCAGGAGGAACGGCTCGTGGTGGCGGATGCGACCGCCGTGCAGGACCAGCTGGCCGGCCTCGGCACCGGGCTGATCTGCCGGCTGGCGGAGACAGCGGGTGACGGTGTGCCGGTTGCGGCGTTCGGCCGCCTCACCACGCCGGAACGGTCGCCGGCGTTCTTCGATCCCCCTCCGGCCTGGCCCGCCCGGGCCCATGCCGTGCTGACCGGACGGCTGCACGCCGTAGGGGCCCGGCCGGTCGAGATCCCGCTGCGGGACGGCCGGACCCGGCTGGCGGTGTGCGGCGGTGACCCCGTGGCGGTGGCCAGACTCCTCGACCTCGCCGACAGCACCGCGCTGCGGGAGGAGCACGGCCTGTCCCGCCAGTGGTGCCCGACCTGGGTGTCTCCCGGGGACGGCACGAGCCGCGACTGGCTGCATCTCGGCGGATACCGGGTGGCCGAGTGCGACGGGGGCGTCCTCCACGTGTTCTGGGAACGGCTGATCACCGTCCTGTGCCGCCTGCGCAGCCCGGCCGACGCCCGGCTCCTCCCGGCGCGGCAGGGCTGAGATGTCCGTGCCGCCACCGGAGAGGCAGGCGATCGCCGCGATCGCGGACGCGGTCACGCGACTGGACCGGCGCACGGCGACGGTCATGCTCGTGCGGCGCGGCGACGATCCTCTCTGGACCGGCCTGCCGCCGGCGCTACGGGAGCTGGGCATGGAGGTCGGCGATGTCCGGCTGCCCCCGCAGGACCGCTGCTGGGCGCCCCCCGCTCCGGACGGTCGCGGACGCCTGGTCGCCGGCGGCCGCGCCTACGCCGCGGACGTGCTCATCTATCACGACCCCTTCGGCCCTGGGGGTGCCGGCGCTGACCTCCAGGCCCTCTACCGCCTGCTGGATTGCGGGATCAAAGTGGTCTTCGTCGACTTCCCGCACGGAATGACCTCTGCCGCGGCCGCCGAGCCGCTGCGGAACGCCTACCTGAGCGCGCTGTCGGCCGACGTGGAGACCGTGGTCGCGGCCGGCGCGGAGTCGCGTGCCGTACTCCAGGACAGCGCACGGCTCAGGGTGCGATCGGGGAACGGGGAGGTTCTGGAGGTCAGCCGGCCGTTCGAGGTGAGGGACGACTTCACCTCCGCGCTCCTCGACGTTCCCGTGCTGCAACTGCCGTACGGAGAGGTGTGGGTCGTGGCTCCGCCGGAGTCGTTCGACGGAGCCGTCGAACTGTCCGCGGGCCGCGGCAGGCACGTACGCGCCCGGGTTCGTCGCGGACGGCTTTCCCACGAGGAGGGCGCCGGGGCGTTGCCCGCGTTCGACGCTCCGATGGTGGAGCTCGGCATAGGCATCAACAAGGCAGCCCTCTGGCTCCCGCCCGCCACGTTGTTCGAGAAGAGCCATGGGCGGTTGCACGTGGGTTTCGGCGACAGCGGGCTGATCGGCGGCCGCCGCCGCGAACGGCTCCACTTCGACCTGCCGCTCTCCCGTGACTCCTCCCTCGACAAGGAGTGGTGATGCTCACCCATCAGATGTGGATGGTGGCCGACCAGTGCAACCTGACCTGCACCTACTGCTATTTCGAGACAGGGGAGTACACCTACACGCCCAGCCGGCTCACGGCTTCCGACTACGACGGCTGGCTGCGGCGGTGCACGACTCACCTGCCCGTCAGGAGCGTCGCGCTCACCGGTGGCGAACCCCTGCTCCGCCCCGACCTCGTGGAGCTGGCGGCAGTGGCGCGCCGGCACGTGGACACGGTCCGCGTCTTCACCAACGCCGTACGCGTGACCGATGAGATCGCCGAGGCGCTGTCGCGGCTGGGATGCGGCGCCGACGTGAGCATCGACCATGTGAGTCCTGACGCGGCCGACCAGGTTCGCGGTGGCACGAAAGCGACCCTGGCGGGCATCGAACGTCTCGACGCGGCGGGCGTGCCGCTGCAGATCGTCATGGTGGTGACCAGTATCAACTGGAGGGAGGTCGAGGAGCTCGTACGCCGGGCGCGGGAGCGGAAATGGCAGGTCGAGCTGCTCGCGGTGTCGGTGCCGTCCCGCCATCCGCTCAGCATGAGCACCTTGACCCCTGCCGAACGCACCGAGCTGCTGCGCGTCATCGACGCGTCGGCGGACGCCTTCAGGAGCCGGGTCTATTTCGAGAGACTGCGACATTTCCTGATTTCCGGCCGGATCCCCATGATCCGGTCGTGCGTGACGGGCCAGGAAGGCGTGTTCGTGAATTCCGACGGCGAGATCTGGGTCTGCGCCCATCGCGGTGACACGTCGCTGGGGAACGTCAGGGACGTGTCACCGCGGGAACTCCTGGCCGGCAAGGGCGCAGTGCTCGCGCGCCGCCCGGCCGGACCGTGCGCGAGCACGGGATGCCTTTCGCTCACCTGATCGCGGGCTCGTCGACCCCGATGGGGCCGGCGGGCCGCTCAGGCAGACGGCTGGGCGCATGGCCGCTCGTAGAATGCTCGTGGCGGGGCAGGGCCGGCCTGTCAGGCGGGCGGCATCGAAACCATGCACTCGAAGGGGCGAGGGTCGCGGATGGCCAGACGGCAGGCGCGATTCACCGCGCAGGACTTGGCGGACGACCCCCGGCTGCGCGACCGTTCCCCCGAGCTGTGGAGGCAGGACCTGGGGGAGGTGCAGCGCCGCCTGTTGTCGTCGGCGGTGCGCTGCTTCGCCATGAACGGCTTCCACGCCACGACCACGCGCGACATCGCCGGGGGCGTCGGGCTCAGCCCGGCCGCCCTCTACGTGCACTTCCCCTCGAAGGAACTGGTCCTGTTCGAGATCATCCGGGTCGGCCACGAGCGGGTCCTGGAGCGCGTACGCGACCCGTCCATCCTGGCGTTGGAGAGCTCGGCGGACCGGCTGCGCGCCATCGTCTCTGCGTACACCGTGTGGCATGCCCGCCACCACGTGACCGCGCGGGTCTGCCAGATGGAGCTGAACTCCCTCACGGCCGAGCACTACGGCGAGATCGTGGAGCTGCGCCACCAGACCAACGGATACTTCCGGGAGGCGGTCGCGCGCGGCGTCGCCGACGGGACGTTCGCGCAGGTCGACGTCAAGCGGGTCACGCGTGCGATGTTGTCGCTCAGCATCGACCTGGTCCGCTGGTACCGCCTCGACGGCCCCGACTCGCCGGAGCAGCTCGGAGAGTTCTACGCGGGCCTCGCGCTGCGACTGGTCACCCCCGCGGGCAGGTAGGCCCGCGCGCCCCGCGGAGGCGTCACCGGTTGACAAGTGACCCGCCGCACCTGACTATGCGCTTAGTAACCTCCGTGATCAGACAGAAGGCCTCCACAGCGCCTTGAACCACCCCGGTCAGCGCATCCGACCGGACCCCAGGGAGTCGCACATGCCCCTTCTCCTTCGCAGATCTGCTGTCTTCTCGGTCCTGCTGGCCTCGCTCGTGGCGGTCCCTCTGGTGCCGGTGGCGTCGCCCGCGCGGGCGGACACCCGCTGCTCCCACATGGGCAAGGTCCACGTACCGGGCGCGCAACACCAGGTCGCCGCCTGCCTGGACGACCTCACCACCGCCGGTACGGTCGCGTCGGGCCACACCGATGCCGCCGACTGGCAGGGGCTGCACTCCGCGGCCACCCGCAACCCCAGCGGGGTGCCGGGCATCCAGATCGACGGCTATTTCCGTGACGACTCCACGAGCAACCCCACCCACGGCTGGAACCACGACTCCCAGTTCGTGATCCGCCTCCCGCAGCGCTGGAACGGCGGCCTGGTCGTC
Source organism: Nonomuraea sp. B1E8 (assembly GCF_039871515.1). Classification (NCBI taxonomy): domain Bacteria; kingdom Bacillati; phylum Actinomycetota; class Actinomycetes; order Streptosporangiales; family Streptosporangiaceae; genus Nonomuraea; species Nonomuraea sp. B1E8. Next base: position 219,867 of record NZ_JBDPLS010000005.1, on the reverse strand, counting down.
GCGGGGGCGCCGGGCAACCGCCGCCAGTACGCCAACGACTTCACGATCGCCGACTTCGTGCTGGCCAAGGGCTACGCCTACGCCTCGACCGACAAGGGCAACGGCGGCACGGAGTTCTACAAGGACGGCAGGCGGCCAGGCGACGCCTACGTCGAGTGGTACCACCGGATGACCCAGATCACCGTCGCCGCCAAGGCGACCGTCGCCCGCCACTACGGCAGATCGATCCGCAGGACGTACGCGGCGGGCATCTCCAACGGCGGCCAGCTGGTGCGCTGGGCGCTGGAGAACCACCCCGAGCTGTACGACGGCGGCGTCGACGCGGAAGGCACGTACTGGCCGCCGGACAATGGCCCGAACGCGCTGGTCTACCTGCCGGTGGCGCTGCGCAACTACCCGAAGTACGCCGAGAACGGCGACCCCGAGGCGCACGCCGCGATGCTGCGGGCCGGCTTCGCCCCCGGCTCGGAGTTCCTGTGGGAGTTCAACTACCGCAACATCTGGGACGGCACGCAGCGCCGCGCCCGCGAGGAGATCGACCCGGAGTACGACGGCGACCTGGAGGCGGGCATCCCGTTCTGCGAGAGCGGCACGCCCAACTGCGACGCCGACTACGACTACTACGCGCGCCCGAAGAGCGTGCACAAGGCGGTGCGGCGGGCGTCGATGAGCGGCCGCATCGGCAAGCCGCTGATCACCGTGCACGGGACGCTGGACACCCTGCTGCCGATCGCGGTCCACGGCGACCCGTACGCCGAGCTGGTGCGCGAGCGGGGCAGGGCCGCCCTGCACCGCTACTACAGGATGGAAGGCGCCTCCCACCTCGACATCGAGTACGACATGTTCCCCGACCGGATGCGGCCGCTGCTTCCCTGCATGCGGACGGCGTTCGAGGCCCTCGAACGCTGGACGGCCCCCGGCGGCCACCAGCCCCCGCCCAGTGCCACCATTCCCCGCCAGACCTCCGGGGACGTGGTCAACACCTGCTCCATCAGCTGACCGGACCGCCGGCCAGCTCGTCGGCCCTCGCGCGGATGAGCCGCTGGACGATGAGGGCCGACGGCGAGGGCCGGCTGTCCTGGCGCTGGGTCAGGCACAGGTGGACGGGCTGCGCGTCGGCGAGGGAAAGCCAGACCAGGTCGGTGATGTCGGCCGAGGTGTCGAAAGCGGCGAGGACGCCGAGCCCGACGCCCTGGCCGACCATCACCTTGACGGTCCGCGCCGACATGGCCTGCACGACGACGTCCGGGGCCGCCACGTGCCGGTGCAGCGTCTCCCACATCACGGTGCCCGCCCGCATGGTGACGATGGGCCACGTCTCCAGATCACGCCAGTGGATCTGCTCGCGCCCGGCCAGCGGATGGTCGGTGCGCGCGTAGGCCCCGAGAGGGGCGGAGATGAGCGGGATCCGGCGCAGCCCCGGCGCCGCCGGGGTCAGCGGCGTGGTGATCACCCCGAAGTCCAGCGCGCCGTCCAGCACGGCGGTCTCGACGGCGGACGACGCCCCCTCGCGGACGGCGAAGCGCAGCCCGGGATGGTGCCGGCGCAACCGGCCCACGACCGGCGCGATGATGGTCTCGACCGTCACCGTGACGCCGCCGATCTGCACCCGGCCGCGGTAGGCGCCGCTCGACCGCATCGCCGACTCGCGCACCGCCTCCTCGGCCTCCACCAGCCGGCGCAGCGCCTCGATCAGGGCCTGACCGGCCGGAGTCGGGCGCACGCCGTGCCGGCTGCGGGTGAGCAGGACGACGTCGAGATCCTCCTCCAGCAGCGCGATCTGCTGCCCGACGGTGGGCTGGCTGACGCCGCACCGGGCGGCCGCCGCGCGCAGCGATCCCGTCTCGACGGCGGCCAGGAAGTAACGTGCCCGTTCCACCCGCACCGCGCCACCATAAAGGCAAAACCTTCCACCTGTGAACTCCATCCATGTCTTCCCCGCACGCCGATGGCACGGCATGGTGACGACAGTCACACCGGTCCCGCTATCGATGCTCCCAAGGTGAAAGGAATATCCAGTGGCCAACGGTCCGCTCAGCGGAGTGCGCGTCCTGGACGTGTCGACGATCCTGGCCGGCCCTCTGGCGTCCTCGCTGCTCGGCGAGTTCGGCGCCGAGGTGATCAAGGTCGAGCACCCCGCCACCGGCGACCCGGCACGCCACTACCCGCCACTGGAGGACGGCGAGTCGGCCGCCTGGGCGATGCTCGGCCGCGGCAAGCGCAGCGTCACGATCGACCTGCACCACGCCGAGGCGTCCGGTCTGGTCGGGCGGCTGGCCGCGGCCGTGGATATCGTGGTGACCAACTTCCGCCCGGCGACGCTGCGCCGGTTCGGCATCGACTTCGACGACCTCAGGGCGTACCGGCCGGATCTGGTGATGGTCCAGGTGAGCGCGTTCGGCCGCACCGGCCCGTACGCCGACCGGCCCGGCTTCGCCCGCGTCGCGGAGGCGTTCGCAGGTCTGACCTACCGCACGGGCGCCCCGGAACGGCCGCCGCTCTTCGCCGGCTATCCCGTGGCCGACGGCGTCACCGGCATCTACGCCGCGTTCGCCGCCATGCTCGCGCTGCGCCAGCGCGACCTCACCGGGCAGGCCCAGCTCGCCGACATCCCCCTCTACGAGCCGCTGCTGCGGATGATGGAGGACTTCATCGTCGAGTACGGCGCGACCGGCGAGACCCGAGAGCGCCAGGGCAACCAGAACCCGCACATCAGCCCCAACGACCTCTACCGCACCCGTGACGGCCGCTGGCTGGCCCTGCCCGCCTCGACCGAGCAGATGTGGCGCCGGCTGGTCAAGGTCATGGACGCCCCGGACCTCGCCGTACACGACTCCATGACCGCCCGGCTGGAGCACCGCGAGCAGATCGAGGCGCGGGTCGCCGCCTTCGTCGCGGCGCACGACCTCGAGCCGCTGATGGCGCTGCTCGTCGACGCCGGCGTGGCCGCCGGGCCGGTGAACTCGGCGGCCGACATCTGCGCCGACCCGCACATCCGCGCCCGCGGCTCGGTGGTGGAGGTGCCGGACGACAGGACGGGCCGCCCGCGACTCATGCAGGCCCCCGCCGGGCGCTTCTCCGGCTTCGACGCCACGATCGGCCACACCGCGCCGGCCCTCGGCGAGCACACCGCCGAAGTCCTGCGCGACCTCGCCGGGATCGGAGAGCAAGAGATCCATGACCTGCGCCACCGAGGAGTGGTCTGACCGAGAAAGAGCGTGCTCATGACCCTCGCGACTCTGTCCATCATCGTGCTGGCCGCCCTGCTCGCGGCGACCCTGATACCCGGCTTCGACCTCGGGCTGGGCGCCCTGGCGGCGGCGTTCCTCCTCGGGCTCGCCGCCGGCGTCCCGGCGAACGACGTGACGGGGTTCTTCCCGGCCGACTTCTTCGTGCTCATCGTCGGGGTGACGGCCCTGTTCGCCGTCGCCCAGCGCAACGGGACCCTCGACTGGTTACTGGACCTGCTGCTCCGGCTGGCGGGCGGCCGGCTGGTGCTGATCTCCCTGGTTCCCTTCGCCATCGGCGCCGTGCTCACCGCCGCCGGCACCCTGCCCGCGGCCGCGACCGCCATCGTCTCGCCGATCGCCCTCGGGTTCGCCGCGCGCTACCGGACCTCGCCGCTGATCGCCGCCGTCCTGGGCGTCACCGGGATCATCAGCGGGCTGCTCTCGCCGCTCGCCGTCTACGGCGTCACCGCACGCGAGCTGAGCACCAAGCTCGGCATCGGCCTGCCCGGCTCGGGCCCGGTGGCCTTTCTGTCCGGCGGGCTGCTCGCCGGCCTGGTGGTGTGCGCGGGCCTGCTGGTCGTCGGCCTGTGGAGCGGCGGCATCCCGCGCGGCCGGGCCGCGGTCTCCGCCACGACCCGCCCCGCCGGGCCGGGCGCCGCCGTCCAGGACCCGGGACCGGGCACCGCCGCGCCGGAGCCGGAGCCCGCGTCCGGCGGTGGTGGCACCAGGACGGCGACGGTCGCCGCGCCCGCGCCCGCCACACCGCAGACGCGACCCGGAGCCCGCGCCTTCACCCTGCTGTGCATGCTCGCCGTCGTCGCCCTGTCCGTCGGCTTCGACATGAACGTGGGCTATCTCGGCCTGACCGCCGCGCTGGTCCTGCAGCTGGTGTTCCGGCTGCCGGTCGACGCGATCGTGTCCAGGATCCCGTGGAACGTGGTCCTGCTGATCGGCGGCCTGCTGACCTACGTGGGCCTGATGCAGCACCTGGGCGCGTTCAAGCAGATCAGCGACCTGCTCACGATCGAAGGGTCGCCGCTGCTCAGCCTGCTGGTGCTCTGCTACATCGCCGGCCTCACGTCCTTCGCCGCCAGCTCCATCGCGGTGTTCGCGACCGTCATGCCGCTGCTGCCCCCGCTGGTGGCCGCCGGCGTCTCCCCGGTCGGCGGCGTGCTCGCCCTCGCCCTGGCGTCGGTGCTGGTCGACATCAACCCGCTCGGCATCACCGGCGGCCTCATCCTCGGAGCCGCCGAGCCCTCGGTCCGGCCCCGCCTGTTCCGCCAGCTGCTCACCTACGGCCTCATCTCGATCGTGGTCGCACCTGTCCTCGCCTGGCTCGCCTTCGCCTGGTGGTGAAGGCGGCCCATGGCCTTGGGCAGGAGCGTGCAAACGTCGATGGGAGCGGGGAGCCGTGGCTCCTCTGGAGGAGACGACGCCGTCGTGAACGTCCCGGCGAGCATGATCACCGAGAGTCTTCCCCCTGGTGTCGAAAGGTCACGACACCTTGGGACGATGCACCCTGCGTCTGGTCTACGCGGGGGCCGCGTGCGGAGCGGCTCAGGTTCCGGGACGTTCACATGGACCAGCAGGCGGAAGCTCCGCTACCGGATCGTCGGTAGTGCTCCGGCCTTCAGTTCACGCCGGGGAGCGCGTCAACCGGCGTAGGTCTCGAACTCGGCGACCCTCGGCGTGCCGCTCGCGCCGGTGATCCTGAAGGTGATCTTTCTCAGTGAGGTCGGGGTGAAGGTGATGGTGCCCGCCCCGCTGCCGGACTTCAGGACGGCCCCGGTGTCGTGGTTGACCAGCTGCCAGGATCCGATGGCGCCCGCGGAGCCCGACGCCTCACGGATGACGACCCTGGAGATCGTCGTGGCGGAGCCCCACTTGACCGAGATGTCGCCGGTCGAGCCGGAAGGCGACCAGTAGGTGCTCATGTCGCCGTCCCGCACGTTGCCGTAGCTCGTCCCGTCGGCCTTGCTGGAGCCGTCGGAGCCGGCCCCGATGCTGAGATTGGTCCCGCTGGGCGGCGGCGTGGTCGGCGGGTCGGTGGGATCGGTCGGAGGCGTCGTGGGCTCCTGCGGGTCGGAGCAGTTGCCGGGCGACACCAGCAGGCCCTTGTTGGCGCCGGCCGTCTGCCGGACGACGTCCGGCACGCAACCGGCCTGGTCGAGGCTGTAGGAGTAGGGGATGCTGACCGAGGTGTTGGACTGCGGGTCGGGGCCGGCGGGGTTGTTCTCGTCACCGCGGCTCGACCAGGTCACGTTGTCGAAGATGTTGCCGCTGACCTGCCAGTAGCCGGCCTCGTCGGTGTAGAAGGTGCCGAGAACGTCCTTGGAGTCCTCGAAGTAGTTGTTGTCCACCCTGGCGCGGCCCCCGGCCCGGGAGTTGATGCCCGACTCGTGCAGGTCCACGTAGTGGTTGTTGTAGATGTGGGCGATGCCGCCACGCAGCAGGGGTGTGCGGGAGTCGATGTTCTCGTACCGGTTGTGGTGGAAGGTGACGAAGCCGTTCGAGCGGTCGCTCTCGCTGGACCCGATGAGCCCGCCGCGGCCGGAGTTGCGCAGGATGCTGTAGGACAGGGTCACGTACTGGGTGTCGTTCTTCATGTCGAAGAGGCCGTCGAAGCCCTCCGACTCCCCGCCTGAGGCCTCCAGGGTGACGTGGTCGACCCAGACGTTGCGGACGTTGCTCTCCATGCCGATGGCGTCGCCACCGTTGGACGTGGGCGAGCCCGACTTCTTGACGTTCCGGACGGTCACGTTCTGGATGATGATGTTGCGGGCCTCGCGGATGTGGATGCCCAGCTGGTCGAAGACGGCCCCGTTGCCGACGCCGATGATCGTGACGTTGCTGATCTGTTTGAGCTCGATCACGCCGGCGGCGGTGTTGCAGCTGTCGCCCGACACCTTGGTGGTGTTGCCGTGGTTGATGGTGCCCTCCACCTCGATGGTGATCGGGGTGCTGCTGCTGGCCCGGCTGCACAGGGCCGCGTGGATCGCGGTGCCGGTGGTGGCTCTCACCGTCCGCCCGCCCGCACCGCCGGTGGTCCCGCCGTTGCCGGTCGCGTAGCCGGTGGCGCTGCCGGCCGCTGCCGAGGCCTGGGTCACCGGTAAGGTCACACCGACCGCGGCCGCGGTGGCCAGCGCGGCCAGCGCCGCATGGAGTCGCAGCGCGACTGCTCGTCTCATTGTCGTACCACCTTCGTCGTCGTGGACGCCCACACCGTAGGAAAGCGCTTTCCACCTGTCAATCAACGGTGAAACTTTCACGCCGTACCGGCTGGGACGCCCGGTCGTGACCGGGGCGGCCGGCGATGCCCGTGGTAGCGAAGACCGGCGCATAGACGCCGACGCCATCGCCCCCGGCATCGGACATGGCGTTGTGCAGAAAGGTGTAGAAACGTTCGTCGAAATGCGCGGGAACCCCGCGCCGGGATCTCGTCGCCCGCCGCGAAATCGCGGATGCGCCGTCGTCATCCGTCGTGGCACGCTGTGCCGCATGGCAGACCCGCCACTGGCCGGCCCCACCGACGTCCGGTTCACCACGCGCCTGCGGCTTGAACCGGCCGGCCCCGCCCACGCTCCTGACCTCTGGCGTGTGCACGGCGACGAGGAGGTGTGGCCGTGGTACGGCGCCGGCAAGCCGAGCTTCGAGCAGGCGGAGGAACGGGCGAAGTTCATGGGCGACTCGTGGCTCCTCCACGGCGTGCACAAATGGGTCGCCTACGACCGCATGAGCGGCCAGGTCGTCGGTCGCGGCGGACTGTCACGCACGCCGGTCGACGACGACTGGGGTCAGATCTACGCATTCCTTCCGCCGGAGCCGTGGGTGCGCGTCGCGCATGAGGCGCGCCGCCCGTTCGTGGCGCACGCGAACTGGCTCGAGATCGGATGGGCGCTACGGCGGAAGTTCTGGGGGCGCGGGTACGCCTCCGAGATCGGCCGCGCCGGGCTGGCGTTCGCCTTCGACGTCCTCGGTGCGCGAGCCGTGGTGTCGTGCACGGCCCGTCACAATGTGCGCTCACGTGCGGTGATGGAACGCATCGGCATGCGGTACGCGGGCGAGATCCGGACCCGCGGCACGGTCGAAGGCATGGAAGGAGAGCGCGACGACGCGCCGTACGCGGTGTGCGTGCGGTTACGAGAGGATCGGCCCTCTGCGGCTCGAAGCGGGCGAGGCCGCTGAGGCCGGCCGGCGCGACATGCGCGTGGGCCGGTGTCAGCCGGCCGGCGGCTGGTGCGTGCGCTGATAGTGCCGCCGGGCCTTCATCCTGTTGCCGCACACGGCCATCGAGCACCAGCGAGCCCTGTTGGTCTTGCTGCGATCGACGCGCCGCCCGCCGAAGGCTTCGACTACACCTTCGACGCGCTCACCGGGCTGACGGTGGGCCTGCTGGACCAGCTCGGCGTCTCCCGCTACGCCATCTACGTGCAGGACTACGGCGCCCCGATCGGCTGGCGGCTCGTCCTGAACAACCCGGACGCGATCACGGCGATCATCACCCAGAACGGCAACGCCTACGAAGCCGGCTTCGTCCCCGGCTTCTGGACCACCGTCCGGGACTACCACCGCGAGCAGACACCCGAGACCGAAAAGGCCGTCCGACAGGCGCTCACCCTCGACGCGATCCGCTGGCAGTACCTCACCGGTGTGCCCGACGAGACCCTCGTCAGCCCTGACACCTGGCACCACGACGTCGCCCTGGTCTCCCGCCCCGGCAACGACCGCGTCCAGCTGGCCCTGTTCCTTGACTACGCCACCAACCCGCCGCTCTATCCCCGCCTGCACGAAATCCTCCGCGAACGCCGGCCACCGCTGCTGGCCGTCTGGGGCAAGGGCGATGAGATCTTCGGCCCCGATGGCGCCCGCGCCTTCGCAGCCGACGTGCCCGAGGCCGAGATCCACCTCCTCGATGGCGGCCACTTCCTCCTGGAGAGCGCACTCGACGAAGTGGCCCGGCTGATCAGGGATTTCCTCGGCCGGAGACTTCACGCCTGAGACCCGCCGGCACGGTCAGGGCTGGAGATCGGCCGTGCCCTCGTGGTGGGTGACGCGTTCGTCCCACCGCGTCAGAACGCGACGGGCTGTTGCTTCGACGACGGCTTGCTCGGGGTCCTGGCACCGTTCGCCAAGGGCATCGGCGCCGTGCTGGTCGGCTACACCTTCGGGCCGATCGTGTGGCCGCCGCTCTTCACGGCCGGCCTGGGCTGGCTCACCCGCATCGCCCTCGATCGCACGCTCGGGCACGGGCTCGCACCCTCGTGATGTGAGGGGGGCCGCTGAGCCGCGGCGGCGGGACCCCGCCGCCGGATCCCCGTACGGCGATCGGCCGGTAACGCCCGCCGGCCATGAAGCCGGGCCTGCCCGCACCTGTAGGCCGTCGGTTCCGTCCCCGGTGGCGTCGGCGCGGCACGGACCGCCGCTCTCCCCGTGCACTCCAGGCTGGACAACCGTCGTGCTGGACTGTATATCTAGATGTCGTCTCTAGTAATCAACTCTAGCAATGGAGGACAGTGATGGATCTGGAACGCGCGGCGTGGCTGCACTTCAGCCAGGGAAGGGACGACGACGATGGCAGGGAGCTCGCCGTCAAGGAGATGTTGCAGGCCTACTACATGTCGGGCAGGCCGCCGTGGGACAACGGCGTTCCGGCTCCCGAGCTGGTCGACACGGTGGAAGGGCCGGATGCGCTGCCGCCCGGGCGGGCGCTCGACCTGGGCTGCGGCACCGGCACGAACACCGTCTACCTCGCCCGCCACGGCTGGGACGTGGTGGGCGTGGACCTGATCGACCGCGCCATCGAGCAGGCCAGGACCAAGGCCGACGCCGCCGGCCGGCAGGCGAAGCTGCTCTGCGGCGACGTGACCCGGCTGGACGAACTCGCCGTCGGTGACGGGTTCAGCCTGTTCTTCGACCTGAGTTGCTACTGCGGCATTCCCCGCCACCGCCGGGATGCCTACGCCGCCGGGATCACCCGTCGTGCCGTGCCAGGAGCGCGGCTGCTGATGTTCGGGTACGGCCCGGAGGGCTTCGACGACGGCTGGAGCGGTGTCACCGCCGATGAGCTGCGTACCCGTTTCACCGGCTGGGACCTGACCGACGTCACGCCCGGCACGAACGCCGTGCCGACGTACTGGTTCACCCTGCACCGCCGGTGATCGACCTCGCGGCACCCGGCCTTCCAGCCTGAGAAGCCGCGGGCCTGGGGGGACGTCACCCAAGGCCGGCGGTTACGGGACCCGCGCTCCCGCGCAGGCCGCTGCTGACCGCCCTGTTCACCAGCGCAGGCGACAACCCCGAACAATGCCGTAGGTCAGTCGGACGCGGCTGGCTCGCCCCTGACTCCGATCGCCGCTTCGAGACCTCCGGCACGGCGTCGACGGACGTCTCGCCTCAATGACAAGAAGGGGGAATCGATCGGGCCAGCAGCGATGCACCGCACCTCTTGCCCGCCATCGATCCAGACGGGGACGCCCTCGGCGGCGGAGCCGTTGTGGACGGCGAGCACTTCGTCGGCGGTCACGTGTGCAGCGTAACGCGCGCAGCGCCGAGGTCATCGGGGCCCATCGGGGCGAGGCCGAGGCCGGCGAGCGCGGCGGCGCCGCGGGCGGCATGGTCGCCTCCGGCGAGCGCCAGGGTCCGCGCCGACTGATAGCGGCAGCCGGCGGCGTCGAGCGCGTCCGCCGTGGCGAGCAGCCGCTCCTGGTCGTTGTCGAGCAGCGCTTGGGCCCGCTCCACCAGGGCAGTGGCGACCGGGTTGCCGGCCACGACGGTCCGGGCCTCGGCCACGGTGGCGCCGGCATCGGAGCTCCTGGCGAGCACGGCGGCTTCGGCGCGCAGGGCGACGTACCAGTGGTGCCAGATCCAGGTGACCCACTTCCACACCTGACTGGGCTCGGGGGCCATCCGCTCCAGAGCCTGCGGCGCCTGCCCGCGGTGCAGCAGAAGGATCGCGTCGAAGACCGCCCCGTAGCCGTAGGTACGCTCCGGTGGGGTGCCGAGCTGATGCAGGATCTCCTGCCATTCGCGCTGGGCGTCATGGTCGTCGCGGAGGCCGTGGATCATCGCCACACCGGCCGCCGCCGGGCAGAGGAGCGACAGGGCGGGGCTGCCTGCCCGCCGCCACGCCTCGAGAAACCGGACGCTGCCGGTGAGCACCTCGTCGACGTGGCCCGCCAGCGCGTCCACCATCAGCAGCCGGCACGTGGCGCGGTGGCCGGCCTCCGCCAGCGATGGATGGTCGGCCAGCTGGCGTGCCCATCGGCGGGCGCCCGGCACATCCCCCGCACCGAGGCCCGCCTCGGTGGCTATGCCGAGCGCGTCGATCAGCTCGTGTGTTACCGCCGGCGAGATCGGCGGGGACGACAGGAGCGTGATCCGGCGCCGGGCCGTGGTCGCGGTGGCGAACGTGTCGCCGGCCCAGCTCTGAGCGCCGGTGAGGGCGTCGAGTGCGGCCGACTCGGCGAGCGGGTCGCCGGTCCGGCGGGCGAGCTCGACCGCCCGCTCGGCGCGCGCGATCGTCTCCGGTACGGCGTTGCCGGGCGGGCCCTGGGCGGCGCCGAACGCGTCGGTGAGCACCGCTGCCTCGGCCAGCGCCACCGCTGCCTGCGCGGCCGGATCGTCGCCGGCCGGCTCCCGCGCCTCTGTGATCAGCGCGAGCGCCTCCTCCTGGGGCGGGAGCCGTACGAACGTGGTCGAGAACCGGAACGCGATGGTGGCGGCGCTCGCCAGGTCGGCGGCGGCGCCGGCGGTGTCGCCTGCGCTGCGGGCGGCATCCGCGGCCTCCCGGCGGAGGCGGTACATGTCATCACCTGCCGTCCGGCAGCCGGCCACGGCCGCGGCCTGCCGGAGCATCGACGCGCCGGCGGCGGGGTCGGACGCGAGCGCGGCCGCCTGCTCGTAGCGCCGCTGGGACTCGCCGGTGAGGTTACGGGTGAAGGTCAGCTCCGCCAGGCGCCGGGCGAGATCGTACGCGTCCGTGCGCAGCTCCGGCCGGTCGGCCGCCCATGCCAGGGCCGCGCGGAGGTCGTCGGCCACCAGGTCGAACCGGGCCCGCCAGTCCGCTCGCGCCTCCGCCAGGCCGGCGGCCTTGGCCAGGCACCAGCGCAGGTGCCGGGACCGGATGCCGACCAGCTCGCCGGCCTCGGCGAGCCGTTCCGTGCCGTACTGGCGGATGGTCTCCAACGCGCGGTACTCGGTCCCGCCCGGCGACGCCGTCACCACCAGCAGGCTCTGCTCGGCGAGCCGGGCCAGCCCGTCGGCGACGATGCCTTCCCACTCCCCGGCAACCTCCGCGCCCGCCCCGGTCACCTGCGCGGCCGCGGCCGCGGTGAACGGCGCCACGAACACCGACACCCGGCGCAGCAGCGCCCGATCGTCCGGCTCCAGCAGGGCATGGCTCCAGTCCAGGGCCGCCCGCACCGAACGGTGCCGTTCGTCGGCTCGCGAGCCGCCGGTGAGCATACGGAGCGGGTGGGACAAGGCGGCGGTGATGCCGTCCAGCCCAAGGGCGGGATACCGGGCCGCGGCCAGTTCGATCGCCAGCGCCATGCCATCCAGCCGCTCGCAGATCGAGGCGATCGTCTCACGCGGCAGCGGATCCGGCGGCCGGCCGACCGCGGCAGCCCGCTCCATGAACAGCGTGACCGCATCCGACTCGTCATCGGCGGCCAGCGACAGCGGCGGGACCGGATACACCCGTTCGAACGGCACCATCAGCCGTGCCCGGCTGGTCGCCAGCACCGTCACTCCGGGGCACGCCCCCAGCAGCCGCTCGAGAAACAGCGCCACCCCGTCCACGACGTGCTCGCAGTTGTCCACAACCAGCAGCGCGTGACGGTCGGCGAGCGCGGTCAGCACGGATTCGGTGATGTCGCGGCCCGGCTGCTCACCGAGGCCGAGAGCCCCGGCGACCGCGGTGGCGATCATGCCCGGATCGGTGACCGGCACCAGGTCGACGAACCACACGCCGTCGCCGTACTCGCCTGCCGTTTCCGAGGCCACCGCCAGCGCCAGACGGGTCTTGCCCACTCCGCCCGGCCCGGTAGCGGTCACCTGACGGTGGGCATCGAGCATCCTGGCCAGCTCGGTCCGCTCGCGCGCCCGACCGACGAAGGACGTCAGCGGGTCCGGCAACACTGGTGGGGGGTGCGACGGACCGGAGCCGGTCACCTCTGGCGCCCGTCGGGCGAGCTCCCGCCGATCCGTCACCTGCAGCTTGCGCAGCAGCGAGGAGACATGAGTCTCCACGGTACGTACCCCGATGAACAGCCGTGCCCCGATCTCGGCGTTGCTCAGATGCTCGCCAACCAGCGCCAGCACCTCGGCCTCTCGAGGAGAGATATCCGCTATTGCTACCACTGTCCCATTCTGTCGTAAATCTTCTCCACGTCCGGCCCGGCTCCCGGCTCCGTGCGCGGGGTCGGTGACGGGGCCCGTGGTCGGTTCCGTGGTCGGTCCGTGGTCGCTACGGATCCGTGCTGGTCGTGCCGGAGGTCATGCTGTGGCACAGACCGGGTCATGAAGGACCCGCGACCACAGGAGTGACCATGACCGGTTCTTCCCCCCAGGCGATCAGGACCGTGCTGCACCCGGTGTCCGACCTGGGCAAGGCCACGGCGGTGTACGCGGCCCTGCTCGGGGTGCCTCCGCAGAACGACTCGCCCTATTACGTCGGCTTCGAAGCGGGGGGCCAGCACATCGGGCTGGTGCCGGGCGGTGGGCCGCAGGGCATGACCTCGCCGGTGGCCTACTGGCACGTGGCGGACATCGAGGCGAAGCTGGCCGAGGTGATCGCCGCGGGAGCCACCGTGAAGGAGGCCGCGCACGAGGTCGGCGGCGGCCGCCTGGTGGCCACCGTCATCGATCCCGATGGCAACGTCCTCGGGCTGATCCAGGACGGTGAGTAGCGCGAACGCCCCTGCCATGTCCGCGGCATAGCAGCCGCCGGCAAGACGACCACACCACCTCGCTCAAAGGATCTGCCATGACCTCCTTCGAATCCGTCACCCTCGAAGTGCCCGACCCCTCGGCCGCGGACGCCTTCTACCAAGCCTTCGGCCTGAGCTCTTACGTGAACGTACGGGCCACGGACGCGCCGACGACCGGTTTCCGCGGGTTCGCGCTGTCCCTCGTGGTGTCCCAGCCGGGCAACGTCGACGCGTTCATCGACGCCGCCCTCGACGCCGGCGCCGCGCTGCTGAAGCCGGCGACGAAGAGCTTCTGGGGCTACGGCGGCGTCGTACGCGCCCCTGACGGGACGATCTGCAAGATCGCGACGTCGAAGAAGAAGGACACCGGCCCTGCCGCCCGGCACGTCGACCAGATCGCGCTCCTCCTGGGAGTGGCGGACGTCAAGGCGAGCAAGCGCTTCTACGCCGACCGTGGCCTGGCCGTGGCCAAGAGCTTCGGCGGTAAGTACGTCGAGTTCGACACCCCGTCGGCGCCCGTGACGCTGGCGCTCTATCCGCGCCGTGCCCTCGCCAAGGACACCGGCCTCTCCCAGGAGGGCGCAGGATCGCACCGGATCGTGATCGGCAGCGATGCCGGCCCCTTCACCGACCCCGACGGCTTCGTCTGGGAGGCCCCGTCCGCCTGAAACAGGCGACGGCCCCGCCTGGTCGTCCGACGCCTGCGGACGAGTATGCCGCCCGCCCCGGCGGGCGGCACAGGACCAGCGGGACGTGCTCGCGAGGATCGCCGAGATGCCGGAATCGGATCGGATCGTGGCCGACCTTCGTGAAGACCCGCATCTGCCAGTTACTGGCCCGCCGCGCAGGCGAGGTCCTGCGACGGCAGCCGCCCGGTGGCCAGGAACGCCGTCACCGTGTCGTTCGCGCACGTGTTGCGGCCGAACGGATAGACACCGTGCCCGCCCTGGTCGGCTGTCACCATCGTGGCTCGCTTCCCGAACGCCCGCCGCAGCTTCTTGGCGCCGGCCAGCGGCGTCCCAGGGTCGCGCTCGTTCTGCACCATGAGCACGTTCGACGGGCCCCGGTCATGGATGCGCACCGGCGGCTCGACCCGCTTGCCCGGCCAGAACGCGCACGGTCCGATGCTTGCCGTGGACCCGCCCATCATCGGATATTTCACCCGGTCGACCGCGACATTCCGCTGGTACTCCCGAATCGTCCCCGGCCAGCGCGTATCACCGCATATCACCGAAAGACGGGCGGACATGGCGTTCTCCAGGTTCGCCACCGGCGGTCTGGGCGGTAGCGGCCGGTCGGTGTCGAGTGCCTGCCAGGTCTTGGCCAGCAGGGGCATGAGGGCATCGCTGTAGAGGAGGTCGAACGTGATCCCGCGGAACAACGTCCCGTCGATGCCCTGCGCCGGTTTCGCCTCCAACCGCCTCGCGAGCTCGAAGAACGTCGCGGTCACCTGTGCCGATGTGGTGCCCAGACCGTACTCGGGGTGCGCCGCCGCGAACCGCGCGAAGTCCGGGAACCGCTCCTCCATTCCACGAGCGAACAGCCGCATGGCCGTGACGTCGTAACCGCCGGGGCCCAGGCTGCTGTCGAGCACGATCCGGTCGCCGCGCTTCGGGAACATCGTCGTGTACACCGCACCGAGGTAGGTGCCGTAGGAGTGACCGAGATACGAGAGTTTCGGCTCGCCCAGCGCCGCCCGGATCCGGTCCATGTCGCGCGCGATGTTCGCGGTGGTGATGTGCGGCGACAACCACGATGTCGGCGAGGTGGCGCACTTGCCGGCTATGGTCCGCGCGTTCCGCGCCTCCCGCGCGACCTCGCCGGCGGTGTGCGCGTACGGGGGGAAGAGGCCGCGTGCCTGCTGCTCCGGCGTCAGATCGCAGGTCACCGGCGTACTGTGGCCGACACCACGCAGGTCGAAGCCGATCACGTCGTAGGAGTCCAGCACGTCACGCGGCAGCCCTGAGACGGCGAGAGCGGCCGGGTGGTCGAGCCCTGAGACGCCGGGGCCGCCTGGATTGGTCAGCAGCACGCCACGGCGCCGCGCGGGTTTCTCGCTCGCCAGCCGGGAGATCGCGATCTCGATCTTCCGGCCGCCGGGGTCCCGGTAGTCCAGCGGGACCTTGAGCGTCGAGCACTCGAGGCGGGATGAGATGACCTCCCGCGGGCACGGACCCCACCGTAGGGTGTCCGGCGTCGCCCCCGGCGACGCTCCCGGAACCGCGGCCACCGCGGCGAGGGCGAGGGACAAGGTTCTGTGCATCTGATGTCCTCCTGAAGGTCGGCGCGAACGAGTCTGTCCATTCGGCGTCCCGGGCACATCGGCCCGGCGGCTCGCCTCGCCTCCGACCGAAGTCGAGGCGGCGATTCGACCCTGGTCGAGGGCGCGGCAACCCTCGGCCTGATGTACCGGCCGCACGGCCTCGCGATAATGACCAGGTGAATGCAGACGTCGCGCCGCGCCTCGGGGGGTGGCAGCAGGCATGGCGGCTGGTGGCGGCGGCGGTACTCGGCATACCGGTCTGGCTCTATACCGGTGTGCTGCTGCCGCGGGGGCAGGCCACCGAAACGGGCTCCTGGTTCGTCACCGGCGATCCGCTGGTGGCTTTCGGCTGCCTGACGGTGCTGCTGCTGCGGCGGCGGTTCCCGCTCGCCGTCTCCATGACGGTCGCGATCGCCTCGACCGTGTCGACACTCGCCACCGGCGCCGCGCTGCTGGCGCTGGGCTCGATCTCCACTCGCCGCCGTCCGGTGGAGATCGGGGCCGTCGTGCTGGCGTACGTGACCGCGTCCCAGTTCACCGTCGGGCTCTACTCGATCCAGAGCCCGCCCGGCCCGATGTGGACCGAACTCGCGTTTCCTGCGCTGACCGCGGGCATCGCGGTGGCCATGGGCATGGCCGTCGGCGCGCGGCGCGCCGAAGTGCGGTCCTTGCGAGACCGGGCGGAGAGCGCGGAACGGGAGCAGGCCGCACGAGCGGCGCAGGCACGGGCCCTGGAACGGAACCGGATCGCCCGCGAGATGCACGACGTGCTCGCACACCGCATCTCCCTGGTCGCCATGCAAGCCGGAGTGCTGGACCACCGCAGCGACCTCACGGCCAAGGAGAACCGCGTGCTGGTCCGCGGCATCGCCGACAGCTCCCACCAGGCACTGGAAGAACTACGGGGCGTCCTCGGTGTGCTTCGAGCCGATCCTGGCCGCCCGGAGCCACCACAACCCTCCCTCGACCGCATCCCCGACCTGGTGGCCGACGCCCGCGCATCCGGACTGGACGTCACGCTCACCACCACCGTGACGGGAACACCCTCCGACGTCGTGGGACGAACCTGCTACCGGATCGTCCAGGAAGGGTTGACCAACGCCGCCAAGCACGCCCCAGGCGCCCACGTACACATCACCCTCACAGGAACAGCCGGCGACGAACTGCACGTCAGCGTCCGCAACTCGCCGGCCACCACGACCATCGCACGACCACCGACGTCAGGATTCGGCCTGCTGGGTCTCTCCGAACGGATCGCCCTCGCCGGCGGAAAACTCCACCACCGCCCGACAGCCGACAACGGATACCTCCTCACGGCACAACTACCCTGGCCAAGGGACGACCACGAAAAGGGAACGTGAGTGGACAGCGAGCGGGAGCCGGTGCGTGTCGTCGTCGTCGACGACGACCAGTTGGTACGGATGGCGCTGCGACTCGTCATCGACGGCGAGCCGGACCTGACCGTCGTCGCGGAGGCGGCCGACGGGGACGCCGCGATCACTGTGGTGGACGAGCAGCGGCCGGACGTCGTGCTGATGGACGTGCGCATGCCCGGCCGTGACGGTCTCAGCGCGACCCGGGAAATCCTCACCCGACCGGCGCCGCCGCGGGTCCTCATGCTGACCACGTTCGACTCCGACGATCTGGTGCTCGGCGCGCTGCGCGCCGGAGCACTCGGGTTCGTCCTCAAGGACACCCCGCCGCCGAAGATCGCCGACGCGGTGCGGACGGTCGCGGACGGGAACCCCGCGCTGTCTCCGGCGGCCACGGTACGGGTGATCGCCGCAGCCACCGGACCACAGTCCTCTGCCGCTCGCGACTCCTCCCGCGAAGCCGCTCGGAAACGATTGTCAACACTGACCGAGCGAGAACTCGATACGGCTCGGGCCATCGCCGACGGGCTGGGCAACCCGGAGATCGCCGAGCGGCTGCACATCAGCGTCGCGACCGTCAAGGCGCACACAGGCAACCTGTTCGCCAAGCTGGCGGTCGAGAACCGGGTGCAGATCGCACTCCTGGTCCGCGACGCGGAGGAATGACCGGCCTGGCGCAGAGGGGGACGCCTTGTCCGGGATCACACGGCTTCTTCTTCCAGCACCGCGGTGGGCATGGAGATCCGCCAGGTGACGAAGCCGGCTGCGGCGAGCCCGGCGATGGCCAGGGAGCTACTGGCGAGGAACGGGTCAATGCCGTCCAGGGCGGGAGCGAACCCGATGCCGACGTAGATCGTGATCCCGGTGGAACCGCCCAGTTGGTCGGCCGCTCGCTGGACACCAGAGGCGATGCCGGCGTCGTCTTCGGTCACGCCGGTCACCGCGACGTACTGCAGCCCGACGATCCCGAACCCGATCCCGGCGGCGATGAGCATCATCGCCGGAACCATCGCCAAGGCGCCGGCCTGGAGGGAGGAGACCAGGGCGATGGTCGCCATCGCCAGCACGGTGCAGCCGATCCCGGCCAGAACGCAGGCCCGGGCGCCCCACCGGCCGAGCAGCCGAGAAAGCAGCACCGAGGCCGCGATCAGGAACACCGCCAGAGGCAGCATCATCAGGCCGGCCTGGAACGGACCGGCGCCCAACCGGTCCTGCAGGTAGAAGGTGAACAGCAGGAACGAGGTGGACAGTGCCGCGCTCAGCAGAGCGGTGGCAAGGTTGGCCAGGACTCGAGGCCGGCTGCGGAAGAACCGCAGCGGCACGAGCGGGTTCCGCGAACGGCGCTCGACCCTGACGAACAGGACCCCGGCCGCCACCGCACCGGCCAGCGCCACCGCCGGCAGCCATGGCAGCGTGCCGTCCGTCTTTCCCCCCTCGACGACCCCGAACGTGAACAGCAGCGGAGCGGCGACCAGCAAAAGCGAACCGAGAAGGTCCACAGGTGAGGGCTCGGCCGGCCGTTCACCCGGCACGAGGAAGACCACTGCGGCGAGCACGACCGCGACGAAGGGCACGGACACCAGGAAGATCCACCGCCAGTCCAGCAGCTCGACGATGATTCCGGAGAGTACGAACCCGAGAACGAGGCCACCGCTCGCGACGGCCGCCCAGACGCTGAGCGCCCGCGACCTGCGCGGTCCCTCAGGGAACATGAGCACGATCACTGCCATCGCCGCCGGAAGCGCGATCGCCTCTCCGGCTCCCTGCAGCAGCCGGGCCGTCACCAGGAGAGCGAAGGAGGGCGCGAGCCCGGCCAGCAGGGACGCGGCGCCGAAAAGGGCCGTGCCGAGCAGGAGGACCCGTCGCCTGCCGAGCACGTCGCCCAGCCGCCCCCCGAACATCAGCAGCCCGCCACCGGTGATCGTGTAGCCGACGACCACCCAGGTCAGCGCGTGACCGTCGACGTGGAAGGCGGCGCCGATCGAGGGCAGGGCGACGTTGACGACGGTCACGTCAACCGCGATGAAGAACTGCAGCATGGCCATGCCGCACAGCACCAGCCACGCGCGCACCGGGGACGAGCCGTCCCGGCGCGAGAAGAGAATGCCTGAAAGCATCGAGTGCTCCGTTGCTCAGAAGAAGGTCCGAGCAGCACGAACGTGCCGCTCCCGTACGACCAGGGAGCGACGGACCGTTCAACAGAAGTGAGACGAACGCCCCGCCGCTAGCGGAGCGTCCTCGTCACCGCGGCACAGGCGGCCGCGCACGAAGCTGCAGACATGCCGCCGATACTACCGAAGCCGACAATGAACCCTGTCCCGCTGGAGATACGCGACCGTCGCCTGACCCCCGGTGGCCGGGCCGATGCGGACCGTCGGCCCGGCCTTTCGGTGCCCAGCGGCTTCGACGACGCGACGTGCTGCGCCGGTCCTGCACAGCCGGGAGACTGACCGTTCTATCTGGTACGCTCGCCGGGATGGTGGACAACACTCGCGTTCAGGTCTCCGAAGCGCGATCAAGGCTGCTCGCGACGGCCACTCGGATCTTCTACGCGGAAGGCCTGCACTCCGTCGGGATCGACCGGATCGTCGCGGAGGCCAAGGTCACCCGTGCCACGCTCTACCGGCACTTCCCCAGCAAGGACGCGCTCGTCGTCGCGTATCTGCAGGGAATCGACCAGGCCGTTCGCGACCAGGTCGGCGAAGCCCTGGTCGGCGGCCTGCCGGCGGTCGACGTCCTGCGGGCCATCGCCAGGTCGATCGCCGAGGGCATCGGGTCGGCCGATTTCCGCGGATGCGCCTTCCTCAACGCGGTCGCGGAATATCCCGACCCCGAGCATCCCGTGCACCAAGCCGTTCTCGCCCACCGCGAGTGGTTCCTGCGCACCGTCACGGACCTGCTCGCACAAGTCGGGCAGACGCCGCCGGAGCTCGCGGGCCGGCATTTCGTGATGCTCCGCGACGGTGCGATGGCATCGGGTTGCCTGACCGATCCGGCGGGGATCTGCGACACGTTCCTGCAGGGGGTCGAGGGGATCCTGCAGTTCCGCATCACTTCCGCGTCGGACTAGGGACAACGTCTCGGGCCAGGATGGCGCCGCGGGCCAAAGCGCCGCTGACCCCCCTGCGAGACCGGTCGTGCCGGGGCTGTGGCGGCGGTCCCGTCAGTCGCCTGCGGCCGGTGCAACTCGAGCGTGCAGGAGTGCGTCGACTCCGCGTAGAAGGGTGTCGCCGACCAGCGCCGGGTCGGACAGGCAGCCGGCGGTCATGGCGCCGTCGCGCAGCATCACGAAGTGCCGGGCGGCCGGCTCGGCGGGCGTCTCCCGGATGCGGGCCAGCAGTTCCGTGACGGTGTCCAGAAACCACTGCCGGTGCGCGATCACGGCCTGGTGCACCGGGTGGTCGGCGTCGGGGTATTCGGCGACGGCGTTGAGGAAGGCGCATCCGCGGAAGCCGGGGGACTGGATGCTCTGGGCGATGGATCTGCCGATGGCCCGAACGGTGTCGGCGGCGGAAAGCCCGCCGGCGATGGCGGCGTCGGTCACCCCTCGCACGGCTTGGTCGGTCTCGTTGAGGTAGGCGAGGATGAGGTCTTCTTTGCCGGGAAAGTGCCGGTAGAGAGTGGCTCGCGTGACCTGCGCTTCGGCGACGATGCGGTCGATGCCGACAGCGTGAATCCCCTCCGTGTAGAAGAGCCTGGTCGCCGTGTCGAGCAGGCGGGCCCGCGCTTCGGACGGTCGCCCTCCGGATTCGCTGCGCTCCATGGTGCCCAAGCTATCAGATAGAACGTTCTGTCTTGACAGTTCGGCGTCTCGTTGCCATTCTGAGTCGCGATAGAACGTTCGGTCTCATTGTTGGCGGGGCGCTGCCCGATCGAGGAAACGATCGCGGCGCCCGCCGTACACCATCGAAAGGATCACCGTGACCACCGTTGACACAGTCTCCACCAGCGGGATCGCTCTGGCGCTGCGCCGGCTCTACTTCGTGCGGTTCGCGTTCGCCATCGTCTGGGCGGCCTTGCTGTTCGCCACCATGGCGCAGCTCGGGCCGCTCAGTATCGCCCTGATCGTCCTTTACCCCCTGTTCGACGTCGCCGCGGCGATCGTGGACGCCCGCTCCTCCCGTGTCGCCGGACCGCCTCACGGGCTCTACGTGAACATCGCGATCAGCCTTCTCGCCGCCGTCGGCCTGGCGGTCGCCGGCGCCTCCGGCGCCCCGGCGATCCTGCGCGTGTGGGGTGTCTGGGCGGTCGTCTCCGGGCTCGTCCAGCTGATCGTGGGTGTCGGCCGTCGCAAGATGGGCGGCCAGTGGGCGATGATCCTCAGCGGGGGCATCTCCGTGCTGGCCGGGACGTCGTTCTTCCTGGGGGCCTCCGCGCCGAACCCCATGCTGACCAACGTGGCCGGCTACGCCGTCCTCGGCGGTGTGTTCTTCCTCGTCTCGGCACTGCGCCTCGGCCGCGCCGACAAGGGGAACTGATATGGACGCCACCACGTACGACGTCATCGTCGTCGGCGCGGGCCCGGTCGGGGAGAACGTCGCCGACCGGGTGGTGCAGGGCGGCTTGAGCGCCGCCATCGTCGAGCGGGAGCTGGTCGGAGGCGAGTGCTCCTACTGGGCCTGCATGCCGACGAAGGCACTACTGCGGAGCGCGGCGGCGCTTCGGGCGGCCCGCCAGGTGCCCGGCGCACGTGAGGCCGTGACGGGCGACCTGGACGTGGCCGCCGTCCTCAGCCGTCGCGACGCCTTCGCCTCGCACTGGAAGGACGACGGGCAGGCCGCCTGGCTCGAGCAGGCGGGGGTTCAGCTGTACCGGGGACAGGGGCGGATCACGTCCACCCGGACCGTCGAGGTGACCGGAGGCGACGCCGTCAGGACCTCGCTGACCGCGCGGCACGCCGTCGTCATCGCGACAGGAAGCGGCGCGCTGGTCCCGGACATCGCCGGCCTGCGCGAGGCGGCGCCGTGGACGAGCCGGGAAGCGGTCGCCGCGAACGAGGTCCCCCGCCGCCTCGCCATCATCGGCGGTGGCGTGGTGGCCTCGGAGATGGCCACCGCGTTCGCCGGCCTCGGCGCGTCGGTGACGATGCTGGCCCGCGACGGCGTGCTGCCGCACGCGGAGCCGTTCGCCGGCGAGCGGGTCATCGAGTCGCTGCGGGACGCCGGTGCGTCGGTGCACCTCGGTGCGGAGGCCGGAGCCGTGCAGCGCGCCGGCGACGGGACCGTGCACATCACCCTCACCGACGGCGGGCGGATCGAGGCCGACGAACTCCTCGTCGCGATCGGCCGGACACCGAACACCCAGGACCTCGGGCTGGACACCGTCGGCCTGACCCCGGGTTCCTGGCTCGCGGTCGACGACACCTTGCGGGTCCTCGGGGACGGCGGGGCGCCGATCGGTGACGGGTGGCTGTACGCCGCCGGCGACGTCAACCGGCGCGTGCTGCTGACCCACCAGGGCAAGTACCAGGCCCGCGCCGTGGGGGACGTCATCGTGGCCCGCGCGAAGGGGGAAACCGTCGAGGACGGCCGGTGGGGGCGGCACGCGGCGACGGCCGACGAGCGTGCGGTGCCCCAGGTGGTGTTCACCGAACCGGAGATCGCCTCGGTGGGGCTGACCGCGGCCGCTGCCGAGGCCGCCGGGCTGCGGATCAGGGTCGTCGACCACGACCTGGGCGCCGTCGCCGGGGCCGCTCTGCAGGCCGAGGGATACCGCGGCCACGCCCGCATGGTCGTCGACGAGGACCGGAAGGTCGTCGTCGGCTTCACCCTCGCCGGCCCGGACGTCGCGGAGCTGCTGCACGCGGCGACGATCGCGGTCGTCGGCGAGATTCCGCTGGACCGGCTGTGGCACGCGGTCCCGGCTTATCCCACCGTCAGCGAGGTCTGGCTGCGGCTGCTGGAAGCCTACGGCCGCTGACGCCTATCGCGCTCACCCCTGTGCCTGGCCGGAGCCATCCGGTACGAGTGGTAGGAGGATTTCGTAGAGGTCGCGAAGTTGGTCGGCTTCGACGGGGGGAAAGACGACGGTTGCTCCAACCGCCAGCAGGTAGGGCAACAGAGCCGCCGTCCGGGCCTCCTCGTCGCTGTCGACGGCTGATCTCCACACCCGCTGGAGTGCGGACACTCTGGCCTCGTCCAGGCGAGCCTGCACGGCACGCACATCCGCATCCCAAGTCGCCCAGGCCCGCAGTGCGGTGTCGATTTCTGGGCGATAGAGCCCAGTGCCGCCAGGGCGGACGAGTTCCGTCAGCCGTGCGAGGACCACCCGGGCACCGGCCGATTCCCCTATTTCGGCAATGGCATTCTCGAGCGCTTCGACCGACAGGTGCTCGAAATAGGCGAGAAGCGCTTTCTTATATCCTTCGGCACCATCGAAGTGATGATGGAACGATCCTTTCGACAGGTTGAGCCGTGCGGCGATCCGGTCGATTCGAATCCCTGCCGCACCCTCTTCCGCAAGGACCTTCAAACCTTCGTTCAGCCACCGGTCTCGTGCCGTGCTCATCCGACGAACGTACCATCGGGTATGGAGCGGCCGGCACGCGCCGAGGCGCAGGCGAGCCTCATGTCACGAAGCTGTAGACGCCGACCGCGAAGCAGATCAGCAGCATGGCGGTGGCGTTGAGGAAGAGGTTGCGGCCGAAGTCCCGGGCCGCGATGTGCATCGCGATGGCGACCATGAAGTAGAGGACGAGCGCGACGCAGGTCGCGGCGCCGAGATACGGCAGCCAGATGCCCAGGATCAGACCGGCCGCGGCGGCGAACTTCACCGGTGGCATGATCCACCAGTAACGTCGCGGCCAGTTCACGTCTTCGAAGCACTGGGCGATGAACGGAACTGGCTTGATGCACATGACGGCGTCGCCGGCCTGAATGATCGCCAGGACGACAACCGGCCAGACCGGATCGGGTAATGCTGACATGTTTTCCCTTGGTCGATCAATGGTGCACGATGTCGGAGTAACCGTACTATACCGTATGGTATGGAGGCTGGTGCTGCGCCATGGCAGCCTGACGAAGTGACCCACACGTGTCTCGCGGGTCAGCGGGAAATCATGGTTCCAGGCAGCTCAAGAACTGCAACCCTGGCTATCCGAAGGTCAGTCCTCAAGGTCCGTGTACATGTACCACGGGCCTTCCACGTGCTCAATGTCGCGCGGTTGTACGCGAGGGCTCCAGACATAGCCGTAGGCGCGGTCTCCCAACCATCCTCGGCCCCGCTGGAAATAGACCTGGCCGTTCTCCCGGAAGACCTTCTCGAACGCGAGATTTCCGATGGTCTGTTCCCTGAGCTCGTCGCCCTCCTCCAGCGAGCGGGCGACCGCTCCCATGCGCCCGGCCGAGCTGGTGAAGCGCTCATTCTCGGTAGGGGCCATGGCGACGGCTACGGCCAGCACGAGAATGGCTGCCACCAGCGCCGCTCCCATGTAGGCGACTCGCCGTAACGCAGACCCCTCAACCACGATCGTTCCGCCCATGTGGCCATCTTCACACCCGCAGCCGTCCGGCGCGCCGGCTGGCCGTGGCAGGTCGTGATTTCGCATCGTGTCTTCGGGCACGGCTTCAGGACGCCGTCGAAAGCCGGCCCGCGCCACAGGTTGAGCGCCCGGGTCGGCTCTGGTGACCGTCCCAGGACCTCCGCAGGACGGCAACCGGACATCCCAGCGAGCTCTCTGACCTCACGGCCGACGACGGACGGCCCTGGCGACAAGGGTTCGCGTTATGTGCGCGGCCCCAGGAACAGGCCGCCGCTGGCGTCGATGACCTGACCGGTGATCCAGCGGGCGGCGTCGGAGGCGAGGAACGCGACCACGTCGGCGACGTCGTCGGCGCCGCCGAGACGGTCGAGCGCCGTCGATCCGGCGATGAATTCGGCCAGGCCCGGCGCTTCGAAGAAGGAGGCGTTGGCGGGAGTCCGGGTGGCGCCGGGGGCGACCGCGTTCACGGTGATCCCCCGGACTCCGAGTTCGTTGGCCAAGGTCAGGCTCATCGTCTCGATCGCGCCTTTGGTCATGGCGAAGGACGTCTGGGCGGGGTTGGCCATGCGGGTCGCGACGGACGAGATCGTGATGATGCGGCCGCCGTCGCGCAGCAGAGGCAGCGCTCGCTGGATGATGAAGTACGGTGCCCGCACGTTCACCGCGAAGAGGTGGTCGAACCCGGCCCGGGTCGTGGCTCCGAGCGGGCCGGCGGGCTGAGCCGCCGCGTTGTTGACGACGATGTCGAGCGGCCGTCCGGCCAGGCCCGCCTCGATCCCCGCGAAGAGCTTCTCGACATCGCCGTCCACGCCCAGCTGCGCCTGGACGGTGAAGGCGGTCCCGCCGCCGCGCTCGATCTCGCCGACCGTCGCCGTCGCGCCGTCCTCGTCCACGCCGAAGTGCACGATCACCATCGCTCCCCTGGCCGCCAGCCGGGTCGCGATCGCCCGCCCGATGCCGCGGGACGCTCCGGTCACCAGGGCCGCCCTGCCGGTCAGATCGCTCATGTTCGCCACTCCCAACTGGTAGACACTACCGATCTGGTAGTCACTATCAAGGTGATAGTGTCTATCACATGCCCGACCAGCACTCAACCCTGCGAGCGCGACGACGAGCACAGACGCAGCGCACGATCCAGGCGCACGCGATACGGCTGTTCAGCGAGCGCGGATACGACGCCACGACCATGAACGACGTCGCCGAGGCCGCCGGCGTGTCGCCCATGACCGTCTACCGGCACTTCCCCACCAAGGAAGACCTCGTGCTGGTCGACCAGTACGGTGAGCTCATCGCCGAGCGGATCGTCGCCTCGTCCACCGGGCAGCCTCTGGTCCGCCGCATCGGCGGCGCGCTCATCGACGCGGCAGCGGTGCTGAGCGGCGACGACGTGACGGCGGACCGGGAGTTCGTGCTCGTCCGCCTCCAGCTCATGATCTCGACGCCCGCGCTGCGGGCCAGACACCTGGACAACCAGTACGCCCTCCAGCAGGCCATCATCGGCGCCCTGGGGGACGACGCCACCGATCCCGACGCGGCGTTCCAGGCTCAGGCGGCGGCCAGTGCCTGTCTGGCCGCCCTGCACACGGCGCTGGTGCGCTGGGCCGCGGACGACGGGCGGACCGACCTGCCCCGCCTGATCGGCAAGGCGCTCGCCGCCGTCTTCGGCGACGACATCGTCGGGCCCGCACCAACGCCCGGCTCGCCCGGGGACTGATCACCCTCAACCGGCAGATCAGATACCTCGACCAGTTCGTCGAGGAGTGGGTGGCCGCATCGCCTCTCGCCCTGCCCCGATCCGGACTCGCTGCTACGCCCTCGGCGACGCGAGCACGCGCCAGAGACCCAGTACGGCCAGCAGGGACGCCGCGCCCGCCGCGCCGACGACCCCGCGCCGCGTCCAGCAGATCCTGGCCGCCCCGGACGTGCTCACCCGGCTTTCTGACGCGATCGAGGCGACCTGGCACGCGCTGGTCGAGCCCGACTGGCCGCGGTTGCGTACGGTGCTGCTGATGCCGACCGTCTTCGGCACCCTCATCAGCTACGTCGAGCCGCCCTGGCCGTACGCCCTGGTGTATCCGGCGCGTGGCGTCGCGAACCTGCTCGGGCCGCCGCCCCCGCAGGGCGGTGCGGCGGCTCTGGCGCGGCTGGTCGGCCCGCACCGCGCGCAGGTGCTGCGGGCGCTCGCGGTGCCGGCGACGACCACGCAGCTGGTCCGCCAGCTGGGTCTCAGCCTGGGCGCGGTCGGCGGCCACCTGGCCGTGCTGCGCGAATCCGGCCTGGTCACGCGGGCGCGGACCGGCCGATCCGTGCACTACGAGCGCACCCCTCTGGGCGAGAGCCTGGCCGGCGACTGAGCGCGGCACCGGCCACCCCGGAACCCTGGCCGCCCGCAACACCCTCTCGTCCACGCCTGAGCCTGGATCCGCCCGCCCGGCAGTGGTGACCGCGGCCGCCGGGCGGGGCGGCCGCGGCCACGTCGGTCAGCGGAGGTCGAACGCGCGCAGGGTGGTCTGCTTGACGCGGTTGCCCGCCGCGTCCCACGCCTCCGCCTTCAGGCTCACCGCGCCCTTGGTGGCGTGGTAGGCCGGGTACTTCGCCCGGGCGGTGTAGACGCCGTCCCGGCCCCGCTTGAGGTCGGCGGGCTGCCAGGTGGCTCCGTCGTCGGTGCTGGTCCACAGCCGCACGCCCGCGATCGCCGGCATCTTCGCCGCCGACGGCCCGTGGTAGGCCTCCAGCTCGAACGTGTGCCCGCGCCCGGCCGCGACCGTGTTCGCGGAGGACAGGCTGTCACCGAGGTCGTAGCTGACGTAGACCGCCGGGGTGGTGCGGCACTGCTCGACCGGTCCGTCGATGAACCAGGCGTAGCAGTTGACGCCCGGCCTCACCTGCTCCCTGGCCGGCGGAGCGGTGAACGTCCACTCGATGTCATGCAGCGCGTTCTTGGCCGTCAGCCGGTAGACGCCCTGCTCCTCGGGCAGCGGGTAACGCGGCAGCTTGTCGAACCACTCCACGGGGGCGTTCGGGATCTCCTTGCCGTCGCGGTAGAGGTGCAGGTCGTACTGGGGCGCGAGGTCGCCGAACGCGGTGCCGTCGTCGCGCCGCTCCCCGACCCCGTTGACCATGGACGGAGTCACCCACAGGTTGCCGTCGTGCACGCAGATCGCGCACGGCACCCCGATCACGAGCTGCTGGAGCGGGGTCGCGTCCGGGTCGCCGCCGAGCGCGTACAGCTTGCCGGAGGCCGTCGAGGCGCCCGGCGTGCTCGGGGTGGCGAACCACTTCTGCCGGGTGCGTCCCGGCCGGTCGAACACGTCATGGCGGTAGCGGGTCTCCTGGACCTCGGCGCCGGGCTCGGACGAGACGAGCGCGGACATGCCCGCGACGCTCACGATCTCGGGATCGAGCGGCCAGACCCACTGCGACCTGCGTTCCGGCATCGGGGACGACCAGTGCAGCATGTTGGTGCCGGTGCCCGTGTAGGTGATGTCGTCGGTCTTCCAGGTGCTGCGCCAGTTCGCGTACTTCGTGTACGGGCCGGCGTGCACGTCGAAGTCGACCCGGTGGAGCTGGCGCTCGGTCACCTTGTAGCGCATCGACGCCGGGATGCGCCCGTCGGCGTACGGCTTGAACACGTAGGAGTACGGCGTGTTCGGCGTGCCCTCGGCCCGTACGGTCACCTCGCCCCGGCCGGCGGCCTCACGGATCTTCGTGCCCTCGGCGTTGGAGACGTAGGCGACGGGGATGTTGACCGGCAGGTACGGGCCGCTGAACGGCTTCTGCGTGATGGGCAGCGGGATCGGGCAGACGGAAGCCTTCTCGTTGAAGGCCAGGATGCCGGCGGCGCCCGCGTCCCTGATGGGGCCCACGCGCTCGATCTGCAGGCCGCACGCCGTTCCGAAGAGCCCTTCCGCGGGCTCGGCGTCGATCAGGACGAGCGCGCCGCGCAGGTCCTTGCCCGCGAGGTCCTCGGGGCGGCCCTTGCCGGCGTCGACCACCCGCAGGTCCTTGACGCCGTCGAACGGGACGTACCCTGGATGCAGCTCGCCCGAGTCGATCATGTGGACCCGGGAGACCGGGTGCAGGGTCGTGCGCTTGGACGCGCGGCCGGATGCGCGCATGGTCATGGTGACCTCGGGGACGCCCAGCTCCCACTGGCCGGTGAAGCGGAAGGCGCCCTTGGTGACCTTCTCGGTGGGCAGCGCCCACACCTTCTCCCACCCGCCGAGCGGGCGGTTCGACAGCAGCGTGCCGCCGAAGACCTTGCCGTTGGCCAGCGTGCGCTGGAAGAAGAGCTCGTAGGTGTTGTTCAGCGGCTGCGCGGTCTTCGGGGCGCTGAAGCTGATCTCGGTGGCCTTGCGGGCGTCGATGGTGACCTCGGTGTCGCCGGTGACGGTCAGTTCGGGCTCGAACAGCCAGGCCCGGTTGGCGCGGTCGTCGCCGTCCACCCAGTCGAGCACCTGCAGCAGGCTGACGGTGCCCGCCGGGACCCGGGTGACGATCACGCCGACGTCGTCGACACGGTGAGGGCCGAGCTCACCCTTGCCGCCCTCGACGTCCAGGACGCTCATGGCCGTGGGGGTGCGCGGCTTGCCGTCCCGGTCGAGGGTGCGGACGGTCAGGTCGTACTTGGGGACGTCCCGGACCGCGCCGAGCGGCGTGGTGAGCCGTACGCCGTCGGCCTCGGCCGTCACGGCGCCGCTGTAGGTGCCGATGGGGAGCTCGGCCGGGTCGAGGGTGACGGTGGTCCCGGCGGTGCCGCCGGCGGGGACGGCCAGCGTCGCGTCGGCGAGCACCGGCTTCGCGCCGCCGCTCATCGCCGCCTCCAGCGTGAGCGTGACGGGCTGGTCGCCCAGGTTGCGGTAGGAGATCTGGCCGGTCTTGGGCGCGCTGCCGCCCTCCAGCAGGCCGAAGTCCACGCCGCCGCTGTCGGCGAACACCTGCTGCAGGGTCGCGCGATCCAGGTCGACCCGGCCGGCGCCTTGCTCGTAGACGGTGAAGCCGTCGTCCTTGGCGGTGGACATCAGGGCGGCCTTGAGCTGCTGCGCCGTCCAGTCCGGGTGCCGCTGCGCCATGATCGCGACGGCGCCGGCGACGTGCGGCGTGGCCATGGAGGTGCCGGAGGAGCCGGTGTAGTGCTCGTCCACCGGGGTGCCCATGGTGGTGCCGGCGGCCCGCGCGGCCACGATGTCCACGCCGGGCGCGGCGATGTCGGGCTTGAGGCCGCCGCCGGGGCGCGGTCCGCGGCTGGAGAATCCGGCGAGCTGGTCCTGCTTGTCCACCGCGCCCACGGTCAGCGCGGCGTCGGCCGCGCCTGGCGTGCTGATCGTCTCGGCCTCGTACAGGTTGCCCGCGGCGATCACGAACAGCGTGCCGGTCTCTGCGGTCAGGTCGTTCACAGCCTGGCTGAGCGGGTCGGTGCCGTCGCTGGGCGAGCCGCCGAGGCTCATGCTGACGGCCTTGGCGCCGCTGCGCGCGGCCCACTCCATGCCCTCGATGATCCACGACTCCTGGCCGGAACCGGTGTCGTCGAGCACCTTGCCGACGACGAGCTGCGCGCCGGGGGCGACGCCCTTGCGCTTGCCGCCCGAGGCCGCGCCGGTGCCGGCGATGGTCGAGGCTACGTGCGTGCCGTGCCCGTGCCCGTCCTGGACGGCCTGGTCGGGGACGAACGACCTGCTGTCGGCGATCTTCCCGGCCAGGTCGGGATGGCCGGCGTCCGCGCCGGTGTCCAGGACGGCGATCTTCACGCCGGTCCCGTCCTGGCCGCGCTCCCACGCCTGGGGGGCGCCGATCATCGGGACGCTTACGTCCAGGTCCGCCTTGACCTTGGCGTCCAGCCAGAGTTTGGCGATGCCGCCGCGCAGCGTGCCGGGCGCCTTCGCCAGGCCCTGTCCGGCGCTCTGCCCGCCGCGTACGGCCTCCCAGAACGCGCCCGCCTCGGCCTTGGTGACGTCGAGGGCGGAGGCGTGGATGCTCTCCAGCGTCCGGGTGGGCTCGCTGGCGGGGACGGCGGCGGCCGAGCGCTTGACGGCGGCCTCGGCCTGGTCGCCCGGGTACTGCACGATCACCGGCAGCCGCTTGGCCACGTCGTCGGAGTAGCCGTTCTCGGCCAGGTACTTGACGTCGAACAGCCGCCTGTCCACGAGTCCGGCCTGGACGGCGGCGATCGCGTCGTCCGGCAGCACGAAGACGCCGTCCGGGGTGAACTGGGTGAACAGGTTGACGCGGCGGCCGTCCTGGCGGGTGCCGGGGGCGGTCTCGACGCGGTACTGGCCGGCGGGGGACCGGGTGAGCTGGACCTTGTCGCCGGTGATCAGCGTGACGGCGACCTTCTGGGCGCGTAACCCGGAGAGGGTGACGTCCTTGGCGGCCTGCGAGGGGGAGGCGGCTGGGGTGTCCGGCGTCGTGGCGGTCGCCGGCCCGGCGGTCAGCACGCCGGCGAGCGTGGTGAGCGCGGTCAGCAGGACTGCTGTCCGGCGCGCCAGCGGGGGGCGGGGCAGTGCCATGGTGGCCTTTCTGGCGGGGGAAGGGAAGGGGAGGGGGTCAGACGGGCTGGAAGCCGTCCGGCGGGCGAGGAGGCTCCGGGAGCTCCTCGGGCTCGGGAGGAAGGGAGGGGTCGTCCGGGTCTGGCTGCCCGGGTTCGTCGGTGGTTTCGGACATGCCGAAAGTGTCGTGCAGTCGTATGGGGTGGGGTATGGGGTGCCCCATGGGGAGAAATCCCCAATCTGGGGATTTAGTCGCTGGGGAGGAGGTGGCGGGCCAGCTCCGTCCGCGACCGCGCCCCGACCTTCCGCATGGCCGCGCTCACGTGCTTGTCCACCGTCTTCGGCGACAGGAACAGCTCCCTGGCGATCTGCTGGTTCGTCAGCCCCTCGGCCGCCAGCCGGGCCACCTGCTCCTGCCGGGCCGACAGCGCGTGGTCGTTGCCGGCCGGCGCGGGCGCGCTCTGCGCCGCCGGGCGGATGCCCCACCTGCGGCCCAGCCCGGTAGCGCGGTCCAGGTCCCAGCGCGCCCCGAGGTCCGCGTACGTCGCGACGGCCCGGCCGAGCCGGACGGCGGCCTCCGGGTCGTCGAGGGCGAACAGGCAGGCGGCCGCCCGCTCGGCGGACTGCGCGGCCTCGTACCGTGCCGGGATCAGCGCGAAGGCGTCGGCGGCGGCGGCGAACTCCGCGGCCGCCCGCCCCGACTGCTCGTCAGCCGCGGCCAGCAGCCCGCGGGCGTGCGCGAGCGCGGGCGCGGCCAGCGGCGCGTCCAGCCCCGCCAGCCGGGCGGCGTGCCGGGCCACGACGTCGGCGGCCTCGCCGGGACGGCCCGCCGCCAGCAGCGCCTCGGTCAGCGCGGGCAGCGCCCGGACCGCCACCGGCCACAGCTCGCTCGCCTCCCAGTGGCGGCCCGCCTCGACGGCCGCCTCGATCGCCGGCTCCGGCTCGCCCCGCGCGGCGGCCAGCCTGAGCAGCATCGTCAGCGGCAGCACGAGATCGTCGAACTGCCCGCGGGCCCGGGCCTCGGCGGCGGCGTCGAGCAGCGGCGGCAGCGCGGCCTCCTGGCGTCCCTGCACCGCGGCCAGGCAGGCGGTCACGATGTCGACGAGGATGCGCTCGTGCGGCTCGTCGCCGAACTGGTCGCGCAGCTCCTGCATCCTGGCCGGCAGCCCGCGCCAGGAGCCCTCGAAGTAGTCGGCCGCGGCCAGGTTGACCAGGCAGCGCAGTTCGAGCCGCTCGCGCAGGTCGGGCTCGGCGCCCTCCTCGACGGCCGCGGTCAGCAGGCGGCGGCCCTCGCGGTGGTGCCCGCTGAACAGGGCCGCGCCCCCGATCGAGCGGTAGGCGTTGACCTCGCGGCGCAGCAGCCGCCGCCCGCCGGTCTCCCGCAGCAGGTCGCCGGCCAGGGCGGCCCAGCGCGGGTCGCCCATCACCACGAAGATCATCGCGATCTTGCCCAGCACCAGCATGCGCATGGCCGGATCGGCCACGGCGGGCAGGGTCGCGAGCGCCCGCTCCAGCCACGACCTGCTCTCCTCGGGCGGCAGGCCGCTCGGCGGGCGGCCCACCCCGGCCATGGCCCACGCGGCCAGCCCCGGCTCGCCGGCCAGGTCCTCGGCCGCCCGGGCGAAGGCCTCGCCGATGCGGGCGCTGTCGGTGCGGGTGCGCTCCAGGTGCAGTGCGAGCAGCATGCGCAGGTGACCCCGGAGCGACGGCGGCACGTCCTGCTCCAGCGCGCCGGTGACCAGGTCGGCGACCGGCGGCGGGCGCAGCAGCTCCAGGGCGGCCCAGCCGAGCTTCACCGTCAGCTCCGCCCGCCGCGCCGCCGGCAGGTCGGCGTCGCGC
This sequence comes from Nonomuraea sp. B1E8, assembly GCF_039871515.1. Lineage (NCBI taxonomy): Bacteria > Bacillati > Actinomycetota > Actinomycetes > Streptosporangiales > Streptosporangiaceae > Nonomuraea > Nonomuraea sp. B1E8. The sequence continues at coordinate 187,268 of NZ_JBDPLS010000005.1, read as the reverse complement.
AGCACCTCCTCCAGCAGGCGCGCGGCCTCGGCGTCGTCGCCCAGCCGCGACGCCTGCTCGGCCGCCTCGATGGCGGCCTCGACCCACTGCCCGGCCCGGCCCGCCTGGCGCAGGTGGTGAGCCAGGCGGCCCAGCGGCACCGGGCGCAGGCCGCGTACGGTGTCGGCGGCGGCGGCGTGCAGCACCTGCCGGCGACCGAGCGGGATCGCCTCGTAGACCGCCTGCGCCGCCAGCACGTGACGGAACCCGACCAGCCCGCCCGTGTCGGCGAACAGCCCCGAGCCGAGCACCTCGTCGATCGCCCCGACATCCGGCCCCGACAGCAGGGAGACCGGCACCGGGAGCTGCAGCACGGCGGCGCGCTCTGCCACCTCCTTGGCGCCGGGGGACAGCCGGGCCACGCGTTCACGCACCGAGGCGCGCACGCCGCTCGGCACGTCCAGCTCCTCAAGCGCCCGCCGCGCCCAGCCGCCCTCCCACCGGATGAGCGTGCCGCGGTCGCGCAGCAGCGCCAGCAACTCCTGCACGGCCAGCGGCAGGCCGGACGCCCGCAGGCACAGGTGCTCGGCGAACTCGGCCGTCACCTCCTCCGCCTCGAGGATCGCCGAGGCCATCACCCGCGTCAGGGCGGCGTCGAGCGGCGGCAGCACCAGATGCTCGGCCTTGATCGTGTCGGGGGCGCGCGCCGTGATCGCCCGCACCGCCTCCGACGCCTCCTCGCCCCGGTACGTCAGCACCACCCGCAACGTGTCCGGCAGCACGGACATCAGGTACGTCAGGAACTCCACCGTCTGGCCGTCGGCCCAGTGGAGGTCCTCCACCACCAGGACAGCGGGACCGAGCGCGGTCAGCACCTCGGCGAGACCCCGGAACACCCGGTGCCGCTCGGCCGCCCGGTCGTCGAGCGGCGGCGGCGTCTCCGGCAGCTCCCCGGCCAATTCCGGCAGCAGCTCGCGCAGCGCCCCCGCGACCGGCGACAGCGCCGCCCCGGCCAGCTCGGCCGCGCGACCGCGCAGCGCCTCGACGACGGGGCCCAGCGGGAACGGCTCCCTGATCTGCACGCAGGCCCCGGCCAGCACCCGCAGGCCCGCCACCGCGGGACCGCCGAGCAGCTCGGCGGTCAGCCGCGACTTCCCGATGCCGGCCTCGCCCTCGACGACGGCGACGGCGGGAGCCTCCTCGACCAGCGCGACGAGCCGGGCGAGCTCCTTCTCCCGCCCCACCAGAACCGGGGAGACCACCCGCCCAGCATGCACCCGCTCATTCAACTGCACACGAAGTCACAGATCAACGCCACCCCCCCGGCCGCGGCGGGAGACGGCCGGCCCCGGCGCGCCTGGCGGGTGGGCACGGTGAGAGCATCCCGTACGCCAGGGTGCGTCGCCTTCCCGCGCTTCTCAATGCCTGGCCACCCGCTCCTGGTGCCGGTCGACGTGGCGAGTCGGATCCCGTCTCAGCAGCGGTCCGACCACCATGGGCTGCGCGAGGGCGAGCAGCACGCACGTGGCGGACAGCCCACCCCACAACCCTGCCGGTCCCGCGCGTTCGAGGAGTTGTGTGCTGCACAGGGGCGCGAGGACGGTGGCGACGCCCCACGAGGTGCCGAAGACCGACAGATAGCGGGCCCGGGCGTGTTCGGGTGCGATGCTTGAGACCATCGCGTAGCTGCGTCCGAACATCAGCGCGTCACCGGCGCTCCACACCACGACGGCGGCCAGATGGCCCGGCAGCCCGCCCGCTACGGCGAGGCCGGCCAGGCCTGCGGCGAGCAGCAGGTAGCCCGCGCACATCGACGCGTGGTGGGACAGCGCCGCCGTCCATCTGAGCAACGGCTGGCAGAGCACCATGACGACGGCCGAGGCGGTGGACAGCAGCCCGGCATCGGCGGGTGGGAGACCGCGCCGCTCCAGCGCGAGTGGCAGGGCCATCACCACCTGCATGTACATGAGCGCGAAGAGGGTGCCGAACACCAGGAGCACGAGAAGCGAACGGTCGCGCCAGGGCGACCCGCCGGTCCGGGAGACAGGGAGGTCGCCTGACGGTGCCGGCGCGCGGCGGTCGACGGGAAGGACGAAGTGAATGACGACCGCGCAGGCCACGCAGGTGGCGGCGTCCACGACGAACAACCAGCGCAGGTCCCACCGCCCCAGCCCTGCCGCGATCAGGCCGGCGCCCATGCCTCCCACCGCCATGGCCGCGTTGAGCAGGCTGAACGCCTGCGCCTGCTGAGCGGGCCGGACGGCGTCCGCGATCATGGCTTGGGACGGCGGCTCGTAGATCTCGAAGACCAGCCCCAGCAGGACGGCGAAGACGGCGATCATCGCCACGGACCCGGAGACCGCGATGCCCGCCTGCGCCAGCGCGCACCCCGCCAGCCCGGTCACGATGGTCCGGCGGCGCCCGAACCGGTCGGCCAGCACGCCGCCCAGCAGGCGGGACGGGATGGTGGCCACGCCGAAGGCGGCGACGATCAGCCCGGCCGTGACGGTGTCCGCGCCGAACTCGGTGGTGATGAGGACGGTGAGGAACCCGAGGGAGAAGGCCCCCAGCCGGTTGATCGTCCGCGCGATGACGAGCCACCACACGGCACGCGGCAGACGCCCCGCACGACCTTTCACCGGCATGCCAACCCCTCGCGTGACCAACGAACCTGATAACGTTGGTCACGAACCTAGGCCGTTGGAGGTGACCAGTCAAGTGATGTTCGATAGTCACGTGGCGATCCTGCTCGACACCGCGGTATCGCTCGTGAACGCCCTGACCGACGGCGACGACGGCGGTAGGCCGTACGTGGCCCCGAAGGGCGAGGAACTGCCGTCCGCGATCGACGCGGTCCTGCCCGGAGACGTGCAGGTCACGCCAGAGGAGGCCCTGTACCTGGCTGAGACGGCGCTGAAGGTCCGGCGGGTCTTCGAAGCCATGCACACTCACCAGGACGACGAGGCGGCCACGATCGTCAACGCGCTCGTCATCAGCACGGGTGCGCGCCCGCAACTGGACCGGGCGCCCGGCGAGCCCTGGCAGGTCCACTTCCATGGCGCCGAGGACACCCTCGCAGTGGGGTGGAGCGCGGGCATCGCGTCCGCCCTGACCCTGGCCATCGGCAGCGACCTCGGCGGCCGCCTCGGCATCTGCCGGGCGGTGCGGTGCGACCGAGTGTACGTGGACACCTCACGCAACGCGGTCCGCCAGTTCTGCTCCCGCTCATGCCAGAGCCGTACGAAGGCGGCGGCCTACCGCGCCCGCTCGGCCGCCCGCTGACCGGGATGCCCCATTGGCTGGTGTCCGGGTAAGGATCCCTGCGCTCCCGTGACCTCGCCGTGGCCGTAATGGCCCTGCGTGGCGGTCAGGACTCGGTGTCGACCTGCTGGCTCTGCGTTCCGGTGGCGCCGCGGCGCCAGTGCGGCGGTTCGCTCTGTCGCGGGCCCAGCTCCACCGCGACCGCGGTGGTGTAGCGTCCAGGCGGCACCTCGTGCGAGAACGGTCCGCACGTACGCGCCTGACCTGCTGCCAAGACACCGAGTTCGCACGTACGGAGGGTTTTCGCCAGCGGTGCGCGGGATTTGACGTTGTGCAACCAGACGTAGGCGACCGCGCCGTCGACCGCGCGGACCGTGCGCAGGTCGAGGGAGGTGACCACGGCGCCGTCGGTCACCGCGACACACGGTTGCATCGATATCGGCGGGCGCGCCGTCACGAGAGGCGTGCGGCACCGCGTGGGTATGTCCGGTACGGCATCGCCCGAGGCCCAGATGAACGCCGCGTTGGCCGTGACGAGTGCCAGCGCCGTACCGACGACCGCCACGACCTTCCAGAGAGCGCGTGGCCTCGGCTCCTGGCCATGGGCTTCGTCCGCCGTGGCCGACTCGCCGGGCCCGGGTTCGCCGGCGGTCTGGGCATGCTGCTGGATCTGGCCGTTGACTTCGTGCCAGCGCTGCTCCCACTCGGCCGTGTCCGTCACGCCGCAGGCACGTACGTAATCGAGGGTCGCCGCCAGGCTGGGCAGCCGGAGCCCCTTCGCGGCTTCTGAGAGCTTGCTCGGCGAGCAACCGACCCGTGAGCCCATGATCCGGTAGGTCGGCTGCCCTGCCGCGACGCGCAGCTGGCGTAAGTCATGTGCGAAGCGTTCGATCAACCCGCTGTCAGGATCGAGTTTCCGTTCTGGCCTGCCCATTTGCCCTGCCTCGTTGATCAAACAGCTGATCGGTGGTGATCAATCAAAGCGTGACAAGGATGAGCCGTACTGGGCAAGTCGGCCGTCTGAGGAGGCACGAGTGAAGAGGATGTTCGCGGCGGTGGTTGCGGTCGCCATGGGGAGTTGCGGTGTCGCGGCGCCGGCACACGCCGCCACGGGGGTGGCCTTCCGCGCATATTCCGGCGCGAGCCAGAGCGCGCACCAGGCCCATTTCGAGAGCCTGCGCAGCCGGGGTTACCGGCCGATCACGGTGAGCGTCTCGGAAGGGCCGAGGTATGCGGCTGTCTGGGTCAAGGGCGGAGGTGGAGCCTGGGTCTCGCGGAGCGGGATGTCCGAAGCGGGCTTCAAGGCGCGGTTCGACGACTACCTCGCGCAGGGGTACCAGCCGATATCGGTGTCCGCGACGGGTCCGGCCGGCCGTGCGACGTTCGCCGCACTGTGGGAGAAGCGCACTGAACGGTTCTTCTCCCGCATGGGGCTCACCGGGGCAGAGTTCGCCGCCCACAACCGGAAGGCCCACGCGGATGGGTACGTACCGGTCTCGATTGATGTGTACGGTACGCCGTCGGATCCCCGGTACGTCGCGGTCTGGCGGCAGAGCCAGGGAGGCGGATGGTACTACTCGTACGGAAAGTCGTCCGCCGGGCACAAGAAGTTCTTCGACGAGCGCACCGCCGAGGGGTTTCGCCCGACGGCGGTGGCGGTGGGCCCGGGAGGGGCGCGGTTCGCCGCGATCTACCGCAAGGACGGTGTCCGGCCCTGGTACCACTACATCGACACCTCCGGCTCCGCCTACCAGCGCAGGTTCGACAGCCTGGTGGCGCGCGGCCTGCGCCCGGTGCAGGTGAACGTCGAGGACGGCGTGTACGCCTCGGTCTGGATCGGCTGACCATCGGGGACAAGAACCCGGCTGGTACCGGGACGGGAGAGGAAACCGCTATCACTGGGACGGCACCAAGCGGGACCGGAAGGACGGCGGTGCCGGTCGCTACGGCCTGAACCCGGGCGACCGGCCGGCCGGCCGCCCAACCGGCGGCCGGATCAGCCGGACCCGCGACCACCTTCCGGAGACGCGGGTTGTGCGGGCGTGATCGGCCTGGTGGCCGTCGTCATCCTGATCGTCTGCCGCCGCTCGGGGCGTGGTGGTGGTCAGCCCCTGCCTGATAGGGCCACGTGGGCGACGGCCTGGCGTTCGGCCTCCAGGCGTTCCGCGGTCTCCCGTTCGGCCACCACTTTCCTGTCGTAGGCGGCGCGAGCGGCCGCGATGGCGTTCTGGTGCTCCTCGGTCCAGATGACGAGGGCGCTGATGGTGCTGTGCAGGGTCGCGCCCATCGGGGTCAGCTCGTAGTCCACACGTGGCGGGACGGTGGGATGCACGGTCCGGCTCACCAGCCCGTCGCGTTCCAGATGCCGCAGCGTACGGGTCAGCATGCGCTGACTGACCCCATCGATCGCGCGGCTCAGCTCGCTGAAGCGCAGGCTCTGCTTGTCGAGCAGCGCGATGATCAGAAGCGACCACTTGTCGGCGATGCGGTCGAGAATATGCCGCACCTCACACTCCGCGCGCTGGTCCCACTGGAGAACGTCCTCGTCGATGCCGGTATCACCGCAGTAACCGAGGGACTTGAAAGTGCCGTCTTCCATGCTCATCGATAGTGCCTGACGATGCTGTCACTTACAAGAAGGAACCAAGAGGCCATTGGGGAACCGTCTGCGGATCGGTTTTCCGATGCAGAGAGGTTGGACTCCGATGTCGGATTCCGTCAGCGGGCCCGCACGCATGACAGCGCGTGCGTGGGGCGTGTTGCTGGTGTTGTGCGCCGCGATCTTCCTGGAGGGGATCGACGTGGCGATGCTGAACGTGGCGCTGCCGTCGATCCGCGCCGACCTGGGGTTGTCCACCGGGATGCTCAGCGGCGTGGTCAGCGCCTACGTGCTCGGCTACGGCGGGTTCATGTTGCTGGGCGGCCGCGCCGCCGACCTGCTGGGACACCGGCGGATGTTCGTGGTGTGGCTGAGTGTCTTCCTGCTCTTCTCCGGGCTCGGCGGGTTCGCCACCGAAGGCTGGATGTTGCTGGCCGCGCGGTTCGTCACGGGGGTGGCAGCCGCGTTCATGGCGCCGGCCGGGCTGGCGCTGATCACCTCCAACTTTCCCGAGGGCCGCCTACGCACCAAGGCGCTGGGCGTGTACGCGGGGACGGCGGCGGGCGGGTTCTCGCTCGGGCTGGTCGCCGGCGGCGTGCTCACCTCGTTCGGCTGGCGGTGGGTGTTCTTCGCGCCGGTCATCCTGTCCGCGCTGATCCTGGTGGCGGCGCTGGCCCTGCTGCGCGACACCGGCGGCAAGCGGGCTCGGGGCAGCTTCGACCTGGCGGGGTCGCTGTCCATCACCGGTGCCATGTTGCTCCTGGTGTACGGCGTGGTCCGGCTGGAGCACCCCAGTGACGGGCCTCTCCTGACTGTTGCGACGTTCGTCGCAGGGCTGGCGCTGCTCGGGCTGTTCGTCGCGATCGAACGGCGATCGTCGTCACCGCTGGTGCGGCTGGGTATCCTGCGCAAGGCGTCGCTCGTGCGCGTCAACGTGGCGGCGCTGCTGTTCCTGGTGGCGTTCGCCGGCTTCCAGTTCCTGGCCACCCTGTACTTCCAGGAGGTGCGCGGCTGGAGCACGATGCAGACCGGCCTGGCCATGCTGGTGATCGGGATCGACACGGTGCTCGCGCCCACGCTGACGCCACGCCTGGTCAACCGCTTCGGAAACGCGCGAGTCCTGTTCGGCGGCATCGTGCTCGCGGCGGTCGCGTACGCGCTGTTTCTGCCCGTCGGCATGGACTGGGCCTACACCGCCATGCTCCCGGCGTTGCTCCTGCTCGGTCTGGCTTTCGCGCTGGCGTACGGCCCGCTGACCATGGCCGCGACCGAGGGCGTCGAGGAGGAGGAGCACGGTCTGGCGGGCGGTCTGCTCTACACGGCCATGCAGTTCGGCATGGCGCTCGGGCTGTCGGCCGTCACCGCGGTCAGCGTCTCCGCCGGAACCGGTCTGGACGCGCTGCGGACCGCACTGGTGGTCCCGCTGGTGGCGGCGCTGCTCGGCGCGGCAGTCATGGCCTTCGGCCTGCGGACCCCCGTTGCCTCCCCCGAACCGGCCCAAGAGTCCGCCCCCGCCACCGTTTAGCAGCAGGGAGACGATATTGACCAAACACGTGACGTCGTTCGCCGACATTAAGGATCAGTTCGACGCCTACATCGGCGACATCGTGTACGCGACCATGACCACGGTCGACCAGAAGGGACGACCCCGCGCGCGAGTACTGATCCCCGTCTGGGAGAACGTCGACGGCCGGCCGCTAGGCTGGCTCGCCACCTACAGGACACCGGTCAAGGCCGCCCACCTGGCGGGCAACCCGCACAGCACGTTCTCCTACTGGACGCCCCGGCAGAACGCGGTGAGCGTCGACACCGTCGCCACCTGGGCCGACGACCTGGAGACCAAGTACCACGTGTGGGGCCTCTATCTGCGTACGAGCCCCCAGGGGGCCGGCTACAACCTGGGCAACTTCTGGACCGACCCGCGCGACCCCAAGCTGCACGTGCTGCGGCTGGAGCCGTGGCGCGTACAAGTGATCAGGGGCAGCGACCTGCACAGCAGAATCTGGTACGCGCCGGGGAAACGCTGAACGACCTGGGGACATCGCCGAGCCGTCCTGTTCCGGAATCCGGGACAGGGCAGCTGGTCTGCAGCTGTGGTCGGTACAGCGGCTAATTGCGGAGGTGTGGCCGGTTGGACTTCGTGTGCCATCCAGCCGGAGGGTCCTCACCGACCAGCCCGTCCACGGCCTCGCGGAGCAGGTCGGCATGCCCGGTGTGCCGCCCGTACTCCTCGATCAGGTCGCAGAGCAGCCGGCGCAGGCTCACATGGCGCCCGTCGGCGTTGGAGAGGTGGACGAGCTGGTCGAGTCCGCCGGTGGTCAGGGCCGCGTCGAGCCTCGCCCGGGACCGTTCGACGGTGGCGTCCCAGAGCGCGTATAGGTCCTCGGGAGCGTCGTCGGCGGCCGAGTTGAAGTCCCAGCCGGGGTCGGCGTTCCAGTCTGCGGTGTCCCACGGCGCGCCGAGCGGCGCGCCGCTGAGTACGGTGCTGAACATCTGCTCCTCGGCGCGTGCGAGGTGCTTGAGCAGGCCGCCCAGCGTGAGCGAGGAGGCGCCGATGCGGGTCCGCAGCCCGGCCGCGTCGAGGTTGTCGGTCTTCCAGCGAAAGGTTGTGCGCAGGCGGTCGAGCGCACCGAGGAGGTGCTCGGCCTCGGTGCCGGCGAGGGGCGGTTCCCACCAGTAATCGCTGTTGGTCATGTCGCGACGGTAGACCCCGTTCCGGACGTTCCGCGTCCGGAAGGCGTCGCAGCTTGTGCGGCGTAGATGGCTTCGATCAGCACTACCGGGACCCTGCCTGCCACCATGCGATGTGCCGCTTGAGCCTTCTCCGATGGCGACCAGATCAGGAGACGACTTTCAGGACAGGACGCCGTTCGCCGGTTCAGGAGACCTTGCCGACCAGAGCGAGGGCCTTGGTCATGGCCGGATCGCGGCCGGCCGACAGGTCTTCGGCGGTCCGCGGGACGATGTGGTCGGGTGGCACGCCGATGCCATTGACGATCTCGCGGTTGGGGCCGAGGCCGTAGTGCGTGGGCAGGCGTAGCGTGCTGCCGTCGTCGAGGACGTACGGGTACGCGACCCCCGACACCATCCCCGACGTACGCGTGCCGATCACCGGCCCGAGCTTGTGATGCTTGACCGCGCCGGTGAAGTGGTCGCAGGCGGAGGCACAGAGGCCGTCGGTGAGGACGGCCAGGGGCAGCTTGAGGAGGGGCACGGTGTCGTCGGTGCGATGCGGGGTGCAGGTGCCGCCGGGGTCGCAGTTGTAGCCGGTGATCTTGCCGTGGGCGAATGCGCCGAGCAGGCGCGCGACCTCCGCCGGCGAGCCACCGGTGTTGCCCCGCAGGTCCAGGACGACCCCGCGCAGGTCGGCGCGTTCGCCCAGGTCGGCCACGGCCGCCAGCACCTCGTCGGCGACGCCGGGGCTGAAGGCGCCCATGCGGATGGCGGCGATGTCGCCGCCGAGCAGCGTGGGCGTCACGTTGCGAGCCGTCGGGGTGAACCACTCGGGCTTCAGGGCGGCGGTCCAGGTACGGCCGGTGGAGGGGCGGCGCAGGGACAGGCGTACGGGGTCGTCGGCGGCCGAGTTCGGGTGGAGCAGGCCGAGCGCGCCCGTGGACAGGATCCCTCCGGCGAACAGAGGTGCGCCGTTGACCGACTGGATGACGTCGCCGGGCCGCAGACGCAACTCGGCGGCCGGCCCGCCGGTGACGGCGGTGATGTGCAGCGGTGCCTGGGCTCGTTGTGGTGCGTGGGCGGCGTGGTAGGGGGTGTAGGAGGTGGCGATGCCGAGCCCGTACATCTCGCGTGGCTCCCCTGGCGGGGGCGCGATGCGGGACCAGCGCACGTGGTTGTCGTGCAGGTTGCCCACCATCGCGTTGATCGTCGCCGCGGCCACCGCCTGTCGTCGCGTCGCGTCGGCGGGCAGGGCGGCGGTGATGCGCTCGTAGACGGCGGCGAAGGTCGCCCAGTCGGCGGCCCGGTCGCCCCTCAGCGGCGGCATCATGGCGTCGGACCGGTCGAGGCCCTGCCGGTCGAGTTCGACGGTCAGCCCGCTGAAGGCGGCGGCGAGAAGGTCACGGTGGTTCAGCCGGTCGCGGGCGAAGTAGTGATCGAGGATGCAGGTGTATGCCTGCCCGATGGTGCTGACCTGGGTGGCCGCCGGGGTCGGTGCCGGTGTCCGGCCGGACGGGGACTGGCTGGAGGCTTCGGCGCAGGGTGGCGGGGCCTGGCCGGCGCTCGTGGCTTCAGCCGCGCCGGCCGGGTCCGCGTTGCCGACCGCAGGAGCACCGGCCAGCAGCAGCGTGCACACCACCGCGGCCCGGGACCAGAACGTGCTCCTGCTCAAACGTGTACGCATGGGTTACTCCCTGCTTTTCTCACTTGCCAGGACAGAGCACTGCTTCGGCGGCCTTCTGCAAAGCCGGACGCACCTGGCCCTGGCCCGCGATGCTGGTCGTCGCCGACACCGCGAACTGCAGGCGGCCGTCGGCGGAGGTGAAGGTCATGGCCAGCCCGCCGGGCCCGGAACCCCGGTACAGGCCGATCGAGCCGCCGCACACGGGTTGCTCCTCCACCGGGTACCTCATCACCTCCCGGAGCGCGGCAGGCAGCAGCCGCCCCTCGGCGAGCGCACGGTAGAACGTGGTCAGGTCGCGCGAGGTCGAGATCAGGCCGCTGGCCGCCCACAGGCTGGTGGTGTTCATCCGGTCCACGTCGCGCGGCGTGCCGTCCGGCCCGGGGTAGTAGCCGTGCCCGTGGGGCCCCTTGATGCCCTGCCCTGGCCCGACGGGCAGGTAGGAGCGGTTCATCCCGAGCGGCTTGAGCAGCCGCCGCTGGAACTCCACGGCCAGCTTATGGCCGGTCAGCCTCTCGATGATCGCCCCGAGCAGGATGTAGTTGGTGTTGGAGTAGCTGAACCGCTCACCCGGCTCCTGCTGCCTGGGCTGTCCGCGAGACATCTTCACCAGGTCGAGCGGGGAGTGCCGGGTGGTGAGGTCGTCGAAGGGCCTCAGGTCCGGGTGCCCGGTGTAGTCGGGGATGCCGGAGGTGTGCTGGAGGAGGTGCCGTACGGTGATCTCGCCGGCCCGCTCGACCAGGTCCTGTTCGGCCGTCACCGGCAGGACCGCGCTCAGCTTGTCGTCCACGCCGAGCTCGCCCTCCTTGACGAGTTGCAGCAGCACGGTGGCGGTGAACTGTTTGGTCAGCGACCAGGCGCGGTAGCGGGCGCCGGTGGGGATCCTGCCGCCCTTGCCGTCGATCAGGCGCGAGCCGGCCGTGCCGCCGTCGATGCGCCTGCCGTCGTAGTACGCCTCCCCGATGGCTCCCACCACTCCCGGCGTCTTCGCCAAGGCGTCCACCGCCTGCTGCACGTCGCCGGTCCGCGGCCGGGCGGCGGCGGTCGCCGGAGCGGCCAGGCCCAGGGCCAGGATCGAGCACGCCAGCCCGATCGCCGTTCTTCGGTTCACTGCACAGGCCCTTCCTCTGGTGCGGACGTTCGCCGCCCTGTGTAGCCGTTCCGCTGTTTCCTCCTCGTTTCCGCCTCCGGCGCCGGCACGAAACGGCCGGGAAACAAGCCGCCACGGTTCAATGCGTCGGCGAAGTGCGCCTCGCCGAAGAGCCCGAGCGGGTCCTTCGGATCGGGGTTCCCAACGAACAAGGAGAAACCGGTGGCCACGAACCCGACACAGCTGGACACCTGGCAACCGTCGCGGCGGTCCGTCCTCGGCTTACTGGGCACCGTTCCGCTGGCCGGCACCCTCACCGCCGCCCCGCGGCCCGTCCAGGCCGCTCCCGATACCGACCTGGCGCGCAGGATCGAGGAGATCATGGCGCGGCCCGCTCTCGGCGGCGCCCGTTGGGGGGCGCAGTTCCACGCGCCGGACACCGGAGAGTCGATCTACGCGCTCAACACCGGCGAGCCGTTCGTCGCCGGGTCCTCATCGAAAGTCTTCGTCGGCGGCACGGCGTTCCTGACGCTGGGGCACGACCGGCGCCTGCCCACCCGCGTCTACCGGACCGGACCCGTGCGCGGCGGTGTGCTGCACGGCGACCTCGTGCTGGTGGCGGGGGGCGACCTGCTGCTGGCGGGACGGCTGCGCCCCGACGGGAGCCTGGCCCTGCCCGACCCGGACCACACCTACCACACCACTCCTGGGGCGGGACCTGTCAGCGGTGACCCGGTGCGGGAGCTCCGCCGGCTCGCGGCCAAGGTGGCGACACGGATCAAGCGGGTCGAGGGGCGGGTGCTGGTGGACGGCACCCTCTACCGCGAAGGCACCGAGAACCTGGCCAACGGCGTGACGGCCACCATTTCCCCGGTCATGCTCAACGACAATCTCGTGGACGTCTCCGTCGGACCCGGCAGCCGCCCGGGAATGCCCGCCGTCCTGGACATCTCCCCGCGCTCCTCCTACGTCCGCATAGTGAACGAGGTACGCACGATCGCCGCCGCCGAGGCGGCCTCCGCGCGCCCGCTCGCCTTCGCCGACGACGTACGACACCCCGACGGCACCCGTACGGTGAGCCTGACCGGCGACATCCCCGACGACAGCCCCGGCCTGTTCCGCGCGTACTTCGTCCCGGAACCGGCGGCCTTCGCCCAGACGATCTTCGCACGGTTGTTGCGGGACAAGGGCGTGCACGTCGGCGCGCGGCGAGGAGCCACGACCGGGTCCGGTGCCCGGCGCCTGGTCGCCGAGCATCTCTCTCCGGCCCTGTCCGACCAGCTCAAGCCCATGCTCAAGGTCAGCAGCAACCTGCATACGGAGGTGTTCCCGTACCTGATCGGGGCCATCGCCGGGCGGGACCCGGACGATCCGAAGGCGGCGGGGCAGCGGGTACGGCGTGAGCTGTTCGAAAAGGCAGGGTTCGACCCGGCACCCCCGGGGTCGGCGCAGAACCGCTACACGCCGCAGTACTTCGTGGAATTCCTGGCCTACATGGCGCGGCAACCGCACTTCCATCTCTACCGCGACGCGCTCCCGATCCTCGGCCGGGACGGAACCCTCAAGAACATCCAGCCCGACTCGCCGGCGGCGGGCCACGTCTACGCCAAGACCGGCACGAGCCTGGGAAACGAGGACGGCACGTGGATGAACCGCCAGGCCCTGGCCGGGTACGTGGAGCTCCCCGGTGGCCGGCGGCTGACCTTCGCGGCCTTCGTGGGCATCCAGACCGCGTCGGCCGATGCGGCCAGGGAGATGTCCAAGGTGACCGGGCAGGCGTTGGGGGAGATCGCCGCGGCGGCGTACATCACCCAGAGCGGCTAGTGTCCCGGGCGTGCAACCGCGGCCAGTGCAAGGGCCGTGCCGTTCGACGGGCTGGTGGAAGGGTCACCGCGGCACCAGCCCGTCCGCCTACCGGCAGGTCGCCTCGCCGGTCACTCGGCTGTGAGGCCCGCGTCGTCAAGTCGCTTGATGAGGCTGGGCTTGCCCTGGTGTCGTTGCCGGAGGTGGGTGAGGCGCTGGGTGAAGGCGCCGGCGTGATCGTCGCGGATGGCCAGGGCGTGCAGGTCTCGCAGGAGTTCGACGGCTTGGTCGTATTCGCGGGGCTTCTTGGTGCCGATGGAGGTCTCCACCCGGTCCCACGCTGCTTCGAGGTCCTGGGCGAGCCGGTTCAGGTGGAGTTCCCGGGCCTGCCGTCGCTGCTCTTCCCGGCGGGCCTGCTCTTCGGCGCGCCGGGCCGACTCCTGCCGCTCACGGTCGTGGCGGCGGGCCGCGGCGGCGTCGAGCAACTCGGCGACCGTCCGCCCCGTCTCCACCTCTCGATCGGTGGTTTCTCCACCGAACTCCCCCAGCAGCTCCCAGCGAACGTTCGCGGCGTCCTCCTCGGCTACCCGCAGCAGCAGCGCGTCCTTGCGCTTGGCGGGCAGAGCGCCGATCCAGGCGGCCAGGGCCTGCCGATCATGCTGTACGGGTCGCGCCGGCTGGCTGGCTTCGGCGGCGGCCTCGAGGAGGTCGTCGTCCAGGCGCAGGAAGTCGGCCAGGGCCCGTTGCGGTGCGCTGAGCGAACCCAGCCCGGGTGGGACGGGCGGCTCCAGTTCGTCCTCTTCCTCGTAGTCGAAGGCGTCCTCGTCGCGCTCCCACGCCCCGTACGCCGACAGCCAGGCCAGATAGAGCGGCCGCAGGTCACCGGCGGCCAGCTCGGCGCGGATGCCGACGATCGCCGACAGCGAGCGTTCGACGTCGTCTTCCCAGGACTCCTCCTCCGCCTCGCTGGTGAAGTCGAGGACGAGGTGTGCGCCGCTGGTCCAGGCGCTGACCTGCTCACCCACGCAGTAACGTTCGGCCTGCCTGAGGTCGAGCACGGCCTTGGGCAGGCGCAGCATGATCCGGTGGGTGCCCCAGTTGGCCAGGTACAGGTGGGCGTCGTAGTAACGCTCCATCATGCGGGACGGGTCGCCGTGGAAGTCGCCCCAGTGGTATTCGTTGGTGAAGCTGGTGGCGGTGATGTGGGCCCGGGTGGACAGGGCGCGGACCTCGGCCTGCTGCTGGCCGGTGAGCGGCCGGTCGATGGCCAGGAACTCGTAGTACTGGTATTCGCTCATGCTCTCACCAGGCCCAGCCTCGGAACGCGTGGATCCATTCGGCACCGGCCGGCGGCGGGTCGGGCAGCGGCAGGCCGAGGATGCCGGCCCGCCACGAAGTCGATCGCGGTGACGGTGACCCGAAGTCCGAGCACAGCCGTGTCGAACGGCACCGCCACGTTGTCGTCGATCATCACCTGGAAGCCGGAGAACTGCTCATCATCGGTGCAGGCGTCCACGATCGCCAGCTCGATCAGCTCATCCAGGTGATCGTCAGGGGGGCGAGTCACAGAAGCACAATACTCCCACGAGGAACCCTGGTGATCACGCTTGGGCAGAGGGAATGCTGGACCGTCAGGGCTGTGCCGGGGTGATGTCGGTGTGGGGGAAGTCCTCGCCTTGAAGAGCAGGGGTTGGTCGAGGGCGTAGGCGAGGCAGTCACCCATGTTCCGGCAGCAAGCTCAGGACGCGTTCGGGCTTTGTCGGCGGCTGATGTGCGGCGTTCCATCGCATCGAGAGTTCGAGAGGGCGGCTGCTACGTCTGTAGCGGGGGGTGCTACAAACGTAGTCATGACGGAGGAGATCATCCGGCCCGGTCGGTGCACCCTGTGCGAGGCGATGTGCGCTCTGCGCGTCACCACGTCTGGCGACAGGGTCCTTGACATCCGCGGTGACGAGGACGATCCGCTGTCGGCCGGGCACATCTGCCCCAAGGCGCTCGCCCTGGCCGATCTCCAGGAGGACCCCGACCGGCTGCGCTCGCCCGTCCGGCGTACCGCGGACGGCTGGCGGAACATCTCCTGGGAGGAGGCGTTCGACCTGGTCGCGGGGGAGCTCGCACGGATCCGGCGACGGCACGGCGCGGACGCTGTCGCGGTCTATCTCGGCAACCCGGTCACCCACAGCCTGGGGGCCATGACCCACGCCCCGGCGTTCGCGAGCCTGCTCGGGACGCGTAACCGGTTCTCCGCGAGCTCGGTCGACCAGTTGCCTCACCAGGTGGTGGCCCGGCTGCTGTACGGCAACCAGTGGCTGCTCCCGGTCCCCGACCTGGATCGCACCGCGTACTTCCTGGTCTTCGGCGCGAATCCGGCCGTCTCCAACGGCAGCCTGATGACGGCGCCGGGCATGGGACGTAGGATCCGGGCGCTGCAGGCACGGGGCGGCAAGGTGGTTCTGTTCGACCCGCGCAGGACCGAGACGGCCAGGCTCGGCGGTGAGCACCATTTCGTCCGGCCGGGCACCGATGCCGCGCTGATCCTGGGCATGGTACGGGTCATCCTGGAGGAAGGGCTGGCCAGGCCCGCCGCGTACGTGGACGGGCTCGACGAGGTCCGCGACGTCCTCGAGCCGTTCACGCCTGGACGGGTCGAGGACGTCGCCGGGGTGGAGCCGGGCACGGTGAGGCGGGTGGCCAGGGAGTTCGCCGCCGCGCCGGCCGCCGCCTGCTACGGCAGGATGGGCGTGTCCACGCAGCGGTTCGGCACGTTGTGCCAGTGGGGCATCCAGTTGCTCAACATCGTCACCGGCAATCTCGACCGCCCCGGCGGGACGATGTTCACCCGGCCCGCCGTCGACCCGATCAGGACCAGGCAGATCGACCCCGGGCACCAGGGCAGGTGGCGCAGCCGGGTACGTGGCCTGCCCGAGTTCGGCGGCGAGTTGCCCGTCGCGGTGCTCGCGGAGGAGATCCGCACGCCCGGCGCCGGGCAGGTGCGCGGCCTGGTAACGGTGGCGGGCAATCCGGTGCTGTCCACACCTGCCGGGCCCGCCTTGGACGAGGCGCTGGCCGGGCTGGACTTCATGGTGTCCGTCGACTTCTACGTCAACGAGACGACGCGGCACGCCGACGTGATCCTCCCGCCGTCGGCGCCGCTCGAGCGCGACCACTACGACCTGGTCTTCCACCTGCTCGCCGTCCGCAACACCGCCCGCTACCTGCCTGCCGTCCTCCCGAAGCCGCCCGGCGCCCGCCATGACTGGGAGATCCTCCGCGAGCTGGGGCGCAGGTACGGCCGGCTGGTGCGGTCAGGCGCGTGGCGTTCGGCTCTCATGTTGAGGATGCGCCCGGAGCGCATCGTGGACCTGGGTCTCCGCACCGGCCCGTACCGTCTGTCGCTGGCCCGGCTGCGGCGCCTGCCCCAGGGAGCGGACCTCGGCGAGCTACGGCCCAGCTTGCCCCGGCGGTTGCAGACCCCGCGCCGGCGGGTACGCGCCGCCCCCTCGGTCCTGCTGACGGCGGCCGAGGACGCGGTCACGGAGCTGCTGCGGCCGGTCCAGCCGGGCACCTTGCTCCTGATCGGGCGCAGGCACCTGCGCAGCAACAACTCGTGGATGCACAACTCCAGCCGGCTGGTGAAGGGAAAACCACGCCACCACCTGCTGATGAATCCCGATGACCTGGCGGCGCGCGGGCTGGCCGAAGGCGACCTCGTGAGCGTGCGCTCAGACGCGGGCGAGCTGACGGTGGAGGCGAGCGCCGACTCCGACATCATGCCGGGTACGGTGAGCCTGCCGCACGGATATGGCCATGATCTCCCCGGCGTCCGGCTGTCGGTCGCCCGCCAGGTGCGTGGCTCCAGCGTCAACTCCCTCACCGACCCCCGCCTCCTCGATCAGGTCAGCGGCACGGCCGTGCTCAACGGGGTACCGGTCACCGTGGAGCGATGCGGGTGAGGACGCGCAGGCAACGAGCGGCGGACGCCGCCATCGAGGTGATCGCCGGGCAAGGCATGCGAGGTCTGACCCACCGCGCCGTCGACACGCGGGCCGGACTGCCGCCCGGGAGCACGAGCAGCTGCTTCCGCACCAGGCGCGCGCTGCTCGAAGGGGTTCTGAAGCGCATGCTGGAGCTGGAGGAGACCTCGCTCGGACAGCTCCCGCCCGACGCGTGGAGCAGTAGAGAACAGGCCACCGCCACGCTGGTCAGCCTGCTGGAGCACTGGCTGGGTGCGGCCAGGACGAGGACCCGCGCGAGGATGCAGCTGTACCTCGACGCCGGGGACGGCGCCCTGCTGCGACAGGAACTCGACGCCGCCGGCGAGCGGTTCGTCCGATTGGCCGCGGGCGGCATGCGGGCGGCAGGGGTGCCGGACGCGGGGCACGCGGCACGAATGCTGGTGGCGCAGCTCGACGGTGTGCTCTTCGACGCCCTGGCCCGCCCTCGCCCCGAAAAGGACGGCGGCGCGTGGCTGAGGCACGCCGCCGAGACCATCATGCGCGGCGTCCCGCCCACCGGCCACGAGAGGGAGCACGCCCGGGGCTGATCGAACAAGTAAGGCGCGAGAGCCTCGCTCGTCTGCTGCAACTGGCTCACCTGGACTGCGGATCCGGCGAGCTTGACCCTTACTCGGCGCGGTTCCGGGAACTGGCGCCGACCCACACATTGTGGCTGGCCGGAGCCGGCGTCGACACCTCCACGATGATCTCGGTAGACGGCGACTACACGCATGCCGCCCCTGATCGTTCTGCTGGTTTGCGGCCTGGTATACGTGGGTGCGCCCCTGAAGGCGCGCTTCGCCCTGTCCCGAGCTGCCCTCGACGGCCGCTCCCAAGCCTTCTCACACGGCGCGCCGCTGCCCGCGGACGACGAATGGATAGGGCTGTTCCCGGTCGAACGGGCCGAGAGGGTCCGTGGCGGAGTACGTTTCGCCATCGACGGCGCCGGGTTTTTCGGTACTGCCGGATTCGCCTGAAGCCCCTGAGGGCCACAACCCGGCGTACCGCCACCCCAGCCTCTCAGATGCCGCAATCCGGTCATCAATGCTGGTGGTGGGTCGGCGCGGACCGGACCGGGGACCGGCCTGCGGACCGGCCGGGCGCCGTGACAACGTACTGGCCCATGAGGCCCTGATCCTCGTGGTTGAGGATGTGGCAGTGGAACATGTAGGGCGTCGCCGGATCCGGTTCTCCGCGAAACCGCAGGGCGATGCGGACGGGAACGTTGGGCGGCGTGTGCACGGTGTCCTTCCAGCCGCGCAGTTCCGGCGGGGGTGGCGCGCCACCGACCGACACCACCTGGAACTGCACGTCGCTTGGAAAACCCGTTGTAGGACTCGACCTTGTTGGTCGCCGCAGTGACCCGCGCCCGTGCCGGCGATAGTGGCCATGCACGCGGGAAGAAAGTGTTCCGCAGGAGAAACTGATCAAGTTCAATACCCTCCGGATAACCCCGTCACCAGCGAATTCAGCATGGAACGTGCTCAGAGCAGAACGAGGGAGCCCCCGTATAGATTGCATCACAGAACAGCAGCAGAAAGAGCGCCTCGCCGACGCGGGGCGCTCTTTCGCGCGCGGAGGGTGTCAATAGCGTTCCCGCCACGGTCAAGGCATGATCATGGCGCGTGCGACCAGCGGAAATACCGCGCACCGCGGCGACATGCCAAGACCTGACTTTGTCGATGAGAGACGGCTTCGGTTGACAGTCGGCTGGTGCCGCCGGGCTCGCCTTCGGGACATGCGCGAAGGCCGGCAGCTGCCGCCAATCCGTCAGGCCGACACCGCGCCGAAGGCGGCGGCGTGGTCGGCGACCCACTGTGCGTAGGTGAAGGGCGGTCGGCCGGTGACCTGTTCGACCGTCGGCAGGATCTCCGTGGGCTTGCCGACTCTCGCGGTGAGCAAGTTGACGTAATCGTCGATCCCCATGGCGGGCATGCCGGCGCGGGCCATCTGGTCCCGGAACCAGTCCTCGGACTGCTCCTGCCACCGCAACGGCCGCCCGATGGTCTCCGCGATGACGCGCACGCGGTCGATCTGGGTCAGCGACTGCGGTCCGGTCACCGAGTACCCCTCGCCGGCACGCCCGTCGAGGAGGCTGCGGACGGCGACCGCGGCGATGTCGCGCGGGTCGATCGGGGCCGTCGCGGCCTCGCCGTAGCGTCCGCGTACGACATCGCCGGCGATGATCTGGGGCGCCCAGATCAGGTCGTTGGTCGTGAGCCCGTCGGGCCGCACGAAGGTCCACGCCAACCCGGACGCTTCGACGGATCGTTCGAGCCGCAGGTGCATCTCGCCGACCCAGCCGGGCTCGGGCCACGTGACGGACACCGAGGACAGCATCACGACATGTCGCAGGCCGGCTCGCTTGGCCACGTCGAGGAATCCGTCGACTCCCTGGAAAACGGGGAACAGGAAGGCCCGCTCGATGCCGGACAGTGCCTCAGGCAGGGTTTCCGGCTGGGTCAGGTCGCCGGTCACGACTTGGACCTGGTCAGGGAACGCATGGCCGCTGGAGTTGCGGGTCATGACGCGGACCTTCTCACCCTCCTCCAGGAGTTGGCGGACGACGTGGGAACCGACGTTTCCGGTGGCACCGGTTACCAGGATCATGGTGGGGATCTCCTTTAGTTTCTTGGTTTCTTTGAGCGGGGAGCCGGTCGGTGACGATCGCGTCACTCGACCAGCCGTCCGGTGGATTCGAGGTCAGCGGTAAGTTTCACGAGGCGTGTGGATCGTTTGCGTGGTTACCTCGACGCCTTCGGTCGCGTCATGACCATGACGGAATTCGCGCAAGGAAGGTAACGACATGGCCGGACCAGGTCCTCACGAAGCACTGGCGGGAGCCTTCGAACAGCAGCGCGAGCGCCTGGTGGCGGTCGCCTACCGGATGCTGGGGTCGCGGGTGGACGCCGAGGACGCGGTGCAGGAGGCGTGGATCCGGCTGGCGCGGCAGGACGCGGCCGGGATCGACAACCTGGCCGCCTGGCTGACCACCGTAGTCGGCCGGGTCTGCATCGACGCGCTGCGCTCGCGTAAGACTCGGGCTGAGCTGTCGTACGAAGACTGGCTGCCCGAGCTGGTGGTGACGGTGGACGGCGGGGCGGCACCAGAGGACGACGTGATGCTCGCCGAATCGGTCGGGCTGGCACTGCTGGTGGTGCTCGACACCCTCACGCCTACCGAGCGGCTGGCGTTCGTTCTGCATGACATGTTCGCGGTGTCCTTCGCCGAGATCGGCGAGATCATCGGCCGGTCCGCCGACGCGACCAAGATGCTCGCCAGCCGGGCCCGCCGGAAGGTGCAGGGCGCGTCGCGGCAGGAGGAGCCGCGGCGGCAGCGCGCCGTGGTCGACGCATTTCTCGCCGCGGCGCGCAACGGGGACTTCGAAGGGCTCGTACGGCTGCTCGATCCGCAGGTGACCTGGCGCACGTACCACCCGCAGGGCGTGCTGACCACGGTCGGGGCGGCCGAGGTGGCCGGTCCGATCCTGCGCGGCATCCGGTCGATGACCTCGGCGCTGGCGGTTCTGGTCAACGGCGAGCCCGGGTTCGTGGTCTGGGGCGCGAAAGGCAAGGTGCTCGGCGTGGTGGGGTGCACCGTGGTCGACGGCCGGATCGTCGAGCTCCTGACCGTGAGCGACCGCAAGCTCCTCGACGCCATGAATCTGCCCGCGCGACCCGAGTAGCGCACGTCCGTCGCATGGGTTGTTACGTCTTGGCCGGGTTCTTCGTCGTAGTGGTGCAAGTATCCGAAGACGAAGGAGACCGCGATGGAAACCCGGATCAACTGGATGGGTACCGAGGTCGGGTCGAAGTGGGCCAAGTACATCATCTCGTCGAACAAGGTCATCACCGACTCGGCGCTGCCGAAGGCGGTGCAGGAGCTGGTGAAGATCCGCGCCAGCCAGATCAACGGCTGCGGCGGCTGCCTTGACATGCACACCAAGGACGCCGCGGCCGCCGGCGAGAGCACGGTGCGGATCAACCTGGTCGGGGCATGGCGGGAGACGACCGTCTACACCGAGGCGGAGCGGGCGGCGCTGGAACTCACCGATCAGGGCACCCGCCTCGCCGACTCCAGCGGCATCACCGATGAGGCGTGGGCGAACGCGGCCAAGCACTTCGACGAGGATCAGATGATGGCGCTGGTGGCCCTGATCTGCACGATCAACGCCTTCAACCGGCTGAACGTGATCACCCGGACGCCCGGCGGGGACTACCAGCCCGGGCAGCAGTTCCTCTGACGCGGGCCTTTCCCTCAGGCTCTCAGGCGGACCCGGACCCCGGGTCCGCATCGCGGCCGCCACCCCCAGACACTCTGCCAAAGAGAAGACTCATGAACATCGCACTGTGGATCATCACCGGCCTGCTGACCGCCCTCTACCTGTTCTCCGGCTTCGGGAAGCTGTTCGTGCCACGGGAGAAGATGGCCCAGATGGCCAACGCCGCGCGCTGGGTCCTCGACTTCAAGCCCGGCACCCTTAAGGCCATCGGAGCGCTCGAGGTCCTCGGTGCTGTGGGCCTGATCCTGCCCGCCTTGCTCGGCATCGCGCCGGTACTGGTACCGCTGGCGGCTAGCGGCCTGACGCTGCTCATGGCCGGCGCCGTGATCATGCGGATCCGTCGTGGCGAGACCAAAGCCGCGCTGGTGGACGGGAGCTACCTTGCCCTGGCCGCCTTCGTGGCGATCGGCCGCTTCGCACTGGAACCCTTCACCGGCTGACCGGCCCGTCACCCGGGCGGGATGCGGGCCGCGATCCGCTCCTGCGGGTGGGCGCACTCGCCGAAGGGCAGCGACAGGGCGGGGCGTGCTCGATGAGCTTCTGTGCGCCCTGGTCGGCGACATGACCGGGCGGCTGCGGTGAAGGTAGCCAGCGATGACCACGACGCAGCGCTGCTGGCTGAAGAGCGCGCCGTCGAACGGCTGACGCGACTCCGTCGATCCCTTACGAAAAGGGGCAATGCGCCCGAGATCGCCAAATGCCCACGGGAGCGTCTGGCTCCTCGCCGACGAGGTGATCGACTACACCGAGGAGGACTTCGCCGCAACGGTCCGCGACGTCGACCTGGTCATCGACAGCATCGGTGGCGACTACGGGGCGCGTTCCCTGCAGACCACGTCCTGGGCCGCACCCGATCGACAAAGTCGTACGCCCCGTGGTGTTCGAGGCACGAGCCGCCGGCGAAGCCTTGCGCCGAGCAACCGGACAACCGGTAGACGTCGTCGCCATCATCGCCGTACACGGCGCCCGCCTACCCCGGTGGGGAGCCATCAACACCGGAGGCACCACCATCCTGCGCGCCTCTCGATTGCATGGCTCCATCACCCGCCGTCCCCGCAGATACACCGCCGAGCAGGTCGCAACCCTAGCGACGGCAGCCGAGCAGGCACTGCCTGCGTACGCGCCTCAAGCACCGCTGTCATAACACTCGGAAGGACGCCCCCCATGCTTCCAGCCGAACGAGGCGAACATTTGGGGCAGCACCAAGTTCGACTGTCGGTCAAGGGTGGAGGCGGACACGCCGTGGGCGGCGACGGGGTGGTGCAAGGTCTCGCGGGCCATCGGCCGTTGACGCGATGGTGGCAGGTGATGGGTTGGGGCCGATTCTAAGGCGAGTGGTCGCACCTCCCGGATGGCGATCGTAAGGGGCCTGCCCAGAGGCGTCTCATCAGCGTGGGGCAGGCGCCGTCGATCTCACGGACACGTACTCGTTCTGCCACCCGCAACAGCCTGATGGCCGCGCGCCGCCCAGGACAGCACCCGAACGGCGCGTCACATCACAAGAGGGCACGTTGCCTGATGCGCTAGTGCAGCATCAGCGCGGGCTACTGCTCCACGTGGGCGGCGAGATTCGTCAGGGAAGAGGCGAGCCCCGCGGCGTGGTCCTCCGCGGAGATGCCGTCCGGGACGTCCTCGGCAACGATGTCGATGCGCGCCCCCGCTCCGACCGCGGTGACCTCCCAGGTCAGGCGAACGTGCTGGTGGTCTCGGGGCCGAAGTGGCGGCTGGCCCAGGCAGCGAAGCCTTGCAGTTCTTCCAGTGTGTGCAGCACGTACACGGCGAAGGGCAGCAGGAAGGGCCAGGCGCCGGGTGTGGCGGGCCCGGCCTGAACGGGAGCGGGGCCGGTGAGGGGGATGCCATGGTCTTCTCCGGTAGGCGGGTGAGGTGTCGATGTGAAGCGATGGGTCGCCGGGGCCTGCGGTGGGTCACCAGTCCAGTTCGTCGCAGCCGCGGTGGTCGGTCGGTTCCACTTGAAGCGTGGCGTGGGCCACGCCGTGGCAGTGGCGCAGCAGGTCGCGGGCCTGGTCCAGGACGGCGTGGTTGTCGCTGAGGTTTGCGGTGACCAGGTGGGCGGTGGCCACGTTCATGCCGGAGGTCAGTGTCCACAGGTGCAGGTCGTGCACGTCGCGGACGCCGACGATGGAGGCCAGGTCCTGGGCCACGGCACCGGCGTCGAGGCCCTCGGGTACGTGCTGGCCCAGCACGGCGAAGACCTGCCGTCCGAGGGAGATGGCGCGCACGGCGACGAAGACGCCGATGGCCAGGGCGACGAAGGTGTCCCAGAACGGCTGGCCGGTGGTGGACACCAGCCAGCCGGCTGCGATGACGCCGACCGAACCGGCACGACCTCGAGGTAGGCGCCTTTGACGTTGAGGCTTTCGCCGGCTCCCGAGCGCAGCAGCAGGGCTACGAGGTTGACGGCCAGGCCGATGGCGCCGACGACGAGCATGGGGCCGGAGGAGACCTCGGCGCTGCCGCCGATGCGGCCGATGGCCTCGATGTCGACGTAGAGCGCCAGACTACACGCGTGTATAGTAAAATATCCGATTGTGTAGGAGTGTGATGATGGCCAGGATCGAGGCAGACCTGGAAGATCTGACGGCTCGCGCCCGCATCAGGGACGCCGCACTGCGGCAGATCGGTGAGCACGGGTTCGAAAGGGCGACGATCCGCGGCATCGCCGAGGCTGCGGGGGTCTCCTCGGGGCTGGTGCGCCACCACTTCGGCTCCAAACAGGCGCTGCGGGAGGCGTGCGACGACTATCTCCTCAAGGAGATACGCCGGCTGGGCGACGAGACACGCGCCGACTCCACGGCTGCCGACGTGAACCCGGTCGGCTCCGCGCTGGCCGCGTTCGGGCCGTACCAGCGGTATCTCGCGCGGGCCCTCGCCGAGGGGTGGGCGGCGCCGCTGTTCGACGAAATGGTCCAGGTGTACGAGGAATGGCTGGCGGAGGTCGACAAGTCTCGCCCTGATCCCCCGTACGCCAGTCGCAAGGCCCGCGCGACCGTCGCTACCGCGATGAGCCTGATCGTGCCGGTGCTGTACCAGCACGTCTCCCGCGGGCTGGGCGCCGACCTGGCCACCCCAGAGGGTGCGCACCTGCTTGCGCTGGTCCTCCTCGACATCCACTCCCACCCGGTACTCACCCCGGAGACGGCCGCCTCGCTGCGCGAGGCCCTCGAAAAAATCCACGACAAGACACCCCAACCACGCTTCTAGGAGTGCGATATGACAGAGGGCGCCATCGAGCTCCCCTGGACGGCGCGTACCACCCGACCCGGCCTCTTCGATCCGCCGCAGATCATCGCCACGCTCAGGAGCGAGCGCCCGCTCCGGCCCATGGCCTTCGCCGACGGCCACCAGGGCTGGCTGGCCACCGGCTATGACGTGGTCAAGGCCATCCTCGCCGACAGCCGCTTCAGCATCCGGCGCGAGGTGGCCCACCCGCCGGTCACGATGCCCAACGCCGGCGCGCAGGCTGTGTTCACCGCGCCGCCGCCGCCAGGGATGTTCGTCCGCATGGACCCGCCGGAGCACACTCGCTACCGCAAGCTGCTGGTCGGCGAGTTCACCGTGCGCAGGATGCGGCGGCTCGAGGCCAGGATCGCCGAGGTGACCGGGGACTGCCTGGACGCCATGGAGCGGTCGGGGCCACCCTCCGACCTGGTCACCGCCCTGTGCGTTCCCGTCCCCGCGCTGCTCATCTGCGAGTTGCTCGGCATCCCCGAATCCACCCTCCCCGTGTTCCGGCAGGCCGCGGCCACCGCGCTCGACGGGGAGTCGTCGCAGGAGCAGATCCAGCAGGCGTACGCGACCATGCTCGGCGTCTTCCCGCCGCTGATCGCGAACAAGCGTGACAACCCCACCAGCGACGTCTACAGCAGTCTGATCAACCACGGTGGCCTCTCGGACGAGGAGCTCACCTCCATCGGGCTGTTGCTGTTTGCGGCCGGATACGAGTCGACCTCCGGCATGCTGGCGCTGGGGGCGTTCGCGCTGCTTGAGCACCCCGGCCAGGTCCAGGCGTTGCGCCGCGACCCGACCTTGATTGACAACGCCGTCGAAGAGCTGCTGCGTTTCCTGACCGGGCCCAGCGGCATGCTGCGCACGGCGCTGGAGGATGTGGAGATCGGCGGCGAGCTGATCAGGGCGGGCCAGACCGTCGAGCTGCTCGTCGGCGCCGCCAACCACGACCCGGCCCGCTTCGAACGCCCCGGCGAGTTCGACATCACCAGGCCGGCCCGAGGACATCTCACCTTCGGGTACGGCATTCACCAGTGCCTGGGCCAGCAACTGGCCCGAGTAGAGCTGCGCGCGGCGCTGCCCGCGCTCTTCGACCGGTTCCCCGGCCTGCGCCTCGCAGTGCCCGCACAGGAGATCCCCATGAAAGACGACTCGGCCTTCTTCGGCCCCAAGAGCCTCCCGGTGGAGTGGTGAGCCGCCCCATGACCGCCATCACCACCCGCGACCTCGTCAAGGACTTCGGCCCCACCCGTGCACTGGACGGGCTCGACCTGACCGTCGGCACAGGGGAGATCCACGGCTTCCTCGGCCCCAACGGGGCGGGCAAGTCCACCACCATCCGGATCCTGCTCGGCCTGGCGCGCGCCGACTCCGGCCGCGCCGAGTTGCTGGGCGGCGATCCATGGATCGACGCCACCGAGCTGCACCGGCGGCTGGCGTACGTGCCGGGTGACGTCGAGCTGTGGCCGAACCTCACTGGCGGCGAGGTCATCGACCTGCTCGGCCGCCTGCGCGGCGGCCTCGACGAGACCCGCCGCGAAGAGCTGATCGAGCGCTTCCAACTCGATCCCACCAAGAAGGCCCGCACCTACTCCAAGGGCAACCGGCAGAAGGTGGCGCTCGTGGCCGCCTTCGCCGCCGACGTGGAACTGCTCATCCTGGACGAGCCGACGTCGGGTCTCGACCCGCTCATGGAGGCCATCTTCCAGGAGATCGTCGCGGAGACGCACGCGGCCGGCCGTACCGTCCTGCTGTCGAGCCACATCCTCTCCCAGGTGGAGAAGCTGGCCGACCGGGTCAGCATCATCAGACAGGGCAAGATCGTACAGGCGGGCACGCTGGCCGAGCTACGCCATCTCACCCGCACGACGGTAGAAGCCCTGACCGCCGCCCCGGTCAGCGGCCTGGCCGCGCTCCCCGGCGTCCACAACGCCGAGACCGAGCACGGGCAGGTGCGGTTCAGCGTGGACGCCGAGCACCTGGACGGCGCCATCAAACATCTGGGAGCCTTCGGCATCCTGGCGCTGACCAGCCATCCCCCCACCCTGGAGGAGCTCATGCTGCGTCACTACGGCAACGGAGCAGCCGCATGACCGCCACCACCGTCGGCCGCCGCACGGCCGCCTCGCCCGGCGGCGCCCTGACCGGCACCAGGGCGATGCTGCGGCTGGCCCTGCGCCGGGACCGCGTCAAGCTGCCCACATGGACGCTCGGGATCACCTTGTTTCTCCCTTATTTCGCCAGCGTGGTGAACGCGACGAACCCGACGGCCGAAACCCTGCGCGCCAGCGCGGAGATGATGGACGCCCCCATGCTGCGGTTGTTCTCCGGGCCCCTGTTCGGCATGGAGAACCCCACGGTCCTGAAATATCTCGTCAACGCCTACTTCCCGGAGTTTCTGCTGGGCGCGGCGCTGATGAGCATGCTGCTGATTGCCCGGCACACCCGCGCCGAAGAACAGAGCGGCCGGGCCGAGCTGGTGCGCGCTGCGGTCGTCGGCCGGCAGGCCGCACTCACGGCCGCGCTCCTCGTCGCCGTCCTCACCAACATGGTGCTAGCCCTGCTGCTGACCGCGGCGGGGGTGGGCGTCGGAATGACCGCGGGCGACGCGCTACTGTTCGGCGCGGCCACGGCCGCGATGGGGCTCGTCTTCGCCGCGGTGACCTCGGTGAGCGTGCAGTTCACCGAGCACTCCAGGGCCGCGGTCGGAATCGCGGGCGCGGTGCTGGCCGTCGTGTGGTTGCTCCGCGCCGTAGGCGCCGTCCAAGACGTTCAAGGCGGCTGGCTGACGTGGCTCTCCCCAATGGGGTGGGCGCAGCTCACCCGGGTGGCGGATGACGGGCGCTGGTGGCCACTGGTTCTGGCGGTACTGCTCAGCACGGCTCTGACGGCGGTCGCGTACGCGCTGTCGGCGCGACGGGACCTCGGTGCTGGGCTGGTGGCCTCGCGCTCCGGCCGCGCGCGGGCGGCCCGCGGGCTGCGTTCACCCCTCGCGCTGGCGTTCCGGCTCCAGCGCGCGTCCATCCTGTGGTGGGGCGGGTCCCTGATCGCGGCCGGCCTGGTGTTCGGCGGGCTCGCCGGCTCGATGCGCGAGGGTGTGGCCGAGGAGATCCTCGGCGGCGACCCGGACGTGGTAGGCGGCTACCTGAGCCTCATGGGGGTCGGGATGTCCTTCCTCGTCGGAATCTTCACGGTCCTGGCGACGACCCGACTGCGGACGGAGGAGAACCGCGGGCGGGTGGCGCCACTGCTGGCCACCCCGACCGGCCGATGGGCCTGGCTGGGCTCGTCACTCCTGGCCACCGGGCTCGCCGCCGTCGCGCTGCTGATGGTGTCCGGCCTGTCCATGGCCGCCGGCACCGCCCTGGCGCTCGGTGACGCCGCCCGTGCGGGAGCGGCGGCCGCCGCCGTGATCGCCCGCACCCCGGAGATCCTCTTCCTGCTGGGGGTCGCCGCCACGTTGTTCGGGCTCGCGCCCAGGGCCGTCGCCCTGGCATGGGCCGTGCTCGCCTTCGGCGCGGTCATCCGCTTCTGGGGCGCGGACCTGCCGGACTGGGCGCGGGGGCTGTCCCCGTTCGACCACATTCCCCGGATGCCGGTCGAGGACTTCCGCCTCGCCCCGCTGGTGATGCTCACGGCGCTCGCGGCGGGCCTGCTTCTCATCGGCCTGTACGGCTTCCGCAGCCGCGATCTGCATGACAAATAGGCCCCTGACGGAGCCAAAGCGTGCCCTGCCCCGTCCGCCTGGCGATCGCAGCCACGCAGGTGGCATCGGCCAACAGCTGTCAATGCTCGCCGCTGCCAGTATCGACGGCACCGGGTTTTTCGGCACTGCCGGATTCGCCTGAAGCCCCTGAGGGCGAGCCGCCTGAGCCTGAGGGCGAGGCTCTCTACGAACACTGGCAGGGCCCTTGGTATCGCTGGAGTGAGCCCGAGTAGAGAGTCTTTCATCCGGTTGGCGATCGCCCGGATCATCTGGCTTCGGCCTGATCCCAGAAACCCTCCATAGCCCACCCGGTATCGGTGTGTGCCCGGTCAAGCGGATCCACATCCCGGAGAAGAACGGCAGGACATGCCGGCGAGGCCGTCGACCTGCTCGGCCGGCTGACCGTGGATCGGAGCGGGCGCTACGCGACCGCCGGTTCGGTCGCGGTGCCGGAGGTCTGGCGCATGACGTCGGCGAGCTTGGTGTCCTTGCCTGCGAGGATGGAGCTCAGGTAGCCGGTGACGAAGGGCACTCGGGTCAGGCTGAGCATGATGCGCCGGATGCGCAGGTCGGTCGGTGATGAGGGCAGGAACCAGCGGGCCATCGATCGGGCGTTGCGTTGTTTGTCCTCGACCACGGGTCGCCACAGGCGCTCGAACTCGGCGGTGGCCCGCTCGATCGTCGGTGCGTGCGCGAGCCGATCGGCGAGTAGGAAGGCGCCGGCGATCCCGAGCGACGCGCCCTGCCCGGCGATCAGCGATACGGCGTAGGCGGCGTCTCCGACCAGGACCACCCGGCCGGTGCTCCACTCCGGAAGCTCGATCTGCGCGACCTGGTCGTAGTAGATCTCCTTGGCCGGCGGGCACTGCTCCAGCGCGCGCGGCGTCACCCAGCCCAGACCGGTGTAGGCCCGCTGGATCGCCACCCGAAGATCGTCTGGAATTGTGGGGTCGGCGCTGCGGTGCACCGCGAACGCGGCAACTCGGCCGTCGCGCAGCGCGTAGAAGCCCATCTGCCGGTTGACGGAGTCGGTGAGACAGAACGCGTGCTTGGTGACGGCGTGCACGTCCGGCGCGTCGAAGGTGAACGCCGCTGTGTGCAGGCCCAGGTAGTGCAGGTAGTGGTCTTCCGGCCCGAACACCAGCCGGCGCACGGTCGAATGGATCCCGTCGGCGCCAACGAGTAGATCGGCGTCCAGGACGGTGCCGTCCTCCAACGTCACCGTCACGCCGTCGGGGTGGTTGACCACGTCGGTCAGCGCCATGTCATAGCGCAACTCGACCTCGGCCGGAAGGTTCTCGGCCAGTACGGCCTCGATGTCGGGACGCAGGAGGTTCAGCAGCCGGCCGCGCGAAAAGCTTTTGGTTCGGATCGTGGCGCGGCGGCGACCGTTCTGGTCGACCAGGCGGCCCTCGTCATAGCGGTAGGCCGGTCGTTCGAACGCGGGCAGCAGCCCCATGGCATCGACCGCCTCCAGCCCGGGGCCGAAAAAGTCGATCATGTATCCCTGGGGGCGAGGCCCGGGGGCCCGGTCGACCACTACGATCTCGCCGCCCAGGGTGGCGAGCCGATGGGCCAGGGCCAGGCCGCTGATCCCGGCCCCGCAGATCACTGTCCGCACTGTGGTTCCTCCTCGGGGGACGTGGAAAGAAGCCTGCGTAGCACCGCCGAGGGATCCTTCGCCTTCAGGCCCAGGCCGCGGTGCAGCAGGAGGCCGTCCACGCAGGCCGCCAGGACGGCGGCGGTCTCGAATGGGGCGCGCGCCCCGTGCCGCTGCAGCAACTCGCCGAACCGTTGCCGGAATTCGGCGACCAGCTCGGTGATCCGCTTGCGCAGCGCGTCGTCGCGGGTGCTCGCCAGGTACGCCTCGATGAACAGCAGCGAGGCGGCGTCGGCGCCGGTGTGCTTCTCGACCGACGCGAGCATCGTCTCGATCGCGTCGCCGGGTGACGGGGTGCTTTCCATCAGTTCGTTCAGCCCGGCCAGCATTCTCCTCATCTCGCTAATCGCGGCCTCGCTCAGCAGGCTCGGCAACGAGGGGAAGTGGTAGTGCACCACGCTCGGCGTCACCCCGGCGCGCTCGGCGAGGATCCGTGTGCTCACTGCCGTCCAGCCGCGTTCGGGGATGAGCTCCGCCGCGGCATTCAGCAGTCGTTCCCGCACCGCGCGCCCGCGTTCGGCCGCTGGGGAGGCCATGGCTCTCTCCTGTCTAGGTCAGTCGTCCTGTACGACTGCCCTGATTGTATCGCCGCGCCTGGACAGACTCAAGGCGAACCGGGTTCGGGCAGGTCACGGGCGCGCTGAAGCTGGGCGCGAACACCGGCATCCAGGACGCCCACAACCTCGCCTGGGTGGAGGTCCGGGCCGGGGCGAACCTGCTGGACACCTCCACGCCGCCGCTGGCGGTGGACAACACTTTCGCCACTCCCGTCCTACAGCGCCCGGTCGAGCGCGGCGTCGCCGTCGTCCTCCACAGCGCCACGAAGTTCCTCGGTGGGCACGGCGATGTGATGGGCGGGGTCGTCACTTGAGGCGAAGAGTTCGCCCAGGCGATCCGGCAGAACTTCGCCGAACCGGCGACGGTGACCGGCCGCCCCGGCGCGGCTAGGGGATGTAGCGGTAGCCCATGCCCGGTTCGGTGATCAGATGGGCCGGGCGGGACGGGTCGCGTTCGAGTTTCTTGCGGAGCTGGGCCATGTACTGGCGCAGGTAGTGGGTTTCCGTGACGTAGTTGCTGCCCCATACCTCGTTGAGCAGGTAGCGCTGCGGGATGAGCTTGCCTGGGTTGCGCAGGAGGATCTCCAGGATGTGCCATTCCGTGGGCGTAAGCCGGATGCCGTGGGAAATGTTCTTGCCGGCCAGGTCGACCGTGTGGTCTCCGACCTGGATCTGGGCGAGGTCGGCATCGTGGGCCGCAGTGCGCCGGGAGACGGCCCGGATGCGGGCCAGCAGTTCACCGACGCTGAACGGCTTGGTGACGTAGTCGTCGGCGCCCGCGTCCAGGGCGTCGATCTTGTCCTGGTTTCCCGCCCGGCCGGACAGGACGACGATGGGGATCTCGGTCCAGCCGCGGAGGCCGTGAATGACCTCCACGCCGTCGATGTCGGGCAGACCGAGGTCGAGGACGATCAGGTCGGGATGCCAGTCGGCGGCCTGGCGCAGCGCCTGGCCGCCGTCGGCGGCGACCGCGACCTCGTAGTGGCGGGCGGTCAGGTTGATGCGGAGCGTGCGCAGAATCTGGGCGTCGTCGTCGACGACGAGGATCTTGGTCATGCCGTCACCGCTCGGGCCTCATCCGGATAATCATGGAGTCTCCCCCTGGCCTCTCGCGACTGCACCCAAGCCAACACTGAGATTTGAGGGGTTTTGCCGCTCTTGACGGATTCCATACGGCTGCAACCCCAGTATTGACGCCATTTCTACGCCCCGGCTCGCCTGCGAACCGTCTGGACGCCGTCAAGATCGGAACCGGCGATGCGGCCGGAGAAACAGTCGTGAGCGCATCTTGGAAGACTCGTGGACGGACGCGATCTCCCGAGATGCGACCCAACGGGGGCGCGACCATGCCCGCAACGGATGACCCCTTTCCCACCGGTACTGGCCAGTCTCCGATTCATACGTTTTCTTGACGCCCTCACCTCGTCCGCCGCCTTGCAGCCTGGGTAACGTGCGATGCGTCCTCAAGGGGTCTTGATGAAGGGTGACCTTTATGGTGCTGGCGAAACGGTCGGCCGTGGGAGGCCCGTTCGATGCCGGCGGGTTCACGGTCGAGCCCGCGTGCTCGGCATGTTCCCGATCAGAGTCGCAATGCCCTTGCCAACCCTTCTGAGCTGTGGCCTGTCCGTCCACGGGCACACTGCGGCGGCGTGCCTTGGTCGGCTCCGCGTACGTGAGCGTGCGGCATGAGACGGCGTCACGGGATCCTTGATCGGTTTCAGCACCCGGCCCAGGTGATCGTTACCGGGTTCGGGGCGGTAGTTCTGATCGGCACTGCCTTGCTCACCCTGCCGATCGCCACCGAGTCGGGGGAGTCGGCGGGTTGGCTGGCCGCTCTGTTCACCTCGACATCAGCGGTATGCGTCACCGGGTTGGTGGTCGTGGACACCGCATCGCACTGGTCGGTGTTCGGCGAGATCGTGATCGCCGGGCTGATCCAGGTCGGCGGGTTGGGGATCATGACCCTGGCGACACTGTTCACCGTCCTGGTGGCCGGCCGCCTCGGCCTGCGCGTAAGGATCTTCGCACAGGCCGAGACCAAGACGCTGAACATGACCGACGTGCGGCACGTGGTCCGCCGCGTGGTCGTCTTCAGCCTGGTCTGCGAGGCCATCGCCGCGGTGATCCTCACGGGCCGGTTCCTCCTCGGCTATGGCGAGCCGTTTGGCCGAGCCGTCTACCTGGGCGTCTTTCACGCAATCTCGGCCTTCAACAACGCCGGGTTCGCCTTGTGGCCCGACAGCCTGATGCGCTTCGTCACCGACCCCTGGATCTGCTTGACCATCGCGATCGCCGTGATCGTCGGCGGGCTCGGCTTCCCGGTCGTGTTCGAGTTACTGCGCACCTGGCGCCGACCCCGCCACTGGTCGGTCCTGACCAGGGTCACCGTCGGCGTCACTGCGGTCCTGCTGGTCGCCGGCATGCTGGTGTTCCTGGGCACCGAATGGCGAAACCCGGAGACGCTGGGCGCACTCGACGACCCCGGCAAGCTGCTGGCCGCCTTCTTCACCGCCGTCATGCCACGCACCGCGGGCTTCAACAGCATCGACGTCGCCGGCATGTATCCCACCAGTTGGCTGGCCACCGACCTGCTGATGTTCATCGGCGGTGGCAGCGCGGGCACGGCGGGCGGCATCAAGGTCACCACGTTCGGCATGCTCGCCTTCGTCATCTGGGCCGAGCTGCGCGGCGAGCGCGAGGTCAACATCGGCCATCGCCGCCTGCCGGAGGCGGCGCAGCGTCAAGCCGTCTCGATCAGCCTTGTGAGTGTGGCGCTGGTCGCAGCGTCCACGTACGTGCTGCTGGCCCTGACTCCGCACACCCTGGATCAGGTGCTGTTCGAGGTGGTGTCGGCCTTCGGCACAGTGGGCCTGTCGACCGGCATCACCGCCGATGCCACACCGGCTGGTCACGTTCGGCTGACGCTGTTGATGTTCATCGGCAGGATCGGCCCGCTCACCCTGGGCTCCGCCCTCGCGCTGAAGGACCGCGCCCGCCGCTACCAACTCCCCGAGGAGAAGGTCATCGTCGGCTGACAAGAACCCTGAGACAGTGGCCACGCCGAAGCCGGTGGCAGCGGCAATGTCGTGGACACTCAGCCGGGTCTCTTCAAGCAGTTCCTGAGCCGCCGCGACCTGGCTCCGACGTGCCCCTGGAGTCCAACGCGTACACGGTCCACCAGGTGGTCGCGCGCACTGCGCGGTGGTGCGATCGCCGGGCACCGCATCGCGACCGTGATGCTCGTCGGCCACTCCTACGGCCCGGAGATCCGCCGAGCTGGGAACCGCGCAAGGCGTACAGGACGCCGCTGCGCCTTTCGGTGGGCATTCAGGCATGGCTTGTGCGCCTATTTCGCTTTTGATGCCCTTTCGGATGGGCTTCGACGAGCATGCCCTGGTCCGTCCTGTTCTTCGCGCCCCTCTCGGTGCGCCGGCATCGAGGGCTCGGCCGTTGCCGGGAGGGCCGCCGCGATGCAGTCGAGGACGCGCTGGAGCCCGTACCGGAACTGGTTCTCGCGGCTCAGGTGTGGCTGGCGCGCCTCCATCACGATCTTGGTGAAGATCGGGTGATCCCCGCTCTTCACCAGCTGGTCGACGTACGGGTGGCTGCGCGCCATCCACTGCGACTCGCTGAGCCCGCTGCGGCGGAGTTCCCTGGCCGTGCTGATCTCCTCGCGAACGGTGCTCTCGATGTAGCCGTTGAGGATGGCCATGAGGCCGAGGTTCTCGTCGATGGAGACGAAGGCGTCGAGCACTCCCATCAGCCGTTCGATCAGGAGTAGTTGGTTGGGGCCGAAGCTGGGGAGTGAGCGCTGCACGGTGGCGATCCACGGGTGCCTCAGCCACATGGCCCGCAGCCCGTCGGCGTAGTGGGTCAGGTCAGCGCGCCAGTCGCCCGAGGGCATGCCTGTGACGTCGATCTCGCCCATCACCCGATCGGCCATGAGCTCGACCAGGTTGTCGCGGCTCGGTACGTAGCGGTAGAGGGACATCGCCCCGGCGCCGATCTCGGCGGCGATCCGCCGCATGGTGGCGGCCTCCAGCCCTTCGGCGTCGGCGATCCGGACGGCCGCCTCGGTGATCTGCGCGCGGCTGTAGACCGGCTTCGGCCCGCGGGCGGGCCGCTCGGGCCGCATCCAGATGCTCGCGTACTCGACGTCGGTCACCGTTCCACCTCCTTGTTGCGTACATAGTACCCAGTGCTTTAGCGTGACGCCGTAACCGCGTACAAAGTACCCAGTGGAGAGATCATGCCTGAACCGATCGTGGTCGCCGAAGGGCTGCACAAGTCCTTCGGCGACACCCACGCCCTGCGAGGTTTGGAGCTGAGCGTCCCGAGAGGAACGGTCTGCGGCCTGCTGGGGTCCAACGGCGCGGGGAAGACGACCGCGGTGCGCATCCTGGCGACCTTGTCCGATCCCGATGCCGGGCACGCCCGCATTGCCGGATACGACGTCGTCCGCGAGGCCGGCAAGGTGCGCGCCAGGATCGGGCTCGCGGGCCAGTACGCCGCCGTGGACGAGAAGCTCACCGGCCGTGGCAACCTGCGCATGTTCGGGCGCCTGTCCCACCTGTCCCGGCGCGGGGCGCACCGGCGGGCCGACGAACTGCTCGAACGCTTCGGCCTGATGGACGCCGCCGATCGGCAGGTCGCCGGCTACTCCGGCGGCATGCGGCGCCGCCTCGACCTGATCGCCAGCCTCATCCTGCGCCCCGAGGTGCTCTTCCTGGACGAGCCGACCACCGGCCTGGACCCGCGCAGCCGCGGCGAGATCTGGGACAACGTCCGCGAGCTGGTGGCGGACGGCACCACCGTGCTGCTCACCACGCAGTACCTGCACGAGGCCGACCAGCTGGCCGACGACATCGCCGTCGTCGACCACGGACAGGTGATCGCCACGGGCACACCCGACGAGCTGAAGGCCGCGATCGGCGACCGCGTCGACGTCGTCCTCGAAGACCCCGCCGCCCTGCGTCCGGCGGCGACCGTGCTGAAAGCCCTGGCCGGAACCGATCCCACGACGACCGGCGCCGACCGGCTCAGCGTCGCCCTGCCGGGCGGCGGCTTCCGGCTCGCCGACGTCGTGCGCGAGCTCGACCGCGCCGGGGTCGCCGCGGCGGACGTGCGGCTGCGCCGCCCCACCTTGGATGAGGTGTTCCTGCGCCTCACCGACCGGAAGGAGCCGGTCTCATGACCCGCACCCGGCCACTGGGCAGCCGCCTGCGCTGGACCCTCACCGACGGGCTGACCCTGGTCGGCCGCGAGCTGGAACGGCTGCGACACGCTCCCGGCGAACTCGTCGCGGCCCTGGTCTTCCCGGCCGTCATGGTGGTGCTGTTCGGGTACGTCTTCGGCAGCGCGATCCGGGTGCCGGACGGTGGCGACTACCGCGAGTACCTCATGCCTGGCCTGTTCGCGATGGTGACCTTCTCCGCGTGGTTGGGTGTCATGACTCGGATGGCCGCCGACGCCTCCCGCGGTGTGATGGACCGGTTCCGCTCCATGCCGATGGCGCGCTTGGCGGTGCCGTTCGGGCAGACGGGCGCCGACCTGCTGACCGGCCTGCTGATGCTGGCCATCATGGTGGGCGCGGGCCTGCTTGTGGGCTGGCAGCCGCACCGCGGCCTGATCCCCACGGCCCAGGCGTTCCTTCTGATGATCGTGCTGCGGTACGCGCTGAGCTGGGTGGGCGTCTATGTGGGCCTGGCGGTGAAGAACGACCAGGTCGCCGACGCGATG
Organism: Nonomuraea sp. B1E8; assembly: GCF_039871515.1. Taxonomy (NCBI): domain Bacteria; kingdom Bacillati; phylum Actinomycetota; class Actinomycetes; order Streptosporangiales; family Streptosporangiaceae; genus Nonomuraea; species Nonomuraea sp. B1E8. The sequence goes on along the minus strand of NZ_JBDPLS010000005.1, from coordinate 150,997 downwards.
GTGCCGCTGGGCCTGCCGTTCACAATGTTGTCGAACGCGTTCGTCCCGACCGACGGCATGCCGGGCTGGCTGCGCTTCCTGGCCGACTGGAACCCGGTGAGCGCGCTCACCGCCGCCTCACGGGAGCTGTTCGGCAACCCGGGCGCCCCGTCCGGAAACGTGGCGTGGCCACTCGCGCATCCGGTGACCGCCGTCCTGCTCTGGTCGGCCGCGCTATTGGCGATCTTCGTGCCGCTGTCGCTGCGCGCCTACATGCGCAGGGGACGCTGAACGCTCCAGCCATCCGCAGGCCGCATGTTCTGCACCGAAACATGCTCCTCCGAAAAGTATCCACCGCGGCCCGCCGTGGTGAACGGCGGTGCGCGGTGAGCACCCGCCGTGACGCGCATCACATCGGCATGCCGATGTGATGCGCGTCACGGCCGGCAGGTCGTCCCCAAACGTCTGAGCCCTTCGTCACTTAGGTGTAACAGCCGACGCAACAAGGAGATCCTCATGGAGAGCCGCTTCAACTACGCCGAGAACCCGGTCGGGGCCAAGGCCGTCAAGCATCTGGTCTCGGCGAGCAAGGTCGCCCTGGACTCATCCGTGCCGGCCGCGACGAGGGAACTGGTGTCGCTCCGCATCAGCCAGATCAACGGTTGCGCGCCCTGCGTGGAAATCCACACCAAAGACCTCGAGCACGCGGGGGAGACCTCGCTGCGGATCAACCTGGTCCCGGTCTGGCGGGAGGCGCCCGTCTACACGGACGCCGAGCGGGCCGCCCTGGCGCTCGCGGAAGAGGGCACCCGGGTCGCCGACGCCGCCGAGGGCGTCAGCGACGAGACGTGGGCCGCGGCGGCCAAGCACTACGACGCGGACCAACTCGCCGCCCTGGTGGCGCTCATCGCCGTGATGAACGCCTTCAACCGCATGAACATCATCACCGCGCAGCCGGCCCCGGGCTCCTACCAGCCAGGCCAGTGGTAGCCGACAGCGGAGAAGGCGACCCGGCCACGGGCTGGAAAGCACCCGTGGATGTCGCGAAGTGGAGATCATCGACAAGGAACGTCACATCGTGCGGATCCATCTCGCTGCCCGGGCCCTCGATCCGATCCGTCGGCTCGGTACGGTGATCGGCGACGATGTCACGCTCAAGCCGTACGCGGATGCGCTCGCGGACTTCGCGCCTCCACCGCAACCTGGCAGGGGCAACGGCCCCACCCCGAGCAGGTCGCTCGGCGGGTCAGGCATCGGTGTCTCCTCGAGACGCGGGGGTTCCGTGCCACCGGAAGGGGTCGTCTTCCAGCGTGGAGCGGTCCCAGTGTCCGCGGTCCGCGGCGGCTTCGTAGGTGGTGTGGAGGAACTCGGCGACCGCGCGGTCGGGGTCGGGCGCGGCGCGGGCGGCCTCGTAGGGCAGCAGGAACTGCTGGAACTCAGTGCTGAAGTACGCCCCTTCGGGGCCGATCGGTTGGTCGGCGAACCCGTCGGGCTCGGGGTAGGCGTAGGAGTAGAAGGCGCCTTCTTCTCCACCGCCGGGCCAGAATCCGCAGCTGGACAGTTCCCGGGAGTAGCCCTCGACCATGACCCAGTCCCCGCAGTTGGGCACTCCGCCGGGATGTGGCGGAGCTGACCGCCCGGAGAAGCGGGTGCAGGCGAGATCCATACCTCCCCAGAAGAAGTGCACCGGACTGACCTTGCCGACGAAGTGCGACCGGAACTCGCCGATCACTCGGTTCGCCTGCAGCAGCTGTCGCCAGAACAGGGCGGCCGCCTCGCCGTCGTAGGAGGCGTGGGTGTGGTCCTCGGCGAAGGGGATCGCCGGCTCGACCTCGTTGGGGTGCGGCCGGATCGGGGCCTTGATCCCGAGTTGGTCGAGCATGTCCAGGATCCGGGTGTAGAACTCGGCGACCGGCATCGGCCGGAGCGGGAGGCTCCGCACGCCGCCGTTGCTGCTGCGGACCTCGAGCTGGTGGCCGACGAAGTCGAACTCGATCTCGAAGGCCCCCGTGCGGTACGGGATGGTCGATGTCGTCAACCCGCGCGGGCTGACGTACAGGGTCACCTGCCACCAGTGGTTGAGCAGCGGAGCGTGGGCCATGCGGATCTTGCCCACGATCTGCGTCCACATGTGCAGGGTCTCGCGGGTGGGGGTCCAGTCCGAGACTCGTAGGCTCGGCCAGCTCGTTGTCGTGGGGCTGGTCATCGGTTCTCACATCCCGTGGTGGTCATGTTCTGCGGGCGGGGTCCTCGGGCCCGGTCGCGGGCGAGCCCGGTGAAGTCGGGCTTCTCGATCATCGATGCGGTCATGGGGGTCCTTCCGGTCCGAGGACGGACATTGACGGGTGGTTCCGGTTACTGGCCTGCGGCCAGCCACCTCAGGACGTCGCGGTTCACCGGATCGGTGATGTCGGTGAACCCGTCGTGCTTCGCGAGGTAGCGAGCTACGGCCGGGCAGATCGGAACGACGCGCTTGCCTTCCTCGCGCGTGTGGTCAGGGCGTGCTCGATGAGCACGGAGCTCAAGCCCTTGCCCTGGAACGCCTCGGTGATCTCGGTGTGGAAGAAGACCCGTTGTGCGTCCCGGTCGCGGAACTCCGTGAAGCCGGCGGGCTCGCCGTCGACCCGGATCAGGTAACGGTTGTCGGCTCGTTCGACGGTGGGGTGTGTCATCTCCGGCTCCGGGGGGTGATCCTCGCGTTGGGCAGGGCGGGCGCGGGCAGGCGTTGTGGCGTGCCGGTGTAGCCGTCGATGCGGCCGAACTGGTCGGACTCGCGTTCCCATGCCTCGCGGAAGGCCACGACCTCATCGTGGCTGCGGGCCACGAAGTTCCACCACATCACGATGTCCTCGTCGAACGGGGCGCCACCGAGCAGCAGCACCCGGGCCGACTGCCCGCCAGGGTTTTCCAGCACCAGGGTCGCTGTGCCGGGCGCGAGGTAGCCGAGGTCGGCCCGGGCGAGGCCGGTGCCGGCGAGCACGACCGCCCCGGTGTCGACGAGGACGCCGTGTTCGTGGGTGGGGTCGACGGCGAGCGTGATGCCGGCCTGCGGTTCGAGAACGATCTCGGCGCCGAGCAGCGGGGTGAAGGCCGGCACGGGAGAGGTCTCGTCCGCGAGGCTGCCCAGGAACACTCGCGCGGTGGCGCCGCCGATGTCGATCGGGGGCGGCGTGTGGTGGTGGAAGGCGCGTGTCGTGTGGCGGTGCGCGTCGGGCAGGGCGATCCACAGCTGCACGCCGTGCAGGGTCGTGGCGCCCCCGGTGGAGACCTCGGAGTGGCAGATGCCGTGCCCGCCGGTCATCAGGTTCAGCTCGCCGGGCCGCACGATCGTGTGCGTGCCGAGGCTGTCGCGGTGCTCGACCTCCCCGGCGAAGAGCCAGGTCGCGGTCTGCAGGCCGGTGTGCGGGTGCGGGGGCACGTCCATACCCCCGCTGCGGCCGACGGTGGCAGGTCCGTAGTGGTCGGCGAAGCACCATGCGCCGATCAGCGATCGCTTGCGCTGCGGCAGCGTGCGCCGGACCGTCATCGCCCGATGGCCACCGAGCGGCACCTCCCGTGCGGACAGGACCTCGACCCCGCCGGTGCCGGGCGCGCCGCCAGGGCAGGTGAGTTCGACCGGGACCGTTTCGGTGTTGCTCATGCGATGCCTCCTCGGGCGGCTTCGTCGGACCTGGCCGAACGGGCTCGAGCGACGGTACGGCCGCGTGGGGAGCGGGGGAAACGCTCGAGCATGGCGCGGACCTCGGCGTCCACCACGCGGCTGTCTTCCCAGGTGTTGATGAACGTCCGGTTGATGGGCTTCTGCTCGGGGAAGACGTCCTGCAGTCCTTGGATCAGGTAGCCGCCGCGCTCTTCCAGGACGGTGGTCAGGATCGTGGGGACGCCGAATGCCTTGGTGGTCTTCGCGAGCCCGACGACGTTGTTGACGACCAGCGTCGGTTCGTGGCTGTTGAGGTTGGCGAACTGGAACGGCTGGTGGTCGATCAGCAGGAGGACGCTCTCCTCCGGAGTCAACAACGCATCGAGCCCAGCCTTCTTGGTGCTCATGGCACATCTCCTTCCGTCGTGACGATCAGGTGAACGGGTACGGGCCGAAGCGCCCCCAGGCCACGGCGCCGGCCGGCACGGTCATCGCGACGGCGGGGCTTCCCTGCGGCGGGGCCGGACGAGCGGGTCGCCGACCCTGGCCGCGGCATGACGATCAACCGTTTTGTTGATGCGTCTACATCTATGCGATTTCCGATGACGTGTCAACATCGCTGGTAGACTCTGCGCATGTTGCGTCCTGGAAGCTGGACGAAGCCGGCGGGCGGGCCGGAGGGCCCGGTAGCAGGCCCCGGTTCGTCGTCGCGGCGGGTGCTCAAGCTGATCCGCCAGCGGCTGCAGGCGGACGTGATGTTGGACGGGATGCTTGGAGCGGACGGTCGCAGGGCGGGGTGATCTCCCGCTGTATGTCCAGAAGACATTGACAAGCCGTATGCGGGAAAACCGCACGTAGGGATTGAAAGGGGGATGGGGAAACCGGGCCGCGAGCGGTACCGGCGCCCCTGACGACCCATGGGTGAGGCGCGCTGGCTCGACGAGCGGGAGGCGCGGGTGTGGCGAGGGGTGATCGGCGTGCTGCAGCGGCTGACCGCGGTGCTGGAGCGTCAGCTGGTCCAGGATGCGGGGCTGTCCGGGGCGGAGTACACCCTGTTGGTGCCGCTGTCGGAGGCTCCGGGCGAGGTGTTGCGGGCGCGTGACCTCGGTCGGATGGTCGGCTGGGAGCGCAGCCGGATCTCCCACCAGGTCACCCGGATGGAGAAGCGCGGCCTGGTCGCCCGTGAGGAGTGCAGCGAGGACGCGCGCGGGTCGATGGTCCGGCTTACCGACGCAGGCCGGACGGCCATCGTCGCCGCCGCTCCCGCACACGTCGCCGCCGTCCGGCGGCACTTCATCGGCGTGCTCACCGACGCCGAGCTCGACGTCATCGGACCCGCGCTCGAACGGGTCCTCGACCGGCTCCCCGACTACGACGGATGACACCGCCTCCTCGACGGGGTCGTGTCCAACCGGCTGGAATGCCGGAGAGCAGTCTGATCGCCCTGCGAACGCCCAGTTCGGCAACGGTACTGGCTGTTCTGGCATCCCACAGGGTCACCGACATCCCGAGGCTGGATCAGGCGGGCTCTGCCGCGCAGGCCAGCTCGCGCACCGGGCGTTTCCCCGTGGTCAGGAACGTCGTCACCGCGGTGTCCGCGCACGTGTTCTTGCCGAGCAGGTAAACACCATGGCCGCCTTGCTCGACGGTCACCATCCGGGCCCGGTCGCCGAGCGCCCGCTGCATCTTCCTGGCGCCGGCCAGCGGTGTCCCCGCGTCGCGGAGGAACTGCACCATGAGGACGTTCGACGGGCCCCGGTCACTGACGCGCACCGGCGCCTCGATGGGGTCGGACGGCCAGAACGCGCACGGTCGGATGTTGGCCGCCGCCGCGCCGAACATCGGGTAACGCTTCCGATCGGCCTCGACGGCGCGCTGGTACGTACGGATCGACCTGGGCCAGCGCGAGTCGCCGCAGACCACGTACTGGTGACCGGACATCAGGTTGTCCGAGTTCAGTACGGGATCATCCGCCGCCCCCGCCGGCGGCGCCTGGCCGGTGCCGACGCTCGCCGACAGCGGCTACGACGGCGCTGGGATCGGGATTCATACACCGATCGAACAGCCGGAAGGCGACCAGATCCTCAGCCCCGACAACCACACCTACGACCGGCTCCTCGCTCCTGCCCGCTGCGCCAGCCGACCGCGGACCTCGTCAGGTGATCTCAAGGTTGGCCATCATGCCCATGTCCTCGTGCTCGGCGTTGTGGCAGTGGAACAGGTAACGGCCGCGGTAACCGTCGAAGCGAGTGATGATCTCCACCGATTCGCCGGGACGCAGGGAGACGGTGTCCTTGAGGCCGGCGTCGTAGGGCAGGGGTGGCCGACCGCTGCGCGAGAGTACGCGGAAGCCGACCAGGTGCAGGTGGACGGGATGGTGGACGTCGGCGATCAGCCGCCACACCTCGACGTCGTCGAGCCTGGCGGTGACGTCGGTGCGGGCGGGGTCGAACGGCAGCCCGCCGATGAGCCAGCCACGCCCGCTGTGCATGTGCCCGGTACGGAAGGCGAAGTCACGCACCCTGACGGCGTCCGACCTGCGCCAGCCCGGCAGGTCGGTGGATAGCGTGCCGGGGACGCGGCTGTCGTCGGCGGCCTTGCGCGCCACGCGGAAGGCCATGACGTCGCTGGTACGTCCAGAGCCCAGCCGGTTGAGCAACCTGACGCGCCCGCCGACCGGGACACTCGAGAAGTCGACGATCAGGTCGTAACGTTCGGCCGGGGCGATCGGCAGCAGCCGGTGCGTGACCGGCGCTGCGAGCAGCCCTTGGTCGGCGCCGATCTGGACGAGGTCCAGCCGCCGCCCGTCGTCGCCGACCGCTTCGAGCTCGTAGTGGCGGGCGTTGGAGGCGTTCAGGACGCGCAGCCGGTAACGGGCGGCGTCCACCTCGTGCACGGGCCACGGGGCGCCGTTCACCAGGATCACGTCGCCGAGCACCCCCGCCAGGTACGGCTCCTGCACGCCAGGCCGTTCCCGCAGGGCGGGGTCGAGAGCAGGATAGGCGAGGCCGCCGTCGGCGGCAAAGGCGCGGTCGGCGATCATAAGGGGCAGCTCACGCGGCCCCGCGGGCAGGCCGAGCGCGTCCTCGGCGTCGTCGCGGACGATGTGCAGCCCGGCCAGGCCACGCCAGATCGCGGGGGCGGTGAAGTCCATCCGGTGGTCGTGGTACCACAGCAGCGTTGGCCGCTGGTCGAGTGGGAAGGTGTAGTCGCGCGTCAGCTCGGTCACGATCGCCCGCGGGTCGTGCATGCCGTGCCCCGAACCGTGCCCCGAACCGTGCACGGCGGGCGGCGCCCAGCCTTGGGGCAGGACGAGGTCAGTGGGGTACCCGTCGGAGGCTGCCGGTGTCCGCCCGCCGTGCAGGTGCACGACCGTCGGCACGGGCAGTTCGTTGCAGTGTGTCACGGTGACCGGGCGGCCGCGGCGCGACTCGATCGTCGGCCCGGGGAAAGTACCCTCGTACGTCCACAGCGGCGTCCTGACACCGGGCAGGATCTCCGCGGTCGCTTCTCGCTGGACGATCTCGTACCGGTCGGCGCCGACCGGCTTCAGCGTGCGCGGGATCGGCAGCGGCACCTGGTACGGAGGCGGCAGCGGCACGGCGCTGCGCAGTTCGGCGCCGGTGACCGGCGGCCGGCGGGCCAGCGCGGCCGAGACGGACAGGTCGGTGGCCGCCACCAGCCCGAGCGCCCCGCCGATGCCCAGCACTCGCCGCCTGCTCAGGCCGCGGCCCTCGTCATGCTCGCACATCGTGGGCCTCCCGCCGCAGGAGGGGCCGCCGCCAGACGGCGATGAACTGCACGACCAGCGCCACGACGGTCATCACGCCCAGCGGGATGTGCAACCACAGCGCGCCTTCCAGCCCGGCGAAGTACTGCGCATTCTCGGCGACCACCACCGCCATCGTGGCCAGGAACGGCCCCGCCCGGCGCAGCCGTACCCAGACCATGATCGCAGCGATGACCTGCAGGTAGCCGATAGATGTAACCACGTCGGCGCCGATCGCGTGCCAGCGCAGGCTGTCGTAGTCGCCGGTCAGGTACACCCCGGCGAACACCGGCTGCCCGGCGATCGTCACGACGTGCGCGCTGACCACCGCACGCAGCGCCCACCCCGTCCATTCCGTCGATGGCGTGGGTTGCTCCATGTCGGCCGCGGTGGCCATGAGGGACCACCCTCCTCACTTCGTTCCCGATTCGAGCACCATCGACGATATGAACTTCGCGTTATCTTGTCTAAGATTAATATTGCTATGATGCTATGTATCGGGAGTCATGATGGACCTGAACATGCTCAGGCAGTTCGTGGTGGTGGCCCGGCTGGAGCACCTCAGCCGCGCGGCCGAGGAGCTTCGCGTCGCCCAGCCGTCGCTGAGCCGTACCATCGGCCGGTTGGAGAGCGAGTTGGGTGCCCCACTGTTCGACCGCGCCGACCGGCTGCGGCTGAACACCACGGGCAGGCTCTTCCTGGGGTACGTCGAGCGCTCGCTCGGTGAGCTCGACGGGGGCCGGCGGGCCGTCGCCGAGGCCGTCAGCGACGGGGTGGGCAGTGTGCGGCTGGCCTCGGAGACGTTCCTCACCCTTGCCGGGCCGCTGGCCGCCTTCAAGCGCGATCACCCCGGCGTCGAGTTCGGGCTGCACTGGATGGCGGCCGAGGAGATGTCCCGCCACCTGCGGGCCCAGGACGTCGACCTGTGCGTCGCCTCGCGGCCGATCCACGCCGAAGGCCTGGCGTCCGCGCGGCTGTTCGACGAGGCCGTGGGAGTGGGCACGCCACTCGATCACCCGTTGGCGAGCCGCGACCGCGTGAGCATCTGCGAGCTCGCCGGCCAGCCCTTCGTTACCGCCCGCAAGGGGCACTGGATCCGCCGGCTGCTCGATAGCCTCTTCGCCGCACGCGGCCTCACCCCGAGAATCGTCTGCGAGAGCGACGAGCCCAGCGCCATCGCGGAGCTGATCAGCGCGGGGCTCGGCATCGGGCTCGTCCCCGCGTTCGCCCGCCGCGTCGCCGTGCGCACCGCCGGCGCCTGGATCGCCGTCGACGAGCCCGACTGCCGCCGCACGGTCACCCTGTACTGGGGCGCCGACAGCCACCTGTCGACCGCGGCCCGCCTGATGCGCGCCACGATCACCGGCTGGGAGTGGAATGCCGACGAGCCGCAGGGGCTCAGGACCGGTCGTCCGTGACGCGCTCATCGGGTGGTCCGCTCCGAAGCGCGAAGGCAGGGCTCGTGGCGCACATGTCCGCGGCCAGGCAGCCGAATTCGGGATCGTCCGGGTAGCGGGATGCGTCCGCTCGGAACAGGCCGACCCTGTACGGCGCGCTCACGCGTGTCGCTGCCCCGAGATGCTGCCGGCCGGGCCGCCCTCGTGTGCGAGCGCGCACGGCCGGCTTGGGAGGCACTTCTGGCGCTGCCCAAGGTGGCACACGCTGAAGTTCTGGAAGTCCGACCGGTGGGGCCGCTCAGCGGGACACGGGCCATTCTGTACGCCGGAGCGCGAGGCGCACACCGGTTCGGTGAGTACCGGCGCATGGTCGCCGGTATCTCGGACCGCATGCTGACCGTACGGCGGCGGGAGCTGGAGGCACACAAGCTGATCCGCCGCGACGTAGTGCCTTCCATGCCCGTGCAGGTGCTCTACCATCTCACCGAACGCGGTCGCTTCCTCATCGAGGCCGTGCACGGGGTTGCCCACCTGGGCGGCGCGCGAGAGCCGGTGAGCCGCGGCCTCCAGCGGACTGCACAAGACGATCAGGCGATCGTCGGGACGGAGCAAGGGCCAATGCCTGTGGATCGGTTCCGGTGTTGCTGAGTCAGTGCAGTTGTCCGGTCTGGGGCAGGCGATCGAAGATGATCTGATCGACTGGGACAGGAACCCGACGGCCTGCCGGGCCGCGTGGGCCGGCGGCCCACCCGCAGTGCTCAAGGCTTGATCGCGAGGCCACCGTAGGCCCAGGCGTGGCCGCCGGGAATCTGTTCCTGATATTCGACCGGGTCCGGCCGCCACGTCACCACCTCGACGAGGCCCGGGTCCACCAGGTCCCAGCCCTCGAAGAAGCGCAGCGTCTCGTCGTGGGTGCGCGGCACCATGGGAGCGGAGCTGTTGTCGTACGGCTTGGTGGCCTCCTCGCGGCTCAGGTGGTCGGCGAAGTCGAGCGTGATGTGCGACAGCAGCAGGTGGCTGCCGCTGGGCACCGCGGCCTTGAGCTGCTCGACCACCCCGTACGGGTTCTCCTCGTCGGTGATGAAGTGCAGGACTCCGGCCAGGATGACGGCCACGGGACGGGTGAAGTCGAGCACGCCCTGGACCGCGGGATCGGACAGGATCTTCTCCGGCTGCCGCAGGTCTGCCTCGATCATTGCGGTCGAACCTGCCGGGTCACCGGTCAGCAGGGCGCGGCCGTGCACCAGAACGATCGGGTCGTTGTCCACATAAGCCACACGGGCCTCAGGTACGGCCTGTTGGGCGATCGTGTGGGTGGGGTCCTGGGTCGGGATCCCGGTGCCGATGTCCAGAAACTGGGTGATGCCCGCCTCGGCCGCCAGATACCGCACGGCCCGGCCCACGAAGGCACGATGGGCGCGCACGCCCTCACGCGTGCCCGGCGACATCTCGATGAGCGCCTCGGCGGCCTTACGGTCGGAGGCGAAGTTGTCCTTGCCGCCCAGTAAGTAGTCATATATCCGAGCGGGATGAGGTATGTGAGGATTGATCTTCGTAGCCGGGACGTCGGTGTACGCGGGGTCCAGCGGGTCCGTCTCTCTGTCGCTGTGCATCATCTTCTCCTCCTGGTGGATCGGCTATGACCGCCGGGCCTTACGGGGCCGGGACGGGCCTCGCCGAGGACTTGCCTGCGTGCTTCTCACCGTGCTTTCAGGTGCTTCCTCGCCGCGAGATCGAGCGTCAGCGCGCGGCCGGCGTGCGGTCACGCCCGCGCCGGGTGACGTTCGTACGCAAGCGGTGACCGGAGGCGCCGGGCCAGGCTCGCGTGCTCAGGTCCGGATCTGCGAGGGCGACGGCCGCCGAGCCCCCGCGCCGGCCGTGCTCCAGTGGTCGCTCCGGCTATCGCCCGCCCCCTTTTTTCGAGCCCGGATATGAACTGTCTTTCTACGGCCAAAACCCGTGTCATGTCCATACATTCGGGGACTCTCGCTGGACAAAGGGTTCACGAGCGGCCCTGGAGTTCCCGTCACTCCTGATTGACGCGCTCCCCGGCCATCAGGACCCCGGAGAACGCCATCCTGGGAGACGTCGCGGACGCCGGCGACCAACTGCTCCACGCCCTGCGGGCCCGGCCCACCGACGAACGGGTCTGGGATGCCCTCCGCCACGCCCTGGGCACGCTAGTCGACCGATACGCCGCAGATCCCGAGCGGGGCCGACAAATGGCGAAGCTAGTCAGCAGTGCCCCGGCGCTGGCGGCCCCACACCACGAGAAGAACGCCCGCTGGTACGCGCTCCTCCGGCCGGAACTGGCGCGCCGGCTGGGCTCCGATCCCACCGACGCGCTGGATCCACGCCCCTTCGCGCTGATCGCCGCCGCCCTCGGATGCGTAGACGCCGCCATCACCGCCTGGGCCGCCAGCGCCCCTGAGACACCTGTCGAAGCCATCCTCCAGCGCGCCATGGACGCCGTCGGCGCCTGAACGGGCGACGCTCGTGGTCGCCTTCACCGTGCCGCCCGGGCCCACGTGAGCATTCGAAAGTCCGCGGATAGCTCGTTATGACGGACTTATGACACCTTGCTCTCACGCTAGAGGTCGCAACTGTTCAGGGGCACACGAAGGAGGGATCATGATTCGTCAGCTCGTCAAAATAGGCCTCGCGACTGTGGCGGCGGGGGCGGTTCTGGCCGGGGCGACTCATCCAGCCCAGGCCAAACCCTACGACAAGCAGACCTGCGCCACGCAGGCGCATAGAAACACCTGCACGACGAAGGGACGGCCCGTTGAGGCTCACCGCAGTGCGCGATGGGTGCTAATCAGCTGGGGAGAGACCTTCGGGAAACTCGTAAAGATCGACATTCTCAATGCCCGCACAAACCGCGTTGTGGCAACCATTCAGACAAGGCAGCCCTCGTCCCGAAATTTCGTTGTCGTGGGGAACGGCGAATTCTACATCAACGTCCTTCACAAGAATGACTTCGGGTATCCAATCGTGGCTGGGATCGCCAACTATACCCGGCGGTAGTACTACAGGTAATAACGATGACCACCACTCCGCCATCAACTTGGCGGGGGTGGTGGTCGGGGGACGAACCGGCGTTCAGTGGGGCTATCTGCCGCACGACCTGCCGCCCAGGAGCGCGGCGTACTACTACTTAGCCAAGCGGCGCGATGACGGCACCGACAAGACGATCCACGACCTGCTGCGCTGGCATCTGCGGGAGAAGAAGAAACGATCAGCCGACCCGAGCCTGGTCGTGCTGGACGCACAGAGCGTCCACGTCGCGGCCGGGGTCCCCGCCTCCACCACCGGAAAAGACGCGGCCAAGCGCGTACCGGGGAGGAAACGCGGCCTGGCGGTGGACGTGCTGGGCCTGGTCATCGCCGTGGTCATGCTGGCCGCCTCGGCCCACGACAACACCGCCGTGATCGCCCTGCTGGACCGGGTCGCCGCCACCACCTGCCGCCATTCAAAATGTCCATGAATGACGTCCAGTGTTATGCCGTATCGGATGCCGATGAGCACCCGCCGAGCAATCATCGGCGGGGTGATATCCCTACATAGGCTGACGACAATCGATATGAGCCGCGGGCGATCACGCGAACGCTAATCGCGGATCCGGGTCGGAGCGGTCGCTGAGTCACGGATCACCAGTTCGGGTTCGGGGTCGGTGATGACACCGCCTGCGCTTGGCCGCCCCGCGATCAGGTCGTATAGCGCCTCGACGCCGGCCCGGCCGAGTTGGTACATGGGCATCCGGACTGCGGTGACGGCCGGGCGCAGGTGTCGCATCAGGTCGACGTCGTGGATGCCGACCACTGACAGCTGGTCGGGGATGGCGATGCCGAGGTCGCGTGCGGCGGCCAGGACCCCGACGGCGCTCATGATGTTGTTGACGACGATGGCGGTCGGCGCGGTTGCCGCCTGCATGGCCTGCCGGAGCCCGTCGGCGCCGGCCTGCTCACCGAACCCGGTGGCCAGGTGCGGAGCCGGTGTCAGGCCGGCGGCGTCCATCGCCTGCTGGTAGCCCAGGTAGCGCTGCTGGGAAAGGTATCCCGAACCCCCGACGAAGACGACGTGGCGGTGGCTGAGGTTGACCAGGAACCGCGTCGCGATCTCGCCCGCCCGGCGATCGTCTACGTCGATCCAGGGATGGTCCAGTGCATGTTCCAGGATGAGGATCGGCTTGGGGTGGGAGCGGAGTTCAGCCATCACGTCGTCGTCCAGCAGCCCTTCGCCGCGGATCAAGATACCGTCGACCGTGCCCTGGCTGAGCAGCCGGGTCAGGAACTGGCTGCCGGAGCGCATCGTCTCGGCATCGCCCAGCAGGACCGTCGCGCCGTGCTCCGCCGCCGCCTCGTAGACCCCATGCCGCAGCGGTCCGTAGACCGGGTTGTCGATCTTGTTGAGGATCATCGCGATCATGTCGGTTTGGTTGAGCCGCAGCGAGCGCGCCGTCTGGTTCGGCTGGTAGCCCAATTGCTGCATCGCCTGGAGCACCCGGGTGCGGGTGGATTCCTTCATCCGGGTGTGGCTCGTGCCGTTGACCACCGCCGACACCACGGCGAGTGACACCCCAGCCGCCCGTGCGACGTCACGTTGCGTTGCCATGGTGAAAGCCTCCTCGGTTCTTGACGTAACGTCTCACCATCCCTATTTTGAATTAACGTTACGTCAACAAGGAGTATATATGACATCGACACGTCGCACCGTCCTCCTGCGGTCCTCCTGGGCGACGGTGAACATCGGCGACGTGGCTCACTCCCCTGGCGTGGTGCGGGCGTTTCAGCGGTTCGCCCCCGAGGTCGAGGTCATCCTCTGGCCGGTGCGGCTGGAGGAGCGCGAACGATCCATGCTGCGGCACGCGTTTCCCGACGTGCGCGTCGTCGATGGCACTCTCGGCGCGGACGGGCCGAGCACCCCGGAGCTGGCCGCCGCCATCGACGGCGCGGACGTCCTGATGCACGGATCGGGCGCCGACGCCTTCCAGAGCACCGAGATCGATTGGTGGCGCGAGCACGTGGGCCGCCCGTATGGGTACTTCGGGATCACCGTGGATCCGCTGTGCCCACCGACCATGGCGACGCTGCCGGAGCTGGCACAGATGGTCGATCTGCTCCCACCGTCCTATCTCGAGGACGACGTCAAGGACCGTTTCGACAGCGCCGACTTCGTGTACTGCCGCGAAACGCTGACCCTGGCCACCCTGCGCGGCCAGAAGATAACCGGGCCCGACCTCGCCTTCGGGCCGGATGGCACGTTCGCGTTCGACCACACTGACGCCGTCGCCGCCGCTCGCCTGCTGGAGGGTTTCGGCCTGCAGCCCGGTCGGTTCGCCTGCTTCGTTCCGCGGCTGCGCTACGCCCCCTATGCGAAGATCTACGGCACGGAACCGACCCGCGAGCAGATGCGGCGCGACGCGGTCAACCGGGCCACCGTGACGCACGACCTGGCGGTGCTGGCGGCGGCGATCGAGACCTGGGTACGCGTCAGCGGCCTGCCGGCCGTCGTGGTGCCCGAGATGAGCTATGCCGTCGAGCTCGCTCACGAGCAGCTTCCCAGCCTGCTCAGTCCACAGACGCTCGCTCAGGTCCGGCTCCTGGACCGGTACTGGCCGCTGGAGGAGGCGACCGGGGTCTACGCCGTCTCGTCGCTGGTGGTCAGCATGGAGTGTCATTCGCCGATCCTGGCCGCACGACATGCGATCCCGACCGTCTACCTTCGGCAGCCGACCGAGACCACGAAATCTCAGATGTTCGCCGACCTCGGCGCCCCAGACCTGGTGATCGAGCTCGACCATCGTGCCGCGGCGACGGTCGTCACGGCGGTCACCGACATCGCCACCGACCCGGCTCCCGCGGTCGCCCGGAGCAGGAGGGTCGCGGCCAATGCCGACGACCGGCTGCGGGCGGCGGTGGAAGCCTGCGTAGCAGGCCGGCCCATATCGGCGGGGACCGGCGATGCGTAGCCTGCGCGACCGCTGGCGGCGCGACCGGGTCCTGCTGCTGCTGGCGCTTCCCGGGGTCACGGTGCTGCTGCTGTTCCACTATCTGCCGCTCGGCGGGAACGTCATCGCGTTCCAGGACTTCCAGCCGTTCCTCGGGATCTGGCACAGCCCGTACGTCGGGCTGGACAACTTCGAGCCGGTGCTCACCGGCGACCCGGTGTTCCTCAACGCACTCGTCAACACGCTGATCATCACGCTGATCCAGGTGGTCTTCGTGTTCCCGCTGCCGATCTGCCTCGCGTTGATCCTGAACGCGACCATCAGTGAACGGCTCAAACGCCTCGCCCAGTCGATCCTCTACATGCCGCACTTCCTGTCCTGGGTCATCGTGGTCGCCCTGTTCCAGCAGATGTTCGGCAACGGCGGGATGCTCAACGCCTGGCTGCGCTCGGCCGACCTGTCAACGTTCACCATCGTCGGCGTACCCGAGCTGTTCAAACTCATGATCACATCACAGGTGATCTGGAAGGACACCGGCTGGTCGACGATCATCTTCCTCGCCGCACTGTCCAGAGTGGATCCGGCTCAGATGGAGGCCGCGGTGATGGACGGCGCCTCGGCGGTTCGCCGCCTGTGGCACGTGACCCTGCCCGCCATCCGCCCGGTGATCGTCCTGCTGCTGATTCTGCGGCTCGGTGACTCGCTGTCCGTCGGGTTCGAGCAGATCATCCTGCAGCAGGCACAGGTCGGTGCCGGTGCCAGTGAAGTACTCGACACCTATGTCTACAACCACGGGATCGTCGGCGGCGACTGGGGCACCGCGGCCGCGGTGGGGCTGATCAAAGGCATGGTCGGTGTCGCGCTCGTGCTCGGTGCCAACCGGCTGGCCCACGCCCTGGGCGAGCAGGGGGTGTACGCCAAATGACGAGCCGATCTGTGCCGACCGGGGTGTCCGTGGCGCGCCACGCCGCGCGCACAAGGCCACGCTCGGGCCGCAGCCGGCGTCCGGTCTGGATGGGCGAGCCCAGCAAGCTGGGGGTCGGTGCGCGAGGACTCGTGCTCGGCCTGGGCTGCCTGGCGGTCTTGGTGCCGTTCTGGGCGGTGCTCGTGACCAGCATCGCCTCCCCGGAGGAGGTCAACAGGGCGGGCGGCTTCGTGCTGTGGACGAACGAACCGACGCTGGACTCCTACCGGGCCGTCCTGTCCGGCGGAATCGTCACCCGTGCGCTGCTGGTGAGCGCCGGCATCACCGCGGCCGGCACGGCACTCAGCCTCGTCGCCACGATCGCTCTGGCGTACGCGCTGTCACGGCCGGGTTCGTTGCTGCAGAAGCCGATCCTGCTGATGACGGTGTTCACCCTGCTGTTCAACCCGGGCATCATCCCGATGTACCTGACGGTCAAACAGCTCGGCCTGCTGGACAGCTACCTGGCACTGATCCTGCCGGTGCTGGTGAACGCGTTCAACGTCATCGTCATGCGCGCGTTCTTCCAGGAAATCCCCCGCGAGCTGCGGGAAAGCGCCTATATGGACGGTGCCGGGGAGATGCGCATCCTGCTGCGGATCGTCCTGCCACTGTCGAAGGCGGTCGTCGCCGTGATCGGGCTGTTCTACGCGGTGGCGTACTGGAACGCCTTCTTCTCCGCGATGTTGTACCTCCAGTCGTCGGAGAAGTGGCCGCTGCAACTGGTGCTGCGCACCTACGTCGTCAACAACACCCCGATCGGGTCCGACCAGCTCAGCTCGAACCTGGAGAACCTGCCACCACAAATCTCCGTCCAGATGGCGATTCTTGTCATCTCCGTCCTGCCCATCCTGTTCGTCTACCCCTTCATTCAGAAGCACTTCGCCAAGGGACTCATGGTCGGCGCCGTCAAGGGCTGACCGATCGTCCACGCCATGTGGAAAGGGAACGTCATGGCACCCACCTTCAGCCGCCGCCGCGTCCTGGCACTCGGCGCGGCAACGGGGCTGGCCCCGCTGCTCGGGGCCTGCGGCGACGGCAGCCCGAGTTCGCCGAACAGCTCGACCGGGTCGGTCAAGCTGCCCACCTACAAGCCCGTCACCGCGGCCACGCCCGACCTGGCCGCCGAGCCGGCCGGGGTGTCGCCGGGATACTTCACCTACCCGGGCGCCTCCAGCGCCGCATCACAACCGGTGCAGGGCGAAGCCGTCACGGCACTGACGTACACCTACGACCCGATCGCCCCCGCGCTCGGCTCGAACCCCTACTGGCAGAACCTCAACAGCAAACTCGGCACCGAACTGAAGATCACGTACGTCGCCTCGACTGACTACAAGAGCAAGGTCGCCACGACCATTGCCGGTGGCGATCTGCCCGACATGGTGGCTATCCAGGGCGTTGTCCAGCAGATGCCGGCCATGCTGAAGGCGACATTCACCGACCTCACCGAGTACCTGTCCGGGGACGCGGTCCTCGCCTACCCGAACCTCGCCGCCCTGCCCACCGATGCCTGGCGCAGCACCGTCTACGACCAGCGGATCTGGGGCATCCCCGTGCCGCGGGCACGGATCGGCACCGTGCTGTACACCCGGGCCGACCTGCTGGCCAAGGCAGGACTCAGCCTCCAGCCCGATTCATGGGCCGAGTTCAAGGAGATGGCGGTCGCGCTGACCGACGAGCGGGCCGGTCGGTGGGCGTTCGGACAGATCCCGTTCAACACGATCCTTGAGATGAACGGGATCACCGGCAACTGGCCCGGCGGCGCCGGCGTCTGGCAGGCCGAAGGTGGCGTCTTCACCCACTCCGGGACGACACCGCAGTTCATGCAGGCCCTCGAGGACACCGTCGAGCTGGTGAAGTCGGGGGTGGTGCATCCCGACCACGCGGGCGCGCCCAACACGAAGCGCAACGGGTGGATGCTGGCCGGCACGACCTCGTTCACCATCGGCGGGTACGCCGGGTGGGGCAAGTTCTACGGCCAGGCGAAAGACGTGCCCGGCTTCCGCCTGACCGGCATGCTCTCGCCCACCCGCGACGGCACAGGGACGCAGGTACGCACGCCCGGCCCGACCCTGTCCAGTTTCACCGCTGTAGCCAAGACCGACAACGCCGACCGGATCAAGCAGATCCTCAAGGTCCTCGACTGGTTGTGCTCACCCTTCGGCAGCAGCGAGTACCTGGCCCTCCGGTACGGCGTCGAGGGCCAGACGTTCACCCGCGACGGCTCCGACCCGACCCTCACCGAGAGCGGGCGCAGCCAGGTGTTCCTGCCGGTGCGGTACCTCGCCGAAGCATCGCCCGTCATCTACGAGCCGGGCAACCGCCAGGCCGTACAGGACCAGCACGACCACCAGGTCGCCGGCGTCCCGCTTGCCGTCGCGGACCCGACCCTCGGGCTGTACTCGGAGACCGCCGCCAGCAAGGCTGCCAGCGAGCAGCAGGAACTGGACTCGGTGCTGCTGGAGATCCAGCTGGGGAACAAGCCCGTCTCGGCGTGGCAGCCGGCCGTCAAGAAGTTCATGGACCGGGTGGGCAACAAGATCAAGGCCGAGTACGAGGAGCAGGCGGGTGGTTGACGTGGACTCAGCTGACACTCTCACGGGGTTAGGGAGAAGACAGTGGTGAGACGGAGCACGTTTCGTTGGTACACGCGTTGTCGGGTCCGTGTGGCGGTCGTGCTGGCTCTGGTGGCGGCGGTTCTGTCGCCGGGCAGTGCCGCCGTCGCCGACATGTCGGATCTCGGCGGGCTGCTCGACCTGACGCGCCCGGGGCTCGGCGCGGTGGCGGCCAAGCTGGCCGCCGGTGATGAAGCGGGCGCCGCGAGCGAGCTCAAGGTGTATTACGCGGGCCGCGCCGACGTCCAGTACCCGGCTCCGGCCGAGGGCCTGGGCGGTGGCGACTCGGGCCCCGACGAACTCGCGGCGGGGATCTTCCGGTTCGGCTCCGAGACTCGCAACTTCTACAACAGCGCCGAGCAGCGGATCGACGTCGACTGGCAGGACCTTTGGGGTGGGACGCAGACCACCCCGGGCGGCGCGCAGACGTTGATGAGCGACTTCACGTTCATGCCCAAACTGACATACGCCTACGTGTCCGAGAGTGACCCGGCAAAGCGTGCGGCGTACGCGGCGGCGTGGATGGACATCTCGCTGGACTTCTTCGCCGACAATCAGAGCTGGCCGCAGGGCCGCAACCTGTCGGCAGCCAAGCGGCTCGCCCAGCTGGTCAGCGCGTTCTCCGTGTTCCGGACCGATCCTGGCATCGACGCGAGCGATCTCGTGGCGTACCTGTCCGGCGTGCACGCCACGACGGACTTCCTCGTCGGCGTGATGCAGATACATGTCGGAAACAACTGGTACGTGTCGATGGCCCGCTCCGTCCACGCGGCAGCCGTGTTCCTGCCCGAGTTCTCGTCATCGCCTGGCTGGGAGTGGTTCGCGGTGCGCTCGGCCGAGCGGTTCCTGCGCGCGCACTTGAAGGGCGACGGTGTGTACCGCGAGCCGGCGTTCAACTATCAGGCATACGTGGCGGATATGCTCAACTCCGTCATAGCAGTCGCGGATGCCAACGGGCGAACCGTTCCTGAGTCGCTCGTCCAGGGGGCGGACTGGATCGCGGATTCGCTGTTCGCGACCCGTCAGCCGAATCTTGAACCCGCGGCGATCGGCGACACGCCGAACAACTACGCGGGTACGTCGGCCATTCGCAGGAGCGGTGTACGCAACTCCTGGCCCGATTTCACCTGGGTCGCCTCCGGCCGAACGCAGGGGACCGCCCCGACGCTGTCGTCCACGGTGTTTCCGATCAGCTTCGCGGTTCAGCGTTCCGGGTGGGACGCCGATGCCCGGTACATGCTGATCAACAACCAGAATTCCAGTTACACCGCCTCGCATCGGCATCCGGACGACCTCAGCCTGGTGATGGCGGCGTACGGGCGTCCGCTGATCGTCGACTCCGGGGTGGGGGACTACAGCGCGACTCCGACGAACGACTGGATGCGCCGTACCACCGAGGCGCACAACACCATCGAGGTCGACGGACGTCCGCAGACCGCCGGCGTCCCCCGCACAACGTCGCTGTGGCGCTCGAACGCGGGCCTCGACATCTACCGCGGTGCGGCGATGGGCTACCGGCCGGTCGAGCACGATCGCGCGGTCTACTTCGTCAAGCCCGGCTTCTGGGTGGTCTCCGACGACCTCACCGGTGACACCGCCGCGCACAAGTACCGGCAGCTCTGGCACTTCCCCGGTGATCCGGTGACCGTCAATCCGACGACGAAGGCCGCCACGGTCGGGTTCGACACCGTGCCCGGAGCCGCACCCGTTGCCGGCGTGCAGCTCATCCCGGTGGCAACGGCCGGCGCCGCGGTAACCCCCAGGGTCCACAAGAATGGCGCCGTACGCGTCGGCGAGCAGGTACTCACCGACGTCGACTACCTGTCGTACGACTGGTCCTCCACCGGGCCGACGGGACTGGACACGGTCGTGGTTCCCGGTGAGCCCGGCGCGGCGCCCTCGGTGACGGCGAAGCGCATCGCCATGCCCGGGGTGAGTCACTCCGTGGCGACGGCGATGGAGATCGCCCTGCCGGACGCGACCGGACGCTTCTACCTTTCGCGCGAGGCGACTCCCTCGTCGAGGGCGTTCGGGGCCGCCACGACCAACGCCGAGACCGCGTACCTCGAGCGTGCTTCGGGCGGCGGGCTCACCAGGTACGCGCTGACCAGAGGGTCGTCGCTGATCGACCAGGACAACACCGTTATCAGCGCATCCGCACCGGTGTCCGATATCAGTGTGGAGCTGCGCGGCACGACCGCCCGGATCTCGCTCGGGGACCCGTTCACCGGCACGCTCTCCATCAACGCGCCGAACGCGAACGCGGTGACGGTGAACGACACCCCGATCGCGTTCACCCGCACAGGCAACCTCATCACCGTGTCACTCGACGAACACTTTGCCCCGGCACCCGTGCTCAACGACGAGTTCGACGATGCCGGCCTGGACCGCACCGTCCATGACTTCAACGGATCCTTTGGCGGCTGGACGCCGGTCCAGGGGACCTGGGCGCTGACCGGCGCACAGCCGGACACGCAGCTGGCACAGACCTCGACTGCGGACATGGTGTCGTTCGCGGCGCTGCACGACGTACCCGATGACGTGGTCATGGCCGCGGACATCGTTCCCGGGGTACGCGGCCAGACGACGGCCCGTACCGGTCTCGCGTTCCGCTACCACGATTCCCGCAACTACTACCGGGCCGAAGTGCTCAACTCCACGTCGGGAGCGACGCTGAAGCTCGTGAAGATATACAACTCGACGACCACGGTTCTCGCGGAGACCGCACTGCCGATCGGCGCCAACGTCCCGCACAAGCTGGTCGTATCCGCGATCGGGAAGCATCTGAGCGCCAAAGTCGGCGATACGTCGATCTCCGCGGACGACGGACAGTTGCCGACGGGTGGTGCCGCCGCCTTCACGCATCGGCGGGCCGCGACCTTCGACAACATCGTGATCAGAGAAGGGCTCGATCAGGCCAGCTGGCGAGGAATAACAGGGTCCGTGTCCGTCGCCTCGGGCAAGTTGCGCCTCACGCCTGCCGGTGGCCGGGCGCACGTACTGGCCGACTCGACACTGCCGACGCGCTTCTCCGAGGCGTGCGACTATGTCGTGGAGACCACGGTCACGATCGACGGATCCGTCGGTAACGCAGGAATCTCGCTGCGAGACACCACGGACGCGTACGGGTATCGGATCCACGTAGGCAAGACGAGCAACCGAACCCAGTACGCGAGCATCATCCGCGAGGCTCACGCGTCGGGTCCCGTCACAGTGGCCAAGGCATCCATCAGCAACCCGTTGACAGGTCCCGTGCGACTGGGTGCGGCGATTCACGGCGACCGCATCACCGTGACGTTGAACGGCGTTGAGATCCTGAAGGGTCGCGACACCGTTGTGCGCAGCGGCGGCGTCGGGCTTTACGCATCCACGGAGAGCTCGTTCAAGAACGTCACTGTCGCTCGGTCCTGCGGGGGGCGGTAGCGCCTGCGGCCAAGTCGCCCCCCGGCGCCGGCAACCGCTGGGACCACCACGACTAAGTGGTCTCTCTTGTGACGACCTTGCGCTGCACGATGGAGAAGAAGATCTCCACTTGGTTCAGCCAGGAGGCGTGCACGGGCGTGTGGATCATCACCGCGTTGGGGGAGCGGTCGGCCAGCCGGTCGGCGGCGGCCCTGCCACAGTTAGAGGAGCCGTTGTCCACGATCCAGAACACCCGCTTGGCCGAGGCATACGGCTCCTGGGTCATGACCTGTTCGACCAGGTCCATGAACGCACGATGCCGGTCTTGGGCGAGCAGTTCACCGCATCGCGCGAGTTCACCCTCAACGGCACCGACCACGCCGGCCACCGCGAGCAGGGCAGCATGATCCGCCGCTACATCGCCTGGCGAAACCGCAACACCGATAACCCTCGCCTACGCCGCATCGTCAAGAGGGCAAACGTGGCCTGATGCGGCACTAGCGCCGCTTCGGCCGATCGATCGAGGTCTGTCTGCCTTGCCCACCTGTCCATCATCGGTGAGATCTCTGCGAAGGTCGGCCACGGTCAAGGTCACTGTCTGAAAGGTCCCGCCGACTCACTACGCATCCACCCCTGGTTGTACTCCTCAGGTTGAGGCGGCCTGAAATGTATGCGTGTGGGTGGAGTCAAATGTCCAACTTTGGCTAGACGCTGAAACTGCCCCTTTTTTCTAACATTTGCGCGTCGGCCAGATTCGGCCGGTGAATTCGCTCTTCTCGCCGTCCTCTACTCCCGTCCTCGGTCACCGGCTCAGGGGAGGGTTCTGTGCTGGCAGGAAAAACATCGTTGGCCGCGACGGCGGTCGCCATCTTGATGGCAAACCTCCTCCATGCCCCACCGGCTTACTCGGAGCCGGTCGTCAAAGGGCCGCCGGAGGTCGTCGACGATCAGCCGGTGCGGGGAGAGCGCGTGCCGGTCCGTCCGCGCACCCCCGACCCCGCGACGGGCGAGAGTGCGCCGCGGCCCCGGCGACCGTCCGCGAACGACGCCGCCGTGGTGCACGCGACGGGGAATGCTCAGGTGCGCGTGCTCGGCAGGGGCGCCGCGGCGAAGGCCGGAGTGGGCGGACTGCTGTTCACCGTCGACAGCCCCGGCCCCGCCCAGGTACGGGTGCCCTATGACGGGATCACCCGCGCCTACGGCGGCTCATACGACTCCCGCCTTCGGCTCGTCCGGCTGCCGAGATGCGCGCTGACCACTCCCGACGTGGAGGAGTGCCGCACTGCCACGCCGGTTCACGCGGACAACGACGCCGAATCCAAAACTTTAACCGCCGATATCCCGGCCGGTTCGGCGGTACTCGCCGCCGAAGCCGGTCCCGCGAGCGCGTTCGGCGACTACCGTGCGACGCCGCTGGCCGCGACGGCGACCTGGAACGGCGGGGGGAACTCCGGCGACTTCACCTGGTCGTACCCGATGCGGGTGCCGCCGGTGCCCGGCGGGCTGACCCCGCAGCTGGCGATCGGATACTCCTCCAGTTCGGCGGACGGGCGGACCTCCAGCACCAACAACCAGGCATCGTGGGTGGGCGAGGGATTCGACCTGTGGCCGGGCTACGTCGAGCGCAGCTACAAGGGGTGCGCGGACGACGGGGCACCCAAGAGCAACGACGTGGATCCCGGTGACCAGTGTTGGGCGTACGACAACGCCACCGTCACCTGGAACGGCAAGGGCGGCGAGCTGATCAGGGCCGCTGACGGCACGTGGCGCATGCGCGGCGACGACGGCACCCGGTTCGAGAAGGTGACCGGCACGCACAACGGCGACAACGACGGCGAATACTGGAAAGCCACCACGCCCGACGGCACCCAGTACTTCTTCGGCCGCAACCGTCTGCCCGGCTGGACCTCCGGCCGGGCGGAGACGGCATCGGCCTGGACAGTGCCGGTCTTCGGCAACAACTCCGGCGAACCGTGCCACGACGAGGGCGGGTTCGCGAAGTCGTCGTGTCAGCAGGCGTGGCGGTGGAACCTCGACTACGTCGTCGACACGCACGGCAACGCCATCGCGTACTACTACGAGAAGGAGGGCAATCACTACGGGCGAAACGTCTCCCTGACCGACGATGTCGCCTACGAGCGTGGCGGCCGGCTGAGCCGCATCGAGTACGGCCTGCGCGCCGGCGACCTGTTCGCGCCGCCGCCGGCCAAGGTGGTGTTCGAGACCGCCGAGCGATGCATCCAGGACAGCACGTTCGACTGCGCTCCCGCCAAGATCGCGACCTCACCGGACCGGTGGCCCGACGTGCCATGGGATCAGAACTGCGCCTCGGAGTGCACCAGGAAGGGGCTGATCTCCCCGACGTTCTGGTCCCGTAAGCGGCTCGTCGGCGTCACCACCCAGATCAGGCAGGCGGACGGCGGCTACCGTGACGTCGACACGTGGGCGCTGCGGCACGACTGGGGCGACGCCGACGTCGACAGGGCGCTGCTCCTGCAAGGGATCAAGCACACGGGCAGGGCGGCCGGCACACCGGTGACGCTCCCCGAGGTCACCTTCAACCACGTGCAGTTGAGGAACCGTCTCGACCGCGTCGGTGACGACATCCCGCCGTTCATCAAATACCGGCTCGGCGCGATCTACGACGAGTACGGCGGGCAGATCGAGGTGCAGTATTCCGGCGAGGACTGCACCCTCTCCGCCCTGCCCGCCCCCGAGACCAACACCAAGCGGTGTTTCCCCGCCATCTGGCAGCCCGCCGGGAAGGAAGACCCGATCCAGGACTGGTTCCACAAATACGTCGTCACCAAGGTGATCCGGTCCGACCGCACCGGCCGCGCGCCCGACATGGTGACCAGCTACGACTACCTGGGCGGTGCCGCCTGGCACTTCG
The DNA here is from genome assembly GCF_039871515.1 of Nonomuraea sp. B1E8. Lineage (NCBI taxonomy): Bacteria > Bacillati > Actinomycetota > Actinomycetes > Streptosporangiales > Streptosporangiaceae > Nonomuraea > Nonomuraea sp. B1E8. The sequence continues at coordinate 126,388 of NZ_JBDPLS010000005.1, read as the reverse complement.
CCGACGACGACGGCCTGACCAGGACCAAGGAGAAGACCTGGTCGCAGTGGCGCGGCTACGGCAAGGTCCGGGTGACCACCGGCGGCGACGGCGAGCCGCTCACCTTCGAAGAGCACCTGTACCTCCGCGGCATGAACGGCGACCGGCTCAACGCCGCGGGCGGCGTCAAGAACGTCACCGTCTCCGACGGCGAGGGCGGCACGTACGTCGACAAGGACGCGCTGGCCGGGTTCGAGCTGAAACACACCGTCCACACCGGGCCGGGCGGAGCCGTGCACGACAAGACCGTCAACACCCCCTGGCAGCACGAGACCGCCTCCCGCACCCGCCCCTGGGGCACCTCCGCCGCGGTCCTCACCGGCGTCGCCACCACCCGCACCTGGACCGCCATGGACGGCGGCGCCTGGCGGCAGACCCGCGTCGACACCACGTACGACACCGTGACCGGGGCGCCGACCCAGGTCGACGACCAGGGCGACACCGCCCGCCAGGACGACGACCTGTGCACCCGCACCGAGTACGCGCTCAACGCCGCCGCGTGGATCCGCAGCCTGCCCTCCCGCGTCGAGACCGTCGCCGTCCGCTGCTCCGCCACGCCCACCCGGCCCCGCGAGATCGTCTCCGACGTGCGCACCTTCTACGACGGGGGCGCCTTCGACGCCGCTCCGACCAAGGGAGACGCCACCCGGGTCGAGAAGATCGCGGCACACGACGGCACCACCGCCACCTACGTGCCCTCCGCCCGCACCACGTACGACGACTACGGCCGGGTCACGGCGGTCAAAGACGCGGCCGGCCACACGACCACGACCGCATACACCGAGACCACCGGGCTGACCACGAAGACCACCACCACCAGCCCGCCCGTCACCCCGGGAGACGCCGCCAGCGCGCTCGTCACGACCGAGACCCTGGAGCCCGCGTCCGGCAGGCCCACCGCGCAGACCGACGCGGCCGGGAGCACCACCCACCTCGCCTACGACGCGCTCGGCCGCCTCACCAAAGTCTGGCTGCCCGGCCACGCCACCACGGGCGACCCCGACACCGAGCACATCTACCAAGTGGCAGAGGGCAAGATCGGCGCCGTCACCACCAAGACCCTGACCTCAGCGGGCGGCCCCCGGGTGACCCAGGAGCTGTTCGACGGCCTGCAGCGCCCGCGCCAGACCCAGGTCGAGGGCCCGGACGGCGGCCGGCTCGTCACCGACACCTTCTACGACAGCCGGGGCAACGTCGCCCGCTCCTACCATCTCTACTACGCCGAGGGAGAGCCGGAGCCCGCGCTCTTCGGCGTCGGCACGCCCGGCGACGTCGAGTCGCAGATGACCTACTCCTACGACGGGCTCAACCGGGAGACCGTGCGCCGCTTCCTCACGGGCAGCAACGACGCCCAGGAGAAGTGGCGCGTCACCACCAGCTACGGCGGCGACTGGGTGGCCGTGGACCCGCCCGACGGCGCCACCCCCACGGTCACCGTCACCGACGCCAGGGGTCGCAGGACGGCGCTGCGCCAGCACGACGGCGCGTCCCCGACGGGCCCCTATCAGGCGACGACCTACACCTACACCCCCGCGGGCCAGAAGGCCACGATGCGTGACCCCGGCGGCAACACCTGGTCCTACACCTACGACCTGCGCGGTCGCACGATCAAGGCCGCCGACCCCGACAGCGGCACCACCGTCACGGCCTACGACGACCTGGATCGCCCGGTCAAGACCACCGACGCCAGGGGCCGCACGCTCGTACCGGTCTACGACCCGCTAGGTCGCGTGACCAAGGTTCACGAGGGCTCCGCCACGGGCACCCTCGTGGCGGCTTACACCTACGACACCGTGCGCAAGGGATACCTCACCGCACAGACCCGATACACGGACGGGCGGCCCTACACCGAGCGGATCGACGCCTACGACAGCGCCGGGCGTGCGCTGAAGTACACCCTGGTCATCCCCCAGGAGGAAGGGGCGCTGGCCGGGAGCTACACCTCCACCATCGCCTACAACCCGGACGGCACGGTCCGCAGCCGGGGCTTCCCGGCAGCGGGCGGCCTGCCCGCCGAGAACGTCACGACCACGTACGACGAGCTCTCCCGGCCGACCCGCCTGACGAGCAACCTCGCCAGCTACGTCACCGCCACCTCCTACTCCGCGACGGGACGTCCCCTGCAGTACGAGCTGTCCACCGGCGGCAAGAAGGTGTGGCAGACCTTCACCTACGAGAACGGTACGGGCCGCCTGGCCAGCGCCCGCGCGGAACGCGAGGGCGTGGCCGGGGTGGACCGCGACGCGGCCTACACCTACGACCAGGCCGGGTCCATCACCTCGATCTCGGACGTGTCCCGCTCGGGCACCGACACCCAGTGCTTCACCTATGACCGGTTCCAGCGGCTCCAGCAGGCATGGAGCCAGGCCACGCGGTCCTGCGCCGCCGCTCCGTCGGGTTCCGCCGTCGGCGGGCCGGCCCCGTACTGGCACAGCTACGCCTACGACGTGACCGGCAGCCGCACCCAGGAGGTGCTGCACGGGCTGGACGGCACGGCCGACACCACCCGGTCCTACGCCAACGCCCCCGCGGGCGAAGGCCACCGGCTCGCCTCGGTCACCCAGACCGGTGGCGCGGGCCCGCAGACGGAGACCTTCGGCTACGACGCGGCCGGCAACCTCATCACGCAGGCCACCGGTTCGCAGGACAAGACCTTCACCTGGGACGCGGCAGGCATGCTGGCGAAGGTCTCCGTCGATGACGCCGACACGACCTTCGTCTATTCCGCGACCGACGATCGGCTCATCCGACGGGACGCCGGCGGTAGCACGCTCTATCTGCCCGGCATGGAAGTACGCGTCGCGGCGGGCGCCGCCCTGGCCTCCCAGCTCTCGGCGGTCCGCTACTACACGCACGACGGCCGGACGATGGCGATGCGCTACTCCGCCTCCGGCGTGCGCTTCCTCGTGCCGGACCACCAGGGGACGACACAACTTGCCATCGACGCAGGCAACCAGACCGTCGTCCAACGGCGCCTCACCCCCTTCGGCGCCGAGCGCGGCCAGAGCACGGCGGACTGGCCGGACGAGAAGACCTTCGTCGGCGGCACCGCCGACGACAGCACCGGCCTGACCCATCTCGGTGCCCGCGACTACGACCCGGCGCTCGGCCGTTTCGTCTCCACCGACCCGCTGCTGCTGGACGACCCCCAGCAGATGCACGGCTACAGCTACGCCGGCAACACGCCCGTAACCCTAAGCGACCCGAGCGGCCTCGCGGACTGCGGAGACGCCCGCGTGACGCTCGTGGCGGCCCGCGACTGCAACAGCGACGGCGACTACTTCCCGCCTCCCGGCAATGACCACGACAAGGACCACCACCCGCGCCCCGGTGGAGGTGGCGGTGGCGGTGGCGGATGGAGCGGTGGCGGCGGCGGTGGTGGTGGCCGCGGCGGTGGCGGTGGTGGTGGTGGCGGTTACCACCCGCCGCCCATCGGCCCGGTCCGCATCTGCTCCGGATGGTGCGCCATCAAGGACAAGATCGGCGACTTGGGCGGGGACATCGGCATACCGGACCCACCGGAGCTGCCCATCCTGCCTCGCCCTCCCATCGTGAAGGACCCGTCCAAGTGCAGCCTCACGTCTCCCCTCAGTTGCCTGAAGCCGCCGGATCTCGACTGGACCAAACAGTTCATCGGCGTGCGGTGCGATCGCCTCAGCTGCACCATCGTGTTGCCACGGTCGGTGACGAAGTTCATCAGCGACTTCCTTCAGAGCACGGCAGGCACATACTCGCTGATCGTTGTTTCCAATATCATAACGGCGCTCGTCTGCACCGAAGGCGGCCCTGTCGGTGTCGCCGCCTGCGGTATCGCGGTCAACGTCCTCATCGAGCAGGGCAAGACCTTCTTACGGAAGGCGGCGGAGAACGGGCAATGCGCGGGTGTCACCGTGGTGCTGCCACCGTTCGGGCCCAAGATCCCCACCCGGACCTCCGATCCGGCCGTCTGTCCTCCGTAGCCCTGCCGGCTGATGGCGAGCGCCCACTCCAGGGCGCTCGCCGCAGGAAATGACGCTCACCCGCGCAGCCAAGGAGATTGGAGAGCCACGCCCATGCGAATGCCACCCGGTGGGAGTGCCCGGCGGTTCATGGTGACCGCCCTGGCCGTCTGCCTCGTCTGCATCGCTCCGGTGAGGACGAGCTCCGCGGCGGCCACGGAACCCGAGCCGCCCAGGGGGAGCGCCGTCACCGAGACGGAGGCGGCGCGGGAGGCGCGCTCGTCGGGGCAGCCGGTGGAGGTGCTGGCGCTGCGCGGCGAGTCGCGCGAGGTGCGCGCCCTTCCTTCGGGCACTTTCGAGCTGGTCCAGCACCAGCGTCCGGTCCGCACCCGCAAGGACGGTGCCTGGACCCCGGTGGACCCGGCGCTGACCCGGCTGCCCGGAGGCGGTCTCGGGCCGATCGCCTCGACGGTGGACCTGCGCCTGTCCGAGGGCGGTTCGGGGCCGTTCGTGACGATGGGCAGGGCGGGCCGGACCCTCAGCCTGTCCTGGCCGAAGCCGCTGCCCTCGCCGATGGTGGAGGGCGACACGGCGACGTACCCCGAGGTGCTGCCCGGGGTGGACCTGAGTGTGCGCGCCGACGTCGACGGCTTCTCGCACCTTCTCGTGGTGAAGACGCCGGAGGCGGCGCGCAACCCCGAGCTGGCCCGGCTCAGGCTGAGGACGGAGTCGCCTGAGCTGGACCTCGCAGCCGACGCCGCCGGCGTGCTGCGCGCCACCGACAAGGTGACCGGCGGCGAGGTGTTCGAGGCGCCCGCGCCGCTGATGTGGGACTCCGGACCGCCGGCCGTGGGCCTGCTGTCGGACGGCCAGGCACGGGAGGCGGGACCCGTCGAGGGCTCCCGCGTCGAGCGGGTGGGCGTCGGCCTGGCGCGGGGCGAGCTGGCCCTCGTTCCCGACCGTGACCTACTGACCGACCCCGGCACCCACTTCCCCGTCTACATCGACCCGGTGTGGAAGACGGTGGGGGAGGCGGCGAGGCTCATGGTCTCCAGCGGCTACCCCACCACGACGTACTACAACTGGTCGGGCACGCAGGGCGTGGGCCTGTGCGACGTCCAGTTCGACGGGGCCTGCGTCAAGGACCAGAAGAAGCGGCTGTTCTTCCGCATGCCGATCGGTGCCATCGCGGGGAAGGTCGTGCTGTCCGCGGAGTTCATCGCCTACGAGACGCACGCCTACAACTGCTCCAACCCCACGTCGGTCCAGCTCTGGCACGCCAGTGGCTTCGGCTCCAGCTCGACCTGGAACAGCACCGACGACAACTGGATCAAGCATCTGACCTCGCGTGACGTGGCGTACTGCTCCCGCACCCCCGTCGAGTTCGGCGGCAGCGCCCTGCTGGCCGCCGTGAAGGCCGCGGTCACCAAGAAGGACGCCAACATCTACTTCGGGCTGCGCGCGTACTCCGAATCGACGATGGCCTGGTGGAAACGCTTCGCCACGGACGCCGACCTGCGCATCCAGTACAACACCCCGCCGCCGCAGCCGCTGATGAAGAACCTGTCCATGAGCCCGGGCGGGCCGTGCGTCTCCTCACCGGCGCCCACGGTCAACCAGCCGCCGATCATGTACGCCGTGCTGACCGACCCCGACTCGGGATCGGCGGCCAAGCTGCAGGCCCAGTTCCGCATCCTCTGGGACAACAACGCCGGCGTGTGGGACTCGCCGCTAACGGAGGCCAAGACGACCGGCTCGACGTTCCAGATGTCCGCGCCCCCGACGATCCCGCAGAACAAGCTGCTGGGCTGGCACGTCCGCGCCTGGGACGGCTACCAGTGGAGCCCGTGGAGCTCGGCGGGCGAGGCGACGGGCTGCTACTTCTCCTACGACGCGGCCGCCCCGCCGCCGCCGTCGCTGACCTCGGCCGACTACCCTCCATCCAACCCGGACGACCCCGACGACCCCTGGTACGACGGCGTGGGCCGCTACGGCTCCTTCACCGTCAGCACGACGCAGAGCGACGTGACCCGCTACTGGGTCGGGATCAACACGACGCCCACGTCGGCGGGCGAATACCGCCCGGCCACCCCCGGCGGCCCCGTCACCATCCAGGTGGCACCGACGAGGGCGGGCGTGAACTTCCTTTACGTCAAAGCGCTCGACGCGGCGGGCAACGCCAGCGCGCCCACCACGTACATGTTCCGCGTCAACGCCGGCGCCGCCCCCCGGGCGCACTGGACGCTGGACGAGCAGACCGGGGCCACCTCGCTGTCGGCCACCGTGCGCCCGGGCACCGCAGCGGTCTCCACGCACGTCTCCGGCGGCGTGACGCTAGGGGCGGACGGCCAGGTCGGCACCGCGATGCGCGGCGACGGCACGACGGGGTACGCCGAGACGTCCGGGCCCGTCATCGACACCTCCAAGACCTACTCGGTGGCCGCCTGGGTCAAGCTCGCGCACACCAACGGCTTCGCCACCGTCGTCAACCAGGACGGCAACGTGGTCAGCGGCTTCTACCTGCAGTACGTCCACGACGACAACCGATGGTCGTTCAGCCTGAGCAACGCCGACGCGGTGCAGGGCGGGGTGCGGGTGCGGTCCGTCGCGCCGCCGGAGGCCGGCGAGTGGACCCACCTGCTGGGCGTGTACGACGCGGTGGCCAGGACCGCCCGCCTGTACGTCAACGGCGTGCTCCAGGAGGAGAAACCGTTCACCGTGACCTGGAACGCCGCCGGCCCGATGGCCATCGGCCGCGCGATGCACAACGGCGCCAAAGTGGACTTCTTCCCCGGCGAGATCGACGACGTCCAGGTCTTCGACCGGCTGGTCGGCGCGGAGGAGGCCGCTGACCTGTTCAGCCACCACCCCGTGCTCGCCGGCCGCTGGACGCTCAACTCCGACGGGCAGGACGGAACCGGCCACGGCCGCCACCTCACCATGGCCGGCGACGCTCACGTCGATCAGGTGGGCTGGCTGGGCTCCCCGCCGGGCGCCCTGGTCCTGGACGGAGCCGGCGACCACGCCGCGACGGCCGGTCCCGTGGTGTCCACCAGCCGCAGCTTCACCGTCGCCGGCTGGGTGACCGCCGCGGGCAGGCCCACGGCCCGGTCGGCCGTCTTCTCGCAGGGGGGCGCCGTCAACAGCGGCTTCACTGTGCGCTACGACCCCTCCGCCGCAGGTGGCGCGGGTGGCTGGCAGGTGGAGATGCCGGACTCCGACATCTCCGGCGCGGTGGCGCAGCGCGCGGAGAACTCCGCCTACCAGAGCCAGCTCGCATGGGACCACGTGGCTATCGTCTACGACTCCTTCGCCGACGTCCTGCGTCTGTACGTCAACGGTTGGCTCGAGGAGACCGAGGAGCGGGTCTCGGCCCGCTGGCACACGATCGGCTTCGACGCCACCGGCCCGTTCCAGTTGGGCCGCTCGAAGACGGCGGGTACGTGGAGCGAGTACTGGTCCGGAGTGATCGACGACGTGTGGGCCTTCTCCGGAGTGCTCAGCCAGGAGCAGCTCCAGATCCTCGCGGGATATACGGAACTCCCGTCCGACTCTCCCTTCTGACCCTCCCAGATCGACCGCTCCGGGCCCGGTGTCCGGGGGCGGTCGGCGGCGTGATGCCTCAACCCCCGTGGTACAGGCCGGGTTGATGCGCAGCGGCCCCGCTCGGAGTTAACGTGACGGATGTCCTTCACCGGCGCGTCGCCGCTGCAGCGTCTGTCCGCGCTCCATCCCCTGGTCCTCGACGGTGCGGTGGCGCTGTCCCTGGTCGTGGGCACATGGTTGTGGGACTGGTACGGGCCGGACATGGGCAAGCCGTCCGACCTGCTGTCAACGGCGCTGACGTTGTCGGCCAACGGACCGCTGGTGCTGCGCAGGCGGGCGCCCATGACCGTGATGACGATCTGCGCGGCCACGTCGCTGACCTATCACTACCTGGGATACCACGTGGCCCTCAACAGCATCGCCCTCCTGGTGATGCTCTACACGGTGGCCGTGCACCGCTCGTGGAAGGCGAGCGCGGCAGGCGGCGTGATGGTGGTGACGGTGTGGACGCACGCCTCGACGCTCCAACCGAACGTCGCCCTGGGGTCGGCGCTGGGCTCGGCGGTCCTCCTGGCGACCTGCGGGCTGGGCGCGGGTCTGAGCGCCCGTCTGCTGGCCCAGCGCACCAGGCAGCTCGCCACCCTGGCCCAGCAACTGCAAGACGAGCAGGAGACCGCCGCCCGCCGCGCCGTCACCAGGGAACGCGTGAAGATCGCCCGCGAGCTGCACGACGTCGTCGCCCACCACATGTCCGTCATCTCGGTACAGGCCGGCCTGGGCCGCTTCGTGGCGCTGTCCGATCCGGCCACGGCACACGCCACGCTCGGAGTGATCTTAGAGACCGGTCATGAAGCGCTGAACGAGTTGCGCCGCCTGCTGTCGATCCTGCGCATCGAGGCCGACGACGAGGGCGGCGCGCTCTACACCATCGCCCCCGGCCTGCGGAATCTGGACGCCCTGGCGGAGCGCATGCGCGTGGCCGGGCTGCCCGTCGAGGTTGCCGTCGAGGGCACGGTACGGATGCTGCCCCCTGGCCTGAACCTGTGCGCCTACCGGATCGTCCAGGAATCGCTGACGAACGTCCTCAAGCATGCCGGTCGCGCCCGCACACGGGTCCGCGTCACCTACGGTCCCGCGTCGCTCACGGTGCACGTCACCAACGACGGTGCTCCCGCCGTACCTGCCCGGAAATCCGGTGGACACGGGTTGATCGGCATGACCGAACGTGTCAGGCTCTACCGGGGAACGATCATCACGCGTCGACTCCCGCACGGTGGATTCGAGGTGCTCGCGACCCTCCCACTGTGCTCATCCGACGAGGCCGAGTGATCCAAAACGATGATCAGCGTGCTCGTGGTCGACGATCAAGTGCTTATCCGCGCCGGATTGGCGGCGCTGCTGCGGGTGGCGGGGCTGCACGTGGTGGGCGAGGCTGCCGACGGCGAGGAGGCGGTACGTCTGGCCGCCTCCGTCAAGCCCGACGTGATCCTCATGGACATCCGCATGCCGGGCATGAACGGCCTCCGCGCCGCCGAGCTCATCCTCGCCGCCGAGCAGCCGGTGCCCAAGATCCTCGTCCTGACCACGTTCGACCTGGACGAGTACGTCTACAGCGCGCTACGACTGGGCGCGAGCGGCTTCCTGCTCAAGGACACACCGCCCCAGCGGCTCATCGCCGCCATCCACACCGTCGCCTCCGGCGACGTCCTGCTCTCACCCACGGCCACCAAACGGTTGATCGAGGCGTTCACCGACCCGCCGACGACCGCGTTCCTTCCGGAACTCGACCGCCTGACCACCCGCGAGACCGAGGTGCTACGCCTGGTCGGCCACGCCCTGTCCAACAGAGAGATCGCCGAACGGCTGTCGGTCAGCGAGGGTACCGTCAAGACACACCTCAACAGGATCATGGGCAAGCTGGGGCTAAGGAGCCGCGCCCAGGTGGTGGTCCTGTCCTACAACGCCGGCCTGGTGAAACCGTCCGTCCGGTAACGGTTCCCGCCGCCGTGGCGGAGACGCTGCAGGGCGATATCGGCACCGGTCGCCCAGCAAGGCGCGATGCCCATGCGCGGTCTGTTCTGAAAGTTGTGAATGCCCCTGAGAGGCAAGCGTCAACGGCCCCGCTGAGGGCTGCTGTGGCATAGGACCGTCTCTACGCCTTGAGGGGATTGACAGACCGACTGCTCCCCAATTTATGAGTCCGTAGCTTGAGCACGGGCTGCGGACCTGTCGCAGCAATTTAGGGACCTCGTTCCCGGCCGAGGAAGCACGACAGGAGTTGCCTGAAGTCGTGCGGGTGTTCGAGCGCCGGCACGTGCCCGCATCGGCCGAGCACGTACAGACGGACATCGGCCAGGTGTTCGAGCAGGGGCAGGGCTGCCGTCCCGAGCGGGGTGACTCGGTCCTCGGCGCCGTGGACGAGCAGCACGGGCGCGCGGACCCCGGCCAGCGTTTGCGCCGAGAGGGTGAGGTCGTCGGCCCAACGTGCCCTGGGTGGAGGGAACAACGACTTGAATGCGGCCGCTCCCGCTCGCATCGCGGCCGCACGGGCGGCGACGGCCGACTCGGTCACGAGCGTTTGGTCGAGGACGAGGCGACTCAACATGTCTCGTGCCCCGATCGGGCCGGCGGGGGCGGCCCAGATCGCGTCGAGTTCGGCGGACAGCGGCGCCCCGGGGGCGCCCATCGTCGAGACCGCCACGACACGGGTGACCTGCTGGGGACGCGCGGCCGCCAACGCCAGCGCCACGGCACCGCCCATGGAGTGGCCCACCACGGCGTAGTGCTCGACACCGAGAGCGTCCATCAGGCCCGCGGCCTGCTCCGTCCACAGCCGGAGCCCACCCCTGGAGCCTGCCGGGATCGGCGTACGGCCGAACCCCGCCTGGTCAGGAGCCACCAGGTGCCAGGACGTGCCCAGCGCCTGTGCCGTCGTCGCCCAGGCGCCGGATCCGGTCGTACCGGGTCCGGAGCCGTGCAGCATCAGCACCGCGGGGCCGGTGCCGCTCTCCAGGACGTGGACGGGGGAGCCGTCCACGGTGACGGTCCGATGCGCCGTCACCGGGACAGGCCAGGCGTGCTCATGCCGATGCGGAGTTGATGGACTTCGAGAAGACCTCCATCATCGCCCTGCCGAATTGCGGCATGTCGGGCCATCCCCGGCAGGAGACGAGGTTGCCGTCCACGACGTCGGGAGCGTCGATGACCGTCGCGCCCGCGTTCTCCATGTCACCGGTGATGGGGGGGAAACATGCCGTCTTTCGACCCTTCAGCAGCCCGTACACAGCCGGCACCTGCGCGCCGTGGCACACCAGCGCGATCGGGAGGTTGCGCGCGAAGAAGTGCTCGGTGATGCGCCTGACGTCGGCGTCGACCCGGATCCACTCGGGGGCACGTCCCCCAGGGATGATGAGGGCGTCATAGCGCTCGACGTCGACCTCGGCCCAGGGCACGTCCACCGGCAGCTTTCGGCCGTTCTTCTCCACGTAGGCGTCGGAGTTGGGGTCGAACTCGTGGATGACCAGCTGAACGTCACGCATCGTCCGTGACGAGACGTCGACGTCCCAGCCGCCCTCCTGCACGCGATAGTAGGGATACATGGTGTCGAGCTCCTCGGCGGCGTCGCCGGTCAGGAGCAGCGCTCTGGGCACCTGCTTCTCCTCGCATCTGGGGCGGGTGAGGTGGATCCAATCCGATCCGATCGGATTGAGTTAGCATTCCTCGGCCCAGCCCGCCCGTCAAGCCTCTACGGCCATTCCGTCCGCACCCTCGGCCTCGTCGAACAATCGCCGGAACCGCTCGCCGGACCGCAGGATGTGCCGGCGCATGGCGTAGGCGGCGGCGTCGGGGTCGCGCGCGGCGATCGCGGCGAGAACCTCTTCGTGCTCGGCCATGGCCAGGTGAGTGACCTGGGCGTCGCGGTGAAGCCGGAAAAGGTGCACGTGCGTGTGCAGGCGAGCGAGTGCTTCGCGGATGACCTGGTTCTCCGCGCTCAGGGCGACGAGATCGTGAAAAGCGGCGTCGCGCAGCCCGAAGGCGCCATAGGCCATGGGTCCCTTGCCCCCCTCCAGCTCCGCCATGTCCTCCAGCATCCGTCGCATGCCGGCCACCTGCTCCGAGGATGCGCGTTCGGCGGATCTGCGCGCCGCTGCCGGCTCGAGGAGCAGGCGGACCTCAAGCATGTCCTCGAATCGGTGACGGGTGATCTGGGAGGGAATGCGATAGCCGGCATGGGGCACACGCACGACCAGGCCCTCGGCCTCCATGCGGTTCAGAGCGTCTCGGATCGGCGTCTGTGAGACCCCCAGCTCTCGCGCCAGGACATCGATCGTGACGCGGGAGCCAGGCTCTATCCGTAGCGACATCATCTGTCCGAGCAGCGTGTCGTACACCTCGTCGGCAAGCCGGCCGCGAGATCTTCGCGGCGGCGTTCCGTCCGTCATGGCCTCACGGCGCCGCGCGATCACGGCTTCGTCGTCCATCGTGACGTGAGGTCCTTTCTTGCGTCTTCGGGAACCTGTTGTCATCGGTCGCCATACTGCGGGATGTTGACGCTCCCCATCGGATCGTATAGGAAAGGTGGCGGATGCCAGCCATCCCTCATCCATCGGGGAACCGTCCGCCATCGCTCCGCTTCGATCAGTTGGAGCTTCCATGAGCATGCTCGACGTCCTGCTCGGTTCGCCACCGGGCCGCACAAGGACCGAATTTTCGACTGCTTGAAGCCCCATCACGTCGCGGCGTACTCGTGACTCCGGTCTGCGGGTCAGCCCCTGCGACAGCCGGCGACCCGCCTGAACAAGCCGGCAACCGCTCGGCGAAGCACGCAGCAAGGCTCCAGAACTCCCCGCCCAGAAAGCAGGCAAGAAGATGCGGTACCCCAAGCGAAGAGGACGACTGTCCGTTCCCAGTCGAAAGGTGCGGCTGGCGACGGCGGCCATGTTGGTGGCCACGACCGTGGCGGCTTGCGGCGGCGGCCAGGACGACAGCGCCCCCAAGGCACCGGCGACCATCCCGGAGCTCACCAAAGACCCGCTGACCCTCAGCTTCATCTGGTTCGACTGGCCCCCCGCCCACGCGCTGGAAGCCTTCGCGAACGCGGAGTACACCAAGGAGCGGCCGAACGTGACCGTCAAGGTCAAGACCGTGCCGAACGCGAACTGGCACGACGCGATGTTCACCCAGTTCGCCGCGCACAAGACCGACTTCGACATCCCGATCCTGGACTCGCAACACATCGGCGAGGCCGTGACGAACGGCAACATCCTGGACATCACCGACTTCGTCAAGAAGAACATCGAGGTCAAGGCCTACAACCCGTACCTCCTGGCGGCCTACGGCCAGTTCCCTCAGGCGGAGACCGGGAAGCGCGACGAAAACGCCAGCCTGTACGGACTGCCGCTGCTCGGCGACACCTGGACGATGATCTACCGTAAGGACCTGATCGGTGACAAGCCACCGCAGAGCTGGGACGAGATGATCTCAGTCGCCGAGAAGTGCCAGGCGGACAACCCCGGCGTCAGCGGGCTGGCTTTCCACCAGGCCAACGGCTCCGACGCCGCGGCCGTCACCTACAACACGGTCAACGGCGTCTACGGCGGCAACCTCTGGGACCCCAAGACGCGCAAGATCGACGGCGTCCTCAACGACGCTGCGGGCCAGGAGGCGATGGACGTCCTGGTCAACAAGATGAAGCCGCTGACCGCCAAGGGCTCCGGCAACTGGTTCATCGACGAGGTGAACGCGGCGGTCGCCCAGGGAAAGGCATGCATCGCGTTCAACTGGATCGCCGCGAGCGGCGGCCTGCTCGACCCGAAGCAGTCGACGCTCGGCACCACACGGGAGCAGATTCTCGACAAGCTGGGTTTTGCCACCCTGCCGAGTCAGAAGACGAACCTGGTGCCTCTCGGCGGCATGGGGATGCACGTGTCGGCCTATTCCCCCGAGGCGAACCAGGCTGAGGCCCTGAACTTCATGAAGTGGTTCGAGCAGGCTGACATCCAGAAGAAGTGGGCCGCCGCTGGTGGCGTGCCATCGCGTACGGACGCCCTGGAGTCGCCCGAGTTCCTCGATGCCCAGCCGTTCAACCAGGTGTACACCGACTCGGTTCCGCGGATGCGGGACATGTGGAACGTGCCCGAGTACGCGCGCCTCGTCGACATCGAGAACACCAACGTGAACGCGGCTCTCAACGGCGCGAAGACGCCGAAGGAGGCGCTCGACGACATCGCCAAGGAGCAGCAGAGCGTGCTCGACTCCAGCGGCGGCAAGGGCGGCGGCGGACTGTGAGTGACTCCGCCCCCCTGACGACCGACCACCCCGGGCAGGTGGCGTCTGCGACGCCGCCTGCACAGGGTCGGTCCCGCCGCCTGAGCGATCGCGGGCTCGCCGTGGCCTTCACCTCGCCCGCGCTGCTGCTGTTGCTCGCCATGTCGGTGTTCCCGTTGCTGTGGGCGTTGTACCTGTCTTTCACCGACTACTCGGCCACCCGCGGGGGGCCGGCCGAGTTCATCGGGTTCGGCAACTACACCGCCATCCTGGCTTCGGAGCAGGTCCACCAGAGGGCCTTGACGACGTTGATCTACGTGGTCGGCGCGGTCACCCTGCAGACCGTGCTCGGTTTCGCCATCGCCTACCTGATCTCACGGCGCACGCACGGGCGAGGACTGCTGACCACTCTGTTCCTGGTTCCGATGATGTTGTCGCCGGTCGTGGTCGGGTTGTTCTGGCGATTCATGCTCGACGCGCAATTCGGCGTGATCAACAGCATGCTCGGCTCGCTCGGCCTGGGGCAGGTGGAATGGCTCACCGGGCAGCGAACGGCACTGATTTCCCTGATCCTGGTCGACACCTGGCAGTGGACGCCGTTCATCATGCTCATCGCGCTCGCGGGCCTCACCGCGGTTCCCCAGTACTTGTACGAGGCCGCCTCGATCGATCGGGCGTCCGAGTGGTTCCGGTTCCGCACCATCACCCTTCCGCTGGTGTGGCCGCTGCTCCTCATCGCCGTGTTGTTCAGAGCCATCGAGGCCTTCCGGCTGTTCGACCTCGTCTACATCCTGACCAGCGGAGGCCCGGGGGTCTCCACCGAGACGTTGTCGTTCCACGTCTACAAGGTCGCGTTCCTGGGCTTCAACACCGGAACCGCCTCGGCGTACGGGATCCTGATGATCCTCGTCGTCATCGTCCTCACACAGCTCTACCTGCGCTACTTGAACAAGCTCAAGGAGGACTGATGGCAGTCTCCGTCGACGAGGCCGTGTCCACACGTCCTGCCCGGGATCGCACGTCCCCCGCGCGCCGCTTCGGCGGCCGGGGCCGCTCCGCGCTGGAGGTCGTGCTGCTGACCGTGCTGGCCGTCGTGATGCTCTTCCCGGTGCTGTGGATGATCGAGACGTCCATCAAGGAGAACCGGGACGTCTACGCCATCCCGGCCAAGTTCTTCGACTTCAAGGTCACCATGGACCATTTCAAGGACGTGTTCGTCGCCTCCGGCGGCGGTCCTTCGACCCTGTCCGTCTCGTTCCTCAACTCCGTCGTGGTCGCCGGGGCCTCCACGGCGCTGGCCACCGTGCTGGG
The DNA here is from genome assembly GCF_039871515.1 of Nonomuraea sp. B1E8. NCBI lineage: Bacteria > Bacillati > Actinomycetota > Actinomycetes > Streptosporangiales > Streptosporangiaceae > Nonomuraea > Nonomuraea sp. B1E8. The sequence goes on along the minus strand of NZ_JBDPLS010000005.1, from coordinate 111,287 downwards.
GGTCCCGGCGGCCTGGGCCTACTCACGCTTCGCCATGAAGGCCAAGAAGGACCAACTGTTCTTCATCCTGTCCACGCGCTTCATGCCGCCTGTGGTGGTCGTGATCCCGATCTTCCTCATGTATCGCCAAGTCGGACTCATCGACACCAAGCTCGGCCTGATCCTCATCTACGCCGCGTTCAACGTCCCGTTCACGATCTGGATGATGAAGGGGTTCGTCGACGAGGTGCCCGCGGAGTACGAGGATGCCGCCATGCTCGACGGCTACACCCGCTTGCAGGCGTTCTGGCGATTCACCCTTCCCCTGCTCCTGCCCGGCATCGCCGCGACGGCGGTCTTCGCACTCATCTTCTCGTGGAACGAGTTCGTGTTCGCCATCTTCCTGACCTCCAGCGACACCGTGCGGACGGCCCCACCCGCCATCGCCGGCCTCATCGGTGGAACCACTGTGGACTGGGGCCTCGTGGCCGCCGCCTCCGTGGTGTTCGCCCTACCGGTGCTCGTCTTCGCCTACCTGGTGCGCAAGCACCTCGTCGCCGGTGTGACGCTCGGGGCGGTGCGACGCTGATGGCGGGGATCGAGGTGACCGCCCTGCACAAGCGCTACCCGGACGGGACGGTCGCAGTTGATCACGTGGACCTGTCCATCGGCGACGGCGAGCTGTTCGTGATGCTCGGCCCTTCGGGTTGCGGCAAGACGACCACGCTGCGGGCCATAGCCGGCCTGGAGAGGCAGACGACGGGCGACATCCGCATCGGCGACACGCTGGTCAACGACCTGCCGCCCGCCGAGCGCGACATCGCCATGGTGTTCCAGTTCTACGCTCTCTACCCGCATCTGAGAACCCGCGACAACCTGGCGTTCCCCCTGCGGGCCGAGGGACTGCCCAAGGCGGAGGTGCACGAGCGGGTCGACGAGGCCGCCCGGCTGATGCGGCTCGGTCCGCTCCTGGACCGGCGGCCGCGCCGGCTGTCCGGCGGGGAGCAGCAGCGCGTCGCGCTTGCTCGCGCCCTGGTACGACGACCGCGCGCATTCCTCATGGACGAACCTCTCACCAATCTGGACGCGGAGCTGAGGGCGGACATGCGCACGGAGATCAAGCACCTGCAGGGGGAGCTGGGGACGACGATGGTCTACGTCACCCACGACCAAGTCGAGGCGATGTCGCTCGGTCACAGAATCGCCATCCTCAACAAGGGCCGCGTCGAGCAGATCGGCACGCCGCTGGAAGTCTACGACCGCCCGGCGAGTCTCTTCTGCGCCGCATTCATCGGCTCCCCGCCGATGAACCTGATCGAGGTGGAGGTAGCCGACGGGAAGCTGCGCAGTCAGGGCGGACTGGTCCTCACGCCACCGCCAGGCCTGCCGCGCGACCGTCGCATGGTCGCAGGCGTCCGGCCGGAGGCGCTGGAAGTCACAGAACCAGGGGCGGAACGTTCGGTCCCGGCCCGCGTGGTCTCGGCGGAGTGGCTGGGCGACGAAATCATCTACGTGGTCGACCACGGAGGTCAGCGCGACGTACGGGTTCGGATGCCGCCGACTGTCCGTTTCGCCGCTGACGCACCGGTCGGGCTGCGGCACACCGGCGGGACCCCGGCGGTCTACGACGTGAGCACGGAAGAGCTGGTGGCCTGATGGGAACCGTGGCAGTGCATGGGCTGTGCAAGTCCTTCGGTAATGTCCAGGCCCTGGACGGGGTGACGCTGGACGTGCCGGACGGATCGTTCTTCGTCGTGCTCGGACCCTCCGGGGCAGGCAAGACGACGACCCTGCGAGCGATCGCCGGCCTTGAGAAGCTCGACGCCGGGTCGGTGCATCTGGACGGGAGGGACGCGACCGGTGACGCCCCGGCCGCACGCGACCTGGCCATGGTCTTCCAGAACTACGCCCTCTACCCGCGACACACGGCGTACGAGAACATCGCTTCGCCGCTGCGGGCACGCCGCTGTTCTTCGAGCGAGATCGCCGCTGCCGTCGAGCAGATGTCGAGCCTGCTGCACATCGAACGTCTGCTGCAGCGTCGTCCGGCGCAGTTGTCGGGCGGTGAGATGCAGCGTGTCGCCCTGGCCCGGGCGCTGGTCCGTCGCCCACGCGCGTTTCTCATGGACGAGCCGCTGACGAACCTCGACCTCAAGCTCCGCGTCGAGATGCGCACCGAGCTCACCCGCATCCACCGCAGCCTCGGAGCAACCTTCGTCTACGTGACCAACGACCAGGTCGAGGCCCTGTCCATGGCCGACCAGGTCGCGGTCCTCAAGGAGGGGAAGGTGCAACAGGTCGGAACGCCGACCGAGGTGTACGAGCGTCCAGCCAACCAGTGGGTCGCGGGATTCGTCGGGAGCCCGCCGATAAGCCTGCTCGCCTGCCACGCCGAGGGAGATCGTCTGGTCGGGGCGGAAGGCTGGACCCTGCCGCGGCCCCGCTGGACCACGGCTGAGGACGGTCGTCCGCTGCTGCTGGGCCTGCGCGCGGAGGACCTGTCCGTCGAGCAGCGTGGGGACGCGTCGTTGTCGGGTGAGCTCTACGGCCTTGAGCCGCTCGGTGACCGAACGGTGGTCGACGTCCGAGTGGGGACGGAGATCCTCAAGGTCAAGGCACGAACCACCGTTAACGGTACGCCGGGCGAGCGGCTGCTTGTCACGGTCGACCTGGACCGTGCGCACCTGTTCGATGCGGGCACCGGGCTGGCACTGTCCGAGGCCGGGAGGTAACCGCGCAGGGCGGCGACGTCAACATGCGCCGGCACGTGGCAAGCGAGCCTCGGCGGACTGTCACCGGTGAGCACGGGCCTGACGACGCTGAAGCAGCCATGGCCGCGAGAAGGCGATCGGTGGCGCGGGGCGTCGCCCTCCAGCCAGGGCCACGTTCGACCCGCTCGGCAACATCGAGCCCGACGAGGTCGAGTGACCCGTTTGTCGACGCGCGAGGCGCGATCGCTGAGGTCACGCCGGACATCACCAAGAACATCACAGGAGGCGACGCAATGAGTGACCCGATGAACGTCCTGGCCCCCGAGCACCGGCGGCTCCGGATCGGCGACGCCTGGCGCGAGGCCGCCGGCGGAGCCACCTTTGTCGTCGAGGACCCGGCCACCGGCAAGACCATCGCCGAGGTGGCGGACGCCGACGTCGTTGACGGGCTTGCCGCTCTGGACGTGGCGAGCAAGGCAATGGCGGAGTGGGCGGCGACCCCGCCGCGAAAACGGTCAGAGTTGCTGACCGCGACGTACCGGGCACTGACCGAGCGTTCCGAGGAGGTCGCCCGGCTGATAACGGTCGAGATGGGCAAGCCGCTCGCCGAGGCTCGGGGAGAGGTGGCCTACGGCGCCGAGTTCTTCCGTTGGTTCGCCGAGGAGGCGGTGCGCGTCGAGGGGCGCTACAACACCGCTCCCGCTGGTGGATATCGCATCCTCACCGTGCCGAAGCCGGTCGGACCGTGCGTCTTCGTGACGCCCTGGAACTTCCCGTTGGCCATGGGTGCCCGCAAGATCGCTCCTGCGCTGGCGGCGGGGTGCACGACCATCACCAAGCCGGCCGCCCAGACGCCACTCACCATGCTGTTCCTGGCCCGCATCATGGAGGAGGTCGGCGTTCCCCCGGGCGCCGTCAACGTCGTGACAACCAAGCGTGCCGGCGAGGTGGTCTCAGCACTGCTGGCCGACCGCCGGACCCGCAAGCTTTCGTTCACCGGGTCGACCGAAGTCGGGCGCGTGCTGCTACGACAGGCGGCGGACAACGTGCTGCGCACCTCCATGGAACTGGGCGGCAACGCGGCCTTGATCGTGTGTGCCGACGCGGACCTGGACGTCGCGCTCGACGGTGCCATGGTGGCCAAGATGCGTAACCTCGGGGAATCCTGCATCGCGGCCAACCGCATCTACGTCGAGGAGCCGGTGCGCGAGGAGTTCACGGCGCGCTTCGCCGAGCGGATGGGCGCGCTCTCGGTGGGCCATGGTCTCGACGACGGCGTGGACGTCGGGGCGTTGATCGACGAGGCCTCGGTCACGAAGATCGACGAGCTCGTCGCCGACGCGGTCAATCGCGGCGCCCGTGTCCTGGTGGGCGGCGAGCGTCCAGATGGGCCAGGCTACTTCTACCCGCCCACGGTCCTCGTCGACGTGCCCGAGGACGCGCGGATGCTGGAGGCGGAAATCTTCGGCCCGGTGGCGCCGATCATCTCGTTCACGTCCGACGACGAGGTAATGGCGAAGGCCAACGACACCGAGCACGGTCTGGTCGGATACGTCTTCACCCGTGACCTCCAGCGGGCGCTCCGGTTCACCGAGGGGCTGGAGACGGGGATGGTCGGCATCAACCGTGGTCTGATCTCGGACCCGTCAGCTCCGTTCGGAGGCGTGAAGCAGTCCGGGATCGGCAAGGAGGGATCGCACGAGGGCATCCTTGAGTACCTCGACGTCACCTACGCGGCGATCGACCTACCGTGACCGGCCTGCTGCTCCTGGTGCCCGCCGAGGATCACCGCGCCCTGTGCACACATGACCTGACCGGCCTCCACCCGTGGGGCGGGACCCGGGCCATGGCCGGTACGGATCCGCCGGCATCCGGGCACGACCGAGTCTGGGAGCCCGGCGCGCGCCTGCGCCACCCGGCAGCCAACCTTGCCGACGCCGTCCCGGTCTCGCAGGTGACCTACGTCCGCCCAGCAAATCACCGCCGACGTTCCAGAGAGGCACTGACATGCTTGAGACCGTCCGCGGACCACGCCAGCTGATAGTGGGCGAAGGGGTCGCGCAGAACATCCCACGAGTGGTGGCCGAGTGTGGCTCGCGAGTCCTCATCGTGACCGACCGGGTTATTCTGGGGCAGCCGGGCGTGGCCGAGATCGTGGCCGCCGTGCGGGAGAAGGTCGAAGTCGTCGGGGTGTTCGCCGACGCGACTCCGGACGTGCCACTCGCCGATGTCGCCCTGGCCGTCTCGGCCGCCGCAGAGGTGGACGCCGACGTAATCCTCGCCATCGGGGGTGGCACGGTGATCGACCTCGCCAAAATCGTCGGCGTCATCCGGTGCCACGGTGGGACGCCGCGCGACTTCTACGGCGAGTCGAAGGTGCCGGGGCCGACGATTCCTCTCGTCGCGGTCCCGACGACGTCAGGCACCGGCTCCGAGCTCACGCCCGTCTCGGTGCTGACCGACCCGGACCGCGAGCTGAAGGTGGGGGTCTCCAGCGTCCACATCGTGCCCGACTTCGCCATCGTCGACCCCGAGCTCACCTACACCTGCCCTGCGACCGTCACTGCCCACTCAGGCATCGACGCGTTCTGTCACGCGGTGGAGAGCTACACCGCGCGACCCCGGGCCCACGGACCGCGCGATCCGGTGGAGCAGGTCTTCCTCGGCCGCAACCCGATCACCGATCACTACGCGCTCCTGGCCGCGGAGCGGATCGCCCGCAGCTTGCCCCATGTCGTCAGGGACGGAGGCGACAAGGACGCGCGCGCGGACATGTCCTATGGGTCCATGCTGGCCGGGCTCGCATTTTCCCACGCAGGAAACGCGGCTCCGCACGCCCTCCAGTACCCCATCGGCGCAGCCACCCACACACCGCACGGCCTGGGCGTCGGGCTGCTGCTGCCCTACGCGCTGGACGCGGCCAGGGATGCCATCGGTGACCGGTTGGCCATCCTCGCCGGGGTGTGCGGGCTCGACGTGACCGACGCCTCGGATGCCGAGGCCGCGGATACGTTCCTCACCTGGCTCGACGGGCTCCTTGCCGACATCGGCATCCCTACTACCTTGGCGGACATTGGCGTGGCACGCGCCGACCTCCCACGCTTCGCGGAGATGGCCAGTGGTGTCACCCGCTTGATCCAGAACCATCCAGGCCCGACCGACACCGCCAGCCTGACCGCGATCCTCGAAGCGGCCTGGCTCGGGGACCGGACCCGACACGTCCTGACTCCGGAGCAGAGACAGTGACGGACCTTTCAACGAGCAACCATGGCGCGGATAACATCCCTTGACCAGTCCCGTTTTACGTCCGATTGACGAGCTGTCACCCCGGATGGTCTGTGGTCCGGGAGGGTTTGATGCGGTTCCCAATGGACCTGTGATGATCGTTCGGTAATGAGTGAATCCGCGATGGAGCCGCCGCGGACAGCTCGACGACCACGTCACGGCGCCTGGCCGGCAGATTGGCCAGGCGCCGCTGGTATCGTCGACCGCTTGCTCGTTTCCCGATCCGTCCGGCTCCCGGGCACCGAGCACACAGCACGCGCTCGGCACCGGAGGCGGTGACGGCCGTACCGCGGATCCGCGGTCATGTCGAGACGACCGTTAGATGGCCGTGCGCGACCATTGCTGGTTGGTGCCGGTGTTGCACGGATACTGCTTGAGGATCACGCCGTCGGCGGTCGAGGCGGCCGGTACGTCCACGCATTTGCCGCTGTGCCGTGCCCGGAGCTGGAAGTAGCCGCCGTTGGCGACCATCTGGAACTGCTGGTTCATGCCGCTGCCACAGGTGTACTGGATGAGCTCGGCACCGTCGGCGGTTGAAGCGCTCACCACATCGAGGCACTTTCCGCTGTGCTGGCTGACGATGCGCCAGTAGCCGCTGCCGGCGTCCTGGAACTGCCACTGCTGCCAGGCGTTGCCGTTGTAGGTGTACTGGCCGACACGCGCGCCGTTGTCGGTGTTCGGCTGCTGGACGTCCATGGCCTTGCCGCTGTGACGCACGTTGATCCGGTAGGTGGAGTCGCCGCCGCCGATGGTGTCGCCCCAGGCATATCGGATCCGGTCAGCGCCGGAGGTGTTGCGGACGGTCAAGTTGAGATTGGTGCCGCTGCCGCTCAGGGCGTACATCGAGTACCAGTCGTAGCCGATGTTGCCCGGCTTGCCGCCGAGGGCGGGCCAGTAGGTGCCGCCCATGTGGTTGTCACGCATGACCTGGGCCATGGCGCGGATGTGGCGCACGAAGTTGTCGGTGCTGTTCGCGTCGCCGTAGTTGAGGCCGGTCGACATCGGCGCGCCGAACTCGGTGGCGACCGCGCGGGAGGCGCAGTTGCCCAGACGCGTCTGAATGTGGCTTCGGAAGGCGTCGTAGGTCATCGCGCTGTAGAAGAAGGCGTAGTGGTGGAAGGACAGCAGCGTCGAGTTGAAGCGGCTGTCGTTGCAGATGTCCCGCAAGTCCTGGCTGTAGCCGGTGCCGCCGATGAGCACCCGGTTCGCGGGAGCCGAGTAGTGGTAGTCCAGCCAGTTGGCGGCGATGTTGCGCCATTCGGCCGAGCTATAGCCGTGCGGCTCGTTCATCGGCTCGAAGTAGACGTTGCTGTTGGAGCCGTACGTGTTGGTCACGCTGGACCACATCGAGTTCCACGCCGCCAGGTTGGTGATACGGCCGCCGGAGGCGGCGCCGTCCTCCCAGTAGGCGAGGATGACCTTCCAGCCGCGGGCCGTGGCGGCGTCGATGGCTCCGCGGTAGGCGTTCCACCAAGTGGTGTTGGCCACTGTGTGCGTGTTGATGGGCAGCCGGACGGTGTTGATCCCCATGGTGGAGGCCATGTCGTCGTAGAGGGCGTTGGCCTTGGCGCGTACTGTCGCGTTGCTGTCGGACTGGCTCAGGCCCTGCACGACAAGCGTGCCGGTGCTGAAGTTGTCACCCAGCACGGCCCAGTTCATGCCCCGGAATTGGCTGGTGGCGGCATTGGCCGGCGGCGTGGAGACCACGAGGCTCGCCGCCGTGGCGAGCGCGGTCGCCACCAGGGCGACCAGCAACCGGCGTAACGAACGGGTGCTCCGCGATGGTCCTGATGTCAGAGTCATGAATGTCCAATCACTAGACGGATCCGCGGTCATGTCGAGACGACCGTTAGATGGCCGTGCGCGACCATTGCTGGTTGGTGCCGGTGTTGCACGGATACTGCTTGAGGATCACGCCGTCGGCGGTCGAGGCGGCCGGTACGTCCACGCATTTGCCGCTGTGCCGTGCCCGGAGCTGGAAGTAGCCGCCGTTGGCGACCATCTGGAACTGCTGGTTAGTGCCGCTGCCACAGGTGTACTGGATGAGCTCGGCACCGTCGGCGGTTGAAGCGCTCACCACATCGAGGCACTTTCCGCTGTGCTGGCTGACGATGCGCCAGTAGCCGCTGCCGGCGTCCTGGAACTGCCACTGCTGCCAGGCGTTGCCGTTGTAGGTGTACTGGCCGACACGCGCGCCGTTGTCGGTGTAGCCGTCCGAGTTGAAGCTGATCTTCTGAGCCCGCGTGGTGCGCGTGGTGCCGCAGCCCTGGCCGGCCCCGCCGCGGCAAGGCTGAGCGGCCGCCGCGCCGTTGCCAGGCTCTTTCGTAAGAACATCGGGGTTCCTTTTCGGGGGAACTGCGCGGTCTTCGCAGAGAACTGTTAGCGCTAACATTGCACAGCACAAAAAGCCGAGCCGTGCATGAGTGTTATTGCCTTCATCGCCCGCGTCAAGAAGTGGTAATCCAGGAATCGTCATGTTAACGTTCGCGCAAATTTGCGACCCCCGTCACCCGGTAACCCTCCGCGACAGAGCCTGCACCATCCGTCCCGCGCTTCACCGCCCAGGAGGCCATCCGTGAACAGACAGCCGAAGGTCAGACGCTGGCTGGCCAAATTAAGCCTCGTGGCGCTCGCTGCCGCCGGCACCGCGGTGGCCGTCGCACCACCCGCACAGGCCGCCCCCGGCTACGTCTACACCACGTTCAAGGGAGACGCCGCCGCCGACCAGGAGCTCTGGGTCTACTCATCGAGCAACGGCACGAACTTCAGCGTGCTGGCCGACACCAACTACCGCGGCCCGACCGGCGTACTGCGCGACCCCAGCATCATCCAGCACAACGGGCTCTACTACATCGCCCACACCGTCCAGTCCTGGACCACGAACTCCACCCACTTCAACATCGCCTCCAGCCCCGACCTGATCAACTGGACGCACGTCACCAGCGTCAACTCCGGCGTCGCCAACACCCGATTCACCTGGGCCCCCGAGTTCTACGTCGAGGGCAGCACGGTGGGGCTCATCGTGAGCATCTCCCAGACGACCTGCTCCAACTGTTTCCGGCCCTACATCTTCACCGCCCAGAACAGTTCGCTGACCTCCTGGAGCGGGCCAGTACAGATGGGCGGCCTCGGCTACAACTACATCGACACCTACGTGGTGAAGTCAGGCAGCACCTACCACGCCTTCACCAAGAACGAAACGTCCAAGTACATCGAGCACTGGACCAGCACGAGCCTCACCAGCGGCTGGAGCAACCAGGGCCAGCTGTGGAGCTCGGGCTACGAGGGGCCCGCCGTGCTGCGGATGAGCGACGGCTCCTGGCGCATCTGGATCGACAAGTACACCAACGGCGGCATCTGGACGGCCACCAGCTCCAACCTGAACTCTTGGTCTGGCCTCAGCCAGATCACCTGCCCCGGCTGCCGCCACGGAACGATCCTGCCGGTAGCCGACGTGCCCAGCTCGGCGCCGGTCTACCGGATCAACGTGCGCCACAGTGGCAAGGCCATGGACGTCCAGCAGCCGAACACCGACAACGGCGCGCGTGTCGGCCAGTACACCTACAACGGCAACGCCTGGCAGCAGTGGCAGTTCCAGGACGCCGGCAGCGGCTACTGGCGCATCGTCAGCCAGCACAGCGGAAAGTGCCTCGATGTGGTGAGCGCTTCAACCGCCGACGGTGCCGAGCTCATCCAGTACACCTGTGGCAGCGGCACTAACCAGCAGTTCCAGATGGTCGCCAACGGCGGCTACTTCCAGCTCCGGGCACGGCACAGCGGCAAATGCGTGGACGTACCGGCCGCCTCGACCGCCGACGGCGTGATCCTCAAGCAGTATCCGTGCAACACCGGCACCAACCAGCAGTGGAGCCGCACCCAGGTCTGAGCCCTGACCGGCAAGCCGAGCGCTGCCGTCCTGCAGGGCCGCCCCAGCGCGGCGATCACCAGATCGAGGAACTCCTGGCCCGTCACGGCCGGTGCCGCCGGCAGGTGCCAGGCCTGGCCGTCGGCGCGTGTGTCGCGGCCGAGCGTCACCAGGCCCCTGGCGATGTCGGGCAGGCGGCCGAGCGTGTGAGGCTGGTCGAGCGCCCCGACCCAGCGGATGGGCTTGCCTGCCAGCGCCGCCGCGAACACCGCCGTGCCGGCGATGGTGTTGAGGCCGCCGGGACCGTGGTAGTCGGATGCCCCGCCCAACCAAAGCCGTCTATAACCTCTTCGGCGACAAGGCCGGTCTGCTGCGTGCGATGTTCCTGGAGGGATTCGACCGGCTCGCCGACGGCGCCCCGGAGGCCGACCTGACGGCGCTCGGACTCGCCTACCGGACCTCAGCCTTGGACAACCCGCATCTGTACCAGCTGATGTTCGGCCGCCCCATCGCCGAATTCCAGCCAGACCAAGCGGCCCTGGACCAGATCCAAGGCACGTTCGACACGCTGGTACGGGCCGTCACGAGATGCGTCGACGCGGGCCGGTTCGCCCCCGCCGACCCCCACGACATCGCCGTTCACCTCAACGCCCTGGTGCACGGCCTGGCCGGCCTTGAACTCCTCGGCTCGCTCGGCCCCCGCCCCCAGGCCGACCACCACTGGCGCCTCGCCCTGGAGGCGGCTTTCCGCGGCCATCGCGCCGCTGCCCCGTAGCCGCGGCACCGGTTGCCTCCACATCCTTCAAGTGCGAACAACGAAGGAGATCAAGGCGATGGCCGCAGACAAGCCACCTGCGCCACCAACTCCGACGCCCGGCGGCTGTTCCCCGGACGCCGGGCCGGCCAGCCCCTCAACCCCGTAACTACGCCCGAGCGGCCGGAGAAGCCGTCTCACCTCGCTTTACGCGAGCTCACCAACAGATCCACTCAACGTGGGTCTTGGGCTCATATGGGCTGGCCCCTGGAGGCATCTCTGGCGCCGCTTGCACCAGGTCCGATCCGAGGGTGACGGACGACATCAAAGGACTGTCTGGGCCGATGGGAGAGAGCCCATGTCGCGGATGATCCCGGCCAGGGCGCGGATGGGCTCGCTCTCCGCCTCGCTCCGCCACACCAGTGCGTACGGCAGCGGCTCCAGATCGGTGACCGGCAGATAGGCGATGTCCGGCCGTGACCAGTAGCGGGCGACGTGGGCAGGGAAGAGCACCACTAGCCCGTCCATGCTGGCGAGGGTCATTGCCTCTTCCGCATCTCGCACCACGGGGCCGCGCTCGATCTGACGGCCCCGCCGGGTGAGGCGCGGGGCGTAGGCGTCGTACCAGTAGCCGGGGCCGGTGTCGGCGTGCGGGTGCTGGAAGTCGGAGATCGTCTCCAGCGAGACCGACGAGCGCGGGGCGAGCTGGTGGTCGGCGGCGACGGCCAGCACGCGCTGCTCGGCGAACAGGACCGGCCCCACGGTGAGGTCGGGTTCGTCGATGGGGAGCCAGGTCACCAGGGCGTCAATGTCGCCGCGACGCAGCGCGGGAAAGGCTTGGCCCAGCTGTGTGCTGTGGATGCGCAGCTTCCACTGCGGGTGGCGGAGACGGAAGACGTCCCAGTAGGGGCGCAGGTCGTAGGCGTTGAGCGGCAGCATGCCGACGCGCAGCGTGCCGGTGATGCCCTGGGCGGCGAGCTGGGCGCGTTCCACGCTGTCCTTCAGCCCGGCGTAGAGGGGCCGGAGGTCGTCCTGGAGCTGCCGCCCGACCTGCGTCAGCCGGACCGTGCGGTTGTTGCGTTCGAACAGCGGAGCGCCGACCTGGCGTTCCTGCTTCTGGATCGCCTGGGTGACGCGGGCGGGCGACAGGCACAGCCGGGTGGCGGTGCGGCCGAAGTGCAGTTCCTCGGCCAGGGTCAGGAAGATCTCGATGTCCCGCAGTTCCACGCCTGACCTGCTCCGTTCACTCCTACTGAAGGTGATCTTTCGGGGTTTGTCGTTGTTCCGGGTGTTCACCGTACTTGATCCTCGATGCGTACCGATTCGGCTGGTCGAGGGAGCTTGCGGATGGACGTCCTTGTCTGCGGTGCCGGTGTCGCCGGCCCCGCGCTGGCGTACTGGCTGCTCCACCACGGGTTGACCCCGACCGTGGTGGAGCGTGCCCCGCGGGTGCGAACGGGCGGGTACGCGGCGGGTCTGCGCGGTGAGGCGCTGGACGTGTTGGACCGGATGGCCCTGCTGGACCAGGCTGAAGCTCTGGATCTTCGTCTGGGCGACACGGCGACGGCGGACGGTGACCTGGAGATCCTCAGGGACGACCTGGCCGGCCTGCTGTACCAGGCCACCCGCCGGGAGGTCGAGTACGTCTTCGGCGACTCGATCGCCACCCTGGAGCAGACCGCCGACGACGTACGGGTCACCTTCGACCGGGGCCGGGCGCGCCGCTTCGACCTGGTGGCCGGCGCCGACGGGCTGCACTCGCGCACCCGCTCGCTGGTCTTCGGGCCGCACGAGCGCTTCGTCCGGCACCTGGGCGTCTATACGGCAGTCTTCGGTCTACCCGGCCGTCTCGGAGCCGGTGCCCGGGTCCACCACGTACCGGGCAAGGCGGCCGAGGTGATCGGAACCCGCGACGGCGCCCGGACGCGTGCGGTCCTGCACTTCGCCTCCGGGCCGCTGGCCTACGACCGCGATGACGCCGGGCAGCACAAGCGCATCGTGGCCGAGCGGTTCGCCGGAGAAGGCCCGCCGGTCCGGCACCTGCTGGAGGAGATGTGGGAGGCGGAGGACCTCTTCTTCGAGGCGAACGCCCAGGTTGAGATGGACCGCTGGTTCTCGGGCCGGGTGGTGCTCCTCGGGGACGCCGGCTACTGCGCTGCCCCGGCCTCGGGTCGCGGTGCCTCCCAGGCATTGATCGGCGCGTACGTCCTGGCCGGCGAGCTGGCCGCCGGCGGCGACCACGCGCAGGCGTTCGCCGCGTACGAGCGGGAGATGCGCGGATTCGTCGCCGAGCACCAGCACATGGGGCGCGAAGGCACCGACCAGTTCTTCCTGGGCGCGCGTCCGGATCGCACGCCGGCGGCCCGCCCGCACCTCGTAAGGCTCAGGGACTACGTTCCGGGCTTCGCCGCGGAGCGGCCGTCACCGTGACGGACTCCTCCCTGACCTGGCGACAGCCCCGGTGATCAACTATGACGGCAAGGAGAAATGATCATGACAATGGGCAGAAGCGGCTTCTCTGAGCAAGGGCTGCGCAGGCTGCGTGAGGTCATGGCCCGCCACGTCGACTCCGGGAAGATCCCAGGCCTGGTCGCCTTGGTAAGCCGCGGCGAGGAGACGTACGTCGAGACGCTCGGCACGATGCGGCACGACGGCGGCGCGCCGATGCGGCGCGACACCATCTTCCGGATGGCCTCCACGTCCAAGCCCGTGTCGATCGCGGCGGCGGTGGTGCTGCTGGACGAGTGCCGGCTGCGGCTGGACGACGTGGTCGACCCGTGGCTGCCCGAGCTGGCCGGCCGCCGGGTGCTCACCCGCATCGACGCCGAGCTGGACGACACCGTGCCCGCCCGCCGCCCGATCACCGTCCGCGACGTGCTGACCTCCACCTTCGGTCTCGGCATGGACATGACCGCGCTGGGCACCCCGATCCTGAACGCCATCTTCGAGCGGGGCCTGACCCCGAACCTGCCGACCGAGGTGCCCGAGCAGGACGAGTGGATGCGCCGCCTGGGCGAGCTGCCGCTGATGTACCACCCCGGCGAGCAGTGGCAGTACCAGATCAGCAGCGACCTGGTCGGCGTGCTCGTCTCTCGGGTCACCGGCCAGACCTTCGAGGACTTCCTGCGCGAGCGCATCTTCGAGCCCCTCGGCATGACCGACACCGGCTTCCACGTGCCCGCCGACCAGATCGACCGGCTGCCCACCCTCTACGCGCCCGACCCCGCCACGGGCGAGTTCCTCGCCTGGGACGAGCCCAAGAACGGCCGCTGGAGCCGTCCCCCCGCCTTTCAGGGCGGCGGCGGAGGCCTGGTTTCCACCGCCGACGACTACCACGCCTACTTCCGGATGCTGCTCAACGGCGGCGTGCACAACGGCCGGCGCATCCTGTCCCGGCCGGCCGTGCAGCTGATGACCACCAACCGCCTCACCCCCGAGCAGAACGCCGCCCGCACCGCCCTGGCCACCAACGCCGTGCACATCTCCTTCGGCCAGGGCCAGCAGGGCGGCTGGGGCATGGGCATGGCGGTGCGCACCTACCGCGGCGACTACGCCCCGATCGGCCAGTTCGGCTGGGACGGCGGCAGCGGCACCTCCGCCTACGCCGACCCGGCCAACCAGCTCACCGGCATCCTGCTCTGCCAGCTCGGCTACACCGTCCCCAACCCGGCCCACCTGATGAACGACTTCTGGGCCACCGTCTACCAGGCCCTCGACAACTGATGCAAGGAGCTCGACGACCGATGCTAGGAGCAAGTGACATGCGTGTCTGGTTCATCACGGGTGCCTCCAGGGGACTGGGCAGGGCGTTCGCGGAGGCGGCCCTGAGCAGGGGAGATCGCGTCGTGGCCGCTGCCCGCGACGTGGCGCCGCTGGCGGACCTGAAGGCCCGCCACCCCGATACCCTGGCGTGCGTCCCGCTCGACGTCTCCGACCGCGCCGCGGTGCACGAGGGCGTGGAGCGGGCGGTGGCCGCGTTCGGCAGACTCGACCTCGTGGTCAACAACGCCGGCGCGATGTTGTACGGCATGGTCGAAGAGGCGACGGAGACCCAGATCCGCGCCCACTTCGACGTCAACGTCCTGGGCCAGATCTGGGTCACCCAGGCCGTGCTGCCCCACCTGCGCGCCCAGGGCTCGGGCCACATCCTCCTGGTGACGACGATGGGCACGGGCGGCGGGATGGCCTCGGCCGGCCTGTACGCGGCCGGTAAATCGGCCATCGACTCCCTCGGCCAGGCGCTGGCCATGGAGGTCGAGCCCTTCGGCATCAAGGTCACCATCGTCCAGCCGGGCGGCTACGACACCGGCCTGTTCACGACCGGCACGACGGCCACCACGTCCAACCCGGCGTACGACCCGCTGCGCGCGAAACTGGCCGAGATGTGGGGCGACGAGGCGGGGCCCGCTCCGAGCACGGCCGCGCCGGTCGTCATGCAACTCGTGGACCTGCCCCACCCGCCCCTGCGGCTGATCGTCGGCGGCCAGTCCTTCGACCTGGTTCAGCAGATGAACCAGGCCAGGACCGAGGAGTACCGCGCCTGGGAACACCTCAGCCGCCTGGCCCCCGGCTGACGGCTCCGTCCCGGTTCACGCGTCCCGGCGCAACGAACGACACGATCGAAAGGTCATTGATGATGAAGCACGGGAATGCCGACGTGATCATCGTGGGGGCCGGCCCGACCGGTCTCATGCTGGCCGCCGAACTGCGCCTGGCCGGAGTGCGGCCGCTGGTACTGGAACGGCAGCCGCGGCCCCGCGACACCCCCAAGGCCGGCGGCCTGGGCGGCCAGATCCTGGAACTGCTGCGCCACCGAGGTCTGCTGCGACGTCTCCAAGCCGCCTGCACCGGCCCGATGCCCGCTCCCCGGTTCCCGTTCGGCGGGGTGCACCTGGATTTCACCCACCTGCCGGATCCCCCGATGCACGCCCTGCCGCTGCCGCAGCACCTGCTGGAGCGGCTGCTCGGCGAACGCGCCGGCGAACTCGGCGTCGACCTCCGCCGCGGACACGAAGTGACCGCGGTGAACCAGGACGACGCCGCGGTCACCGTTGACGTGCGCGGCCCGAACGGCCCCTACCAAATGAGCGCCCGCTACCTCGTGGGGTGCGACGGCGCGCGCAGCCGCGTCCGCGACTGGGCCGGCATCCCGTTCCCCGGCACCACCTATCCCGAGGTCAACCGGCTGGCCCAGGTCACCCTGCCCGACACGGTCACCGTTCTCGGCAACGGCGATCTCGACGTCCCCGGCTTCGGCACCATCCGCGCCGGATTCACCCGCACCGACCAGGGCCTGCTCGGCGTCGGCTCCTCGCCCGGCACCCAGTCCGTCTCCCTCTACACCATCGAGGACGAGAGCACCGAATACGACGACGACGTCCCGATGACCCTGACCGAACTGCGGGACAGCATCCACCGCGTGCTCGGCGCCCACCTGCCCCTGGCCGGATCGAGCCGGCTGTCGCGCTTCACCTTCAAGGCCCGCCAGGCCGAACGGTACCGCGAAGGGCGGATCCTGCTGGCCGGTGACGCGGCGCACCTGTTCCCCGCCACCGGAGTGGCGCTCAACGCCGGCATGCTGGACGCGGTCAACCTGGCCTGGAAACTGGCCGCCGACCTCCACGGCACGGCCCCGGCCGGCTTGCTGGACACCTACCACGCCGAACGCCACCACGCCGGCGCCCGCACCATGCTGCACACCCGCGCCCAGGTGGCCTTGCGCCGCGGGCACGACGCGGCCGCTCAAGCGCTCCGGGAGGTCTTCACCGAACTGCTCGCCGACGAGCAGCCGCTGCTCCGCATGGGAGCCTTCGTCGCCGGCACCGACATCCGCTACCCGATGCCCGGCGCCGGCCATCATCCGCTGGCCGGCACTTTCGTCCCCGACCTCACCCTGTACACCGGTCAAGGCATCACCAGCGTCGCCGAGCTCATGCACACCGCCCGGCCCGTCCTGCTCGACCTGGCCGGCCGCCCAGAGCTCCGCCAGATCGCCCGGGACTGGCAGCATCTCCTCGACGTCCACACCGCCAAGACCGACGACCGACCGGCCGACGCACTGCTGATCCGCCCGGACGGCCACGTCGCCTGGGCCGCCGGCCTCGACGACTCCGCGGACAGCGCCACGCCCCCGCTGCGTGCGGCACTCTCCGCCTGGTTCGGAACGCCGTCAGGCATCTGAGAGAGACATGACAAGCAGACTCACCGAGTTGACCATCGACTGCCACGATCCAGAGAGACTCGCGGCCTTTGGTGCGGACGTCGTCCTCGACTCCCAGAACATGTGCGCGGAGTCGCCGTACCTCGACATCGTGGCGGCGATCGGCGGCTACGTCCGCTGGTGTAACGCCCGGGCCGAAGATCGGCTTCGCCACCAGCTCACCCATCCGAAGCCGGATCAGTTGCCCGGCCAAGGTTGCGTGACGGGCCACTGGTTGGTTACGAGATGGTCAGCCGGATGGCCAGGGACGGGCAGATGCCGGCGGCCTCACGAATGTCCTCCTGCAGCCCTGGTTGCGGGCTGTCGTGGAGGAGCGTGACGATGCCGTCCTCGTCACGCTGGTCGAACGTGTCAGGGGCGATAAGGACGCATTGTCCCGAGCCGATGCATGCGTCTTGATCGACGGTGACCTTCATATGTTCTCTCCTTCTCGGATTCACCAGGTGACGGGCAGTTCGCGGACGCCGTAGAAGACGGCGTGGTGTTTGAACGTCAGGCGTTCCAGCGGCACGGCCAGGGCCAGCGTCGGGATACGCCGGTAGAGGGTGCCGACCCTGCGCTCGGTGCTGGCCGCGTACGTCGATCACTACAACGGTCACCGGCCGCACCAATCCCGCACGCAGCGGCCACCCGATCACGACGAGCGGACCGTCGTACCGCTGGAAGGCCGGATCGAACGCCGAAAGGTGCTCGACGAGTTGATCAACGAGTACCATCGAGCCGCGTAGCTGCTCCGGAGAACGCCCAGCTCAAGCCCTATGCAATGAATTGTGAAGCGGTACAGGGCGAAGCTCGCAGGTGCGAAGAGATATTTCCTGCCTGGTCCCAGAACTTTGCCTGCGCCCCTGTTGTCGGTTGATGGCGTCAGGCGTTGCCTGGCACTTGATGGCAAAACCGATCAAGAAAGGGCAGGACAATGAGACATCATCAAGATCGCGTCCTGGTGTACAAGCGGTGCGGATGCGTCGATGCGACCCCCGGCAAGCAACTCGGCCGGCGCTGCATGCACCTGGACGATGACGAACACGGCAGTCGGTACTTCGCGGTGCAGGTGCGCGGTCCGGCCGGACGTCGCGAGCGGTTCCGGCGTGGTGGGTTCGCCACCCCTGAGCAGGCCCACCACGCGGGTGGTGAGGCGATCGTCGCCGATCAGGACAGTGGGCCGGGTGCGGGATACACGGTGGCGCGATGGCTGCGCTGCTGGCTGCAGACGCAGCAAGGACTTCGGCCCAGCACCCGCGAAGGCTACGCCGATCACATACATCGCCGCCAACCCGGCACGCATGATCCGGCTGCCCACATCCTCTCGACCGTATCCGCAGGTGTGGACCGACCGGCGAGTGGCGGCCTGGCGGCGCGAGGGCGAACACCCGACGGTGGCGGTGTGGACCGCCGACCAACTGGCCGAGTTCCTCGCCTTCGCCCGACACGATCGGCTGTACCTGCTGTGGCAGTTGATCGCGCTGCGCGGGCTACGCCGTGGAGAGGCGACCGGGCTACGCTGGATCGACCTGGACCTGGACCGGCGGGAACTGGCCGTCAGCCGGGACGTGACCGCCTCGGCGGGCTGATCCACGAGTACGCGCAGGTCGCATAGGGCGGCCGAGTTCTTGGCACCCACACGGCCGTGATCAGTTCAGCAACGAGTGATGAACAGCCCCGCTTGATCCTTCGCTACGTCACGGCTTCACCTCCTGCTCTGCTGGGCACACGAAAGCCGGAGGCTACTCGAGCCCAGTCATTCGACTGATGAACCGCCCCCGCCGGACCTCCAAGCTTGGAAGGCGAAGGGCCAACGCCCATGCCCCAGTGGCCGATGGCCACCTGCACCCGATTCGATGCGACAAGCAGGAGAGCGATGAGCGACTTTCAGACGATCGCCGACCGCGTTGAGATCGAAGCACTGCGCGGCGAGTTCACCGACGGAACGATGATGCGCGATTACGACCACATCGCATCTTTGTTCACCCCGGACGGTGCACTGCGGATGCCCAACATCCCGGCCGAACTGATCGGTCAGGAGGCGATCCGCGCCTATGGCCGGAACGTGCCGGAGTTCGTGGAATTCCTCGTACAGAACACCCACCCAGGCACCATCCAGATCAACGGCGACACCGCTACCGGCCGGGCATACATATCAGAGATCGGACGCGCCTTCGACGGCCGCTCCTCAATGATGTACGCCATCTACCACGACCGCTACCAGCGCACCCCGGATGGCTGGAAATTCGCCGAACGCCTCTACGAAGTCCGCTACGAGGACATCTCACCACTGACCGGCTCGGGTTCCTCACCCCGACCACCCAAAGCACCGACCGACTCGCCGCCCGGCGACAACCCCCGACCGAAAAACGACGGTGACCCCGGCCACACCACAACACTCCGACACCTGAAATCCGGTTGAGATCCGGCAGGGATCCGGTCCACCGCGCCCCGGCATTCACCTGCCCGCGGTCGCTCCCGCAAACAGGATCATCAACGGCCGGAACAGACATCACGGACTGTGCCGACATCGATGCCGATCACCTCCGCGGCTTCCACACCAACGACGCTCACAATCCGGCGAGGGGACACCGAAATGAACATCGCTCTTTGGGTGGTTGCGGGACTGCTCGCCGCAGTCTCCCTGGCCAGCGGCGCCAGGAAGCTGATCCAGCCTGCGGAGAAGCTGGCTGCCTCCGGCTATGGATGGATCGAAGACTTCAGCGGCAACACGGTCAAGGCCATCGGCACCCTCGAGATCCTGGGTGCGGTGGGCCTGATTCTGCCCGCCGTGCTTGGCATCGCACCGGTTTTGGTGCCACTGGCTGCGGTCGGCCTGGCGTTGCTCATGGTCGGCGCGATCATCACGCACCTCCGCCGTCACGAGAGCCAGGCAATCGTACTGCCCATGATCCTGCTCGCTCTGTCAGTCTTTGTGGCGTCGGGCCGCTTCGGCCTTGAGCCTTTCACCGGGTGACCCCGCGTGACCTCTGGCCCGGAACGCGGTCAGGATGCCCACTGGTTCACATTCGGACGGTGCGGGCGGTGGAGGTCAGTGGTGGCGGGTCTTCCCGGCGTCGGTCCCTGCACAGCGATCAGATCGCACACCCCGATCAGCGGCCGGGGCCGTGCGGCCAATCCTCCAGAGCCGCACCAGTTGCAGAATCGTGACAGCCACACCCGGCACCCTGGGCGATCACAAGCCTACGAACGCCGCGATCAACCCATGAAGGAAGGTAGGAAGTCGTGACCGACGCCGTACGGCTCGCCCGGGAACACACCGCTCGGCTGGATTTGTTGATCAACAGTGGTGCACCTGCACGGCGGACACAGCCCGGCGGCCTCCGACGGATACCCCACCGACCTGGTCTTGCCCCAGGGCTGGCCGGACGCCGCCCACGACGGGCACGACGGCCGCGGCGGGCCCGGTCCCGGTCAAGGCGGGCGCGACCCGCGGGCGGTGCCGGCCAGGCTGAGGCGGGACTACGCCTACCTGATGAACCAGCGGCCGGCGCTGTTGTGGTATCACGACCACCGGATGGACTTCACCGGCCCGGCGATCTGGCGGGGCCTGGCCGGGCTGCAGATCGTCCGCGACGACGCCGAGGAGGCTCTCGGCCCGCCCGCCGGGCCGCGCGAGCTCCCGCTCGTGCTCGCCGACCGGGCGTTCGCCGCCGACGGGAGCCTCGACTACCCCGCCCTCGACCCCGCCCCCGGGTCTGCGCTCGGGCCTGCGCTCGGGTCTGTGCTGCGGGAGCGGCCGGGCGTTCGCGAGCCCTATCTCGCCGGCGTCCTGGGGGACGTGATCTTGGTGAACGGCGCGCCGTGGCCGGTGCACGAGGTCGACGCGGCCCGCTACCGGCTGCGGCTGCTGAACGCCTCCAACGCCCGCCGCTGCCGCACGACGTGGGCCTCAAGGACACCATCTCACTGCGCCCGGGCGAATCAGCAGAGATCATCACCCGCTTCGACGGCTACCGAGGCCGCTATCTCTTCCACTGCCACAACATCGAACACGAGGACATGGGAATGATGGCCAACCTCGAAATCATCTGACACCTGGGAGCTGCGCTATCCCTGGCGCGCCACGGCTTCAAGGCAAGGGTCGACTTGACCGAGGCCGTGGAGCCCGCGTCAGTTGTTCGCCGCTCACGTTCAGGTCATCGCGGGCGGCGGGGCCAAGCCCCGCAGTGGGGCAGGGGCATCATCGACGCCGAAAGCGTGGCCACGGTGCTCACCTCTACCTCCTCCAGCTCTTTCGCCGGTTCGGGTTCGAATCCCAGCGCCTGCAAATGATCAAGTTACGATCCCAGCCGTAGGTTAATACTGACCAGTAGAACCAAATTGGTCAGTATGTGCTACGGTGGCAGTGAACACGGCAAGGAAGGGAGTCGTCATGAAGGAATCAGCGAGGCGCCCCCGTGCACTGGTGGTCGGACTCGGGATCGCGGGCATCGCCACCGCACTCCGGTTACACCAGGTGGGGTGGGAGCCGGTGATCGTGGAGCGGGCTCCCGCGCGGCGCTCGAACGGATACTTCATCTTGCTGTGGGGTACCGGGGTCGCTTCCGCGCGACGGCTGGGAGTGCTGGACGCAATCGGCGACCGGAACGCCGAGCGGATGGCCGTCTACGAGGTGAATCGGGCCGGGCGCCGCACCCCCGGCATGAACCTGACGGAACTCCCGGGCGTGGTCACGTCGCCCCGGAGGGTCCTGCGCGGCGACGTGGAAGAGGCGCTATTCGCCGCACTGCCGGACGATGTGGAGATCCGCTACTCCACCGTGCCCACCCACATCACCCAGAGCGACTCCGCAGCCGAGGTCACCCTGCACAGCGTCGCCTCCGGTGACACCGTTTCCGAGTGCTTCGACCTGGTGGTGGGCGCCGACGGGATGCGCTCAACCGTGCGCAGGCTTGCCTTCGGCCCCCAGCAGGACCTGCATCCGCTGAACTACATGATCGGCGTTACCACCCTCGATGCGCCGATCGAGGGCCTCGGCCTGCACGAGGGCTTGGTCCTGGCCGAGCCGGGCCGCTCGGCATGGACCTTCCCGTTCGCCGACCACGCGCCGAGCCTGCTGTTCTCCTACCACACTGACGACATCGACGCCGAGTTCACCCGCCCGGCGATCGAATCCATCCGCGCCGCCTTCGGCCCTGAGCCTCCCGGAGCCCTACTGGAGGACCTCTTCGCGCGGTTCGAACGAGCCCCGGAGCACCTGTTCGACTCGGTGCACCAGGTCAAGTTGCCGCACTGGCATCACGGCCGAGTCGTCCTGGTCGGCGACTCCGCTTGGTGCGTAACCCTCTACGCCGGCATGGGCGCCTCCAGCGCCATCGCCGGAAGCGAACTGCTCGGCACCATGCTGCGGCGCCACACCGACGATCTGCCCGGCGCGCTGCGCGCGTGGGAGGGCCGGATGCGGCCGTTCATCCAGACTGAGCAGGACGGCGCGCTGTCCATGCGGAGGATCTTCACACCCGGCGACCGCAAGGAGCAGATCATGCGCACCGCGATGATCCGCCTCAGGCGGCGGCCGCTGCTGAGGCAGGCCATGGGCAAGATAATGAAGGGCCCAGATCTCGCGAACAAGCAGTTCGACGTCGCCGCCGCATGACCAAGCCACAAGCACTGGTGAGCACGAGGAACACGAGAAAGAGGGACATCGCCGTGAGCCAGCTGATCGAGCACCACTCGCGCAAGGCCGCCCGCATTCTGGACAGCACGCGCGAGCTGGTGCTCGACCACGGGGTGCGTAAAGTCACCGTCAGCGAGATCGCTCGCGCGGCAGGGGTCGGCAAGGGCACCGTCTATCTGTATTGGCCGACCAAGGAAGACCTCATCCTCGGGTTGCTCGCCCGCGAACTGCTGACCCTCTTGGACGAGGCCATCGGCCACATCGCCGCCGACTCCGCCGCCGTGCGGCCGCGCCGCCTGGCTCCGCTGCTGCTCCGTACCGGGCGGGATCTTCCGCTGGCGCGTCGCCTCTTCAGCGGCGACACAGACCTGTTTCGGCTGCTCACCCAGCAGGCCGGCGACCGTGATCTGTTCGACCGCACCCGGCCCAGCGCCCTATCCGAAGCGGTCATGCCGATCCTGCACCGGCACGGGTTGATCCGCTCCGACTGGCCGCTGCCCGACCAGGCATACGCCGCGCACGCAGTCGTGACCGGATTCGGCATCGTCATGTCCGACCCAGCAGCCACCCCGGCCGCCCATGCCCCCGACGAGGTCCTCGCCGACACTATGGCCCTGCTGGTCGAGCCCCCCGTCGCACCCAGCGACGCAGCGGTCGCCGCAGCCGCCGAGGACGCCCTCGCCATTTTCCGCGAAACGAGGGACGCCGTACTGGAACTCATCGAGCGCAGTCAGGCCACCGCGAAATGACCGATGCCCCTTCCTGTGCCGGGCATCATCTTTTCCGGAACCAGCCCCGCACAGAAGTTCGCCTGGCACACCGGAATCGCCGGTGAACGCGTCAGCCTGGAACGAGCTGTCCGCCGGCCAGGAGTTCGTCGCAGTCGCCGACAACACCGGGCAAGCCCGTTGGACAAGAGATCATCACGGGCCCGGCAATGCCTGGGCGCAGAATAATCACATTCCCGTGCCGCAGGGTTTTGTTGCCTTTCCGAGAGCTACCCAGTTACGCAGCAGATGCCGGATTGACCCAAAGGATCATAGCGTCCATCGAACAAAGCAATGCTGATCCTGGCAACGAAGAGGAGGCTGATCATGGCGAGGTGCCCTGCCCGATCCGCTCGGAGGTGGAAGCAGTGACACAGGCGGATCGCGATGATTTCGTGACCTATGACGAGTTCAAAGGGCCGGACCTGGACCCCGCTCTGTGGAGGACGGTCAGCCTGCCGGTCCCAACGGGCGGCGAGCATACCGCGCAGGATCCGAACACAGAGGTGGCCGTCGGTGGTGGTGTGGTGCGGGTGAGGATCCCCCGCTTTTCGGTGTCGAGCGACACGTTCCAACCCGCCGACAGTGCCAAGTACTTCAAGCTCACGACGCGGCAGTTCGAGCTGCCGCCAGATCGCCCGGTCACGTTCACTACCGACTTGGCGGTCAAGAACATCGGCGGGGACCCTGGCGACTATCGGCTGGGCATGGCCGACTTCCAGGTCACCGACCTCAGGTCCGTGTTCAGCATCGCGGGGACCGCTACCCGCGTGTTCGCGATGCACGAGCACCTCATGGGAACGGACGATCCGTTCGTGCACGTAGCCGAGTCGCCGTATGAGGACTTCGACGAAGACTTCACCCGGCTGCGGGAGTGCGAGATCACATTCGATCGGGCCGGCTCGACCGTGGTATGGCGGGTGGATGGTCACCAGGTGTACAAGATCTACGGCACCGCCATCCCCGAGCGCATGGCCGTCGCGATCGGGATCTGGACGCAGCTGCCGATCCGGGACGGTCGCAGCCGTTCGCTCCGTGGGCAGGGCCTCGAGGCACGCTGGGGCCGATTCCGGGTACGCGGGGCCGATGCCTGAGACACCCCGCCTAGAACCCGAGAAAGAACACAACGGCGACGACCGGAAGCCCGGGTTCGATCAGGCCGGCTACCGCCTTACGCCCTGACCTTCCTAATCTCTGGGCAGAAGCATGCGGATGAGTTCGGTCCGGGAGGCCACGCCGAGCTTGGGATACGCGTTGTAGAGGTGATAGCCGACGGTCCGCGGGCTGACGAACAACCGGGCGCCGATGTCCCGGTTGGACAGCCCCTTCGCGGCCAGCCGCACGACGTTGAGCTCCTGCGGGGTGAGGCGGTCGAGGAGATCCGGGGCGGCAGCTTGGGCCTGGCGCGCCTCGCCCGCCGCCCGTAGCTCTGCGCCGGCCCGCTCGGCCCATGGTTTGGCCCGGAGCCGTTCAAAGATTTCCAGGGCCGAGTGCAGTGGCTCACGCGCGTCGTTGCGGCGCCGGTCCCGTCGCAGCCACGTCCCATAAAGCAACTCGGTGCGCGCCCGCTCGAACGGCTGCGCCCGGTCCTCTCGATGCAGTTGTACGGCTCGCGCGTACAAACGTCCGGCCTCGGCACCATCGGCCAGAAGAGCCCGGCAGCGCAGCTCCATGGCCTCGGCACAGGGGCGGCCGGCGACCTCGGCCCAGGTACCGAAGCGGGCGGCGGCGTTTTTCGCCAGGTCCCGCCGACCGGCATGCACCGCCGCTTCGACCTGGTTGACCAGCGTATTCGTCAGACATATGGCGGGATCGTGCAGTGTCTCCGCCATCCGATGCACCACGGCCTCGTATCGGCCGAGTCCCAGGTCGAGCAGGTCCATCGCGTACCGGGACTCAATACCGCGCTCGGTCGGCTCGCCGGCGAGCACATCACCGATCGCCTCCCGGCAGCCGGCCTCGTCCCCTTCGATCGCCGCCACGCACGCCAGCAGCCCCGACAGATGTGCCGCGAAGTGTGGCCGATCGGTATCCTCAGCGATCTTGAGGCCTTCTTCGGATGTGGCCCGCGCATCGCGGTGCCGCCCAAGAAAGAGGTGACCTCGGCCAAGGTGCAGACAAACCCGTGGCAGCAGCCCGATCATCCCAGTCGACCGGCAATGATCGAGGAGTTGTGTCAGCCCCGCCACCGCGTTCTCGAGGTCGCCGGCCCAAAGCGTCCAGTACAGCGTGCTCTGCCGTTGCCAGATCGGACGATCGCTACTGTCGCCGATCTCATGGAGCAGGATGCGCACGGGGTTCTGCGGTTCCTCGGCACCCATGCCACTCACGGCCTCCGTGACCCGGCCGAAATGCCCATCAGCGACCGGTGAGGAACAGTTGATGACATCGCGTACCTCGCGATCCCTATCAGTGGTCCACGCCGCCGCCATCGCCTCCAGAAGCATGAAGACACTGTCATGGGGCGATTGCTTGCCCAGCTCCATCGCCGCTTCGGCCAGTTCGACAACGGGAGGAGGCCTTTCCTGCTCGTGGGCGATGAATACCCGCAGCCACGCGAGCTGCGCCCGGGCCCGTGGGTCTGAAACGTGCGGACCCGCCTGCTCGGCGAGGTCGGTGGCGAGCGCACCCTGACCGGCGAAGCCCGCAGTCCGCGCGGCGGCGACCAGCCGCATGGCGCGTCTTCCCGGGTCTGGGGTGAGCTGGGCGGCGCGCTGATAGGCGGCGGCGACCTCGGCGTAGCCGCCGCGCGACCGCGCGGCCTCGGCCGTTCGCTCCAGCTCCGCGGCCACAGTCTCGTCGGGCTCGGTCGTCGCGGCGGCCAGATGCCACGCGCGGCGAGCCAGATCTTCTCCGAGTAGGTCGGCGAGCGTCCGATGCACGGCGAGTTGTTGCGAGAACGTCGCCACCCGATAGGCGGCCGCCCGAATCAAGGGATGGGTGAAAACCAGACGCCCCGCATTCACCCGTACCAGCCGATCGCGTTCGGCCGCCTCCAGGTCAGCCACGCCGGCACCGAGCCGCTCGCCGGCACGCAACACCAGCCCCAGGTCACCGCCTTCGTCCGCAGCGGCGATCAGCAACAATTGCCGAGTCCTTTCCGGAAGGACCTGAATGCGGTCGCCGAAGGACTCCTCTACGCGGCTCGCCACCGACTGGGTGCCAGTGGCGAACGAGACCGCCGGCGCCTCACCCGCCCGTTGCTCCGGCGTCATCGCGGCGGGCAGCTCACGCAACGCCAGCGGATTCCCCTGAGCCTCCGCAAGAACACGATCCCGCACATGCGGAGCAAGGTCCCTGGCGTGCTCCGCCAGCACGGCCGCGCCAGCCGTACGATCAAGGGCGGAAAGCCGCAGCTCCGGCAGGCCCGGCGTAGTGAACCGATGCCCATCCCGGGCCGTCAGCACCACCGCGATCGGCTCGGCCTCCAACCGGCGCGCGGCGAACAACAACGCATCCACCGAGGCACGATCCAGCCAATGCGTATCATCCACAGCGACCAGCATCGGCCGCTCCTCGGCCACCTCACTCAACAACGACAGCGTGGCCAGCCCCGCCAGAAACCGATCCCCCGCCGGGGCGACCGCCAGCCCAAACGCCCCCCGCAACACCGCCGCCTGCGGACCCGGCAACACCCCCAACCGATCAACAAATCCACCCAGCAACATATGTAGCCCGGCGAACGCCA
The DNA here is from genome assembly GCF_039871515.1 of Nonomuraea sp. B1E8. Classification (NCBI taxonomy): domain Bacteria; kingdom Bacillati; phylum Actinomycetota; class Actinomycetes; order Streptosporangiales; family Streptosporangiaceae; genus Nonomuraea; species Nonomuraea sp. B1E8. The sequence continues at coordinate 84,395 of NZ_JBDPLS010000005.1, read as the reverse complement.
ACGCCGCCTCCGCCTCGACGCCCACGCTGCGCAACACCCGCATGTCGGCCGCTTGGTCGACCGCATACTCCAGCAGCGCCGACTTCCCGATTCCAGCCTCACCACGCACCACCAGCACGCCGCTACAGCCGGAACGGGCACCTGACAGAAGATCATCTATGGCGGCCTGCTCTGCCGACCTTCCATGCAGCACGTGCCGATTCTCCCGCAAAGGCCCCATCCAGGACGACCTGGTCATGCGACGTGAGGTGCCCCGAACCTTCCGGACTCGGACTCAAGTCACGGGCAAGTCTGCACGTCGTTGGGTGTGCAGACCACCTCGCGCATCCGCGCACGGGACTTTAGAGCCTGACGAAGCTGCAATGATCTTGGTTGTGTACTCGAGTTGCGACCGTTGCAGGCCGACCAGGGCAAAGTTGACCAAGGTTACATGCCTGACTGACTGACTGAGATGTCCCGCGTCGGAGTGCTCGTAGATGCTGCGGCTCGGCTCGTCACAGGCACTGTGGGCCGGTCAGTGCCAAGCAGTTCCAGCGGTTCCGCGATTTGCTGTGCCAAGTCCAGCAGGTGGCGCAGGCGCAAGGTGTCGGGTGCCAAAGCGGTGATCAGGAGGGCGGGACCGGTCAAAGGGGTCAGTACGGCTTGGCCGGTCGCCGGGTCGTCGCCGAACAGGCGGGCGTGGGGCGGGTCCAGTTCGGGGCCGACGATGAGGATCTGGCCGAGGGCGCGGTGACCGGCCGCGATGGCGGGGCCGTCCCAGCCGGGCGCGCCCGGCCCGTATCTCGTGTGCTGGTCCAGCAGGGGGCGTCCGTCACGGTGGACGGTGAGGCGGGTGGTCAGCCGGCCCGGCGGCTCGCCGGCTCGGCCGAGCACAGTTTCCTCGCGGAAGTGTAGTCGGGCGGTCGGGGCCAGATCGATGGTGCAGCTTTGGCGCAGATTGCTGCGGGCGGCGGAGATGAGCGGCTGGGGCAGCCAGTGCAGGCTGGCGTGCTCGGCGGCGGTCAGGTGTACGTCGTAGGTGGAGTGGGCGGTGGTGGGGCCGCGCAGCGCGATAGTGGCGGCGGCTGTGGTGAGGTGCAGGTGAGCGCCAGGTTCGGCGATGGCTTCGATGCGCAGCCGGTCCCCGCCGAGCGGGGCGCTCATGGTTCCGACGATGCAGACTCGCGCCTGATCACCGTGTGCCCGTGTACGGCGCAGGTCGAAGGGGCCGTCGCCGGCGAGCACGGGCAGGACGGTGGTGCCGTCGGTACGGTTGGCGCGGATGCGGGCGGTGGCGTGCAACCCCGGCGTGGGCGGGGCGGGCGCAGAGGTCATGCGACGGGTGTGGTCCAGTCGGCGTGGCGGGCGCGGACCCAGTCGGCCACGGGGGTGATGCCTCCTGTGGCTTTGACGGCGGTCAGCACGGTGGGCAAGTCCCCTCGCTGGACCTTGGCGTCGCGGGCCATGCTCACCAGGTCGGCGCCGACGTGCGGGGCGAGGTCGGTCTTGTTGATGACGAGCAGGTCGCTGGTGGTGACGCCCGGGCCGCCCTTGCGGGGAATGTCGTCGCCACCGGCGACGTCGATGACGAAGATCTGCGCGTCGACGAGGCCCTTGGAGAAGGTGGCGGTGAGGTTGTCACCACCGGATTCGATGAGGATCACGTCGAGGGGCCCGAGGTGTTCTTCCAGGTCCTCGGCGGCTTCGAGGTTGGCGGAGATGTCGTCGCGGATGGCGGTGTGCGGGCAGGCGCCGGTCTGCACGGCGGTGATGCGGCCGGCCGGCAGGACGGCCTCACGCAGCAGGAACTCGGCGTCCTCGCGGGTGTAGATGTCGTTGGTCACCACTGCCAGGGACAGCTGGTCACGTAGCGCTCGGCACAGGGCGGCAACGGTGGCGGTCTTGCCGGAGCCGACCGGCCCGCCCAGGCCGATGCGCAAGGCGCGACGGCCGCCGTCAGCAGACCGGCGGGAGGAGCCGCCGGGGCCGTGCGGAGAACCTTCGGGGAGAGCATTGTCGTGGTGCAGGTGCATGACTGGCTCCAGGAGAAGGAGGAGTGGTCAGGAGGCGAACAGGCGGGCTGGGCGAAGGGCATGTCGTTCGGCGATGATGTCGAGCAGCGGCGCGGAGTCGGCCGGTAGTACGGCTGGCCCGTCCGTGTGGACGCGCTGCGCCGCCTCGGTTGCGGCAGTTGCGACGTGGTCGATCTCGGGGCCCAGCCGGGCGAGGACGGCGGTGATGTCGAAGGGGTCCAGCCTGAGCAGGCGTACGGTCGCCGTGGCCGGCCCGCTGATGCTCTCGTACGCGGCCACGTAGGCGGCGTCCAGTGGGGCCAGCCCGGCGCAGCGAGCGGCCAGGCCGAGGACCACCGGCTGATGGGCGCCGCGCGGCCGGGCAGTGGCGAGGGCGTCGAGCGCGGTGCATGGCCAAGCGGCCCGGACGGCCCGCAGCAGTTGCCGGCCGAGCTTGCGCGAGGCGTTGCGTAGCGCGGGAGCCGCGGTGCGGGCGTCGGCCGCTTCCTCCAGCAGGAGCGGGTCGTATCCGGTGGCGGCTGTGGCGGCGAGCCCGGCCGCGACCAGGCCGCTGGTGTGCAGCCGGCCGCGGCAGAACTGCTCCAGGCTCGCCACGTCCCGCACACAACCAGCGGTGACGGCCTCCTCAGCTCCGCCGGAATGGGCATGGCCTCCGGCGGGGAAACGGCCGTCGGCCAGGATCAGCAGGGCAGCGCGGCTCATGAAACGTAGCTCACCTTCCGTTCGAACGGGCCGTGGCGGTCAGAACAGGAAGTAGCGCTGGGCCATGGGCAGCGTGTCGGCGAAGCTTTGGCCGTCGATCAGTTGATCGTCGATCTCGGTCGTGACGTCCTTGGCCTTCGCGCCACCGATCACCACCTCGAAGGTGTCGGGGTCGATGTCGATGTCGGGACAGGCGTTGTTCTCCCGCATGTCGGCCTTGAACACCTTGCGGGTGTCGCGGATGGCCCGGAAGGGCTTCCGCACCTGGACCCTGTCGGCCAGCCCGGACTGGATGGCCTGCTCGGTGACGAAATTGACCGCGTTGGCCCCCGGCGCCCGTCCCATAGCACCCCACATGGGCCGGGGCAGGATCGGCTGCGGGGTGGTGATGGAGGCGTTGGCGTCGCCCACCTGCGCGTAGGCGATCTGTCCGCCCTTGATGACCCGGTGCGGTTTGACACCGAAGAACTTCGGTTCCCACAGCACCAGGTCGGCCAGTTTGCCCACCTCGACCGAGCCGACCTCGTGATCTATGCCGTGTGCGATGGCCGGGTTGATGGTGTATTTGGCGACGTAACGGCGGGCGCGGTGATTGTCGGCCCCGTTGTCGCCGTCCAAGGGGCCACGGCGGGCCTTCATCACGTGCGCGGTCTGCCACGTCCGTACGATCATCTCGCCGATGCGGCCCATCGCCTGGGCGTCCGACGACATGATCGAGATAGCGCCGAGGTCGTGCAGCACGTCCTCCGCGGCCATCGTGGAGGGCCGGATCCGAGACTCGGCGAAGGCCAGGTCCTCTTCCACCAGCGGGTTAAGGTGGTGGCAGACCATCACCATGTCGATGTGCTCCTTGACCGTGTTGACGGTGAAGGGGCGAGTGGGGTTGGTGGAGGCGGGCAGCACGTTCGGCAGCCCGGCCATGGTGATCATGTCGGGCGCGTGGCCGCCCCCGGCGCCCTCGACGTGGAAGATGTGGATCGGATGGTCGCCGATGGCCTCGATGGTGTCGGCGACGGCGCCGGCCTCGTTCAGCGAGTCGGCGTGCAGGGCCAACTGCACGCCGGTCGCCCGGCACACCTCCAGGCACCGGCGCAACACCGCCGGGGTGGCTCCCCAGTCCTCGTGGATCTTGAATCCGAGTACGCCCGCCTCGACCTGGTTATAAAGGGATTCGGTGGACATGGTGCTGCCCTTGCCGAGTAGTCCGATGTTGACCGGGAAAGCGTCCAGAGCCTCGAACAGCCGCGCCACATGCCAGGCCCCGGGCGTGACGGTGGTGGCGGTGCTGCCCTCAGCGGGGCCGGTGCCGCCGCCGATCAGGGTGGTGACCCCGGCGGCCAGCGCCTCGTGCACCTGCTCGGGACAGATGAAGTGCACGTGGGTGTCGATGCCCCCGGCGGTCAGGATCTTGCCGTTGCCCGCGATGACTTCGGTCTCCGGGCCGATCAGGAAATCGGTCGCCAGGGTATGTCCGTCGTGCAGCCGGTCCATGGTCTCGTCGTTGTAGGCCTTGCCGAGCGCGACGATGCGGCCGTCCCTGATGCCCACGTCGGCCTTGACCACGCCCCAATGGTCGAGGATCACCACGCCGGTGATCACCGTGTCGGGCGGCTGCGGCGCGCCGAACCTCGCGCTGTCGCGCGGCGCGCAGGACTGGCCCATCGACTCGCGGATCACCTTGCCCCCGCCGAAGATGACCTCGTTGCCGCTGCGGCCGGGCCCGCCGGCCCAGTCCTCGGTGATCTCGATACGCAAGTCGGTGTCGGCCAGCCGAATCCGGTCGCCGAGCGTGGGTCCGTACCGGTCGGCGTACTGGACGCGAGTCAGGGGCAGATCGATGGGCAGGGTCTCCGGGCCTTGACCGCACGCCGGTGACGCCGCTTCTGCGTCGGGCCCGGCGGAGGCTTGCGCCGGCTGCTCTGCCGAGGTGTCCGTCAGCGGGTCATCCATCGAGCTGCCCTCCAACCTGACCGCGCAGTCCCTCGACGATGCGCTTGCCTTCGATGGGCACCAGCGTCACCGTCCGGGTGCATTGGGGCTCGAAGCGGACGGAACTGCCGGCGGGAACGTGCAGCCGCTTGCCGTAGGCGGCGGCGCGGTCGAAATCGAGGCGGGAATTGGCCTCGTAAAAGTGGTAGTGGGAGCCCACCTGGACGGGACGGTCGTCGGTGTTGGTGACCGTCACCGTGCTGAGCTCGCGGCCCTCGTTGTACGCCACCTGTCCTGCGCCTTCGGGATGGTCGATCTTCCCTGGATGGACCAGCGCTGCGGGTTCGGTCCCTGCCTCGGCTCCATCCTTCGGCTGTGCCTGCGGCTCGGCGAACGGGTGGCGAATGGTGACCAGCTTGGTGCCGTCGGGGAACGTCGCCTCGATCTGGAGGTCGGAAATCATCTCGGGCACGCCGTCCATGACGTCGTCACGGGAGAGGATCTTGGCTTCCGCTGACATGAGTTCGTGGACCGACTTGCCGTCCCGTGCCGCCTCGAGCACGTGCGCTGTGATGAGCGCGACCGCCTCGGGATAGTTGAGCAGAACACCTCGTTCTTTACGTCTCCGGGCCACGTCCGCGGCCACATGGATCATCAGACGTTCCTGTTCGTGAGGAGTCAGGTGCACCCCACCACCTCGCCTTCGCTCTGTCCCCGACGGCGTCATGCCTTCGCGGGGCTCGTCGACGGCGCAGATCACCAGGCATCGTCGGCTTCAGAACCCGTCACCGCCGACTGTCGGAGCCATGAGAAGTTTCCCTCACCGACGCGGGAGCAGGCTGGTGCCAGGAGACTCTGGTGATCACCACCTTGTTACCTACAAAACAGTAGTTGGGCAATTACTGATAGTTGCATGGCGCTGTGGTGAGCCGCGCATCACTTCCGTCACGGTATTCACGTCCCCCGGCTATAGCCGGGATGGACAGGGCGGAGCGTGCCGACGCCTGCTGGAGGTAATGCCGTCGGCACGCCAGCTTGAGGTATCCGGCTTCCAGTCGGTCAGTCGCACGGCTCGCGTTGAGTCCTACAGGAGGTCGACAAGACGGTCTCAGATGATCACTGCTCAGCAACGCGAACCGAATCGCTTCGATCCTGTCGTCGGCCCACCGTATGCCGGACGTGTGCCGAAGAGCATCGGGCGAGCATGAATTCGGCCGTCTTCGTCTCGCATCAGACGTTCAAGGGCCGAGAAACCGCATGTGAGATGGGGTGTGGAGTGGTAGGGCGCCCGGGGCTCGAACCCGGAACCTACGGATTAAAAGTCCGCAGCTCTGCCAATTGAGCTAACGCCCCTAGCTACAGCAAGGGTACAAAGATTACCGTCCTGCCCGCGACGCCTCCATCATCGGTAGGCGGCCAGCCCGGTCAGCGCTTCCCCCAGCACCAGCGTATGGATCTCCTGTGTCCCTTCGTACGTCAGCACACTCTCCAGGTTGTTCATGTGCCTGATCACAGGGTACTCCAGGGTGATCCCGTTCCCGCCCAGGATGGATCGGGCCTGGCGGGCGATGTCGAGGGCGGCGCGTACGTTGGCCAGCTTGCCGAAGCTGATCTGCCGGGGTTCGAGGCGGCCCGCGTCCTTCAGTTCGCCCAGGTGCAGGGCGGTGAGCTGGGCCTGGGCGGCGCCCACGTACATCCAGGCGAGTTTCTCCTGCGTCAGCTGGAACGCGCCGATCGGCTTGTCGAACTGGACGCGGGTCTTCGCGTAGTCGACGGCCGCCTCGAGGCAGGCGCGGGCGGCGCCGACGACGCCCCAGACGATGCCGTAGCGGGCTTCCGAGAGGCACGACAGCGGGCCCTTGAGGCCGGTGACTCCGGGCAGGGCGGCGGAGGCGGGCAGGCGGAGGTCGTCGAAGTAGAGGGAGGAGGTGACGGAGGCTCTCAGGGAAAGTTTCTTGTGGATCTCGGGGGCGGTGAAGCCGGGGGTGGAGGTGGGGACGACGAAGCCGCGGACGCCTTCGTCGGTCTGGGCCCAGATCACGGCGACGTCGGCGATCGAGCCGTTGGTGATCCACATCTTGGAGCCGTTGAGGATCCAGTCGGATCCGTCTTTTTTGGCGTACGTGCGCATGTTGGCGGGGTCGGAGCCGTGGTCCGGTTCGGTCAGGCCGAAGCAGCCGATCGCCTCGCCGGCGGCCATCCGGGGCAGCCACTCCTCTTTCTGCTCTTCCGAGCCGTATCGCCAGATCGGGAACATCGCCAGCGAACCCTGGACGGACACGAACGATCGGAGCCCGGAGTCGCCCGCTTCCAGCTCCCGGCAGGCCACGCCGTACGACACCGCGTCCGTGCCGGCGCAGCCGTAACCCTCCAGGTGCATGCCGAGCACGCCCAGCGAACCGAGCGCGGGCGCGAGTTCGCGCGCGGGGAAGGCGGCCTCCTCGAACCAGTCGCCCACGTGCGGCAGGACGCGGTCGGACACGAAGGACTTGACCGTGTCGCGAATCAGCCGCTGATCTGCGTTGAGCTGGTCGTCCAGGCGCAGCAGGTCGTCCATCGCAGAGGTCCTCTCGTCGCGTAAGGGACTACCAGGGTTCTACCAGGGAGAATCCGGATGTGCTAACACCGGCCCCCAGGGCAGTCTTGAGGCATGAGCGATTACGACAACGTCAAGAAGCTGCGCAGGACTCACAAAGGCCGGATCGTCGCGGGTGTCTGCGCGGGCGTCGGCGAGTACGTCGGGATCGACGCCAACATGGTACGGATCGCGCTGGCGATCGCGACGCTGTTCGGCGGGCTGGGCGTCGGCGTGTACGTGATCGGCTGGCTCCTCATCCCCGACGAGCAGGCCGAGACCTCGATCGTCCAGGACCTGGTCAACAAGCAGCAGAGCCGGAGTACGCACACCGACTGGAACAGCGGCGAGCACAAGCCCCAGCCGTGATCATGACGGCGCGCGGGCCTTCCCACGAGACTCGGTCCAGACCATGGCGAGCACGGCGGCGCTGACCACCCCGGTCACCCCGGCCAGCGCGACCACCGGCTCAGGGCCGAGTCTCTCCGCCGCGAACCCGCCGACCAGGATCCCGATCCCCTGTACGGCCATCAACCCCGACTGGACGAGGCCGAACGCCTGGGCACGCCGTTCGGCCGGTACGTTCTGGACGAAAGCGGCGTTGGCCGCGAGCTGGTACGCCCCGCCGATCCCCGACAACACCCATGCCGCGAGCACCACGGCCAGCGGGGGGCGCAGCGCGGTCACGATCAGGGGTGCGCAGCTGAGCATGGCCATCCACCCCATGAGCCGCAGCCGCCGCGGCGGAGACACGAACCTGCTGAACAGGAACGCCCCCACGACGGTCCCGGCCGGCATGGCGGCCATCAGCAGCCCGGTGATCACCGGAATCGGCAGGGTTCCGGTGTGGAGCGTGGCCGCGTACGGCGCGGCGAGGCCCTCCGGCAGGATGTAGAAGCCGCACAACCAGGCGAGCAGGACGATCGTCCGCAGTTTCTTCGACCCGAACACGAGCCGGGCTCCGGCCACGGTCATGGTCCACATGGACGGTTTGCCGCCCTCACCGTGGGCGGCGGGGCGGCGGTGCACGCCGGAGGCCAGGATCAACGCGGATCCGAGGAACGTCGCGGCGTCGAGGGCGAGCGCGCGGTAGGGGCCCATGGCCGCGATCACCGCTCCGCCGGCCGCGAAACCGAGCATCTGGACGGCCTGGTTCGTCATGTTCTGCAGGGCCGAGCCGATGACGTACATGTCGCCTTCGAGCACCTCGGGCAGCAGCGCCGCCCGCGCCGCCGAGAACGGCGCGCTGAGCAGAACCACGAGGAACACCAGTGCGCACAGCGCCCAGAACGGCATGCCGGGCACGGCCATCCCGGCCACCAGTGCGGCCCTGATCAGGTCGCAGGTCAGCATGACGCCTCTGCGCGCGAACCGGTCGGCCAGGCCTGCCAGCAGCGGCCCGCCCACGATCGAGGGCAGGTAGGTCAGCGCGTAGACGGCGGCGGTGGCCAGCGCCGATTGGGTGCGGTTGTAGACGAGCACTGCGAGCGCGACCTGGGCGAGCTGGTCACCGAGGAGCGAAAGGCCCTGGCCGTACCAGAGTGCCCGGAATTCTTTGATCGCGATGACTTCGCGGTAGGTGACTTGTCGTCCTTCGGCACGCCGATGTCGTCCTGGCAGTTGTCGCGCCCGCATGGCCCCCATTGGACTCCGCTGTGCCTGACTCACTGTGTTCGGTATGTCACCTAAGGTTGCCGAACACAAAGGCAAGCCGCAACCCAAAGAAGTCAACCGGAAGCAAAGGGTTACCAGCCGAGCTCGTGAAGCCGCGCGTCGTCGATGCCGAAGTGGTGCCCGATCTCATGGATGACCGTGATGCGTACTTCGTCGATCACGTCCTCTTCCGTAGCGCAGATCTGGCATATCGCATTGCGGTAGATCTCGATGCGGTCGGGAAGAACGGCCGAGTACCAGTCGCCACGTTCCGTCAGGGGGATCCCGGTGTACAGGCCGAGCAGGTTGGGCTCTGGTGGATCGTCGACGACCGTGACGACGACGTTGCTCATGGTGCGTGCGAGGTCTGAGGGGATCGTGTCCAATGCCTCGGCCACGAGTTCCTCGAACTTCTCCCGGGTTACCTCGATCACACTTGCCATTGTGCCCCGCCTGTCGGGTATGCAAGAAACGGTATGAAGTTCGTCCACTGGTCAAAGGCAGCCATCCGGTCGAGGGCCTCGAAAGCCGTCGCGGTGCTCTTCGTCGCCGCTGTGGGCGCCTGGCTCGGCATCTTCTTCAGTGGCACCGTGCGCGCCGAGATCGGTCCCGTGGAAACGGGCATGTCGCTGCGGCCGGCGTGGAGCGGCGAGACGGTCGTGGACGCCAGCCCGCTCGGCACCCTCACGTTCCGTACGCACGCGGCGCCGCTCAGGTTGCGCATCACCCTCGAGAACATCGACCAGGACCGCGCCCGCGCCCTCCTCGAGGACCCCCGGCTGGCCGACCGCCTGCCGGCGCTGATCGAGGCCGACCTGCTGGACGGCGTGCGCGCGCTGGTCATCCGCTCCCTGCTGTGCGCGGGCGCGGGGGCGCTGGTGGCGGTCCTGATGGTGTTCAGGAGGCCTCGCGTGGCGCTCGTGGGGCTGCTGTCGGCCTCCGTGGCGCTCGCCTGCACGGGAGCGCTCGCCGCGCTCACCTTCCGCCCGAACTCGCTCGTCGAGCCGCGCTACTCGGGCCTGGTCGCCGCGGCGCCGTCCCTGGTGGGCAGCGCCGAGTCGATTGTGACGCGTTTCGAGTCGTACCGGTCGCAGCTCACGAAACTGGTGACGAACGTCTCCAAGCTCTACGACACGGTCTCGACCCTGCCGTTGTACGACGCCGACCCGAAAACCATTCGAGTCCTCCACGTCTCGGACATCCATATCAATCCCATCGCCTGGAACGTCATCCGGTCGCTCAAAGACCAGTTCGCCGTGGACATGATCATCGATACGGGCGACATCTCGGACCACGGCACCAAGGCCGAGAACAAGTTCGTCAACGAGATCGGCCGGCTCGGGCTCCCGTACGTTTTCGTCCGCGGCAACCACGACTCGATGACCACCCAGAAGGCGGTCGCGAAGCAGAAGAACGCCATCGTCCTGGACGACAAGTCCAAAACCGTCGAAGGGCTGACCATCTACGGTCTGGGCGATCCCCGCTTCACTCCGGACAAATCCGTGCCCATCTCCGCGAAGCCCGGCACACTCGACGAATATGCCCGCTCCCACCTCCCCAACGTCGGCGAGCCGGACCTGATCGCCGTACACGACCCCGATGTGGCCGAAGGCTTCTCCGGAGCCGCCCCCATGATCCTGGCCGGCCACACCCACGACCGCAGGACCAAGATGTTCCGCTCCGGCACCCGCATGCTCGTCCAGGGCTCCACGGGAGGGGCCGGCCTGCGCGCGCTCGAACACGCCCAGCCGACCCCGGTCCAGGCCTCGGTTCTGTACTTCGACAAGGAGACGAAGCGCCTGCAAGCCTGGGACGACATCACCCTCGGCGGGCTGGGGGAGCAGTCGGTCTACATCCAACGTCACGTGGAGGCCGACCCAGACCGTATGATTTCTCCAGAGCCAACGAACGCCCCGTCGCCAACGGGATCCGTCACTGACTCGCAGACGCCGACCGCCGGTTCGCCGCTTTGGCATCAGGGGCAATCGTCCCCTATGCTTCAGAGGTCTCCGACGGAAGGCGACAGGGAATCCTGAGCCCCCATCGTCTAGCGGCCTAGGACACCGCCCTTTCAAGGCGGCGGCACGGGTTCGAATCCCGTTGGGGGCACAGCGAGCGCCTGGCAACACCGGAAAACGGCTGGTCGAGGATCACCGGAAAGCTGGTAAGCTAAGCGAGCGCAAACAGCAAGAAACGCAAGGTCCTGTAGAGCAGTTTGGAGTGCTCGCCACCCTGTCAAGGTGGAGGTCGCGGGTTCAAGTCCCGTCAGGACCGCTCTGGGTCAGGTAGCTCAGTTGGTACGAGCGTCCGCCTGAAAAGCGGAAGGTCGGCGGTTCGACCCCGCCCCTGACCACATCAAATGACCAGCCAAGATGCCCCGAACGGATCACTGTTCGGGGCTTTTTGATTCCGGTGACAGCAACAGTGACGGCAACGTCAGCTGGCAGAGGACGTGCGGCGGTATGTTCTCGAGCCGTTCGATCAACCTTTCAAACCGACTCGAAGCCTTCGTCACTCAGCGCGTCAAACCCATGCTCCATGCGGAGTGTCCGGGGTAAAGGTGTTCGAGAGGTGACGTCTGAGAGATCGACGCTGACTGGCCGGTTTGTCGGTGGCGGGCTCTACGCTCGCCGCTATGAGTGCCCATGCAGAGACCGTCCGGGCGGAAGTAGACGTCGAGGACTGTAGCACTGTCTTCCTGATGGACGGGGACTGGGACGGCGACGACGTGTGCGACGTGGAGCAGTCCGTCGCGCTCATCACGGTGCGGAAGGCCGTGGCCGAGCTGTCTATCTTTTACCAGCACGGCGACGGCATCCCCTTCACGGTGACCATCGCCGACCACGACCCGGGCGCTGACCTTGACGGATACGAGGAGATCGTGGAGATCGACTTCATATCGTCGACCGGCGAGGTCCTCCTGATCGGATGGTGCATGGACTGGGACGACTCGGCGGTGCGCCGCCTTCCCCCACTACCCGCCGGTCCGGGCCTTCACCGGCTGCGCTACCACGTCTGGAGCACGCTCATGGAGCGGCCGGATTTCGACGGCAACCACCACTACCTACAGATCTGGCCCGCACAGCCGTCCCCGCCCGTCGTCGTCAAGCAGGGCGAATGGATCGCTCACGATAACGACGCCGTCACCTGAGGCCCGTGGCCGGGTGCGACATGCCCTGAATTCCGGGGCAGGAAATTTGCGAAAAGTGCACCACAAAGAGTGAAGCGCCCGGACGTAGGCCGTCAGGGCGCGCAATTTCAGGAACCCTCAGCTGAGGGCATCCCCCAGCGCCTCCGCGACCTGCCGGGCCAGCACCGATACTCCTGGCAGCAGGCGCGCACCCCGAACCCGGGAACGCGCCTGCGGTGGGACGTCTGCGGCGGGCCGCCGCCTTCGGGGATGGCCAGGTTGAACGCCACGCTGGCCTGAACCGCCGCCTTCGACGGTCAGTGTCCCTGCCGTCCCTACTGTCCCTAAGTTTGCTGCAACCAGCACTAACGCAGTCCAGGACAAGGGACAGACCTTCTGGGGGGTGTCCCTGTTGTCTCCATGAGACGGTGACGACCTCAACAGCCGCACCCAAGCCGCGATCCCAGGGGAGCGAACTATGCTCCGATCAGTCAATGGTGCTTCGCACGCCCTTCTGAGCGCGCTGCGCGCGGAAGACCGGCTGTAACACCTTGGAGGACCCCCCGTGTTACAGCAGGTTCGGCCCTGGTAGGCCGCCCCAGGAAGGACGCCCGCCAGACAGGCGATCACGACTGATGGTGGTGCGCCATCTTCCGCCCGATACCAGGGCCAGGGCGCGTGCTCACCTCCTGCTCCCACCAGCAAACTCGCCGGCCTTTCGTCTTGGGAGGGTTGCAGCTTCAGCCAGGAGAGTCGCTAGGTTCCCTCGCCGCCGCTCCGTCTCGTCGTGGTGCAGTCACGCATGTCCGAATCCGTGTCAAGACGCTGAGGATGTTGCCGAGTCGCTCTGTTATGGCGTCCTTGAGTGCTCTTGTCACGCTCCAATGCTGACGTTTGGATCTAGGGGTGATCTTCTGCGGTGCGTCACAAGCAGCGGGTTTCGGATGTGTCGCCCATATTGCCGCCTGTCCTGCCCAGTTCATTCCTGTCTGGGCGCGCGGTCATCAGCCTGCGCCGTCCTCCAAGAGAAGGAGTCGCGACCTTGACCATGCTGACCTACACCCTCATCACCGACCCGGCGCCCCTGGCGGCGTCAGCGGCCGGGCGGCCGTCCACGGGGACGGTGTACCTGCTCGTAACGAACACCGGGCAGCAGGCGGTGCTCTGGTCCACGATCAAGGTGGAGGTGCCCGTCGGCAACGGCGCTGGCGACCTCACCTCGGCCTTTAACAAGATCAAGCCCAAGGGCGAGTACAACGGCACCCAACCGGTGAACGTCCAGCGGCAGGGCTCCAACGCCTTCCAGGCCACCGCCCCTGGCGGCACAATGAGTTTCGCCTCCGGCGACTACATGGTGCTGACGCTGGAGAACGTCACCGTCGCCGCCACCGCCGGACTGGCCGTGCTGAAGGTGACTGAGAACACCGGCAGAACCATGCCCAAGCCCAAGACCAAGAGCCTGCCCACCAGGTCCGCGCGGGTGGCGCTGGTGAAGACCGCTCCGAAGGAGCTTCCGGTGCCGCGCGACTTCCGTCCGGACAAGGCCATGGTCGACGCCGGTGAAAAGCTCACACTGCGCTGGGAGGGGGCGGCCGGCTTCGGCTACGAGATCATGTACCCGGGCGCGCCGCAGCCCGTACCCGTCTCCGGGGGCAAATGGTCACCGCCCGACGCGCCGAAGCGGGCTACCACCTACATCCTCATCGCCACCGACCCCAAGACTCAACAGCAGCACTTCCTCACCACGACCGTTCAGGTGCGCAATCCCATCCTGGAAGCTCTCACCGCCATCGAGGGTGTCACCACCCCGTGCGTACAGGGGGCGACCGAGGGGGACGGAGCCTTCACCTTCTCCAAGGGCGCGATGCATGTGCGGCGCGAATTCGGCTCCCATGAAGGCGGGGTGCTGTACGCCGGCGGCATCAGAACCGAGTACGTGAGCGGGCCCGATGACGCCGACGGAGACATCACCTTCCTCCCGGGCGAGGTGAAGGTCTGGCGCAATCGCGGCTCCAATGACCCGGGCGCCCTGGGCGCCGGTGAGGCCAATGTCAGCGGCATCGCCACCGTCGGCGGCATCGCCACCGGGTACGTGAAGGGGCTTAATGACAGCCACGGAATCATCACCTTCCTTCCGGGCGTGGTGCAAGTCGGGAGCGCACTCGCCTCCCGGGACCGGGGCATCCTGTACGTCGGCGGCATCAGAACCGAGTACGTGAGCGGGCCCAATGACGCCGACGGAGACATCACCTTCCTCACAGGCGGGGTGAAAGTCTGGACCGCACGCGGCTCCGGTTTCCCGGGCAACCTGTACGCCAGCATGGCTGAACTCTGGTGCATCTACACCGAATGGGTGGGAGGAAGAAGCAACGACAACGGACGGATCAGCTTCCCTGAGGAAGGGATACAGGTCAGCCGGGGAAACGGAGCGTATGGAATCGTGTCCGCCTACGAGTACCGCCGCTGTCAATAGTGAGGGGGCACAGAAAGGGTGCGCAGCACCTTAGATGTCCTAACGACCAGCGGACGAGCCGTCGCCAGCAGACGATTGCGGCGGCGAGGGTCATGAACGCCTCGTGGATGTCGTCGCGTACCTCCCAGCGGATGCGCAGGCGGCGGAACCAGTGCAGGGGCGCGATCGTGCGTTCGACGATCCAGCGGAGGATGCCCGGCCGGAGCCGTGCGGGGTGCCGCGGCGGGCGATGATGGGTTTCATGCCGGTGCGCCAGACCAGGCGGCGGTACTTGTCGTGGCCGTTGCCGCGGTCGGCGTACAGGGGCGTGCGAAGCTCCTCTTTGGTGGAGTGGCTGCGTGACAAACTGAGTGACAACCGCGGCAGACGATCACGGACGTTGACGGACGCTTGCGGATGGTCGGGGCCTGGTCAGCGCTGTCATGAGCCTGGCGGGAACGGGTGCTCGGCTTGCCTGAAAAGCGGAAGGTCGGCGGTTCGACCCCGCCCCTGACCACCTCATAAGACCAGCTGAACGCCCCGAACAGATCACTGTTCGGGGCGTTTGACGTTCGGTGACGACCTCTCTGCCAACGCTTCTTGAGACAGAGTGACTAGGTTCACCTGAGTGATGAGGGTGAGAAAGTAAGGATCTCAGGCCGACCACGCAGCTCGGCAGATCGTCCATGATGGGACGGTGGGCTCGGCCTCTAAGAACGAGCCGGCCGTGAACAGGACGACGAACGAGGCTCGGATCGTACCGGGCGCGATCGGCGTCATGGCGCTCGTCAGGAGCCGCAGGGGCCACTGGGCAGCTATGCAGGGTCGGGTTGACGATCTTGGTGATGGCGCGTGACCTACCCCTGGCCAGCGAGAACGCACGCGTGGTGCCCGGACGCCGGGGGCTGCGCCGCCCCGAGGGGCGCGGCATGACTTCGTTGCTTCGGGGAACGGATCGGGCATGAACGTACTGGTCATCGGCGCCGGCATCGGCGGGCTCTCGACAGCGCTCAGCCTGCACGCCGCAGGGATCGACTGCACGATCGTGGAGGCGGTGCCGGATCTGCGGCCGCTGGGGGTCGGCATAAATCTGCAGCCGCACGCGGTGCGGGAGTTGGTGGAGCTCGGTCTCGGTGAGGCGTTGGAAGAGACCGGGATACCGACGAACAACCTCATCTACACCAACCGGCATGGCGATGTGGTTCTCACGCTGCCGCGCGGGCGGAACGCGGGATACCACTGGCCGCAATATTCCATTCACCGTGGCCGTCTGCAGATGGTCCTTCTCGAGGCGGTGCTGCAGCGGCTAGGACCGGATGCGGTGAACCTCGGATGGGCCTTCGACGACTTCGAACACGGGGTGGACCGCGCCGGTGAGGGGCCGGTGGAGGTACGGCTGCGGGAGGTGGCCACCGGCCGGACGGTGGTGCGGGTGGCGGATGTGCTGGTCGGAGCCGACGGCGTGCATTCAACGGTCAGGGCGCGGATGCACCCGCACGGCGACCCGCTGCGGTGGAGCGGAATCACGATGTGGCGGGGGATCACGGAGCTGGAGTCATGCCTGGACGGGGCGTCCATGGTGGTCGCCGGGGCCGACGACGCGGCCAAGATCGTGGCCTATCCGATATGCGCGCAGACCCGCGCTCGGGGGCGGGCGCTGGTGAACTGGGTGGCCGAGGTGCGGGTGGCCGAGCCGGGGCCGGCGGTGACCAAGGCGGATTGGCGGCGCGAGGGGCGGCTTGATGACGTGCTCCCGCATTTCGCCGGGTGGCGGCTGCCTTTCCTGGACGTGCCGACGCTGATCGCCGGCGCCGGTCGAGTTCTGGAATACCCGATGGTGGACAGAGATCCGCTGCCCTTCTGGGGCGTCGGATGCGTGACGCTGCTGGGCGATGCGGCGCACCCGGTGTATCCGGTCGGTTCCAACGGCGGTTCGCAGGCGGTTCTGGATGCGCGGTTCCTGGCCCTGGCGCTCGCGAACGCCGGCGATCCGGTCAAGGGCCTGGCCGGCTACGAAAGCGAGCGCCGGCCGGTGACCAGCGAGCTCGTTCTGGCCAGTCGGCGGTTCCCGGTGGATGAAACCGTCAAGCTTGTCGAACAACGTGCGCCCGGCGGTTTCTCCGACATCAGGGAGGTTCTCACGGCGCAGGAGCTGTCCAGGATGGCGGACGCTCAGAAGCTGGTCGCCGACATGGACGTCAAGACGCTCAACGAACGCCCGTCCTGGACCGTGCCCCAGTGAGAGTGTCACAGGCGGGAGCTTCGAGATCATGAGCTTCTCGGCGCCCCAGTGATCACCTGAGGAGATCGTGCCTGACCTGTCAGCATTGCCGATCAATGCCGCCGCCTGCCGCTGGAGTGCGGAGCCGGCCCTACGGATCAACCACCAGGGGCAGGTCGCGGGGTCCAGCTTTCCAACGGGAGATCGTCCGGGGCGGTCAGGGACGTGGCGCGCTGGTCGAAGAACAGGCGGGCGACCAGGTCGCCCCGGGAGCCGGTGCCGGACTTGGCGAAAATCGATTTCAGGTGGTCCTGAACGGTGTAAGCTGCCATGTGCAGCCGGTTGGCGATCTGCCGGGTCGGCAGGCCTTGCGCGACGAGTTCGGTGACGCGTTTCTCCCGCTCCGTCAGGCCGTACATGTCGGCCAGCAAAGGGGCCATCTCGGCTGGTCGGGCCGCCTCGAGCAGCACCGCGACCGGCGCCGGCGGTCCTTCTCCCAGCAGGGACGCCCGGACGATCAGCCAACGGCCCGTACGGGTGCGGACGCGCGCCCTGGCCAGCCCGATGCCGGCGACCTGTGTCCTCCCGTCGGCGATGGCACGAGCCTGGCCGGCGACGGAGCGGATCACGAGCGGCAGCCTGGTGCCGGCTCGCTCGCCGATGCCGAGTTCGTCGACCCAGTGTTCGGCCTCCCGATTGGCAAGGTCGACACCGTCGTCGGGATCCAGCACGAGCATCCCGGTGTCAGGGCGGTCTGCACAGGCGTCATCCAGCAGGAGCGCCCGGCGCAGTCCGTCGGAGATCAACCCGGTCAGCGACGAAAGGAGCCGGACCTCGGGCAGCGAGAAGTGCGGGCTGCCCGTCTCGCGGAACACGGTGAGAGCGCCCCACGTACCGGTGCCGCTGGAGAGGACGACCCGAAGCTCATCGGCATAGCCCCCGGGATGCCGGACCTCGCGCTGACGACGGCTGAGGTCGAGATCGCCTGCGGTGGCCTCGCTCAGGCTCGCCGCCGCTGTGCGGGCGCGCGCCATGTCGACCCACTTGGTGTAATCCGGTTCGCGTAACTCGATGTCGACGAGCCGGCTGATCGAATCCGCGGTCAGCCCGTTCTCGACGAACTCCGCGGTCGGCAGCATGGTGGCCGGGTCCATGGTCATCAGGCAGGTGCCCGCCGACGGCACCGCGTCATCCAGGGCGTCGCTCACCGCGCGCCAGTAGTGCTCCACGGACATGCCGCGATGAACCAGTCGTACGAGGTCGTCGCGGACCCGTCCGCGCATCGCCTGGTCGTAGACCATGGTCCAGCGTAGCCGGACCCCCAGAAATATGGGATACCCCGAAACGCCGCGGTCGAGGAAAGCTGATCGCGTGAGCGGGAGGAGTCACGATGGAGATCTTGCACGTCGGGCTGCTGGTGGCGGACCTCGAACGATCGCCGGCGTTCCACGGGGCCGCCGGGAGTGTGCCCCGGACGCCGATCATCATGCTCGACCTGCCGGACGAGAGGGGTGCCTGCGATGACTGACGCGCCGCTCCGTCTGTACATGGCCATGTCCGTCGACGGTTTCATCGCCGGACCGGACGACCGGGAGGGCCAGGAACTCGGGCGCGGTGGTGGGCGGCTGTTCAACTGGCTCGACGAGCGGAGATCCGCAGGGGTCAACGGGCAGGTGTACCGCGAGGCCATGGCTACCGGCGCCGTGATCTCGGGACGCCGTACGTTCGAGCTGGCGGGCAGGTGGCAAGGCGATCACCACGACGGCGTGCCGATCCACGTGCTGACCCACCACGTCGACGAGGGTGACGTGCCACCTGGCAGCGCGAAGTTCTACACCGACGTCAACGTGTGCGCCGACGAGGCCAGGGAGGCCTCGCGTGACCGTGCGGTACTGGTGCACGGCGCGGGTGCCGCGCAGGCGTTGCTGGCGGCCGGTCAACTCGACGAGCTGGAGCTGCACCTTGTCCCCGTGCTGCTGGGAGGTGGCCGCCGGCTGTTCGAGGAGACGGGCCTCGGTCACATCGAGCTGGAGCCGGTCCGCCGGCTCGAAGGTCGCAACGCCACGCACTTGAGATACCGCATAGTCCGCTGAGGAGGAGATCCAGTGATGAAGGCCGCTCTTGATGAGGTTCCCGCAGGGACCTGGACCATCGATCCGATGCACAGCACGGTCGGGTTCTCGGTCCGTCATCTGATGGGCAAGGTGCGCGGAACCTTCGAGGAGTTCACCGGTTCCGTGACCACCGCCGAACGGCCGAGCGACTGCTCCGCGACCGCCACGGTCGCCATGAGCTCGGTGAACACCGGGGTCCGGATGCGTGACGACGACCTACGGTCCGCCAACTTCTTCGACATCGACCGGTTTCCCCATATGGTCTTCGAAGGTACCGGCCTGACCGTGGATGACGGACTCTTCGAACTCCGCGGAAAGCTGACGATCCGCGGCATCACGCGTGACATCGCCATGGGGGTCGAGTTTCTCGGCTTCGATGAGACCGGACTGCAGGGCGAGCAGCGGATCGGCTTCTCGGCGACGACGACGATCCGCCGCTCCGATTTCGGCGTGGGCGCCGCGGGGGAGGGTGAGAAGGTCGTCGTCGGCGACAAGGTCACCGTCCTGCTCGACATCCAGGCCGTACGCTGAATCACGGTCTGACGTCGCCAGGCACGCCTTCCCCGTACGGTGGATCTAGAGCGAGAGTGCCGTGACGAGGATCAGCAGGAGCAGGAGCGCCAGCCCGCCGCCCGCGACCACCAGCAGGGCGATCATGCAGCCCTGCCCGTTCCACGGTTGGGGGGCGGGGCCGAGGGCGCCCCGGGCGTAGGCCCACACGGGGGCGCGGTATTCGATCTCGAACGCCATCCCCGGCTGGAGCCAGAGCGTGAAGTCCGCGGGGCCGATCTGCGCGGGGAGCAGGTAGGGCAGGTGGACGTGAAGGTGATATTGGCCGGGAGGAAGCGGGATCACGTTGCGGCCCCACCGGCCCAGCATCGGCCGGCCGTTCAGGATGATCTTGGGGGTGATCATGGCGAGCATGAAGCCCATCCAGTGCCGCTTCACGTCGAGGACGAGCTGCGCCTGACCGCCTGGAGGGCCTGCCGGAGGGCCCCCTTGAGGCACTCCATGAGGGGTGGGCGGAGGTGGCTGGTTCCACGGGTGGTGCGGGCCGGGCGGATGCATGGCGGTCATGCTAGTGCCCTCCGGCCCCGCCATGATCTCCCGGCGTCACAGCGGCCCGGACGTGCAGACCGCTCCGTTGAGCTTGAAGACGGAGGGCAGCACGTTCGGGCCGCTGTAGTCGCCGACGAAGCCGATCGAGGCCGACGCGCCGGTGGCGAGCGCGCCGGCGCCGGGTTCGTTGACGACCTTGACCTCCCGCCCGTCCTCCGTCCAGACCCCGCCCCAGCCGCTGCCCAGGCTCTGCCACGACCGGGGCCAGGAGAAGGTCAGGGTCCAGCCGTTCACGGGGGCGCCGTTGTTGGTGATGTCGATGGCGCCGACGTAGCCGCTGGCCCAGTCGGACTGGACGCTCAGCCGCGCCGTGCAGGAGCCGGTGGCGGGCGTCGTGGTCGTGAACGTCAGCGGCGGCGAGGACCAGGACAGGCCGCCGCCGCTGTCGCGGGCGATCACGTTGACCGTGTAGCGGGTGCCCGGTTCGAGGTTGTCCACGGTGTACGACGTGCCGCCGGTCTCGCCGAGCTGCTCGGTGACGGCGCCGTGCCGGCGGTGCAGCTCGTACTTGGCGATCGGGCGCGAACCGGCCGTGGCGCGCGGCCAGGTGATCGTGGCTGTGGTGGCGGTCACGGCGGAGGCGGCGGGCTGCCCGGGTGCGCCGGGGAGGCCGGACTCGGGTGTCTCCGGGTGCAGGACGAGCGTGGTCAGCGAGAGGGGCGGGAGGGTCTGGGCGGTGGCGCTGCCCGTGGTCGTGGTGGTGATGGACGTGGCGCCGTTGGTGTGGGTCAGCACGGTGGGCGGCCCGGCGGCGGGCGTGTAGCCCTCGTAGTCGATGGTCACGGGGTGGGACGTGCCGGACGAGGTGTTGATCAGCAGGACGGCGAGGTCGCCGCCGGGCCGGCGGACGGCGTGCGCGGTGACGGCGGGCTCGTCGGTCGCGGCGCTGACGAACTGGTCGCCGGGCCGGGCGAACGCGCTCATCATCCGCAGCGCGTGGTAGGGCGCGAAGGGCGTGTTCAGCGGCGGCTCGCAGAAGCTCCCGTCGGCGGTGCACGACGCGCTCGACAGCAGGCCGAAGTCGCCGTAGTCGGTGTGCCCCTCGACCTCGGTGACGGCGCCGATGCCGTTGCGGACGTTCCACCAGTCGACAGAGAACACCCCGTTCGCCAGCAGCGTCGCGTAGGAGTCGGCGGCGGCCAGCGCGCCGGGCTGGGTGTTGGTGCCGTTGCTGTTCGAGCCGGTGTTGAACTCGGTCATGGCGATGCCGATCCGGCCCGCGTCCGGCCCCGCGTGCCGGGCGATCTGCTCGCGGGTGAGCTGGATCATGTCGGGTACGTGGCCCGCCCGGTCGAGGGCGCCGGGATACCAGTGCAGGACCACGAAGTCGATCTTGGATCCGGCGGCCGACAGGACGACCTCGTTCCAGCTGCCGGCGTCGCCCTCGGCCACGATCGCGTCGGGCCAGTTGGCGGGCGTGGTCAGCACCGCGCCGATCTTGATGTCCGGGTCGACGGCCTTCATCGCGTCGGAGTAGGCGACGACGTGGCGGGCGTACTCGGCCGGGCTCTTGTCGGGGTGGTCGTCGGCCTCCCATGCGGCGCCGTAGTGGCCGTTACCGTAGATCTCGTTGCCGATCTCCCAGTACGTGATGCCGTAGCCCTTGGTGACGTTGGCGTGCCGTACCCAGGCCGCGGCCTCCTCCGCCGTTCCCGTGCCGTAGTTGGCGGTCACCATCGCCTGGGCGCCGGTGCGCCGTACGCCGCGCATGAAGGTGTCGAAGTCGGTGTCGGGCGCGACGTAGCCGCCCGGGGCGGTGTGGTCGGCCCAGTGGTAGATGTCGGAGTAGGAGCCGCCGGGATAGCGCAGCAGTTTCACGCCCGCGTCATCGAGCAGGTCGGCGGTCTCGTCGGAGCCCAGGTGGGTGTCCCAGATGGCATGGTTGGCGCCGATGCCCGTCTCGGGGACGGTGGCGAGGGCGGCGCGCGCGTTGACGGTCACCTCGGCCGGTGCGGCGCCGGCGTACGCGGCGGGGGTGTTGAGCGCGGTCAGCGTCAGCAGGAGCGCGGACGCGGCCCGCAGCAGGGTGGTCGGCATCGGTGCACCTCGCCCGTGGACAGTGGTCATCACTCGACGCCTCCTCCTGACCAGGAGGCAGCATGATCATGAGCGGCGGGCGGCGGGCTCGTCAACCGGCCATGAAACTTTCACCGCGCGGCTGCACCATATGTGCGCATATGTGCCCTTTGGTGTGCATGTCATCATGGGGGACATGCTGGAGGTTGCCGGGCTGGGCGAGGTGGAGGAGCGGGCGTACCGGTTACTCGTACGGGCCGGCGAGGCGGATCTGACCGGGCTGGCCGAGGAACTGGACCTCACGCGGGAGGCCGCGGCCGCCGCGCTGGCGTCCATGGCGGGCATGGGGCTCGTCCGCGAGGTCGCGGGCAGCGCAGGGCGCAGGTTCGCGCCGGTCGCGCCCGAGATCGCGCTCGGGCCGCGGCTCGTACGGCAGCAGGAGACGATCGACTGGGCCCGGCAGGCGGTCGACCAGCTCGCCGAGGAATACCGCGCGAGCCTGCGCCGCAGCGACGCCGACCGGCTGATCGAGGTGCTGCCGAGCCGGGCCGCGCTGCGCGAGCAGGTACGCCACCTCCAGGACAGCGCCCGCGAGGAGGTCATGTACTTCTGCCGGGCCGGGCATGTCGTGATGCCGTCCACGGACAACACCGAGGAGCTCGAGGCGCTCGGCCGCGGCGTGGCCTACCGGGTCATCTACGAGCGGGCCCTGCTGGAGGAGCCCGGCATGGTGGCCAACGTGGCGTTCGGCATCCAGCTGGGCGAGCAGGCGCGGGCCGTGCGCTTCCTGCCCGTGCGGATGATGATCGCCGACCGGTCCACCGCGCTGCTCCCCCTGGTGCAGTACGCCGGCCGGACCACCGAGCCGACCGCCGCCCTCGTGCGCGGGAGCAGCCTGCTGGAGGCGCTGATCGCGTTGTTCGAGGCCCAGTGGGAGCGGGCCACGCCGATCAGGTTCCTGGAGGACGGGCAGGTCACCGACACCGCCCCCGGCTGCCCCCTGGACGCCGACGAGCTCTACCTGCTCTCCTTGCTGGTCGCCGGGGTGCCGGAGAAGTCGATCGCCAGCCAGCTCGGGCTCAGCCTGCGTACGGTGCAGCGCCGCGTCTACCACCTGATGCGGCTCGCGGGCGCGCAGACCAGGATGCAACTGGCCTGGCATGCGGCCCGCGAGCGCTGGTTGTGACTACTTCACCCCGTACGCCCGGGTGACGGTCTGCTCGAACCGCTCGCCCGAGGCGCCTGTCGCGACGACCCGTAGCGACACCCCGGTGCCGGTCTTGCGATGCGAGACGAGCGCCTGGTAGCGGCCCTGCCCGAGGTGGAGCAGCGGCAGCTTGCGCCAGGTCCTGCCGTCGTCGTACGACATCTCCGCGGTCAGCTTCCTCGCGTCCCGCGCGGTGAAGCCCAGCGCGACCGGCAGCGTACGGTGCACCTTCCCTTCCAGGTCGGCGGGCACGTCGTAGTCCACGCCGAGCAGCGGCAGCCGCTGCTCGTCCGCCGGCCGGGCGGACCTGAACGTCCAGGAGCTCTCGGTGGCCGTGGCGTAGCGCCACTCCTCCGAGGTCCGGGTCGTGGACAGCTCCAGGCGGTACTCGGCGTCACCCTCCACGGCGGCGATGTCGCCCCGCAGGTTCTTGCGCTCCTCCACCAGCTCGCCGTCGCGGTAGACGCGGGCCGCGGTGGTGTCCTTGTCGTTGCTGTCGCCCGCGTAGCCGTAGTGGCCGTCGGCGTCCACGAACTCGGGCACCCGCACCGACAGGACGTCACCCGTCCGGGTGGCGGCCGTCACGGCCGGGCGTACGACCGGGGCGAACCACCGCTCCTCAGCGATCTCGCCCGCCCGGTACGTCCTCGGCTGGTCGGTCAGGCCGCCGCGCAGCCGGTTCATCGACTCCCAGGTGAGCGTGTGCTGGACCACGTGCTGCCACTGGGTGTCGCCCGAGCTGACGTACTCGGCCCTGCGCAGCGGGGTGCGCACCACGCGCTGCGTCTCCATCTGCAGGTTCAGGTCGTACGTCTGCCACGGCCGCCAGCCGAACCGCTGGTCCTTGCCGTACGAGCCGCCGCCCGACTCGTGGTAGCCGGCGTCGACCCTGGCGGTGTTGCGCCAGTTCACCTCGTGCACGATCCGCTCGGGCACCCGGCCGGAGGAGACCTGCATGACCTCGTACAGGTAGGGGGTCGCGAACTGGCCGGTCACGTCGAGCACGGCATGGCCGGCGCGCGTCCTGTCCAGCAGCGCCTGGCCGCGGTCGTGCGTGATCAGCAGCGTGGGCAGCGGGTCGCGGTCGCCTGCCGGCGTCCACGGTTGCCACATGGCCCGGCCGTCGGGCCCGACCACCACCACCGCCGCCGCGCCGGCCGCGGCGATGTCCTTCAGCCTGCTCGTCCAGTCGCCGAACGACGCGCTGGTGATGACGACCGCCTTGCCCTTGACGTCGATCCCGCTCACGTCGCCCGAGCCGCCGTCGACCAGCGGCCAGCGCTTCCTGCCGTCGATCTCCGGCGAGCGGATCGCGGGGCGGACCACCAGCGCGTCGCGGCCCAGGCGGGCGCTCACCCTGGGCGCGGCCAGCTGCCAGCGCGAGGAGAACTCGAAGGTGCCGTTGCGCACCGGCGCGGTGGGGGTGACCGCGAGCCCGTCGACCGAGGGGAAGTTCATCGAGGCCAGGGTGATCGTGCGGGAGCCGTACGTGCGGTGGGTGAAGTAGGTGGAGATGCCCTCCTGCATCACCTCCTGCGAGGTCCTGATCTCGATGGGCACGGCGGTCCTGGCGTCGAGCACGACCTCCATGTCCGACGTGACCGGCAGTTCGGGGTTGACGACGAGGGAGTCGACGGGCAGCTCGTCGTTCGTCTCACCCATGATCGCCTGCATGTGGTAGGTGCCCTCCGGCACCTCCACCGTCCAGCCCTCGTGCTCGCGCAGGATGTAGCCGAGGGCGTCGTCCCTGGCGGCGGCGCCGTACATGGTGATCAGGGGCACGCGGGCGGGGCTGCCGTCCCGCTCGACGCCGGTGAAGTGCACCTTGTGCATCTTGCCGCGCCGGGTCAGCGCGAGCGTGGTGTGCGCGGCCACGGAGCCGTCCGCCGTCGTGGCGGTGACGTAACCGACATGCCTGCCGTGCACCAGCTTGGTGAGGTCCACGGTGGTCTCGACGGTCGCGCTCGCCCCGGCGCCCACGGTGAGGGTCGTCGCCGACAGGTTCACGGCCCCCTCGCCGGGGGCGTCGCCGTCCAGGTTGCTCAGGGTGGCGGCGACCGTCAGCGAGACGGGCTCCTGGCCGGTGTTGGTGTAGGTGACGGTGCCGCCGGGGGTGCCGGTGCCGCCGTCCTCGTGCACACCCATGCTGAGCGACGCGGTGGCCGAGACCGCCTGCCGCACGGCGCGGGCCACGTCGAGGCGGCCGCCGCCCTGCTCGTACGGCGTCTGCCCCTCGACGGTCTTCGCCGTGGACACCAGGGCGTCCTTGAGCTGCCCGGCCTTCCACTCCGGGTGGCGCTGGGCCAGCACCGCCGCCGCGCCCGCCACGTGCGGCGTGGCCATCGACGTGCCCGACAACGTCGTGTACCGGTCGTCGACCGGCGTGCCCAGCCCGGTGCCCGCCGCCCGCGCGGCGACGATGTCCACGCCCGGGGCGGTGATGTCCGGCTTGAGCGCCTCGTCCAGGCGCGGGCCGCGGCTGGAGAACGGCGCCAGCGCGTCGTTCCCGTCGACCGCGCCGACGGTCAGCGCGGAGGTGGCGGCCCCTGGCGAGCCCACCGAGTAGTCGTCGCCGTCGTTGCCCGCGGCGATGACGAACAGGCTGCCGGTTTCCTCCGTCAGCACGTCCACCGCCTTGCTGAGCGGGTCGGTGCCGTCGGTGGGGCCGCCGCCGAGGCTCATGTTGACGATGTCGGCGCCGCTCTCCCTCGCGGCCCACTCCATGCCCGCGAGCACCTGCGACTCGGCGCCCCTGCCGTTGGCGTCCAGCACCTTGCCGATGACCAGCTCGGCGCCGGGCGCGACGCCCTTGCGCAGCCCGCCGGACGCCTCGCCGGTGCCCGCGACCGTGGCGGCGACGTGGGTGCCGTGGCCGTGCTCGTCCTTGGCCGAGGGGTCGTCGGTGAAGTTGCGGGTCTCGGTGACCCTGGCCGCGACGTCGGGGTGGGCCTCGTCGATCCCGGTGTCCAGGACGGCGACCTTCACCCCCTTGCCGTCGTACCCGTCCTGCCAGGCCTGCGGCGCTCCCACCTGCGGGACGCTGTGCTCCAGCGACGCGGTGACCTTCCCGTCGAGCCAGATCTTGGCCAGCCCGTCGCGCAGCCGCGGCTCGCCTCCGCGAGCTCCGGCGCGCTCGGCTCCCCAGAGCACGGGCAGCGCGTCCTTATCCGCCCGCAGGGTGCGCGCGTTGACGCTCTTCAGCGTGACGGCCTGCTTGTTCTCCTTGTACGCCAGGATCAGCGGCAGGACGTCGCTGCTCTCGTCGTCGTACCCCTGCTCGATCAGGTCGCTGACCGAGAACAGCCGCTGGTCCATGAGCCCCTGCGAGAGGTAGGGGACCATGTCGGCGGGGGTGACCACGAGGTCGCCGTTCTCCTCCTTGGTGAAGAACCTGACGTCCTCGCGGCCCTTGCCGGGCTGCACGGTCGCCGCGTGCTTGCCGCCCGCGAACTCCTGGACCGTCACCACGTCACCGGTGATCAACGTCACCCGGTGCGGGTCCGAGCCGACCGCCTGCTCGGGAGCCGCCGCGTGCGCGGGCACCGGTACGGCAATCATCGCCAGGCCCGCGCCGACGGCGGCGAGGCGGGTGATCCATCGCATGAACGAACCGATCTGTCTGTGGGGGTGACCCAGGTTTCAGTCGTTCAAGAGAATGGAGCATCGCGCCTGTTCGCAGGGCATGTACCAGGTGAGCAAACAACGACATGTCGCCATAACGACACCCGAAGGGGTCAGGCGCACTCGGTGTTGCGCGGCGGGAGCCTGCGCGTGGTGACGTACGCGCTGACGTGGTCGATGACGCAGGCGTTCGCCATCGCGGCGAAGAGGTTGTGCCCCGGGCCGTCAAACTTGATCATCCGGCTGCCCTTGACCTGCTCGACCACCCGTGACGTCGGCGCGTAGTCCAGCCACGTCCCGGCCCCCAGCATCGGCGGCAGCTTCCTGCTGGAGTCGGCGGGCGACATCGAGGTGGTGGCGTGCGCGGGTGACGGGCGTGCGGCCGTGCTCGCCGCCCGGCGCCTGCACGTGGACGTGGCGCTGCTCGACATCGCGATGCCGGTGCTCGACGGGCTGGCCGCGGCGGCGGAATTGGGGGAGACGCGGGTGGTGATGCTGACCGCGTTCGGCGACGAGGAGAACGTACGGCTGGCGCTCCAGCGGAACGTTTCCGGATTTATCCTCAAAAATTGTGAGCCGGCGGAATTGATTAGGGCTGTCCGTGCCGCGCACGCGGGACAGGCGTACCTCTCGCCCGAGGTGACGCGGCACGTGCTCGGCATGGTCGCGTTCGACGCGGGCGAGCGCGGTCGCGACGCCGAGCGGCGGCTGTCCGCGCTCACCCCGCGCGAGCTCGACGTGCTCCGGCAGGTGGCGGAAGGGTTGTCCAACGCCGAGGTCGGCAGGCGCGTCCACATGAGCGAGGCGACGGTCAAGACCTACGTGAGCCGCATCCTGACCAAGCTCGGCTGCGCGAACCGCGTCCAGGCGGCGCTGCTGCTCCGCGACGCCGCCCCTTGATGTTTTCATCTGCCGAACAGCCCTTTCGGCAATTTCGAGAGGCCTTTCCGGCAAGCTTTCTTTTCGCCGGGGTAAGCGCGGAAAAAGGCCGGCCACGCGTCCATCGCGCCTCGGGCCGAACCTGCTCCTCGCGTTGTGGCGAATCTGGCAGAGTTCACCCATGGCCTTCGATCACAATGATCATTATCACGGGATGCTCCTCCGCCTGGTCCCCCGTGAGAGCCGCACCGCGCTCGACGTCGGATGCGGCACAGGACGCTTCGCGCGGCGGCTCACGGAGCTGGGCGTGGAGGTCGACGCCGTCGATCCGTCGGCGCGCGTGATCGAAACCGCCGTCGCGGCGTCGCGGGATCGTGGCGGGCCGCGTTTCCGCTGCGCCGACATCACGGAGACGACGCTGCCCAAAGACCACTACGACTACATCTCGTGCCTGGCGAGCATCCACCACGTGCCGTTCGGCACCGTCGCCACGCTGCGCGACGCGCTCGCCCCCGGCGGCGTGCTGGCCATTCTGGGCTGCTACCGCGAGTCGACCCTCGCCGACCTGGCCTGGAGCCTGGCCGCCGTCCCGGTGAACGCGGCGGCCAGGCTCGCCATGGCCGGCCGGGGCGAGCCGTCCCCCGCGCCGGTCGCGCAGCCCCGGATGACGCTGGCGGAGATCCGGCAGGAGGCGGGCGTCCTGCTGCCCGGTTTCCGCCTGCGACGGCTGCTGTTCTGGAGATATCTGCTCGCCTACCGCAAACCCTGACGCACGTCCGCCGACCCAGGACACCCCTCACACGCGCAGGACGG
This sequence comes from Nonomuraea sp. B1E8, assembly GCF_039871515.1. NCBI lineage: Bacteria > Bacillati > Actinomycetota > Actinomycetes > Streptosporangiales > Streptosporangiaceae > Nonomuraea > Nonomuraea sp. B1E8. The sequence goes on along the minus strand of NZ_JBDPLS010000005.1, from coordinate 55,952 downwards.
TGACCTGGCGGCCGGACGGGGTGGTGGTCTGCTCGAAGCCGCCTCGTTCCTTCCAGGGTGGGGCTTCGGGGCGGCGGTCGAAGATGACCAGGACGCCGGTGGGCAGGGTGAGGCGGTCGAGGTAACGGTCGAGCTGGGCCAGGCCCTCGGGCTCGGGGTCGTCCGCGCCGGGTCGCCAGACCTTGAGTTCCATGGCTTCGCGTTGCATCAGATGTTTACCGTCGGGGCCGGGGTAGGGCCAGCGTACGAGTACGTCGAGACGTTTGGTGCCGGCGGCGTATTCGCGGTCGAGGTGGCCGCCGCCGTTGACCAGGCGGTGCAGGAAGGCCATGAGGATGATCTGGCAGGCGGCCTCGTGGTAGCCCTCCTGCTGGATGAGGACCTCGCCGTGCTCGCGCCAGAACACGACGAACTCCTCCAGCAGGCGTGGCAGGTCGAACCGGCCGTCGGGGAGCACGAAGCTGTGCGGGTCGGCGCGTACGAACCGCTCGGTGCGGTCGCCCAGCACCCGGAGCAGGACCTCCCGGTAGATGGGGTTGGCGAGCTCCAGGTCTCTGGTCCCCCGGATGAGGCCAAGGTCGTGCACGTAGGAGGCGGCATGGTCGAAGGCGACGTCCGTGCCTGGCGACGTGCCGGCCACGATCGGTTCGATCACTTGCTTGACCCGGGGGTCGTGCAGCCGGGCCACGAGGGAGTCCAGGTGGGTGGCGCGCGCCCGGATCAGCCGCTCCTTGGCGTCGTCCACCTGGCCGGTGGTGATGGTGCCGGTCACCTTCATCTTGAAGGTGATCTCGTGGGCGAGGGCGTTGACCAGCCAGGGTTGTCCCTGGGTCAGCTCGAAGACCCGGTCGACGGCGTCCTTGGTGAACTCCTGGCCGGTCGCCTGGGTGTGCTGGTCGTAGAGTTCGGCGATCTGGTCGGCGGTGAAGTCGTCCAGGCGCAGTGAGTCAGCGAGGATGTTGAACGGGCTGGCCGGGCTGAATCGTGTGGGGTGGCCGCCGGAGGCGACCTTGTAGTCGCGCAGGTCGCGCAACCCGCACAGCACCACCGACGCAGGGAACGGATAGCCATCTGGCCGTATGTTGTGACCGTCGCGGAGCTGGCTGAGGATGCTGGCCAGGCTGTCGCCCTGCAGCGCGTCGATCTCGTCGAGGAACAGCACCACCCGGCGCGGGCAGCGGCTGCACCACGCGCTCAGCGCCTCACCGAACTGGGTTCTCACCGGATTCTGCGGCCAGGGGTCCGGCGGCAGCAGGTCCTCGGGCCACCCCGACAAGTCGGCGGCCCTGCGCAGGGACTTCAGCAGGATCGTCTCCGCGGCGCCGATGTCATCGCCGGCGGTCCCGGCGCGCTCGCAGGAGAACGACAGAGCGGCGATGTCGCCCTCGGCGGTCAGATCGGAGGCGAGGGTGCGCAGCATGGTCGTCTTCCCCGTCTGCCGGGGCGCGTGCAGCACGAAGTAGCGGTCCATCTCGATGAGCGTCCGCGCCTCGGGCAGCCGTGGTGCGGGGGGCAGCATGTAGTGGAGCTGCGGCTCGCAGGGGCCGGTGGTGTTGAAATATCTCGCTCGGGGTGTTGGCACGGTCACATTCTGCCAGCATGGCGAGCTGCGGACACGAAGGCCCGGATCCGGGAGCTGGAAATGGAGCGCGACATCCTGCGCCGGGTGGCGACCTCACGACGCGCGCAGTACACGATCCAATGGGGCGGAAGCCGCCACACGATCTGAGAGCCTCCGGGCTGGGCGAGGCAACGGCGAAGTGATACGACAGAACGGTGAGCGCCGCAGGGCGGCCCGGGCGGCGGTGTGATTCGTTGCGTGGCGAAGTGGTTGGGATGATGTCATCACCAGCATCACTTTCCGACTCGGTGTCCTTCTGGCAGGCCCGTTCGGGGTGGCTACCTGGAAAGGCCGAGGTGGTGGTCATCGGGGGTGGGCTGCTCGGCGTCAGTACCGCGTACTGGTTGGCCGAGGCCGGGCTGGATCCGCTGCTGCTGGAAGCGGGCGTTCCCGGTGCCGGCGCGAGTGGGCGTAACGCCGGCTTCGTGGGGCCGGGTCTGGCCATGCCATATCAGCAGGCCGTCGCGATGCTCGGACGTACTCAGGCCCGCGAGGTGCACCGCTCGACCATCGGCAATGTCGCGCTGGTACGCCAACTGGTGGCCAAGGAAGACATTGACTGCGAACTGTCGGCCGACGGCCAGCTCAGCCTCGCGCTCGGGCAGGCGCAAGGGAACGCCGCCCGCAAGCGGGCCGAGCTTCTCACGGCTGACGGGTTCCCGATCGACGTCGTGGAGCGGGAGGAACTCGGCCGATTCATCGGTACGCCGGTCGCCGCGCATGTCAGCGGTGGGCTGTACAAGCCGGACGCAGTGTCGGTCAATCCGATGCGGCTGGTTGCCGGGCTGGCACAGGCCGCCCGGCGGCGTGGTGCTCAGATCATGAGCGGTGTCCAGGTACGGTCGATCGCCCGCAACCATGGCCGGATCCAACTGCAGACCAGCGCCGGACCGTTGAGCTGCGCGGCGGCTGTCGTCGCAGTGAACGCCTGGACCCCCGCACTGGTGCCGCAGGCGGCTGGGCTGGTCACTCCGGCGCGGGCCCAGATGCTCGCTTACGCGCCCGCCGCACCGGTGTTCCGGGTGCCGACCGGCGGTTCGGTAAGCCCGACCGGCGAATACTGGCGGCAAACCGCCGACGGTCAGATCATCATCGGCGGTCGCCGCGACCTCGACGTCGGCTTCGCCACCACCGCACAAACCCCGACCAATGAGGTGCAGGCGGCCGTCGAGCGGGTCCTGCCCGGCCTGTTTCCCGAACTAGACCTGCCGCCTGTCACCACCCGCTGGGCCGGGGCGATGGCCCGCACCCCCGATCAGATGCCCATCGCCGGCTCGGTACCCGATGTGCCCAGTGCCTGGTTCGCAGTGGGCTGCAACGGGCACGGACTCGCCTTCGCCGCCTTCCTCGGGTACGCACTGGCCCAGGCGGTCATCGACCGCCACATCCCCGACGTGCTGGAACCCTTCTCACCCACCCGCCCCACACTCAATGGTCCGGAACACCGATTCTCCGAGTGAACTAAGGCACCTTGGGTCAGGTTCCGGCTGCGGGGTCCGATGGCGGTTCGGTGCTCCTAGCGTGGAGCGCAAGGCCGCCACCGTTCGCGGGCCGGATCGGGACATGTCACTAAGAATCGTGGAGCCTCCCTGTCGAAACTCAGCACCCCTTCTCGTTCTGCTCACGCGCGGAGCTCGCACGACCGTCGCCACCAAGGCTCGCCTACCGCGAACCCTGACGCGGCAGGGCCAGGAAGACGAGCGCGTCGGCCAGGAGGAGGGTCTGCCGCTCGCAGCTCGCCTCGTCCGACGTCTCCGCGAACTCGAAGACCAGGCCGTCCATCCGGTGGATGAGGAACCGGGCCAGCTCGGGCACCGGCACGGCCGTGTGCAGGCCGTCCCGCTCCGCCGCGGCGGTCAGGGCGGAGTCGATGAGGTCACCGCCGAGCTGGGCGTTGACCTCGGCCCACACGTCCCGGCCGGGGAGGACCGCCTCCTTGTTGCGGATGGCCCACATGAGCAGCTCCATCAGCGCGAGATGCAGCCCGTGGTGGTCGCGGATCCACCGCCAGTACGTCGCCACGACCTCGCGCACGGTCACCTCGAACCCGGCCCCCCGGTCGAGCTCCTCGAAGGCGGCCAGCATCGTGGCGCGGCCGCGCCCGAGGATGAGCAGGTTGAGCTCGTCCTTGTTGCGGAAGCAGTAGTGCAGGGTGCCGAGCGGCACTCCCGCCTGCTCCGCGATGCGGCGGGTGGTCGCGCGGGCCAGGCCCTCGGTGGCGATCACGCGGACGGCGGCGTCGACGATGACGCGCCGCCGTTCGTCGGCGGACACGTACGTCATCGCGGCGCCCCGCTGAACGCGGCCGGGAAGGTGGTCATGTCTCGCTGAACGCGGCCGCAGATCGTCATGGTGCCTCGATGAAGGCGCGCAGGAGCGCGAAGAACCGTTCGCCCTCCGTGTCGGCGATGAAGTGGCCCGACTTCTCGAAGATCTCCAGCCGTGCCCCTGCGGGCAGGCCGGTCATGATCTCCCGCGCCGAGGCGAGCGGTGTGATCGGATCGCGCGCGCCCGCCGCCACCAGCGCCGGGCAGCGGACGTTGCGGAGCTCGCCCCGCAGGTCGAACCGCTCCCGCGACATGAACCTCATCGTCAGCTCCGGGTTGGGGATCATCCGCATCATCGCCTGGATGTCCTCGAAAGAGGGAAAGGCCGGATCCGGGCTGTAGGACGGCGCGCACAACCGCCCGAACTCCGCGAACGTCTCAGGTGTGCCTTCCGTGAGGAACGCCTTGGCCGCCAGCGCCGCCGCCTCGCCCGCCTCCGCGCGGAACCCCTCGACGACCTGGTCGACGTCCATGCGGGCCATCGTGCTCTGCAGGATCAGCTTCGCGGGATGATCGGGATGCTTGGCGGCGTAGTGCATGGCGACGATGCCGCCGAATGACCAGCCGAGCACGATCGGCTTGGTGATGCCGAGAGCGTCGCACAGGGCGGGGATGTCGTCGGCCCACTGGTCGAGGTGCCAGGTGGAAGGGTCGGAGTCCTGGCTGCGGCCGTTGCCGCGCTGGTCGACGTAGACGATCTGGACGAGGTCGGCCAGCCGCGCGTACGCCGGTTTGAAGATCGAGTGGTCGTGGCCCGGGCCGCCGTGCAGCAGGAGAAGTGTGGGCTTGTCTCGCATCGTGTCACCGTCGGGCACGAGGGCGGGGCCCTCGACGTCCACGAACAACGACGTGTCGTTCACCGTGACGCGCATGGAGGTTTCCTCTCCGCAGATGTTGGTCTCGTGACCAAGTCATGTGACCAACATAGCCGCTTCGGGTTGGATATGTGGTCATGGACCTTCTTCTCGACCGGCTGCGTACGGCCGGATTCGACGCGGTGGCGGCGGAGGCCGCTCAGGGCGGGGTGGTGGCGCTGGCGGGGCTGGCGACCCTGCGCGACGGTTCCCGCGTGTTCGCCAAGACGCTGCGCGCCGACGTCCCCGACCTGTTCGAGGTCGAGGCGGAGGGGTTGCGTGTGCTGCGTGCCATGGGCGGCGTCACCACGCCCGAGGTGCTGGCGGTCACGCCCCACCTGCTCGTGCTGGAGCCGTTACCGCCGCGCCGCGACGACGACGGACGATTCTGGGAAGAGCTGGCCCGTGCCGTCGCCCACCTGCACACCACCACGCGGAGTGACCGGTTCGGCTGGCACCGGGACGGCTGGCTCGGGCGCCTGCGGCAGGACAACACGTGGGACACCGACGGGCACGCCTTCTTCGCGCGGCGCCGGATCCTGCGCTGGCTCCCGGAACCACTCGTGGAAGCCGCCTTCGACGCCGCCGAACGGCGCGCGCTCGAACGCCTCTGCGCCGCCCTGCCCGACCTGCTGCCGCCACGGCCGCCGGTGCTGACGCACGGCGACCTGTGGCGCGAGAACATCCTCTCCGGCCGGACCGGCGGCCCGGCGCTGATCGACCCGGCCGTCTCCTACAGCTGGGCGGAAGCCGACCTCAGCATGTTGTGGTGCTCGCCGCGCCCGCCCGCCTCCGACCGTTTCTTCGAGGTGTACGCGGACGCGGCGGGTCTCGACGGAGGCTGGCGGGACCGCATGCCCCTGTTCCACCTGCGGGAGCTGCTGAGCAGCATCGCGCACGACGACCACGCCGCCGAGTGCGCCGAGGCCGTGCGCGAGATCGTCGCGCCGTTCGCCTAGCGGCGGCTCACTTGCCGGGCCGCCGGACCGTCGAGACCAGCAGGAGCAGGAGCGCGCTCTGGGCGAGCATGCCGGGCGCGAGCGGGGGCGCGTTGCCGACCGACTTCGTCAGCGCCGACCACCACTGGGCGAGCGGCGACAGCGAGTCCCACGCGGGGTCCATCGCGCCCATGCCGTGGTTGACGGACACGTGGGTGAACACGCCGTACGCCGCCGCTACCAGCACGAGCAGGGCGAGCGTCCGGACCACGGTGAGCGTGCCGGGGGAGTCGCCGAGCACGACCAGCACCAGCGCGACCGTCAGCAGCGCCAGCGTCACCCACGGGATCAGCTGCGTCGGGCTGCCCCAGTGGCGTTCGAAGGCGAGCTCGGCGGCCGCGCCCGCGATGCCGATCGCGACCAGGGCGAGCAGGCCGAGCCTGAGCATCGAAGGGCCGGCGGGGGCACGCCGGCGGCGGGCCGACTGCACAGTGGTGTCTTCGGCGGGGGTGGAGGTCATGCGGGACACCGTCCGATGCGAAGGAGGTCTTCGGTCGACTCCAAAACTCTCCAGGCATCCTGGGAGGAAAATGGATGGTTTCTGAAGATCTGGTGAGAAAACGCCGCTGCACCAGCCGATCGGTACGGCGGCCCGCCGTACCGATCGCCGGCGGTCCTACATGTTGATCATGTGTCCGGCCAGGCCGTGCACGGCCTCCTTGACCGCCTCGCCGAGCGTCGGGTGCGCGTGCACGTTGCGCGCGACCTCGTGCACCGTCAGGTCCCACTGCTGGGCCAGGGTCAGCTCGGGCAGCAGCTCGGTGACGTCGGGCCCGATCAGGTGGGCGCCGATCAGCTCGCCGTGCGTGTTGTCACTGATGATCTTGACGAAGCCGGCGCTGTCGCCCAGCCCGTGCGCCTTGCCGTTGGCCGTGAACGGGAACTTCGCCACCTTCACGTCGTAACCCAGCTCGCGCGCCTGCGCCTCGGTGTAGCCGAAGCTCGCGACCTGCGGCTGGCAGTAGGTCGCCCGCGGGATCATCACGTAGTCGAGCTCCATGGTCTCCGCGTCGCCGATTGTCTCGGCCGCGATGATGCCCATGGACTCCGCGGCGTGCGCCAGCATGAGCTTGGCGGTGACGTCGCCGATGGCGAAGATGTGCGGCACGTTCGTCCGGCAGCGACCGTCGACGGCGATCGCCCCCCGGTCGGTCAGCGCCACGCCCGTCTTCTCCAAGCCGTAGCCGTCGACCCGCGGCTGGAAACCGATGGCCTGCAGGACCTTGTCGGCCTCGAGCACCTGCGTCTGGTCGCCCTTGGTGACGGTGACCTTGACGGAGGAGCCGGTGTCCTCGATGCCGTCGACGCGGGTGGAGGTCATCACCTCGATGCCGAGCCGCTTGTAGCGCTTGGCCAGCTCGGCCGACACCTCCTCGTCCTCCAGCGGCACGACCCGGTCGAGGAACTCCACGATCGTCACCTTGACGCCGTAGTTGTGCAGCACGTACGCGAACTCCACCCCGATCGCGCCGGCGCCCGCGATGATGATGCTGCCCGGCAGGTTCTCGGTGAGGATCTGCTCTTCGTACGTCACCACGCGCTCCGACAGCTGCGTGCCCGGGATGAGCCTGGTGGTGGCCCCGGCCGCGATGATGCAGTGGGAGAACGTGATCGTCTCGCCGTTCACCTGGAGGGTGTTGGCGTCCAGGAACGTGCCCCGGCCGTCGTACTCCGTGATGCCGTTCTTCTTCATCAGGTAGTGGACGCCCTTGACCCGCCCGTCCGCCACCTTGCGGCTGCGCTGGAAGGCCGCGCCGAAGTCGAAGCTGACCTCGCCGCTGATGCCGAAGGTCTTGGCCTCGTGGTTGAAGATGTGGGCGAGCTCCGCGTTGCGCAGCAGCGCCTTGGAGGGGATGCAGCCCACGTTCAGGCAGACGCCACCCCAGTATTTCTCCTCGACGACCGCGGTCCGCAGTCCGAGCTGGGCGGCGCGGACGGCGGCCGTATATCCTCCTGGACCCGCGCCGAGAACGACGACGTCATAGTGAGTGCTCATGAGTCGGACCATACCGTCCGGCCGCCGTCACCCCACACGTCAGACCTCCACGTTGTACGGCAGGGCGAGCTCGTCAGCGGGAACCCCGCGAATGCCCCAGTTGACCTTGGGCATCTCGATGATGGTGATCTCGACGTCTTCGGGATCATAGCCGGATTTCGCGTAGATCTCCCGGATCAACGCCCGCTTCGCGTCGTCACTGCGGCCGGTGAAGCAGACCACCTCGATGACGAGGTAGCGCTCGCTCCGTTGCGGGCAGACGAAGTCGTCGGCGTCCAGCAGCACGAACCGGTGGAACCTCTTCTCCTCGGGCAACCCCCAGGCGCTCACCAGACACGACTGCACCAGGTCCGACACCTCACGCTGCCGGCCCGCCCACACGTCCCTGCGCCCATAGACCTTCACCTGTGCCATGAGGGCCAATATAGAAGGCGTGATCCGCATACTCCTCGCCGACGACGAGGCCATGATCAGAGCGGGCGTCCGGGCGATCCTCGCCTCCGACCCGTCGCTCGAGGTGGTGGCCGAGGCCGCCGACGGCAGGCAGGCCGTCGACCTGGCCATCAGCCACCGGCCCGACGTGGCGCTGCTCGACATCCGCATGCCCAGGCTCGACGGGCTGGCGGCCGCGGCCGAGCTGCGCAGGGCCGCGCCGGACGTGGCCGTGGTGATGCTGACCACATTCGGGGAGGACGACTACATCGCCAAGGCGCTCGACGTGGGAGCCGGCGGGTTCCTGCTCAAGTCGGGAGACCCGCGCGAGCTGATCGCCGGGATCCACGCGGTCGCCGAGGGGGCCGCGTACCTGTCGCCCAAGGTCGCCCATCGGGTGATCACCCAGTTGTCGGGCGGCCGGATGGCCAGGGGCGCCGAGGCGCGTGACCGCGTCGCGAGCCTCACCGACCGCGAGCGGGAGGTGCTCGCCCTGCTCGGCGCCGGCCTGTCCAACGCGGAGATCGCCCGCAGGCTGCACATCGTGGAGGGCACGGTGAAGGCGTACGTCAGCGCCATCCTCACTCGGCTCGACGTCCGCAACCGGGTGCAGGCCGCGATCATCGCCTACGAGGCCGGGTTGGTAGCCTGACCTGTGATGTATCGCCTCGTGTTCACGCAGGTCTTGCGACGTTTCGACGCCGAGGCCGTGCACCACTTCACCGTGAGCGCCCTCGCGCTCCTCGCGCGGCTGCCGCTGCTCAAGCGGCTGCTGCACCGGGCGTTCGCGCCGCACGACCCGGCCCTGCGGGTGACGGCGTTCGGGGTGCACTTCCCCGGCCCGCTCGGGCTGGCCGCCGGATTCGACAAGGACGCCGCGTGCGCCGAGGGCGTCGCCGCGCTCGGCTTCGGGCACGTCGAGGTCGGCACCATCACCGCCCACGGCCAGCCGGGCAACCCCAGGCCGCGCCTGTTCAGGCTGGTGCGGGAGCGGGCGGTGATCAACCGGATGGGCTTCAACAACGCCGGCGCGGCGGCCGCCGCCCGCAGGTTGCGCCGCCCGCGCGGCGTCCCCGTCGTGATCGGGGTGAACATCGGCAAGACCAAGGTGGTGCCCGAGTCGGAGGCGGTGGCCGACTACGTCACCGCCGCCAAGGAGCTCGCCCCCATGGCCGACTACCTCGTGGTCAACGTCAGCTCGCCCAACACCCCCGGCCTGCGCAACCTGCAGGCGGTAGCCCTGCTGCGGCCGCTGCTGACCGCGGTCAAGGAGGTCGCCGACAGCACGCCACGCCGCACGCCGCTGCTGGTGAAGATCGCGCCCGACCTCGCCGACGAGGACGTCGACGCGGTCGCCGACCTGGCGGTGGAGCTCGGCCTCGACGGGATCATCGCGACCAACACCACGATCAGGCACGGCGGCGAGACCGGCGGGCTGTCCGGGCGCCCGCTCAAGGCCCGCTCGCTGGAGGTGCTGCGGCGGCTGCGGGCCAGGGTGGGCGACCGCCTCACGCTGGTGTCGGCAGGCGGCGTGGAGGACGCCGACGACGTCTGGGAGCGGCTCCTGGCCGGGGCGACGCTGGTGCAGGGCTACACCGGCTGGATCTACGGCGGCCCGCTGTGGGCCTCGCGCATCCACCGGCAGCTCTCCCGCCGCGTGCGCCGCCACGGCATGACGTCGATCGCCGACGCGATCGGGCGCACCGCCCGAGACTAGGGTGTGACGGTGATCCCAGAGGTGCCCCTAACAGACGGTGTCGTCCTGCGCCCGGCCGCTGAGCGCGACGCCGAGGCCCTGCTCCACGCCTACGTCCGCAACAGCGAGCATCTGCGCCGGTGGGAGCCCCGGCGGCCGGCCGAGTTCTTCACCCTGCCGGGCCAGGTCCACCGGCTCAAAGACCTGCTCGCGCAGCAGGCGCAGGGCCGGGCGATGCCGTGGCTGCTCGTCCACGGCGATCGGGTCGTGGGCCGCATGACGCTCAGCAACATCGTCCGCGGCCCGTGGCTCAGCGCCGACCTCGGCTACTGGATCGACGCCGGCTACGAAGGGCGCGGCCTGACCACCCGGGCGGTGCTGGAGGTGTGCCGGATGGCCGACCAGGACCTCGGCCTGCACCGGATCGCGGCAGGCACCCTGGTCGACAACGTGGCCTCGCAGAGCGTGCTCCGCAAGGCAGGTTTCGAGCTCTACGGCACCGCGCCGCGCTACCTGGAGATCGACGGGCACTGGCAGGACCACCGGCTCTTCCAGCGCATCCTCAACGACCGCCCGGCTTTCTGACCGGCGGCCCGGCGCCCGCCCGGCCCTCTCACCGGTGGATCCGGACGCGCCCGCCCGGTCTACAGGCTGGGCCGGGTCGACTCCGGGTCGTGCGTCATGGCCTCGATGCGGGTCATCCGCTCGGACATGGGAATCTCGCTCGGCCGGTGCGGGCGCCGCCGCTGCCACGGGTGCGGTCCCGCGAGCGGTCGATACTCCACCCCGATGGCGTCGAGCCGGCCCAGGTGCCGCCCCAGGCGCTCCGTGAAGCCCTCGGCGGCCGAGCCCGACCAGGCCACTTCGGCGAGCGCGCAGGCCCGCGGCCAGAGCTTGTAGTCGACCGTGCGGGCGTCGGGCACGCGCTCGCTCCAGAGTTGCGCCTGCGCGCCCACGACCCGGGCGCGCTCGTCGTCCGTCCAGTCGTCAGGCGCCGGGCGGAAGGCGGCGACGTCCTCAAGGGTGATGGTGTCGCCGATGGCCCTCGGCTCGTCGGGGGAGCCGGATTCCGCGTAGTCGAAGTAGAGCGGGAACACCGGCGTCGCGATCACGTCGTGCCCCGCGGCGGCGGCACGGCGGCCCACGCCCATGCCGCGCCACGGCATGACGATCGTGTCCTGGCGCAGCCCGCCTCCGACGAACGCCTCGTCCCACACCACGGTCCGCGCGCCCCGCTCGGCCAGCGCGTCGGCCAGCCGCCGCAGGAACCACGCCTGCAACTCGACGGACGTGGACAGGCCCAGGGAGTCGCGGTAGGCGGCGATCTCCGCCGAACCGGTCCAGTGGTCGAGCACCACCTCGTCGCCGCCGATGTGCACGTAGGGGGTCTCGCCCAGCGCCCCGATCAGCTCGTCGAAGATCGTGGTGAGGAACTCGACGGTCGGCGGCAGCGGCGACAGGATCGCTGGGGAGATGCCCCACCGGTCGAGCACGTCGTAGCGCTCTCCGGTGGCTCCCAGCGACGGGTAGGCGGCCAGGATCGCCGAGGCGTGCCCCGGCACGTCGATCTCGGGCACGATCGTGACGCACCTGGCGCGGGCGTAGACGCCGATCTCCGCCAGGTCGTCGAGCGTGTAGTAGCCGCCGTGCGGCACGTCGTCGTACGCGGCCGGCTCGCCATGGGCGTGGACCGCCGTGCGCGGCCGGTGCGAGGAGACCTCGTGCAGCAGCGGGTAGGCCCGGCTCTCCACCCGCCACCCCTGGTCGTCGACCAGGTGCAGGTGCAGCCGGTTGAGCTTGTGCACCGCCATCAGGTCGATCAGGCGCAGGAGCTCCCGCTTGGGGAAGAAGTGCCGGGCCACGTCGAGGTGCAGCCCACGCCAGGAGAAGCGCGGCGCGTCCTCGATCCGCACCCCCGGAACGGGCCACGACGCCTGCTCGGAGAACCGGTAGGAGGCGTCCGGCAGCAACTGGTGCAGCGACTGGGCCGCGTAGAACGCGCCCGCCCGCCCGCCGGCCACGATCTCGACACCCCTGGACCCGGTGGTCAGCCGGTAGGCCTCCGCGCCGAGCGCGGCGTCCTGCCGGACGTCGATCTCACCCGAGTCGCCCGGCCGCAGATCGAGCAGGGGAAGGGCGAGGCGGACGGCGGCGGCCAGGTCGCCGGACACCGTGGCGCCTGAGGCCAGCTCGAAGGGAACGGAAAGATCACTGTGCAGCGTAGGGTGAGGAATCATGCTTTGAGATAGTGCTGCAATCCGTTGGCCAGCGCCAGCGCGATCTTCTGCCGGAACTTCGGGCGCTGGAACTTGGCCGCCTCGGCGGCGTTGCGCATGTTGCCGCACTCGACGAAGATCTTCGGCACCGTCGACAGGTTGAGCCCGCCGAGGTCGCTCCGGTAGTCGAGCGCCTTCCTGCCGATGTAGGTGGAGTAGGGCAGCCCTGTGCCCCTGGCGAAGGCGTCACGTACCGTGATGCCGAGCCTGCTCGAATCGTCCACGACCTTGTCGACCGGACCGTTGATCTTCTTGGGCATGATCACGTGGAAGCCGTGGTTGCCCGGCGCTGACCCGTCGGCGTGTACCGAGATCGCGGCGTCGGCCTCCGCCTTGTTGCCGATGGCGGCGCGCCGGGTGATGCAGGGGCCGACGCCGTCGTTGCTCGACCTGGTCAGCTTGACCGTGGCGCCGCGCCTTTCGAGGATCTTGACCATCCGGGTGGACACGTCCCAGGTGAACGCGGCCTCGCTGTAGCCGTCGTTGGTGGAGGTGCCGGTGGTGTCGCAGGCCTTTTTCTTGGTCAGCACGTCGACCAGGCGGTTGATCTCCTTCGGAGCGCGGTAGTTGCCGCCGTTGTGGCCCGGGTCGATGACGATGACCCTCCCTTCGAGCGGTCGTGCCTCCCGCGCCCGCTCGGCGCTTCCGGCGGTTCCCGCGGGCCCCGCGGTTTCGGCGGGATCGAAGGTCTTGGCGGGCGCCGAGGATGCGGCCCGCTCCTCCGTGCTCGTGGTGGCGGCCTGACCTGCCGCGGCGTCACCGGTATCGGTGGCGCCACACGCGGAGGCGATCAGGCCGCAGACGGCGAGGACCGTGACGGGAAGAGCACGCATGCCGCCCAACTTACGCGAAGCCCGGAGACAGGACGGCTCATATGCCGAGTGTGGTGCGAACGTGCCGCGTCCTCGCCGGACGTGCTCCTACCAGACGCGCTCGGCGACCTCCTGCCGTTCGAGCAGGGCGGCCAGCTCCCGCGCGTCCTCGGCGTCGAGGCCGAGAACCACGCGGGGACGGCCCCACGGATGGTCGAGAGAGTGGGCGACGTAGCTGGCGACCGACTCGGCGGTGGCGTCGGCGCCCCGCCCCCGGCCCGCTCGCCAGTGGCCCCAGGCGCGTTCGAGCTCCGCCGCGGCGCGCTGGGCGCAGGACACCAGTTCCGGATCACGCATGACTGTTCCCCCGGATCAGACCGTGACCGGACCGAACCGGCCACTCTTAGCATGACCCTGACGAGTAAACCGGCGCGTCATCGCGCCGCCACGCGGCTTGACCCAGGTTTGGGCAACAGGAAACCTGCCGCGGCGCAGCGCGTTGCCGTGCAGGTCTCCCGTCCGCATCAGGCGGGCCCCGTGCTCCGTCGCACGATGAGTTCCGAGCGCACCTCCCGCAGGCGGGAGCCCTTGGCGGGGTCTCCGATGCGGTCGCTGAGCAGTGCCGCCGCCGACCTGCCCATGGCACGGCGGGGCTGGTCGACCGAGGTGAGCGAGATGTGGCGGGAGGCCGCGAGGTGCGTGTTGTCGTAGCCGACCACCGACAGGTCGTCGGGCACGCGCAGGCCGAGGTCGCCGGCGGCCGACAGCACGCCGAGCGCGACCGCGTCACTGGCCGCGAAGATCGCCGTTGGCCTGGGGTCGCGGGTCAGCAGGGCGAGCGCCGCCTCCCTGCCGCTGTCCTCGGTCGCGTCCGCGGCCTCGACCATGATGTACGGGGCCAGCGAGTGCCTGCGCATCGCCACGAGATAGCCCTCGCAGCGCGACGAGCGGGGCCCTTCGATGTGCGCGATCCGTTTGTGGCCGAGCTCGACCAGGTGGTCGATGGCCAGGCGGGCGCCGAGCTGGTCGTCGTCGACCACGATGTCGACGCCGTCGAGCTCGATGTCACGTTCCCCTACGACGACCGTGGGCGTGTAGGAGGTGGCCTCGATCAGCGTCTCGCTGGTCGGTGCGATGCCCAGCAGGACCAGCCCGTCGACCCTGAGCTCGAGGAAGGCCTCCACGGCCTCGTCCTCGAAGGCCGGATCCCACTGGCTGTTCCCGATCAGCATGCGCAGGCCGTCGCCGTGCAGGCTCTCCTGCAGTCCGTCGAGGAACTCGGCGTAGAAGGGGTTGTGCAGGTTGGCGACGAGCGCTCCCACCAGGTGGGTACGCCCTTCGACCAGGCTTCGCGCGACCGCGTTCGGCCGGTAGCCGAGCTCGCGTGCGGCCTGCAGCACGGCCTGGCGCCGGTGCTCGCTCACGTGCGGAGATCCGCGCAGCACGAGTGAGACCAGCGATTTCGAGACGCCGGCTCGTTCGGCGACGTTGCGGATGGTGGGTCTGGGCCGAGGCAGGGTGTCTACCTCTCTGAGCTCGGCGATGGATGAGGTGTTGACGGGCGGTCCTGACATGTGTCTCCCCCGCGATGCGGATATGGGCACCTGTCTGACCAAACGATCGAGTTAGCCGCAGGGTACGGCTTCCGTTACAGAGAGCCCGATATTCGCCGAACAGCGGCCATCTTCGGCTGGGGCGCAGGTCGGATACTGTGCAGATGTGACACCAGGTAAGTCAGCCGAGAAGGCGCGCCCGGCTCGGCGCAGGCTCAGCGTCGACCGGCGTCGCGAGGAGCTCATGGCGGCGGCTCTGGAGCTGTTCAGCACGCGCGACGCGGAAGACGTCTCGATCGACGACGTGGCGTCGGCGGCGGGGGCTTCGCGGGCCCTGGTCTACCACTATTTCGGCGGCAAGCAGGAGCTCTACGTGGCCGCGCTGAGGAGCGCGGCGGAGCAGCTGGAGTCCAGGCTGCGGCCGCATGAGGGCGGCAGGCCGCTCGACGAGCTGGCCTCCGGGCTCAAGCGTTATTTCGACTTCGTCGAGGAGCACGCGGCCGGGTTCGCCGCGCTCCTGCGCGGCGGTCCCGCCAACAGGGCGGGCGAGGTGGGCGAGATCGTCGACGGCGTGCGCCGGCGCCTCTTCCGCCTCATCCAGAAGCAGATGCGTGTCGAGGAGCCCAGCCCGGTGCTGCGCACGACCCTGAGGTCGTGGATCGCCTCCGTGGAGACGGCCGGCCTCGACTGGCTGGAGCACCGCGACGTGGAACGACCGACGCTCGAGAAGATGCTGGTCGATCACATGGTCGCGCTGCTCGGCGTCGCCGCGAGGTATGACGACGACGTCGCCGGCCTGCTGGAGCGTCTGGCGTAACGGCGGGAGGCGGAAGCCGGGAAGGATGGCGCCGGGCGGGCGGCGCCAACTTCCCATGCGACGTCACGTCGTCACACGGTGGACCGGGCTTCGTTGCGCGCCTGGTCCACCCTCAACCCCCCTGAGGTCCGTGACGACCCTCTCGGCTACTCCGAGCGCTGCTGCGGGATCCCCGCGAGCAGCGCGCGGACCTCGGTCTCCCGGTAACGCCGATGACCGCCGAGGGTACGAATCGACGTCAACTTGCCCGCCTTGGCCCACCGCGTAACGGTCTTGGGGTCGACCCTGAACATGGTCGCGACCTCAGCGGGCGTGAGCAGCGGCTCGGCCTCGGGTGTACGAGCTGACATTTGTGCGGCCTCTCCTCCGTGTGGACCGGCTTAGCGATCCTGTGACTGCCTTTGCGCGTGTCACGGATGTCCCCCTATGGCGCAGAGCGTGCGGCTTTTCTGAGCCATATGCGGCATCACCCGATGTGACCATACCGCCACGCAGAGCGATTGGCGAGCCCTTCTTTGACCCAACTGCCCGCCCTCGTGGCCATGTCACGCTCGGTGATTCTAGCGACACGGTTCGTGGTATCGCAGTGAAAACGGCAAACTACTCAGTTCGCAGAAGAGAGCAGCCGTGAGACGTGACCTACTCATGCAGGTCAGACGGCCGTATTGGGGTTCAGTTGGCAGATTCCAGTTGTTGCATTGACTTCCACCGCAGGATGACCCTCTGATACATGGCGTAGGCAAGTTCTTCTTGACCCGTGTCCAGGCCCGTGAGGGCGGCCGACAGCTCGGCGACCGACTGGTCGGCCTGCAGCGCGCCGTCGTCCATGAGGTGCACGAGGCCGCCGTAGTCGAGCTCGACCAGCGAGTGCGGGTGGAACTCCTCCAGCCACCTGGCGATGTCCTCGACCTCGAAGTTGGAGGCCACGTCGCCGAGGTGCCGGCGCAGCACGTTGAGCGCCCGCGCCGCCCGCCGCCTGGCCTGCGCCATGGAGGTGACATAGATGAGGTTACGGCCCGTAGCCGTCGTCACGTCCTGCCCCGGGGCGGCGGAGCCGAGCACCAGCCAGCGCTCGTTGCCGTCGAACGGCACGAACCAGGCCGGTGGCACGTGCCACGTCGTGGTGCGAATGTGCGTGCGCAGCGCGGACGACCCCGCTTTTCGCTTGTAGCGATCAAAGTCGTCGGCCGTCTGCTCGGCGATCGCCTTCGGCACGAGACGGTCCATCAGCTTCGCCGGCGTGGCGCCACGCAGCCTTGAGAACGCCAGCCACGAGCGCAGGCGGGTCTGCCATGGGCAAACGTACAGACGGTCCTCAACGCGCCGCAGATAGGCGTTGGGGCTCTCCTGGGCGGGAACGGGCTGAGGGGGCATGCCGAGCAGGCGCATGACCGACTCGCCGTGCTCCGCGTTGAGCGCGTTCGCGCGCCGCGGACGGTCGCGTGAGTCGGCGTAGTCGGCCCACACCTTGCGCTCGGGCTCGGCGAACGCGGTCAGTGGCTCATAGACGCGGAGGTAGGCGGCATAGGGCAGCACGGTGGCATCGTGTCACGAAGCGACCCTGCGTGCACTGTCGAGACTAGGCTATGAGGCGATCTCCGCCGCGAAGGTGCGGTGGACCGGACAGGGAGTCACTACCGTGACCGACGTCTTCGGAGCGTCCCACAAGGACGTGCATGAGCAGGTCGTCTTCTGCGCCGACGAGCAGAGCGGCCTGCGTGCCATCATCGCCATCCACAACACGGCGCTGGGCCCGGCGCTGGGAGGCACCCGCTTCTATCCGTACGAGAACGAGCAGGCGGCGCTGGCCGACGTGCTCAACCTCGCCAGGGGCATGTCCTACAAGAACGCGCTGGCCGGCCTCGACCTCGGCGGCGGCAAGGCCGTCATCATCGGCGACCCGGCGCGCGACAAGAGCGAGGCGCTGCTGCGCGCCTACGGCAGGTTCGTCGAGTCGCTCGGCGGACGCTACATCACCGCCTGCGACGTGGGCACCTACAGCGAGGACATGGACGTCATCGCCCGTGAGTCGCGCTATGTGACGGGCCGCACGCCGCCCCACGGCGGGGCCGGCGACTCGTCCATCCTGACGGCCTTCGGCGTGTTCCAGGGCATGCGGGCCTCGGCCGAGCGCGTCTACGGCACTCCGTCGCTCCACGGCAAGAGAGTCGGCGTCGAAGGGGTGGGCAAGGTGGGCCACCGCCTGGTCGAGCTCCTGCGCGAAGACGGCGCGGAGGTGGTGATCTGCGACGTCGCCCCCAAGGCGGTCGAACGCGTGCGCGCACGCCGTCCCGAGGTCGACGTGGTGGCCGACGCCCGGGCCATGGCGCGCTCCGACATCGACGTCTTCGCCCCCTGCGCGCTGGGCGGGGTGCTCGACGACGAGATGGTCGCGGAGCTCCGCGCGAAGATCGTCTGCGGGGCGGCCAACAACCAGCTCGCGCATGCCGGCGTGGAGAAGCAACTCGCCGAACGTGAGATCCTGTACGCGCCCGACTATGTCGTCAACTCGGGCGGCGTCATCCAGGTCGCCGACGAGATCGGGGGCTTCGACATGGAGCGGGCCCGATCCAAGGCCACGCAGATCTATGACACGACATTGAAAATCTTCGCGATAGCGGCCGACGAGGGCGTCCCTCCCGCGGTCGCAGCAGATAGGCTGGCGGAGCGCAGAATGTCGGAAGTCGGGCGGCTACGAGCCATTTGGCTGGGCGACTGACGCCCCGCGCCCATACGACGTACCGAGCTGGGCACAAAACAGGTACGGTAATAGGCGAACGATAGGCTGACGCCCGGAGTCAGGCGGCGTCAGTGTGTGGTGCGTTAGCGACGAGGGGTCGGGGACGACCCCACACGAGGGGGTCGAGCCAATGGGGCGCGGCCGAGCAAAGGCCAAGCAGGTCAAGGTTGCTCGCCAGCTGAAGTACAACAGCGGTGGCACGGATCTTGACCGTCTTCGCGACGAACTCGGGGTCGGAGACTCCAGCCGCAGTGACGACGCCGACGACCTCAACGATGAGCTGGCGGATCGCTATGCCGATTACGCCGAAGACTATGGCGCGGGAGACGACGACGACGGCCGTGCCGGCCGCCGATAACCGTTCTTCTGGGTGACGTGGCGCAGGGTCCGGCGTTCGCGCCGGATCCTCGCTCGCACTCGTCGGGCCCCACGGGTAACCGTGGGGCTTTCGTCACGTAGGGCCGCTTTTCCGGGGCCGACTCATCGAGGAAACCGGTGATGGCGCGAGGCGGGCGCTCCCAGCGGCTGATGCGTCAACGGCGAAAGGTCCTACCATGAGGCGAATGGATCTGCTGACCGGCGAGCCCCTCGCACTCGACCTGGTCAACACGGGCGCCCGCACCCCGTCGGGCGGTGACCACGACGCCCTGGCGACCGCGGAAGGTCTTCATGCCTGGCTCGCCAAGCAGGCCGGCCGGCTGACCGTCCCCGAGACCACGCTCGGCCCCGACGACCCGGCCGCCGTCCGCGACCTGCGCGGCCACGTGGAGCGGGCCCTGGAGGCGGCGCGCCAGACCGCACCACCGCCGCCCGAGGCGATCGACGCGCTCAACCAGGCACTTCGCGTCGCGCCCGCCTATCCCTGCCTGGAGGCGCGGGGCGCGGTGCTGCGGCGCGGCACGGAGCGCGACGGCACGCCGCTCGACCGCCTCCTGACCGAGCTGGCCGAGGCCGCCGTGGCCCTGCTGACCGACCCCGACGTGGGCAAGGTGCGCGGCTGCGAAGGGCCGGGATGTCACCTGCTCTTCCTCCCGGCCCACCCGCGACGTCGCTGGTGCTCGCCCGACCTGTGCGGCAACCGCGTCCGCGTGGCCCGCTATTACCAGCGGCACAAGTGACCGGTCAGCGATAGCGCGCCCGGCCCTCGCCGGGGACGACCTCGCCCAGCACCCAGGCGTCGACGCCACGGGCCGCCAGCACCCTGAAGGCCTCGTCGGCCGAGCCGGCGGCCACCACGGCGGCCATGCCGACCCCGAGGTTGAACGTACGGTCCATGTCGCGCTGCGCGATCGAGCCGTGGCCCGCGAGCACCCCGAAGACGGCCGGCGGCGTCCAGGACGAGCGGTCGAGCAGCGCGTCGAGGTGGCCGGGCAGCGACCTCGACAGGTTGCTCTCGATGCCGCCGCCCGTGATGTGGGCGTAGGCGTGCACCTCGGCGGAGCGCGCCAGCTCCAGGCAGTCGAGGGAGTAGATCCGGGTCGGCTCCAGCAGTTCCTCGCCCAGCGGCCGCCCCAGCTCGGGCAGCTCGGCGTCGAGGGAGAGCGAGGCCTCCCGCAGCACGTGCCGCACCAGCGAGTAGCCGTTGGAGTGCACGCCCGAGGACGCCAGCCCGAGCACCACGTCGCCGGCGCGCACCCGCGAGGGGCCCAGCAGACCGGCGGCCTCGACGACGCCGGTGCCGGCGCCGGCGAGGTCATATTCGTCCGGGCCCATCGCCCCCGGATGCTCGGCGGTCTCCCCGCCGACCAGCGCGGCCCCGGCCAGCCGGCACCCCTCGGCCACACCGCCGACGATCTCCGCGACGCGCTCGGGCACCACCTTCCCGCAGGCGATGTAGTCGGTCATGAACAGCGGCTCGGCCCCGCAGACCACGAGGTCGTCGAGGACCATGCCGACCAGGTCGATGCCGATCGTGTCGTGCTTGCCGTAGCGCTGGGCGATCATGACCTTGGTGCCGACGCCGTCGGTGGAGGAGGCCAGCAGCGGCCGCTGGTAGCGCAGCAGGGCCGAGGCGTCGAACAGGCCGGCGAAGCCGCTGGCGTCGTCGACCACCTCGGGCCGCCGCGCCCGCGCCACCCTGTCCTTCATCAGCGCGACCGCCCGGTCGCCGGCCTCGATGTCGACCCCGGCGGCCTCGTAGGTGCTCATGCCTTGCTCTCCAGGACGAACTTGCCCACGTTGTCCTCGTCGATGGGAATGGGGTAGGAGCCGGTGAAGCAGGCCATGCAGAGACGGTCGGCGGGAATCGTGGTGGCCCTGGTCAGGCCCTCAAGCGAGATGTAGCCGAGCGAGTCGGCGCCCAGCGAGGCGCGGATCTCCTCGACCGTCAGCGAGCCCGCGATCAGCTCGGCCCTGGTGGCGAAGTCGATGCCGTAGAAGCACGGCCAGGCCACCGGCGGTGAGGAGATGCGGACGTGCACCTCCTTCGCGCCCGCCTCGCGCAACATCCTGACGATGGCACGCTGGGTGTTGCCGCGCACGATCGAGTCGTCCACGACCACCAGGCGCTTGCCCTCGACGACCTCGCGCAGCGGATTGAGCTTCAGCCGGATGCCCAGCTGGCGGATGGTCTGCGAGGGCTCGATGAACGTGCGGCCGACGTAGGAGTTCTTCACCAGGCCCTGGCCGTAGGGGATGCCGCTCTCCTGCGCGTAGCCGACGGCGGCCGGCGTGCCGGACTCGGGCGTCGGGATGACCAGGTCGGCCTCCACCGGGTGTTCGCGGGCCAGCACGCGGCCCACCTCGACCCTGGTGACCTGGACGCCGCGCCCGGCGATGGTGGTGTCGGGGCGGGCGAGGTAGACGTACTCGAACAGGCAGCCCTTCGGCTCGGCCAGCGCGAACCTGCGCGAACGCACGCCGCGCTCGTCGATGGTGAGCAACTCGCCCGGCTCGATCTCGCGGACGAACGTGGCGCCCACGATGTCGAGCGCCGCCGTCTCGGAGGCCACCACCCAGCCCCGCTCCAGCCGGCCCAGGACCATCGGGCGGACACCCTGCGGGTCGCGGGCGGCATAAAGCGTCGTCTCGTCCATGAAGACCAGGGAGTAGGCGCCCTTGACCTGCGGCAGTAGCTCGGCGGCGGCCTCCTCGACCGTGCGCGTGCGGTCCTGGGCGAGCAGCGAGGTCAGGACCTCGGTGTCGGTGGTCGCCCGGGTGGAGCCGGGGGCCAGGCGCTGCGCCAGCTCCGGCGTGTTGATCAGGTTGCCGTTGTGGGCGAGCGCGAGGCCGCCTCCTTCGGTGGAGCTCAGCGTGGGCTGCGCGTTCTCCCACACGCTGGATCCGGTGGTGGAGTAGCGGCAGTGGCCGATGGCCAGGTGGCCGCGCAGAGTGCCCAGCACCGACTCGTCGAAGACCTGGGCGACCAGGCCCATGTCCTTGTAGACGAGGATGCGGCTGCCCTCGCTGACCGCGATGCCCGCGGACTCCTGCCCGCGGTGCTGCAACGCGTACAGCCCGTAGTAGGTGAGTTTGGAAACTTCCTCGCCTGGCGCCCAGACGCCGAAGACGCCACAGGCGTCTTTGGGAGCTTGGTCTCGGGGGTCCAGGTCATGGCCGAGCCGGCCGTCGCCCTTCAGCACATACCTCAGTCTAGGTCGGCGGCTTCCGTGCTCGCACACCCGGGTCGGAGGTCAGCCTATGTGAGCTGACCTGCCCGCATTGGAGCCGTCGCGGATGATCTCTCCGGTGAGGTTGCGGTTGTCCGCCGAGCCGAGGAAGACGATCAGCGCCGCCAGGTCGTCCGCCGTGCTCAGCCTGCGGGTGGGGGTCCTGGACGCGATCTCGTCCAGCAGCTGCTGGGGGATCGGGCGCTGGGCTCCGGTGATGGTGAGCCCGGCCACGGCCACGTTGACCAGGATGCCGTCCCGGCCGGCCTCCCACGCCAGGGCGCGGGCCATGCCGTGCAGCGCCATCTTCGCGGTGCCGTACGGGCCGGGGCCCGGCTGTCCTTCCTCGGCCGCGCCCGACGAGACCAGCACGATCCGGCCGAACTTCCCGCGCCGCATCTGCGGCAGCACCGCCTGGATCAGCAGGGCGTTGCCGACCACGTTGGCGTGCAGGGCGGCGGACCACTCCGCGGCCGGCACGTCCTCGAACGCCATGCCGCCGGGCATGACGGTGCCCCAGCGGACGGCGTTGGCCACGAGCGCGTCCACCGGGCCGGCCGCGGAGACGGCGGGCGCGATGGTCGCGTGGTCCTCCAGATCCAGGTGTACGGCCGCCGCCTCGCCGCCCTCCCCCTTGATCCGCTCGACCACCTCGGCGGCGCGGTCGGCGCCCGAGTTGTACGTGATCGTGACCCGCGCACCTGCCCGGGCGTAGGCGAGCGCGGTGGCGGTGCCGATGCCGGACGAGCCGCCGGTGACCAGTGCGTGCATGAGAGCCTCTCTCTCCATGGATTAGCCGACTAATTAGCCAGCTAACTAGAAGGGTCGACCGGCTGCAAGGAGTTTCGCCCGTAGTGGAAAACGTCAGGGCATGGCGCGGCGGATCAGCTGCGCGAGCAGGTCACGCTCGCCGGGATCGAAACCGCGTAGGAGGTCCTCGTCCATCGTGGTCCAGATCTCCTCGACGGGCTCCCGCAGCGCCTTGCCCGCGCCGGTGAGATGGACACGGGAAATCCTCGGCCGGGCGGGGTCGGGAACCCGGTAGACGAAGCCCGTACGCTCCAGGCGCTGGAGGGTCTTGGTGACGGTGGGAGGCTCGACGCCCAGCCGGGCGATGAGCTCGGCCTGGGTCAGGCCGTCCTCCTTCCACAGCTGGTTGAGCAGCATCTCCTGCCCCACGTGCAGGCCGAGCGGGGCCAGCGCGGCGGCCATCCGGTTGCGATGCGTCTTCACGACCTTGATCAGCGCATACGACAGGGTCTCGTCCAGCATCCCCCCATCTTGCCCGCGGGCAGGGCCTTTGGCGCATGGTGACCCAAGGATGAGCGGCCTCTTACCGTGTCGTGCGGTTTAGGCGTCGTCCTGCGCGAAAGGGTGAAGTATCCGGCATGTAGACCCGTCGGGAGACGCAGACGTGACCACACCTGGGGACCCGGACGAGACCCGCCGCGGGCAGGATCCGCACGAAGGCCGTCCGGAAGAGGGCGCGCCCCGCCACGTTCCGCCGCAACACGAGCCCGAGTGGTGGCGTGAGGGCACGCTGGAGGAAGAGGAGCGCAGGCCCGCGCTCAGACCGTACGAGCCGGGGCCCACGGGCGGTGACCGGCCTCCTGAGGAGTGGTCCGCCGGTGGGCCCGGCGCCGGCCCCACCGGCGGCGCGGCGCCGGACGCGCCCGAGCCCGCCGGCGGGCGTGCCGGAGGCGGCGGCGCCGAGTCCATGGGCGCCGGCGGTGAGTCCCGGAACGCGGAGCCCGGCGACCCCGGTCGGCAGGGTGAGGGCGCCGGGCCGCGGGATGAGGGCGCCGGTGAGGAGGGCGAGGAGCCGATCGCTCCCGCGCCACCCATCGTGCCGCGTCCGGACGTGCCGCCCACGCACGAGCCCAGACCCGTCGGCGAGCCCCGCCATCCCGACCTGCCCACCTCACCGGAGGTACCGCAGCCGACAGGGGGTGACGCCGATGAGACCCAGGCGTTCCCGGTCCCTGGTGGCACGCCGCCGTACCCGGGCTGGACGTCCACCCCGTCAGAGGGGGAGCGGCCGGCCAGGCCCGCGCCGTCGCGCTACGAGCAGGCTGATGACCAGCCGAGCTTCCAACCACCGGGAGGCGGCGCGCCCGGGGGACCCCCGTCACCTGAGGGCGGCACGCCGGCTCGGGAGGATCGCCCGACTCCCGAAGGACAGGGCGGCCAGGAGGGCCGGCGGGGCGAGGAAAGGCGGCAGGGTCAGGAAGGGTGGCCGGGCCCGGAGGGCCGGGGCGGGACGCCGTACCAGGCAGGGGGTACGCCGCGGGACGACGAGCCGACCGTGCCGGGCACGGTGCCCTCCAGCCCGTACGGTGGCCCGCCCGGCTACGGCCCCGGCCCCGAATCCCCGTACGGCATGCCGGGAGCCGGTTACCAGCAGGCCAAGCCGGGCAGCGGCCTGGCCACCGCCTCGCTCGTGCTGGGCGTGGCCAGCCCGTTCCTGGTGTTCGTGTGCTTCACGGGTGTGATCACCGCCATCCTGTCGATCGTCTTCGGCGGTGTGGCCCTCGCCAAACGCGCCGGTAAGGGCCGCGCCATCGCCGGCATCGTGCTGAGCGTCCTGTCGCTGATCCTTTTCGCGATCGTGGCCATCTGGTTGTGGAACGTGGCTCAGGAGTGCGCCGGCCTCCCCAGCGACCTCGCCGACCGTTGTTTCGAGAGCCAGTTTCCCTGGATGGGCGGCGGCGGTTAGAGCGGCAGGTGTGCTGACAGGTCGGCGCGGGCCCCGCTGGCGGAGATGGCGCCGCTGGCCAGCGCCTCGGCCCAGGTGAGGCGGCCGAGCGCGAGCTCGATCCACGTGCGGCCGTCCATCTCGACCACGTTGGGCGGGGTGCCGCGCGTGTGGCGGGGCCCGGCGATGGCCTGTACGGCCGCGTACGGGGGCACGCGGACCTCGACGGTCCTGCCGGGTGCGGCGGTCGCCAGCCGGTCGAGCAGGTGGCGCACCGCCTGCCTGGCCGCGTCGCGCTCGGGCTTCAGCCCGCGGTCGTAGGCGGCCAGCACGGCGGCCACGAGCGCGTCGGGCAGGGCGGACGCGGGCCCGTCGTAGGGGGGTTCGTCGAGGGCGACGAGCTGGCCGTCGAGGGCCGTTCTCAGCTTTTCCTGGTCGAGCTTGCGTGGTGGCACGCGACCATTGTCTCCCGGGAAGCGTTCATCAAGACGGAGGTCTTCGTTCACCTGTGGTTTCGCCGGTGCCCGTAGCGTTCCCCGCCGTACGACCGCACTTCGATGGAGGACCTGTGTCGAACCCCGAAGCGGGAGGTCGGCTGCTTCCGCTGATCTCCACCCCGCACAATGGTGGCCGATCCGCGCTGACCTGTCAGTTCCGCTGCGGCAACGCCTGCGCGCATGAGGTGGCCAACACCTCCGGCAACGCCTATTTCGGCGACGTGGTGAAGGAGGCGCTGTCGCGGCGCGGCGTGCTGCGCGCCGGGGCGCTGGGCGCGCTCGTCGCGGGGGTGGGCGCGGCGGGCGCGGCGCCGGCGCTGGCCGAGGCGCGCAGGCCGGTGGCCGGCGGTGGACAGGGCGGGCGGGGCGGCGACCTCCGTTTCACGCCGGTGCGGCCGAACAAGGACGACAAGCTGACCATCCCGGAGGGCTACCGCTCCTCGGTGGTCGTGCGGTGGGGCGACCCGGTGTTGCCGGACGCGCCGGCGTTCGACTTCGACAACCAGAGCGCCGAGGCGCAGAGCAAGCAGTTCGGCTACAACTGCGACTACGTGACGATGTTCCCGATGGGCCGCGACCGGGCGCTGCTCTGGGTGAACCACGAGTACACCGACGAGAACCTGATGTTCCGCGACTACCCGGGCGGCGCGGAGGCCACGGAGGAGCAGATCAGGATCGGCCTGGCCGGGCACGGCGGTTCGGTCGTGGAGATCGAGCGTGAGGGCCGCGCCGGCGAGTGGAAGCTGGTCACCAAGGGGCGTCGCCGCTACAACCGGCGCATCACCGCCGAGACCCCCATGAAGTTCTCCGGGCCGGCGGCGGGCGGCGACCTGCTCAGGACGGACGCCGACCCCGAGGGCCGCAAGCCCGTCGGCATGCTGAACAACTGCGCGGGCGGTACGACCCCGTGGGGGACGGTGCTGACCGCCGAGGAGAACTTCGACCAGTACTTCGTCAACGGCGACAAGGTGCCGGAGAAGCAGAAGCCGTACGTCGAGCGCTACACGATCGCGGAGGGCACGCCGGAGATCAGCCGCCGCTTCGACCGGGTCGACGAGCGTTTCGACCTGGCCAAGCACCCGCACGAGTGCAACAGGTTCGGGTGGATCGTGGAGATCGACCCGTTCGACCCCGACTCCACGCCGGTCAAGCGCACCGCGCTCGGCCGGTTCAAGCACGAGGCGGCCACCACGACGCTGGCCCGCGACGGCCGCCTGGTCGTCTACATGGGTGACGACGCGCGCTTCGAGTACATCTACAAGTTCGTCTCGAAGGAGCGCTACCGGCAGGGGAACGACCGGCACAACCGCGACCTGCTCGACGAGGGCACCCTGTACGTCGCCACGTTCACCGGCGACAGCCCGGAGAAGGAGATCGACGGGTCCGGCAAGCTGCCGGAGGACGGCGAGTTCGACGGCTCCGGCGAGTGGATCCCGCTGGTGTCGGGCGACAGGTCGTACGTAAAGGGCATGACCGCGGAGGAGGTGCTCGTCTACACGCGGGTGGCGGCCGACAAGGTGGGCGCGACCAAGATGGACCGTCCCGAGGACATGGAGCGCAACCCGGTCACCGGCGGCGTGTACGTCGCGCTGACCAACAACTCCAATCGCACCGCCGCCCAAGCGGACGAGGCCAACCCGCGCGCCGCCAACAAGCACGGCCACGTTCTGGAGATCGTCGAGCGGCGCGACGACGCCGGGGCGGAGAAGTTCTCCTGGTCGGTGCCGCTGGTCTGCGGTGATCCCGGCGACGCGAACACATATTTCGCCGGCTACGACAAGAAGAAGGTCTCGCCGATCTCCTGCCCGGACAACGTGACGTTCGACGGCGACGGCAACCTGTGGATCTCCACGGACGGCAACGCGCTCGGCACCAACGACGGGCTGTTCGTGATGCCGGTACGCGGCAAGGAGCGCGGCCATCTGCGTCAGTTCCTCACGGTTCCGGTCGGCGCCGAGACGTGCGGCCCGATGGTCACGAAGGACCAGCGCAGCGTGTTCGTCGCGGTGCAGCACCCCGGCGAGATCGACGGGGCCAGCCCCGACAATCCGGGCAGCCGCTGGCCCGACGGCGACCAGCCGCGCCCGTCGGTGGCGGTCGTCTGGCACGAGAAGGGCCTGAAGATCGGCTCTTGACCTCAAGTTAACCTGAGGCTCTAGCCTCCATGCCATGAGCATGGAAATGACCGCGTGGCACCAGCTGTATTCGATGAACAACCGTCAGGAGCGTCGCTCTGTCTCCAGGGCGACGCTCCGGCGTATCGCCGCCTTCGCCCGCCCGCACCGGCGGAGGATCACGCTGTTCCTGCTGCTCAGCGTGGTGATGGCGGGCCTGGCGGTGGGCTCACCGCTGCTGGCGGGACGGGTCATCGACGCGATCTTCAACGCCGAGCCGCTGAGCGTGGTGGTCGTGGTGGCGCTGATGATCGCGGGGTTGGCCGTCGCGGAGGCCGGGATCGGGCTGCTCAACCGGTGGCTCTCCGCGGGGCTGGGGGAGAGCCTGATCCTCGACCTGCGCACGGCCGTCTTCGACCACGTGCAGCGCATGCCGATCGCGTTCTTCACCAGGACCCGTACGGGCGCGCTGGTCAGCCGGCTCAACAACGACGTCATCGGCGCGCAGCGGGCGTTCACCGACACCCTGTCCAGCGTGGCGGGCAACATCGTGACGCTCGCGCTGACGCTCGTCGCGATGGTCGCCATCTCCTGGCAGATCACGCTGCTCGCGCTGCTGCTCCTGCCCGTGTTCATCGTGCCCGCGCGGCGCATGGGCAACCGGATCGCCCGGCTGCGGCGCGAGGCGGCCGACCACAACGCCGCCATGGGCAACCAGATGACCGAGCGGTTCTCCGCGCCCGGCGCGACCCTGGTCAAGCTGTTCGGCCGCCCCGCGCACGAGTCGGCGGAGTTCGCCTCCCGGGCCCGCCGGGTGCGCGACATCGGCGTACGCACCGCCATGACGCAAACCGTCTTCGTGACCGCGCTGACGCTGGTGTCGGCGCTGGCACTCGCCCTCGTGTACGGGCTCGGCGGTTTCCACGCGCTGCGCGGCCAGCTCGCCCCCGGCGCGGTGGTGTCGATGGCCATGCTGCTCACCCGCCTGTACGCCCCGCTGACCGCGCTGGCCAGCGCCCGCGTGGACGTCATGAGCGCGGTCGTCAGCTTCGAGCGCGTCTTCGAGGTGCTCGACCTCAAGCCGCTCATCCAGGAGAAGCCCGACGCCCGCGAGGTGCCCGAGGGCCCCGTGTCGGTCGAGTTCGACGACGTGCGCTTCGCCTACCCGTCGGCGGACAAGGTCTCGCTCGCCTCGCTGGAGGAGGTCGCCACGCTGGACACGCGCGGCGGCGTCGAGGTGCTGCACGGTGTCTCGTTCCGGGCCGAGCCCGGCCAGATGGTGGCGCTGGTCGGCTCGTCCGGCGCGGGCAAGTCCACGATCGCGCAGCTCCTGCCCAGGCTGTACGACGTCGACGCGGGCGCCGTCCGGCTCGGCGGCGTCGACGTACGCGACCTGACCGCCGACTCGATCCGCGACACGCTCGGCATGGTCACCCAGGACGGCCACCTGTTCCACGACACGATCAGGGCCAACCTGCTCCTGGCCAGGCCGGAGGCGAGCGAGGACGACCTGTGGGACGCGCTCACCAGGGCCCGGCTGGCCGCGCTCATCGAGTCGTTGCCCGACGGGCTCGACACGGTGGTGGGCGAGCGCGGTTACCGGCTGTCGGGCGGCGAGCGCCAGCGCCTGACGATCGCCCGGCTGCTGCTGGCCAGGCCCCGGGTGGTGATCCTGGACGAGGCCACGGCCGCGCTCGACTCCACCTCGGAGGCGGCGGTGCAGGCGGCACTCGGCGAGGCGCTGCACGGGCGTACGGCGGTGGTGATCGCGCACCGGCTGTCCACGATCCGCGCCGCCGACGTCATCCTGGTGATCGAGGACGGGCGGGTGGTCGAGCGCGGCACGCACACCGAGCTGCTGGAGGCGGCGGGCCGCTACGAGGAGCTGTACCGCACTCAGTTCGCGGAGCCCACGGTGGCCGAGGCGGTGGCCTGAGGCCACGCCCGACCTGCACTCACTGCCCGTCGAGAGCTACCCGCACCTGGTGGAGATGGCCGGCCCGCTGGTCGAGCGGAAGGACCCGCACCTGTACGACACGTTCGGCGTCGACCTGGTGCTCAGCGGCATAGAAGCGCTCGCGGCCCGGCGTTAGGGTCGTGGTTCATGGCCTTCGAGTTGATCTGCGAGATCGAACCGCCCACCAAGCCCGATCTGAAGCACGTCAGGCACCAGATCGGCACCATGAGCAAGGTCGCCCACGCCTTCCTCATCCCCGACAACCACATCGGCCGCGCGACCGTGTCGAGCGTCGCGGTGGCGCACGAGGTCGAGGCGATGGGCGGGCGCGGCATCGCCTGCCTCAACTCGCGCGACCGCAACCTGCTCGGCTTCCGCCGCGACCTGCTGACGGCGGCGGCGTACGGGGTCGACCAGTTCCTGTTCGTCTACGGCGACAAGCCGGCGAGCGGCAACCGTACGAGCGATCTCACCGTGCGTTCGATGATCGAGGAGGCCAGGGAGTTCTCGCCCGGCTCCCGCCTGGGGGCGGCGGCGGGGTTGCGCCCGCTGCCGGCCTGGAAACGCGCGGCCGACTTCCTCTTCCTCCAGGTCTCCTTCTCGGTGGAGGCGCAGGTGCGCTGGCGCGAGGCGCACCCGGTGGACGCGCCGGTCTACGCGGGCGTGATGGTGCTGGCCAGCGCCGCCCACGCCCGCAACCTGGCCACGACGATTCCCGACATCGCGCTGCCCGACGCCCTGGTGGAGCAGGTGGCCGCCGACCGCCAGGCGGGTGTGGAGGCGGCCTGCGAGCAGGTGCTCGCCCTGCGCGACTCCGGCGCCTTCGACGGGGTGCACCTCATCCCCGTCTCCCGCTACCGCGACGTCGAACGCCTGCTCGCCCCCGCCCTCAGATGAGACCTAGTTTCAGCATGAGAGCGCGATCAAGCTCCGCGATCTCATGCGCTTCAAGCCCGCCCTTGAAGTCGCCCAGCCTCGATGGCGACACGGAATAAATCTGATCCGTCAGCACACGCGATTTCATTCCCTCGAACTCGATCTCGGGCCGGTAGATCGCCGGCCCGGCACTTGTCGAAGTCAGAGCGACGGTGATCGTGCTGGTGGTGAAGCTGTCAGACTGGATGAGCACGGCGCAGCGGCGGCCTTGCTGCTCATGACCCCGTGCTCCGGGGAGCGCTTTGATCTCATAGATCGCGCCCCGGAATATCACTCGGCCACACCCATGAAACGCTGGATCGCCAGCATCTCGGCCTGGTCGCCCGGGTCGTTTCGCAGCCGATCCGCATCCGCGGCAGCCTGCTCCAGCAGCATCTCCTTGTAGGTGTGGAGCACGGCGTAACGAACGGCTTCGGATCGGCTTCTGGTCTCTCCGGCCAGTGCACGGAGTGCCGTCTCCATCGCCTCGTCAGTGCGAACGTTGAGAGTCCCCATGAACCTAGTGTAACACGAGTTGTAATACACCGAGGGATGTGAAGGTGTCGCGACCATGCCCCATTGATGACGTACGGCTGACCTGCCGCAGGCGCTAACGGGCGCGTTGGCGCAGCCCCTCGACGTCGTGGATGGTCACGCGCCGCCGCCCGGTCTCGATCAGGCCGCGGTCGCGCAGCGTGCGCAGCGCCTTACTGACGGCCTCGCGGGACGAGCCCGTCCACCCGGCCAGTTCGTCCTGCGACAGCGGGAGCGCGACGCGCAGGCCGCCGGCGGTCTGCTCGCCGTAGCGGTCGGCCAGTTCGAGCAGGCGCGTCGCCACCCTGCCCGTGGTGTCGAAGGCGCCGTACTCGATGCGCTTCCTGTCGGAGTCGCGCAGGCGCTCGCTGACGAGCTTCATGAGCAGCACAGCGACGCGCCCGTGCGATTCGAGGAAGGAGACGAAGTCGCGCACGACGACGCCGGTGACCGGCTCCAGCGTGGTGACCGTGGCCGAGCGGGGCGAGCCGTCGA
This sequence comes from Nonomuraea sp. B1E8, assembly GCF_039871515.1. Taxonomy (NCBI): domain Bacteria; kingdom Bacillati; phylum Actinomycetota; class Actinomycetes; order Streptosporangiales; family Streptosporangiaceae; genus Nonomuraea; species Nonomuraea sp. B1E8. The sequence goes on along the minus strand of NZ_JBDPLS010000005.1, from coordinate 25,015 downwards.
TGGCCGACTGCTCGCCGATCAGCCCGCCGGGGCCGCGTACGGCGAGCACCACCTCGTTGCCGCTGCTCGTGTGCGAGGAGACCTTCACCCGGCCCTCCAGCAGCACGAGCACCCAGTCGGACGTGTCGCCCTCGGTGATGACGGTCGTGCCGCGGTCCCAGCGGCGCAGCCGGCCCGCCGCGCGCAGCGCCGCCACCTCCTCGTCGGTGAGCAGGGACAGGAACTCGCCGGGCTCTGCTTTCATGGCCCGATTATGTCGGTACGGGAGGCCGCCCCTCTACGGCAGATCGGTGAGAACGTACGCCGCGACGAGCTCCTCCTTGCCCTTGAGGTTGAGCCGCCCCAGGGGCCGCACCGTCGCGTCGCGGCCCAGCTGCTTGAGCGTCGTCTCGCCGATGACGACCGTGCCGGGCTCGGCGACCCCCTGGAGCCTGGCGGCCACGTTCACGCAGTCGCCCATCGCGTTGAAGCCGCGCAGCTCAGGGCTGCCGATGTTGCCGACCAGGGCGGGACCGGTGTTGACGCCCACCCGGAAGGTCGGCCACTCGACGTCGTCGACCCGCTTCCACGCCATCTCCTCGGCCACCTCGGCGGCGGCGCGCTGCATGTCGAGCGCGGCCCTGCAGGCGGCCCTGGCGTGATCGGCCTGCAGCGCGGGAGCGTTGAACAGGGCGAGCAGCGCGTCGCCGACGAACTGCACGATGGTGCCGCCGTTGTTGAGAATGCAGGGGACGGCCGCGGTGTGGTAGCGGTTGAGCATCTCGACGATCTCGCCGGGCGTCACCTTCTCGGAGAACGTCGTGAAGCCCTTGAGGTCGGCGAAGAGCGCGCTCAGCTCTTTCAGCTCACCGCCGAGCGCCGCCTGGCCGGGGTCGGCGAGCAGGGCGTGGGCGACGTCGGGCGACATGTACTGGTGGAACAGGGTGTGCAGCTCCTGGTAGAGGCGGGCGTTCTCCAGGGAGATGGACAACTGCCCGGCCAGCGTGGCGGCCAGCGCCTCGTCCTGGCTGGTGCGGCCGACGGGCACCTCCAGCACGCCGGCGAGCCTGCCCTTGACGGTCAGGGGGAAGGCGAGCAGGTGGTCGCGGCGGATCGGGGTGTCGCCGTCGAAGCGGTAGTCGCGCGAGCCGATCTGGGTGGTGCCGTCGGCGACCAGCCCGATCTTGACGTCGCCGTACGCCTGCCGCACCCGCTCCAGCGACGAGGCCAGCAACTCCTGCTCGGGCAGGCCGATCCGGGTCTGGGCGCTCACCGACACCAGGGCGGCCAGCCGCTCCGACAGCTCGCGCTCGTTGGCCAGCGCCTCGCCGGCCCGGTCGAGCACCGCCGCCTGGCCCTCGTTGAGCCGGAACTTGCCCGACAGCCGGGTCGCGGCCAGCGGCTCGCCGCGGCGTACGTGCTCGACCAGCTCTTCGAGCGCCTTGTCGTAGTCCTGCTGGATGCGGCGGACGGTCGCGGCCAGCGCCACCGAGTCGAACAGCCCGGCGCTCGACCCCTCCCGCCGGAACTGCAGGTAGGCGCTGTAGGCCACGAACACGAAGGCGAACGTGAGCAGCAGGTGCCACTCCCACCAGGACAGATGCCAGTTGAGCTGCGACATCCCGGCGATCATGCTCTCGGCCAGCAGCGCGTACGCCGTGATCAGGCTGATCAGCATCGCCGAGGGGCGCCGCCGGTGCAGCCGGAACATCAGCACGCTCGCCGCGCCATAGAGCAGCAGGCCGGGGATGGACGCCCAGATCAGCCAGTCGATCGGCGTGACCATGGGCGGCTCGCTGAGCGGCGTCAGCCCGGGGACCAGCGACGTGACGCCCCAGAGCACCATGATGCCGGCGAGCGCGCCGCGGATGAAGTGCTGGGCGCCGAGCACGGACTTGGCCGCCGCCTCGCCCAGCGGCAGGGCCGAGCCGAACGCGAACACCGCCGCGATCGACAAGCCCACCTGCTGGCCCAGGTCGAACCCCAGCGAGCCGGCCGGCAGGATGATCTTCGGGGTGGCCAGGCCGTGCAGGAAGAAGAAGCCCGCGCTGCTCAGGAAGACCATGGAGACGAGGAACAGCCGGGCGTCGTTGCGGCGCCGTGACGCCTCGCTCACCATGACGCCGAGCACGACGTTGACCCCGGCCACCAGGATGATCATCCAGAAGTGGCCGACATTGTGCTGCCAGGAGATGTTGATGTGCGGCTGGCTCAGCAACAACCAGAGGCCGAGCAGCGGCAGGACGAGGTGGACGCCCCACACCACACCCCGCACGGGCTGGGTCGCGGGAGGCAGGTAGGAGGTCGGACCGGGGGTGGGCACAGACCGATTATCCACGCGAGATGCTCGTCGCCAATGCGTCGTTTTACGCACTGGAAGGGCCGGTCGGAAAACCCCGGCCGGCCCTCCGGCGGATCGTCAGCCGAACAGCGCGGGGAGCGCCGCCTCGTGCGTCGCCCGCAGCTCGGCCACGGGGATCTCGAACGCGCCCTCGACGACCAGCGAGTCGCCGCCGGTCATGCCGAGCCCGTAGCAGGGCACCTCGTGGCGCCCGCACAACGACGCGAACTCGTCGTAGGCCTCCGGCCGCACGGCGACGAGCGCCCGCGAGGCCGACTCGCTGAACAGGTCGGTGAACGGCTCGCCGCTCAGCGCCACGGAGGCGCCGACGCCCCGCGCCAGGCAGGACTCGGCCAGCGCCACGGCCAGCCCGCCGTCGGACAGGTCGTGCGAGCCGGCCAGCAGCCCTCTGCGAGCGCCCTCGACCAGCACCGTCGCCAGCGCCCGCTCCGCCTCCAGTACGGCCTGCGGCGGCAGCCCGCCCAGGTGGCGGTGGGCGACATGGGCCCACTCGGAGCCGCCGAACTCCTCGCGCGTGTCGCCGAGCAGGACGACCCGCAGCCCTTCCGCGGTGAACCCGGTCGGCACCCGCCTGGCGACGTCGTCGATGACGCCGAGCACGCCCACGACCGGCGTGGGGTGGATGGCCGTCGAGCCCGTCTGGTTGTAGAAGGAGACGTTGCCGCCGGTCACCGGCACGCCGAGCGTCCGGCACGCGTCGGCCAGGCCGCGCGTGGCCTCGGCGAACTGCCACATGACCTCGGGGTCCTCCGGGGAGCCGAAGTTGAGGCAGTTGGTGACGGCGAGCGGCCGGGCGCCGGTCACGGCGACGTTCCTGTAGGCCTCCGCGAGCGCGAGCTGCGCCCCCGCGTAGGGGTCGAGCTTGGCGTAACGCCCGTTGCCGTCGGTGGCCAGCGCGATGCCGCGGGTCGTCGGCTCGTGCTCGACGCCGGCCATGCTCTCCGAGATCCGCAGCATGCCCGCGTCGGCCGGCTGGGCCAGCACGGTGTTGGAGCGGACGTAACGGTCGTACTGGGAGGTCACCCACTCCTTGGAGGCCAGGTTGGGCGAGCCGAGCAGCTTGAGCAACGTCTCGCGCAGGTCGGTGGGCCGCTCCAGCCGGTCGGGGGTGTCGGCGTTGAGCGCGGCCTGGCCGGCCGGCTCGTGGTAGGGGCGTTCGTAGACGGGGCCGTCGTCGGCGGCCGTGCCCGGCGGGATGTCGACGATGATCTCGTCCTCCCACGTCATGACCAGGCGGCCGGTGTCGGTGACCTCGCCGATGACGGTGGCGGGGACGTCCCACTTCTCGCAGATCGCCATGAACGCCGGGATGTCGCGCGGCTCGACCACGGCCATCATGCGCTCCTGCGACTCGCTCATCAGGATCTCCTCGGGCCTGAGCGAGGGGTCGCGGAGCGGGACGCGGGTGAGGTCGACGTGCATGCCTCCGGTGCCCTTGGCGGCCAGCTCGGTCGTGGCGCACGAGACGCCGGCCGCGCCGAGGTCCTGGATGCCGACGACGACGTCGGCGGAGTAGAGCTCCAGGCAACACTCGATGAGCAGCTTCTCCATGAACGGGTCGCCGACCTGGACGGCGGGACGCTTGGCGTGCGACTCGTCCTCGAAGGTCGCCGAGGCCAGCACGGAGGCGCCGCCGATGCCGTCGGGGCCCGTGGACGCGCCGAACAACACGACCTTGTTGCCGGGGCCCGGCGCGGTGGCCAGTTTGATCTGGTCCTTGCGCAGCAGGCCCACGCACAGGGCGTTGACCAGCGGGTTGCCGATGTAGCAGGGGTCGAAGACGACCTCGCCGCCGATGTTGGGCAGGCCCAGGCAGTTGCCGTAGTGGCTGATGCCCTCGACCACGCCGGGCAGCACCCGGCGCGTGTCCACGGCGTCGGCGCCGCCGAAGCGCAGCGCGTCCATGACGGCGATCGGCCGCGCGCCCATCGACATGATGTCGCGCACGATGCCGCCGACGCCGGTGGCCGCGCCCTGGTGCGGCTCGACGTAGGACGGGTGGTTGTGCGACTCGATCTTGAACGTGGCCGCCCAGCCGTCGCCGATGTCGACCACGCCGGCGTTCTCGCCCATGCCCACGAGCAGCGCCTCGGACTTGGGCGCCTTGGTGGCGAACTGCTTGAGATGCACCTTGGACGACTTGTAGGAGCAGTGCTCCGACCACATGACGCTGTAGATGGCCAGCTCGGAGCCGGTGGGACGGCGGCCGAGGATCTCCTTGACCCGGGCGTACTCGTCGGGCTTCATCCCCAGCTCGGCGAAGGGCATCGGCTCGTCGGGGGTCTTGGCGGCCCGCCGCACACTATCGATCATTCGCCCTCCTTCGTCGGTCGAAGGACCGTGTTCATAAGCCGCTCGTTCCACTCGCTCATGCGTCTACCAGGTTCTTGAGGATGGAGGTGAAGAAACCGAGGCCGTCGGTGCTCGGCGCGCCGACCAGCTCCTCGACCGCGTGCTCGGGGTGCGGCATGAGCCCGACCACGTTGCCCGCCTCGTTGCGGATGCCGGCGATGTCGTTGAGCGAGCCGTTGGGGTTGCCGCCGACGTAGCGCACGACCACGTGGCCGCCGGCCTCGAGCGCGGCCAGCGTCTCGGCGGAGGCGACGTAGCGGCCCTCGCCGTGCTTGACCGGCAGCACGATCTCCTGGCCCTGGTCGAACGCGTTGGTCCACGCGGTCGCGGGCTGCTCGATGCGGACCCGCTGGTCACGGCAGACGTAGTGGAGCGAGGCGTTGCGGGTCAGCGCGCCGGGCAGCAGGTGCGCCTCGCACAGGATCTGGAACCCGTTGCACGTGCCGATCACCGGCAGGCCGGCCCTCGCGGCCGGGACGAGCTCCTCCATGATCGGCGCGAACCGCGAGATGGCGCCGCAGCGCAGGTAGTCGCCGTAGGAGAAGCCGCCGGGCAGGAACACGGCGTCGACCCCCTTCAGGTCGTGGTCGGCGTGCCACAGCGGAACCGCCTGCGCGCCCACGAGGTGCACGGCTCTGGCGGCGTCCTGGTCGTCGAGAGTTCCTGGAAACGTGACTACGCCCACACGGGCAGCGCTCATGACAGTCGTCCCCTCCGAGGAATGCGCGCGCACGCGCCACCGTCTCTTCGGGGCGGACGGCGGTCTGCGGCGGTGTAACCCAGGTTATCGGGTGCTCGAGCGTGGTCCGCATCGGCTCGTACGCGATGCGCGGGCGCAGGTCAGACGGCTGCGAGCGCGCGGGGACGGGCCTGCGCCTCGTCGTCCCATGCGAGCGTCTTGCGCAGGTGGACCGTGGTGCCCCGGCCGGGCTCGGTGCCGAAGGAGATCTCGTCGACGACGGAGCGCATGATCAGCAGACCCCGGCCGTTCTCGGTGTCGGGCGGGGGGAAGTGCGCGGGCATCGACGGCACGCCCGCGCCGCTGTCGGCGACGCGAACGTCGCAGTGGCCGGAGCCGATCGACGCCGTCACCTCGTAGCGGTTGGCGGGTCCTCCGTGCCGCACCGCGTTGGAACACGCCTCGGAGACGGCGAGCAACATGTCGGCGATGCAGGTCTCACTCACGTTGAGTGAGCGCAGGGCATCGCCTAGCACTCGCCTGACCATCGGTATGCCGATCGCATCCCGAGGCAGCGCCAACGAGAACTCAATATCCACCGGACTCCTCCGGGCGCCAGAATGTCACCTGGAGTAGGTTTCCCTGTGAAATCGGGGCTAACCGCAAAATCACGTTGTTGTTATTTACTGTTGGCTTGCGCGTGGCATTGTGGCACGTCAGAACCCCGCTTTAACCGACCAGGGGTAAATCGGGGGATCAAATGTGCGTTCTACTCCTCAACCCGGACGGCGTAGTCCTCGATCACCGTGTTGGCCAGAAGGGTCTCGGCCATCTTGCGCACCTCGGCCAGGGCCGCATCGTCGGCCGGGCCCTCGAGCTCCAGCTCGAAACGCTTGCCCTGACGCACGGCCCCGACGCCGGAGAAGCCGAGCCTGGGCAGCGCCCTGGCGATCGCCTGGCCCTGCGGATCGAGGATCTCGGGCTTCAACATGACGTCCACGATGACGCGGGCCACTGCGTTCCTCCTGGGAGCGGTGGGTGGATGGGAAGCACAGCCTACCGGCGCGTGTGGCCGCCGACACAACGGGAACGGGGAGGACATGGGGCTTGCGCGCAGGGCTGTGACGTCTGCCACCATGGCCCCAAAGCGTACGAACCATCACCATATGGTTCTTCGCCAAGGAGGCCGGCCTGAGGTGGCAACCCCATCGACACCCGGCCCTGACGCACAGGAGTGGCCATGACCGAGCTTGTCGAGGTCGTCAGTGAGCACAGCACATGTGCCGCGTCACCGGCGAAGGAGGTCTCGTGACAACCGAAGCCTCACGTGGTGCTGAGGCGCCGCCGGAGCTCGTCCAGTTGCTCACCCCCGAAGGGGAGCGGGTCGAGCACCCCGACTACGACATCGACCTGACCCCCGAGGAGATCCGGTCGCTCTACCGCGACCTGGTGCTCGTCCGCCGCATCGACCTGGAGGCCGTGGCGCTGCAACGCCAGGGCGAGCTCGGCATCTGGGCCTCGCTGCTGGGCCAGGAGGCGGCCCAGATCGGGTCGGGCCGCGCGCTGACCGACGTGGACATGGCGTTCCCCACCTACCGGGAGCACGGTGTGGCGTGGTGCCGCGACGTCGACCCGGTGAAGCTGCTCGGCCTGTTCAGAGGCGTCAACCACGGCGGGTGGGACCCCAAGGAGCACAACTTCCACCTGTACACGATCGTGATCGGCAGCCAGACGCTGCACGCCGTCGGCTACGCCATGGGCATCCAGCGCGACGACGCCAGCGCCGCCACCATCGCCTACTTCGGCGACGGCGCCACCTCCCAGGGCGACGTTAACGAGTCGTTCATCTGGGCCAGCGTGTTCAACGCGCCGATCGTGTTCTTCTGTCAGAACAACCAGTGGGCGATCTCCGAGCCGCTGGAGAAGCAGAGCCGCATCCCCCTCTACCGCCGCGCCTCGGGGTTCGGCTTCCCCGGCATCAGGGTCGACGGCAACGACGTGTTCGCCTGCCTCGCGGTGACCAGGAAGGCCCTCGAAGCCGCCCGTACGGGGCAGGGCCCGACGCTCATCGAGGCCTTCACGTACCGCATGGGCGCCCACACCACCACCGACGACCCCACGCGCTACCGCGTGGCCAGCGAGCTGGAGGCGTGGAAGCTCAAGGACCCGATCGAGCGGGTCAAGGCCTACCTGTTCAAGAACGAGCACGCCGACCAGGCGTTCTTCGACGCCGTCGACGGGGAGGCCGCCCAGCTCGGCGCCGACCTGCGCAGGCGCTGCCTGGCCATGCCCGATCCCGAGCCGCTCGCCATCTTCGACCACGTCTACAGCGAGTCCCACGCCCTGATGGACCAGGAGCGCGCCCAGTTCGCCGCGTACCTGGAGGGGTTCGCCAAATGACGATCATGAGCCTGTCCAAGGCGCTCAACGAAGGCATGCGCCGGGCCATGGAGGACGACCCCAAGGTCCTCATCATGGGCGAGGACGTCGGCAAGCTGGGCGGCGTCTTCCGTGTCACCGACGGCCTGCAGAAGGACTTCGGCGAGGACCGCGTCATCGACACGCCGCTGGCCGAGTCCGGCATCGTCGGCACCGCGATCGGGCTGGCGCTGCGCGGCTACCGGCCGGTGTGCGAGATCCAGTTCGACGGGTTCGTCTTCCCCGCGGCCGACCAGATCATCACGCAGCTGGCCAAGATGCCGATGCGCTCGCTGGGCGCGATCAAGCTGCCGGTCGTCGTACGCATCCCCTGCGGCGGCGGCATCGGGGCGGTCGAGCATCACAGCGAGTCGCCGGAGGCGTACTTCACCCACACAGCCGGCCTGCGGGTCGTGGCCTGCTCCAATCCGGCCGACGCGTACACCATGATCCAGCAGGCCATCCGCAGTGACGATCCGGTGATCTTCTTCGAGCCCAAGCGCCGCTACTGGGAGAAGGCCGACATCGACACCGGCTCCACCGAATGGTGGCCGCCGCTGCACGCGGCCAGGGTGGTGCGGCCGGGCGCCGACGCCACGCTGCTGGCCTACGGGCCCATGGTCAAGACGTGCCTGGAGGCCGCCACGGCGGCCGAGGACGACGGGCGCTCGCTGGAGGTGATCGACCTGCGCTCGCTCAACCCGCTGGACGAGCCGCTGGTCCTGGAGTCCGCCCGCAGGACCGGGCGGGTCGTGGTCGTGCACGAGGCCCCCGTCAACAGCGGGTTCGGCGCCGAGCTCGCCGCCAGGATCACCGAGCGGTGCTTCTACCATCTGGAGTCGCCCGTGTTGCGGGTCGGCGGCTTCTCCACCCCCTACCCGCCGTCGAAGCTGGAGGAGCACTACCTGCCCGATCTGGACAGGGTGCTCGACGCCGTCGACCGGACCTTCGGGTACTGAGGGGGGTTGTCCATGCGACGCGAGTTCAAGCTCCCCGACGTCGGGGAGGGCCTGACGGAGGCGGAGATCGTCCGCTGGCACGTCAAGGCGGGCGACGACGTCAAGGTCAACCAGATCGTCGTCGAGATCGAGACGGCGAAGTCGATCGTCGAGCTGCCGATCCCGTGGGACGGCGTGGTGGCCGACCTGATGGCCGACGAGGGCACGACGGTCGAGGTGGGCCTCCCCATCATCGCCGTGGACACCGGAGGAGACGGCGACGACGGCGGCCAGGCCAGGGCGCTGGCCGACGACATGGTCCCGAAGCCGCCGGCCGAGGGCGCCGTCGAGCCAGGGGCGCACGGCAGCCCGGCGCCCAAGGAGGAACGCCAGGCGGTCCTGGTGGGCTACGGCGTCAAGACGGGCGCCACCAAACGACGCCCGCGCAAGCAACCGTCGGGCGCGGCCGCCCCGGTCGCCAACCCGGACCGCGTGGGGGTGGACGGCCCGCCCTCACCGGCTCCCGCCGCACAGGCGCCTGCGGGGCCGCGGGTCCTGGCCAAGCCGCCCGTACGCAAGCTCGCCAAGGACCTGGGCGTGAACCTGGCGAACGTCGCCGGCACGGGCCCGCAGGGCTCGATCACCCGGGAAGACGTGCACGCGGCCGCCCAGGCGGCACCCGTGGCGGCGCCCCGGCCGCGGCGCGAGCGCGAGGAGCGCCTCCCGATCAAGGGCGTGCGCAAGATGACCGCCCAGGCGATGGTCGCCAGCGCCTTCACCGCCCCGCACGTCACCGAGTTCCTCCAGGTGGACGTGACGCGGACGATGGAGGCCGTCCGGCGCCTGCGTGACCTCCCCGAGTTCGCGGAGGTCAAGGTCTCTCCGCTCCTCCTGGTGGCGAAGGCCGTGATCACGGCGGCCGGACGGCACCCGCTGATCAACTCGTCCTGGGACGAGGCGGCCCAGGAGATCGTGGTCAAGCACTACGTGAACCTGGGCATAGCCGCCGCGACCCCGCGCGGGCTGGTGGTGCCCAACGTCAAGGGCGCCGACGCGCTGTCCCTGCCCGAGCTCGCCGCGCAGCTGGGCCGGCTCACGGAGACGGCCAGGGCGGGCCGTACGCAACCGGCCGAGATGGCGGGCGGCACCATCACGATCACCAACGTCGGCGTGTTCGGCGTCGACGCCGGCACCCCGCTCCTGAACCCCGGCGAGGCGGCCATCCTCGCCTTCGGCCAGGTCAGGGACATGCCGTGGGTGGTCGACGGCGAGCTGGCGGTGCGCAAGGTGACGACGCTGGCGCTCTCGTTCGACCACCGGATCGTGGACGGCGAGCTGGGCTCGCTGTTCCTGCGCGACGTGGGAGCCATGCTGGAGGACCCGCTCCGCATGCTCGCCTGGAGCTGACCCCGGGTACGGCGACCGCCGGGAGGACCCCTCTCCCGGCGGTCGCCGTGGCGGGGACGCCCGCACCCGATCACCTCAGAGGCGCCGGCGTGCCGATGAAATACATTGGCCCCATGATTCGCCACATCGTGTTGTTCACCTGGAAAGACGACGCCACCGACGAGCAGCGGGCCACCGTGACGGCCGAGCTGGGCAAACTGCCCGGCGTCATCCCGCAGTTGCGCTCCTTCACCGTCGGCGGCGACGCGGGCATCAACCAGGGCAACCACGACTATGCGGTGGTGGCCGACTTCGACAACGTCGACGACTACCTGATCTATCGCGACCATCCCCAGCACCAGGCGGTGATCGCCGAGCACATCAGGCCGATCCTCGCGAGCCGCGCCGCCGTGCAGCTGAAGCTCTAGATCTCGGGAGGGTTGTTCTCCCGGTGCATCAGCCGGTGGTCGGACGTCTGGCCCCGCCGAGGGGCCAGCACGATGCTCAGGGCCACCCCCACCCCGCCGACGATCATGAAGATGATGCCGATGATGTCCATGTGGACGCTCTGTCCGAACACATCGGGCTCGATGGCGAACTTCAGGATGGCGCCGAGCGTGAGGAAGAAGATGCTGACCCCGACACCCATGACGACCTCCAGGAAAAGAGCGTGTACAGCACCGGTCATACCCGAGTAAACGCGATCACACCCGCGACTTCTCAGGCCAGACACGACAGTGGCCGGCCGCCGTTGTAGGTGATCATGTCGAGTACGGCGGTGGCCAGGTCGATCGGGGCGCCGAGCGGCTGCCCGTCGAGTTCGGCGTAGGCGCGGTGCAGGTTGCCCACGATGCGCTCGGCGTCCAGCAGCCCGGCCCACTCGCCCAGGTCGGTCTCCCTGGCCGCGTCGAGCGGCGACAGCCCGGCCTCCCTGCCCCGTCCGGCGGTCTCCTGCACGAACCGCAGATAGCCCTCGACCTGGTCGTAGACCTCGGGCCCGCAGATCTCCCCGTGGCCCGGCACGATGGTCGCCGCGTCGAGCCGCCTGAGCTGGGTGAGAGCCTCCAGCGCCCCGGCGACCGAGCCCATCAGCACGAACGGCGTGCCGCCGTTGAAGACGAGGTCGCCGGAGAACAGCAGCCGCCGCTCCGGGATCCACACGTACGAGTCGTTGGTCGTGTGGGCCGCGTGCCCGACGTGCCTGACCTCGCACCTCAGGTCGTCGGAGTGCACGGTGACGCGGTCGGTGAAGGTGAGGAACGGCGGCGTCACCTCCATCGCCCCCCACTCCACCGCGGGTGACCAGGCGGAGCGGTAGGCGGGGACCCCGTCGGCGATGATCTGGTCGCGCACGCCCTCGTGGCCGACGATCGTCGCCTCGGGGAACAACCAGTTGCCGAACGTGTGGTCGCCGTGGTGGTGGGTGTTGATCAAAGTGGTGATCGGCCGGTCGCATACGCGGCCGATGGCCTCCTTGAACGCCAGCGTCCGCCGCTCGGTCGAGCAGGCGTCGACGCAGATGACGCCGCGCCGACCGGCCAGGAAACCGGTGTTGTTGATCCACCAGCTTCCGTCGGGCTGCACGTAGGCGTAGACGCCGTCCGACACCTCTTCGACGCGGGCGGGCGGCAGGGGATGATCGTGGGAAGCGGAACTCATGCCCGCGAAGGTACCCGCCGGCATGGCCGCCGAGCGGCTTGGGGGACAGGACGCCCGCCCGGCGCGCCGAGCGGGCGTCCCCGGCCTAGAAAGCCTCTTCCGGCAGCTCCATGAGCTCCTGGCCGGTCGCGGCGAGCACGCGCCGCTCGGCGGCCAGGCGCGGCAGCACGGTCGTGGCGAAGAAGGAGGCGGCGCCGACCTTGCCGAGGTAGAACGGGTCGTCGCCGTCGGCCAGCTTGGCCAGGGCCACCTCGGCCTGCCGCAGCAGCAGCCAGCCGATCACCAGGTCGCCCAGCGCGAGCAGCAGCCTGGTGGTGTTGAGCCCGACCTTGTAGACCTCCTGCGGCGACTCCATCGAGGCCAGCGCCCAGCCGGCCATGGTGTCGCCCATGGCCTTGACCTCGGCGGCGGCCTCGGCCAGCAGCTTGCGCTCCTCCTTGAGCCGGCCGTTGCCCGCCTCGGAGCCGGCGAAGGCGTTGATCTCGTCGAGCAGCGAGCCGATCGCGGCGCCCTGGTTGCGCAGGATCTTCCTGAAGAACAGGTCGAGGCCCTGGATCGCGGTCGTGCCCTCGTACAGGGAGTCGATCTTGGCGTCGCGGATGTACTGCTCGATCGGGTAGTCCTGCAGGTAGCCGGAGCCGCCCAGGGTCTGCAGCGAGCGGGAGAGCAGCTCGTACGACCGCTCGGAGCCGACCCCCTTGACGACCGGCAGCAGCAGGTCGTTCATGGCCTGGGCGTGCCGGTCCTCCGGGTCGATGAGGAGGGCGTCCTGGAAGGTGGCGGTGTAGAGCACCAGGGCGCGCATGCCCTCCGCGTACGCCTTCTGCAGCATGAGCTCGCGGCGGACGTCGGGGTGGTGGGTGATGGTCACCCTCGGAGCGGTCTTGTCGGACATCTTCGTCATGTCCGCGCCCTGGAGCCTGGCCCTGGCGTACTCCAGGGCGTTCAGGTAGCCGGTGGACAGCGTGGCGATGGCCTTGGTGCCGACCATCATGCGGGCGTGCTCGATCACCATGAACATCTGCTTGATGCCCTCGTGCACGTCACCCACCAGCCAGCCGACCGCCGGGTGCCTGTCGCCGAAGGTCAGCTCGCAGGTCGTGGAGACCTTCAGGCCCATCTTCTTCTCGACGTTGGTGACGTAGACGCCGTTGCGCTCGCCGAGCTCGCCGGTCCCGAGGTCGACGTGGAACTTCGGCACCAGGAACATCGACAGTCCCTTGGTGCCGGGGCCGTGGCCCTCGGGGCGGGCCAGCACGAGGTGGAAGATGTTCTCCGTCATGTCGTGCTCGGCGCTGGTGATGAAGCGCTTGACACCCTCGATGTGCCAGGTGCCGTCGGGCTGCTCGATCGCCTTCGCCCGCCCGGCGCCCACGTCGGAGCCGGCGTCGGGCTCGGTGAGCACCATGGTGGCGCCCCAGTTGCGCTCGATGGCCAGCTCGGCGAAGTGCTTCTGCTGCTCGTTGCCCACCTTCCACAGGGTGTAGGCGAAGTTGGGGCCGGCCGCGTACATGTAGAGGGCCGGGTTGGCGCCGAGCACCATCTCGGCCGTGGCCCAGGCGAGGCTCCGGGGGATGCCGGGGCCGCCCAGCTCGGCGGGCAGGTCGAGGTGCGTCCACCCACCGTCGACCAGCGCCTTGTACGACTTCTTGAAGCCGTCGGGGACGCGCACGGAGCCGGTGGCCGCGTCGAACACGGGCGGGTGCCTGTCGCCCTCCTCGAAGGAGTCGGCCAGGACGCCGGTGGCCAGCCTGCCGACCTCGTCGAGAATGGTGCGGGCGACCTCCTCGTCCACTTCCGCAAAGGGCCCCGTGCCGAGGATCTCGCGCCTGCCGAGCACCTCGAAAAGGTTGAACTCCAGGTCGCGCACGTTGCTCTTGTAGTGGCCCATGGGTGTCGCTCTCCTTGAACCGAGTTTGGTGTACTGGCCAGTAACCTTACTCTGAAATGCTACCCACGGGTAACCCCTGCCATGCATGGCATGCTCTCTCCATGGACGCCGAAAGACTCGCCGCCCGATGGCGAGAGCGACTGGAATCCTGGGCCATCCCCGAAGCGATCATGGCCAAGGCTCCCGTTGATCCATGGGGCCACTCGCCCGAACGGTTCGCCACCCGCACCGACCGGGCGCTGGCCGAGCCTGACGACGGCCCGACCGTGACCCGGCTCGCCGAGGCCCTGTCAGGCAAGGGGTCGGGCAAGGGCACGCTGCTCGACGTGGGCTCCGGCTCCGGCGCCGCGTCGCTGCCGTTGCACGAGCACATCGGTCATCTCTACGCGGTCGACACCTCGGTGCCCATGCTGGAGGATCTGGCGGCCCGGGCCGACAAGCTCGGGGTGCCGGTCACCACGGTCGCGGGCCGCTGGCCCGACGTGGCCGACGACGTGCCCGTGGCCGACGTGGCCATCGCCGCGCACGTCGTCTACAACGTTCCCGACCTGGCCGGCTTCCTGCGGGCGCTCGACGGCCGTACGCAGGGGCGGGTGGTGCTGGAGCTCCCGCACCGCCACCCCATGAGCTGGCTGACGCCGCTGTGGCAGCACTTCCACGGGGTCGACCGGCCGGTGCGGCCCGTCGCGGAAGACTGCGTGGCGCTGGCCGCGGCGCTCGGCTACCCCGTCAGGGTGGAGGAGCGAGAGGCGCCCCTGGAACGTTTCACGTCGCTGGAAGAGCTGGCCGCCAGCGCCTGCCGCCGGATCTGCCTCGACCCGTCCATGGCGGACGAGGTGGCGGCGACGGTGCTCGAACTCGGCATGTGGCCGATGCCGAGAGACCGGTGGACCACGGTCTGGTGGGAATGAGAGGCGCAGGCCGCACGTTGTCCATGGCGAGCTGACGGCTCCCGGACGAGACGCGCCGTACCCGGCACGACAAGACGACGCATCCGCACAGTCTCGTTCACAAGGAGTTCGTGATCATGGCATGGATCCTTCTCGTGCTGGCCGGCCTCTTCGAGATCGCCATGGCCCTCTCGCTCAAACTCAGCAACGGCTTCACCCATCTGTGGTGGACCCTGTCGTTCCTGGGCACGGCCGTGCTGAGCTTCAGCCTGCTCTCGTACGCGCTCAAGTCCCTGGAGGTGGGCACCGCGTACGCCGTCTGGACCGGGGTCGGCGCGGCCGGCACCGCGATCCTCGGCATGATCGCCATGGGGGATGAGGTGTCGCTGCCCCGCATCGCGTGCATCGCGCTGATCCTGGCGGGCGTCATCGGATTGCGAACACTGGCTTGACGTCTTCGGTGGTGTCGGGTTGGGTGGCCTGGTGATCGAAATTCATGCCGTCTCCGTCGACGCCGACAACCCGTACGAGATCGCCAGCTGGTGGAGCAGGGCCACCGGGCTGCCGCTGGGCGAGGGCGACCAGCCCGGTGACGACGAGGTCATGCTCCGCACCAAGCAGGACCCGTTCGTGCTCTTCCTGAAGGTTCCCGAGGGCAAGACGGTCAAGAACCGCCTGCACTTCGACGTCAACGGCATGGACGGCAGGACCCGGAACGAGGAGGTCGAGCGGCTGGTCGGCATGGGCGCGACCATCGCCGACGACCGGCGCCTGCCTGACGGCTCCGGCTGGGTGGTCATGCGCGACCCCGAGGGCAACGAGTTCTGTGTCTGCCGCAGCCAGGAGGAGCGCGAGGCCCAGGGTTGAGCCGGGGTCACCGGGCCGAGCGGGCCCTGCCCTGCATGGTGAGGGTCACGATGGCGGTGATCAGGTAGACCAGCGCGCCGTGCCACAGGGCGTCGACGGCCGAACCGAACACGCCCTCTCCGTCGAGCACGAGCTGCACCGGATAGTCCAGCACGGCCGTGATGCCGGCGGGCACCAGCGCGAACTTCCACGGGTGGCGCAACGACCACACGCGGGCCTGCCGGGTCACCCGGTCGCCGTCGTCCGGCTTCGACACCGCGCCGATCGCGGCGACCAGCGCGAACAGGCTGATGCCCAGGCCCAGCGCCCACACCAGGTCGCCGCCGCCCGTGAGCAGGCCGAACCCGTAGCTGGTCGCCGAGACGACGCCACCGCTGATGGCGGCGGCCTTCCAAGGAGCGCCACGCAGCGCGGCGCCGGACAGCGATACCTCGTCGCGTCGACTGATTTCGTTCATGCCCCCATGCTGCCTTTCCGGCCACCCCGGGGGCATCGGGGGCGGACCCTGACCTGTCCCTGACATCATGCGGACATGCAGAAAGTCGTGATAACGCATCTTGGCCCCGGCGAAGCGGATCGGCTGCGGTCGATCAGGCTGCGCGCGCTCCAGGAAGCCCCGGACGCTTTCGGGTCGTCGTACGGGCGCGAGGTCGCCTTTCCACCGGGGAGATGGGCCGAACGCCTGAGCGAGTCAGACTCGCGGTGGTGGGTGGCGGAAAGCGGCGGCGCCGACGTGGGCCTGGTGTGCGTGCTGCTGGAGGACAGCGGGGCGCACCTGCTGTCCATGTGGGTCGCCCCCGAGGCCAGAGGCGGGGGCGTGGGCTCCCGGCTGGTCGACACGGCGGTGGAGTGGGCCAGGAGCACCGGCGCGGAGGAGTCGGCCTCTGGGCGGTCGACCAGAACCACGCCGCCCGCGCCCTCTACGCCCGCAAGGGCTTCACCCCGAGCGGCAGGGTCATGGCGCTGCCGTCCAATCCTGACCTCATGGAGTCCCACTACGTGTTGTCGCTGCTCTTCCGGCAGGCCCGCGCGGACGACGTGCCCGCGATCGTCGCCATGCTGGCCGACGACCCGCTCGGGGCCCAGCGCGAGGGAGATCCGGGCGACGAACGTTACCTGGCGGCGTTCGAGCGGATCGACGCCGACCCGTACGACGAGCTGATCGTGGCCGAGCGCGACGGCAAGGTGGTGGGCACCATGCAGCTGACCTACCTGGCCGGGCTGTCGCGGCTGGGCGCGGAGCGGTGCCAGATCGAGGCCGTCAGGATCGCCGCCTCCGAGCGGGGCAGAGGGCTCGGCCGCAAGATGATCGAGTGGGCCGTCGACCGGGCGCGGGCGCGCGGCTGCGCCATGGTGCAGCTCACCTCCGACAAGTCACGTACGGACGCGCACCGCTTCTACGACTCCCTCGGCTTCACGGCCTCCCACGTCGGCTACAAGCTCAAACTGGACTGACCTCGACCAGGTTGTCGTGGAAGGCGGGGCCCCGGCCCATGTCGCCGTCCCGCTCCGCCACGACCGCGTTCGGGTTGGCGCCGCCGGGGGTGAGCTTCGGCCAGCGCCCCTTCGGGGAGGCCACCACCCCGGCCGCCACCCGGTCGCTGATCTCCACGTCGGCCAGGAACTCGCCGCCCTCGTTGTGCACCCGCACCCGCTGTCCGCCGGCCAGCCCGCGCTCCGCCGCGTCGGCCGGGTTGACCAGCACCACCGGGTCCTTGGCCCGCCGTCGCAGCTCCGGGTTGTTGCCGAACGTCGTGTTGAGGAACAGGTGCGACGCCGGCGTGATCAGCGTCAGCGGGTACGGCGACGACCCCGCCGCGCGCACCGTGTGGGGCGGCACGTACGCCTCCCCGGCAGGCGGGAAGCGCAGCCGGCCGGAGGGCGTCGGGAAGCCGTCGGCGAACGGCGCGAAGGGTTTGGGGTAGTTCATCCGCACCCAGCCCTCCTTGCGGATCCGGTCCAGGGTGATGCCCTCAAGGGAGGGATGCCCGCTCGACAACAACTGCTCGGCCAGCTCCAGGTCCGAGTCGTACAACGACGGCTCGGTCATCCCCATGTGCCTGGCCAGCCGCCTGAACGTCTCCGTCGTCGACAGGCATTCGCCGGGCGGTGGCACAGCGGGCTCGTTCCACAGCAGGTAGAGGTGCCCGTAGCCGGCGTGCAGGTCCATGTGCTCGGTCTGCATGGTCGCGGGCAGCACGATGTCGGCGTAGTCGACGGTGTCGGTGGGGAACTGCTCCATGACCACGGTGAACAGGTCCTCGCGGGCGAGCTGCCGCCTGATGGCGTTCGCGTCGGGGGAGGAGCCCGCCGGGTTGGCCGCGTACACCCACAGGCATTTCACGTCGTGGAGTTGCGAGGCGAGCTTGGTCATGACCAGCGTGCGCACCGGCCGGGCCAGCAGGTCGTCGCGCCGGTCGACGTCGAGGTGGACGTGGTCGCTGGTGGAGAAGGCGACGCCGCCGCCCGGATGGCGCCAGTCGCCGGTGACGCCGGGGATCGCGGCGATCGTGCGCAGCGCGGTGCCGCCGCCGGCGTGCCGCTGCAGGCCGTGCGTGGCGCGCAGCGCGGTCGGCCGGGTGTGCGCGAGCCGGATACCCAGCGCGCGGACGGACTCGGCGGGGATGCCGGTGATCTCGGCCACCCGCTCGACCGGGTGGCGCAGGATCTCCTCGCGGAAGCCGTCCCAGCCCTCGGTGTGCGCGGCGAGGAACGCGTCGTCCTGCGCGTTCTCCGCCAGCACCACGTTGAGCAGCCCGAGCGCCAGCGCGGCGTCCGTGCCCGGCCTGATCGCCAGGTGCTCGTCGGCCTGGTCGGCGGTCCTGGTGCGGATGGGGTCGATGGCGACGACGTACGCGCCGTCCGCCCGCGCGTCCTGGATGTACTTCCACAGGTGGTGCCCGCTGGTCAGCGTGTTCGTGCCCCACAACACGACCAGCTTGGCGAGCGCGAAGTTCTCCGGGTCCATCCCGGCCGCGGTGCCCGTCGTCCGCCGCAGGCCGCTGTTGCCGGCGCCCGAGCAGATGTTGAGATAGTGCTTGGAGGCGCCCAGCATGTTCCAGAACCGCCGCCCCGCCACGCCCTCGCAACCCTGGAGGTAGCCGAGCGAGCCGGTGCCCAGATATGGCCAGATGGCCTCGCCGCCGTGCTCCTCGACGATGCCGTGCAGCCGTACGGAGATCTCGTCGAGGGCCTCGTCCCAGGTGATGCGCTCGAACTGACCGGAGCCCTTCGGCCCGGTGCGGCGCAGCGGGTGGAGGATGCGGTCGTCCGCCCGGGTGTGCTCCAGGTAGCGGTTGACCTTCACGCAGAGCGCGCCCCTGGTGTAGGGCTGGTCGGGGTTGCCGCGGAGGCTGACGGCCCGGCCGTCTTCCACCGTGACCACCCAGGAGCAGGTATCCGGGCAGTCCAGCGGACACGCCCCCAAAACCCTCAAATCACCCGGCATGGCACACAGCCTACGTCGCGCGTAATCGGAGGTGAACGGTGGGATCTCCAGCGTGTAGCCTGCCCGGTGCGAGGACTAGGGGGCTGATTTGAGGACACTGAACACCTAAAGATCTCACGGTCCGGCCGGGAAGGTGCAGAATCACTGTCGGTGGCCGAAATCAGGGAACGAGATGACACGGAGGACCTCGCGGAGGGGGATCCAGCCGTGGCCGAATCACGCGCGGACACCGACGTCTACGTCGTAGAGCCGCTCCTGCCGCAGCGCCTTCGCCGCCCGTCCGACCTGCTGCGGTTCTTCGCCACGCTCGCGGTGCTCGGCGCGGTGATCCTGCTCGCCCTGGTGGCCAAGCAGACGCTCATCGGCCTCGAGGCCGACGTCAAGGAGGGCGCCGAACTCGTCCCCCTGCTCAGCAGGATCGCCGCGTTCCTCGGCGGCGCGGCCGTGCTCATCGTCCCCACGGCCTTCGCCGTCGAGCGGGTCTTCCACCGCGACGGGCTGCGCGTCGCCGAAGGGCTGATCGCCGCGATCATCGGCATCGCCGGATCGTTCCTGCTGGGCCAGTGGCTCGTCGCGGGCAACGTCGACGACCTGCGCGTGCTGCTCACCGGCGACAGGAAGATCGAGCCGCTCAACACGCTGCTCACCTCGGTGATCGCGTACGCCACCGCCGTGCGCATCTCGCGCCGCCCCACGTGGCGGATGCTGATGTGGACCACGATCGCCCTCTACATCCTGGCCTTCTTCTCCGGCAGGCAGATCACGCTGCCGAGCGCCATCGTGACCGTGCTGGTCGGCATGGCCATCGGCTACGCCACCCTCTACGGCGTCGGCAGCCCCAACACCAGGCCGCCGGGCAGCGCCGTGGTGGCCGCGCTGCGCAAGCTGTCGTTCACGCCGATCTCGGCCCGCCGCATCGAGGACGACCACCAGGGCAGCCGCCGCTACGCCATCGGGCTGCAGGACGGCAGCAGCCTCGACGTCACGGTGCTCGACCGCGACCGGCAGGTGGCCGGGCTGCCCTACCGCCTGTGGCGGCGCATCAGGCTTCACTCCGAGACCAGGCGCAGAGCCATCAGGTCGCTGCGGGCCGAGCTCGAACGCGAGGCGCTCATGGCGTACGCGGCGCAGGCGGCCGGCGCCAGCACGCCCCGGCTGCTCGGCACCAGCGAGATCGGCACCGAGGCCGCGCTGCTCGCCTACGAGCACATCGAGACGCTCCCGCTCGACGAGGTGCCGGACGAAGAGATCGACGACGACCTGCTCGCCCAGATCTGGGAGCAGGTCGGGCTGCTGCAGATCCAGCGGCTGGCGCACCGCCGGCTCACCGGCGACAGCATCCACCTCGACGGCGCCGGCCGGGTCGTGCTCACCGACGCGCGCAGCGGCGAGATCGCCGCCGGAGACCTGCTGCTCAGGCTCGACGTCGTCCAGCTCCTCACCTACCTGGCGCTGCGCGTCGGCCCCGAGCGCTCCGTCAGGGCCGCGGCGGCCGTCATGGGGGCCGACACGCTGGCCGCCGCCCTGCCGCTGCTCCAGCGCATCGCCCTGACCAGGGAGACCCGCGCCGCCCTGGCCAAGGCGAAGCAGGTCCTGCCCGGCATCCGCGAGCACATCGTGGCCCTCAAACCGCAGGGCAAGGTCGAAGAGGTGCGGCTGGAGCGGTTCAGGCCGCGCACCCTGATCACCATCATCGCCAGCACGCTGGCCGCGTACTTCCTGCTGTCCCAGCTCAGCCAGGTCAACGTCTACCAGGTGGTGACCACGGCCAACTGGGCCTGGTCGGGGCTGGCGCTGGTCGCCTCGTTCGTGAGCTTCGTGGCCGCCGCGTGCATGCTGCGCGGGTTCGTGCCCGAGCACCTCCCCCTCTGGCGTACGGTGCTCGTGCAGTTCGCGGCCTCGTTCGTCAAGCTCGTCGCGCCCGCGGCGGTGGGCGGCGTCGCGATCAACACCCGCTACCTGCAGAAGCGCGGCATCTCGCCGGCCAGCGCGGTGGCCAGCGTGGGCGCCTCCCAGCTCATCATGATGATCTTCCACATCGCGCTGCTGCTGCTGTTCGCCTACATCACCGGCTCCACCACCAACACCGCGTTCACGCCGTCGCGCGGGCTGGTCGTGGTGCTGCTCGCGGTGGCGCTGCTGGTCGTGGTGGTGCTCGGCGTGCCGCCGCTGCGCCGGATGGTCACCGCGCGGATGAGCAGGCTCTTCTCCAACGTCCTGCCGCGCCTGCTCGACGTGCTGCAGTCGCCGCGCAAGATGATCGAGGCGGGCCTGGGCACGCTCATGATCACCATCGCGTTCATCGTCTGCCTGGACGCGTGCGTGGCGGCGTTCGGCGGAGAGCTCAGCTTCACCGCCGTCGCCGTCGTCTACCTCACGGCCAACGCGATCGGCTCGGCCGCACCCACACCCGGCGGGCTGGGCGCGGTCGAGGGCGCGCTCGCGCTGGGCCTCACCGTGGCAGGGTTGCCCGCCGAGCTGGCCACGTCGGCCGTGCTGCTGCACCGGCTGCTCACGTTCTGGCTGCCGGTGCTGCCCGGCTGGGCCTCCTTCACCTACCTCCAGCGGCACGAGGCACTGTGATCTTGTCGATGGCCTCGAGCTCGTCCTCGGTGAAGGCGGGGCCGTCCACACAGGCCACGTTGTCCTCGAGCTGGCGCACGCTGCTCGCGCCGATCAGCACACTCGTCACCCGCGGATCCCTGAGCGCCCACGACAACGCCATCTGAGCCAGCGTCTGCCCGCGACCCCTCGCGATCTCGTTCAGGTCGCGCGCCAGCTCGCGGTCGATCCGTTCCTGCGGCAGGAAGCGGCTGGTGGCCGCGCGCGAGTCGGCCGGCACCCCGTCGAGGTAGCGGTCGGTCAGCACGCCCTGCGCCAGCGGCGAGAACACGATGCAGCCCATCCCCGCCCCCTCCAGCACGTCGAGCAGCCCGTCCTCGATCCACCGGTTGATCATCGAGTAGGACGGCTGGTGGATGAGCAGCGGCGTGCCCAGCTCGCGCATGATCCGCGCCGCCTGGGTGGTCTGCTCGGCCGAGTAGTTGGAGATGCCCGCGTAGAGCGCCTTGCCCGAGCGCACGGCCCGGTCGAGTGCCCCCATGGTCTCCTCCAGCGGCGTGTCCGGATCGGGACGGTGGCTGTAGAAGATGTCGACGTAGTCGAGGCCCATGCGCTCCAGCGACTGGTCGAGGCTGGCCAGCAGATATTTGCGCGAACCCCACTCGCCGTACGGGCCGGGCCACATGTCGAAGCCGGCCTTGGTGGAGATGATCAGCTCGTCGCGGTGGCGCGCGAAGTCCTCGCCCAGGATCCGGCCGAAGTTCCGCTCCGCCGACCCGTACGGGACGCCGTAGTTGTTGGCCAGGTCGAAGTGCGTCACCCCGAGGTCGAACGCCCGCCGCAGGATCGCCCGCGACGTCTCGATCGGCCGGTTGTCGCCGAAGTTGTGCCACAGGCCCAGCGACACCGCCGGCAGCTTCACCCCGCTGCGGCCGCTGCGGTTGTACGGCTGGCGCTCGTAACGCCGGTCGTCGGCCTGATACGTCATGACGTGCCTCTCTCGATGATCCAGGCCAGCGCGAACGCCTCTTCACGCCAGGCGTCGTAACGCCCGCTGCGGCCGCCGTGTCCCGCGCCCATCTCGGTCTTGAGCAGGAACGGCCCGCCGCCCGCCGTCGCCCGCAACCGCGCGATCCACTTCGCCGGCTCGTGGTAGAGGACGCGCGTGTCGTTCAGGCTCGTGATCGCCAGAATCGGCGGGTACGCCCTGCCGTCCACGTTCTCGTACGGCGAATAGCTCTTCATGTAGGCGTAGACCTGGGGATCGTGCAGCGGGTCGCCCCACTCGTCCCACTCGATCACGGTCAGCGGCAGCGACGGATCGAGGATGGTGTTCAGGGCGTCGACGAACGGCACCTCGGCCACCACGCCCGCGAACAACTCGGGCGCCAGGTTCGTGGCCGCGCCCATGAGCAGCCCGCCGGCCGAGCCGCCCCTCGCGATGACCCGCTCGCTCCAGCCGCTCTCCTTCATGTGCCCGGCCGCCGCCACGAAGTCGGTGAACGTGTTGCGCTTCCTGGTCAGCTTGCCCTCTTCGTACCAGCGGCGGCCCAGCTCGCCGCCACCCCTGACGTGCGCGACGGCGAAGATGAACCCGCGGTCGAGCAGCGACAACCTCGGGATCGAGAAGCCGGGGTCGATGGAGGTCTCGTAGCTGCCGTACCCGTACAGCACGGTGGGAGCCGGTCTGGCGGTGTCCTTGCGCTTCACGATGGACACGGGGATCTTCGTGCCGTCCTCGGCCGTGGCCCAGTCGCGGAACTGCTCGTAGTCGGCCGGGTCGTAGCCGCCCAGCACCGGGCGCTGCTTGAGCAGGATCAGCTCGTGCGAGTCGAGCTCGTAGTCGTACACGCTGGGCGGGGTGACCATGCTCGTGTACGCCAGCCGGAGCCGCGTGGTCGTGAACTCGGGGTTGCCCGCCGGCCCGACGTCGTACAGCGGCTCGGGAAAGTCGATCTCGTACGCGTTCCGCTCTGAGGCCTCGACCCGCTCACGCCAGGTGCCGCCGGCGGAGCCGTAGGGCAGCACCCGCAGGCCGGTCAGCCCTTCGCGCCGGAAGTGCACCACGGCGTGGTCGGAGAACGCGTCGATCTCCAGGAGCCTCGTGTCGTCCCTGTGCGCGGTCAGCGGCGTCCAGGAGCCGGGGTCGTCGAGCGGGGCGGTGGCCAGCTCGAAGTTCTCGGCGTTCTCGTTGTGGAGCACGTAGAAGAAGTCGCCGGCGTGCTCGACGCCGTATTCGACGCCGGTCTTCCTGGGGCGGACGACCTCGAACTCGCCCGACGGATCCATGGCGTCGAGGACGCGCACCTCGCTGGTGATCTTGCTGCCCGAGCTGAGCACCAGGTAGCGCTCGCTCCTGGTCAGCCCGATGCCCACCCAGTAACGCTCGTCGCTCTCCTCGTAGACCAGCACGTCCTCCTGCGTTCCCAGGGTGTGCCGGTAGACCTGGAAGGGGCGCCAGGCGTCGTCCACGCGCGTGTAGAAGAACGCGGAGCCGTCCGCCGACCAGGCTCCTCCGTAGAAGATGTCCGTGATCTCGTCGGGGAGCACCTCACCGGTCTCGAGGTTCTTGAACCGCAGCGTGAAGCGCTCGTCGCCCTTGTAGTCGGTCGAGTAGGCCAGCATCGAGCCGTCAGGGGTGACGGAGCTGGCGCCCACCGAGAAGAACGGGCTGTCGCCGGCCAGCTCGTTGCCGTCCAGGATCACCTGCTCGCGGTCGAGCCGCTCGCCCGGCGTGATCACCGGGGGAGCGTCACTGTCGGCGGGGACGCGGCAGGAGACGGCGTACTGCTTGCCCTCCTCGGTGCGCGTGAAATACCACCAGGCGCCCTTACGGCTCGGCACCGACAGGTCGGTTTCCTGGGTGCGTGCCTTGATCTCCTGGAACACCTGCTCCTGGAGTTCGGAGAGGTGAGCTGTCTCCTTCTTGAGAAAGTCGTTCTCCGCCTCCAGATAGGCGGTGGTATCGGGATCTTCCTTGTTGCTCAGCCAGGCGTACTCGTCGATGACGGTGTCGCCATGATGGATGCGCTCGGTCCGGACCTTCTTCGCCGCTGGTGGCGTGTTGCTGCTCACGTGGGGAGTCTATGTTCGGTTGTGATCGATCTGTGGCCGTGGAGCACGACGAACGAGTCCCGAGTGGTCGGGAGCGCTGCTAATCTTGAGAAGCCGACGCAGTGCGGCACAACCTCCTCCTCTCACTCCGGTGATATTGGCGTGTTGTGTCGTGGGTCGACGGCAATCCCCTGTGACTGCTGAGTCCGGAGGCCGGTTCGCCGAACCGCCTACGGGCTGGTAAGTTAGAGGGGTTGTCTCCGAAAGGGGGCGGCGCTTAATTCCCGCAGGTTGTGCAGGTCCGGTCAATTTGACAGGGACTTGAACGGCTGAAAGAGTTAAGACACAACGAAATGAACGCCTCTGAGCGGAGATCCCGGGTTCGGGGTTTTGGTGAGGATGTACGCGTGCGTTTCTTGAGAACTCAACAGTGTGTTAAAAGCCAGTGCATGATGCACAACCCCGTCGATCGACGTTAGTCGGTTTTTGACGGATTCCTTTTGTTAGTTGGGTTCAGACCTTTTTTGGAG